>NC_011312.1:0-1200000 GCF_000196495.1 Aliivibrio salmonicida LFI1238
AAGATCACTTAATATATATAAGATCTCTTATTAGATCTATTATTAGATCTATTATATAGATCGTCGATCTCTGTGGATAAGTGGTAAATGATCAACAAGATCAATATCTTTGGATCGATCTAAAGATGTTATTTAACGTTGATCTTCGATCGGACTGCTTGTGGGTAAAAAGCTTACTTATCCACAAGGGGGAAGAGGGTAAGATCTTATTCAATGGATAACTATGACTTGATCACTGGATCATAGCCTAGTTATCCACAATAAAGGTTTTGCTTATTTAATAACTTTCACTCATGGATTGCATCATTTTATTAACATATGTGTTGTTTTAACCACAACTCAGCAGGTTCCTCTGGTATTGGGTTTTGAGTGACATCAATCTCTAATAATGGAAATATTTCTTTTACATTGCGATTATGAAGTACTTTTTGTAATGATTTTCCAGCAGCACAGAAGGTATCGTAGTTAGAATCACCAATAGCGATGATGGCGAACTCGACATCTGATAAGTCTTGCGAACCTTCTTCTAACTCTTGAATAAAAGGCTTTATGTTGTCTGGATAATCCCCTGCACCATGTGTTGATACGACCAAAATCCAGAGGCCTTTTGTATCAATTTCAGAGAGAATTGGTTGATTATGAATATCAGTAGCAAAGTCCATTTCTTCTAATAAATCTGCGATATGGTCGCCAACGTATTCAGCAGCACCAAGGGTGCTACCTGTAATAATTGATGCGTTTTTCATGAATTTTTCCTATAAAAAATGGGCCGTAATAGCTCATTATTGATTGTGTTTATGCTGGAAGGATTTATTTACCAATACAGAAAGAAGTAAAAATCCGCCCTAATAAGTCATCAGAACTGAATTCACCGGTTATTTCACTAAGGTGTTGTTGAGCGATTCTTAGTTCTTCAGCCAGGATTTCTCCTGCCATATAACCTTCAAGTTGTTGCTGACCGATATCAAGGTGTTCAGATGCTTTTTCTAATGCTTCGAGATGACGTCTGCGTGCCATAAAGCCACCTTCTTGATTGCCAGAGAAACCCATGCATTCTTTTAAATGCAATCGCAAAGCATCAACACCTTCACCTGTTTTTGCTGATAAGCGAATAAGAGTAGGATCGTTAACGTGGCAAATACCAAGATTTTCACCGGTTTGATCGGCTTTATTTCGAATGACTGTCATACCCATATTCTTAGGCAATCGATCTAGAAATTCAGGCCAGATAACTTTAGGGTCAGTTGCATCTGTTGTTGTGCCATCAACCATAAATAAAACTCGGTCTGCTTGGGCTATTTCTTGCCACGCGCGTTCTATACCAATACGTTCTACTTCATCTGACGCTTCTCGAAGACCTGCGGTATCAATAATATGCAATGGCATACCATCAATGTGAATATGCTCTCTCAAGACATCACGGGTTGTGCCTGCGATATCAGTAACGATAGCGCTGTCTTTGCCTGATAATGCGTTCAGAAGACTCGATTTACCTGCGTTTGGGCGACCTGCAATAACTACCTTCATGCCTTCACGCATAATGGCTCCTTGATTCGCTTCTTGGCGAACCGCGTTAAGGTTATCAATAATGCCTTGTAAGTCACCACTCACTTTGCCATCCGCCAGAAAGTCGATTTCTTCTTCTGGGAAATCTATCGCAGCTTCAACGTAGATACGCAGATAAATAAGTGATTCAACTAAGGTGTTTATTTTTCTAGAGAAAACACCTTGTAATGAATTAAGTGCTGATTTTGCTGCTTCTTCTGAACTTGCATCAATTAAATCGGCAATGGCTTCGGCTTGGGCTAAATCCATTTTATCGTTCAAAAAAGCTCTTTCTGAGAACTCTCCTGGGCGAGCCGTTCGGATCCCTTCAATTTTTAAGATGCGTTTAATCAACATATCCATAACGACAGGACCGCCATGTCCTTGAAGCTCTAGAACATCTTCACCAGTAAAAGAATGTGGATTAGGAAAATACAGGGCGATGCCTTGATCAAGTTCTAAACCATTATCATCTTTAAATGGCGTGTACTCAGCGTAACGCGGCTTAAGTGTCTTTCCTACGACTTCTAGGGCGACTTGTTGAGCTTTAGGGCCTGATACTCGAATGATGCCTACGCCGCCTCGTCCAGGGGCTGTTGCTTGTGCAACGATGGTGTCTGTATGTAATGTCATGATTATTCTTAATGTCTATTGCTTGAGCATATTGTAAGCCGATAAAACAAAAAAGGCGACCAATGGCCGCCTTTTGTTTATTTCTTTAGAAAGTTAACTTACTTAGAATGTAAGCCTTTTTTCTCAAGTGCACGATAAATCAGAGTTTGCTGAATTAACGTTACGACGTTTGATACTAACCAGTAAAGAACTAGGCCAGCTGGGAACCATAAGAAGAACACGGTGAACATAACAGGAATGAATGTCATGATCTTCTGTTGCATTGGATCCGTTACTGTTGTTGGGCTCATTTTCTGGATTAAGAACATACTCGCACCCATTAACAATGGCAGGATGTAGTATGGGTCTTGTGCTGATAAATCCGTGATCCAACCAAAGAATGGTGCATGACGAAGTTCAACGGATTCCATTAGTGCCCAATATAGCGAAATAAAGATTGGCATTTGAAGAACGATAGGTAAACAACCACCTAGTGGGTTTACTTTTTCTTTCTTATAAAGCTCCATCATTTCTTGGCTCATGCGTTGACGGTCATCGCCAATGCGTTCACGCATTGCTGCCAACTTAGGTTGAAGCATGCGCATTTTAGCCATTGATGTATATTGTGCTTTCGTTAGCGGGTACATTGCACCACGAACGATGAACGTCAGGATCATAATTGCTAGACCCCAGTTTCCAACGATGCTTTGAATGAAAGACAATAGTTTGTGAAGTGGAGAAGCGATGAACCATAACCAACCGTAATCAACACTTAAATCTAAGTATTTAGCAGTCGCTGCCATTTGTGGTTGAAGTTTTGGACCTGTCCAAAGCGTAGCAGTCAACGTATCTTCTTGACCTGCAGGAATCGTTACTGAAGGCATACGAACGCCAATGTAACCGTAATCACCAGCAACACGAGTCGTCAGTGTTGCGTCATTAACGTTACGAGGGATCCAAGCGGATGCAAAATAATGTTGCAACATACCAGCCCAACCTTGACCATTTGTCATGTCGATAGATAAGTTCTTATCTTCCATGTCATCAAAGCTGTATTTTTTATAGCGAGTGTCTTCAGTTGAATAAGCACCACCACGGTACGTAGGCATTGTTAAACTGCCACCGTCATCCAATAAGTTTTGCTTTAAGTTTGCGTACATTTCTACTGTCGCTGGTGCTGAAGATTGGTTGTTCACCGTATATTCAACATCAATTGCGTAGCTGTCACGCTTAACGATTAGAGTTTTAGTATAAGTAATACCGTTTTTCTCTAATGTTAAAGGAATGCGTAATTCGTTTTGGCCATCAGCTAAAACGTAATCTGTTTTTTTAGCCGTAAATTGTGCACGGCCGGTATTTGAATCAATACCTTGAGGACCGATCAAACCACTTTGAGCAATATAGCTATGATCAGCATCATTCTTAAGAAGAACGAATTTTGCTTTAGAGTCTAATTCAGCATCGTATTTATTAAGAACAGATTCAATAATGTCACCGCCTAATGTATCTACTTTTAAAGTAAGCACATCAGTCGTAATTGTGATCAGTTTATCAGACTGAGCTGAATCCACTGGTGCATCACTGTTTGCTGTTGACGAAGTTGGAACATCACCGTTCTTGTGTGTCTGTTGAACGGTACTAACTGTAGCTGGTTGCTGCGGATTAGTTTCTACTTGCCATTGTTGGAAAAGTAAAAAAGAAACTAAAGCCAGTGCAAGCAACAGAATATTACGTTGGGTATCCATCGTTATTGTTCTCTGTCTTTATGCTGCTTGGGTGGGACGGGGTCATAGCCCCCATCATTCAAAGGATGACATTTTAATAGACGTTTGCCAGTTAGCCAACACCCTTTTACTAAACCGTGTGACTTTAGTGCGTCAATTGCATAATGTGAACACGTTGGAGTAAATCGACAGCGAGGTCCAATCATTGGACTGATGACGAGTTGATAAAAACGGATAAGACCGATTGCTATCCACGAGAAGGGCGAGACAGGCGATGCCATAATTTATCTAATAGCTTGTTAAAGTCTTCGTTACTCAATTCTTGAGCACTCTTTTTAGCGATAACCACAAAGTCTTTCGCAGGTAAGGAATGTTGCTTATTGCGGAAACTTTCACGAGTTATACGTTTAAACTTATTGCGACCAACAGCAGTTTTAATTTGCTTCTTAGGAACAGCAAGACCTAAACGAGGGTGTGATAGTGAATTTTCTCTGGCAAGAATGGTGAAGTGAGGTGAGCCGGCTCGGTGAGCTTGCTTGAAAACTGATTTGTAATCTTCGGGAGTTAACAAGCGTAACTCCCGAGAGAAGTCGTAATTCATCAAAATAATCTGGTGATTACTTAGATAGACGCTTACGGCCTTTAGCACGACGAGCGTTAATTGTGTTACGACCGTTCTTAGTTGCCATGCGAGCACGGAAACCGTGAGAACGTTTACGTTTAAGAACTGAAGGTTGGAAAGTGCGTTTCATTGGTATTACCTTATTACTGATCAGTAGTTTTTAGGTTTAATTTAAACCCGGCGTGGGACGTACATTCCGACGCCTCTCAACAAAGAGGCGGAATTGTAATCATTGGCAGAAAAATAGTCAATAAGAGGTTCCACGTATTTTCCGGACGGTGAATTATACTTTTTGTGAGCGAGAGCGCAAGGATCTTTATGCGATCCCAACTTGGTTTAAGAATTTCTTTAATTTCAGATCCTGTGGATAACCAAAAATCTGCTCTGGTGTTCCTTGTTCTACGATCTTTCCATCGGCCATATAGATAACACGATCAGCCACTTCTTTGGCAAATTGCATTTCATGCGTAACGACCAACATCGTTTGATGTTGGGTAGCCAGTTTTTTCATCAATGTCAGAACCTCATTTACCCATTCAGGATCGAGTGCTGACGTGGGTTCATCAAACAATAGCAACTCTGTTTCTAATGCCATTGCTCTACCAATACCAACACGTTGTTGTTGTCCTCCAGAGAGGGCTGCAGGGTAGCTATCCCCTTTGTCTCCGAGTCCAATATCATCTAAGATTTGTTGTGATCGTTTTAATGCGTCGGCTTTATTCCACTTGTGGACAGTTATTAAGCCTTCTGCAATGTTTTGCCTTGCCGTTAAGTGGGCGAAAAGGGCGTAGTTTTGAAAGATAAACCCTGTTTTTCGTCGTAATGCGAGTACTTCTGTTTTGGTATATTTTTCTGTATTAACACTGACATCATCGATTGTTATGGTGCCTTGGTCTGCGGTTTCAAGAAAATTGATGCATCTGAGCAGCGTTGATTTACCGGTTCCACTCGATCCTATAATCGCAATTATCTCTCCTTTATTAATCGTTAAATCGATGCCAGAGAGGACTTCTGTGGTTCCAAAGCTTTTATGTAGATTGGTTATTTTTATCATCGTACATAGGCCTTATTTAATTTTTTTTCAGCCCAAGTTTGGACTTGAGTAAGAATAATGACGACACCCCAATAGATAAGAGCAACCGCTAAAAACGCCTCAAAAAATTTAAAACTGGAAGAGGCTTCCATCTGTGCTTTTGCCATAATCTCAGAAACACCGAGTGTAAAAGCTAATGACGTCGATTTAATCATATCAATGAAATAATTCATTAAAGAAGGTAACGCAATTCGTGTGGCTTGAGGAAGAATGATTCGGCGCATCGCTTGAGAGGTTGTCATTCCTATCGAAAGACTGGCTTCCATTTGACTGCGATCAACACCGATAATTGCGGCACGAATACTTTCTGCCATATAGGCAGCAAAATGAAGTGTTAAGCCTATGACAGCAGCACTAAATGCATCTAAGCCAACAAAAATAGGAAAGACTTGAGGAAGCCCATAATAAAGAAGAAACAATTGCACCAATAAAGGCGTACCTCGAAAGAAACTGATGTAAAGTTGGCTGAGTTGATCAAGTACAGGGACTTTAAATACTCTTAGGTTAGCTAGCACTAACGCGAGCGCTAAGGCAAAGAATAACCCCCATACTGCCATTTCGAGTGTCGTACCTAAGTATTTAAATAGTATAGGTAAGAGCTCAATCATATACGCAAAATCAAATCCCATGATGCTCTCTATTATTGGTTTAAAGAAAAGTGCGGTAGATAGTGTCAGCTATATAAATCAGATAAGCAATAAACACAAAACCCACTAAAGGGTAATGATAGTGGGTTTTGTGTCATTTTTATCGAAGTGAATACTCACTTTTATATTACTGCGGTTATTTTGTTACGTCTGCATCAAACCATTTTTGAGATATTTCAGCCAAGGTACCGTCAGTACGCATTTCTGACAGGGCTTTATTTACTTCTTGTTGAAGTTTTTGGCCTTTTTCATTTTTTACAAACGGCCAAGCGTTTTCAATGGTTTCAAAAGGTTCGCCAGCAAGTTGTAGCGGCAAACCTGATTTTTTAATCAATTGTGCAGCAGAAAGACGATCCATTACAAACGCATCCGAGCGGCCTAAAGCGACATCGTGTTCAATGCCTGTATCGTAGGTTTTAATATCAATTTGATTCGATTTGTCGTTATCTCGCAACAGTTTCTCAAAGTTAGACCCTAAATCTACGGCAACGGTTTTACCAGCTAGGTCTTCAATGCCTTTAATGCTTTCATTGCCTTTACGTACGGTAATTTGAGCGCCGTCGACAACATAAGGGTCAGCAAATAGATATTTTGCTTCACGTGCTTCTGTTTTTGTTATTTGATTTGAAATGGTATCAATTCGACCGGTTTCTAATAAACCAAATAAGCCAGAGAAGCTCGCTGTTACATATTCTATTTTATAGTCATTACGACGACCAATTTCATCCCATAAATCCACTTCAAACCCTTGCAGTTTGTCCAACTTAACAAAGGTAAATGGGAAATAGCGACCAGACATCCCAACTTTAACTTCAGTGGCGGCTTGAGCAAATTGAGTTGCCGCTAAAGTGAGTGCTAAACCGGTTAGAATTTGTTTTGTCCATTTCATAATGATATCTCGTTATCGACTGTGATATGCATGATACGTTTTTTGCGAGTGAGCTCTAAATACCCTATGGTTATTTTTAATAACTAAATAATCATTTAAGTCATTTTTTAACCGCCTGTTGATGGTTTTGGGTATAAGTAAGGTAAAAAGTGTGTCGATCTAGGTAAAAAAGCGTGATCAGTGTGAATAACTTCGATCTTATTCACTGGATCTTCGATCTAACACTGGCACTCTAGTTATCCACAGTATAAAATTAACGACCTTTTACAATTAATATAATGAGTGGGGTTGTCCGTGTCTTCATCGCTTTGGCTGCAGTGTTTACAGCGCCTTCAAGAAGAATTACCTTCCGCAGAATTTAGTATGTGGGTTAGACCCCTACAAGCTGAATTAAATGACAATACCCTTACGCTATTTGCCCCAAATCGATTTGTTCTCGATTGGGTTCGTGATAAATACTTAAATAGCATTAACTCGTTATTAAATGAGTTCTGTGGTGGTGATATACCTACTTTACGTTTTGAAGTGGGAAGTAAACCTATATCTGCACCACCTCGCCCACAAAGAACGGCGGCTGATGTCGCTGCTGCAACGTCGGCTCCTGCACAAATGCAAGCAAGACAATCATTGCATAAACCATGGGAATCAAGAGGACCAGAGCCTGTTGATGATCTAAATCACCGCTCAAATGTGAACCCTAAACACAAATTTACTAACTTCGTAGAAGGTAAATCAAACCAACTTGGTTTGGCTGCTGCTCGTCAGGTTTCTGATAATCCAGGAACGGCTTATAATCCATTGTTTTTATATGGCGGCACTGGTTTAGGTAAGACGCATTTATTGCAAGCGGTTGGTAATGCCATTCTTGAACGTAAACCAAACGCAAAAGTGGTTTACATGCACTCAGAACGTTTTGTGCAAGATATGGTTAAAGCATTGCAAAATAACGCGATCGAAGAATTTAAATGTTATTACCGTAGTGTTGATGCCTTATTGATCGATGATATTCAATTCTTTGCTAATAAAGAGCGTTCTCAAGAAGAGTTCTTCCATACGTTTAATGCGCTATTGGAAGGCAATCAACAAATTATCCTAACGTCAGATCGATACCCTAAAGAGATTAATGGCGTAGAAGACCGTCTAAAGTCTCGTTTTGGTTGGGGTCTTACGGTTGCGATTGAACCACCAGAATTAGAAACCCGTGTTGCTATCTTGATGAAGAAAGCAGAAGATCATCAGATTCACTTAGCGGATGAAGTTGCTTTCTTTATTGCGAAGCGTTTACGTTCGAATGTACGTGAACTGGAAGGCGCCTTGAACCGTGTCGTTGCTAATGCTAACTTCACTGGTCGTGCGATTACGATTGATTTTGTTCGTGAAGCGTTGCGAGATTTATTAGCCTTGCAAGAAAAGCTAGTGACAATAGATAATATTCAAAAGACAGTCGCTGAATACTATAAAATTAAAATGGCTGATTTATTGTCTAAACGCCGTTCTCGTTCAGTTGCTCGTCCACGTCAACTAGCGATGGCGTTATCAAAAGAACTAACGAACCACAGTTTACCTGAGATTGGTGATGCATTTGGTGGCAGAGACCATACGACAGTGCTTCACGCTTGTCGTAAAATCGCTCAGTTACGCGAAGAAAGCCATGATATTAAAGAAGATTACTCAAATCTGATCAGAACATTATCATCGTAAGCTATTTATCTACTTTTATATAAACGAGTATTATGAAATTTTCTATTGAACGCAGCCATTTATTAAAACCGCTGCAACAAGTATCTGGAGCCTTAGGTGGCCGTCCATCATTGCCTATTTTTGGTAATATTTTGCTTCAAGTTGAAAATGGTCAACTGTCGATGACAGCAACAGATCTTGAAGTAGAACTTATTAGTAATATTCTGTTAGAAGGGGATTTTGAAGCGGGTGCGATTACGGTGCCTTCTCGTAAGTTCTTAGATATCTGTCGTGGTTTACCTGACGGTGCAAATATTACTATTGTTTTAGAAGGTGATCGTGTTTTAGTTCGTTCTGGACGTAGCCGATTTACATTAGCAACCTTACCAGCTCAAGATTTTCCGAATATAGAAGGCTGGCAAAGTGAAGTTGAAATTACGCTTTCTCAAGCACAACTTCGTAAGCTAATTGAAAGTACGCAATTCTCAATGGCAAACCAAGATGTTCGTTATTACCTTAATGGTATGATGTTTGAAACTCAGGGGACTATTTTTCGCTCCGTTGCGACAGATGGACACCGAATGGCAGTATGTAACATGCCAGTAGAGTCAGAACTTCCTGAGCAACAAGTGATCATGCCACGCAAAGGTATTCAAGAGCTAGTACGCCTTCTTGACTCGCCAGAACAGAGTGTTACGTTACAGTTTGGTAATTCAAATGTGCGGGCTGAGGTGAATAACTTTATCTTCACTTCTAAGCTTGTTGATGGTCGTTTTCCTGATTATCGACGTGTAATGCCGCAAAGCAGTAATAAAACACTAGAAGCCGATTGTGACGAATTGCGTCAAGCGTTTGCGCGTGCTGCTATTTTATCGAATGAAAAATTCCGAGGTGTTCGTGTTAATTTGGCAAACAACCAAATGCGTATTACAGCGAACAACCCAGAGCAAGAAGAAGCAGAAGAAATCTTAGATGTCGATTTCCAAGGTGAAGACATTGAAATTGGTTTTAACGTTAGCTATGTACTAGATGTACTAGATGTACTTAATACGTTGAAATGTGAACGAGTACGAATTTCGATGACAACAGCAAATGCGAGTGCATTAGTGGAAGATTGTGCGAACGATGAAGCACAATATGTTGTTATGCCAATTCGTCTGTAAAAGACAAAAATAGATGCCGTTATCACGTTTAATTATTAATGATTTTCGCAATATTGAAACGTGTGATATTCAATTATCTACCGGCTTTAATTTTGTTATCGGTCCTAATGGAAGTGGGAAAACCAGTGTCCTTGAAGCGATATACTTGCTCGGACACGGGCGTTCTTTTAAAAGCTCGTTAACAGGTCGAATTATTCGAAATAGCTGTGACGAGCTTTTTATTCATGGTCGATTTACTACGCCAGAGCAATTTGAATTGCCAATCGGCATAAATAAACAGAGAGATGGCACAACGGAAGTAAAAATAGGCGGAGAAAGTGGTCAAAAACTGGCACAATTAGCCAAGGTTTTACCACTGCAACTGATTCATCCTGAAGGGTTTGAGTTGGTAACTGATGGACCTAAGTTCCGTCGTGCTTTTATTGATTGGGGAGTGTTTCACGTGGAACCTGCTTTTTATGAAGCATGGAGCCGAGTGAAACGGTTAACCAAACAACGAAATGCCTTATTAAAAACGGCACAAAGCTATCGAGAGTTGAGTTATTGGGATTTGGAACTTGCCAACCTTGCTGAGAAGATAGATCAGTGGCGAGTGGATTACATCAATCACATATCTGAAGCAACTCAACAAATATGTCAGGCATTCTTACCAGAATACGACATAAAGCTGTCATACTACCGTGGTTGGGAGAGAGAGACTCCTTATGCGGAATTGCTTAAACGAAACTTTGAGCGAGATAAGCAGCTGGGTTATACCGTCGGCGGCCCAAATAAAGCCGACTTAAGAATTAAAGTTGCCGGTACTCCTGTTGAAGATGTGCTGTCTAGAGGTCAACTAAAGTTGATGGTATGTGCGTTACGATTAGCACAAGGACAGCATTTAACTGAAGCAACAGGAAAACAGTGCATCTATTTAATAGACGATTTTGCTTCTGAACTGGATAGCCACCGCCGCCAATTGCTGGCTCAATATTTGAAACAAACAAAGGCACAGGTGTTTATTAGTTCAATTACTGCTGAACAGATTGCAGATATGCATGATGAAGAAAGCAAGATGTTTGAGATAGAACATGGCAAAATAGCCCAAGGATAAAAACGCGAGAGTAACTCATGTCAGAAAATTATGATTCATCGAGTATTAAAGTACTAAAAGGTCTGGATGCGGTACGTAAGCGTCCGGGTATGTATATCGGCGACACCGACGACGGTACTGGTCTTCACCACATGGTGTTTGAGGTTGTCGATAACTCAATCGATGAAGCTCTTGCTGGTCACTGTAGCGACATTATTGTTACCATTCATGAAGATGACTCTGTCTCTGTAAGTGATGATGGTCGTGGTATACCAACTGAAATTCACGAAGAAGAAGGCGTATCTGCTGCAGAAGTTATCATGACGGTACTTCACGCAGGTGGTAAGTTTGATGATAACTCATACAAAGTATCGGGTGGCCTTCACGGTGTTGGTGTTTCGGTTGTAAATGCATTATCAGAGAAAGTGGAGCTAACGATTAATCGTAGAGGCGAAATTTTCCAACAAATTTATTGTCATGGTGTTCCTCAGGCTCCATTAGCCGTCATTGGTACAACAGATACAACGGGTACTAAAATCCGTTTTTGGCCTAGTGACCAAACGTTCGCAAATATTGAATTTGTGTATGACATTCTAGCAAAACGCTTACGTGAGCTTTCTTTCTTAAACTCTGGCGTATCTATCCGTCTACAAGATATGCGTGAAGAAGATAAATCTGATCACTTCATGTTTGAAGGTGGCATCAAAGCGTTTGTTACTCACTTGAACCGTAATAAAACACCAGTACATCAGAAAATATTCTATTTTGATTCTGAGCGTAAAGAAGACGGTATTGTTGTAGAAGTAGCGATGCAGTGGAATGACTCTTACCAAGAGAACATTTTCTGTTATACGAATAACATCCCACAACGTGATGGCGGTGCTCACTTATCTGGCTTCCGTTCTGCGTTAACACGTACTTTGAACTCGTTCATGGACAAAGAAGGCTTTTCTAAGAAAGCAAAATCATCTGCGTCAGGTGATGATGCTCGTGAAGGCCTAACTGCCGTTGTTTCTGTTAAAGTGCCTGATCCTAAGTTCTCAAGCCAAACTAAAGATAAACTGGTTTCTTCAGAAGTGAAGTCAGCGGTTGAATCGGCAATGAACGAAAAACTGGCTGAATTCTTAGCGGAAAATCCAGGCGAAGCTAAAATGGTTTGTTCTAAAATCATTGATGCGGCTCGTGCTCGTGAAGCGGCTCGTAAGGCTCGTGAAATGACTCGTCGTAAAGGCGCGTTAGATATCGCTGGTCTTCCTGGTAAGCTGGCTGATTGTCAGGAAAAAGATCCTGCTCAATCTGAACTATACATAGTGGAAGGGGACTCTGCTGGCGGTTCAGCCAAGCAGGGACGTAACCGTAAAAACCAAGCGATCCTTCCGCTTAAAGGTAAAATTCTAAACGTAGAAAAAGCACGTTTTGATAAAATGATCTCTTCTCAAGAGGTTGGTACGTTAATTACTGCACTAGGTTGTGGTATTGGTCGTGACGAATACAATCCGGATAAATTGCGTTACCACAACATCATCATCATGACCGATGCCGATGTCGATGGTTCACACATCCGTACTTTGCTATTGACGTTCTTCTATCGTCAAATGCCAGAATTGATTGAACGTGGCTACATCTACATTGCTCAACCACCTCTTTACAAAGTAAAGAAAGGCAAACAAGAGCAATACATTAAAGATGAAGAAGCGATGGCGGAATATCAAATAACGCAAGCATTAGACAATGCTTCGCTTTTTGTTAATCCTCACGAATCAATTTTTGGTCAAGAGCTTGAAAATTTAATTCGTAAATTTAACAGTGTAATGAAACTGCTTGATCGTATGAGTCGCCGTTACCCACTGCCATTGTTAAATCGTTTAGTCTACACATCACGTTTAACACAAGATGAGTGTGAAAACGAAGCGACAGTTCAAGCATGGACTGAAGCGTTAGTTATCGCATTGAATGAGCATGAAACAGGTGCAAGCCAATACACCGCTGCGCTGCAGTTTAACGAAGAGTTAAACATTCACCAGCCGAAGCTTGTTGTTCGTACTCACGGTGTTCAACATGAATACGTACTAAGTGCTGATTTGCTTAACTCGAAAGAGTACGGCCGTATTGCTGAACTGTCAGAATCACTGAATGGTCTGATTGAAGAAGGCGCTTACGTACAGCGTGGAGAGCGTAAACTAGCGACCGAAACGTTAGATGAAGCCATTGCATGGTTAATTAAAGACTCTCGTCGTGGTGTGTACTTACAGCGTTACAAAGGTCTGGGTGAAATGAACCCTGAGCAGCTTTGGGAAACAACAATGGATCCTGATTCTCGCCGTATGATGCAAGTAACTATCAACGATGCGGTAAGTGCGGATGAGTTGTTTACTACGCTAATGGGTGATCATGTTGAACCGCGTCGTAACTTCATTGAAGAAAACGCATTGCGCGTTGCTAACTTAGACGTATAAATTGAGTAAATATTTGCTGTAATCACTGATTTCTGCGTCGAAGGTGCTCACTTATGTTCATAAGCTCCGCGCCCTCTCCTTGAACTAAGCGATTACAGCGGCAATTTATCTCAATTTAACATGTAGATAAATTAAGAAGCACTGCTAATTAGCGGTGCTTTTTTTTGTCTAAAGTTTGGGGTTTATTTTCGTTTGTAGTTCAGTTGGTTAGTGTGTAAGCGTGCGGGGAACTACACCTTGTCTTTTACATTCCAAGGTAAAAGTGAATCGATATCTGGCGATCCAACACATAAACGATCTAGACAATACCTAATATAATCGTAAGGGATTAATCCGTTTGCCTTTGCTGTTTCTACAATGCTGTAAAGCATTGCACTTGAAGGTAAGGAATTTGAATGTTGCTGAGTTAGCATTGGCCCGTCTAAAAAAGCCAATTTCACCATCGCTGTTTTTTTAAAAGGTATCGAAAATATAATTATCGGGGATTTTATAACTGTTTTAGCCCTATTTCATGAGTTTTAGATACACTTATCCTACAAACCTTATTATGCTGCCCTCAATTCTGACTGAACTATCGCATGGGTGACTAAATCATTGACCGAATTTCCGACTCGGAAATTCGTAAACACCAGACGACTTTCACATAAAATACATTCGTACGGATCTACTTTTACATATCCTTTTAACATTGCGGCATACCCTGGCATTTTCGGCTCAGCTTCTATTGTCATACCTAAAGCTGCATAAACTCTAGGCAGAGCTTCTCCACGACGACGCATTGATAAAAAACCGTAGTATCGGATCATCTTGAAATGTTTATCAGGATAGTGCTCTACTATCCGTCTTATCATCTCTTCTGGTGATAATGTTAGGCTGTCTGTTGTTCCTGTTCGATGGTCTAAATAATTAAACGTTATCATTCCGCCTTTGGCGTAATGACTTAAACGTGACGCTGAAATTGGGGGCCGTTTTAAATACCGACCAAGATAGTTCATCGTCGGTTTTACATTATTTGTCTTTTTAGCAAAATGAAGCTTCCAACGACGATTATATTGACTGCTTAAAAAGCGTGACCAATCCGTTTTATTACGGATATAGGGGCATTCTTCGCTTGATAAATCAAGCTCATAATAAGCCTTACCCAATAAACTGACGATAGCCGCTCTCCAACAAGGCTCTGTCGTTTTCATTTGGAAGTAAATGGGTTTCCATAAACCGGTACGTTCACAAATTCCCCCACGAGTGACCGATAAATGTAAGTGCGTATTCCAATTCAGTTTTCGACCGTAAGTATGAAGAGCACAAAAGATACCGACATCTATTCCTTTATCTTTTGCCCATCCCAGCAGAATGTTTGCAGCACATTTGAATAATTTATTTAACAAACGGTTATGACGAAAGATAGGCCATAGCGTGTTTGGAAGGGTAAAGGTGATGTGTTGATATTCGCATTCAGGGAAGACATGTTGTTGCTTTTGTATCCATCGCTCTGTGGCTTTCATGCCACAGCTACTGCACGCTCGAGATTTACAGGTTTGGTGAATATATTTGATATGGGTACAGTCAGGGTTGCAACAATGATATTCGCGAGAGCCAAAAGCCGCTGTCCCACAGGACAGCATCTTTGTGACATTTTCAATCACGACCGCTCTTAGGTTAGCTTTGTTATTATGAAGAAATTTAAGCCAGTTATTTTGACTATTAAATAATTGTTTCAGGGGTTTATATGCGTGCATGGCGATAGGATAAACGATTTATTGGCAACAATGGAAGAGGTTGAGTCCTTTTGATTTGCGCCGTAGGCGCCTATTGTTCTAACCTTGGTAACCATCGGTATGTAAATACCCGTTATAACCTTTTAAAAAGTTAACTGGATGGTAGCCATGCCTGCTAGATTGATAATCATAAAGTACAATTCCAGGCAAAACACCAGAGCCTGGAGAATCATAGCCAGAGCAGTAGACCCACATATAACATTTTGCTTTTTCAACATCCAACACATTTACCGTTGTTTCATCACAATGCAGAGTGGGTTGTTCAAGCAAAATACGATGTAACTCGTTATTAAGAGGGGTAAATAGTACCGAGCATTTTATTAACCAATCCGCCATCGTTCGCCGTCCAATAATGATACCCCATTGCTGAAATAACGTTTCTTGACGATAAAGTGGAAGACTGTATTGAAATTTAGCCGTAATAATTTGAGCAAGTAAACTTGCGGTCGCAATCCCTTTAGGGATTGGTGACGCTGGCATTGGGGCTTGTTTAATGTCTACTGAAGTATTGTTTTTTTCACAATTTCGGCAAGCATATTTAGGACGAACATGTTGAATAACTTCCACTTTAGCTGGTACAAATTCCAACTTTTCACTGATGTCTTTACCCATCGCATGCATCTCTAGACCGCAACACTTACAAGTTTTATCTTTTATGTCGTGGATAATAACAGTACGCGGTAAGTCTTCAGGTAAGCGTTGGCGTTTTGGCTTTTGACGAGTGTAGGTAATCGTTTGTGTGTCATCATTTTCAATGATGATTTCTTCTTCTGTTTCATTGAATAAATCAAATTGAGTCGAGTCAGATTCACTGCTTTTACCAAAGCGCTGATGTTGAGCCAGTCGAAATTGCTCTAGAAGACGGTTATATTTATTTTCAAGCTGAAGCACAAGTGCTTTCAGCTCGTCAATGGTATCAGGAAGTGGTTTTATTTTATCAATCATGTAGATGACTATATAACGATAATACAGGTAATCAATCGGTTGCCTCCTATTCTTGACTGAGAATCAACTATTTAAAGGGTTGTTTGATAATGTACCGGTTGATGTCCTAAGATATCAAAACCTTGTAATAGCAGTGTCAGTTGCTGCTCTGATAATGCTAACGTATCGTTATTTATATTTCGTGGCCATTTGAAGCGGTCTTCATCTAATCGCTTGTACCATAAAGCGAATCCTGTTTTATCCCAATACAATATTTTGAGTTTATCACGAGGCTTATTGCAAAATATAAATAGAGCATCACTAAACGGTGATAGTTGCATTTCTTGCTCAACAATCACGACAAGGCCATTAATGGCCTTGCGAAAATCGACAAAATCACGATGAAGATAAATGGTGGAAACATCAGTAAATACATTCATGATTGATACCCTTTTAATAAGAGTCCTATCCAGTGAGGTTCAGTATTAGCTGGCAATGTTAATCGCAATTTTCCGATAGAAAGTTGAATATCTGGTAATTGTGGAGTGGCGATGATAGTTGATGTTAACGCTTCTACTTTCAAGAAAGTAGAAGCGTTAATCTTTTGTTTCCATCGTGCTTTACGTGCACTAAATGTCTTTGGCAGAATATTATGGTTACGACAAAATTCAGCGGCACTAAGCTTGCTAGATTGCTGAGATTCAAATAGAGCGTGCCATTGCTCTGGTGTTCTCTTTTTATCTTTTTGCATAATTACGTTCTCGTTAAATGAAAGATCGTAAGATACGCATAATGAATTTTATTTGTTAGGTGTAGTTCCCCGCACGCTTACCTACAATCGGCCCCTCCCCCTTAGTAAGGGGGAGGCTGGGAGGGGGTGCTCTTTCCTACGCACAAAAAAGCCGAGACATCTCTGCCTCGGCTTTTCAAACAAATTACACTATAAAGCGAATCAGTTTATGGCGATGATTACATCATGCCGCCCATGCCGCCCATGCCGCCCATATCTGGCATAGAAGAACTTGAATCTTGTGGCTTATCAGTGATCATCGCTTCTGTTGTGATCATAAGACCCGCAACCGATGCTGCGAACTGAAGTGCAGAACGCGTTACTTTAGTTGGGTCAAGAATACCCATTTCGATCATGTCGCCGTAAACGCCAGTAGCTGCGTTGTAACCGTAGTTATCTTCACCAGCGCGAACGTTGTTAGCAACAACTGAATCTTCTTCACCTGCGTTTTTAACGATTTGACGAAGTGGTGCTTCCATAGCACGAAGTGCTAAACGAATACCCACAGTTTGCTCTTCATTGTCACCTTCAAGGTTAACAACTTTAGACGCAGCACGGATAAGTGCAACACCACCACCAGCAACAACACCTTCTTCAACGGCTGCGCGAGTCGCGTGAAGTGCATCTTCAACACGGTCTTTCTTCTCTTTCATCTCAACTTCAGTCGCCGCACCCACTTTGATCACTGCAACACCGCCAGCCAATTTAGCTACACGCTCTTGAAGTTTTTCTTTATCGTAGTCAGAGGTTGCATCTTCGATTTGTTGACGAATTTGAGAAACACGGCCAGAGATAATAGTCTCATCACCAGCACCATCGATGATAGTTGTTGTTTCTTTTGTAATAGTTACACGCTTCGCTTGACCAAGATCTTCAAGAACTACTTTTTCAAGTTCTAAACCGATCTCTTCTGAAATTACAGAGCCCGCAGTTAATGCCGCGATATCTTGTAACATTGCTTTACGACGGTCACCAAAACCAGGTGCTTTAACCGCTGCAACTTTAACGATACCACGCATGTTGTTCACAACTAGAGTAGCAAGCGCTTCGCCTTCAATATCTTCAGCGATGATAAGAAGAGGACGAGATGCTTTCGCTACTGCTTCTAGAGTTGGAAGCAATTCACGGATGTTTGATACTTTTTTATCAACAAGCAAGATGAATGGGCTGTCTAGATCAACAGAACCGGCTTCTTGGTTGTTTACGAAATATGGAGATAGGTAACCGCGATCAAACTGCATACCTTCAACAACGTCTAATTCGTCTTGAAGAGATTGGCCTTCTTCAACAGTGATAACACCGTCACGACCTACTTTTTCCATTGCTTCAGCAATAAGATTACCAACAGTATAATCAGAGTTTGCAGAGATAGTACCTACTTGCGCGATCGCTTTTGTATCAGCACATGGAACAGATAGATCTTTAAGTGCTTCAACAGCAGCAATAACTGCTTTGTCGATACCACGTTTAAGATCCATTGGGTTCATACCCGCAGCAACGGCTTTTAGGCCTTCAGCAATGATAGCTTGAGCAAGAACGGTTGCCGTTGTTGTTCCGTCGCCCGCCGCGTCATTCGCTTGCGAAGCCACTTCTTTAACCATTTGTGCGCCCATGTTTTGGAACTTATCTTCAAGTTCGATTTCACGTGCAACAGAAACACCATCTTTAGTGATCGTTGGTGCGCCAAATGATTTATCTAAAACAACGTTACGACCCTTAGGACCCAAAGTTACTTTAACCGCATCAGCCAGAACATTTACACCTTCTAGCATTTTGATTCGTGCGTCATTACCAAATTTAACGTCTTTAGCAGCCATCTTTAATTTCCTTTTTAAATTCTTTTCTTAATATCGCTTATTAGTATCGAAAATAGCAAAGTTCGAAAAACGAATTACTCAACGAGTGCTTATTATTCAACAATAGCCAGAATGTTGTATTCAGACATGATCAACACTTCTTTACCGTCAATCTTCTCTGCTTTGATGTTACCTTCTGCGAAGATCACTGAATCGCCTACTTTTACGTCTAATGGCTGTACAGAACCATTCTCTAGGATGCGGCCATTGCCAACAGCTAGAATAATACCGCGAGTTGATTTCTCAGCCGCTGAACCTGTTAATACAATGCCACCTGCAGATTTTGATTCAGATTCTTGGCGTTCAACGATCACACGGTCATGTAAAGGACGGATATTCATTGGTCGTATCTCCTGATAATGTTCCATTTAAGAATAAAGTGCCATGATTTGGCTTTGGTTTATTAATGGGGTTTTTAGGGGGGGATTGCAAGGGTTTATGGTGCAAATATTTAAAGAACTAGAGGCTAGAGACTATACGCTGCGCTAACTAGACCGCTTCGCTTCTATAAGAGCAAGAGCAGCACCATACTGGCTTTTGATCTTATAGTCTCTAGTTAGCGCAGCGTATAGTTTCTAGTTCTATACTTAGCGAACGCTGTAGCCACCACTATCACCTCTGAAATCTGCAAGCGTAGCGATCTGAACTCTGCTCTATGCTCTCCTCTGGGACGAAGTCCTCCTTAAGCGAAGCGCCCTTTAAAGGTAAGGAATTTGAATGTTGCTGAGTTAGCATTGGCCCGTCTAAAAAAGCCAATTTCACCATCGCTGTTTTTTTAAAAGGTATCGAAAATATAATTATCGGGGATTTTATAACTGTTTTAGCCCTATTTCATGAGTTTTAGATACACTTATCCTACAAACCTTATTATGCTGCCCTCAATTCTGACTGAACTATCGCATGGGTGACTAAATCATTGACCGAATTTCCGACTCGGAAATTCGTAAACACCAGACGACTTTCACATAAAATACATTCGTACGGATCTACTTTTACATATCCTTTTAACATTGCGGCATACCCTGGCATTTTCGGCTCAGCTTCTATTGTCATACCTAAAGCTGCATAAACTCTAGGCAGAGCTTCTCCACGACGACGCATTGATAAAAAACCGTAGTATCGGATCATCTTGAAATGTTTATCAGGATAGTGCTCTACTATCCGTCTTATCATCTCTTCTGGTGATAATGTTAGGCTGTCTGTTGTTCCTGTTCGATGGTCTAAATAATTAAACGTTATCATTCCGCCTTTGGCGTAATGACTTAAACGTGACGCTGAAATTGGGGGCCGTTTTAAATACCGACCAAGATAGTTCATCGTCGGTTTTACATTATTTGTCTTTTTAGCAAAATGAAGCTTCCAACGACGATTATATTGACTGCTTAAAAAGCGTGACCAATCCGTTTTATTACGGATATAGGGGCATTCTTCGCTTGATAAATCAAGCTCATAATAAGCCTTACCCAATAAACTGACGATAGCCGCTCTCCAACAAGGCTCTGTCGTTTTCATTTGGAAGTAAATGGGTTTCCATAAACCGGTACGTTCACAAATTCCCCCACGAGTGACCGATAAATGTAAGTGCGTATTCCAATTCAGTTTTCGACCGTAAGTATGAAGAGCACAAAAGATACCGACATCTATTCCTTTATCTTTTGCCCATCCCAGCAGAATGTTTGCAGCACATTTGAATAATTTATTTAACAGCCAACGGTTATGACGAAAGATAGGCCATAGCGTGTTTGGAAGGGTAAAGGTGATGTGTTGATATTCGCATTCAGGGAAGACATGTTGTTGCTTTTGTATCCATCGCTCTGTGGCTTTCATGCCACAGCTACTGCACGCTCGAGATTTACAGGTTTGGTGAATATATTTGATATGGGTACAGTCAGGGTTGCAACAATGATATTCGCGAGAGCCAAAAGCCGCTGTCCCACAGGACAGCATCTTTGTGACATTTTCAATCACGACCGCTCTTAGGTTAGCTTTGTTATTATGAAGAAATTTAAGCCCGTTATTTTGACTATTAAATAATTGTTTCAGGGGTTTATATGCGTGCATGGCGATAGGATAAACGATTTATTGGCAACAATGGAAGAGGTTGAGTCCTTTTGATTTGCGCCGTAGGCGCCTATTGTTCATAGCTTAGATAATATTTCATAATAAGTTTTTTCATAATACAACCTATTAGTCAAATCACTATCAGTTAAAATGTGTTCAAACGTGGTAATGTTTTTCTCATACACATTTATATAATGCTTATAAAAATCAATTGAAAATTCCATAATTAACCCCTTTATTATATGAGTCGATTATACCTTACAATTTTGATTGTTGCACCATAAATCATATTTAAGCTAACATACATATCGTCAATATGTATAATACATTATGGTGATATGTTTAATTGGTAAGGAATAATGAAATTTAGTCGTGTCAAAGAAGGTGAGTTTAAGCGTCTAGTTGAGACTAAGACGATAACCACTCTTATTGCTCAAGAGTCGAATAATGAACACAATAAGTTTTCACTATTTGGTATCGATGAAAAAAATCAACTTGGTTATGCTGTTCGTCATGGCCGTGTTGATGAGCTAAGAACGTGGCGATTAGATATTTTAAGTGCGTTTGTTAAATCATTAGGATTTAAGTCAATTGAAGTCTATTTTTCTAAATAAAAATAGAGAAGAAGTAAAATATGGGTGCTTGTGGCCTATACCTCACAGTCTGAAATCGGGTAGCAGCTTTACTCTGCTACCCGCCCAGCTCTACTCTGCTTCGTAGGCAAGTGTTGCCTGTATTACCGCGCTCCCATTTTTGATTTGAAGCTCACAAAGTGACCCCCTTACCATCCATGTGAAACACAGGATCGTTAAACAAATAACAATCAAGCCCGTTAAGGCGGATTTTTTCGGCATTTTACTTGCCCCTTATCAAAATAGAGGCTAAGATCAGTTCTGTCAGGATACATCACTTAAACCTCGTTAGTTAATGAAAATTAAACTTTCGGGGTTTTTGTTTATCTACCGTCTACAAAACTTGCGTTATGCTTTCGGTTGATAGCCAAAAGCACCCACCGTTATTCTACATTAAACACTTTCACTAATCCTAGCTTTTCATTTACTTATCTTTCAATATAGTCATTTCTAGCTCAGTTTATGCCTTATAACTACCGTTTTTTCCGTGAAAATATATGTAGTGTTTTCCTACAGTGTTGTAATTTGTTATAGATGTTTCAGGGCTATAATTGGTTTTTATTCTCAATGTTAGAGCGTTTATTTCTTATGTAGGGCGTTTTTTTCTATCGAAAAAGGGTCATTTCCTCGCTGCGCTCGTCCTCCGATAACCCCTATCCGTAAAGAAACAAAGTTTCTAACGGCTGGTGGGTTCCTGTCGTCATTCTCCCCAACGCAAAAGCCAGTGCCAAAGCTAAAATCAAGAGCTTTCTCTTCTCTTTCTAAGTGCTTGTAATCGCTGATAGTGGTTTCATTGCGTCATTGCTTTCCCTATGTGTGATTTTTCATATCGTCCTCGCTACTTCCTGTTAACCGTCTCCTATCAGAACCTCCCTTGCAATAGTTCGCTTCGCCGCGTTGCGCTTTTGCAAGGCAGAACCATGTTAGGAGTTCGGACAGTCAGGCGAAGACGAAGATGAAAACTCACTTAAACATAGGAAAAACAGCCATGACTTATTCAACCACTATCAATTCAACAATCACTAAAGAAACAGAAGCGACTAAAGCAAGAGCAGGCTATCCCAAAAATGAAATGGTTAAAAAGCGTAAAACAACAAAAAAACGCGCAGTCGTAAAAGTATCTAAAGACATTTATCAAATGGTGACTGATCGCATTATTGCAGCATTAGAAAGTGGAGTTAAACCGTGGGCGTGTCCGTGGGATAGAACGAATGAATGCTCAATGTTACCGATGAACTTTAAAACAAAAGCGAATTATTCAGGGGTAAATATTCTACTGCTTTGGAGTGAAACGGTGATGAAAGGTTTCACAAGCCCTTACTGGTTGACCTATAACCAAGCCGTTGAGCTAGGCGGTAACGTTATCAAAGGCCAAAAAGGAACCCCAATTATCTATTATAAAAATTGGGAAAAAGAAAACGACGACGGAAAAACAGAAATTATCCCAATGTTAAAAACCTTTACTGTGTTTAATCTTGATCAAGTAGAAGGCATCGAAAAGCCAGCGGTTACAGTGGCAGAAGTGAGAGAGAAAAACGAATTTGTAACGTTAGATCACGTAGTCGAGGCCATCAATGCAACTGGAATTAAAATCAATCATTGTGGTATTCGTGCGTTTTATTCGTCTGCACACGATGAAATCACATTGCCTATGGTTGACCGTTTTAATTCTTCTTATGACTATTACGCGACGACATGGCATGAATTGGTTCACGCAACAGGTCACAAAACCCGTTTAGACCGTAATTTAAAAAACAGCTTTGGTTCTAAAGATTATGCGTTTGAGGAATTGATTGCCGAGTTAGGCGCAGAGTTCTGCTGTGCTGATTTGGGGATTGTGGGCGAGGTGCAACATGAAAGCTATATCGCAAGCTGGCTAGAGCGTTTGAATGGCGATAAGAAATTTATTTTTAAAGCCGCCAGTCAAGCAAGGCGCATCAATGGCTAATTAAACGATAAAAAAGAAAAGGCTTAAAGCACTTATATGACAAGTAACTTTAAGCCTAAACCACTTAACTAACGTAAGGAATATAAAATTATGACCGATATTTGTCAATGTGAAATTTCACCGATCCCATTTGAGCTAGGAAAGGTTGTTTTCACGCAAGGAATTAACCAGTTAATTCAGGGAGAGCATGACAAACTTAACAAATTTGTAGATCGTCATTACTCGTGTGATTGGGGGACAATGTGCGAGGAAGACCGTTCAAGGTAAGGAATTTGAATGTTGCTGAGTTAGCATTGGCCCGTCTAAAAAAGCCAATTTCACCATCGCTGTTTTTTTAAAAGGTATCGAAAATATAATTATCGGGGATTTTATAACTGTTTTAGCCCTATTTCATGAGTTTTAGATACACTTATCCTACAAACCTTATTATGCTGCCCTCAATTCTGACTGAACTATCGCATGGGTGACTAAATCATTGACCGAATTTCCGACTCGGAAATTCGTAAACACCAGACGACTTTCACATAAAATACATTCGTACGGATCTACTTTTACATATCCTTTTAACATTGCGGCATACCCTGGCATTTTCGGCTCAGCTTCTATTGTCATACCTAAAGCTGCATAAACTCTAGGCAGAGCTTCTCCACGACGACGCATTGATAAAAAACCGTAGTATCGGATCATCTTGAAATGTTTATCAGGATAGTGCTCTACTATCCGTCTTATCATCTCTTCTGGTGATAATGTTAGGCTGTCTGTTGTTCCTGTTCGATGGTCTAAATAATTAAACGTTATCATTCCGCCTTTGGCGTAATGACTTAAACGTGACGCTGAAATCGGGGGCCGTTTTAAATACCGACCAAGATAGTTCATCGTCGGTTTTACATTATTTGTCTTTTTAGCAAAATGAAGCTTCCAACGACGATTATATTGACTGCTTAAAAAGCGTGACCAATCCGTTTTATTACGGATATAGGGGCATTCTT
Source organism: Aliivibrio salmonicida LFI1238 (assembly GCF_000196495.1). Classification (NCBI taxonomy): domain Bacteria; kingdom Pseudomonadati; phylum Pseudomonadota; class Gammaproteobacteria; order Vibrionales; family Vibrionaceae; genus Aliivibrio; species Aliivibrio salmonicida. The sequence continues at coordinate 24,479 of NC_011312.1, forward strand.
CGCTTGATAAATCAAGCTCATCATAAGCCTTACCCAATAAACTGACGATAGCCGCTCTCCAACAAGGCTCTGTCGTTTTCATTTGGAAGTAAATGGGTTTCCATAAACCGGTACGTTCACAAATTCCCCCACGAGTGACCGATAAATGTAAGTGCGTATTCCAATTCAGTTTTCGACCGTAAGTATGAAGAGCACAAAAGATACCGACATCTATTCCTTTATCTTTTGCCCATCCCAGCAGAATGTTTGCAGCACATTTGAATAATTTATTTAACAGCCAACGGTTATGACGAAAGATAGGCCATAGCGTGTTTGGAAGGGTAAAGGTGATGTGTTGATATTCGCATTCAGGGAAGACATGTTGTTGCTTTTGTATCCATCGCTCTGTGGCTTTCATGCCACAGCTACTGCACGCTCGAGATTTACAGGTTTGGTGAATATATTTGATATGGGTACAGTCAGGGTTGCAACAATGATATTCGCGAGAGCCAAAAGCCGCTGTCCCACAGGACAGCATCTTTGTGACATTTTCAATCACGACCGCTCTTAGGTTAGCTTTGTTATTATGAAGAAATTTAAGCCAGTTATTTTGACTATTAAATAATTGTTTCAGGGGTTTATATGCGTGCATGGCGATAGGATAAACGATTTATTGGCAACAATGGAAGAGGTTGAGTCCTTTTGATTTGCGCCGTAGGCGCCTATTGTTCATGATACTGACATCTTTAATTGATAATACAAGATTAAATAATCGAACGGACCTAGCGATAGAAAGAGGGTTATCTATTCACGCAAGCACAATGGGAAAAAGTATATTATTTGACGCTGGAAGTAGTGAAGCTTTCTGTGATAATGCTACTTTATTGAATGTTGATATTAGCAATGTAGACGCAGCCGTTATTTCACATCGTCATCATGACCATTGTAACGGGGTTACTCACTTTTTAGATCGTAACTCAAAAGCTCCGGTGTATTTTCGTGAATGCGAAGAAACCAATTATTTATTCAAAACATTTGGCTTTAAAAACAATGTAGGCATAAATAAACAGTTATTGGTCAAAGGTGCTAGTCGACTAACCTTTGTTAATCAAATGACTGAAATCTCTCCTAATATTTTCATCATCACTGATTTAAGTAATAAATATGCTAAGTCAAAAGGTAATCAATATCTTTTTACTGAATCTGATGGTTGTTGCAAACCTGATAGTTTTGATCATGAATTATTACTCGTCGTAAAAGAAAATGACGGGCTTATCGTATTTACTGGCTGTGCTCATAGTGGTGTTCTGAATATGATAGATACTGCAATTAGTCACTTCCCAAATACAAAAATCAAAGCGGTTGTTGGTGGTTTTCACTTGGTAGGATTACCATTATTTAATAGTATTGGTGGAACTAAAAAGCAGATCGAAGAAATTGGTGAATCTATCTTAAATTATCCAATAGATAAGTTGTATACAGGTCACTGCACAGGAATGAAAGCCTATCATATTCTAAAAGGTGTGCTTGGCGATCGCTTAGAATATTTCCCAACCGGTCGTAGTATTACGATCTAAGTTGGAAGCGCTTAACAACGCATTAAGTAAACATTGCACTCGTTCTACGAACTTCAAAAGGTTGCTTAATTGGCGACTTTTTTATTAGTTCGTGATCATGTTTTAATTAAAATGTAGCTAAAATTGCCAGGGATAAGTTGCTCATCAATCATGATAGGCACAAACATGTTTTGTTTTGAGTTATCTCTTTTGTAATTTGCCATGTAGTTGATTTTAATTGTAATAATAGTAATTAGATCATGTATATAGATAGGTATCAAGGGATAGTGATATGATATTGAAAAGAATAATTATGCAGGGGCTGGAGTAATTCTACAGCCTCGTTATACCGTAATCGAACGTAGTTAACTGAAATCCGTGCTAATCTAGTCTTCTTTATCATTTTAAGCAAGTAGTGATTCGATGTCAGAACATTTTGAAGGTAAGTTTGAAGTAGAATTGAAATATAGGCTGAAGTCTAAATCTCAGTTTTTAACTATATTAAATTCAATGATGTACGAGGTCATGCTTGAAGATAACTTAGAATCTGATTGTTACTTTGATACTCCTGAACAAGTACTTTTGGCTGAAAATAAAAGCCTTTGTATTCGTGAAATGGAACCGTCTGGAATTAAACTTTGGATAGTCAAAGGACCAGAGGCTGACCATTGTGAAGCGACGAATATCACCGATACCAATAAAGCGAAAAGTATGCTTAATACAATGGGCTACCATGTTGTTTTAGCCATGAAGAAAACGCGTAGTATTTACTTTGTTGGTAAATTTCATATTACTATCGATAATCTTAATGGGTTAGGTGATTTTGCTGAATTTGCGATTATGACTGACGATGAAAGTCTACTTGAAAGTTATCGGTCTGAACTGATTGTTTTAGCAAGTAAGTTTGGCCTGAGTTCTACGGACTTAGAGCATCGTTCATACCGAAAAATGTACTCAGAAAGTCTTACGGTATAACAAGTGACTATGGTTCTTTATTTAACGTAAATCCCGTTCTACGAACCGCAAAGGCCGCTAAAATTTAGCGGTTTTTTTGTCGCTTGTGATCACGTTTTCATTCAAATATAGTTAAAATTAGTCATAGCTTCATTGTCATGTGCCAGTTGGGTAGACGCTAATGTCATATAGTTGGATCTTTCATTGAACGTTACCTTTAAATTGTTATTTTCATTCCATAATGTGAATTAAATACATTACCTAATGCTAATAAATAGGTATTTATTACATATGCTTTACATTTCAGTGTTGTTGTATGAGGTTTGCATATGTCAAAGCTATAGAGTGTCAATTAGATCAACCAGCCATTCTAATTGTCGCTCAATACTTCGTAAGAGAATTGGAAATCAGGAAATGAAATTTATATCAAAAGTTATATTTATTACTTGTTCCATAGCATTTGGTTGTGTGGCGAATGAAAGCATAGAGCCAACATCGATACTTCTGACATATGATTCTTCATTCGTGTTGGCAGCAATACAGCAAGATAGAAAGTTTTTAGCTGTTGAGAATAATGACGAGGGAAGTCTAGAGCTTTCTGGTTTAGTGACTAAGCAGTATTCAGACTACCTCGTAGATGTGGTAGTTGCTCAAGAGCGTAAATATAATCAATCAAGCCGTGAAATAAAGACAACAATTCTTGTTCGAGAGGATCAAATAGGAAAGCCTATAGTTCTTGGAAGTGTTAATAATGAAAAATTCACGTTCACTTTAAAATAGAGTGTTAATGTATCGTTGAAGATTAATAATGGAAGTATTAGCTCGATTTTCATTTCCGCATGAAGCTCACATAGCCAAAGCAAGTCTTGAGGCTGCTGGGATCGGAAGTGTGATTGCTGATGAACATACTGTGAATGCTCAATGGTTGTATTCTAATGCAGTTGGAGGTGTTCGATTAATGGTTAATGAAGCTGATGTTGAAATGGCATTATCAATCATAAATACGGATTTCTCAGAAGCGGTTATAAATAGTCCTGAAACTGAAATAATAAAAAATTGTTGTCCTAATTGCGGCAGTGAGGATTTAGTTCTATTCACCAAGGGTAAAAAACCAGCATTTGTTGTTTTTATTCTTCTTGGTTTTCCATTATTTTTCTTTAAGCATGGTTATAAGTGTCAAGGCTGTAATGAGTTCATCCAAAAAGTTGAGTAACGGTATAACAAGCTCATGATCACGTTTTAATTCAAATATAGCTAAAATGAGTCATAACTTCATTGTCATGTGACATTAAGGTATACCCTAATGTCACTATCAAAACAAAACGACACCTCATTAGTAATTAGGACATGGTTGCATGATTGGCATCAAGCAATAGTGATATGATATTGAAAAGAATAATTATGCGAGGGTTGGAGTAATTTTTCGGCCTCGTTATGCGCTCGAAAAATTTAAGTTGAGGTATTAATTATGTTGTTGTGGCACTACACGTCAGTTGAAGTATTATCATCCATTTTAGGGCAAGCAAAGCCAACTTTGCGTGCTACACATATAAATTATCTAAATGACTCGGTTGAGCTTAAGCATGGTTTAGATGCAATCAAAAATATCTTAATAAAAACTCACGACCCTTCAGTTAATGATATTGTTGAAGATATCAATGAACTATTAGATGATAATTATGACCCTCATATCTTTTCATTTAGTTTATCTGAGGCTAAGGATTCTTTGTACCAATGGCTAGCTTATTGTCCAAGCAATGGTGGCGTGTCTCTTGGTTTCGAATTTTCTGACACCATGGTGATGGAAGACGTAATATGTGTTAAAAATGCATTTGAGTTACCTTTGCCTAATTACCCATCATCTCAAATTCCACAATATAGAAAGTGTAATTATTTTTTATCTGAGATAGACATCAAGACTGATTGGTATCGCCCTCAAAATGGAAAGACTACAAAAGCAAATTTATTAACAAATGCTATGTTTTTAAAGCATAGTGCTTTCCATTTCGAGCAAGAACATAGATTGTTTTTTCATCCTATGCCAAATAGTCAATTCTATGTTCCTGCTAAATTTCAAGGTTCTAAACCATATGTGGATTTTCACTTCGATCCTAAGATTTTGAAATATGTGTGTGTATCACCACGTGGTAATAAAGATATTGGCGTAAAAATAGTTAAAAAAATTCTTTCTACATATGGCTTTAACCACGTAGAAGTCATTGTAAGTAGCATTCCTTTTAGAGAGTAACTAGGTAAAATTGTATGCGTATAACAATATATTAAGGTATCAATAAAAACATTATTGGTTGAAGACTTACCCCTTAAAATTACATTACTTGAAGTGGCATAGTAATCTCTCCGTCATAATATCAATGCTATGGACTCTTTTTTAGGTGCTAACTTACAGATTTAACGTAAGGGACATACTTAACTCTGGGAAACGGAAGTACCATCAATTTGTTTGTGAGAAGTGTTTTTTATAATAATCACTTGAAAATTACGTAAGTAGTGATATGATTACATCACTACTTACCCTTCTTCCACGCGTGGCATTGCGACCCCTGGAGTTGGGAAGAATGAACCGACCTCTGGTCGGTTTTTTCGTATCTGAAGCCAAGGAATAAGAATAATATTATGCGTACTCGAATCTATATTGATGGTTACAATTTTTATTATGGTTGCTTGAAAGGTACTCCATATAAATGGCTAGACCTAGTTAAACTCTTTGAAGAGCATATTATCCCTCGTTCTGATGTATACAATGCCACCTTACACGATAATGTAGGGATCAAATATTTTACCGCGGAGATAACCAATAAAGCAGCAGCAGACCCTAATTCAGTTAATGACCAACGTTCTTATCATCACGCGCTTTATCTCCATAGTGAAAATTTGCTAAAAACGATCAAAGGTAGCTACGCAGTTGATAAAGTCGAATACCCGAAAGTGGAGTATTATGAGGCAGGCATCGAAAAAGAGCCAAAAGATTGTGCAAGAGTTAAGGTGTGGAAATTAGAAGAAAAACAGAGCGATGTGAATATAGCGATTGAAGCTGTCTATGACGCAGTTATGGATCATACGTTAGAACAAATTATCTTTGTTACCAATGATACTGATATTGTCCCCGCTTTAGAAAAAATCCGTGAACACAATCAAAAATCGCTACGCTCACCAATAAAAATTGGTCTTGTTATCCCTTCCAAAGAGAATAATGAATATCGTAAACCTAATAAGTCACTGAGTAATTTGGCCGATTGGACGGTAAAATATATTAAGAATAGCGAACTGTCAGAATCTCAACTGCCATGCCGAATTGCGGGCAGAAAATCTTCAGCAATCAAACCAACATCATGGTTTAAATATAATCAAAAAGTGGAAGAGATTCTTGAGATTCTCGCCGCATCTGATGTATTAAAAACGATCCCACGAGCTTGGAGGTGGTTGTCAGAGCCAAAACCAGAAGTTAAGGATTTGCCAATATTAACGAGTACACCTGATCAGCTTCTTGATTGTGAAAAAGATATTGAAGATGTTTTAGAGCACGTAAAAGCATTCGCACTGTACATGAGAGAAAAAAACAAGAGTTAATAGTGTTTTAATATAAAACCCTAAATCAGAACTACAAAGGTCGCTAAAATTTAGCGGCTTTTTTTGTTGCTTGTGATCACGTTTTAATTCAAATATAGCTAAAATGAGTCATAACTTCATTGTCATGTGTCAATTGGGTAGACCCTAATGTCACCTGCTTTCTAAATCACAAAAAAAGAGCGAACACCGTTCGCCCTTTAATTCTACATCTACATATCCCCAAAATATGCATTACATTATGACGTAATGTGCTAATGAGAAATAAGTTCTAATTCACGAGAGCTAAATCCAGTCGCTTTCATGATTGCATCTTTATCAACGCCTGAGAGAAGTAAGTTACGAGCCATTTCTTTCAATGTATCTTGACGGCCTTCTTGACGGCCTTCTTGACGGCCTTTTTGTTCGCCTTCTTGACGACCTTGTTGAAGTCCCTGTTGAAGACCTTTTTGCTCGCCTTGCAAAATTAGTTGCTCTGCTATTGTCATTAGTGTGCCCTCGTGTTTTGGTACTTGCTGTGCCAACTCTTCCAATAACGTATTCACGTTCTGAGTTTCCCCTACCGTTACTAAGTATTCAATCAGGGTTCGGACTTGGCTGTCTGTGTGGTAGTCATTTAATAATAAGATGGCTAACGATTCAAGAATATCATTGATGTCTTTTTGGTAAATGTGTTTCTGGACTAGCTCTAATAGTGCAATGCGCTTGTGCTGCATTATCTCGCTGTCATCCATAACAGTGACATCCACTAATGGAAAATCATTGTTATAGAGAGCTTTCGCCATTTCTGGTTTAGTAAAACAATCTAACCAATTCATGCTGTATGGATATGGTGATGTTTTACCGTGGTAAAACAGCAGAGGAACAACTAATGGCAGATCTTTGTTTCCAGCGTCAAGATGCTTTTGCATGGCTGCAATAGCATATCTGAACATACGAAAGGCCATGTGCTCGTCAGGGCTACTTTGGTGCTCAATAAGAGCATAAATATAGCCGTCACCACATTCTGTCTTCATTGAGTAGAGCACGTCTGAATAATACGGACGTAAGTCGTCTTCTAAAAACGAACCTGATTCCAGTTTCAATGTTGATAGGTCGCATAACGTTTTAAGATGCGTTGGTAAGTGTATTTCCAACATATCTTTAGCGGTATCAGGCGTTGTTAAAAAGGCTTTAAACAACCCATCATGGGGTGTTGTTGTGTTTTTCTTACTCATGAAAAGTGATCCACTCTACTGATTAAGTTAAGTATACCACTAATCGAATGGAAAATAATTTAGTCTCTGAGAGTGGTTAAAATGGAGATTATGACGTGATTTTTGTTTGAGATTGATTTCAATTTTATTACCCTGTAAATCGCTCTGAAAGTGTCATAAACTTTCAAACGTGTTTTGGGGCATATCGGTGTGGTTTATATCGAAAAAGTGGCGCTGTGGGCTTCTGAGGCTGCGAAAGCATGGTTTTTATAGGCTAACTTACGGATTTAACATAAGGGGCATATCGCGTACCAAATTAGCACTAACAAAAAGTAACGATGGCAATAATGTATTTTACAAAAAGAAGATATTGTTTTATACGAACACATCGATTTATTTGATGACGGTTCATCAAGGATGCGTTTAACAATGGGTACGACTATAAATAGTAAAAATTTAAGCGAGCAAATATTTAATTTTTTACGAGAAAATAAAAAAGCATCGATTCGAGAGTTGATAGAACTCACTGGAGAATCGAGACAAAGAGTGCAATCAACGATTTCTGGTCTTCGAGTTAAATCAGAAAATAGTGATTATAAAATATTGTCACGTAATGAGAATATAGGAGAGGTTACTTATGAATATACACCTCAAGAAAAAAACCAATTCCAACGATGCGAACAATTACTAAAGTCTATTTTTTGTTGAGTTCTTTATTGCTATCGCAAAGGTCGCCTAATTGGCAGCCTTTTTCGCGTCTGGACGCTACACGATCACGCGCGTTCTGAACTGATTTAACTTAACTGCCGTAGTAAAAATTAAGAAAGGCCGTCTAATTGACGACCTTTTTATTAATCAATGTGTGTTATTAACACTGCTGTTAATAAGCAAACAATGACAGATACAACAATACCTGAAACAATCATCCAAGGAAGAAGTAGCATATTAATCTTAATTAAGAAGTAAGTTAGATTATATGAAATATAGAAACTCTGTAATTAACAATGGTTGTTACATGAATGGTTACTCTTAGTTGCTCTTAGTAATTAAATACTTTTGAGTGACGTTAGAATTATTCTAAGGGTAGGCTCTAATTTACCATAACAGCCGAAGTAAGAACTGCAAAGGCCGCTAAAATTTAGCGGCTTTTTTTGTTGCTATAGATCTCGTTTTAACTCAAATATCGCTAAAATGAGTCATAACTTCATTGTCATGTGCCAATTGAGTAAAACCCTAATGTCATAGGTAAGTTTATAGGCTTTCGTTCCATTTGTTTTGAATGTTTTTATTCCCAATAAAATTTCAGCTTAATATCACACTTTAACAATTTTGGTTAAAGTGGCTATAGATCCCGTCACTCTGCCTAGAAATGAATTACATAGACAGGATTGAGTTTTGATAAAATAGTAGATTGATTTGGCAATTAACATAACTTGTGTATGCAATGAAAGTAGATGATAGAAAATTTGTAAATGCGTATTATCCGTGGAATGAAGAATTAGCAAGAGAAGCGAAAGCGGATACCCCTCATCATGAGCCAATCAAAGAGAAACTGGTTGAGACCGCCGCGTTTGAATATTCGATTGAAATAGCTTGTACGCTTGATGAATTAAATACTTATCAAGTAGGTGCGTTTTTTCTAGGGAAAACGAAAGAAGAAGAGAGCATATCGTTATGGACAAAATCCCAAACTGATAAAGGGTTTAGCTTACTGACTGCAAGCGTAAAGGTAAATGAGCCTAAGAGCCTTACTCGTGAATTTTTCATTTCAAGCGGTTACAGCCTGACTTTTAACGATGTGTCTCCTGTTAAAAAAGGCTCTGGCACTCATGCTGAGTCTTTTGTTCTTATTAAACCTTCAATTCAAATCTATAACCGCTTGGCATGGCCTAAAGTCGGCTTCTTTTATCATTTCATTAATGATGAATTAGAGAATGAATACCCACTCTCTGGTGGTGATAAGTGGTCATTCAAAGTGACTTATTCAAAAGGAAAAACACTGTCTTCTGACTTATTGTCAGAGCATGAATACGCTTTTATTTTATTGCCTTGGAAAATAGACAATACGGTTATCTCTCGCCAACACTTACTGTATACCAAAGAGAAAATGACCCAAGAGCAATTGAGTGAGATAAACGATCAATGGCTCGATGAAAGCGCGTGTCTGATTAATCCCGATGAAGTGGTTACTGCTCGTTCAGATAAAATTGTCCTGAGAGAGAAAGAAGACAATGGACGAATCACTTATACGGTTCAATCTGGTGATACCCTTGGCTTAATAGCGAAAAAGCAAGGCATTACGTATGATGGACTTCTGGCTTTAAATCCTCAGATAACGAACCCTGATTTAATTCAAGTGGATGATGTTGTAACAATAAAAGACACGCCTCCAGAGCAAGAAAGCATCCAGTTTCATGTGTGTAAAATCAAGTCAGAGACAGGTCAGCGTGAAACGTGGGGCGAAATCGCAGAGCAACATGGTATGGGTGCGAAAGAGTTGTATGATTTAAATGCAGATAACCCAATGCATAAAGACGGAGCCTTAGCGTTAGACAACGAATTACGAGTGAAGAACACAGCGCAGAGCGAAGCACTTGACGTCGTTTATAGAAACGCTCAAAGTCCAGAGGACGTGAGCGGTGATAAATGGGTATTTTCTTTTGCTAATGTGTGGAGTGTGATAGAGAAACCATTCTCAGACGTTGCCCATATGTTTGTGCAAGACGATACGGCTCTGAATAAAAACACGTGCGTTATTAAAGTCAATTCGATACGACTTCATTCTAAAATATTATCTGGCTCTGATGGACTTGAGGCGATAGCTCAAGAAAAGAAAGGAGCAATTAAGAAAGGCGATAAAGACGCGCCCAAGAGTAATGAAATCAAAACCATTCAAGAGGCGTTACTTGCGCTTAATTTTGATTTAGGTAAGTACGGTGCCGACGGTGATTTTGGCAGCGGAACCGAACAAGCAGTAATAGATTTTCAGCGTGAGTTTGTGCCAACGCATGAAGTGCATCCTGAATATGAAATGAAAAAGTCTGATGGTGTAGTGGGAAATCAGACGTTACTAGCCTTAGATGAAGCTGTTACAATCGAATGGAAGTACATTAGAAAATGTAAATTAATGATTGACCATCACTTTATACAATTGTTAGAAGGAACAAAAAAAGAAGGTTATGTTCCAATGCCAGATAAGAGTCAAAGTGGCGTTACTATTGGGAGTGGTTTTGACTTAGGTGCTCGAAATGTTAATGATTTAATTAGCATGGGGCTACCTGAATCATTGGTTGAAAAATTCACACCTTATTTAGGCTTAAAAAAATATGAGGCTGTTAATAAGTTGAAAGCATTACCTCTTTCACTTACGGAGGCCGATCTTTCTGTTGTAGAAGCAACAGTTAAAAAAAGTGAAACAGATAAGATTATAAAATTATTTAATTCATCAAGTAAGGTTAAGTTTGAGTGCTTGCCAGCTAACGCTCAAACAGTCGTAGCATCTGTTGCTTATCAATATGGTTATTTACCGCGTAGAGCTGAAAAATTTTGGGAACAAGCTATTAATCAAGATTGGAATGGTATGTATGATAATTTAATGGCGTTTGGTGATGATTTTGAAGTTAGACGACATAAAGAAGCTAAGTTAATTAAGGAGATTTTGTAGTGAAAAAATTATTACTATTAATGTATGTTTTTAGTTGTTCGGTTTCTGCGTTTCCTATGAAGGATATTTATAATAATCTCGATATCACATCGTTTAATAGCTCATTAATGCCGTTGAGGAAAGGGGAGGAGAGAACATTCAAAGATTTTAATAAAAAATTACCTACTCCTATCTTTAGTGAAAAAAACATTTTGTTAGATGATGATTATTGGACTTATTCTTTAACTGTTATAAAAGCTTCTAGTGATAATGATTATTATGTCTGCTTTAAAGATAAAGCAAAGATGGGGACTTATGACTCACAAAAGCCGATGATTATTCGTAAGTACGAGCGGTATTATGTTGCAATCAGTTCCAGTTCTAATGTTTGCGATGATTATGCTAAGTAATTGAAGCAAAAAGGTCGCCTAAGAATTGGCGGCCTTTCTTTTAGCTCGTGATCAACATTTTAATTCAAATATCACGAAAACTAAGCATACCCTAATGTCACTATCGAGAAGAAATTACATCTAACTTTATTATAAATTGATATTAAAGTAATTTGTTATCAATTTGCTCTAGCCAGTACTGTCTTTGGTAGGAATTACTAGGCATTTCTAATTCATCGCAAACATTAGAGATAAATGATTTACATATTAAGTATGTATCTGTGGTTTTGAAATTAGATTGGTGAGTATTCATTATTTGGCAACTCAATCCTATTAAGTTAATACATCGAGCTGCGAAATCATGCATTTTCATTGGCATATCATTTGGTACCATCATTTCACTCATGTAAGCGAGGGGGGAAAATGCCTTCTGACTTAAAGGTGTTGCTATTGTATTGTGATTACATGCGTTATCTACAATTTCATAAATTCCATTGCTTACTACTTTAAATAACTTATCCATCGTATTTTCTCTATAATTGGTTGTTTAAATAATGCTCGATCTCAGATAATCAGAAAGGTTGCTAAATTAGAACCATTTTTAGTCTATTTCTAACATGCTTCTTTGACTGTCAATTCGAGATAATTTTTCACTAAATTGCGTAATAACTGAAATTGCGCATTGGTAGCCAATAAGTTGATTTTTTTTGATAAAATCAATGGCTTTTTCTATTGCATTAAAATCATTAAATTCTTGGTATATTTCTTTTGGAGCTTGATGTTCTACTATTAATTTTTGAAGTAGATCTCCTAATAAGTATTCTTCTGAGAAAAGAAAACCATGTTTATTTTCTAATTCAAGTAGATAATCTTCCCATATTTTTTCGTCATAAATGGTTAGAACAGGTAATTGTGTATAATCAGGCTCACTTGATAAGATCCCTAAGCAATCAGAACGAATACTTTTAGTCTGAGGAAATTGTTTAAATACAAAATCTTTAGCTTCGGAAAGTTCAGTGAATGACTCTAAAGGTAATAACGTAGCTGTGGATACTACGACCCATTGTTTTTCAGAAAAACTCATTTCCGCCAAGCCACTACTGAGCAAACGGTTATTCATAATTTTAATCATATTTGAGTTTAAAGGATAAATATAGGCAGGCACTTCTGAAGGGGTTGCTATTTCCTCTAGAAATTTAACTTCTTCAATTCCTATGTGAGTATTAGGAAAGGCGACCCAATAATTACTTGGCATGCTTAGAGTTTCGGGGCTAAATGACAACAAATTTACGTTTTGATACTTATTGTTTTGATGTTGTTTTGTTATCTAAGGTAAGGAATTTGAATGTTGCTGAGTTAGCATTGGCCCGTCTAAAAAAGCCAATTTCACCATCGCTGTTTTTTTAAAAGGTATCGAAAATATAATTATCGGGGATTTTATAACTGTTTTAGCCCTATTTCATGAGTTTTAGATACACTTATCCTACAAACCTTATTATGCTGCCCTCAATTCTGACTGAACTATCGCATGGGTGACTAAATCATTGACCGAATTTCCGACTCGGAAATTCGTAAACACCAGACGACTTTCACATAAAATACATTCGTACGGATCTACTTTTACATATCCTTTTAACATTGCGGCATACCCTGGCATTTTCGGCTCAGCTTCTATTGTCATACCTAAAGCTGCATAAACTCTAGGCAGAGCTTCTCCACGACGACGCATTGATAAAAAACCGTAGTATCGGATCATCTTGAAATGTTTATCAGGATAGTGCTCTACTATCCGTCTTATCATCTCTTCTGGTGATAATGTTAGGCTGTCTGTTGTTCCTGTTCGATGGTCTAAATAATTAAACGTTATCATTCCGCCTTTGGCGTAATGACTTAAACGTGACGCTGAAATCGGGGGCCGTTTTAAATACCGACCAAGATAGTTCATCGTCGGTTTTACATTATTTGTCTTTTTAGCAAAATGAAGCTTCCAACGACGATTATATTGACTGCTTAAAAAGCGTGACCAATCCGTTTTATTACGGATATAGGGGCATTCTTCGCTTGATAAATCAAGCTCATCATAAGCCTTACCCAATAAACTGACGATAGCCGCTCTCCAACAAGGCTCTGTCGTTTTCATTTGGAAGTAAATGGGTTTCCATAAACCGGTACGTTCACAAATTCCCCCACGAGTGACCGATAAATGTAAGTGCGTATTCCAATTCAGTTTTCGACCGTAAGTATGAAGAGCACAAAAGATACCGACATCTATTCCTTTATCTTTTGCCCATCCCAGCAGAATGTTTGCAGCACATTTGAATAATTTATTTAACAAACGGTTATGACGAAAGATAGGCCATAGCGTGTTTGGAAGGGTAAAGGTGATGTGTTGATATTCGCATTCAGGGAAGACATGTTGTTGCTTTTGTATCCATCGCTCTGTGGCTTTCATGCCACAGCTACTGCACGCTCGAGATTTACAGGTTTGGTGAATATATTTGATATGGGTACAGTCAGGGTTGCAACAATGATATTCGCGAGAGCCAAAAGCCGCTGTCCCACAGGACAGCATCTTTGTGACATTTTCAATCACGACCGCTCTTAGGTTAGCTTTGTTATTATGAAGAAATTTAAGCCAGTTATTTTGACTATTAAATAATTGTTTCAGGGGTTTATATGCGTGCATGGCGATAGGATAAACGATTTATTGGCAACAATGGAAGAGGTTGAGTCCTTTTGATTTGCGCCGTAGGCGCCTATTGTTCATCGAAAGAAGTGTCAATGAATGCTGTACAGGCTGAAGATGAAACAAAAAAAGCGATTGAGAATGTGAGCGAGGGACATATAGCCTTAGAGCAATCGATAGCCCTATCAAAATCTATCAATATTTCCGTACAAGAAACGGCAAATCTAATTGAAGAACTTAAAAATAGTGCAATTGATATCGGTGAAGTAACACATGTGATTAGTTCTATTTCAGATCAGACCAATCTTCTTGCATTAAATGCAGCAATAGAGGCAGCACGAGCAGGTGAGCATGGTCGTGGTTTTGCTGTGGTTGCTGATGAAGTAAGAAATCTAGCAGCTAAAACTCAAGAATCAACAAAAAATATTCAAGAAATCATATCCTCACTTCAAGCAAAATCAGAAGATGCGAACAACAATATGATTTCCAATGTAAAATCAATACAGGAGTCAATAGAGCTTTCAGATCTAGTTAAAGCGTCATTTGATGATATATCCCATTCAGTTCAAGCGATTTCTGATATCAACACATTAGTTGCTACGGCTTCACGAGAGCAATACAACGTAACGGAAGATATAGCTAAGAATACCACTAGAACCTTTGATTTGGTAAATGAGAACGTTGCAGCGGTCAATCAGACACAAAAAGCAGCACAAGAACTGGCAGTATTAGCAGAGAAGCAGAATCAAGAGCTGTCATTCTTTAAACTAAGGTAATTAAACATAACAGCCGAACTACGCATCACAGCAAAGATCGCCAAATTTGGCGATCTTTTTTTTAGCTAGTGATCACGCTTTCATTCAAATATCACGAAAATTAGTCATAACTTCATTGTCATGTGACATTAAGGCATACCCTAATGTCACTGTCAAAATAACCCCCCAATTAATAGAGTTAATATTAATGATTAGTAACAATTTATCACTATTATCATCTATTAATGCAAATTACATTAGATAGATAATCTTATTTGTAGGAATGTTTATCATGAAAAAAACACTGTTATTAAGCGCAATTGTACTCGTAAGTTCTACAACTTTTGCCTCTCAAATAGTGAGTAAAGATTTGAATGAACAAAGAGAAAGTCTTTCTGAAAACACAAAAGGGAAAGGGTTTGGTCCTCAATCTCCTCGTAATATTGATGATTTAAATGGTAAAAATGAACGTTCATTTGGCCTTGCTCCTATTTATGAAAAAATGAATCTATGTAATATTCATTTCCATAAAAATGCAGAACATAAAGGTGGCGAATTTACTGAATACGCTGGCAATGGTGATGGGAAAGGTAATAATACAGGCTATAAATATAGCGGAAATTTAAGCCGTTCAGAACTAAAAGAATTTAAGCATAAAGAATTGAAATCAGGAGACACTATAGAAGTGCATTATGTATATACAAGTGCCAATGTAGAGCCTGGTGCAACTTTAGGGGCTTGTTTATCTGATTCTATAAGTAATCCACAATTAAGGGTTGAAACTCAAGTATATGTTTTAGTTAACCTGAATTCTGGATAAGGCTGAACTAATTGCCCACCTAACGATCAGATCTTTCGACCAAGAATTATTTGAACGTATTTTAAAAGGTGGGCAAGATGAATAAATTAGTTGATATATTTTGTGATGTCGATGATTTTTGTTATCAATTCTTATCTCAATGGGAAAAATACCTTGTTGAGGCTAGTGAGAGAAAAAGAAAACGTCAGTCAGTAATGTCTACTAGTGAATGTATGACTATTGTCATCGCTTTTCATCAATCAAATCATAGAGATTTCAAGAACTTCTATATCGGGTTAGTTCATCAATATTGGAAAGGATACTTTCCAAATTTACTTAGCTACACTCGATTTGTGAGCAAAATGCCTAGCCTAATCGCCCCAATGTGTGCCTATTTTCAATCTATCAAAGGTAAGCCGACTGGCATTGCTTTTGTTGACTCCACGAGTCTTAAAGTATGCCATAACATTCGAATTCCTCGCCATAAAGTCTTTGATGGTGTTGCGAAAAGAGGAAAAGGTACCATGGGATGGTTTTTCGGCTTCAAACTTCATTTATTGATTAACCATCTTGGAGAAATTATTTCGCTGAAAATCACAGCTGGCAATGTAAATGATAGGACTCCTGTACCTGATTTATGCAAAGAACTCTCGGGGAAATTGTACGCTGATAAAGGGTACATAGGTAAAAAGTTGAGTGAGAGCTTAAAGAACTCTGATGTCGATTTAGTGACTACCTCGCGAAAAAACATGAAAGCAAAAGAGATAAGTGCTTTTGATAAGGCTATGTTATCAAAGAGATACATTATCGAAACGATAAATGACCAATTGAAGAATATCTCTCAAATTGAACATAGCCGTCATCGTAGCGTGACTGGTTTCATGCTAAATGTAATTTCAGGCGTTGTGGCTTATTGTTTAAAAAAACAAAAGCCACGAATTAAGCTATCAGAATGTGAATTTGAACTAATCCTCGCTTAAAGCATGTTTTATCCAGAATTCAGGTTATTTAATGGTAAAGAACACCATCCATAATAAAAAATAAATATATAGTAAATAACGACACCGTAAGAAATAGCTATAGATAATTTAATGTATCACTGCAATACAAAGAACACCCTTACCGAACAGAGAACAAGAACGAACAGTGTTCGTTCGGTAACAAAGCAATGGATCTGAAAAAATAAAAAACCTCGATATTGCACAACATTATTATCCTATTCGATTAATGGTATACTTCACTTAATCAGTAAAGTGGATCACTTCTTTATGAATAAAAAAAACACATCGACACCCCATGACGGGTTGTTTAAAGCCTTTTTAAGCAAGCCTGATACCGCTAAAGATATGCTGGAAACCCATTTACCAGCACATCTTCAAACGTTGTGTGACTTATCGACCTTGAAACTGGAGTCAGGCACGTTTTTAGAAGACGACTTACGTCCGTACTATTCAGACGTGCTCTATTCAATGAAGACAGAATGTGGTGATGGGTACATTTATGCGTTAATCGAGCACCAAAGTAGCCCAGACGAACACATGGCCTTTCGGATGTTCAGATATGCTATTGCAGCAATGCAAAAGCATCTTGACGCTGGAAACAAAGAGCTGCCATTGGTTGTTCCACTTCTGTTTTACCACGGTAAAACATCACCGTATCCATACAGCATGAATTGGTTGGATTGTTTTACTAACCCAGACATGGCGAAAATACTCTACAGTAATAATTTTCCATTGGTGGATGTTACTGTGATGGATGACAGCGAGATAATGCAACACAAACGAATTGCGTTATTAGAGTTGGTTCAGAAGCACATTTACCAAAAAGACATCATAGAAATAATCAAACCGTTAGCCATTTTACTATCAAATGATTATCATACAGACAGCCAAATCCGAACCCTGATTGAATACTTAGTAACGGTAGGGGAAAGCCAGAACGTAAGTACGTTGTTGGAAGAGTTGGCACAACAAGTACCAAAACATGAGGGCGTACTAATGACAATAGCCGAGCAACTAATTCAACAAGGCGAGCAAAAAGGGCTTTTACGAGGCGAACAGACAGGGCTAAAAAAAGGACTTGAAAAAGGACTTGAAAAAGGTCGCCAAGATACATTAAATGAAATGGCTCGTAACTTATTGCAATCAGGTGTAGATAAAGACGTGATCATGAAAGCGACAGGATTTAGCTCTCGTGAATTAGAGCTTCTTTCGCATTAATAGAACGTATAAATTCAGGACGGGGGTTAGTTTCCCCGTCCTATTTCATACTATTTCTAACTCTTTTTACAAGTATGAGTCATTTGGTTTCTAATTTAGCAACTTCCTACACGGTAAAAATTGCACTGTTAGCTCGCTTTACGGTGCGCCACAGGGTTATTGGCAATAAAGTCATAACTAGAACTGATCACTATGGCAAAGTTAGTAAAATACACATGAATTTTAAAACTGAAATCCCACTAAGTCAGTAGAGAGCATATAAACTATCTAAAGAACAGTGGATGGATAGAAAAATCTTTGTTTAGATCTGTAATATCTAAGAATAGCTTTTCAAAACTAGAATAAATCGTCAGAGTAGCCGACTTTTGAATTCCTATAACCCCAATACTAAACCATACGTTTATTAGGCTCTCAAATTCAAGAACAATAGGCGCCTACGGCGCAAATCAAAAGGACTCAACCTCTTCCATTGTTGCCAATAAATCGTTTATCCTATCGCCATGCACGCATATAAACCCCTGAAACAATTATTTAATAGTCAAAATAACTGGCTTAAATTTCTTCATAATAACAAAGCTAACCTAAGAGCGGTCGTGATTGAAAATGTCACAAAGATGCTGTCCTGTGGGACAGCGGCTTTTGGCTCTCGCGAATATCATTGTTGCAACCCTGACTGTACCCATATCAAATATATTCACCAAACCTGTAAATCTCGAGCGTGCAGTAGCTGTGGCATGAAAGCCACAGAGCGATGGATACAAAAGCAACAACATGTCTTCCCTGAATGCGAATATCAACACATCACCTTTACCCTTCCAAACACGCTATGGCCTATCTTTCGTCATAACCGTTGGCTGTTAAATAAATTATTCAAATGTGCTGCAAACATTCTGCTGGGATGGGCAAAAGATAAAGGAATAGATGTCGGTATCTTTTATGCTCTTCATACTTACGGTCGAAAACTGAATTGGAATACGCACTTACATTTATCGGTCACTCGTGGGGGAATTTGTGAACGTACCGGTTTATGGAAACCCATTTACTTCCAAATGAAAACGACAGAGCCTTGTTGGAGAGCGGCTATCGTCAGTTTATTGGGTAAGGCTTATTATGAGCTTGATTTATCAAGCGAAGAATGCCCCTATATCCGTAATAAAACGGATTGGTCACGCTTTTTAAGCAGTCAATATAATCGTCGTTGGAAGCTTCATTTTGCTAAAAAGACAAATAATGTAAAACCGACGATGAACTATCTTGGTCGGTATTTAAAACGGCCCCCGATTTCAGCGTCACGTTTAAGTCATTACGCCAAAGGCGGAATGATAACGTTTAATTATTTAGACCATCGAACAGGAACAACAGACAGCCTAACATTATCACCAGAAGAGATGATAAGACGGATAGTAGAGCACTATCCTGATAAACATTTCAAGATGATCCGATACTACGGTTTTTTATCAATGCGTCGTCGTGGAGAAGCTCTGCCTAGAGTTTATGCAGCTTTAGGTATGACAATAGAAGCTGAGCCGAAAATGCCAGGGTATGCCGCAATGTTAAAAGGATATGTAAAAGTAGATCCGTACGAATGTATTTTATGTGAAAGTCGTCTGGTGTTTACGAATTTCCGAGTCGGAAATTCGGTCAATGATTTAGTCACCCATGCGATAGTTCAGTCAGAATTGAGGGCAGCATAATAAGGTTTGTAGGATAAGTGTATCTAAAACTCATGAAATAGGGCTAAAACAGTTATAAAATCCCCGATAATTATATTTTCGATACCTTTTAAAAAAACAGCGATGGTGAAATTGGCTTTTTTAGACGGGCCAATGCTAACTCAGCAACATTCAAATTCCTTACCTTCAAGAAAGTGACATACCAATGACATCCATTTCTTGGAAGGCATCAGTACCAATAAGGTGACTAGCGACTTGGCCAGTAATTGCAACGAGAGGGATAGAATCAAGCATGGCATCAGCAAGACCAGTAATTAGGTTAGTCGCACCCGGCCCAGAAGTCGCAAGACATACTGCGACACTTTTAGTAGAGCGAGCCATACCAATAGCTGCCATTGCAGCCCCTTGCTCATGACGGCAGAGAATGTGTTCTACGCCACCATCATAGAGTGCATCATAAATTGGCATGATGGCTCCACCTGGATACCCAAATACGGTGGTGATCCCTTCTTGTAATAAGGCATTAACAACTAACTGTGAGCCATTCATACACTGTCGCTCCCTGCGTGAGTGATTGTTTCTCTATTCTTGCACATCATGCGCTCCCATTTCTTCCTGAATTCATAAAAAAACCCCCTTGCTTTTGGCTTGGGGGTTTTAAGTGTGCGTTGCAATTGCGACTTTTTGCTCACTCATCCCCGAGCGGTGATCAGAATCACCACTAGGACGTTTATAATGAGAATATTGAGCTGAGCAAAAAAGGTCATGGTATTTATCCGTATACGTGTTTTTTTTTGATATTTCGTTACATTAACTAAGTGGTAACACAGACATGCCTCTCATGACAAGAAAAAACTCTCATTTTATTCACAATTCTCGTTCATTTAGCGCTTATATATAACAAATCAATGAAAGACGTTGAGATTATTGGGTTATAAATAATTGGGAATAAGAATGGGATTAGCAATAATACACAGTCGAGCATGCGTTGGTGTTGAAGCGCCAGAGGTTACCGTTGAGGTTCATATTAGTAATGGAATGCCGGGTTTTAATTTAGTTGGGTTACCAGAAACAACAGTAAAAGAAGCCAAAGACAGAGTAAGAAGCGCGATAATAAATTCAAACTTTGAATTTCCATCAAAAAAGATCACCGTAAACTTAGCGCCTGCTGATTTACCAAAAGAAGGTGGGCGATTCGATCTCCCGATAGCCTTAGGTATTTTGGCTGCCTCAGATCAAATCCCAAATCATAAATTAAAAGATCATGAGTTTGTGGGTGAGCTCGCTTTGTCTGGTGAATTACGACGAGTGAAAGGCGTGCTACCTGCGGCTCTCGCGTCATTAAAAGCCAATCGAAGTTTAATTGTTCCTGATGAAAATGGAGATCAAGCGGCTTTGGTTGGTGCGAATGTACATAAGTCTGCGCCTCACCTTCTATCGGTTTGTGGCTTTTTATGTGGGCAACAGCAACTGGGTTTATTTACGTCTCCGGTTATTGAGCACATTGATTTGCCTTTAGAACGTGATCTCCAAGATATCATTGGACAGCAACAAGGTAAGCGAGCGTTAGAAATCGCAGCGGCGGGGGGACATAATTTATTGTATTTAGGCCCTCCAGGAACGGGGAAAACAATGTTGGCATCACGCATGAGCGACTTACTGCCTGAAATGACAAACGATGAAGCGTTAGAGACTGCCGCAGTCGCGTCACTGACTCATCAGCATATTAATGAATCAAACTGGCGTACTCGCCCTTTCCGTTCACCACACCATTCGAGTTCAATGGCGGCTTTGGTTGGTGGTGGTTCGATTCCCAGACCGGGTGAAATATCATTGGCTCACAATGGCATCTTATTTTTAGATGAAATGCCAGAGTTTGAAAGGAAAGTGTTAGATTCTTTGCGAGAGCCATTAGAGTCGGGTGAAATTATTATTTCTCGTGTCGCTAGCAAAATGCGGTTCCCTGCCCGATTTCAATTGGTTGGTGCATTAAACCCGAGTCCGACTGGATACTATGAGGGGAACAATACGAGAACAAACCCTCAATTGATTTTACGTTATCTGAATCGAATATCCGGTCCCTTGCTTGATCGTTTTGATATGTCATTGGAGATCCCTCTTTTGCCTAAAGGGACGTTAACAGAAGGGGGGGATAGAGGCGAATCAAGTCTCCAAGTTAAAGAAAGGGTTAGGCTTGCTCGTGTGAAAATGCTAGAGAGAAGTGGGAAAATTAATGCATTATTGAGTAGCCGAGAGGTTGAAACTTATTGCCCACTAGAAAAGGAAGATGCGGTTTTTCTAGAAGATACACTATATCGATTGGGGCTTTCTATTCGTGCGTATCATCGAATCATTAAAGTGGCCAGAACCATTGCTGATTTATCTGGATCAGAGAACATTCAGCGTATCCATTTGGGTGAGGCCGTTGGTTACCGTGCTATGGATAGATTATTGAAACAATTAAGTGCTCAAGCGGTGTAGTGTCTTTTTCTTAAGATGAGAGAAAATAGGGATAACAAAAAAAAGTCAGTCTTGGTATTATTAGCGCAATTTTTATCCCGCTAATCAATGAAGATTTTTATGTTTGCTAATATTCGACTCGTCATTAGTACTTTGCTTGTAATCCTAAATACGGCTCTGACGTCATTTATTATCAGCTTTTTTGCTGTAATTAAATTTATTCTGCCTTTTCCTTTCGTAAAGAAATTAATGGTATCAATGGCGAATAAGACCTTATGGTGTTGGGCTACGTTGAATTTATGGATGCTCAATATTAACAATACAATTGATTGGGTTGTTGATGGGGGGGAAACGCTATCTCAAGAAAAGTGGTATTTATTGTTATCTAACCACGTAAGTTGGGCTGATATCGTTATTTTATCCTCCGTGATGAAAGATAAAGTGCCAATGACTAAGTTCTTTTTGAAATATGAACTGCTCTATGTTCCCTTTGTCGGGCTTGCATGTTGGGGGGCGGACATGCCCTTTATGCGCCGAAACCCTGAACGCAAAGACGATGACTTTAAAGCGATTCAAAAGTCGTGTGAAAACTTTCGCTCAGTGCCGACTACGGTGGTTAATTTTGTTGAAGGAACACGAGCGACGCCTGATAAATTAAAAGAAGCGCGTACGCCTTATCAACATTTGTTCAAGCCAAAGATTGGTGGTGTGGCATTTACGTTATCAGCGATGGGTGAACTGTTTGATGGAATCGTTGATGTGACGTTAGCTTATCCTGAAAATCAAGACTCTCCATTTATAGATATGCTACAAGGCAAATTAACCAAAGTGGTTGTTCGGATAAAACTTCATGCTAATGATGAAAAAGTGAACGGCGATTATTTTGAAGATAAAGTATTTAGACGCGGTTTTCATCAATGGATTAATGAGTTATGGAAAGAAAAAGATGAGTATCTACAGCGTATCTTGAAAAGATAACCTCTTTATTCTATAGATAAAAAAAAGGGAGCGATTATCGCTCCCTTTTCAATTTAAATCGTTAATTTACTTTTTAAGCAACCAGTTAACTAATTCGTAGTATTCTTCGGTGCTTTTGATTTTGCTTGTCTCAACCAGATATTTATTATTAACCATAAGCGCTGGAACACCAGTCAATCCACTGTCTTGGAATGATTTATCGAAACGGTTAACCATAGAGTTAATAGCAAAGCTGTTGTATGTGCCATCAAACTCATCTGCATTTACGCCTTCATCTAAGAAAATTTGACGTAATTCTTTGTCATTACGTGGTGGCTTTTGCATAGAATGGATACGATTAAACATCACAGGAACCATCTTGTCTTCAATACCAAGAGAAACCATTGTTGCGTATGCTTTACTCATTGATAGGCCCATTTTTCCGCCCATGAATGAAACGTGAGTTTTCTTAAAAGTAGCGTTTTCTGGCAGCGTTTTTTTCAGACCTTGGATCAGTGGTTCAAAGCTATTGCAGTGTGGACAATAGAAAGAAAAGAACTCATTTACTGTCGGTGTTTTTGATTCTGGAAGGTTAAGAACCTTGTAATAATCGCCTTCAGTGAAGTTTGCTGCATTCACTGAAAAACTAAGAACTAAAGCACCAAACAGTGCCATCATTGTTTTCATCATGTTTAACTTTCTCCAATCCATTTGTGTTTGTTTTATTGTATTTTTATTACCATTGAGGCATCAACTCTAAAGGTGCTTCGTTTAACGCTGCTATTTGCTCTTTAAAACCAAGTACCTGACTTTCCCAATATTTTGCATCTGAAAACCATGGGAAAGCAATAGGAAACGCGGGATCTTGCCAACGTTTTGCTAGCCATGCCATGTAGTGTACCATTCGTAGACCACGCAAAGGCTCAATTAGTTTCAATTGGTTATGGTCAAAATCGCAATATTCAGAATAAGCTTCAACGAGAATATCTAACTGAACTAACTTATCTTGGCGATCGCCATTAAGCAGCATCCACATATCTTGTGCTGCAGGACCATTTCTTGCGTCGTCCAAATCGACGAACAATGGACCATCACGCCATAAAATATTGCTTGGGTGGCAGTCACCATGTAGGCGAATCGCTTTACTTGGTTGCCAATGTTGTTCAATTCGACTAATTAACAGGTCGAGATCGGAGAAGAAGCTGTTTTCTAAATAAGAGGGAATGAATGAACTATTCTCTAACAGCTTTCGTGGTTGATAGAGGTACTCATCTAAGCCTACCGTTGGACGATGAGTAAATAGCTCCGCTTCACCTACTTTATGAATTCGGCCTAAAAATCGCCCTACCCATTCAAGCTGATCAAAATTATCCACTTCAAAGGTGCGCCCGCCTAGGCTATCAAAAAGAGCAAACCAATAACCTTTAGCGAAATGAAGTGTTTTGCCATTTATTTCTAACGGCGCAGCAACGGGAATGTCTTGTTGTACAAGTTGCTTCGCAAATAAGTGTTCTTCTAATATTTGGGCTTCTGACCAGCGTTGAGGTCGATAAAATTTCACAACGAACCGACGCTTGTGTTCATCGCTAAATTGATAAACGCGATTCTCATAACTGTTTAAGGCGAGGAATCCTGATTCAGCTCTTACGCCAATATCTGCGAGGGCATACCACAATAAATCAGGAGTAAGTGTACTGAAATTAAAAGCGTGTTCAGACATAGGGTGCTCTCAAATAAAAAGGGCTCATCATGAGCCCTTTGAGTCAATAATAGAGTGATTATAGCGGTTTAAAGAAACGGCTTTCTGTTTTTATCACTTGTTCATCATCATTTTTAATCTCAAAAACAATCGTGGTTATCGTCTTAGTTAAGTTCTCACTACTCGCCCCTAGGCTCATTGGAAGACTTAATACCTCACCGGGTTTAACGTTTACATTTTGTGGGCCGTACCAAGTTGTGTTTTCAATACCAGAAACAGATAATTGGTAATGTTGTGGTTGTTGGGTTTTATTTATAATTTTTAAAGTATAAGTGTTTTCAATCAAACCAGAATTGTTCATACGCGATAACTGATTTCTGTCGCGCAAGATATCAAGCCCCATCGGATCGACTGTCGCTATTTGAGCTAAGAACAACCCAATCATTAAGATCATGACAATGCCATAACCTATCAGTTTTGGTCGCATTACATGCGTTTTGTGTCCCGCTAATTTATGTTCCGTGGTGTAGCTAATGAGATTTTTTTCGTAACCCATTTTATCCATGGTTTCGTTACATGCATCGATACAAGCGCCGCAGTTTATGCATTCATATTGAAGACCATCTCGAATATCAATTCCTGTAGGACAAACCTGAACACATAAATTACAGTCAATACAGTCTCCTAACCCTAGTGCTTTGTGGTCTTTTTTACGAGAGCGAGGTCCTCTGCTCTCTCCACGCTTTGGATCGTAACCAACGATGTAGGTGTCTTTATCAAACATGGCTGATTGAAATCGAGCGTAAGGACACATGTGCAAACAAACGATAGATCGCATCCATCCCGCGTTTCCATAAGTACATGCGGCAAAGAATAAAATCCAAAATGCAGGTAGAAAATCGATATTTAAGGTGAAAAAATCAATAACGAGTTCTTTTACCGGAACAAAATACCCAATAAAAGTGATGCCAGTAGCAATGGCAATAGCAATCCACGCACAATGTTTGAGTGTTTTTCTAAGCAATAAACTCGATGTCATTGGTAGTTGATCTTGCTTTCTTCGCTTATTGGCTGAACCCTCTAATTTTTCTTCGAACCAAATGTACATAAATGTCCAAACCGTTTGAGGACATAGATAACCACACCAAACACGGCCTAAAAAGGTAGTGATAAAAAAGAGACCGAAGGCGGCAATGACAAATAAAAGAGCAAGTAACGTGAGATCTTGAGGAAATAAGGTCGTGCCAAAAAAATTGAATTGTTGGCTTCCAATATCCAATAAAATGGCTTGACGATCGCCAAAGGAAATCCATGGGGTTAATACGAATAGAGCTAATAAAAACCAACCACCGTAACGGCGTAATTGTTGAAATGTGCCTTTGCTTTGGCGAACATAAATACCCGTGCTGGGATTAAAGCGGTCACCGCTGGATTTGTGGGTTTTTGGATTGAATTGCTTTGGAGTCACATCCTTGATGTCGATTTTATCCTGACTCATGTTTATTCCTAATTATTATTATGGGGTATATATCAGCGATATTATGTTGAGCATTGTTGTATTTATGCAGATATATAAAGACATTACGGCTGAATTATAACGTGATGATGAGAAGGAATACGTAAGAGGGTTCAAATTTAGTTAAAAAAGTGTGTTTTATTTGGTTTGAAAACGATCTAATTCGTTAGAATAAATTAGATCGTTAAACGGAAATAAGCGAAAGGCCTACAGTAACCCGCGCGCTTTTAAGATGGCCGTTTTAAAATCGGTTTCGTGGTCTTTGGCTAAACCTGGGATCATGTCTGTTTTTTTGCTGTTACGCATTTTCAGATGATAGATAAGAATATCATCGGTTAGATCTTCAATTTTCCCTTCGTATTTTGTTTCTTCTGCTAGTTTTACAATAAATTGCATTAAGTTTAGTTCGGGTTCTTTTTTCCATTCTGGATGAATGAGTTCGATTAATTCGTTAACGCGATGGCATTTCATTGAGCAGTCTCCTTATAATTATTAAGGATAAGTATATCGAAATTTTATGGGAAGTTAGAGCGGGAATTGCAGGATTATAAAAAGAAAAAAGCGCAGACAAGCTGCGCTATTTTATTATGCCGCACATGAAACTACTTTCGGAGCTTCGATTTTTTCTGAAACAATTAATGTCATTTCAGGAACGTTCTTTTTTGCTACCGATGCTTTTACAAAATGAGAACGGCGGCGATCCACACTGTGAAGACCTGACAGTCATAGGACGCATGTATTATCTCTATAGCCAGGCTCATCCATGGCCAAATTAATGACCTAACTATTCATGAGAACACGTAAAGTGAACTCTTTTAGCTTGCGCTAATCCAAATGAATAGTCAGGAGTTTGTGTTTATAAAACACTTATTAAGAGTATCATAAACTGCCTATTAGTCGAGGTACATCTCAGTGTGATATTGGGATGTAGGTAATAATATTTGTATAATAAATTTGTCGATAGAACAAAATTAATGACGGAGGGAATATGTCATTTTTAAAGAAAACACTCGCATCGTTAGGAATAGGTTCTGCTAATGTAGATACAATTATTCACCATGAAGCCTTAATTCCTGGGCAAAAAATAAAAATTACGATTGATATTACGGGTGGAGCAACGGCTCAAAGTATTGATAATATTGAGTTGAAACTGTGTTGCCAATATAAAAAAGAAGTTGAGCGACAAGGTGAGAATAATTCACGTGAAGCAATCATCAAGCAAACCTATGTGCTTGCTGATTGGAGTTTGCCTTATGCGTTTACGATTAAACCTAAGCAACAGCGTCAATTTGATATTGATTTGGATCTGCCATTAAATACACCAATTACGATTGGTGAGACAAAAGTATGGGTAGAAACGGGATTAGATATTTCTTTGGGATTAGATCCCACCGATAAAGATCCGATAACCGTTAGACCAGATGAATTATTTGAGGGTGTATTAAGTGCGCTTGAAGGCGAAGGGTTGCGAATTCGTCAAGTTGAATGCGAAGCGGCGAGTGGATTTGAATTGCCTTTTGTACAAGAGTTTGAATTTGTTCCATTTGATGGGCCTTATCATGGTCGCTGGCGTGAGCTTGAAATTATTGCTTATAGAGACAACGATAAACTCCAACTGTGGTTTGAGGTTGATAGACAACAAAAAGGATTGTCGGGTTTATTATCTACTTTTATTGGTAGTAATGAGCTGAAACGTTATTTGGAAATACCATCCGATACCCCTCCGGATATTGCGGGTCAGCAAGTAATTGATTTTTTAAATCAAACCACGTAAAGCAATAAGATGTATTTTAAAGTGCCACATTTAAGCTTACAGTTGTACTCTTAAATGTGGCATACTGCTTTTATGTTGAGTAATCACTCTATGAGAGTCCTATGTCTACCACTACTCCTTATTCAAAAAAAGAAGAATTAGCCAATAGTTTAAGCCATGGTTTAGGGCTTGTTTTTGGTGTTGTTGCGTTAATTTTATTATTGGTAAAAGCAAATGCAGTGGATGCAGACTGGTTAACCATCGCAAGTATGTCTGTTTATGGGGCCAGTATCATTTTATTGTTTTTGGCTTCAACGCTTTATCATTCTATTGCTACACCTAAAGCGAAACGTTTATTAAAAACGCTCGATCACTGTGCCATCTTTTTACTTATTGCTGGCAGTTATACGCCATACTTATTAGTGAGTTTACGTACACCACTCGCATATTGGTTAATGGCTGTGATCTGGGCTATCGCGTTGATAGGTATTATTGGAAAGATTGTTTTTGTCTATCGTTTTAAAAAACTATCCCTTATTACCTACCTTATCATGGGTTGGTTATCGGTTATTGCGGTGTACCAATTAGTGATTCATATCGATATTAATGGGGTGATTTTATTAGGCCTTGGAGGGGTGATTTATTCTCTTGGGGTTATTTTTTATGTGTCAAAGAAGATCCCATACAATCATGCTATTTGGCATCTGTTTGTTTTAGGCGGTTGTGTGACGCAATTCTTATCTATTTATTATTATGTTCAACCAGTATAAATAATTAGTATCGTTACTATAAAAAAATGGCGCTAGAGAGTCTCTGTTTATGAAGAGATCCTAGCGCCATTTTTGTATTGAGTTGAATGCGTACTTACCCTTTCGTAAGCGTGCGGGGAACTACACCTTGAAGGTAAGGAATTTGAATGTTGCTGAGTTAGCATTGGCCCGTCTAAAAAAGCCAATTTCACCATCGCTGTTTTTTTAAAAGGTATCGAAAATATAATTATCGGGGATTTTATAACTGTTTTAGCCCTATTTCATGAGTTTTAGATACACTTATCCTACAAACCTTATTATGCTGCCCTCAATTCTGACTGAACTATCGCATGGGTGACTAAATCATTGACCGAATTTCCGACTCGGAAATTCGTAAACACCAGACGACTTTCACATAAAATACATTCGTACGGATCTACTTTTACATATCCTTTTAACATTGCGGCATACCCTGGCATTTTCGGCTCAGCTTCTATTGTCATACCTAAAGCTGCATAAACTCTAGGCAGAGCTTCTCCACGACGACGCATTGATAAAAAACCGTAGTATCGGATCATCTTGAAATGTTTATCAGGATAGTGCTCTACTATCCGTCTTATCATCTCTTCTGGTGATAATGTTAGGCTGTCTGTTGTTCCTGTTCGATGGTCTAAATAATTAAACGTTATCATTCCGCCTTTGGCGTAATGACTTAAACGTGACGCTGAAATCGGGGGCCGTTTTAAATACCGACCAAGATAGTTCATCGTCGGTTTTACATTATTTGTCTTTTTAGCAAAATGAAGCTTCCAACGACGATTATATTGACTGCTTAAAAAGCGTGACCAATCCGTTTTATTACGGATATAGGGGCATTCTTCGCTTGATAAATCAAGCTCATAATAAGCCTTACCCAATAAACTGACGATAGCCGCTCTCCAACAAGGCTCTGTCGTTTTCATTTGGAAGTAAATGGGTTTCCATAAACCGGTACGTTCACAAATTCCCCCACGAGTGACCGATAAATGTAAGTGCGTATTCCAATTCAGTTTTCGACCGTAAGTATGAAGAGCACAAAAGATACCGACATCTATTCCTTTATCTTTTGCCCATCCCAGCAGAATGTTTGCAGCACATTTGAATAATTTATTTAACAGCCAACGGTTATGACGAAAGATAGGCCATAGCGTGTTTGGAAGGGTAAAGGTGATGTGTTGATATTCGCATTCAGGGAAGACATGTTGTTGCTTTTGTATCCATCGCTCTGTGGCTTTCATGCCACAGCTACTGCACGCTCGAGATTTACAGGTTTGGTGAATATATTTGATATGGGTACAGTCAGGGTTGCAACAATGATATTCGCGAGAGCCAAAAGCCGCTGTCCCACAGGACAGCATCTTTGTGACATTTTCAATCACGACCGCTCTTAGGTTAGCTTTGTTATTATGAAGAAATTTAAGCCAGTTATTTTGACTATTAAATAATTGTTTCAGGGGTTTATATGCGTGCATGGCGATAGGATAAACGATTTATTGGCAACAATGGAAGAGGTTGAGTCCTTTTGATTTGCGCCGTAGGCGCCTATTGTTCTGTTATTGAAATAACAGGTAAAAAAAATGCTGACCGAAGTCAGCATTTTTTAAAATTCAATTCGAAAGTTCGAATTATTCGCCAACAACGTTGCTAGCTTGTGGGCCTTTTTGACCTTGTTCAACTTCGAAAGAAACCTTTTGGCCTTCTTTCAGAGTTTTAAAACCTTCAGATGCGATTGCACGGAAGTGAACGAATACGTCAGCGCCGCCGTTATCTTGAGTAATGAAGCCGAAACCTTTCTCTTCGTTAAACCACTTAACGATACCAGTTGTTTTAGACATAGTGTATATCCTAATTTTTTTAATTAAATAATTCGCATAATGCGAAGTTGTAGCCATAAAGAATTATTTATTTGAGGTAAAACATATGTAAAAAAGCTTCAAGCATAACTGGTAAAGCAGTATAACGAAGGTTTCAAAATCATAATATTACAGATAAATAGGTCTGTTTACAGGCCGAGAAAAATAATAGCACTTTTTAACTGATTGTATAGCATAATTTCAAAAATCTATGAAAATAAGGCCAGTTTTTTTCTGACCTTACTCATTACTTATGGTGTTATGAGAGAAAAAATTGATAAGCTGGGTTATTAGTTTCATCTTTGCATTGATAGCCAAGCTCTTCTAAATGCTTAGAAAAATCAATAAGATCTGAGTCTCTCAACTCAAAGCCACACAAGACTCGACCGTAATCAGCACCGTGGTTACGGTAGTTAAATAAGCTTATATTCCAATGTGTACCTAATGTACTTAAAAATTTAACAAGTGCACCGGGGTATTCTGGAAATTCGAAGCTGTATAGACGTTCTTTAAGTGGTTTTAGTGGTTTTCCACCGATCATATAACGGATATGAAGCTTTGCCATTTCATCATCAGAAAGATCAACAACAGGATAGTCACCTTGTTGTAAGTCATGAATGATATTATTCAGCTCTTCTTGTCCATCTTGTAAACGAACACCCACAAATATATTGGCTTTTTTATCGTCATGATAACGATAATTGAACTCTGTAACCGCCCTTCCACCAATAAGATTACAAAACTCAAAGAATGCTCCCTGACGTTCTGGAATAGTAACGGCAAGTAACCCTTCTCGTTTTTCGCCTAATTCACAGCGTTCTGATACGTAACGTAACCCATGAAAATTAGTATTTGCACCTGAAAGCACCGTACTTAGTTGCTTGTCTTTAAGTTGGTGCTGGTCAGCGAATTTCTTTAATCCAGCTAAAGCGAGTGCACCTGATGGCTCGGCAATTGCTCTAGTGTCTTCAAAGATGTCTTTTACTGCGGAACAAATCTCATCGCTAGAAACGGTAATATGACCATCAATATATTGTTGGCATAAACGGAACGTTTCATCACCAATTCGTTTAACGGCAACCCCATCAGCGAACATACTCACTTGATCGAGAACTACAGGCTCTCCAGCATCTAATGCGGCTTTTAAACAAGCTGAATCTTCTGGTTCTACGGCGATGACTTTTATCTCTGGCATGAGCTGTTTAATGAGAACGGCAACTCCCGCGGCTAAGCCACCACCACCAACAGGAACAAATATATAATCTAAATGTCCATTTTGTTGCAGCATCTCCATACCAATTGTTCCCTGACCAGCAATTACTAATGGGTGATCAAATGGAGGTACAAAGGTATAGCCATGAAGCGTGGCTAATCGTTCGGCTTCGGCTTTGGCTTCATCAAAATTTCGACCATGTAATATAACGTGACCGCCAAAACCTTTAACCGCTTCTACTTTTATATCAGGGGTGGTGCGTGGCATGACTATCGTGGTTTGAATACCGAGTTTCGTGCCTGATAACGCCATTCCTTGAGCGTGATTACCTGCAGAGGCTGCGATAACGCCAGCTTTCTGTTGCTCTTCGGTCAAGCTCGACACCATATTGTAAGCGCCGCGAAGTTTAAACGAGTGGACGGGTTGACGATCTTCTCGTTTTAATTGAACTCGGTTTTGAATTCGTTCAGACAAACGGGGCATGTCTTGAAGCTGCGTTACTGTCGCCACATCATAGACCGGTGCCCGTAAGATCTGACGCAGGTATTCTGCGCCAGTTTGATAAGAAGGTGTTGTCATAAATTTACCCTTCTAACTTAGATCTATCACGTACCGCGCCTTTATCTGCACTGGTCGCCATCATTGCGTAAGCTTTTAGTGCAAAAGAGACTTCACGTTGACGATTAACAGGCTTCCAACCTAACTTATCTTGCTCTGCACGACGCTCGCTTAATTCCGCTTCTGGTACATCAAGCGTGATAGAGCGGTTTGGAATATCAATAGTGATGATATCTCCTGTTTTGACTAAACCAATTGTGCCACCACTTGCGGCTTCTGGAGAGGCATGACCAATAGAAAGACCAGAAGTCCCGCCAGAGAAACGGCCATCAGTAAGTAATGCACATGCTTTACCTAATCCCATTGATTTTAGGTAAGTGGTTGGGTACAACATTTCTTGCATACCCGGGCCGCCTTTAGGACCTTCGTAGCGAATAACAACCACATTCCCTGCTTTTACTTCTCCGGCTAAAATATTTTCTACAGCGGTATCTTGGCTTTCAAATACAATGGCAGGACCTTGGAATTTAAGGTTATCTTCATCAACACCGGCTGTTTTTACAATACAGCCGTCAACCGCGATATTACCAGAAAGAACCGCTAGGCCGCCTTCTTGAGCGGATGCTATTAGGTGAAGTACCGTATTACTTGAACCGCCCATTGCAATATCTAACGCCATTGCATTTTCAAATGCCGCTTTGTT
Organism: Aliivibrio salmonicida LFI1238; assembly: GCF_000196495.1. Taxonomy (NCBI): domain Bacteria; kingdom Pseudomonadati; phylum Pseudomonadota; class Gammaproteobacteria; order Vibrionales; family Vibrionaceae; genus Aliivibrio; species Aliivibrio salmonicida. The sequence continues at coordinate 57,413 of NC_011312.1, forward strand.
GGCAATATTACGTGGCAGAGCCGAATCATCGCCTTGCTCGTAATAACGCTTAGTTAGAGTCACGATGCGTTTACCTGCATTGATAAACAATTCTTCACGATCGGCATGAGTAGCAAGCATTGATCCATTACCCGGTTGAGATAACCCTAATGCTTCAGTTAAACAGTTCATTGAGTTGGCGGTAAACATACCAGAACATGAACCACAAGTTGGACACGCTGAACGTTCTATTTGCTCGCTTTGTGCATCAGAAACCGTTGGATCAGCGCCTTGGATCATGGCATCAACTAAATCAAGTTTAATGATTTGATCTGAAAGTTTAGTTTTGCCTGCTTCCATTGGGCCGCCAGAGACGAAAATTACTGGGATATTTAGACGCATTGCCGCCATCATCATTCCTGGAGTAATCTTGTCACAGTTTGAAATACATACCATGGCATCAGCACAGTGTGCATTCACCATGTATTCAACGGAATCTGCGATCAGTTCACGAGATGGCAATGAGTACAACATGCCTCCGTGTCCCATTGCGATGCCATCATCGACAGCAATGGTATTGAATTCTTTGGCGATACCACCTGCTTTCTCAATCTCGCCTGCCACTAATTGCCCCATATCTTTAAGATGAACATGACCGGGTACAAATTGGGTGAATGAATTCACTACGGCAATAATTGGCTTGCCAAAGTCTTCTTCTTTTACGCCAGTTGCACGCCATAGTGCGCGTGCGCCAGCCATATTACGGCCATGAGTGGTGGTAGCTGAACGGTATCTGTTTTTAGGAGTGGTAGACATATCGTTTAATCCTTTAAATTTTTATCTTATGTTCGATGTAATGTAGCGACATTAACGGTGGTTATGTCCCAAAGCTTCTCTATTTGATTTGTTAGAAGGCTAATGGGACGATCGCTTTCAACAATAATTTCGATAGCGGCGACACCATCTGATTGATTTTGAGTCGCAAGCACTTGTTTAATGGCAAAGCCACGGTGACGAATGACGCGTAATACTCGCTCTAATAGAACGGGCTTATCAGTCGCTTTTATCTCTAAAATATAACGTTGTTGCATGCTCTATCCCTCTACCATGTCTTGGTTTGCTGCACCCGGTGGAACAAGTGGCCATACGTTCTCTTCTTCAGAGATAAGTACATGCAACATATAAGCTGTTTTACTTTCTAACATCTCTTTTAATGCTGGTTCCACTTCTTCTTTACGTGTGATCGTTTTACCTGGAATGTTGAAGGCGGCGGCTAATGCGACAAAGTCAGGGTTATCATCAAGAATTGTTTCACTATGGCGGCCATCGAAGAACAGTGATTGCCATTGGCGAACCATGCCTAAACGTTGGTTGTTTAGTAGAACCATTTTTACAGGAATTTGTTTACGTTTTAATGTGCCTAATTCTTGAACGTTCATCATGAACGAACCATCACCAGTGATAAGAATGGACTCATCATTAGGGCGAGCGACTTTCGCACCCATGGCAGCAGGTAAGCCAAAACCCATGGTGCCAAGGCCTGCTGATGTTAGGTAATTTTCAGGAGCTCTTGGTTGAATGTGTTGTGCAGCCCACATTTGATGTTGACCAACATCGGTAGCAACAATAGAGCTGTCAGGCATCATGTCTGATAATTGTTTAAGCAATAATGGGGCGTAGATAAGATCACCAGGATGATCGTAGCACCACTTAAACTCACTGCGGAGCTCTGATACATGAGCGAGCCACGATGATAAATCTTGATTAGCATGAAGTTGTGGCAAAATCACATTGATATCACCACGTAATGTTGCATGGGCATGACGCAGTTTATTAAATTCAGCCGCATCAATATCAATATGAATGACTTTTGCGTGAGGTGCAAAGCTTTCTAGTTTTCCAGTTACTCTGTCATCAAAACGAGCGCCGACTACCACCAGTAAATCCGATTCTTGAACGATTAAGTTTGCGGCTTTTGTTCCATGCATCCCAACCATCCCTAAATAATGAGGGTCGTGGCGCTCAATGGAGCCAAGTCCTTTTAATGTACTAACGGAAGGCATTGGATTGGAGATTAAGAAATCACGAACGGCATCTGTCGCATGGCCTAATTGAACACCACCACCGACGTATAGTACTGGTTTCTGGCTTTCTTGTAGTAATGCAATCGCGGCATCGAGACTTGCTTGGCTTGCTACTGGGATTTTTGGTGGCTCAAAATGAGGCAATACCGTCACTGGCGCTTCAGCGACTTGCACATCTTTGGCTATATCAATCAGAACAGGCCCGGGACGACCTGATTTAGCGACTTCAAATGCCTCTGCAATAACAGGAGCGAGATCATTAATATCAGTCACTAGGTAGCTGTGTTTCGTAGAACAATAGGCGCCTACGGCGCAAATCAAAAGGACTCAACCTCTTCCATTGTTGCCAATAAATCGTTTATCCTATCGCCATGCACGCATATAAACCCCTGAAACAATTATTTAATAGTCAAAATAACTGGCTTAAATTTCTTCATAATAACAAAGCTAACCTAAGAGCGGTCGTGATTGAAAATGTCACAAAGATGCTGTCCTGTGGGACAGCGGCTTTTGGCTCTCGCGAATATCATTGTTGCAACCCTGACTGTACCCATATCAAATATATTCACCAAACCTGTAAATCTCGAGCGTGCAGTAGCTGTGGCATGAAAGCCACAGAGCGATGGATACAAAAGCAACAACATGTCTTCCCTGAATGCGAATATCAACACATCACCTTTACCCTTCCAAACACGCTATGGCCTATCTTTCGTCATAACCGTTGGCTGTTAAATAAATTATTCAAATGTGCTGCAAACATTCTGCTGGGATGGGCAAAAGATAAAGGAATAGATGTCGGTATCTTTTGTGCTCTTCATACTTACGGTCGAAAACTGAATTGGAATACGCACTTACATTTATCGGTCACTCGTGGGGGAATTTGTGAACGTACCGGTTTATGGAAACCCATTTACTTCCAAATGAAAACGACAGAGCCTTGTTGGAGAGCGGCTATCGTCAGTTTATTGGGTAAGGCTTATTATGAGCTTGATTTATCAAGCGAAGAATGCCCCTATATCCGTAATAAAACGGATTGGTCACGCTTTTTAAGCAGTCAATATAATCGTCGTTGGAAGCTTCATTTTGCTAAAAAGACAAATAATGTAAAACCGACGATGAACTATCTTGGTCGGTATTTAAAACGGCCCCCAATTTCAGCGTCACGTTTAAGTCATTACGCCAAAGGCGGAATGATAACGTTTAATTATTTAGACCATCGAACAGGAACAACAGACAGCCTAACATTATCACCAGAAGAGATGATAAGACGGATAGTAGAGCACTATCCTGATAAACATTTCAAGATGATCCGATACTACGGTTTTTTATCAATGCGTCGTCGTGGAGAAGCTCTGCCTAGAGTTTATGCAGCTTTAGGTATGACAATAGAAGCTGAGCCGAAAATGCCAGGGTATGCCGCAATGTTAAAAGGATATGTAAAAGTAGATCCGTACGAATGTATTTTATGTGAAAGTCGTCTGGTGTTTACGAATTTCCGAGTCGGAAATTCGGTCAATGATTTAGTCACCCATGCGATAGTTCAGTCAGAATTGAGGGCAGCATAATAAGGTTTGTAGGATAAGTGTATCTAAAACTCATGAAATAGGGCTAAAACAGTTATAAAATCCCCGATAATTATATTTTCGATACCTTTTAAAAAAACAGCGATGGTGAAATTGGCTTTTTTAGACGGGCCAATGCTAACTCAGCAACATTCAAATTCCTTACCTTAAATTTGAGCCTTAGCGCTTAACGAGGCTGTAGAATTACTCCAACCCTCGCATAATTATTCTTTTCAAGATTATATCACTATTGCTTGATACCAATCTGCAACCATGATCTAATTACTATTATCACAATTAAAATCAACTACATGGAAAATTACAAAAGAGATAACTCCAAATAAAACATGTTTGTGCCTATCATGATTGATGAGCAACTTATTCCTGGCACTATCGAGTATGCTATCGCTCATATTGTCGTCTAAGTACCTACAAAGAAGTTGTCGGGAGTTTAAGTTCTATAATTTTACATTATATCAATCACTTAAGTGTGGATAACTTTTCCGTTAGTACTTAACTTTCCCGTTAGTACTTAATAGCGGCAAAAATCACCCTCATATCATGTTGTTTAAACTCTATAATTAAGATAAATGTATGAAAAAAAATATATTAAAAATTAGTTTAATTACTATTATTTCAGGTTGTAGCCATAGCCATACTATTGATATATATACATGGGTTCCTGAAAACCAATCACCAAAAATAACAACAGAGAAAGACATTAATTACTGGAATAAAAAAGGATATTACGATGGTGCTTGTGGTTGGACGTTAAGTACGAAGATTTCAATATTACCACCGCCAAATAGCCCTGATTATATATATGGCACTGAACAAATTTTTGAATATGATCTTAGTGGAAAAATAATTACTCAATGGGCAGCTCCTGCAAATTCATATCCAATAGCAATTCAAGATGATTTGATGTTTATCGATAGTGGATTAGCAATAAGCACCGATGGACAACTAAAACAGATGACATTTAACAAGCAAAAAGTGGTGTACTCATCCTGCCCTGAGAATTTAGACATTGATAATTCGGATTATTTAAGGTGTGCCATATTCAGCGACACGCTATTTGTAAAAGACCGAAATATTGCTTATCAAGCTCCTTGTACTTAAATTTCAGCTATAAATACCACTAGTGACATTAGGGTCTACCCTAATGTCATGGCTTGAATTTTAACCTTAGAACTCCTTTGTCATTACCTTTTTGTCATGTAGTATTAGATCATTACTTAAATGACACGTGACACCCTATCTATATAGTGACTTTACCATCCTCTAATAATGACCGTTCAATTTTGCATGCAAAATCCTGTTTTTTCCTATTGACTTTTTATGTTTTACCCGTAGTATTCACATGTAATCAGGCGTTAACGCCAGTCTCAAAGGAGTAATACAATGGGTAAAATCATCGCAATCGGTAATGAAAAGGGTGGAGTCGGTAAAACGACTTCTGTTGTTAATTTGGCTTACTACTTTTCTCATATGCGCAATAAAAAAGTGTTGGTTGTAGATATGGACCCGCAATGTAATTTGACGGATAAGTATTTTGACCAAAATGATGAGAGCAAAGCTAAACCTGCCTCTATCACTCGTAAAGTAGGTGAGGCGAATGTCATTTCTTTCTTTGATGAAGAGTTCTATGGTAAGCCTGTTGAACTCAACCCTAATCTTCATATCTTTGGTGCCACTTTCAATATCAGTAGCCTTAACAACTGCACAAATGACGAAATTGGTTTCTTTGCCGACAACCTGAATACATTGGCTGAACAATACGACTACGTATTTATTGACACTGCCCCTTCTGTTGGAAACTTGCAATACTCGGCTCTTATCGCATGTGATGGTCTGTGGATACCAACGACAGCAGAAGAAGACAGCTTTCAAGGTGTGTCGAAGATCCTCAAATCTGTAGCGCGTATTAAAAGCACTTATGGTTTAGATGTATCTGTATTAGGCATGTACTTAAACATGGTGAAAAAGATTCCTACTCAATTACAAGATCACTTCGCCACCAAGTTGTCTGAGGATTATGGCGACCTCGTATTCAATACTCAGGTTATCCATACAACTAGAGTTTCAGAAGCATCAGCGTTTAAGAAAAGCATCCTTGAGTATGATGCGAAAAAAGCTAAATACATCAATATCGATGCTTTAATGCAAGAGTTTGAATTGAAATCGGAGGCGTTGTCATGAGTAAGAAAAAAGACTTTAAATCTCTAATGAACAACAAATCTAAATCACTACTCGATGAAGAAATCAACGAGGTAAAGCCAGGTGAAAGCGTTGTTCTCATTCCTAAAGAGGATATCTATTCGTCTGAACAAATACGTAAATTCTTTGATGAAGAGTACATTTTAGAGTTATCTAAAAATATGGACGATATTGGTCAGATTCAACCAATTGTTGTGACTCATAACGACATTCGAGGTTACAAAATACAAGTGGGTGAGTGTCGTTGGAGAGCGGCAAATCTGAGTGACAAAATCACTCATGTAGAATGTTTGGTGCGTGATGCGGGAACAGTGTTAGCGCAACTATCAGAAAACCTTCATCGAAACGATCTTACTCCTTTTGAAACAGGTCGTGCTTTAGAGTTACTAATGGAAGAGCAAGGGATCGTTGAAAACAAAGATCTAGCCAATGTTGTGAGTTTATCTGAACCTCGTATTAGCGCTTTTCGAAAGGCAGCTCAATGCCCTCCTTACATTGAACTTGCCTATCACAATGGTATTATCCGTGATGTTGATACGGTCAACTCTCTACGTATTGCGGGAGAACTAAGCGAAGTCGAAACAAAGAAACTTCTTGAATCCCCTGTTTCACGTAAAGAAGCTAAAGATCTTGTGAAAAGCTTAAAGGCTTCTCAGAAAGAGCTTAAATCAGCTCAAGTTGATGAAGAACAGTCTTCCCTTGAACATCAAGAAGTAGCTAATGAAAACCCTTCAAATAAAGCAGATCAAACTAAAGTGTCAGGTGTTATCCCTACCTCACAAAATAACGGGATAAGAATATCATTTGAGGGTAACCAAGGTTTCATAGATCTCAATGGCCAAGCCGAAAGTGGCAAAATAGTGATTGTGCTTGACGCTAGTTCAGGCAAATTGACCGTTCCTGCCTGCGAAGTTTCAGTGATTGGGTATCACTCGTTAGAGCATGTCCACTAATAAAAAGAAGTTGTCTCGAGTGGTGAATACTAATCGAGCCAGCCTAATTAAGTTGTACTCATTGCATTTTGAAGACAGTGCCACTCAAGCCATTGAACAAATAACCATTAGAGCGATTAATCGGACCTATGTTGCTTATAGGCCCCCACCCCCTGGTGAAGTAATGAAAGCTTGGGTTATTGAAAATCGCGCGCCCCAATGGGCTTGTAGGGCTACCTTTGACCTGTTGATTGAGCTTGATTGGTTGCCAAATACTGATATTGAAAAAGCTATTGCGGCTCGCTTTCTTTTTTTGAATGACTACCCAATCACTGAAAGTTGGAAAGCGTTATTAGGCGAGTGGTTAGAACTTGCCAAGCAAGCACAAAATGAGAACTCGGATGAATACGAATAACTACAATGAAACTCTTAAAGATGAATACCGCACATCAGTTTTGGCGTTTTTTAATACCGTAGAAGAGCAACGCGAAGACCGCGAACTTAGCGCACGGATGCTCTTTGAGATGGCTAGATACTGGACTCTCACTAAAAACAGGAATGGTTTGTGACATCAAAAAACACAAGCAAGATAACCCGTCATGAATTTTTCATATGAACAAAGAATTAAGCACTTACATGAGCTTTCTCAATTGCCTAGACAATCGCTTTGCTTTCAGCTTTTAATGATCATGAATCTTTGTCATCACGACTTGGATAGTGGCAAGGTTGAACGATTGAAATCAGATGATGAAACCTATTTCTATGAGGCTAATTCTCTGAAAGAACAGCTACTCGATGTGCCGAGTCTTAGTAACTCTCATAAGGTGCTATATCTGCTGCTAGATGCTGGATTTATTGAACGTCGAGTGCTTGATAAAGATGGCCAAGTCGTTATTGGTGATAGCTACCAAAGAAACACCGCCAAAATATATTGGCGTATATCCGACAAAGGGCTAAGCGTATTCGGCTAATTAAATACTCTAGGGACTAAATAGTTAGGGTTTACGTTAATTGAAGTCTATTTTTCCAAAATAGACAAAAAAAGTGAAACATAGGTGCTAGTGGCCTGTACTTAACAATCTGGAATCAGGTGATTGCTTTACTTAGCCACCTGTTCAGCTTCTATCTTGATTCGTAAGCAAGCGTTGCTGTTATTATCGTTCCCTCTGATAGATAAGATACATCACTTAAACCTCGTTAGTTAATGAAAATTAATTTTCGTTTTTTTTGTTATCTACCGTCTACAAAACTAATGTCATGCTTTCGATTGATAGCCAAAGCACCCACAGCTATTCTACTCTGAACACTTTCGTTAATCCTAGCGTTTCATTTACTTCTCTTTTTAACCGCGCGGATTTATGTGCCAGTGACTTTGCTAAACGAAATAAAAACCAAAAAGTATTGACTAAGGCAATACACAATAATACTGTGTATTAAACCAGTGTTACTATCTTAATTTCTTTGGAGGTATTTATGCTTGTAGACACCATTGACAGAGTCAATAAACTTCGCCAAAAAGCACTTTCTGATCCTATGTTTTTACGATCTGCCATAGAACATGAAAAGGCAATTCAAAACATGTCTATAGATTGTAACGATAAGCAAAAAAGAAAAGCACTGGCAGATATATACAATAACTCCCCTAATACAGAGCAATTAAATTAAGCCTCAGGGCAATGAATAGTATTTAATTGAAAGTGAGCAATCATCGTTTCGTCATTGAACTCTTTGATGCTTGCTTTCATCAATCCCGTATCATTAATCATCTTCGCAATCTCATCCACTTTTAATGTCACAATAAAAGCGGACAGAGGTGCTATCTGCTTATTATCATCAGAAAAGCACTCTATAATGTCCTGCTTTGATAAATAAAGAGTTTCATTCTTTTTCGTATCATGGTCATCTATAAGATAGGAATGAATACCATGCTTATCATATAAACAATTCAACAGATCATAGATGCGAGATACGTCATCCATTTCATGATGAACACGCTCTGACAGTGATTTAAGTTCAATTAAACGACGCTCTAAATCCCCTTTCGCATGTCGCCCAATCTGAATAAAAGACTTAATTTCTTTCTTTATCAATTTATATTTTGAATGTGTTAGCTTTGGTTTTAACCATTTAACGACACGTTCATTACGTGTTTTTTTAGGCATAAACTGCGTAGCCTTTGCCACGGCCATGTATAAATGAAGTAGGGCGTTATCAACAGTTTCAAGTAATAATTTGTCGTATTCTTTATGAGGCATATTTTTATCCGTAAAAAAGGATGTATCTCATTAACAAGGTAGCGAACATACAAAACCCATAATAAAGAAAATGAATCTTTATCCTAGTATAACTCAGTTCGTGAGCAATTCCTCAACTCACTGATTTAAGTCATCTAAATGTATATGCTTACTTTACGTTATAGGAATACACTAATCCAACATAACAAACCGAACATCAAAGGAAATAAAGAATGAAATTATGTAAAGCGATAGGGGGGGCAGTTTGGATATCGAAAATTATTGTACGTTAAGAGCGAAATTTGTTTAGTTCATGATGCTAACCTATTGATTACTACAATTGCCTATCGCATTTAAGTTAATGTATTGATGATATTTGTACTACAACGCCCTATCTCATTGGGGTACACCCAAACGAGATAGGTCACATCAAAATCCCTACCGTACAATAATTTTCGATATCCAAATTTACCAACTCAGATTATTTGCAACAACCCCGTTTAGACTAATTTCTAATGCATATTTAAACAAAAACGAGTCATTCATTTATTTCTAATTTAACAATAAATGAATGACTCTCAATATAAAAACGCAGCTTGTATTGATGGTGTAGATCAGTTACATACGCTTCTTGTGGGGGTGATTCTTCACTAAAAGCAGCTTTGAACCGATTTATGATTATGTTCGAATGTAACCAATGACTGTTAGCCCCTGCTAAACTAATTCTAGCGTTGCCTCCATATTGCTTGAGATATAATCACTTTCATCTACTTTAGTCTCTAGCAGTTCATTCGCATAACAAAAGTAACTCAAACCTGCCCATACTTTCTGAGAGCCAATGATATACACTTGTTTTTTAGCACGAGTCACCGCTACATTTAAAATATTAGCTTTACTCGATGCCCAATAAGCAGACCCTTTAGTTACTTCAGAAACACCCAAAACAAATATCACCACTTTCTCTTCTTTCCCTTGGAAGGTATGTACGGTTCCTATTCGACCCTTAACCCATTTGTCTGCTTGCTTCTGAGGGATCCCATTATCAACTAGATGGCTAAGCAGCTCCTCACGCACACCGTGAGCTACTTTTCTAAAAGGCGAAATAATAATATACGTCTGGCAAACATTGTGTTTTTCTAACGTGTTCTAGTACCATTGCCGCAACATATTTCCCTTGATTAGGCACATAATGTTTCCCCTCCACCTCGCCTACAATATCAATCCAAGCACTATGCCCCCAAATATCATGTGTGCGACCTTCTGGTAACTCGCTACCATGAAACATTTTTTCGTTATACGCGATCTTGTTTGAAATACTAAACATTGGTTCATCACAACGACGATGTACACGAAGAGGACTACCTAACCACTCTCCCTGTGCAATCATTTCAGTCCCGTATCGATTAACTCTATCCGCTAACTTTTGTACCGATGTTTTAGTTGGCGACCATACGCGCCATTGTTCTTCACCTAAAATTTCTTTTGCAAACCCTTCAACAAATTCTGGCGGAATAGTAAAAACTGGCTCAATTTGTAAAGGGTCACCGACAACAACTGGTCGCTTTGAACGATATAAAGCACCTACAGCTTGTTGAGGCGAAGCTTGTCCCGCTTCATCAATAAACAACCAGCCAATATCGTCTTTCCCGAAGCTTGAAAACTGACGAGAAACCGAAGCAAATGTTGATGACACCACAGGAATAAACATAAAGAGCCACTGCCAAAGCACTTTATTCGCTTTCTGATCTTTGATGCTATTAGACATTGCACTAGACAAATAGAACACCACACTATTGTTACCTAAGTTAAAGTACTTATAAACAGCAACTACCCACGCTTGATGTAACTCCATCGCTTTAGAAGTTAAATTCACCCGCTTCTGATTTAACTCAATCCCATGAGCAAAAGCTGAACGTTGTAAGTTTGCACACTCTAAATCAGTCATTCCATCATCAAAACATACATCCGTATACTTAGCTTGAAATACGCTACACTTTTCAATCTCTTTATCCAACTCGGACTTAAAGTTACCGACTTTTCGAACCATCAGCGCTTTTTCTTTACAGAGGAGTTCATAGCGTGCTTTCATTTTGGAGAATAACTGTCGTAAGAACCAATATTTTGGCAGAAAAAACAATAAAAATGACAGCTGTTTTTGCTTTAAACGAGCAACAAAAATATTAAGTTTAAGACATCGATAATCCAAGCTGGCAAGCTTTTTTTCGTAAGCGTCTTTAAATCGACGCCTACTAACTGACTCTCAACTTCGTTACCCTCCTCTCATTGTTATTTTTTATTGAAGATATTATGGGAAAACATCGCACTCACTCCGAATGGCAGCATCTAGTTAATATTACGCGAGTAATATTCCTCTTGAGCAGTTTTGCGGTATGAATAATATTAACCCCAACACTTTTTGCCAATATAAACGCTCACTTAGACCGCTAATGGAAGAAGAAGAGGAGCTCCTATCTCCTTTTGCTTTAGTTAAACGCGATGAAATTGATGAAGAAGACAATGTCTTCTTTCCTCCTGAAAATCATCAAGTATTAAATATTCAAGCTGGGGCGTTGCAACTTTCTTTACCTGCTTCGACATCACCACAATGGCTTGCCATGTTGATAAAAGAGGTCATCAAATGAAAATGTTTGTCGATATCTCAATGATTTACCTTCATAAAGCGCCCGTGGACTTTAGAAAAGGAATTAATGGTCTTAGCATGATTGTTGAACAACAGATGGTCATCTCTCCATTTTCTGATGCACTCTTTGTTTTTTGCAATCGACAGAATGATAAAATAAAGGTGTTGTATTGGGACCGGAATGGATTTTGTCTATGGCAAAAACGCCTTGAGGAAGATAAATTCACCTGGCCTAAAAAAATGACCGGAGCAACCGTTTCTTTGACTGAAGAGCAATGGCACTGGCTTCTTAACGGACTCGACATTGACAAAATGCAACCTCATAAGTCTATTCACTATCAAAGTCTAAATTAAGGAGTAGATATTGCTTCGTAAATGGCAATAAACTAAGAGCGCCAAACGTATTATGCTGATATTTTTGTTCACACTATGAATAAAAAATTATCCCATAAAAGTAATGAGCTTGTTTTACTTCGAGCGTTATTTGCAGAAAAAGAAGCTCAAAATAATGAACTTCAACTCACCGTTGATAAACTTAATGACGCTTTGAAAGAAAGTGAAGCTCGTTATCAATCTCTTTTGGAAAAAATGCAGCTTGCTCGTCACCGACAATTTGGCGCGAGCAGTGAATCTTTACCTAAGGAAGATTGTGTTTTCAATGAAGCTGAAGAAGTAAGCTCAGACACCCTATTGATGCGGATTCTCTTGAGCATCAAGGAGCACTAACGAGTGTTGGTGAGTTGCAGCTCAACACGAATGCATTAGATATTCAAAGCAATATAGAAACGCAAGGTAATCTCAATATATCGGCATCATCCGTCACCAATAATGCAGAAGTCATTGCTGGGCAAGACTTGAGTTTATCTGCCGAAAGTTTATCGAACAGTGGAACATTGACCGCAAGTGGTGATACTACCGTATCTTTAACCAATAATTTCACTCATAACTCATCAGGCACGATATCAGGGCAAAATGTCAGTCTCTCGGCGATGCAGTTCGAGAACTTAGGTACGCTTCAAGCGCTGGATAATTTAGGTCTCTCTGTAAATTCAATTGTAAATAAAGGGGGATTGATTGCGCTTGGTGATCTAACCACGACAGTAGCAAGTGATATCAATAACCAAGGGCTAATATACGCGGGCAATAATGCAAATCTGTACTCCAACACGTTGCACAATACGTCTGATATTGTGGTTGGTCATGATTTGCTGATTGCAAAAAATGTGGCTAAACACCAAAATAACAGTGTGACGAACAGCTCTGGAACTATTGAGTCTTTAGGGGGGAATATTGATATTTACACTCATACTCTCACAAATAAACGCACTACTCTGGAAGTAGAAAACACGACGGCTGAGGATAAGCGTGCTCAGTACACTGGCGTCTATAATACGAAAGGCACAGAGCATGAGCCTAAAGTTTATCAATCTCAAACTTGTAGAGACTCAGGTAATGATGCAAGCTCTGGAAAACATTGCACAACCCATTATAATATAGAACCAAGTTATCGTGATTTTACTGTTATCGCATTGAAAGAAGGCTCTCGATTAAAGTCTGCTTCTTTTACTGGGCGTATTATTGCGAAAAAAGATCTAACCATTGGCGCTGGGACCGTCTTAAATGATGCCAGTCAAATAGCAGGAAACAAGGTAACCATTACTGCAAATACCTTGACAAACAGAGGGTATCAACTTGATGAGTATACGACGTATTTCGACTATACGCTGAATGATTCGTGGGGTCCTGATTACCTCCCCTACACACGAACGGCAAGTCGACGAGTGAAAACGGGCGTATCGGGACAGATAAACTCTTCCATCACAGCAAGCAACAAGTTAACTCTCAATGTTGTTAATACGGTCAATAACTCGACATTAAAAGCGAATGCAACGGCAGTAAAGTCGACAACATCCGCAGCACAAGTACAGGCGACGTCATCGGCATCTGTGGCTAACCCGACTATCACGTTTGCAAACATTAATGACATCGCCTTTCCTGAGTTTACGCTCCCTAGTGCGCCAAATGGACTATTTATTCTTTCACCGGATCCTAAAGGTAAGTATTTTATTGAGACGTAAGCGTGCGGGGAACTACACCTTGTCTTTTACATTCCAAGGTAAAAGTGAATCGATATCTGGCGATCCAACACATAAACGATCTAGACAATACCTAATATAATCGTAAGGGATTAATCCGTTTGCCTTTGCTGTTTCTACAATGCTGTAAAGCATTGCACTTGAATCTGCACCAGCCGTTGAACCCGAAAATAACCAGTTTTTCCGGCCGATAACAAACGGTTTAACCGCTCGCTCTGCTCGATTGTTATCAATAGATAACAATCCATCATCAATATAACGAACTAATTTATCCCATTGATTTAATGTATAGCTAATCGCCTCACCTAATTTTGTTTTAGGTGATACTCGACTAACTGCGCTATCAAGCCAATCACGGAGCTCTTTAAGTAAATCGCGGGCTTCTGTCTGCCTAGCAACATACTTGGCTTCAGGGGAAGCCTCTTTTAATAACGATTCGATCCGGTATAGCTTTTGGATTTTACTCAATACCCAATCTGCACTCCCTGTTTTCCCTTTTACTTGAACACGTTGAGCCTCAATAAATCGTCGACGTGCGTGTGCCCAACAGCCAACTAACATCGCTTCAGTTTGTTCATAACCTTGGTAACCATCGGTATGTAAATACCCGTTATAACCTTTTAAAAAGTTAACTGGATGGTAGCCATGCCTGCTAGATTGATAATCATAAAGTACAATTCCAGGCAAAACACCAGAGCCTGGAGAATCATAGCCAGAGCAGTAGACCCACATATAACATTTTGCTTTTTCAACATCCAACACATTTACCGTTGTTTCATCACAATGCAGAGTGGGTTGTTCAAGCAAAATACGATGTAACTCGTTATTAAGAGGGGTAAATAGTACCGAGCATTTTATTAACCAATCCGCCATCGTTCGCCGTCCAATAATGATACCCCATTGCTGAAATAACGTTTCTTGACGATAAAGTGGAAGACTGTATTGAAATTTAGCCGTAATAATTTGAGCAAGTAAACTTGCGGTCGCAATCCCTTTAGGGATTGGTGACGCTGGCATTGGGGCTTGTTTAATGTCTACTGAAGTATTGTTTTTTTCACAATTTCGGCAAGCATATTTAGGACGAACATGTTGAATAACTTCCACTTTAGCTGGTACAAATTCCAACTTTTCACTGATGTCTTTACCCATCGCATGCATCTCTAGACCGCAACACTTACAAGTTTTATCTTTTATGTCGTGGATATAATAACAGTACGCGGTAAGTCTTCAGGTAAGCGTTGGCGTTTTGGCTTTTGACGAGTGTAGGTAATCGTTTGTGTGTCATCATTTTCAATGATGATTTCTTCTTCTGTTTCATTGAATAAATCAAATTGAGTCGAGTCAGATTCACTGCTTTTACCAAAGCGCTGATGTTGAGCCAGCCGAAATTGCTCTAGAAGACGGTTATATTTATTTTCAAGCTGAAGCACAAGTGCTTTCAGCTCGTCAATGGTATCAGGAAGTGGTTTTATTTTATCAGTCATGTAGATGACTATATAACGATAATACAGGTAATCAATCGGTTGCCTCCTATTCTTGACTGAGAATCAACTATTTAAAGGGTTGTTTGATAATGTACCGGTTGATGTCCTAAGATATCAAAACCTTGTAATAGCAGTGTCAGTTGCTGCTCTGATAATGCTAACGTATCGTTATTTATATTTCGTGGCCATTTGAAGCGGTCTTCATCTAATCGCTTGTACCATAAAGCGAATCCTGTTTTATCCCAATACAATATTTTGAGTTTATCACGAGGCTTATTGCAAAATATAAATAGAGCATCACTAAACGGTGATAGTTGCATTTCTTGCTCAACAATCACGACAAGGCCATTAATGGCCTTGCGAAAATCGACAAAATCACGATGAAGATAAATGGTGGAAACATCAGTAAATACATTCATGATTGATACCCTTTTAATAAGAGTCCTATCCAGTGAGGTTCAGTATTAGCTGGCAATGTTAATCGCAATTTTCCGATAGAAAGTTGAATATCTGGTAATTGTGGAGTGGCGATGATAGTTGATGTTAACGCTTCTACTTTCAAGAAAGTAGAAGCGTTAATCTTTTGTTTCCATCGTGCTTTACGTGCACTAAATGTCTTTGGCAGAATATTATGGTTACGACAAAATTCAGCGGCACTAAGCTTGCTAGATTGCTGAGATTCAAATAGAGCGTGCCATTGCTCTGGTGTTCTCTTTTTATCTTTTTGCATAATTACGTTCTCGTTAAATGAAAGATCGTAAGATACGCATAATGAATTTTATTTGTTAGGTGTAGTTCCCCGCACGCTTACACCCTTTCCAAAAAGCAGGGAAGAAAAGAACCAATACCGTTAATATTTCTAGTCGGCCCATTAGCATTCCAATACTTAATATCCATTTAGCCGTATCAGGTAAGGTCGAAAAGTTACCTGTTGGCCCGACAATATGCCCCATCCCGGGACCTACGTTGGCAACTGCCGTGACGGCACTTGTTATGCTCGTTATTGGATCAAGCCCTAAACTGCCTAACAATGCAGAGATAACGATGATGGTTAAGAAAAAAGTAAAAACCAAAGCAACGACAGAGCGTGCGATATCGTCAGTAACTTGTCGTCCGTTATAACGTTGAACAAAAATACCGGATGGATGAATTAGCTTCATCATTTGTTTTTTCAACATGGTTGCTGCTATTTGAAAACGGAATATTTTTATCCCACCAGCCGTTGATCCTGAACATGCGCCCGCCATCATAACAAAAGCAAAGATAATTGCTGGGAATGCGCCCCAAGCGGTAAAGTCATCTAAACCAAATCCCGTCGTCGTAATCACTGAAATGATGTTAAATACGGACACTCGCAAGGCATCCATAATTTCATAGTCATTATGATAAACCAACCACGCGGCTACCGATAAGCTAGTGATTAATATGAGTTTGAGATAACCAATAACTTGGGCATCTTTAAATAGGACTTTTGGATCTCGTTTTTTCAATACTTGGATAAAAAGTAAAAATGGTAAACCGCCGGTAAACATAAAGAAGGCTGCAACCCAATGGGTGCTATTGGAGAAGCGATTCATTGAGCTATCAGAGGTAGAGTACCCTCCTGTCGATAGCGTAGTGAAGGCATGGTTTATGGCTTCGAACGGTGTCATACCAGTAACGAGATAACTTAGAAAACAAAGTAAAGTTAAGGTTAAGTACACGTTTACAATGTATTTTGCGACATATTTAGTTCGAGGAGCACTTTTATCTGACCAGTCGGAGGACTCCGTTTGGAAAAGCCTCATACCACCGACATTCAGCATTGGAAGTACGGCCACTGCCATTACGATAAAGCCAACGCCACCTAACCACTGCAACGTCGATCGCCACAATAGAATGCTTGGAGCCATCTCATCAAGACCACTGAGAACAGTCGAACCTGTCGTTGTAATACCTGACATTGTTTCAAAGTACGCGTCAGTAAAACTGATGTGGTTGATGAAGACAAAAGGCAGAGCAGCAAAGGCACTGGCAATTGTCCAGACTAGTGTCGTGATAAGGAACATATCCCGAACGCTCATTTTAAACTGTTTACTGCGACCAAAAGTTAAACAAGCAAATGCTACTATGTGAGTAATAGCAACCGCTTGTGCAAACTCAATAAAGCCAGCTGTACCAGTAAAAAGAGCAACAAGAGTTGGGATATACATGAATAGGGCTAGCTTAGACAGCACAAGCCCTATAACAAATAAGATCGGTTTATAATTGACCATAATTACAGAAAGAACGGGCTCGGTTGGAATAGGCGTTCAACATCCTGAACGTATTTTTTATCCACTAGGAACATAACAACGTGATCATCTTGTTCTATCACGGTTTTATCGTGTGCGATGAGAACTTCTTCGCCACGAACGATGGCACCAATGGTGGTACCCGGGGGAAGTTTAATATTTTGTACTTCTTTCCCGACGACCTTAGAGGTTGTTTCGTCACCATGCGCAATGGCTTCTATCGCTTCTGCAGCACCACGACGAAGAGAGGATACATTGACGATATCAGCACGACGAACATGGGTTAGTAAGGCTGAGATGGTTGCTTGTTGTGGAGAAATAGCAACATCGATCACTCCACCTTGAACTAAATCGACGTAAGCACTGCGTTGGATCAGTACCATTACTTTTTTGGCTCCCATGCGCTTGGCGAGCATGGCAGACATAATATTCGCTTCATCTTCATTGGTTACGGCGATGAAGACATCCACTTGGTCGATGTGTTCTTCACTGAGCAACTCTTGATCTGCCGCGTCGCCACAAAAAACGATACTTTCTTCGAGTAATTCGGATAATTGCTCTGCACGTTTTAAATTACGTTCGATCAGTTTTACGCTGTAATTCTGTTCTAAACGTTTTGCTAAACCGGCACCAATATTACCGCCACCAACGATCATTATGCGTTTATATGGTCGTTCAAGGCGTTGTAATTCACTCATTACAGAACGAATATGATTACTTGCCGCAACAAAGAAAACTTCATCATCCGCTTCAATAACGGTTGTTCCTTGCGGACGAATAGGACGTCCTTGACGGAAAATAGCTGCAACACGTGTATCAATGTGAGGCATGTGGTCGCGAAGCGCTGATAACGCATTACCAACCAATGGGCCTCCATAGTAGGCTTTTACCGCAACTAAGCTGACCTTCTTTTCAGCAAAGCTAGCCACTTGCAGTGCCCCTGGGTATTCAATCAAACGTTCAATATAACCGGTAACCAATTCTTCAGGAGCAATTAAGTGATCCACTGGAATTGCATCAGATTGGAATAAACGTTCTTTTTCTTTTAAGTATTCTGGTGAACGAATACGAGCAATACGGTTTGGTGTATTAAATAAGGTAAATGCGATCTGACAAGCGATCATATTCGTTTCGTCAGAGTTGGTGACAGCAACCAACATGTCCGCATCTTGTGCCCCTGCTTCTCTCAAAGTATCAGGATGGCTAGCAAACCCTTGAACAACGCGTAAGTCATACTTATCTTGCAGCTCACGTAATCGCTCTGAGCTTTTATCTACAACGGTAATATCGTTGTTTTCGCCCACCAAGTTTTCAGCTAATGTGCCGCCAACCTGCCCTGCACCTAAGATTATAATTTTCATACCGATTGCTCGCTCGTGAGTCGATTATGCTTTTTGTAGAACGGCGTAATAGAAGCCATCCATATTTTCTTCACCAGGAAGAATTTGACGTCCAGGTTTTGCTGGGTCTGTATTATCCACCAGAGACGCGTTTTCAGTACGTTCTAAAAAGGCTTTTACTTGATCACCGTTTTCTTGTGGTGTGATTGAGCAAGTTGCATACACCATGGTGCCGCCTGATTTTAGTTGTAGCCACATTGCATCAAAGATTTCACTTTGTAATTCTGCAAGTGCCTTGATGTCTTCTGAACGACGTAGCCATTTAATATCTGGGTGGCGGCGGATAACTCCGGTTGCAGAACAAGGCGCATCTAATAAAATGCGATCAAATTGTTCACCTTGCCACCATTCTTCAGGGTGACGAGCATCGCCACAAATCACTTTAGCTTCAAGATTTAAACGTTCTAGATTTTCGTAAACACGGGTTAAGCGAGTTTCATCACAATCAATAGCGACAACGTTGGTGTTTTTAGTGCGCTCTAGAATGTGCGCCGTTTTACCACCTGGAGCGGCACAGCAATCTAAAATCAGCTCACCATCTTGTGGTTGTAGATACTCAACAGATAGCTGTGCAGCGGCATCTTGTACGGATACCCACCCTTTTTCGAAGCCTGGCAATGTAAATACATCACGCGCTTTATCTAATAACAAAGCGTCTGTTGCTTGGCTGTGAGGGGTTACTGCAATCTCTTCTTTTTCAAGTAATGCAATGTATTCATCACGAGTGTGGTGTTGGCTATTAACTCGTAACCACATAGGTGCTTTGCTGTTGTTTGCTTCAACAATCGATTCCCATTGTGTTGGGTACGCTTCTTTTAGCATTTTTAGCAACCAACCAGGGTGACCGTATTTACCTGAATCGTGACTGATTGATTTTGCATCTAATTCTTCTTGGCTACGTTGGTAGCTTCGAAGTACACCGTTGATCAAACCACGCAGTTTTGGACCTTTTAGGTTTTTAGTGCCTTCAACGGTTTCGCCTACCGCAGCGTGTGCAGGAATACGCATGAAACTAAGTTGATAAATACCAACTAGGATCAGATGATGGAAAACACGTTGCTTTCCTTTTAATGGTTTATCCATTAAGGATTGAGCAACCGACTCTAAACGAGGAAGAAAGCGCAGTACGCCGTAGCAAATTTCTTGCAATAAGGCTTGGTCACGAGGCTTGATCTCAGATTGAGCCTTTGGAAGCGCTGAAGAGAGAGAATGACCCTGATCGACAACTTGATAAATAACTTTGGCTGCCGCAGCACGAACGTTCATGTCATCACCTAAATATGATTGGCAAAATAAAATGGCAAATACGATATTTGCCATTTAAAAAGTAAGGTGGCGATTATGCCACCTTTTTTATGTTTTGAAGAGTTAGTTCAGTGTATTACCCACTTCGAACCATTCTTTACGAGAATTCAAAATATCTTGAACGCCCATTGCTTTCTTTCCGGGTACTTGCAGTTGTTCAAATACGATCGCATTTGAGCTTGTTGCTACATAAATACCCGTTTTATCTGCCTGAATGATCGTACCTGGCGTTGCATCACCTTCGTAGGTTTCAACACGGGACTGCCATACTTTGATGGCTTTATCGTCCACAGAGAAGTGACTCATCGGCCAAGGATTAAACGCTCGAACACAACGTTCAATCGTCTCTGCATCCATTGTCCAATCGATTTTAGCTTCTTCTTTACTTAATTTTTTTGCGTAGTTGGCTTTTTCATCATTTTGTTTTTCTGCAAGGGCATTGCCGTTTGCAATATCTGATAAGCAATTAACTAAAGCAATAGGACCAAGCTCTGCAAGTTTGTTGTACATCGATGCGCTTGTATCGGTCGCTTCTATTGGCAGTGTGGTGATATTTAGCATGTCACCAGTATCTAAACCGATGTCCATTTGCATAATTGTCACGCCAGTTTCTGCGTCGCCAGCCCAAATTGAACGTTGGATAGGAGCGGCACCACGCCAGCGAGGTAAAATAGAACCGTGAACATTAATACAACCGAGTTTTGGTGTATCAAGCACTGCTTGTGGTAATAATAAACCATAAGCAACCACAACCATTAAATCTGCATTTTGGTCAGCTAATTCTTGTTTCGCGTCATCGCTTTTAAAGTTCTCTGGTTGGAAAACTGGAATCGCATGTTTTAGTGCCAATTCTTTCACAGGACTTGCCGTGAGTTTCTTCCCTCGACCCGCAGGGCGATCTGGCTGTGTATAAACACCAATAATCTCGTGATGAGAATCAAGTAGAGCGGCTAAATGGCGAGCCGCGAAATCAGGCGTACCTGCAAATATAATGCGTAAGGGTTTGTTCAAGTTAACCTCGGTCATCATGACTAATTTTTTTCGTTGAATTTTTTGATTTTTTCTAGCTTCTCTTTGATGCGTTTGCGCTTTAATGGCGACAAGTAATCAACGAATAATTTACCTTCAAGGTGATCTAATTCGTGTTGCACGCAGATTGCTAGTAAATCATCAGCATCAAAGCTAAATTCATTTCCATCACGATCCAATGCCGTTACTGACACTTCAGCAGAACGAGGAACCATTCCTTTTGCGCCAGGAACAGATAAACAACCTTCTTCTATACCGTCATCACCACTTTTTTGTGTAATAACAGGATTGATTAATACCATTGGTTCATCGCGTGTCTCTGATACATCGATAACCACGATACGTTGATGGAAATCGACTTGCGTTGCAGCAAGGCCAATGCCTTCTTCGTCATACATGGTTTCAATCATATCATCGATGAATGTTTGGATTTCAGGTGTTACTGTTTTTACCGGTTTTGCTACGGTGCGTAGACGGTCGTCCGGGAACGTTAATACTTCTAATACGGCCATAATTACTCTAAATATTGAACTGCGCCGAAAACGGCATAAACCTAATAGCTCCAATTCTAGACATTTTATTAAGCAAATGACAGCATCGGTTCGAATGTCTGACAAGGAAAGCGGATCATGTTTAAAAAAATGCTGATATTAACCTCACTATTCACCACTATAACGCTATCTCCACTGTCTTTTTCTAACGAAGATAAGTTGATGTTAAAAAAGGATTACCCTGACACGTATACCGTAGAAAAAGGGGATACGTTATGGGATATATCCGCTCTCTTTCTTGATAACCCTTGGTTTTGGCCAAAGCTATGGAAAATTAACCCTGATATCAATAATCCTCATTTAATTTATCCCGGAGATAAGTTGAGCTTAAGTTGGCATAACGGAAACCCTGTTTTAAGTCTTAAGCCGTTGCAAAAATTATCACCCAAAACTCGGATCATAGAAAAAGAAGCGGTTCCGACGTTAGCGCCGAGTTTAGTTGTTCCCTATTTAAAATCAGATCGTTTAATTGATGATGTTAATTATCGAGCGGCTTATCGAGTGTTGGGTACGAGTGACGGACGTAAGTTTCTTAGTTCAAATGAGCGAGTCTATGTTGATGGTGAACTTTCACATAAGGAATGGGGTATTTATCGCGTAATTAATGAATTTAAACGTAGAGATAATAAAGAAAAAGCGTACGCACTGAAATCGATAGGTACTGCAGAATTGGTAGACAGCACGGAAGAATTTAGTGGATTGAGAGTCCTTAAACAACAACAAGAAATCACGATAAATGACATTGTTTTACCGTTAGACGGTAAGAGTAACTTATCACTAACCACTACGTTTTATCCGTTGCCCGCACCAACAAATAGTAAGGCTTCATTATTGGGTTCTATTGATGGCGGAGACTATTTGGCGGTTAATCAAGTGGCGGTGATAGATAAAGGGACAAATGACGGGTTACAACAAGGAAGTATGTTCGCATTAAAAGAAAAAGGGTACGCAGTAAAAGGAGATAAAGGTGAATATCATTATGATGACGAAAACAATAAAAAGAGTATTCAGTTACCAGAAACGGTGGTTGGAGAGCTGATAGTGATTCGTCCTTATGAATCATTTAGTTTAGCGTTAATAACTCGCAGTGAAACGCCTATTCATAAGCGAATGATTGTGACCTCACCACAGACAAAATAGAGGGATTGATGTTTAACTCAGATAAACACTTATCTGCATGGTTAACTCTGTGCTTTTGTCCTCGAATTGGTGGGAAGGTAATGTCTCGCCTACTTGCCATTGATTCTGTTGAAAATATTGTAAAGTACGATAAGGATAAATTGCAATCGATAGGGCTTTCTTGTGCGCAAATTGCTTACATCCAGGCTGTGAATCATGAAGAAGTAGATAAATGCTTATTGTGGGAAGATGGAGATTCTCTTAATACCATTTTAACGTTATCTGATCCTCGCTATCCGAAGTTATTATCTGAAATAAGCGCCCCGCCGCCAGTATTATTTGTTAAAGGTGATGTTTTGGCGCTATCTGAACCTCAAGTGGCTATTGTCGGTAGCCGTAATGCTAGCCTAGAAGGTTTAGAATGTGCGAAGCAATTTGCGGCTTCCATTGTGCAGCATAATTATGTCGTTACTAGTGGTTTAGCTCTAGGGGTTGATGGATACGCCCATCATGGGGCGATTGAAGCGAAAGGACAAACTATTGCAGTACTTGGTTCTGGGTTAAACAAGGTATATCCAGCAAAACACAGAACGCTGGCTGATCGTGTGATTCATAATGGGGCTTTAGTTTCTGAGTTTAGGCCAGATTCTCCCCCACGAGCGGACAATTTTCCTCGTCGAAATCGCATTATTAGTGGGTTATCTACCGGGGTACTCGTTGTGGAAGCGGCTGAACGTTCTGGTTCTTTGATTACTGCAAGGTATGCGAATGAGCAAGGGCGAGAAGTGTTTGCTTTACCGGGATCAATACATAACCCTACAGCTCAAGGTTCTAATTCTTTAATTAAAGCCGGTGCAAAGCTGGTTTCGTCACCGGAAGACATTTTTGAAGAGATCGGAGCATTAACCTATTGTGCAATCTCTCATCAACCTTCGCTTTTTGAGCAAGAAGTTGTCACAGAACAATTGCCATTTCCCAAAGTGTTCGCTACCGTAGGCATAGAGGCGACGCCTGTTGATATAATAGCAGAGCGATGTCAGACGCCTGTACATGAAATCATGATGCAATTACTTGAATTAGAGTTGC
Source organism: Aliivibrio salmonicida LFI1238 (assembly GCF_000196495.1). Classification (NCBI taxonomy): domain Bacteria; kingdom Pseudomonadati; phylum Pseudomonadota; class Gammaproteobacteria; order Vibrionales; family Vibrionaceae; genus Aliivibrio; species Aliivibrio salmonicida. The sequence goes on from NC_011312.1 coordinate 81,408, forward strand.
AAGGTTTCATCACTGCAGTCCCAGGGGGTTACATTAAAAAGCGGAGGGGCTAATCATGATGGATGTTCTGATGTATCTATTTGAAACGTATATCCATAGCGATATCGAATTAACAGTAGATCAAGAAAAACTAGAAGACGAATTACTAAAAGCAGGGTTTCACCAAGAGGCGATATATAAAGCGCTTGATTGGTTAGAAGACCTTGCTCATTTACAAGAAACTGACTCTCATGAGCATATTGCTAAGAGTACGTCGACGGCCATGCGAATTTATACTCAGCAAGAAATTGATGGTATTGATACGGTTTGCCGTGGGTTCTTATTGTTCCTTGAGCAAATTAAAGTATTAACGTGTGAAACTCGTGAAATGGTCATTGAACAAGTCATGACGTTAGAAACGGAAGATCTTTCTCTTGATGATCTGAAGTGGGTTATCTTAATGGTGCTATTTAATGTACCAGGACAAGAAAGTGCGTATACCCAGATGGAAGAGTTACTTTATACTTCAGATACAGGTATGACTCATTAAGGTTAATGAATGTCAGGTAAAATAAACAAGCAACTGTTTCAAGCGCATGAACATGCATTAGATCATGAATCTTGCCCACAATGCAGTGGTGAACTTGCCATTCGTTATGGTAAGCGTGGTCCGTTTTTAGGTTGTGGTAATTACCCTGAGTGCGATTATATTCGCCCTCTTAAAAGTAATGACGGTCATGTAGTTAAAGAGCTTGGTATTCCCTGCCCTGAATGTGACAGTGAACTTGTTTTACGACAAGGCCGATATGGAATGTTTATAGGGTGTTCTTCATACCCAGAGTGTTCTCATATTGAATCGTTAGAACAGAAAAAAGAAGAACCTAAAGAGCTATTGGCTTGCCCTAGTTGTCATTCTGGATCTTTACATGAGAAACAGTCTCGTTTTGGTAAGACTTTCTATGCTTGTGATGCTTATCCTGTTTGTCGTTTTGTTGTTAATTTTGCGCCAGAAAAAGGCATATGTCAGCAGTGTGGTTTTGAGTTGTTGCTAAGAAAAGAAATAGCAACAGGTTTAAAATTGGTTTGTGCAGATAAAAAGTGCAGTGTGGTACAAGATATAAAAAAATAGAGCATTGATGAATGCTCTATTCTATTGAGGTGTATCTGTTTATTTTGATAATACTTGAAATGCATTTTTATCTAATAATTCAGAGAGTGCCATTAATTCTTTTTCTAAAGCCTCTGGTGATGATGCACATACATTTATATGTCCCATCTTCCTACCAACACGTTTTTCTTTGCCATACCAGTGAATATGGCAATGAGGCATAGTGAGGAGTTCTTTCGGTAAAGAGTCTTCACCTAAGATATTAATCATGGCGGTTGAACGAATCAATTCTGCTCCGACTAATGGTAAATTACATACTGCACGAATATGCATTTCAAATTGACATACATCGGTTCCCTGTTGGGTCCAATGACCAGAGTTATGTACTCTAGGTGCAATTTCATTAACGAGCAGTTGACCATCTACATCAAAAAACTCAATAGCAAGTACGCCAATATAATCGAGTTCATTCACGATTGCAGAGAACATGTCATCAGCTTGTTGCTGTAATAAGCTTGTTCCTTCTAATGCGGTAGATAACGCTAATACACCATTAACATGAACGTTCTCTGTTAATGGGTATGTCACTATATCGCCATTCTTATTACGGGCACCAATTAAAGAAACTTCGCGATTAAACGGAATAAATTGCTCAGCAACGATGGCTTGATTTGGTGTGCTCTGAATTAGTTCATTCATTTCTTCCCAAATATGATCAATTTGAGAAGCTTCCTTTAAGCGCCATTGCCCTTTTCCGTCGTACCCACCTAGAGCACTTTTTAACACCATAGGAAGACCTACGCTACTAATTGAGTCTAAGAACTCTTGCTTAGTTGTAATTATATGGTGTGTTGCATTGGCCACATTGGCATTATCAAGTAGTGTTTTCTCAATACGACGATCGCCGCCAGCTTTAATGGCTTCGGGGTTTGGCTGAAACTTACCACTTTGACTGCAAATATCTAAGATGTCGTAAGGAATGTGTTCAAATTCTGCGGTAATAACATCAACGCTATTAATTGTTTGCTCTAAAGTCGTATCCATGACCTGTTGCGTTAATGGGTGTACAATTTTGTTGTTGTTCACATCATAAGCGATAATGTCGATATTTAGTGGAGCACTCGCTAAAGACATCATGCGAGCGAGTTGACCAGAACCGAGTACAAGAACTTTCATCATTAATCCTCTGATGGATCTGGATTTGCTAAGACAGTATCTGTTTGTTCTTTACGGAAGGCTTCTACTGCTGCCATTACTGCTTCATTTGACGTACCAATGATTTGAGCTGCGAGGATACCTGCATTTGCAGCGCCAGCCTCACCTATCGCGAGTGTACCTACAGCGATCCCCTTTGGCATTTGAACGATAGAAAGTAGAGAGTCTATCCCTTTTAATACTTTTGATTGAACAGGGACGCCTAAAACAGGAATACTCGTAAATGCAGCTGCCATGCCTGGGAGGTGAGCGGCACCACCAGCACCTGCAATAATAACTTTGATACCGCGATCTTTTGCTTGAGTTGCATAATCAGCAAGTAATTGTGGAGTTCTATGAGCAGAGACCACTTTGGTTTCGTAAGGAACATTAAAACGCTCAAGCATTTCAGCGGCTAGTTTCATTGTTGGCCAATCTGATTTCGAACCCATGATAATACCGACTTTCATTGTGAACTCCTTGGATAAAGATAATGGCAATATATAAAAAGTTGGCAGCATTATACGGTTATTTAATAGGAAGGAAAACGTTTGCGTTAGGAAAAGTACAAGTTATTAACGATTATTCACAATTGAAAAATGGAAAGCGGTTGTTTGATTTCGTCTTATGAATAGAATAGAGCGATTAATAGAGTTAATAATGGTGCAAGAGTGAAGAATCTAGATCAAGTCGTAAAAGCCTTAAATAACGGTGGTGTAATTGCCTATCCTACGGAGGGGGTTTTTGGTGTTGGCTGTGATCCGGATAATGAATTTGCACTCCATCAATTATTAAAAGTGAAACAACGCCCGCGAGAAAAAGGGTTGATTTTAATTGCGGCCTCTATTGATCAATTGCTTCCTTATATTGATTTAGCGCAATTAAATAATGATCAAATTAATAGGATTAAATTCACTTGGCCGGGTCCCGTAACTTGGATTGTCCCTGTTAATAAGAACACGTTACCTTTAGTGACTGGCCAGTTTGATAGTATTGCCGTTAGAGTCTCAGCTCACCCTCAAGTTAAAGCTATTTGTTCTGCGTTTGGGAAGCCGATTACGTCAACTAGTGCAAATCTTTCAGGTTATGAACCTTGCCGAACGGTTTTAGAAGTTGAAGAGCAGCTAGGTGATTTAGGCGTGGTGGTTTTTCAAGGCGAAATTGGCAACCGAACTCAACCAACAGAAATCCGTGATGCAAAAACTGGAGAGACATTACGCCAAGGCTAATGCATCTACTATTTCTTTCAGGTAAGGTTAGTTCAGTTTAACTTTAATCATTGAAAGGAATCACTCATGGATAAGTATGCAGTCTTTGGTCATCCCATTAAGCAAAGCAAATCTCCTTTTATTCATACATTATTCGCTCGTCAAACAATACAACCTTTGGAATATGTTGCTATTGAGGCTCCAGTGGATGGCTTTCTTAATTCGGTAACTCATTTTTTTTCTAATGGGGGTAAAGGCTGTAATATTACCGTACCCTTTAAAGAAGAAGCATTTCAATTTGCCGATCAATTAACAGATAGAGCAAAATTGGCTGGTGCGGTTAATACGCTAAAAAAGCTGGATGATGGAATTATTCTCGGTGATAACACGGACGGTGAAGGATTAGTTCAAGACTTACTGCAATATCAGGTACCACTTCAAGATAAGCGTATCTTATTAATTGGAGCAGGAGGGGCAGCACGAGGTGTACTTCTTCCCTTATTAAAACAAAACCCCTCTTCTATTACCGTAGTTAATCGCACTTATGAAAAAGCAGAAGCACTAGCTGAAATATTTTCAGCGTATGGTGCTGTAGAGGCGGTTCGCATGAGTGACGTGACACGATCGTTTGATGTGATAATTAATTCAACGTCTGCCAGTTTATCTGGAGAGTTACCTAATATTAGTCCAGTGATTTTTTCTAAAGGCAGTATCAGCTATGACATGATGTATGGCAAAGGTAAAACGGTCTTTAATCAATGGGCATTAGATAATGATGTATACCAAGCTTATGATGGATTAGGAATGTTAGTTGGGCAAGCTGCGGAAAGCTTTACTGTATGGAGAGGATTACGTCCTAGCAGCAAACAAATACTACGAGAACTTCGCAAAAATTTAGAAGGTATGTAATGAATCAATTCTCTTTTCTGATGGGCAACAATGGAACCCTGAAAAGCAATGTATTATTTTATATGCTCAACAAATGGGTAATTTAATACCATGTCTTGTCTTTGTTTCATGGCTTGCGTCAGAAAGTGGAGAAACAATAACAAATGAGCTTGATGCTTTACGTATTTTTGAGGAATATCGTTTTGATATAGAGGAACATGCAGAAGCATTGATTGAAGATGAAGAGTTCAATGCTTCTGGGGAAGTTGAGATTAAATAGCTTCCTCATTTATATAACTATTTTTAAATGAAACGTAATTCATCGCTGATTTTTTTAGAAAGCCAATTTCATCAGTTGATAACGATCTTACTTGTTTTACCGGGCTACCTATATAAAGGTAGCCACTCTTTAATATTTTATTGGGTGGAATTAAGCTACCAGCTCCAATCATGACATCCGATTCAATAATAGCATTATCTAAAATGATGCTTCCCATACCAACAAGAACACGATCCTTTATTTCACACCCATGAAGCATAACTTTGTGACCAATAGTTACGTCATCTCCAATAAGTAATGGGGCTCCTTTCGGGTTTTCTGGATTTTTATGTGTGACATGTAAGATGGAACCATCTTGGATATTGGTTCGTTGTCCTATTACTATTGAATTCACATCACCTCGAGCTACAACTAAAGGCCAAACACTGCAATCATCACCAATATTGATATCTCCAATTAAAATGCTTGATGAATCTATATAAGAGCGTAAGCCAATAGTAGGAAAGGTTGATTTATAGCTACGTAATGATGAATTCATATGATATCCCTTGAAAATGATAATTTAGTGTTAATTAAATGGGGTGATAAAGCTAATTTAGTATTGGTTTGTACGGACTTTAACCATAAAAACATAAAATCAAAATAATAGTAAAAAAGAACTTGCCAATGTGATCGAACTCTCTATAATGCGACCTCACTGACACGGAGAGCCCATCCCATAAGGGATTCGCAATCAGGTCAGTCAGGATGGTTTAGAAATTAAGTTTCGAATAAGTGCTTGACACTGAGGCTTAAAACGATAAAATGACCGTCCTCTTCACAGAAAAGCGAAAACGCTTTGAAAGTAGAAGAAAAGCTCTTTAACAATTTGAAACCTATTAATCTGTGTGGGCACTTGTGAGTTGATAATCACTAGTTTGCTTTTACTTTTCGGAGTGAATACAAACAAAAATAATCAATGAATTGAGTGACTACACAAAATTACTTTTATGTAAGAAATCAGTATAAATCATTGAGCCGGTTTTGTTTCTGCTGAAACAAACCAAAAAACTTTAATTGAAGAGTTTGATCATGGCTCAGATTGAACGCTGGCGGCAGGCCTAACACATGCAAGTCGAGCGGTAACAGGAATTAGCTTGCTAATTCGCTGACGAGCGGCGGACGGGTGAGTAATGCCTGGGAATATGCCTTGATGTGGGGGATAACTATTGGAAACGATAGCTAATACCGCATAATGTCTTCGGACCAAAGAGGGGGATCTTCGGACCTCTCGCGTCAAGATTAGCCCAGGTGAGATTAGCTAGTTGGTGGGGTAAGAGCTCACCAAGGCGACGATCTCTAGCTGGTCTGAGAGGATGATCAGCCACACTGGAACTGAGACACGGTCCAGACTCCTACGGGAGGCAGCAGTGGGGAATATTGCACAATGGGCGAAAGCCTGATGCAGCCATGCCGCGTGTATGAAGAAGGCCTTCGGGTTGTAAAGTACTTTCAGTCGTGAGGAAGGGTGTGCAGTTAATAGCTGTACATCTTGACGTTAGCGACAGAAGAAGCACCGGCTAACTCCGTGCCAGCAGCCGCGGTAATACGGAGGGTGCGAGCGTTAATCGGAATTACTGGGCGTAAAGCGCATGCAGGTGGTTCATTAAGTCAGATGTGAAAGCCCGGGGCTCAACCTCGGAACCGCATTTGAAACTGGTGAACTAGAGTGCTGTAGAGGGGGGTAGAATTTCAGGTGTAGCGGTGAAATGCGTAGAGATCTGAAGGAATACCAGTGGCGAAGGCGGCCCCCTGGACAGACACTGACACTCAGATGCGAAAGCGTGGGGAGCAAACAGGATTAGATACCCTGGTAGTCCACGCCGTAAACGATGTCTACTTGGAGGTTGTGGCCTTGAGCCGTGGCTTTCGGAGCTAACGCGTTAAGTAGACCGCCTGGGGAGTACGGTCGCAAGATTAAAACTCAAATGAATTGACGGGGGCCCGCACAAGCGGTGGAGCATGTGGTTTAATTCGATGCAACGCGAAGAACCTTACCTACTCTTGACATCTACAGAATTCGCTAGAGATAGCTTAGTGCCTTCGGGAACTGTAAGACAGGTGCTGCATGGCTGTCGTCAGCTCGTGTTGTGAAATGTTGGGTTAAGTCCCGCAACGAGCGCAACCCTTATCCTTGTTTGCCAGCACGTAATGGTGGGAACTCCAGGGAGACTGCCGGTGATAAACCGGAGGAAGGTGGGGACGACGTCAAGTCATCATGGCCCTTACGAGTAGGGCTACACACGTGCTACAATGGCGCATACAGAGGGCTGCAAGCTAGCGATAGTGAGCGAATCCCAAAAAGTGCGTCGTAGTCCGGATCGGAGTCTGCAACTCGACTCCGTGAAGTCGGAATCGCTAGTAATCGTGAATCAGAATGTCACGGTGAATACGTTCCCGGGCCTTGTACACACCGCCCGTCACACCATGGGAGTGGGCTGCAAAAGAAGTGGGTAGTTTAACCTTTCGGGGAGGACGCTCACCACTTTGTGGTTCATGACTGGGGTGAAGTCGTAACAAGGTAGCCCTAGGGGAACCTGGGGCTGGATCACCTCCTTAACGATAGATTGCGATTTATGAGTGTTCACACAGATTGATTAGGTTTTAATAAGTTGAAGTGACAGAGCTTTAATTAATGATTTCGATTATTGATTAAAGCTTTTTGCTTTAAGCTCTTTAACAATTTGGAAAGCTGACTGATTTAACTAACTTACGAGTTAGATAAATCAAAATTTAAAAGTTCTTAATATCTTTTGTTTATCTTTAGATAAACAAATTAAAAACACATTCAAGTGTTCTTGTATTTTGAATCCGGCGAAAAACCAGAACTCTCAATGAAGAGTTCAACCTTGGTTGTTTATGCCATACGAAACCTCTTGGGGTTGTATGGTTAAGTGACTAAGCGTACACGGTGGATGCCTTGGCAGTCAGAGGCGATGAAAGACGTATTAACTTGCGATAAGCCCAGATTAGGTAGTAAAAACCTTTTGAGTCTGGGATTTCTGAATGGGGAAACCCACTAGCATAAGCTAGTATCGCTGCGTGAATACATAGCGCAGCGAAGCAAACCGGGAGAACTGAAACATCTAAGTACCCCGAGGAAGAGAAATCAACCGAGATCCCGAAAGTAGCGGTGAGCGAAATTGGGTTAGCCCTTAAGTTGTTAATGAGACAGGTGAAGCCTCTGGAAAGTGGCGCGATACAAGGTGATAGCCCTGTAACCGACATCTCATCATCAGTGAAAACGAGTAAGGCGGGACACGTGATATCCTGTCTGAATATGGGGGGACCATCCTCCAAGGCTAAATACTACTGACTGACCGATAGTGAACCAGTACCGTGAGGGAAAGGCGAAAAGAACCCCTGTGAGGGGAGTGAAATAGAACCTGAAACCGTGTACGTACAAGCAGTAGGAGCATACTTGTTATGTGACTGCGTACCTTTTGTATAATGGGTCAGCGACTTATATTCAGTGGCAAGGTTAACCGTTTAGGGGAGCCGTAGGGAAACCGAGTCTTAACTGGGCGTTCAGTCTCTGGATATAGACCCGAAACCAAGTGATCTAGCCATGGGCAGGTTGAAGGTTGAGTAACATCAACTGGAGGACCGAACCGACTAATGTTGAAAAATTAGCGGATGACTTGTGGCTAGGGGTGAAAGGCCAATCAAACTTGGAGATAGCTGGTTCTCCCCGAAATCTATTTAGGTAGAGCCTCGGACGAATACTACTGGGGGTAGAGCACTGTTAAGGCTAGGGGGTCATCCCGACTTACCAACCCTTTGCAAACTCCGAATACCAGTAAGTAATATCCGGGAGACACACGGCGGGTGCTAACGTCCGTCGTGAAGAGGGAAACAACCCAGACCGCCAGCTAAGGTCCCAAAGTTATAGCTAAGTGGGAAACGATGTGGGAAGGCTCAGACAGCCAGGATGTTGGCTTAGAAGCAGCCATCATTTAAAGAAAGCGTAATAGCTCACTGGTCGAGTCGGCCTGCGCGGAAGATGTAACGGGGCTAAGCTATACACCGAAGCTGCGGCAGTGCAATTTATTGTGCTGGGTAGGGGAGCGTTCTGTAAGCCGTTGAAGGTGTGCTGTAAGGCATGCTGGAGGTATCAGAAGTGCGAATGCTGACATGAGTAACGATAAAGGGGGTGAAAAACCCCCTCGCCGGAAGACCAAGGGTTCCTGTCCAACGTTAATCGGGGCAGGGTAAGTCGACCCCTAAGGCGAGGCCGAAAGGCGTAGTCGATGGGAAACGGGTTAATATTCCCGTACTTCTTATAATTGCGATGGGGGGACGGAGAAGGCTAGGTAGGCTTGGCGACGGTCGTCCAAGTTCAAGTACGTAGGCTAAGAGTTTAGGTAAATCCGGACTCTTGTTAGGCTGAGACACGATGTCGAGCACCTACGGGTGTGAAGCTATTGATGCCATGCTTCCAGGAAAAGCCTCTAAGCTTCAGGTTATAAGAAATCGTACCCCAAACCGACACAGGTGGTCGAGTAGAGAATACTAAGGCGCTTGAGAGAACTCGGGTGAAGGAACTAGGCAAAATGGTACCGTAACTTCGGGAGAAGGTACGCTCCTAGCGGTGATGAGACTTGCTCTCTAAGCTGCCGGGAGTCGCAGATACCAGGTGGCTGCAACTGTTTATTAAAAACATAGCACTGTGCTAAATCGTAAGATGACGTATACGGTGTGACGCCTGCCCGGTGCTTGAAGGTTAATTGATGGGGTTAGACTTCGGTCGAAGCTCTTGATCGAAGCCCAAGTAAACGGCGGCCGTAACTATAACGGTCCTAAGGTAGCGAAATTCCTTGTCGGGTAAGTTCCGACCTGCACGAATGGCGTAATGATGGCCACGCTGTCTCCACCCGAGACTCAGTGAAATTGAAATCGCTGTGAAGATGCAGTGTACCCGCGGCTAGACGGAAAGACCCCGTGAACCTTTACTACAGCTTGGCACTGAACATTGACCCTACATGTGTAGGATAGGTGGGAGCCTTTGAAGCAAGTACGCTAGTATTTGTGGAGGCAATCTTGAAATACCACCCTTGTATGCTTGATGTTCTAACGTTGGCCCCTTATCGGGGTTGCGGACAGTGCCTGGTGGGTAGTTTGACTGGGGCGGTCTCCTCCCAAAGAGTAACGGAGGAGCACGAAGGTGGGCTAAACACGGTTGGACATCGTGTGGTTAGTGCAATGGCATAAGCCCGCTTGACTGCGAGAATGACAATTCGAGCAGGTACGAAAGTAGGTCATAGTGATCCGGTGGTTCTGAATGGAAGGGCCATCGCTCAACGGATAAAAGGTACTCCGGGGATAACAGGCTGATACCGCCCAAGAGTTCATATCGACGGCGGTGTTTGGCACCTCGATGTCGGCTCATCACATCCTGGGGCTGAAGTCGGTCCCAAGGGTATGGCTGTTCGCCATTTAAAGTGGTACGCGAGCTGGGTTTAGAACGTCGTGAGACAGTTCGGTCCCTATCTGCCGTGGGCGTTGGATGATTGAAAGGGGCTGCTCCTAGTACGAGAGGACCGGAGTGGACGAACCTCTGGTGTTCGGGTTGTTACGCCAGTAGCATTGCCCGGTAGCTAAGTTCGGGATCGATAAACGCTGAAAGCATCTAAGCGTGAAGCGAGCCTTGAGATGAGTCATCCCTGATACTTTAAGTATCCTAAAGGGTTGTTGAAGACTACGACGTTGATAGGCAGGGTGTGTAAGTGCTGCGAGGCATTGAGCTAACCTGTACTAATTGCCCGTGAGGCTTAACCATACAACACCCAAGGGGTTTTGAACGGATTTAAGATAGCAAGAAACAGATTGAATGTGATTAAGAACACAATACAGCTTTCCGAATTAAAGAATTTGCTTGGCGACCATAGCGTTATGGACCCACCTGATCCCATGCCGAACTCAGAAGTGAAACGTAATAGCGCCGATGGTAGTGTGGGGTCTCCCCATGTGAGAGTAGGACATCGCCAGGCTTAAATTTGAATAAGTGCCCGTTCAATAGAACGGGCTTTTATTTCGCTCCCAGTTTGTCACTGGAGGCAAGTCAAGTTAACATTTTTAAGTCTTTCATAAATAAATGAAAAGATTGAGAATATTACCTTGACTTTCAAATCAGAAAGCGTAATATACGCAGCCTGAAACGACGAAGCTGAAAGGCTAAGTGGTTGAAAGACAACGCTCTTTAACAATTTAACCAAATCAATCTGTGTGGGCACTTGTGAGTTGATAATCACTAGTTTGCATTTACTTTTCGGAGTGAATACAAACAAAAATAATCAATGAACTGAGTGACTACACAAAATTACTTTTATGTAAGAAATCAGTATAAATCATTGAGCCGGTTTTGTTTCTGCTGAAACAAACCAAAAAACTTTAATTGAAGAGTTTGATCATGGCTCAGATTGAACGCTGGCGGCAGGCCTAACACATGCAAGTCGAGCGGTAACAGGAATTAGCTTGCTAATTCGCTGACGAGCGGCGGACGGGTGAGTAATGCCTGGGAATATGCCTTGATGTGGGGGATAACTATTGGAAACGATAGCTAATACCGCATAATGTCTTCGGACCAAAGAGGGGGATCTTCGGACCTCTCGCGTCAAGATTAGCCCAGGTGAGATTAGCTAGTTGGTGGGGTAAGAGCTCACCAAGGCGACGATCTCTAGCTGGTCTGAGAGGATGATCAGCCACACTGGAACTGAGACACGGTCCAGACTCCTACGGGAGGCAGCAGTGGGGAATATTGCACAATGGGCGAAAGCCTGATGCAGCCATGCCGCGTGTATGAAGAAGGCCTTCGGGTTGTAAAGTACTTTCAGTCGTGAGGAAGGGTGTGCAGTTAATAGCTGTACATCTTGACGTTAGCGACAGAAGAAGCACCGGCTAACTCCGTGCCAGCAGCCGCGGTAATACGGAGGGTGCGAGCGTTAATCGGAATTACTGGGCGTAAAGCGCATGCAGGTGGTTCATTAAGTCAGATGTGAAAGCCCGGGGCTCAACCTCGGAACCGCATTTGAAACTGGTGAACTAGAGTGCTGTAGAGGGGGGTAGAATTTCAGGTGTAGCGGTGAAATGCGTAGAGATCTGAAGGAATACCAGTGGCGAAGGCGGCCCCCTGGACAGGCACTGACACTCAGATGCGAAAGCGTGGGGAGCAAACAGGATTAGATACCCTGGTAGTCCACGCCGTAAACGATGTCTACTTGGAGGTTGTGGCCTTGAGCCGTGGCTTTCGGAGCTAACGCGTTAAGTAGACCGCCTGGGGAGTACGGTCGCAAGATTAAAACTCAAATGAATTGACGGGGGCCCGCACAAGCGGTGGAGCATGTGGTTTAATTCGATGCAACGCGAAGAACCTTACCTACTCTTGACATCTACAGAATTCGCTAGAGATAGCTTAGTGCCTTCGGGAACTGTAAGACAGGTGCTGCATGGCTGTCGTCAGCTCGTGTTGTGAAATGTTGGGTTAAGTCCCGCAACGAGCGCAACCCTTATCCTTGTTTGCCAGCACGTAATGGTGGGAACTCCAGGGAGACTGCCGGTGATAAACCGGAGGAAGGTGGGGACGACGTCAAGTCATCATGGCCCTTACGAGTAGGGCTACACACGTGCTACAATGGCGCATACAGAGGGCTGCAAGCTAGCGATAGTGAGCGAATCCCAAAAAGTGCGTCGTAGTCCGGATCGGAGTCTGCAACTCGACTCCGTGAAGTCGGAATCGCTAGTAATCGTGAATCAGAATGTCACGGTGAATACGTTCCCGGGCCTTGTACACACCGCCCGTCACACCATGGGAGTGGGCTGCAAAAGAAGTGGGTAGTTTAACCTTTCGGGGAGGACGCTCACCACTTTGTGGTTCATGACTGGGGTGAAGTCGTAACAAGGTAGCCCTAGGGGAACCTGGGGCTGGATCACCTCCTTAACGATAGATTACGATTTATGAGTGTTCACACAGATTGATTAGGTTAAAAAAGTAAAAGAGACATAATGTTGGGTCTGTAGCTCAGTTGGTTAGAGCGCACCCCTGATAAGGGTGAGGTCGGTGGTTCAAATCCACTCAGACCCACCAATACTTTTCCAGTAAGTATTGGTGATAACATTATATTTTGGGGCTATAGCTCAGCTGGGAGAGCGCCTGCCTTGCACGCAGGAGGTCTGCGGTTCGATCCCGCATAGCTCCACCATCTTTAAGTATTCTCTTTGAGAGTCTTTAAAAATGGTTTCGAAAGAAACATTGCTCTTTAACAATTTGGAAAGCTGACTGATTTAACTAACTTACGAGTTAGATAAATCAAAATTTAAAAGTTCTTAATATCTTTTGTTTATCTTTAGATAAACAAATTAAAAACACATTCAAGTGTTCTTGTATTTTGAATCCGGCGAAAAACCAGAACTCTCAATGAAGAGTTCAACCTTGGTTGTTTATGCCATACGAAACCTCTTGGGGTTGTATGGTTAAGTGACTAAGCGTACACGGTGGATGCCTTGGCAGTCAGAGGCGATGAAAGACGTATTAACTTGCGATAAGCCCAGATTAGGTAGTAAAAACCTTTTGAGTCTGGGATTTCTGAATGGGGAAACCCACTAGCATAAGCTAGTATCGCTGCGTGAATACATAGCGCAGCGAAGCAAACCGGGAGAACTGAAACATCTAAGTACCCCGAGGAAGAGAAATCAACCGAGATCCCGAAAGTAGCGGCGAGCGAAATTGGGTTAGCCCTTAAGTTGTTAATGAGACAGGTGAAGCCTCTGGAAAGTGGCGCGATACAAGGTGATAGCCCTGTAACCGACATCTCATCATCAGTGAAAACGAGTAAGGCGGGACACGTGATATCCTGTCTGAATATGGGGGGACCATCCTCCAAGGCTAAATACTACTGACTGACCGATAGTGAACCAGTACCGTGAGGGAAAGGCGAAAAGAACCCCTGTGAGGGGAGTGAAATAGAACCTGAAACCGTGTACGTACAAGCAGTAGGAGCATACTTGTTATGTGACTGCGTACCTTTTGTATAATGGGTCAGCGACTTATATTCAGTGGCAAGGTTAACCGTTTAGGGGAGCCGTAGGGAAACCGAGTCTTAACTGGGCGTTCAGTCTCTGGATATAGACCCGAAACCAAGTGATCTAGCCATGGGCAGGTTGAAGGTTGAGTAACATCAACTGGAGGACCGAACCGACTAATGTTGAAAAATTAGCGGATGACTTGTGGCTAGGGGTGAAAGGCCAATCAAACTTGGAGATAGCTGGTTCTCCCCGAAATCTATTTAGGTAGAGCCTCGGACGAATACTACTGGGGGTAGAGCACTGTTAAGGCTAGGGGGTCATCCCGACTTACCAACCCTTTGCAAACTCCGAATACCAGTAAGTAATATCCGGGAGACACACGGCGGGTGCTAACGTCCGTCGTGGAGAGGGAAACAACCCAGACCGCCAGCTAAGGTCCCAAAGTTATAGCTAAGTGGGAAACGATGTGGGAAGGCTCAGACAGCCAGGATGTTGGCTTAGAAGCAGCCATCATTTAAAAAAGCGTAATAGCTCACTGGTCGAGTCGGCCTGCGCGGAAGATGTAACGGGGCTAAGCTATACACCGAAGCTGCGGCAGTGCAATTTATTGTGCTGGGTAGGGGAGCGTTCTGTAAGCCGTTGAAGGTGTGCTGTAAGGCATGCTGGAGGTATCAGAAGTGCGAATGCTGACATGAGTAAGATAAAGGGGGTGAAAAACCCCCTCGCCGGAAGACCAAGGGTTCCTGTCCAACGTTAATCGGGGCAGGGTAAGTCGACCCCTAAGGCGAGGCCGAAAGGCGTAGTCGATGGGAAACGGGTTAATATTCCCGTACTTCTTATAATTGCGATGGGGGGACGGAGAAGGCTAGGTAGGCTTGGCGACGGTCGTCCAAGTTCAAGTGCGTAGGTAAGAGTTTAGGTAAATCCGGACTCTTGTTAGGCTGAGACACGATGTCGAGCACCTACGGGTGTGAAGCTATTGATGCCATGCTTCCAGGAAAAGCCTCTAAGCTTCAGGTTATAAGAAATCGTACCCCAAACCGACACAGGTGGTCGAGTAGAGAATACTAAGGCGCTTGAGAGAACTCGGGTGAAGGAACTAGGCAAAATGGTACCGTAACTTCGGGAGAAGGTACGCTCCTAGCGGTGATGAGACTTGCTCTCTAAGCTGCCGGGAGTCGCAGATACCAGGTGGCTGCAACTGTTTATTAAAAACATAGCACTGTGCTAAATCGTAAGATGACGTATACGGTGTGACGCCTGCCCGGTGCTTGAAGGTTAATTGATGGGGTTAGACTTCGGTCGAAGCTCTTGATCGAAGCCCAAGTAAACGGCGGCCGTAACTATAACGGTCCTAAGGTAGCGAAATTCCTTGTCGGGTAAGTTCCGACCTGCACGAATGGCGTAATGATGGCCACGCTGTCTCCACCCGAGACTCAGTGAAATTGAAATCGCTGTGAAGATGCAGTGTACCCGCGGCTAGACGGAAAGACCCCGTGAACCTTTACTACAGCTTGGCACTGAACATTGACCCTACATGTGTAGGATAGGTGGGAGCCTTTGAAGCAAGTACGCTAGTATTTGTGGAGGCAATCTTGAAATACCACCCTTGTATGCTTGATGTTCTAACGTTGGCCCCTTATCGGGGTTGCGGACAGTGCCTGGTGGGTAGTTTGACTGGGGCGGTCTCCTCCCAAAGAGTAACGGAGGAGCACGAAGGTGGGCTAAACACGGTTGGACATCGTGTGGTTAGTGCAATGGCATAAGCCCGCTTGACTGCGAGAATGACAATTCGAGCAGGTACGAAAGTAGGTCATAGTGATCCGGTGGTTCTGAATGGAAGGGCCATCGCTCAACGGATAAAAGGTACTCCGGGGATAACAGGCTGATACCGCCCAAGAGTTCATATCGACGGCGGTGTTTGGCACCTCGATGTCGGCTCATCACATCCTGGGGCTGAAGTCGGTCCCAAGGGTATGGCTGTTCGCCATTTAAAGTGGTACGCGAGCTGGGTTTAGAACGTCGTGAGACAGTTCGGTCCCTATCTGCCGTGGGCGTTGGATGATTGAAAGGGGCTGCTCCTAGTACGAGAGGACCGGAGTGGACGAACCTCTGGTGTTCGGGTTGTTACGCCAGTAGCATTGCCCGGTAGCTAAGTTCGGGATCGATAAACGCTGAAAGCATCTAAGCGTGAAGCGAGCCTTGAGATGAGTCATCCCTGATACTTTAAGTATCCTAAAGGGTTGTTGAAGACTACGACGTTGATAGGCAGGGTGTGTAAGTGCTGCGAGGCATTGAGCTAACCTGTACTAATTGCCCGTGAGGCTTAACCATACAACACCCAAGGGGTTTTGAACGGATTTAAGATAGCAAGAAACAGATTGAATGTGATTAAGAACACAATACAGCTTTCCGAATTAAAGAATTTGCTTGGCGACCATAGCGTTATGGACCCACCTGATCCCATGCCGAACTCAGAAGTGAAACGTAATAGCGCCGATGGTGGTGTGGGGTCTCCCCATGTGAGAGTAGGACATCGCCAGGCTTAAATTTGAATAAGTACCCGTTCAATAGAACGGGCTTTTATTTCGCTCCCAGTTTGTCACTGGAGGCAAGTCAAGTTAACATTTTTAAGTCTTTCATAAATAAATGAAAAGATTGAGAATATTACCTTGACTTTCAAATCAGAAAGCGTAATATACGCAGCCTGAAACGACGAAGCTGAAAGGCTAAGTGGTTGAAAGATAACGCTCTTTAACAATTTAACCAAATCAATCTGTGTGGGCACTTGTGAGTTGATAATCACTAGTTTGCATTTACTTTTCGGAGTGAATACAAACAAAAATAATCAATGAACTGAGTGACTACACAAAATTACTTTTATGTAAGAAATCAGTATAAATCATTGAGCCGGTTTTGTTTCTGCTGAAACAAACCAAAAAACTTTAATTGAAGAGTTTGATCATGGCTCAGATTGAACGCTGGCGGCAGGCCTAACACATGCAAGTCGAGCGGTAACAGGAATTAGCTTGCTAATTCGCTGACGAGCGGCGGACGGGTGAGTAATGCCTGGGAATATGCCTTGATGTGGGGGATAACTATTGGAAACGATAGCTAATACCGCATAATGTCTTCGGACCAAAGAGGGGGATCTTCGGACCTCTCGCGTCAAGATTAGCCCAGGTGAGATTAGCTAGTTGGTGGGGTAAGAGCTCACCAAGGCGACGATCTCTAGCTGGTCTGAGAGGATGATCAGCCACACTGGAACTGAGACACGGTCCAGACTCCTACGGGAGGCAGCAGTGGGGAATATTGCACAATGGGCGAAAGCCTGATGCAGCCATGCCGCGTGTATGAAGAAGGCCTTCGGGTTGTAAAGTACTTTCAGTCGTGAGGAAGGGTGTGCAGTTAATAGCTGTACATCTTGACGTTAGCGACAGAAGAAGCACCGGCTAACTCCGTGCCAGCAGCCGCGGTAATACGGAGGGTGCGAGCGTTAATCGGAATTACTGGGCGTAAAGCGCATGCAGGTGGTTCATTAAGTCAGATGTGAAAGCCCGGGGCTCAACCTCGGAACCGCATTTGAAACTGGTGAACTAGAGTGCTGTAGAGGGGGGTAGAATTTCAGGTGTAGCGGTGAAATGCGTAGAGATCTGAAGGAATACCAGTGGCGAAGGCGGCCCCCTGGACAGACACTGACACTCAGATGCGAAAGCGTGGGGAGCAAACAGGATTAGATACCCTGGTAGTCCACGCCGTAAACGATGTCTACTTGGAGGTTGTGGCCTTGAGCCGTGGCTTTCGGAGCTAACGCGTTAAGTAGACCGCCTGGGGAGTACGGTCGCAAGATTAAAACTCAAATGAATTGACGGGGGCCCGCACAAGCGGTGGAGCATGTGGTTTAATTCGATGCAACGCGAAGAACCTTACCTACTCTTGACATCTACAGAATTCGCTAGAGATAGCTTAGTACCTTCGGGAACTGTAAGACAGGTGCTGCATGGCTGTCGTCAGCTCGTGTTGTGAAATGTTGGGTTAAGTCCCGCAACGAGCGCAACCCTTATCCTTGTTTGCCAGCACGTAATGGTGGGAACTCCAGGGAGACTGCCGGTGATAAACCGGAGGAAGGTGGGGACGACGTCAAGTCATCATGGCCCTTACGAGTAGGGCTACACACGTGCTACAATGGCGCATACAGAGGGCTGCAAGCTAGCGATAGTGAGCGAATCCCAAAAAGTGCGTCGTAGTCCGGATCGGAGTCTGCAACTCGACTCCGTGAAGTCGGAATCGCTAGTAATCGTGAATCAGAATGTCACGGTGAATACGTTCCCGGGCCTTGTACACACCGCCCGTCACACCATGGGAGTGGGCTGCAAAAGAAGTGGGTAGTTTAACCTTTCGGGGAGGACGCTCACCACTTTGTGGTTCATGACTGGGGTGAAGTCGTAACAAGGTAGCCCTAGGGGAACCTGGGGCTGGATCACCTCCTTAACGATAGATTACGATTTATGAGTGTTCACACAGATTGATTAGGTTAAAAAAGTAAAAAGCAATGGAAGGTGCCCAACACCTTCAAAATATCCAGTGTCCCGTTCGTCTAGAGGCCTAGGACACCGCCCTTTCACGGCGGTAACAGGGGTTCGACTCCCCTACGGGATACCATTGGGTCGTTAGCTCAGTTGGTAGAGCAGTTGACTTTTAATCAATTGGTCGCAGGTTCGAATCCTGCACGACCCACCATTCTTTTTCACGAAGGAATTAAAACTTTCGTGGGCGATTAGCTCAGTTGGGAGAGCACCTCCCTTACAAGGAGGGGGTCACTGGTTCGAGCCCGGTATCGCCCACCATCTTTAAGTATTCTCTTTGAGAGTCTTTAAAAATGGTTTCGAAAGAAACATTGCTCTTTAACAATTTGGAAAGCTGACTGATTTAACTAACTTACGAGTTAGATAAATCAAAATTTAAAAGTTCTTAATATCTTTTGTTTATCTTTAGATAAACAAATTAAAAACACATTCAAGTGTTCTTGTATTTTGAATCCGGCGAAAAACCAGAACTCTCAATGAAGAGTTCAACCTTGGTTGTTTATGCCATACGAAACCTCTTGGGGTTGTATGGTTAAGTGACTAAGCGTACACGGTGGATGCCTTGGCAGTCAGAGGCGATGAAAGACGTATTAACTTGCGATAAGCCCAGATTAGGTAGTAAAAACCTTTTGAGTCTGGGATTTCTGAATGGGGAAACCCACTAGCATAAGCTAGTATCGCTGCGTGAATACATAGCGCAGCGAAGCAAACCGGGAGAACTGAAACATCTAAGTACCCCGAGGAAGAGAAATCAACCGAGATCCCGAAAGTAGCGGCGAGCGAAATTGGGTTAGCCCTTAAGTTGTTAATGAGACAGGTGAAGCCTCTGGAAAGTGGCGCGATACAAGGTGATAGCCCTGTAACCGACATCTCATCATCAGTGAAAACGAGTAAGGCGGGACACGTGATATCCTGTCTGAATATGGGGGGACCATCCTCCAAGGCTAAATACTACTGACTGACCGATAGTGAACCAGTACCGTGAGGGAAAGGCGAAAAGAACCCCTGTGAGGGGAGTGAAATAGAACCTGAAACCGTGTACGTACAAGCAGTAGGAGCATACTTGTTATGTGACTGCGTACCTTTTGTATAATGGGTCAGCGACTTATATTCAGTGGCAAGGTTAACCGTTTAGGGGAGCCGTAGGGAAACCGAGTCTTAACTGGGCGTTCAGTCTCTGGATATAGACCCGAAACCAAGTGATCTAGCCATGGGCAGGTTGAAGGTTGAGTAACATCAACTGGAGGACCGAACCGACTAATGTTGAAAAATTAGCGGATGACTTGTGGCTAGGGGTGAAAGGCCAATCAAACTTGGAGATAGCTGGTTCTCCCCGAAATCTATTTAGGTAGAGCCTCGGACGAATACTACTGGGGGTAGAGCACTGTTAAGGCTAGGGGGTCATCCCGACTTACCAACCCTTTGCAAACTCCGAATACCAGTAAGTAATATCCGGGAGACACACGGCGGGTGCTAACGTCCGTCGTGGAGAGGGAAACAACCCAGACCGCCAGCTAAGGTCCCAAAGTTATAGCTAAGTGGGAAACGATGTGGGAAGGCTCAGACAGCCAGGATGTTGGCTTAGAAGCAGCCATCATTTAAAGAAAGCGTAATAGCTCACTGGTCGAGTCGGCCTGCGCGGAAGATGTAACGGGGCTAAGCTATACACCGAAGCTGCGGCAGTCCAATTTATTGTGCTGGGTAGGGGAGCGTTCTGTAAGCCGTTGAAGGTGTGCTGTAAGGCATGCTGGAGGTATCAGAAGTGCGAATGCTGACATGAGTAACGATAAAGGGGGTGAAAAACCCCCTCGCCGGAAGACCAAGGGTTCCTGTCCAACGTTAATCGGGGCAGGGTAAGTCGACCCCTAAGGCGAGGCCGAAAGGCGTAGTCGATGGGAAACGGGTTAATATTCCCGTACTTCTTATAATTGCGATGGGGGGACGGAGAAGGCTAGGTAGGCTTGGCGACGGTCGTCCAAGTTCAAGTGCGTAGGCTAAGAGTTTAGGTAAATCCGGACTCTTGTTAGGCTGAGACACGATGTCGAGCACCTACGGGTGTGAAGCTATTGATGCCATGCTTCCAGGAAAAGCCTCTAAGCTTCAGGTTATAAGAAATCGTACCCCAAACCGACACAGGTGGTCGAGTAGAGAATACTAAGGCGCTTGAGAGAACTCGGGTGAAGGAACTAGGCAAAATGGTACCGTAACTTCGGGAGAAGGTACGCTCCTAGCGGTGATGAGACTTGCTCTCTAAGCTGCCGGGAGTCGCAGATACCAGGTGGCTGCAACTGTTTATTAAAAACATAGCACTGTGCTAAATCGTAAGATGACGTATACGGTGTGACGCCTGCCCGGTGCTTGAAGGTTAATTGATGGGGTTAGACTTCGGTCGAAGCTCTTGATCGAAGCCCAAGTAAACGGCGGCCGTAACTATAACGGTCCTAAGGTAGCGAAATTCCTTGTCGGGTAAGTTCCGACCTGCACGAATGGCGTAATGATGGCCACGCTGTCTCCACCCGAGACTCAGTGAAATTGAAATCGCTGTGAAGATGCAGTGTACCCGCGGCTAGACGGAAAGACCCCGTGAACCTTTACTACAGCTTGGCACTGAACATTGACCCTACATGTGTAGGATAGGTGGGAGCCTTTGAAGCAAGTACGCTAGTATTTGTGGAGGCAATCTTGAAATACCACCCTTGTATGCTTGATGTTCTAACGTTGGCCCCTTATCGGGGTTGCGGACAGTGCCTGGTGGGTAGTTTGACTGGGGCGGTCTCCTCCCAAAGAGTAACGGAGGAGCACGAAGGTGGGCTAAACACGGTTGGACATCGTGTGGTTAGTGCAATGGCATAAGCCCGCTTGACTGCGAGAATGACAATTCGAGCAGGTGCGAAAGCAGGTCATAGTGATCCGGTGGTTCTGAATGGAAGGGCCATCGCTCAACGGATAAAAGGTACTCCGGGGATAACAGGCTGATACCGCCCAAGAGTTCATATCGACGGCGGTGTTTGGCACCTCGATGTCGGCTCATCACATCCTGGGGCTGAAGTCGGTCCCAAGGGTATGGCTGTTCGCCATTTAAAGTGGTACGCGAGCTGGGTTTAGAACGTCGTGAGACAGTTCGGTCCCTATCTGCCGTGGGCGTTGGATGATTGAAAGGGGCTGCTCCTAGTACGAGAGGACCGGAGTGGACGAACCTCTGGTGTTCGGGTTGTTACGCCAGTAGCATTGCCCGGTAGCTAAGTTCGGGATCGATAAACGCTGAAAGCATCTAAGCGTGAAGCGAGCCTTGAGATGAGTCATCCCTGATACTTTAAGTATCCTAAAGGGTTGTTGAAGACTACGACGTTGATAGGCAGGGTGTGTAAGTGCTGCGAGGCATTGAGCTAACCTGTACTAATTGCCCGTGAGGCTTAACCATACAACACCCAAGGGGTTTTGAACGGATTTAAGATAGCAAGAAACAGATTGAATGTGATTAAGAACACAATACAGCTTTCCGAATTAAAGAATTTGCTTGGCGACCATAGCGTTATGGACCCACCTGATCCCATGCCGAACTCAGAAGTGAAACGTAATAGCGCCGATGGTAGTGTGGGGTCTCCCCATGTGAGAGTAGGACATCGCCAGGCTTAAATTTGAATAAGTGCCCGTTCAATAGAACGGGCTTTTATTTCGCTCCCAGTTTGTCACTGGAGGCAAGTCAAGTTAACATTTTTAAGTCTTTCATAAATAAATGAAAAGATTGAGAATATTACCTTGACTTTCAAATCAGAAAGCGTAATATACGCAGCCTGAAACGACGAAGCTGAAAGGCTAAGTGGTTGAAAGATAACGCTCTTTAACAATTTAACCAAATCAATCTGTGTGGGCACTTGTGAGTTGATAATCACTAGTTTGCATTTACTTTTCGGAGTGAATACAAACAAAAATAATCAATGAACTGAGTGACTACACAAAATTACTTTTATGTAAGAAATCAGTATAAATCATTGAGCCGGTTTTGTTTCTGCTGAAACAAACCAAAAAACTTTAATTGAAGAGTTTGATCATGGCTCAGATTGAACGCTGGCGGCAGGCCTAACACATGCAAGTCGAGCGGTAACAGGAATTAGCTTGCTAATTCGCTGACGAGCGGCGGACGGGTGAGTAATGCCTGGGAATATGCCTTGATGTGGGGGATAACTATTGGAAACGATAGCTAATACCGCATAATGTCTTCGGACCAAAGAGGGGGATCTTCGGACCTCTCGCGTCAAGATTAGCCCAGGTGAGATTAGCTAGTTGGTGGGGTAAGAGCTCACCAAGGCGACGATCTCTAGCTGGTCTGAGAGGATGATCAGCCACACTGGAACTGAGACACGGTCCAGACTCCTACGGGAGGCAGCAGTGGGGAATATTGCACAATGGGCGAAAGCCTGATGCAGCCATGCCGCGTGTATGAAGAAGGCCTTCGGGTTGTAAAGTACTTTCAGTCGTGAGGAAGGGTGTGCAGTTAATAGCTGTACATCTTGACGTTAGCGACAGAAGAAGCACCGGCTAACTCCGTGCCAGCAGCCGCGGTAATACGGAGGGTGCGAGCGTTAATCGGAATTACTGGGCGTAAAGCGCATGCAGGTGGTTCATTAAGTCAGATGTGAAAGCCCGGGGCTCAACCTCGGAACCGCATTTGAAACTGGTGAACTAGAGTGCTGTAGAGGGGGGTAGAATTTCAGGTGTAGCGGTGAAATGCGTAGAGATCTGAAGGAATACCAGTGGCGAAGGCGGCCCCCTGGACAGACACTGACACTCAGATGCGAAAGCGTGGGGAGCAAACAGGATTAGATACCCTGGTAGTCCACGCCGTAAACGATGTCTACTTGGAGGTTGTGGCCTTGAGCCGTGGCTTTCGGAGCTAACGCGTTAAGTAGACCGCCTGGGGAGTACGGTCGCAAGATTAAAACTCAAATGAATTGACGGGGGCCCGCACAAGCGGTGGAGCATGTGGTTTAATTCGATGCAACGCGAAGAACCTTACCTACTCTTGACATCTACAGAATTCGCTAGAGATAGCTTAGTGCCTTCGGGAACTGTAAGACAGGTGCTGCATGGCTGTCGTCAGCTCGTGTTGTGAAATGTTGGGTTAAGTCCCGCAACGAGCGCAACCCTTATCCTTGTTTGCCAGCACGTAATGGTGGGAACTCCAGGGAGACTGCCGGTGATAAACCGGAGGAAGGTGGGGACGACGTCAAGTCATCATGGCCCTTACGAGTAGGGCTACACACGTGCTACAATGGCGCATACAGAGGGCTGCAAGCTAGCGATAGTGAGCGAATCCCAAAAAGTGCGTCGTAGTCCGGATCGGAGTCTGCAACTCGACTCCGTGAAGTCGGAATCGCTAGTAATCGTGAATCAGAATGTCACGGTGAATACGTTCCCGGGCCTTGTACACACCGCCCGTCACACCATGGGAGTGGGCTGCAAAAGAAGTGGGTAGTTTAACCTTTCGGGGAGGACGCTCACCACTTTGTGGTTCATGACTGGGGTGAAGTCGTAACAAGGTAGCCCTAGGGGAACCTGGGGCTGGATCACCTCCTTAACGATAGATTACGATTTATGAGTGTTCACACAGATTGATTAGGTTAAAAAAGTAAAAAGCAATGGAAGGTGCCCAACACCTTCAAAATATCCAGTGTCCCGTTCGTCTAGAGGCCTAGGACACCGCCCTTTCACGGCGGTAACAGGGGTTCGACTCCCCTACGGGATACCATTGGGTCGTTAGCTCAGTTGGTAGAGCAGTTGACTTTTAATCAATTGGTCGCAGGTTCGAATCCTGCACGACCCACCATTTCCTCCCAAGGAAATAAAATTTGGGGCTATAGCTCAGCTGGGAGAGCGCCTGCCTTGCACGCAGGAGGTCTGCGGTTCGATCCCGCATAGCTCCACCATTCTTTCTCGCGAAGGAATTAAAACTTTCGTGGGCGATTAGCTCAGTTGGGAGAGCACCTCCCTTACAAGGAGGGGGTCACTGGTTCGAGCCCGGTATCGCCCACCATCTTTAAGTATTCTCTTTGAGAGTCTTTAAAAATGGTTTCGAAAGAAACATTGCTCTTTAACAATTTGGAAAGCTGACTGATTTAACTAACTTACGAGTTAGATAAATCAAAATTTAAAAGTTCTTAATATCTTTTGTTTATCTTTAGATAAACAAATTAAAAACACATTCAAGTGTTCTTGTATTTTGAATCCGGCGAAAAACCAGAACTCTCAATGAAGAGTTCAACCTTGGTTGTTTATGCCATACGAAACCTCTTGGGGTTGTATGGTTAAGTGACTAAGCGTACACGGTGGATGCCTTGGCAGTCAGAGGCGATGAAAGACGTATTAACTTGCGATAAGCCCAGATTAGGTAGTAAAAACCTTTTGAGTCTGGGATTTCTGAATGGGGAAACCCACTAGCATAAGCTAGTATCGCTGCGTGAATACATAGCGCAGCGAAGCAAACCGGGAGAACTGAAACATCTAAGTACCCCGAGGAAGAGAAATCAACCGAGATCCCGAAAGTAGCGGCGAGCGAAATTGGGTTAGCCCTTAAGTTGTTAATGAGACAGGTGAAGCCTCTGGAAAGTGGCGCGATACAAGGTGATAGCCCTGTAACCGACATCTCATCATCAGTGAAAACGAGTAAGGCGGGACACGTGATATCCTGTCTGAATATGGGGGGACCATCCTCCAAGGCTAAATACTACTGACTGACCGATAGTGAACCAGTACCGTGAGGGAAAGGCGAAAAGAACCCCTGTGAGGGGAGTGAAATAGAACCTGAAACCGTGTACGTACAAGCAGTAGGAGCATACTTGTTATGTGACTGCGTACCTTTTGTATAATGGGTCAGCGACTTATATTCAGTGGCAAGGTTAACCGTTTAGGGGAGCCGTAGGGAAACCGAGTCTTAACTGGGCGTTCAGTCTCTGGATATAGACCCGAAACCAAGTGATCTAGCCATGGGCAGGTTGAAGGTTGAGTAACATCAACTGGAGGACCGAACCGACTAATGTTGAAAAATTAGCGGATGACTTGTGGCTAGGGGTGAAAGGCCAATCAAACTTGGAGATAGCTGGTTCTCCCCGAAATCTATTTAGGTAGAGCCTCGGACGAATACTACTGGGGGTAGAGCACTGTTAAGGCTAGGGGGTCATCCCGACTTACCAACCCTTTGCAAACTCCGAATACCAGTAAGTAATATCCGGGAGACACACGGCGGGTGCTAACGTCCGTCGTGGAGAGGGAAACAACCCAGACCGCCAGCTAAGGTCCCAAAGTTATAGCTAAGTGGGAAACGATGTGGGAAGGCTCAGACAGCCAGGATGTTGGCTTAGAAGCAGCCATCATTTAAAGAAAGCGTAATAGCTCACTGGTCGAGTCGGCCTGCGCGGAAGATGTAACGGGGCTAAGCTATACACCGAAGCTGCGGCAGTGCAATTTATTGTGCTGGGTAGGGGAGCGTTCTGTAAGCCGTTGAAGGTGTGCTGTAAGGCATGCTGGAGGTATCAGAAGTGCGAATGCTGACATGAGTAACGATAAAGGGGGTGAAAAACCCCCTCGCCGGAAGACCAAGGGTTCCTGTCCAACGTTAATCGGGGCAGGGTAAGTCGACCCCTAAGGCGAGGCCGAAAGGCGTAGTCGATGGGAAACGGGTTAATATTCCCGTACTTCTTATAATTGCGATGGGGGGACGGAGAAGGCTAGGTAGGCTTGGCGACGGTCGTCCAAGTTCAAGTGCGTAGGCTAAGAGTTTAGGTAAATCCGGACTCTTGTTAGGCTGAGACACGATGTCGAGCACCTACGGGTGTGAAGCTATTGATGCCATGCTTCCAGGAAAAGCCTCTAAGCTTCAGGTTATAAGAAATCGTACCCCAAACCGACACAGGTGGTCGAGTAGAGAATACTAAGGCGCTTGAGAGAACTCGGGTGAAGGAACTAGGCAAAATGGTACCGTAACTTCGGGAGAAGGTACGCTCCTAGCGGTGATGAGACTTGCTCTCTAAGCTGCCGGGAGTCGCAGATACCAGGTGGCTGCAACTGTTTATTAAAAACATAGCACTGTGCTAAATCGTAAGATGACGTATACGGTGTGACGCCTGCCCGGTGCTTGAAGGTTAATTGATGGGGTTAGACTTCGGTCGAAGCTCTTGATCGAAGCCCAAGTAAACGGCGGCCGTAACTATAACGGTCCTAAGGTAGCGAAATTCCTTGTCGGGTAAGTTCCGACCTGCACGAATGGCGTAATGATGGCCACGCTGTCTCCACCCGAGACTCAGTGAAATTGAAATCGCTGTGAAGATGCAGTGTACCCGCGGCTAGACGGAAAGACCCCGTGAACCTTTACTACAGCTTGGCACTGAACATTGACCCTACATGTGTAGGATAGGTGGGAGCCTTTGAAGCAAGTACGCTAGTATTTGTGGAGGCAATCTTGAAATACCACCCTTGTATGCTTGATGTTCTAACGTTGGCCCCTTATCGGGGTTGCGGACAGTGCCTGGTGGGTAGTTTGACTGGGGCGGTCTCCTCCCAAAGAGTAACGGAGGAGCACGAAGGTGGGCTAAACACGGTTGGACATCGTGTGGTTAGTGCAATGGCATAAGCCCGCTTGACTGCGAGAATGACAATTCGAGCAGGTGCGAAAGCAGGTCATAGTGATCCGGTGGTTCTGAATGGAAGGGCCATCGCTCAACGGATAAAAGGTACTCCGGGGATAACAGGCTGATACCGCCCAAGAGTTCATATCGACGGCGGTGTTTGGCACCTCGATGTCGGCTCATCACATCCTGGGGCTGAAGTCGGTCCCAAGGGTATGGCTGTTCGCCATTTAAAGTGGTACGCGAGCTGGGTTTAGAACGTCGTGAGACAGTTCGGTCCCTATCTGCCGTGGGCGTTGGATGATTGAAAGGGGCTGCTCCTAGTACGAGAGGACCGGAGTGGACGAACCTCTGGTGTTCGGGTTGTTACGCCAGTAGCATTGCCCGGTAGCTAAGTTCGGGATCGATAAACGCTGAAAGCATCTAAGCGTGAAGCGAGCCTTGAGATGAGTCATCCCTGATACTTTAAGTATCCTAAAGGGTTGTTGAAGACTACGACGTTGATAGGCAGGGTGTGTAAGTGCTGCGAGGCATTGAGCTAACCTGTACTAATTGCCCGTGAGGCTTAACCATACAACACCCAAGGGGTTTTGAACGGATTTAAGATAGCAAGAAACAGATTGAATGTGATTAAGAACACAATACAGCTTTCCGAATTAAAGAATTTGCTTGGCGACCATAGCGTTATGGACCCACCTGATCCCATGCCGAACTCAGAAGTGAAACGTAATAGCGCCGATGGTAGTGTGGGGTCTCCCCATGTGAGAGTAGGACATCGCCAGGCTTGAATTTGAATAAGTGCCCGTTCAATAGAACGGGCTTTTATTTCGCTCCCAGTTTGTCACTGGAGGCAAGTCAAGTTAACATTTTTAAGTCTTTCATAAATAAATGAAAAGATTGAGAATATTACCTTGACTTTCAAATCAGAAAGCGTAATATATGCAGCCTGAAACGACGAAGCTGAAAGGCTAAGTGGTTGAAAGACAACGCTCTTTAACAATTTAACCAAATCAATCTGTGTGGGCACTTGTGAGTTGATAATCACTAGTTTGCATTTACTTTTCGAAGTGAATTCAAACAAAAATAATCAATGAACTGAGTGACTACACAAAATTACTTTTATGTAAGAAATCAGTATAAATCATTGAGCCGGTTTTGTTTCTGCTGAAACAAACCAAAAAACTTTAATTGAAGAGTTTGATCATGGCTCAGATTGAACGCTGGCGGCAGGCCTAACACATGCAAGTCGAGCGGTAACAGGAATTAGCTTGCTAATTCGCTGACGAGCGGCGGACGGGTGAGTAATGCCTGGGAATATGCCTTGATGTGGGGGATAACTATTGGAAACGATAGCTAATACCGCATAATGTCTTCGGACCAAAGAGGGGGATCTTCGGACCTCTCGCGTCAAGATTAGCCCAGGTGAGATTAGCTAGTTGGTGGGGTAAGAGCTCACCAAGGCGACGATCTCTAGCTGGTCTGAGAGGATGATCAGCCACACTGGAACTGAGACACGGTCCAGACTCCTACGGGAGGCAGCAGTGGGGAATATTGCACAATGGGCGAAAGCCTGATGCAGCCATGCCGCGTGTATGAAGAAGGCCTTCGGGTTGTAAAGTACTTTCAGTCGTGAGGAAGGGTGTGCAGTTAATAGCTGTACATCTTGACGTTAGCGACAGAAGAAGCACCGGCTAACTCCGTGCCAGCAGCCGCGGTAATACGGAGGGTGCGAGCGTTAATCGGAATTACTGGGCGTAAAGCGCATGCAGGTGGTTCATTAAGTCAGATGTGAAAGCCCGGGGCTCAACCTCGGAACCGCATTTGAAACTGGTGAACTAGAGTGCTGTAGAGGGGGGTAGAATTTCAGGTGTAGCGGTGAAATGCGTAGAGATCTGAAGGAATACCAGTGGCGAAGGCGGCCCCCTGGACAGACACTGACACTCAGATGCGAAAGCGTGGGGAGCAAACAGGATTAGATACCCTGGTAGTCCACGCCGTAAACGATGTCTACTTGGAGGTTGTGGCCTTGAGCCGTGGCTTTCGGAGCTAACGCGTTAAGTAGACCGCCTGGGGAGTACGGTCGCAAGATTAAAACTCAAATGAATTGACGGGGGCCCGCACAAGCGGTGGAGCATGTGGTTTAATTCGATGCAACGCGAAGAACCTTACCTACTCTTGACATCTACAGAATTCGCTAGAGATAGCTTAGTGCCTTCGGGAACTGTAAGACAGGTGCTGCATGGCTGTCGTCAGCTCGTGTTGTGAAATGTTGGGTTAAGTCCCGCAACGAGCGCAACCCTTATCCTTGTTTGCCAGCACGTAATGGTGGGAACTCCAGGGAGACTGCCGGTGATAAACCGGAGGAAGGTGGGGACGACGTCAAGTCATCATGGCCCTTACGAGTAGGGCTACACACGTGCTACAATGGCGCATACAGAGGGCTGCAAGCTAGCGATAGTGAGCGAATCCCAAAAAGTGCGTCGTAGTCCGGATCGGAGTCTGCAACTCGACTCCGTGAAGTCGGAATCGCTAGTAATCGTGAATCAGAATGTCACGGTGAATACGTTCCCGGGCCTTGTACACACCGCCCGTCACACCATGGGAGTGGGCTGCAAAAGAAGTGGGTAGTTTAACCTTTCGGGGAGGACGCTCACCACTTTGTGGTTCATGACTGGGGTGAAGTCGTAACAAGGTAGCCCTAGGGGAACCTGGGGCTGGATCACCTCCTTAACGATAGATTGCGATTTATGAGTGTTCACACAGATTGATTAGGTTTTAATAAGTTGAAGTGACAGAGCTTTAATTAATGATTTCGATTATTGATTAAAGCTTTTTGCTTTAAGCTCTTTAACAATTTGGAAAGCTGACTGATTTAACTAACTTACGAGTTAGATAAATCAAAATTTAAAAGTTCTTAATATCTTTTGTTTATCTTTAGATAAACAAATTAAAAACACATTCAAGTGTTCTTGTATTTTGAATCCGGCGAAAAACCAGAACTCTCAATGAAGAGTTCAACCTTGGTTGTTTATGCCATACGAAACCTCTTGGGGTTGTATGGTTAAGTGACTAAGCGTACACGGTGGATGCCTTGGCAGTCAGAGGCGATGAAAGACGTATTAACTTGCGATAAGCCCAGATTAGGTAGTAAAAACCTTTTGAGTCTGGGATTTCTGAATGGGGAAACCCACTAGCATAAGCTAGTATCGCTGCGTGAATACATAGCGCAGCGAAGCAAACCGGGAGAACTGAAACATCTAAGTACCCCGAGGAAGAGAAATCAACCGAGATCCCGAAAGTAGCGGTGAGCGAAATTGGGTTAGCCCTTAAGTTGTTAATGAGACAGGTGAAGCCTCTGGAAAGTGGCGCGATACAAGGTGATAGCCCTGTAACCGACATCTCATCATCAGTGAAAACGAGTAAGGCGGGACACGTGATATCCTGTCTGAATATGGGGGGACCATCCTCCAAGGCTAAATACTACTGACTGACCGATAGTGAACCAGTACCGTGAGGGAAAGGCGAAAAGAACCCCTGTGAGGGGAGTGAAATAGAACCTGAAACCGTGTACGTACAAGCAGTAGGAGCATACTTGTTATGTGACTGCGTACCTTTTGTATAATGGGTCAGCGACTTATATTCAGTGGCAAGGTTAACCGTTTAGGGGAGCCGTAGGGAAACCGAGTCTTAACTGGGCGTTCAGTCTCTGGATATAGACCCGAAACCAAGTGATCTAGCCATGGGCAGGTTGAAGGTTGAGTAACATCAACTGGAGGACCGAACCGACTAATGTTGAAAAATTAGCGGATGACTTGTGGCTAGGGGTGAAAGGCCAATCAAACTTGGAGATAGCTGGTTCTCCCCGAAATCTATTTAGGTAGAGCCTCGGACGAATACTACTGGGGGTAGAGCACTGTTAAGGCTAGGGGGTCATCCCGACTTACCAACCCTTTGCAAACTCCGAATACCAGTAAGTAATATCCGGGAGACACACGGCGGGTGCTAACGTCCGTCGTGGAGAGGGAAACAACCCAGACCGCCAGCTAAGGTCCCAAAGTTATAGCTAAGTGGGAAACGATGTGGGAAGGCTCAGACAGCCAGGATGTTGGCTTAGAAGCAGCCATCATTTAAAGAAAGCGTAATAGCTCACTGGTCGAGTCGGCCTGCGCGGAAGATGTAACGGGGCTAAGCTATACACCGAAGCTGCGGCAGTGCAATTTATTGTGCTGGGTAGGGGAGCGTTCTGTAAGCCGTTGAAGGTGTGCTGTAAGGCATGCTGGAGGTATCAGAAGTGCGAATGCTGACATGAGTAACGATAAAGGGGGTGAAAAACCCCCTCGCCGGAAGACCAAGGGTTCCTGTCCAACGTTAATCGGGGCAGGGTAAGTCGACCCCTAAGGCGAGGCCGAAAGGCGTAGTCGATGGGAAACGGGTTAATATTCCCGTACTTCTTATAATTGCGATGGGGGGACGGAGAAGGCTAGGTAGGCTTGGCGACGGTCGTCCAAGTTCAAGTGCGTAGGCTAAGAGTTTAGGTAAATCCGGACTCTTGTTAGGCTGAGACACGATGTCGAGCACCTACGGGTGTGAAGCTATTGATGCCATGCTTCCAGGAAAAGCCTCTAAGCTTCAGGTTATAAGAAATCGTACCCCAAACCGACACAGGTGGTCGAGTAGAGAATACTAAGGCGCTTGAGAGAACTCGGGTGAAGGAACTAGGCAAAATGGTACCGTAACTTCGGGAGAAGGTACGCTCCTAGCGGTGATGAGACTTGCTCTCTAAGCTGCCGGGAGTCGCAGATACCAGGTGGCTGCAACTGTTTATTAAAAACATAGCACTGTGCTAAATCGTAAGATGACGTATACGGTGTGACGCCTGCCCGGTGCTTGAAGGTTAATTGATGGGGTTAGACTTCGGTCGAAGCTCTTGATCGAAGCCCAAGTAAACGGCGGCCGTAACTATAACGGTCCTAAGGTAGCGAAATTCCTTGTCGGGTAAGTTCCGACCTGCACGAATGGCGTAATGATGGCCACGCTGTCTCCACCCGAGACTCAGTGAAATTGAAATCGCTGTGAAGATGCAGTGTACCCGCGGCTAGACGGAAAGACCCCGTGAACCTTTACTACAGCTTGGCACTGAACATTGACCCTACATGTGTAGGATAGGTGGGAGCCTTTGAAGCAAGTACGCTAGTATTTGTGGAGGCAATCTTGAAATACCACCCTTGTATGCTTGATGTTCTAACGTTGGCCCCTTATCGGGGTTGCGGACAGTGCCTGGTGGGTAGTTTGACTGGGGCGGTCTCCTCCCAAAGAGTAACGGAGGAGCACGAAGGTGGGCTAAACACGGTTGGACATCGTGTGGTTAGTGCAATGGCATAAGCCCGCTTGACTGCGAGAATGACAATTCGAGCAGGTGCGAAAGCAGGTCATAGTGATCCGGTGGTTCTGAATGGAAGGGCCATCGCTCAACGGATAAAAGGTACTCCGGGGATAACAGGCTGATACCGCCCAAGAGTTCATATCGACGGCGGTGTTTGGCACCTCGATGTCGGCTCATCACATCCTGGGGCTGAAGTCGGTCCCAAGGGTATGGCTGTTCGCCATTTAAAGTGGTACGCGAGCTGGGTTTAGAACGTCGTGAGACAGTTCGGTCCCTATCTGCCGTGGGCGTTGGATGATTGAAAGGGGCTGCTCCTAGTACGAGAGGACCGGAGTGGACGAACCTCTGGTGTTCGGGTTGTTACGCCAGTAGCATTGCCCGGTAGCTAAGTTCGGGATCGATAAACGCTGAAAGCATCTAAGCGTGAAGCGAGCCTTGAGATGAGTCATCCCTGATACTTTAAGTATCCTAAAGGGTTGTTGAAGACTACGACGTTGATAGGCAGGGTGTGTAAGTGCTGCGAGGCATTGAGCTAACCTGTACTAATTGCCCGTGAGGCTTAACCATACAACACCCAAGGGGTTTTGAACGGATTTAAGATAGCAAGAAACAGATTGAATGTGATTAAGAACACAATACAGCTTTCCGAATTAAAGAATTTGCTTGGCGACCATAGCGTTATGGACCCACCTGATCCCATGCCGAACTCAGAAGTGAAACGTAATAGCGCCGATGGTAGTGTGGGGTCTCCCCATGTGAGAGTAGGACATCGCCAGGCTTAAATTTGAAAACCATCCTTATTTAGGATGGTTTCTTCGATTAAATAAGTAAGTCGTTTGCTGATATAGCTCAGCCCGGTAGAGCGCACCCTTGGTAAGGGTGAGGTCCCCAGTTCGAGTCTGGGTATCAGCACCATTTACTGATAGATTTTGTTTAGCGACCATAGCGTTGTGGACCCACCTGATCCCATGCCGAACTCAGAAGTGAAACGCAATAGCGCCGATGGTAGTGTGGGGTCTCCCCATGTGAGAGTAGGACATCGCTAGGCTCTAATTTTAAAAGGCTTCCCAATGGGAGGCCTTTTTTCGTTTATAGATTTAAATAAATGTATTTTCAGCTACCCGCCAAAGAGCTTGTATAACCGAATCATTTAATTTTGATTGTTTACAGCACAAGCCTAATTTAAATGGTGCAATAGGTGTTGTATTTAACCTTTGAATTTTATCTTTTACTGGGCTGTTATTGATTACAACGTCAGGTGCTATTCCTATACCACACCCTAAAGCAACCATACTTACTATCGCCTCATGTCCAGAGACTTGAGCATAAATTGTTGGTTTGATTTTTTGTTCCTTGAACCATAAATTTGCTCTTTCTCTCGCCGTGCCTTCCTTTGGTAAAATAAAAGGAAGCGTATCCCAATTTGTATTTTCTTTATTTATATCACCGCTAAATGTGTTGTTCCCAATGGGAGCAATAATCGATAATGGTATTTCACTTATTATTTCAAAAGCTAATTTATTCGATCTTTTTTCTGGTATGGCTGATATTGCAATATCAACCTCTGAACTTTCTACTTTCTTAATTGCTTGAGCTGGATCTCCTGTTGAAAGCTTTATTTCAATGTGAGGATAATTCACTTTGAAATTATTTAGGAGTTGAGGTAAGTGACTATAGCTTGCGGTTACTGAACAAAATAATTTCAATTCCCCCTTTAAACTATTATTTACAGTATTGGAGCTAGATTTGTAACTACTCCATTCACTACAAATATTTAAAGCGATAGGCATTAATTTCTTTGCTGAGCTTGTTAGTTCAACGCTTCTATTATCACGGACAAATAATGGGTGACCAATTTCATCTTCTAATTTTTGTATTTGCCGGCTTAATGCAGATAAACTTAAGTGCATAGCTTTTGACGTGTTGGTAAAGCTATGGCTTTCACATAAATGAAGGAAAGTTTGAAGTAGTTTTATATTCATATCGTAGTTGTTAATTTTGCAATCATGTATTGTTAATATATCACTTCTTACAATGTTAATCTTTGGTTATTATCTTTGTATGCACAGAATTATCCTAATGGATTAAATGATATTTATGGAGTTTCACAATGTCTAACTACTTTGATACGCTAAATTTACGTGAACAATTAGATCAACTAGGTCGTTGTCGTTTTATGGACCGCGAAGAATTTTCTACAGAAGCGGATTACCTTAAAGGTAAAAGGGTGGTTATTGTTGGCTGTGGAGCTCAAGGCCTAAATCAAGGTTTAAATATGCGAGATTCAGGTTTGAATGTTGCTTATGCTTTACGTCAGGCTGCTATTGATGAGCAACGTCAATCATTTAAGAATGCAAGCGAAAATGGTTTTGAAGTTGCTAGCTACGAAAAATTGATCCCTCAAGCCGATTTGGTTATTAACCTTACTCCTGATAAACAGCATACGAATGTTGTTGAAACTGTTATGCCTTTAATGAAGGAAGGTGCAACGCTTGGTTACTCGCATGGCTTTAATATCGTTGAAGAAGGTATGAAAATCCGTAAAGATTTAACGGTTGTTATGGTTGCTCCTAAATGTCCAGGTACAGAAGTTCGAGAAGAATATAAGCGTGGTTTTGGTGTTCCTACTCTTATTGCTGTTCATCCTGAAAATGATCCTAAAGGCGAAGGTTGGGATATAGCGAAAGCATGGGCGGCTGGGACTGGTGGTCATCGTGCCGGTTGTTTAGAGTCTTCATTCGTTGCTGAAGTTAAATCTGACTTAATGGGTGAACAAACAATTCTTTGTGGAATGCTGCAAGCCGGCTCTATTGTTTGTTATGAAAAAATGATCGCTGATGGTATCGATGCTAGCTATGCAGGCAAACTTCTACAATTTGGCTGGGAAACAGTTACAGAAGCACTGAAGTTTGGTGGTGTGACGCATATGATGGATCGTCTATCAAACCCAGCTAAAATTAAAGCCTTTGATTTATCTGAAGAATTAAAAGATCTAATGCGCCCACTTTATAATAAGCATATGGATGATATTATCTCGGGACATTTTTCAAGTACGATGATGGCTGACTGGGCAAATGATGATGTTAACTTGCTAGGGTGGCGTGAAGAGACGGGTGAAACTGCTTTTGAAAACTACCCTGATTCTAGTCTGGAAATTCCAGAACAAGAATATTTTGATAATGGTATTTTAATGGTTGCTATGGTTCGTGCTGGTGTTGAATTAGCATTTGAAGCGATGACTGCTTCAGGTATTGTAGATGAATCTGCTTATTACGAATCATTGCATGAGCTACCATTAATCGCTAACACTGTTGCACGTAAACGCTTATATGAAATGAATGTCGTTATTTCAGATACGGCTGAATATGGTAATTATCTATTCGCAAATGTTGCAACACCATTGCTGCGTGAAAAATTCATGCCTTTAGTTGATACTGATGTTATTGGTCGTGGTTTAGGGGCAATATCTAATCAAGTGGATAATGCTAAATTGATCGAAGTGAATGAGACTATTCGTAATCACCCAGTTGAGTATATTGGTGAAGAACTACGCGGTTATATGACTGATATGAAAACAATTGCTGTTGGTGGTTAACTTACATAATTAATAAAAAAGCCCGATATTATATCGGGCTTTTTTGTATCTAAAGGAATTGTTCTAATCTTAAGAACAAAATTATGTTTATTTTTCAGATAGTTTTTCTTCTAATAAAGCTAATTTTTGTTCCATTTCTGTTAGCTTTTTCCTAGTGCGCAATAGAACTTGAGTTTGAACATCAAATTCTTCGCGTGCTACGATATCTAGCTTATTTAATTGACCTTGAATGACCTGGCGAACTTTCTGTTCAACATCAGTTCCTAATTCTTTTACTGGTTGCGGCATTGAATCATGAATTTGCTTGGCAACTTGCTCTAATTTTTTTGGATTAAACATTATCTACCCTTGTTAAATATTTTTTATATTTTAAGCAAAGAGCAACGACTTGTCGCTAGACAAATAAAAAAAAGGCTACCGAAGTAGCCTATTCTTTATTTTAAAGAAGTTACTCTTGAATTTCTTTCCCTTCTTCAAACTCTGGTAAAGGTTTATGCTCACTTGCTAGGTAACTATAAATTACGGGTAATACGAATAACGTAAATAGAGTACCAATAGCTAAACCTGCAACAATAACAATACCAATACTAAAGCGCTGTGCAGCACCTGCACCAGTGGCATACATTAACGGGATTAAACCCGCAATCATTGCCGCTGTTGTCATTAGGATTGGACGAAGACGAACTTTTGCAGCTTCTGTTACCGCTTCAACGCGATTTTTTAGATTATGCAATTGTTCTTCTTTTGCTACTTCACAAATCAAAATACCATGTTTGGTAATCAAGCCAACGAGAGTGATTAACCCTACTTGTGAGTAGATGTTCATTGTAGCAGCGCCCCATGCGAGGGCAATCAAAGCACCACAAATAGCAAGAGGTACAGAAACCATGATAACTAATGGATCTCGAATTGATTCAAATTGAATCGCAAGTACTAGGAAGATGATAGCCAATGCTAAACCAAATGTAGCGTATAATGCGCTACCTTCTGTCACATATTGTCGAGCTTCGCCCATATAATCATGGTTGTACCCACTTGGCAATTTGCTATTTGCAATATTTTCGAACCAAGAAATAGCATCACCCATTGCCACACCTGGTGATGGTACAGCACCTACGGTAGCTGAATTTAGCTGATTGAAGTGAGGTAGAGATCTCGGCTCTGCAATAACATCAATCGCAATTAAGCTTCCTAATGGAACTGCTTCCCCGCTTGCTGAACGAACGTAATAATTATTCATTGATTCAGGGTTTAAGCGGAATTTACGTTCTACTTGTGGAATTACCTCGTAAGAACGACCATTGAGATCGATACGGTTTACATAGCCATCAGCCATCATCGTACTTAGCGTAATACCAATGTCTTGCATTGTCACACCGTAAGCACCCGCTTTATCTTTATCGATATTGATTTTCATTGTTGCAGAATCAAAATTCAAATCGATATCAGAATAAACAAATAGAGGGCTTCCTTTCACTTCAGTTAATACTTCCGTTGCTATTTGGAATAGACTCTCAAAGCTGTTTGGTGTCGTTATTACGAATTGAATTGGTAAACCTGAACCTGCGCCAGGCAATTCTGGCATTTGGAATGCTGTAACAGCCATTCCTGGGACATTTTGTACTAATTTACCAACACGATCTGTTACTTCTGCTTGGCTTGCTTCTCGTTGGCTCCAAGGAACCATTGATGCAATACCAAAGGCTTGGTTCGAGTTTGGAACACCGGTGAATACTTGAGCAAAGGCTATTTCAGGTTGATCTGAAAGAATCTTATTTACATCATTCATTGTGTTTTGTAAGTAATCTAAGTTAGCGTTAGATGTACCTGTACCCATAAGCATTACCACTCCTTTATCTTCTGAAGGAGCAAGTTCACTTGGTATGAACTTAAATAGTAATGGCAAGCTTGCAAAAACGATGACAGCAAATGCAATGATTACTGGTCGATGCTGCATTACCGAGCCAAGAATACGTTCATATTTATTCGTCATACCATCAAGGAAATGATGAACTGTGCTTTCAAATTTGCTTGGTACTTCATTTGCTTTCAGCATTTTAGAACACATCATTGGAGATAATGTTAACGCGACTATCCCTGAAACAAATACTGAACCTGCGAGCGTTAAAGCAAACTCTTTAAACAATGAACCCGTAATACCACCCATCATCGCGATAGGAGCATATACCGCGCCCAGCGTTAGAGTCATTGCAATTACCGGAATTGCGATTTCACGCGTACCAATAATAGCGGCCCTAAACGGGGTTTCTCCAAGCTTAACGTGCCTATCTACGTTTTCTAATACAACGATGGCATCATCAACAACAAGCCCGATGGCCAATACCATAGCGAGAAGAGTCATTAGGTTCCATGAGAAGCCCATGACTTGCATTACCATTGCAACACCAACAAGTGATAGAGGAATGGTGACAATAGGAATGATAACCGCTCGGAATGAGCCTAAGAATAAGGTAATAACGATAAGTACGATGACCGCAGCTTCAACAATAGTCTTAATAACTTCATGGATAGATTCATTAATCGCAATCGTTGAATCGTACATGATGTTCATTTTGATGTTTGTTGGAAGGTTTTTCTCTAATTGAGGTAAAAGCTTCAATACATCAGCCGCAATGTTAATTGGGTTGGCACTTGGTGCGGCATTGATTGCAGTAACTACGGCTTCTTTGCCGTTTGCACTTGCACGGTATATATCATGACTCTTTTCTAAAGATACCTTAGCAATATCACTTAGGCGAACCACTTCACCATCGTCTGTTTTAATAACTAAACGCTCAAGCTCCTCTACATTCGAGACTTGAGTATTTGCGCTACCATTATAAAGAACGAATTCACCGGTTGCTTGGCCTGCTGCTGACTGAAAGTTATTGGCATTTAATACGCTCATAACATCTGTTGCTGTCATATTTACTGCAGCCATACGTGCTGGTTCTAACCAGATACGTAATGCATATCTAATACCGCCGTATAGGTCGATTTTAGATACGCCATTAACGGTGAATAGTTGCGGGTTCACAACGCGTTCTAAATAATCGGTGATTTGACTTGAGGCAAGTTCATCACTGGTAAAGCCGATATATAACACCGCGGTAGTTGAACCTGTCGACATAGTAACCGTTGGATCTTCCGCTTCTTTTGGAAGCTGAGAACGCACCGAGTTAGTCTTGGCTAATATATCGGAGAGGGCAGCATTCGGGTCCGTATTTAATTTCATAGTAACAGTAATGGTCGATTGCCCCATTACTGATTGAGAGGTCATGAAATCAATATTATCGGCTTGTGCTACCGCTTGCTCTAAGGGTTGAGTTATGAAACCTTGAATAAGGTCAGCACTCGCGCCGTAATAGCTTGTTGTTACCGTTACAACGGTATTGGTCATTTCAGGGTATTCACGAACCTGCATTTTGAAAATAGCTTGGATACCAAGCAAAGCAATCAAAAAGCTGATCGATACCGCTAAAACTGGACGTTTAATGAAAACATCAGTAAAGCGCATAATTCCTCCGGTTACAACATTGGTGTTTCAGCAGGCGGCGTTGTTGCGTCACTTTCGACAACACGCACTTTTGCATCGTTACTTAGACGAACTTGTCCTGATGTCACGACCATATCTCCAGGTTTAACACCATCAAGAATATGAGCAACAGCTTTAGTTCGTTCACCTACTTTTACAACCGCTTGTTTAACACGTTTAACACCGTCAACATCAGAAACGATGTAGACATTGTCACCATATAGCGTGAATGTAATTGAGGTTTGAGGAATAACCACTTGGTTTTCAAATGCTGGGAGAATGATTTCAGCGCGAGCAAACATACCACTACGTAGCTTACCACCATTATTTGGAATATCAGCTTGAACCTGAATTAACCCACTTTGAATATTTACCGCTGGTTCAATTGCACTGATCGACCCTTTGAAAGTCTCAGTTGGATAAGAGTCGATGTATATATCGATGTCTTGTCCGATATTAATGCGAGAAATATCAGTTTGAGGCACCGTAAAGCGTAAACGCATAATGCTAGTGTCTTCTAGACGGACAATATCAGTACCTGGTTGTAAGTATTGACCAAGATAAACATTACGGATACCAATGACACCAGCAAATGGTGCTTTGATTTCACGACGCTCAATAGTCGCTTTTAGGCCTTCAATATCAGCAGCAAGAGAGAAGAAATTTGCTTCTGCTTCATCGTAAGCTTCTTTAGAGATAGACCCTTTTTTAAATAAACCTTTATAGCGTTTATATTTTGCTTCAGCAGCAGGTAGGCGTGCTTGAGAGCTTCTTAAGTTTGCTTTTTCTACTTTAGAATCAAGAGAAATAAGCAATTGGTCATCTTTTACTTGGCTACCAGAATCAAATGAAATTTTATCGATCACACCGTTTGATTCAGTGGTTAGTGTTACACCTTGGTTTGGTTCAATAAAACCAATCGCCTCGATAGTTGGAGTCCAGGTTGACGCTTTGACTGTTTCTATCGTGACAGGAAATTCAGGTTCAGGGCGGTTTGCCATAAATTCAGCAATTTTTTGCTGTTTAAACATGTTAAAGCCAATAACACTACCAAAAATAAGTAGTGCAAGAAGCAACATAAAGAAAGTCCACTTTTTCATTCTAATTAGAACTCCAAATTAGTGTTTAATAATTGCATCCCAACTGGCTTCAATTGCCGAGTCGAGATCATCGTCTGTTAGTGTAAAAGTACCTTGAGCATATCTGCGAGCTAAGCAAACA
Source organism: Aliivibrio salmonicida LFI1238 (assembly GCF_000196495.1). NCBI lineage: Bacteria > Pseudomonadati > Pseudomonadota > Gammaproteobacteria > Vibrionales > Vibrionaceae > Aliivibrio > Aliivibrio salmonicida. The sequence goes on from NC_011312.1 coordinate 122,066, forward strand.
CTTGTCTCTAAGCTAAGGCCTGTAAGTATTTCCACATTGAAAGGTTTAAAAACGCCTTGCTCAAGTCCATCGACAAAGAGTTGATTTACTTGGGCAAACATTTCTTTTTCTAGTTCCCTAAATTTTACTAAATCTGTTGTAGGTAATGATTCATATTGATTGCGATTTAAAAAAGTGTTTTTTTCTGAAATAGCAAAATACCAAATGTTTAACCACATTGTACGAAAGCGAACTTTTAAAGGGTCGGTATTGCATACATTTTCTTGAATAGCACAAGCGACACGTTGAAGAATATTCAACTTAATCTCTTGGATCAGGGCTTCTTTATCATCGAAATAGCGATAAATGGTACCAGCAGCAACGCCAGCTTGATTTGCCACTTTTTGCATTGATAGACCACGGAACCCGTCAGTTGCAAGTAATTGTTCTGCTGACTCAAGAATGAGTCTACGTTTCTCCTTCATAAATGAATCCTTATGAAATGAATGAACGTTCATTTATTATTTTAAGTGAGAATGTCCATAAAGTAATCCGTTTTTGTGTCAAGAAACGTAAAGGTCGAGAGTTTTCTTCTATGGTTTACATGGTATTCATACATAGACAGCTTTATTATAGACGCAAATATTCCATTATCGATTTTATAGGTGATTCATGAGACTTAACCCACAGCAAGATGAAGCCGTTAAGTTTGTTTCTGGGCCATGTTTAGTATTGGCAGGCGCAGGCTCAGGTAAAACTCGTGTAATTACGAATAAAATAGCCTATCTAGTACAACAATGCGGGTATAAAGCTCGCAATATTGCTGCGGTTACCTTTACTAATAAAGCGGCGAGAGAGATGAAAGAGCGTGTTGGGCAAACGCTGAACAAACAAGAATCACGAGGGTTATTAGTATCAACATTCCATTCTCTTGGATTAGACATTATTCGTCGTGAATATAAAATATTAGGCCTAAAGGCAGGTTTTTCTCTTTTTGATGATCAAGACCAATTAGCCTTATTAAAAGAACTGACTGAAAAACAAATTGATGGAGACAAGGATCTACTACGTCAACTGCTTAGTTGTATTTCTAAGTGGAAGACTGACATGCTTACCCCAGATCAAGTTAAAGGCATTGTTCGCTCAGAGCAGGAGCAATTATTTGCTTTCTGTTATGAGATGTATTTAACGCAAATGAAAGCGTATAACGCATTAGATTTTGATGATTTAATCTCATTGCCGGTGTTATTGTTGAGAAATAATCAGGATGTACGTGAGCGTTGGCAGATGAAACTTCGCTATTTATTAGTGGATGAATATCAAGATACCAATACTAGCCAATATGAATTAGTAAAATTGCTTGTTGGTGAAAGAGGTCGATTGACCGTAGTAGGAGATGATGATCAATCTATTTATTCGTGGCGTGGAGCAAAACCTCAAAACCTTATTTTATTGAGTGAAGACTACCCTAATTTGAAAGTCATTAAATTAGAGCAGAATTATCGTTCAACGAGTCGAATTTTACGTGCAGCCAACATACTGATTGCTAATAATCCTCATGCATTTGAAAAACGGTTATTTTCTGAAATCCCTGATGGTGAGCAGATAAAGATTCTGACAGCGAAAGATGATGCGCACGAAGCCGAACGAGTTGTCGGTGAGATCATTGCTCATCGTTTCCTTAATCGAACCGATTATAAAGATTACGCAGTACTTTATCGTGGGAATCATCAGTCTCGACTTATTGAAAAATCACTAATGCAAAACCGCGTGCCTTATAAGATTTCTGGGGGGACTTCCTTTTTCTCTCGTTCAGAAATCAAAGACATCATGGCTTATCTTCGTCTTCTGACTAACCCTGATGACGATAATGCGTTTTTGCGTGTCGTAAACACACCTCGACGTGAAATTGGCCCTGTTACTTTAGAGAAGCTAGGTACGTATGCCAACATGCGTGGAAAAAGTTTGTTTGAAGCTTGTTTTGAAATGGGGTTAGAACAAACCTTATCTGGTCGAGGGCTTGAGTCACTGCGTCGATTTGGTCATTGGGTTGTTTCTATATCAGAAAATGCTGAGCGAGGTAATACCGTAGAGGCGGTGCGATCACTAGTAAAAGACATTCACTACGAAGATTGGTTGTACGAAACATCACCTAGCGCGAAAGCTGCAGAAATGCGCATGAAAAATGTATCTGATTTATATTCTTGGATTGTGGCTGATTTAGAAGGTGATAATTATGATAAAGAAGAGAAAACATTAAAAGAAGTCGTATTGCGCTTAACACTGCGAGATATGATGGAGCGTGGAGAAGATGAAGATGGTGCTGACCAAGTGCAGTTAATGACATTGCATGCATCAAAAGGCTTAGAATTCCCTTATGTGTATTTGATTGGGGCAGAAGAAGGTATTTTACCGCATCAAACCAGTGTTGATGAAGACAACGTAGAAGAAGAACGTCGTTTGGCGTATGTGGGTATTACGCGAGCAAAAAAAGAGCTGACTTTTACATTGTGTAAAGAGCGTCGTCAGTATGGTGAGCTAATTCGTCCCACACCAAGCCGTTTTTTAGAAGAGCTTCCGCAAGATGATTTAGATTGGGAAATGAAAAAACCTAAGCCGACTCAAGAAGAGAGAATGGAAAAAGGGAAAAGTAATATTGCTCATCTGCGTGCTATGTTGAAAAAATAGCCTCTTAATTTAAAGAATAAATAAAAATGCCCACATACCTGATTTGGTATTGTGGGCATTTTTGTACCAGTTAAATAAGCGGTACCTAATCTGCGGTATCTTACAGTCCTTTGATTAAATGGTCGATTGCAGCAACCAGCTCATCATCAGAACAATTCATACAGGTTCCACGTGCTGGCATTGCATTAAAACCGTTAATCGCATGATCTTTTAGAACATCCATACCTTTTGCGATACGAGGAGCCCAATCTGCTGCATTTTGAGTTTTTGGTGCGCCAGCTGCGCCAGTTGAGTGACATGCAATACAAAAGGTGTTGTATACCTGATCACCCGTACGAGGACCGGTTGGTTCTTCAACAACGGGTACATCACTTGCCAAATAGACTTGGCCTACTGGTTTAATTCGCTCAGCAATTGCATCGTCAGCATTGTTTGCAGCAAAAGAGGCTGTTGAAAAAGTTAATGCAGCAACTATTGCGACGATGGTGTTACGAATTGATTTATCCATTAAGCTCACTTTACACTCCCAGTTATTATTATTGGCTTAGCGCCATCTTTTTATTTCATTTACTAAGTAATTAGCAGCATAAGAAAAAATCGCCGCGTTAAGCTTGTGTAAACATTGAGTGATTATATCTGCTTAAATTGTTGCAATAAACCACTGAACCCCAAGAAAATGAGTATAAATACAAAGGAATTGTTTAAAAAGAGACCAAACGACAAAAAAGCAAAAAAAACACTAGACGAAGGACACCCATATCCGTATTATTCCTCTCCGCCGATAGGGTATACGCCCGTAGCTCAGTTGGATAGAGCGTTGGCCTCCGGAGCCAAAGGTCGAAGGTTCGAATCCTTTCGGGCGTGCCATCCGGAATAGAAATTAAAGGCACAGAAAACGTAACAAAGTAGTGGTGGCTATAGCTCAGTTGGTAGAGCCCTGGATTGTGATTCCGGTGGTCGCGAGTTCGAATCTCGTTAGCCACCCCATTATTTTGGTAACCAAGTTTACTTAGTAAATGAACGTTTCCAGTTTTGATTCAAGTAACATCCCAAGAATCGAAACGAAATTTGTCGGTGAATAGCGCAGCTTGGTAGCGCATCTGGTTTGGGACCAGAGGGTCGGGGGTTCGAATCCCTCTTCACCGACCACTATTTCAATAATCGCAGTAGCGGTTATATAAAAAATTTGTGGTGGCTATAGCTCAGTTGGTAGAGCCCTGGATTGTGATTCCGGTGGTCGCGAGTTCGAATCTCGTTAGCCACCCCATTAATTTTAAGGTAACTAAGTTTACTCCGTAAATGATGTTCCCTATTTTGATTCAAGTAACATCCCAAGAATCAAATAAAAAATCGGTGAATAGCGCAGCTTGGTAGCGCATCTGGTTTGGGACCAGAGGGTCGGGGGTTCGAATCCCTCTTCACCGACCACATTTAAAAGCCTCGTCAGAAATGACGAGGCTTTTTTCATTTCTGCGTTATATTATTCTAACCTTCATCACAAAATCATTATTTTAAGTTGTGCTTTTACTCTTCTTTTTCTTCTTCTCTTTCTAAGTTTCTATCGCTTGATTTTACCTTTATTTTGATTATATCCACTAAGTTATAAAGGGTTTTTAGATATTAAATCCTAAATAACCCGCTTAAACCAATTAAACGTTTGCTTATAAATGTTACGACTATTTATGTAAAGTTATCTAAATTAGAACGTAAGCAGTTTTACTTCCTATTTATTTAATTATTAGTAACTGGTTGTTTATTATTGATTTTGTGCTTATCTCAATAGCGATAGATATCGATTAAAGCGAATGGTAATGATTATTTATGCAGTAAAAAGGCATATAGTAGATTTATGCTCTTTGATTGTTGCTTTTTTGTGAATAATTGACTACATTGATGTTCTTATCAAGTAACTGCTGTTCATCACAGTTATGAATGGAATCAATATACAGACAGGGCAGGATGCTGCCGAGTAGTCGGAGTCTGATAATGTCACTTTTAGAAGTTAAAAATTTACGTATCGAATACCCATCTCGTCATGGTGTTCATGCCGCAGTAAAATCATTGTCGCTTTCAATAGAGCGTGGCGAGATTGTTGGCGTTGTTGGTGAGTCAGGTGCGGGGAAATCAACAGTAGGTAATGCTGTCATTGATTTATTGAGCCCTCCAGGCGTTATCGCCAGCGGAGAGGTGTTTTTAGATGGTGAGAAGATCTCTGGTCTATCAACAGAAGAGATGCGAAAAGTGAGAGGTTCTAAAATAGGATTTATTTTCCAAGATCCGATGACATCTCTAAATCCTCTATTTACTGTTGAACAGCAAATTATAGAAACCATTCATGCTAATTTGAAAGTATCATCAGAAGAGGCCTATGAGCGTGCTTTGTCTCTGATGAACCAAGTTGGTATACCACAACCTGAAAACCGCCTTAAACAGTATCCACACCAGTTCTCTGGTGGTATGCGTCAGCGTGTTGTGATTGCGATAGCGTTAGCTGGTGAGCCAGATTTAATTATTGCAGATGAGCCAACAACGGCGCTTGATGTCTCTATTCAGGATCAAATCCTAAGTCTTATCCGAGATCTCTGCGTTAAGAAAAACGTAGGTTGCATGTTGGTTACTCATGATATGGGCGTAGTTTCTAACGTTACCGATAAAGTCGCTGTAATGTTTCGTGGGGATTTGGTTGAGTTTGGTAAAACAGAAAAAGTATTGGGTAATCCTGATCATTCATACACACGTAGCTTGATATCTGCGGTTCCTCGTTCTGATATAAAATTAGACCGCTTTCCTTTGGTAAGTTATTATAGAAGAAGCGGTTAAGCATGAATGTATCGATGTAAAAACACATTGGTTAGGACAAAGCCAAGATCAACGTGAATGTTCTGGCCCATTGTTAAAAGTGGATAATGTCAGTCTTCGCTTTGTGACGAAAGACTCTATGTTTGAAAGTCGTCGAGAATACGTTCAAGCTTCAGATAATGTCAGTTTTGAAATTCATGAAGGTGAAACCTTCGGTCTCGTTGGAGAATCAGGCTCTGGTAAATCGACCATTGCTCGGGTTATTACCGGTTTATATCCGCCAAATTCAGGATCGGTTACCTTTGAAGGGGTTGATCTTACTGCGCTTAAATCTGAAAAAGAGCGTCGCCCAATGCGTCGTCAAATGCAGATGGTATTTCAAAACCCATATACCTCAATGAATCCACGCATGAAAATCTTCGATATCATTGCAGAACCGATTCGCTTCCATAAATTAACGCGTTCAGAATCAGAAACGCAACAGATCGTTAATGATCTTTTGGATCATGTGGGTCTAGGCCGAATGGCTGCATTGAAGTACCCGCATGAGTTTTCTGGTGGTCAGCGTCAACGTATTTCTATTGCGCGTGCACTTGCTACTCGCCCTCGTTTATTAATTTGTGATGAGCCAACGTCTGCTTTGGATGTATCGGTTCAGGCACAAATCCTCAACTTATTAAAAGATTTACAAGATGAGTTAAATTTAACCATGTTGTTTATCAGCCACGATTTACCCGTTATTCGTCAGATGTGTGATCGTGTGGGTGTAATGCAAATGGGGAAATTGCTTGAAGTTGCCCCAACAGAAAACCTATATACGAACCCACAACACGAATACAGCAAAAAATTAATTTCTCTTATGCCTGAATTTAAAGGGTTAAGAGAAGGGTAACAACGGTGAAAACCGTCTAATAATAAATAAAATACAACAAACTAGGGATTGATTCCCGCATAAGGCGTTATGCAATGAAAACCATTAAGACTAAATTAGCGATCGCGATTATGGCTGCAGGCTTAAGCTTTAGTGCTGCTGCGGCAGATATTACGGTAGCTTATGATGCTGATCCAGTATCTCTTGACCCACATGAGCAACTATCAGGCGGTACACTGCAACTGTCTCACATGGTGTTTGATCCCCTAGTTCGTTATACGCAAGAGTTCGACTTTGAACCTCGTTTGGCTGAAAAATGGGAACGTGTCGATGACAAAACGTTCCGTTTTACGTTACGTAAAGGTGTGAAGTTCCATTCTGGCAATACAATGACTGCAGATGATGTGGTATGGACATTTAATCGTCTTAAAGACTCTGCGGATTTTAAAGCGATTTTCGCACCGTATGAAAAATTAGTAAAAATTGATGATTACACCGTAGAACTTATTTCTAAAGGCGCTTATCCGTTGGTTCTTCAAACCGCGACTTACCTTTTCCCTATGGATAGCAAGTTCTACTCAGGAAAAACTGAAGATGGTAAAGATAAAGATGAAATCGTAAAACACGGTAATTCATTTACTTCAACGCACATCTCTGGTACTGGCCCATTTGTTGTTAAGTCTCGTGAACAAGGCGTGAAAGTCGTGTTTGATCGTTTTGACGGTTACTGGGATAAAAATTCTCCAGGTAACGTCGATGAGCTGACTTTGGTTCCAATTAAAGAAAATGCAACACGTGTTGCTGCGCTTCTTTCTGGTGACGTAGACGTTATCGCCCCTGTGGCACCGAATGATCACAAGCGAGTGAAAAATACGAAGGGTATCGATTTAGTTACATTACCTGGTACTCGTCTAATTTCATTCCAAATGAATCAAACAAGCAACGAAGCATTAAAAGATGTACGTGTTCGTCAAGCTATCGTTCATGCAATCAATAACGAAGGTATCGTTAAGAAAATCATGAAAGGCTTTGCGACAGCGGCCGGTCAGCAATCTCCTCCAGGTTATTCTGGCTATGATGCTGATTTGGTTCCACGTTATGATCTTAAAAAAGCAAAAGAGTTGATGAAAGAAGCGGGTTACGAGAATGGCTTCAAACTTAGCATGATGGCGCCAAATAACCGTTATGTGAATGATGCAAAAATCGCTCAAGCTGCGGCAGCAATGCTGTCTAAGATCGGAATCAAAGTGGATCTTAAAACGTTGCCAAAAGCACAATACTGGCCTGAATTTGATGTTTGTTCTGCGGACATGATGATGATCGGTTGGCACTCAGATACAGAAGATTCAGCGAACCTTACTGAATTCTTAACGATGACTCGTAACGAAGAAACGGGTAAAGGTCAGTATAACTGTGGCCATTATTCAAACCCTGAAGTTGATCGTCTAATTGAAGCGGCAAACGTAGAAACGGATCCAGCGAAACGCAGTGAGATGCTGAAAACAGTGGAAGACACGTTGTATAACGACGCGGCGTTTGTTCCTCTGCATTGGCAAAATCTTGCGTGGGGTGCAAAATCAAATATTGATATTCAACCAATTGTTAACTCGATGGAATACCCATACTTTGGTGACTTAGTTGTTAAGTAAGTACTAACTATATAATCAATTAGGTTGCTTTGAATGAGTCAAAGCAACCTTTGTTTATAATAAAAAGCAAGACCAACAATATGTTAGGCATGAAATTTTATCATGTCATTCTTAGGATAGATTAAGGGGACAAGGAATGTTTACGTTTCTGGTCAAGCGCCTGTTTCAGGCTCTGATAGTGATGTTTGTGATCAGTCTGGTTGCGTTTTCCATTCAAGATAACTTGGGTGACCCGTTACGTGAATTGGTTGGACAATCAGTTTCAGAATCCGAGCGTCAAGCTCTGAGAGATGATCTTGGGTTAAATGACCCATTCGTCACAAAGTATACTCGTTTTATTACTAATGCGGTTCAAGGTGACTTGGGCACGTCTTACTTCTTTAAAAAACCAGCGGTTGAAGTCATTCTTGATAAGCTCGTTGCCACTCTTGAATTGGTGTTGGGATCGGCGTTAATCATTATCTGTTTATCGATACCTCTTGGTGTGTATTCTGCGATTCATCCCAAAAGCTTTTTTACCAAAGCGATCATGGCGTTCAGTAGTATTGGTATTTCGATACCGGTCTTCTTAACGGCAATCATGCTGATGTATGTGTTTTCTATTGAGTTAAATTGGTTACCGTCTTATGGGCGAGGAGAGACTTATAATTTACTCGGTTGGGAATCTGGATTCTTTACTATTGATGGCTTGGCACATTTAGTATTGCCATGTGTGTCTCTTGCCTCAATTATGCTGCCTTTATTTATTCGTTTGGTTCGCTCAGAAATGATCGAAGTACTGAGTTCTGAATACATCAAGTTTGCAAAAGCAAAAGGCATCGCAACAAACAAAATTTATTATCAACATGCGCTTAAAAATACCATGTTACCGGTACTTACTGTGGGTGGTGTTCAAATCGGTACGATGGTGGCTTATACCATTCTTACTGAAACGGTATTCCAATGGCCGGGTACTGGTTTCTTATTTTTAGAAGCGATTAACCGTGTCGATACTCCATTGATTACGGCTTACGTTATCTTTGTAGGTTTGATCTTCGTCGTAACCAATACGATTGTCGATTTGTTATATGGATTAATTAACCCAACGGTAGATATTACAGGGAAAGGAGCGTAATCATGAACACGACAACTAACCGCGTTCCAACGCGTTGGGAACGATTTAAATCATCGGATTTTTTGTACTATTTCTTACGTGACAAAGTAGCAATGTTTAGCTTTGCTGTTTTTGTTGTGTTTGTATTAGGGGCGCTACTTTCACCCGTTCTAGCACCAAGTAATCCATACGATCTAAGTTCTATCGACATCATGGATTCAGAATTGCCACCTTCTTGGATGGAGGAAGGAGATGAACGTTTTCTTCTCGGAACCGATGACCAAGGTCGAGATGTACTTTCAACGATTCTTTATGGTTCACGTTTATCACTGACGATTGGTTTTCTAGCGGTAGCAGTACAACTGACTCTCGGTATCGTTATTGGTCTTTCTGCGGGCTATTTCGGTGGACGAATTGATAGCTTCTTAATGCGCTTTGCGGATGTGCAGTTATCATTCTCAACCATGATGGTTGCGATTATCGTTTCAGCTATCTTTAAAGCCAGTTTTGGAACCGAATTCTTTAGTCAGTACGCGGTGATCATGTTGGTTGTGATTATTGGTATTGCTGAATGGCCACAATATGCACGTACTATTCGCGCCTCTGTATTGGCCGAGAAACAAAAAGAATACGTTGAAGCGGCTAAAGTGATGGGGTTCCGTTCGCCAAGAATCATGTTTCGTCATATTCTGCCGAACTGTTTGTCTCCCATTTTGGTTATTTCTACGGTACAGATTGCAAATGCGATTATGTCTGAGGCGGCTCTGTCCTTCTTAGGTTTAGGCCTACCGGTAGACCAACCTTCATTAGGCTCATTAATCAGTATTGGTTTTAACTATATCTTCTCTGGGTCGTGGTGGATTACCGCTTTCCCTGGATTAGTATTAGTGGCCCTCGTTCTTGTGATTAATTTACTGGGCGATTGGCTGAGAGACGTGTTTAATCCTAAAATTTATAAGGGTTAATAGAAGAAAGCATATAGAAAGCGGTGATTGAATCATCGCTTTTTTTTGTTGTGTATAACGTGAATATTGTCTTACAAACTAAGATTACCGTCTTATTTTGTTGTTTTATTGACTAATTTGTCGCTTTTACTGGCAATAGTTAGCTTAGTTGTTAGGATCATCCTGTGTGTTTAAATATTTTAAAGCGAGTATTTGAATTAAACCAAAACAGAGAGCTAAGGCTCGAAGTGAGGAATAATGAGTAGAAATAAGGATAAGTACAGTATAGATAACACGGATTATACTGTTGGACAGGATAACGTTCAAAAATGGGGATTGGATATTCATAATACCGTCTTCGGCATTAGTGCTGGTTTAATTGCACTCTTCTTAATTGCGGTTGCAGTGACTGATCCAGAAACCGCTAAGACGGTTCTAAATGGTTTAAAATCACAAATTATCAATGCATTTGATGGTTTGTTTATGTGGTCTGCGAATATCTTTGTGGTTTTCTGCTTAGCATTAATTGTGTCTCCATTCGGTAAGATCCGCCTTGGTGGTGATAAAGCGAAACCCGATTATTCGATGATCTCTTGGATTGCGATGTTATTTGCTGCGGGCATGGGCATCGGTCTTATGTTCTGGGGGGTTGCTGAACCTGTTGCTTACTTTACCGGTTGGTTTGGAACGCCGTTAGGTGTTGAAGCTTATACTCCAGAAGCAAGGCAACTCGCGCTTGGTGCGACCATGTTCCACTGGGGTATTCACCCGTGGGCTATTTATGGTGTCGTTGCTTTATCACTGGCCTTCTTTTCTTACAATAAAGGCTTACCGCTTTCTATGCGTTCAATCTTCTATCCAATTTTAGGGGATCGTACATGGGGGTGGCCTGGTCACATTGTTGATATTCTTGCCGTTCTTGCTACCTTATTTGGTCTTGCGACTTCTCTAGGTCTTGGTGCACAACAAGCAGCAAGTGGCTTCCAGCATGTGTTTGGTATTGAAGGTGGCTTAGGTTTACAAGTTGCGATTATTTTCATTGTTACGTTACTTGCCGTTGTGTCGGTAATGCGCGGTATTGATGGTGGCGTAAAAATTATCAGTAATATCAATATGATCATTGCGATAGTGTTTGTTGTTTTTGTTGCTTTAGTTACCTTTGCGGTTTCTATGGGGGCGATCCCAACAACGATCATGGGTTATATTGAAAATATTATTCCATTGAGTAATCCAAGTGGTCGTGATGATGAAGCGTGGATGCACGGTTGGACAGTGACTTACTGGGCGTGGTGGATTTCATGGTCTCCATTTGTTGGTATGTTTATCGCTCGAGTATCTCGTGGTCGTACGGTTCGTGAGTTCTTGATTGCGGTATTAGTGGTTCCAACTGTCTTTACTGTGCTGTGGATGTCTACTTTTGGTGGCGTTGCGATTGATCAAGTGATGAATAATGTGGGTACATTGGGGACTGATGGATTAACCGACGTCTCTCTGGCGATGTTCCAAATGTTTGATGCTCTGCCTATGGGTAATGTTTTATCTATGATTGCTGTTGTTCTGGTGTTGGTCTTCTTTATTACCTCATCGGATTCAGGCTCATTGGTTATCGATAGTATTACCGCTGGTGGTAAAGTTGATGCGCCAATTCCACAACGTGTTTTTTGGGCGTTCATGGAAGGGGCAATTGCCGTTGCTCTATTATGGGTAGGTGGAACACAAGCGGTTGAAGCGCTTCAAGCAGGTGCGATTTCTACCGCACTGCCGTTTACCATTATTCTATTAGTGATGTGTGTCAGTTTGCTTATGGGCATGAGAACAGAGAAACATAATCGTTCTTAATGTTTGAGTAACTGATAAATAAAAAGCCGATGAAGATTATTATCTTCATCGGCTTTTTTATTTCTTGCGGTTTCTATTGCTTAATTATTGCCAGATTTTTCTGATCGGGTCATTTTCAGAGAAATGGTAGCGGATTTGAGCTTGAAACAGTTCAGCGGTTGCTATGGCATCGGTTAACGCATGATGCGGGGCATATGCTGGTAAACCATAGCGTGAGCGGCTATTGGCTAACCGAATGGATTCAGGGCGCTTTCCTTTAATCCAATTAATTAATCCTTTCGCTTGTTCTTGTTGAAAGTCCCCTTCAATTTGCATCGTATCGACGATAGGAAAAACGATGCCTTCGCCAATAAGATTACGTAAGTTGATATCAAAGAAGTCACGTTCGATTTTACGATAATGAACCACGACCACTTTGCCTGCCAATGCATCCAATACTTTCTCTAAAATACGGCGTAAATCAGGGGCACCTTGTAAATCTGAGTGAGTGATACCATGAATAACGACCGAGTTTTCTTCTAGGCTATCTTGTGCTTTAACAAACCAATGTTGCGATTCACGACAACGAATACGCTCTAAGGTAAACGGAACTAATCCGATACTAATGATGCTGTTTTGGTTTGCATCTAACCCTGTGGTTTCAAAATCTAAAGCAACAAACTCAATTTCTTTGAGTGGTGTTTCTTCTTCATAAGTCCCTGTTTGGTAGAAATTTTTAAGGCGCTGATCTTTACTTGCTTCGTATTTATGAGTAAAGAAAGCGGTCCAGTTTAAAATTTCTTGATGAGTGTTAGAAATCATTATTCACTCCTAGAATTTGCTGGCGCTATAGCGAAATTTAAGGAAGTTTTGTGCATTGCTGAGTACTTGGAACGCATCCTTTAAATTTCGGCGTTCAAAATCAGACATGTTTTCAGGCTCAATATTATTATCCGGTTCAATGTTTGCTTCGACATCTAACGCTTGGTGACGTAAACGAACCAAAGAAATCAATTCCATCGCATGATGTAAATCTCCGCCTTTTGATTTTGGCAGAATACCGGCTTCAATAATGTCATCTAAACGTTCAAAGGAGTTTTGGGCTTGAGAGCCAATAGCCAAAGCATGAACACGAATAAGATCAGCAAGGGGGGCGGTTCCGCGACGTTTTAAGTTGATCGAGTTATTATGGCGACCATCTTTCTCCATCACGAAGTCTTTAAAGAACCCCAGTGGTGGCGTTCGGCGTAAGCCGTTTCGAGCAAGACAAGCAAGGAAACGATTGTTCTTTTTCGCACGACGAACAATAAAGCCATTTAACTGCTCAGCCCATTTAGTACGGCCATAAACGCCATTTAAATCGAAGAAGATAGAGCTGTTTAATAATGCCTGAGGATCTGGGTTATCAATCCAGTCAGCAAAGCATTCTTCCCATTCCGATTGAGTTTTACGCCATTCAGGATTGGTTGCCATGATATCGCCAGTACAATAGGTATAACCACATGCCGCTAAACCATCACAAACAAAAGCCGATAAGGCTTTAAAATAGTCACCGTGTTCGGCTTCATTGTAGTCATTGTCTAAAATAATTGCGTTATCTTGGTCAGTTACAATCAGTTGTTCATCGCGAGCCATTGATCCTAATGCTAAGAAACAATAAGGCACAGGTGGGTGACCTAATTCTTCTTCAGCGAGCTCTAATAAACGTTGTTTGAAGCTGCGACCAATTTCAGACATCGCGCTACCCACCATGTGTGAGTTGGCATCTTCGTTTACCATTCGTACAAAACAATCTTTAAGTTGAGCAGAAAGAATAACGAGATCTTCGATGGTTTGTTGTTGGAAGATACTGCTCACAAATAACAGGCTATTTTGAGATTCATAACGCACGATATCAGAGACTTCAAGTACGCCAATAGGCTGCTTATTACGAAGTACAGGAAGATGATGAACGTTGTAGCGCAACATCATCAACATCGCTTCAAATACATAAGCGTTGTGATCGAGTGAAATCAGCTCTGTCGACATGACTTCTGAAACCGGAGTATCAAAATCTAGTCCGCAGGCGAGGACTTTGGTGCATAAATCACGGTCAGTAATAATGCCAACAAAGTCGTTATCTTCTTCATCGGTATTGATTTCTGGATCGGTAATTAAAACCGCTGAGACATTCTCTTCTGCCATGGTTTTTGCGGCAGATTGAATGGTTTCATATTTGGTGATCATGACTGCTTCACGAGTCAGCAATGTTTTTACTTTTGATGTCGTTAAATCATTGGCGTCATCATGATTACTTTCAACGGCTTGCTTTAGACGAGTGGCATCTTCCACTTCAACGAAATCTGAGAATTCATCATAACGTTCACAATAATCATCAAATACAGATTCAGGTATACAATAAAGAAGAGAATCTTTAAGTGCTTTGGCTGGGAAACGAACTTTATTATTCATTAATAAGCCCATTTGACCAAAAATACTGCCTTGATCCAGTCGGTTATAGAGCTCCCCGTTACGACGATAGACTTCTATAATCCCACTGCGAACCATGTAGAGGTCTTTGATCTCATCACCAAAGCCAATTACCATACTCTCTGCACGGTAATAAGAAATTTCAACGCTTTGGGCGGCTTCTTTTATCGCCTCTTCAGGTAATAAACTGAATGGAGGGTATTGAGATAAAAAATGTTGGATCTCTAACAGTTCAACTTCCATGTGCCACTCGACATAAATAAAGGAGGATAGGCTATAATTTTAGTTTATCGCCTTATGGATAGCCATTTTATTCTATTAAATTACGCGATATGAAAGCATTGGAAATAGGATCTCGGATCTGAAACACAACTTTTGCTATGCTGATAATATTGTTAACGCTGCTTGGGGAAGTCAGATGACTAAATTAATAAACAAAACAGCACTCTCATTTATTGTGCTAAGTAATGTCGTCGTAGTGACAAGCGCGTATGCGAATATAAATTTAACCGATTATTTAACGACAAAAAAAAGTGCCTTAATGTCGGTGTGTGTGCCTAAAGCGTCTACGGCAATGAACGAATTGTCGGAATCTTGCCCGATTGGTGAAGGGTTATGGGGAAACCAGTCAGCAAAGCATGACGAGGGTGACAGTGAATTTTGGATTCAATGCGGTCTTTTTCGTAAGACAATCGATGATGCGGTTATTTCTCGACTTAGTGAGGCGGTGAATGCGCCCATTAATATGAAAAAAGAAGGCGATTTAAATCGCTGTTTGATTGGACCTTACCTAGATTACACCATCGCCAGTAAATCATTAGCAGCTTTACAGCGTGATCGTTTATTTAAGCTTGCTACGTTGAGAGAAGTGGATCTTTCTACCATACCAAAACCGGAGATCATCCCTGAAGTGGTTGCAGAGCCGGAACCTGCTCCGATCACGATTCGCAAAGCTGTGATGATCAATCAAACGCATTTTGTTGTGCCATTCAGTCATGACACCACGGAAGGTTTTTACATGGAAGGTAAAATGCCATGGCTACGAGCAACGGAACAGCACGCCCAAGAGATCTGCCAACGGATAGATATGAATTTAGTTACTAAAGAGCAATGGAAAATATTGGCTGATTCTACGATAATGAAAAAAGATAAATGGCCAATGCAATTGCCTTACTGGGGAGCTAATGATTTAGGCCTCTTTAAAGACGGTTCGACCAAAAAATTAAAGAACACGTCCATGTTGAATGTGGTGTGTACTAAAAAGACAGAAGGTGACGTTGTTGGAAATCCAATTTAAAGGTCGTTGGGACAGTAAGTCTCTGGCGGAAAATCTACAAGAAGCATTAGAAACACTGGAAGAAGAGTTTGGCGTAAAAGCGTTATCAGATATTACGTTGAGTATTTGCTTAGAAGATGAGCACAAAGAAGAGTTAGCATTATTAAGTCCAACAGGACGAGCGTTAGAGTTAATCGTTATTAATAATCCTCGTGATGTGAATGACGGTGAGAAAGCGCCAGTTCTTGAGTTTAAACCTCGGAGCTAATACTTTTATACCGACATAAAAAATCCCAGTCGTTGCTGGGATTTTTGTTTCTACCAATCTTTTCTTCTATTAAACCAGCACTCTTTAGCGACGTATTGAAATTCTTCATACGATAAACATTCTAAGATCGTATCCACCGCCTTGCCATTCATGAAGGTGACAAATAAATCATACAAGCTCATGGCTTCTTCATAATCGTCTTTATTGATAGCAAAAAGAAAGATCACGTGTGCAATCTTTCCGTTTCCCCAATCGATGCCATGAGGAGAAATAATGGTGTATACCTTCGTCTCATTAGCCAATAGCCCCAATGAGTGTGGAATGGCAATTCCTTCACCTAATATGGTTGAGGTGATGTTTTCACGTTCAATCACCGAGTCATAAAACTCAATAGGGGTGATATTGTCTTCTGTGAAATGTGCGGTGAATTTTTTTAACAGCTCAGCTTGTGTCGTTGGTTCTGATAGGACTGAAAAATAACGTTGATCAAAAAATTTATCCAACATGTAAGGGTGGGAGCGATTCATTAATATGAGTTTATTAACCTGCTCTAATTGAAAGCTTGTTGGTAACGGCGAAATAGTAATGGTCGGTCTGTTTTTTTGAGAGACTTTTTCTGTAGAAATAACAAAATCGGCATCCACTTTGGTTAGCGATTCATACTCTCTTACTGAATCAATTTTTTGAATATCTAATTGAGGTAGGGAGCGAAGTAATTGTGATTCTAATAACCGCATAATCGAAGTGCCAGAATCACACACTAACAGTGCTTTTGGCGGCTGTTGTTCTTCTAAAGCAAAGTTACGCTCTAGGCCAACGCCGATATGCATCACGAGATAACCAACCTCGCCATCTGGGATCAAATGTTTACCCCAATGAGAAATAGCCGCAACCGTCATATCGTAGGCCAAAGGATAATAGCGCTTGATATGATCCACTAACGGATTAGGTA
This sequence comes from Aliivibrio salmonicida LFI1238, assembly GCF_000196495.1. Classification (NCBI taxonomy): domain Bacteria; kingdom Pseudomonadati; phylum Pseudomonadota; class Gammaproteobacteria; order Vibrionales; family Vibrionaceae; genus Aliivibrio; species Aliivibrio salmonicida. Next base: position 138,872 of record NC_011312.1, read on the forward strand.
TCGTAATTTGGTATTTTACGCGCAATATCATGGTGGTGATATGGCACAGTAAATCACGCTTTAATAGCTCATCATTACGTAAATCATAATTGTAGTGTTCGTTTACATAATCTAATAAAAAATGTGTTAACTCTAATTGTTCGGTGTGCTTTTCTGTATCGACAATCGTGACCCCCGTTACTCGGCGAGCCGCAATTTGAATACTCAAGTAATCAATTTCAGATTGAGGAAGAGGAGCACTAAGTAATACTTCAATCGTTTTACTTAGATCAAGGGCAGCGTTTTGCGCTTCATTACTGATTTTTGGTTGATGTACGTGATGAATCACTGAATTTAACTTGACTCGATGCAGAGTGATGCCGCAATACACCAATAAATGATGCAACCCTTCATCGGTTAATCGGATGTGGTTTTGATTAATTAACGTCAGCAAATCTTCTTTTAATGAGGGTAAATTAATCTCAGGAAAGAAGTGGTCACAGACATTAATAAAAGTGCGATCACTGGGTTTAAACTGAAATAAAACATGAGCGATACAGGCTCGTATCGCTTGCTCTTCCCCAAAAAGTTTCAGGCCATGATGGGCTTTACTTACTATCTCTAAATTGTATTGCTCTAAGATCTCTCTGATTTCTGTCATGTCGGCCTGTAAAGAGGTACGACTAACAAACCACTGATTGGCTAAATCGTCTAACTTACATTCTTCCTCTTGAGAGAGAAGGCGCATGATTAAATACACAACGCGATCTTTGGCGTTACGAGGAGAGGTTTTCATTTTTTGAGTCTGTTTCTCAATATCAGAAAATCGAGCTTCATCGTAAATATCGAAATGATAACCCGTTCCACGTTGATGCTGAATTTGAGCGCCATATGAGGCCAAAATATCGTTTAATGCAGAGATATCAGTACGTATGGTTCGAGTCGAAATATCACAACGCTGTGCCAGTTCTTGTTGAGGAAGCGGTTCATGTCTAAGTGCTTCGAATATGGTATTAAGGCGTGGATAAGGCAATTGAATCATAAGAGAACCGAAGTTAAGTGAATTGATGCGTATTAATAATAATATCAACCAGTTTTAAGTAACTAGATATCAATATTTATTGAATGTGTGATTCTTATCTTGAGTTATTTTTTTCGACTAAAAATAAGTCTGTGTATGAGTAAAATAAAAAAGCCAGATCTCTGGGGGCAGCGATCTGGCTTGGAGGAGCAAACTTAGTTAAGCAGTTTTTTAGTCATTTCTAATAGGGTTGTTACGTCTGTTGGGCGTGAATTCCCTGTCGCTTTATCAATAATAGAGCTATAGATGTGAGGAATGATTTTACTTACGCCCGCATCGAGTGCGATTTGCATGATTTCTTCGTAGTTTTCTAGATCAATGCCACCCGTTGGTTCCAACCAAAAGTCTTGTTCTGCACAGGCTTTAGCGACATACGCAAATTCTTCACGACTTTCTAGGCCACCCATTGGGAAGTATTTAACAGAGCTTCCGCCCATGTCTTTTAGCATCGCAATTGCCGTTTCTACAGGAACAATGGCATCTTCAGAGCGAGAGCTTAATGGCCCGGTTGAGATTTTAACCATTCCCACCGTACCGGTGGGTGAAATTAAGCCGTTAACAATACTTTTATCTTGTCCAACTAATGCGCGGCTTGTTGCGACACCCGTAAATACTTGGTTGATGTGTTGTGGTTGTACATGCTGAGAAATAAGGGAAACCATCATTGATTGATTTGGGTCACCTGCACCTAAGCCGACAGAGACCGCATTGTTGGTTACTTCGCTGTATTTTTTCATGTCAGTAACGGCAGTATCAACATCTGGGTAGTTTTTAGATAAAACACCAACCAAAACATGGCCTTCTGCGGCGTTATAAATTTCCCCCGCATTATCAACCGATCCTGCTAATACATTCAGGCATACACGATTTTTGTAGAAATTAGCTTTTAAAGTCATGGAGTGTCTCTCTTAAAATAATGCGTTAATTTTTAGGAAAATAGTATTCAGTTGCGTTGAGTTAACGCTGCGAACATCAATTTCGATAATGCCTTCGTTGGCTTTGTAACCACGGCAATACACCGCAGGGTTACCATTTTGAAGTTGTTTTACAATGTCAGTGGTGGTGGTTTGAAGCTCATCATGATCAAACGCGATTTCTGCTCGCGCAATATCACGACCAGCACTGTCCCAAACCACGCGAGATTTCACCCCATTAATCGAATTGATGTCGCTAATGAATGTTTCCATTTTTGCGACCATTTCTTGGCCTGATTCTTTTTCTACCGTGAGATAATCGGTAATTGCGTGAGTTAAGCCTAATATGCCTTCTTTACCGACTTTCATTGCTCGGCCAATGCCTTGAGATTGTTTTCTTACCCAGTTGATATAGTGTGTTTTACCGACCACTAATCCACTTGTTGGGCCTTCAATGGCTTTAGTTCCACTGTAGATAACAAGATCTGCACCCATTGCAAAATAACCTTGTAGATCTTCTTCGGCAGCCGCATCCACAATTAAGGGTAAGTCATGCTTTTGGGCGACAGCGACGGCTTGTTCAACCGTTAAAATACTTTTTTGAACACAATGATGAGACTTAATGTATAAGATAGCGGCGGTGTTTTTTGTGATTGCCGCTTCTAGCTGTTCTGCTGAACATTCATTGGCATAACCTGCCTCTTTGATCGTACCGCCACCCAGAGTAACCATGGTGCCAACTGGCGCACCAAAGTTCACGTTATGGCCTTTTGGTAGTACAATTTCAGAAGGCACATCATGGGCGTGGGCGTGTAAATTTTCTAATCGATATTGGCTGTCTTTTACAATCACAGCAGCAACGGATTGAGCGATGCCAGCAGAAGCACAAGAGACAACGACAGCGGCATCAACATTAAGAAGATTTGCAATGTATTCTCCGGTTTTGATCACTAAGTCTTTCATATCAAAATATTGACCAAGCCCTTCTGTAACTGCATTTACAACGTCTTCATTTGGCGTTGAAACCCCTAATGCAGTCATGCGACCTGACGCATTAATTACTTCCGTAAGACCGTATTTATCATGAATTGAAGACATTGGTTTGTTCTCCGTGTTGTGTCGTAATAAGTTTGCCTGCAACAATGCTGGCTAAAGGTAAAAAGGATTCTTCACCTTGGCGAGTACCTTGTTCTGAGTCTTCAAAAGTACAGGCTTCATGGTGGATATTAAAAATCGTGATATCGGCGTCTTGGCCTATTTCTAACGTGCCTTTGGTTTCCATTTTTAGTGCATTGGCGGCATTGATAGTGACACAATCAATCACCCGATCCATGGGCAAACCGATACTTAAAAATTTCGACATGATATGAGATAGACTGCGTACCGGTCCTGAAATTCGGTTTTTACAATAAATATCAGAACTGATCGTGTCTGGATAAATGCCTTTTTTAATTGCTTGCTCTGCAACATCAAAACTAAAGCTAGCACCGCCATGGCCAACATCCAAAATAACGCCACGTTTGATGGCTTTTTTCATCGATTCTTTTAATTCACCCTCAGGGGTTAGAATTCGATTTGGCTTTCCGTTATAGCAGTGTGTAATGATGTCGCCTTTTGTTAGTAACTCGGCAATATCATCTAAATTTGGTGGATTATTTCCAACGTGTACCATCAAAGGTAGGTTGTTATTTTGAGCCTGCATTTCTTTGGCTCTGATCAGTGGTGCCAATCCGTTATTTTTTACAACGCTGCCGCTCATTCTTGCTTTTATGCCAACGACAAAGTCTGAATGTTTAGTGATGGCGGTTTTTGCAGCGTCTAAACTAATGTCACTCATGTCAGCGAGTTCATCTTGTCGCAATAAACCAATGCGAGAGATATTTAAAATACTGTATACGTTAGTGGCACTTTGTTGAGTTAATCGATAAAAATCATCGACATCATCAGCACCGACACTGCCGGCATCAACCACGGTAGTCACTCCATGAGTGACACCGATTAAATCGGGTTCATCGTTATAAATTGGCGACGATGGGTAACAATGCGTGTGTGAATCAATCCAACCCGCGCTAAGGAAATGTAACCCTTTTAAATCAACGGTTCTTATCGCAGCGTCGTTAATATCAGATTCAACCCGCGCTATTTTTTCATTTAGAATTGCGACATCAACAAGGCCGCCATTCACTAATTTTCCGTTTTTTATCAGTAAGTCATACATAACTCTTACCTGTGTGACGTAATGCTCTCTCTAATTGAAAGAGCATTATCGAGATGGATTAACCAATAGCGACTGGGAATAGAGAACCGAACACCATCGCACCAATAATTGCCCCACCAGTGATTGGTTTTTTCCATTGGTAGAACGCAAGCGCACCAATCAACGAACCAATACCAATTGGAATTGAAGCCGCAATCGCAGACAGAACAATCAGAGGACCCAAGAAGCGACCTGATGAATTACCTGCGCCCATCATGACATCAGCGCCGTAGGTTGAGTTACTTTGCCCAACGGTGTATTTACGAGCTAGAATGATGATGTAACCAATTGCCACACCTAATAGAAAACCAACAATCAATGAAGCAATAAAGTTTTCTAATGGGTAAACAATACCCGCGCCCAGTAAAAGAGCCGGAACGCCTAAGCCAACTCCTGTTTGAATTGCGCCACCAATGTCTAAAATACCGACGAGTGACCCTTCAATGATTCGAGCAAATAAGAAACTCGCACCAAAAGCGGCGACGGCGCCATAAACACCCGTGTCCATTCCTGCACGTAACATTGATACAAACGCGACTTCATTGAATGCGCCAATGCCGTATAAGTAGTACATGTGTGTACCGGCAAACACGCCAGAAGACAGCAGACCGACGAAGAAAGGGAAAGACCAATCTGCGTACCAAAAGTTATTCTTTAATTTATCGTCCATTTTAAACTCCTGACTTACTGATTACCGCTAAGGGTGGTGTGTACGCTCTCTAACCAAGTAGGAACGGTGAGCCTGAAAGACTCGATAAGTTCAAGGTCAAATCCACGGAAGAAGGCACTCATAACAAATAGAGTGATAACCGCTGCAAGCATGATTTTGGTTACTTTATTCCAACCACCATCTTCAACGCCTTTACCAATCAAGATACCAAGAACAAGGCCAGGTACGGCATTACCCATGATCATTTGAGCCAAACCACCAAAGATAGTTGCCCAAAAACCAGAGCGACGACCGGCGTCAATAGCGGCTAACCAGAAGATAACTGGCATCGCAATATTGACGAGTAAGTTCGCCGCAGGAACGAGTACTTTTACCGCGGTAATTTGTAGACTTTCAGGAACGGCGGATGCCGTCGAGTTTAAGAATGCAACAACAACCATGCCGATGATGCCACACGCAATGCCCATCTTTTTCGGGTCGTGCATTGTCTCAGCGACATTTTTGTTTTTGAACATCAGGGCAGCTGCACCCCAATGAGGAATAATTCGGTGGTCAACATCTTGAGTGAAAGCACCCGCTGCAACAGAAGACGCCCATGCGTTAAAGAAGAAGCCAAGGCCAAAAGAAAAGTGAGATGCAGGATCGCCTTCACAAGAGTTAAGTTCGCCAAGAGTACGGAACGCGCCCATACCTTGAACCGTTGGAGCGTGGAACATACGTGCGGCACCAACACCGACGCCAACGCCCACTAAAGCCCCTATAATTAGAGACTTCATTAATATAATTAAGAACATCTATATATACCTTCCATTTGTATACTTAAATAAGTTTTTCTATTTAAAGTAAATAGGTGTTTATATTGATTTAAAATCCAGTTGGTCAATATTAATTATGGTGACATTAACGGTGACATCTAAAGTAACTGAATAAGAAGTTTTATTTCGAGGTAAAAAGAAAAACATAAACTTTTCTATTCTTTCTTTTTTCTCCGCATTAATTAATTTCACATCAACAGGTTCTATACGTAAAATAACTTGCTCGTTATCTTTTAGAATTGTTTTTTGAATATTATTTAATGCGGAACTGAAAGCGGCTTGTTTTGTATTTCCATTACCACTAACCGTAACGGTTGTTGTAATCGATTCTTTCATATTTAGCTTCTGTATTTTTTAACGAATGCTTCGACCAATCGTTGGCCTAGCTCTTCTTTATCCATGAAGCCAAAACCAAGTACGTTAAAGCCTTCATTGATTGCGGTTACGCCTTCTTCAACAGAGCGCATACCATATTTTGCTTTGTAGCCGTATTTGTTTTGCGCCGTGATTGCACCTGCACCGCCACTGCCACAAAAAGAGATACCGAAGTCCGCTTGCTCTTCGTTCATAACATCACCAAGCTTCATGTCGGCAGCCATACCAGGGATCACAGTAACAGAACCACCTGCGGCTTCTACGCCTAAACCTACTTTTTGTCCTTTACCTAAACGGTCGCCGATCACTACTTTTATATTCGTCATGTTATGCTCCTAATTCTTCAGTTAATTCGTTTTCTTTTGCCACTTCAAAGTGAACAGATAATAAATATGATTCTTCGTATGCTAATGTCGGAAACAGACTCACGACATCTTCGGCTAATTTATGTGATGATTTTGATATTTCATCAAACATTTCAATTTCAACTTCGGGTAACGATTCATGAGTATGAGATCTAATTACCATTGCTTTTAAATGAGAAAAAAGCATTTGTTTCTGAACACTGTCTGGAAATATATTCTCAGCTCTTAAAATAGAAATTACTTTATTGAACGTTGAATCTACTTCTTCAGTGAATAACTCTTCATTAATGTCTAGAGTATTACTATCCACGTTTTATATTTCCTTTAAATAATAAACTTTGCTATCCAAACTTGATGATTGAAGAATATAAGTGGAAGAGGAAAGTGAACAGGGAGAGATTTTCCACTTTGAAGAGGAAATGAGTAATGGAGTGCGGATACAGGTCAAACTTTTTATTTTATGTACTTAAATATTAATTAACCTGAATTCTGGATAAGGCTGAACTAATTGCCCACCTAACGATCAGATCTTTCGACCAAGAATTATTTGAACGTATTTTAAAAGGTGGGCAAGATGAATAAATTAGTTGATATATTTTGTGATGTCGATGATTTTTGTTATCAATTCTTATCTCAATGGGAAAAATACCTTGTTGAGGCTAGTGAGAGAAAAAGAAAACGTCAGTCAGTAATGTCTACTAGTGAATGTATGACTATTGTCATCGCTTTTCATCAATCAAATCATAGAGATTTCAAGAACTTCTATATCGGGTTAGTTCATCAATATTGGAAAGGATACTTTCCAAATTTACTTAGCCACACTCGATTTGTGAGCAAAATGCCTAGCCTAATCGCCCCAATGTGTGCCTATTTTCAATCTATCAAAGGTAAGCCGACTGGCATTGCTTTTGTTGACTCCACGAGTCTTAAAGTATGCCATAACATTCGAATTCCTCGCCATAAAGTCTTTGATGGTGTTGCGAAAAGAGGAAAAGGTACCATGGGATGGTTTTTCGGCTTCAAACTTCATTTATTGATTAACCATCTTGGAGAAATTATTTCGCTGAAAATCACAGCTGGCAATGTAAATGATAGGACTCCTGTACCTGATTTATGCAAAGAACTCTCGGGGAAATTGTACGCTGATAAAGGGTACATAGGTAAAAAGTTGAGTGAGAGCTTAAAGAACTCTGATGTCGATTTAGTGACTACCTCGCGAAAAAACATGAAAGCAAAAGAGATAAGTGCTTTTGATAAGGCTATGTTATCAAAGAGATACATTATCGAAACGATAAATGACCAATTGAAGAATATCTCTCAAATTGAACATAGCCGTCATCGTAGCGTGACTGGTTTCATGCTAAATGTAATTTCAGGCGTTGTGGCTTATTGTTTAAAAAAACAAAAGCCACGAATTAAGCTATCAGAATGTGAATTTGAACTAATCCTCGCTTAAAGCATGTTTTATCCAGAATTCAGGTTAATTAGTTACAAAGTAAGCGTGCGGGGAACTACACCTAACAAATAAAATTCATTATGCGTATCTTACGATCTTTCATTTAACGAGAACGTAATTATGCAAAAAGATAAAAAGAGAACACCAGAGCAATGGCACGCTCTATTTGAATCTCAGCAATCTAGCAAGCTTAGTGCCGCTGAATTTTGTCGTAACCATAATATTCTGCCAAAGACATTTAGTGCACGTAAAGCACGATGGAAACAAAAGATTAACGCTTCTACTTTCTTGAAAGTAGAAGCGTTAACATCAACTATCATCGCCACTCCACAATTACCAGATATTCAACTTTCTATCGGAAAATTGCGATTAACATTGCCAGCTAATACTGAACCTCACTGGATAGGACTCTTATTAAAAGGGTATCAATCATGAATGTATTTACTGATGTTTCCACCATTTATCTTCATCGTGATTTTGTCGATTTTCGCAAGGCCATTAATGGCCTTGTCGTGATTGTTGAGCAAGAAATGCAACTATCACCGTTTAGTGATGCTCTATTTATATTTTGCAATAAGCCTCGTGATAAACTCAAAATATTGTATTGGGATAAAACAGGATTCGCTTTATGGTACAAGCGATTAGATGAAGACCGCTTCAAATGGCCACGAAATATAAATAACGATACGTTAGCATTATCAGAGCAGCAACTGACACTGCTATTACAAGGTTTTGATATCTTAGGACATCAACCGGTACATTATCAAACAACCCTTTAAATAGTTGATTCTCAGTCAAGAATAGGAGGCAACCGATTGATTACCTGTATTATCGTTATATAGTCATCTACATGACTGATAAAATAAAACCACTTCCTGATACCATTGACGAGCTGAAAGCACTTGTGCTTCAGCTTGAAAATAAATATAACCGTCTTCTAGAGCAATTTCGGCTGGCTCAACATCAGCGCTTTGGTAAAAGCAGTGAATCTGACTCGACTCAATTTGATTTATTCAATGAAACAGAAGAAGAAATCATCATTGAAAATGATGACACACAAACGATTACCTACACTCGTCAAAAGCCAAAACGCCAACGCTTACCTGAAGACTTACCGCGTACTGTTATTATCCACGACATAAAAGATAAAACTTGTAAGTGTTGCGGTCTAGAGATGCATGCGATGGGTAAAGACATCAGTGAAAAGTTGGAATTTGTACCAGCTAAAGTGGAAGTTATTCAACATGTTCGTCCTAAATATGCTTGCCGAAATTGTGAAAAAAACAATACTTCAGTAGACATTAAACAAGCCCCAATGCCAGCGTCACCAATCCCTAAAGGGATTGCGACCGCAAGTTTACTTGCTCAAATTATTACGGCTAAATTTCAATACAGTCTTCCACTTTATCGTCAAGAAACGTTATTTCAGCAATGGGGTATCATTATTGGACGGCGAACGATGGCGGATTGGTTAATAAAATGCTCGGTACTATTTACCCCTCTTAATAACGAGTTACATCGTATTTTGCTTGAACAACCCACTCTGCATTGTGATGAAACAACGGTAAATGTGTTGGATGTTGAAAAAGCAAAATGTTATATGTGGGTCTACTGCTCTGGCTATGATTCTCCAGGCTCTGGTGTTTTGCCTGGAATTGTACTTTATGATTATCAATCTAGCAGGCATGGCTACCATCCAGTTAACTTTTTAAAAGGTTATAACGGGTATTTACATACCGATGGTTACCAAGGTTATGAACAAACTGAAGCGATTTTAGTTGGCTGTTGGGCACACGCACGTCGACGATTTATTGAGGCTCAACGTGTTCAAGTAAAAGGGAAAACAGGGAGTGCAGATTGGGTATTGAGTAAAATCCAAAAGCTATACCGGATCGAATCGTTATTAAAAGAGGCTTCCCCTGAAGCCAAGTATGTTGCTAGGCAGACAGAAGCCCGCGATTTACTTAAAGAGCTCCGTGATTGGCTTGATAGCGCAGTTAGTCGAGTATCACCTAAAACAAAATTAGGTGAGGCGATTAGCTATACATTAAATCAATGGGATAAATTAGTTCGTTATATTGATGATGGATTGTTATCTATTGATAACAATCGAGCAGAGCGAGCGGTTAAACCGTTTGTTATCGGCCGGAAAAACTGGTTATTTTCGGGTTCAACGGCTGGTGCAGATTCAAGTGCAATGCTTTACAGCATTGTAGAAACAGCAAAGGCAAACGGATTAATCCCTTACGATTATATTAGGTATTGTCTAGATCGTTTATGTGTTGGATCGCCAGATATCGATTCACTTTTACCTTGGAATGTAAAAGACAAGGTGTAGTTCCCCGCACGCTTACGTTACAAATGAGTGGTTGTGGAAATAAGAAAGGGAAGTAAAAAAAGGTGTGGTGAGTTTTGTGATTTAGGTTCCGTTTTATATTTTAGTTGGAAGCGGAAGAGGAATGAAAAGGCAGATATAATAAACCCCGACAAGTACCGGGGTTTTGTTGGGTCTTTAAATTTTATTCAAATTAGAGTGACTTAATTTTCTTCATTGTAATCGTTGATTTTTTTGTACCATCTAAATTTAACGTATCACGAATTAATAAGCCTTGATCCCAGTTTTTTCCAGCAGGGATGTAAGTAAAGCGATTGATTTTAATATTATTAGGATCATCGGTAGAATTTTTATCATTCCAACGAACAGTACTGTTTAATTGATCGAGTGTTGCTTTTGAGTCGCCAGCGTCATTCGTGCCAAACCACCATAAGTCTTTAGGTGATAGTTGCGCGTATGTGTGGGTTTTATTGATAAAACCTAAAGTACCACACTCTTCACCTGTCATTGTTAAACCGGTTTCAGTGAATGTCATTTTAGCAACGGCAATACTTTTATTTGCACATAATTCACGACTTTCCCATGTGCCGATGAAGTCAACGTAACGATCTTGCCCTAATGCTTCAACAGGGTATAAGAAAGAAATTCGTTCACTGATACGACCGGGATATGGGCTGTTATCTAAGTATTTTTTACTTGTCGTATTAATATAAACATCCGTAATTGGATCATAGGTACCAGAAATGGTTTCTTCGAGCATATAGCTACCATCTTGCTCATCAGAATCATCACGCTCTAAAACTTCAAATTTACTTAGAGCTTGTTCTGTACAGTTTTTAGCATTCATACACTCAAAAGCATCACCCATTTCAGAAATTTCAATCCATGGTTCATTTATGTCTGAAATTTGTTCTTTGTTTGGACTTATGAATGAATATTGGTATTTATTATCCAAGTTATAAAAATAATTATATCTTTCGTCAGTGACCGTAATGCGATTACCATCGCATGTATTATATTCATTATCATCCGTTTCTACTGTGTTGAAAATACCATCGTTATCTAAACAAGTTAGATAGTCAGCAACATAGTGACCACTAATTGATGAATCATTACTGCCTTTACGGACAATCAGATTATTATCGGCTAAGGTAAAAATCATGCTCGATGTTTTTTCAAATAAATTACGTGGATTTCCTTGAGAATCAGTTAAAGTACGATCAACATTGATAACAAGGTCGAACTCTTGATTTGCACTATTACGTATACGTTGCGTTGAATCCCTTGATACAAATGTCCAATTTGAACCGCGAGACCAATGGGATAGATTTACATCAGAGCCGCGTGGAATGTTTGCTAAAGATGATTGCATGTGTGTTGTTGCATCATCTTGTGATACTAATGCTGTTATGGCAGGATTAAGTGCTGTTGCAACGGCAAGTAAAGATGCTTCATCATCAAGCGTGGCTTCTTTTAATTCAGTAGCCGCAACTGATAAATCTTGGGGTAAAGTGATTTCCTTTATTAGGACTGCCTGTCCTGTTTTAATTAGTGTACTTGTTCCTTCACCAACAGTCAGTAATAGCCTTGCCAAATTTACAGCACGTTGGTATGTACCTGCCGCTTCAAATGGCGTAGTGATGTGACGACCAGAAATAGACCCAATGAATAGGCCGTCTTTCCCTCCTAAATAGAACGAAATTTCAGGGTTATTTGTATCGATGGTGTAAGTACCATTTATATCTGTTTTTTTCTCTTCTAGTGAACCAGAAATGTAATCCAATCCAATTACTTTTGCATCAATAAATTTCCCTGCCGTTGGAATTGCAATACTTGGTTTTTGTGTTTTTGCTGTATCGATATTGGTAGATGGATCATTTGAATCATCATCGGAACTACCACAGCCCACTAAAGTTAATGCCAATGTTACTGACGCTGCTAATAAACTTACCTTTTTCATTCTTATTTTAATCCTTTGTCATATCGGGTAGCCTAACCTTCATATGTTATTTATAAAATATAAAATCGAGCCATTTGTACTCTTCCTTTTAAGCTAATTCAAGGCACGGGAAATAAGATAAAAACCGTAAAGTTAAAATTTATTTTTCAACAATGTGATTCTATTTTTGGTTTGAAGGGCTTATTTTACCTAAATGTACATAATGAAATTATTTCATTATGTAACTGTGAAGCCAGCAGCGTGAGAATTTTAAATCTTTTTCAACGAGACTTGAGCTACATTCTAATAGTTGGCAAATCTCGGTGTTTTTCATTCCCATTAGGTATTTTAATTTTAAGACGTTAGATTGACGAGGGTATCGAATAGCAAAATTATCTAATGCTTTATCCATTGTGATTAATTGTTCAAATTTATCAATATCTCTGTTTATGGGAGCAAGTGGTTGGCGTTTTTTTGCTTGTAATGACCGAGCGTTATCAATTAATATTTGGCGCATAACTCTTGTTATCATCAGAAAAAAATCACGCTTGGTTTTTATGTCGGTTAGTTTTGAATTTGATAGTTTAATATAAGCATCATGGATGAGTGAGGTTGTGTTGTTCACACTATCTGCGAACATATCGTTATCTGGACCATATTTTTTTGCATTACGCTTACGTTCTTTTTGGGCAATATTATGCAGTTGTAAATATGCAAATTGGTACACATGATTTTCTGCGACTTTATCTCCAGATTGCCAGTATTGAATAGTTCGAGTTAATTTAGTTATCGTTATCATGATTGGTATATCGCTATATTTTTCTAAACGTAGAATCCATTAACGTACTTATTTTATAGGGTGGAATTTTAAATAATCTCTCATACTTGGATATTGAATAGGCTCACTTGAACTGTATTTTAATTTCCCTTCTTTGTTCTTCTGGTAATGATTTTTGTTTTGTTTGTATTGGCATCATCATTGCGAGTTGCATTTTTTGTTTTATGTATGCTGGAAGTTCAGGGTTAGATAAAATTTTACATCGTGTTAATTCGAGCATTGAGTTAATGGATGCCTTTGATATGTCTTTTCCTTTTGAATTAAACAATAAGTGTGTTATCTCAAACATTATTTTTTCTGATACAATTTTATCATGTTTTAAATTGTTGTTTTTAATGATTAATACACTAGATAAGATTAATGTTGATAAAGTTAATAAAACCAAAATAAATGCGGAAATTGGTTTTCGTTTTAATAAACAACGAAAAGTATATAAAGGGGTGTGTTGTTTTAATGTAATTGGCCTAGATGCCAACACACACTCGATATCTTTGCGTAGAGCCTCAACAGAACAGTAGCGTTTAGATAGTGTCTCTTGGGTCGTTTTTTCTTGGATGTAAGTAATGTCTTCCTTCTTATGAAGATTAGGAAAAAGAAGCAATAAAATCTTACCTAAAGAATAAACATCACTCAAAGGAGTTAAATAATTGCCTTCTTTTTGTTCTGGGCTAGCAAAATGCTCACTGTAGGCGACAAGCCCTTGAGTATTATGATGCCCATTTTTTTTTACTTGTTGAGTTAAGTTAAAATCGATTAGCTTTGGGCAATTCCGTTTATCAATTAAAATGTTTTCAGGTTTTAGATCTGCATGTAGTACATCGTGTTGGTGTGCATGTTCAAGTGCTTGGCAAATCTGACTAAATAATTGTAATTTTTGTTGTCGAGACAACAAATTATGCTTTAAAAAATCATTGAGTGTTGTACCGATAATTTTCTCCATCACCACATAAACAGCCCCTTCGTACTCTCCACCATCAAAGACTTTTGCTATATATGGATGATTTAAACGTGCTAATAATTGCGCCTCTTCAAATAGGGCGTGTTTGTTTAATAAATTCTTTAAATCAGGTTGAATAAATTTAATGGCAAGCTCTTGTTCGAAAGTACCATTAGCACGATATGCTGAATAGACTACTCCCATCCCACCGCGACCCAGCTCTTTTGTAATTTGGTATTTATCTACCATGTGATGGCTAAAATCCCATTCAGTATTAAAAGTTTGCTGAGCACCAAAACCAAATAAATCGAAGAATGGTTCTGATGTGGTGTTATTCAGTAATGGAATGAGGTCTTGATAGATATTTGGGTGACTGTTTTGCAGTGCATCCAATACTTTTTGTTTTTGAATGTTATCAAGATCCATTAAATCATAGAAAATTTGAGTTGGTGAGGTAATTAACTGCAAGGGACTAATTTATATGAATTTGTTTAACCGTACTATATGGGGTTAGTGGCGTAATTAGAATGTTTTTTCTCGTATTTAAGAAAATAGTCGTGAATTTATTTAATGCGAAATTATTGGTTAAAAAACCGTGGTAAATTTCCCTAATTTATTTTTTTTTAACTTTGTATTTATATGGATAATAAAAATAGAACTCACGATTAACGTTACTTTTACACATACGTAATAGTGAATTGCTTTTTATGGTAATTGTTATTTAATTTAATCAGATTAAACTAATCTCATATTAACATTACATAAGGTAAGCCATTATGACTGCACATCATCACCCTCATTTTCAAGTTGGACAAACGATTGAAGATCACCCATTTAGACAAGGTGATGGCGCGATGCTTGAGATGTTTCGTAATGACTTACCTAATATTCTTTATGTTGGTCTTGGTAATATTACGGCTGACGAACAAGCCGTGTTGGGACAAGAAAGTGCTCAACTAGGAATGACAATGACAAATGAAGGGGCGTGTTTAACTGTGTTTTCATTGGGTGAGTTGACGTTTGAAATGCAGTTTAATGCTGCTGTTATTCCTGAAGAGTATTTTCAATCACCAGAATCAGGGAAGTTGTCTTTTTCTATGTTAGCGATTGATAGTGCTACCAACACACTGCAAGCTATTCGCGAATTTACGTTGTCAGAAGAATTGAGTCGTCAGTTTGTTGAAGTTATGCAGATTCAACGCAAAATTAATGATGTGAACGTAGTTAATCGCGTAAATGAAATGCTGTTAAATACGCTAACGACTGAAGAATTAAATGAGAAAATAACACTTGAACCACTACAAAGTGTAGTTGCAGCACCGACTTGTGGTTGTGGTCATCACCATAATCATGATCACTCACATTAAGTTTTAATACGAATTAGAGAACAAACAAAAATGCCGCCAGGGTTAACCTTAGCGGCGTTTTTTATTTAAAATAGTCTAAAAATAGACTATCTCATCGTTACAAATTCTTCAGAACCTGTTGGATGAATAGCAACAACGGCATCGAAATCAGCCTTAGTTGCGCCCATCTTCATTGCTACTGCAAAACCTTGGATCATTTCATCAACCGTGAAACCGATACCGTGTAGGCCAACCACTTTTTCGTTTTCGCCAGCACAAACCAGTTTCATTTTACAAGGTTGACGGTGCTTAGTAACGGCGGTGTACATAGCTGTGAAGCCTGATGTGTACACTTTTACGTTATCTTTGCCGTATTGTTCGTCAGCTTCTTGTTCTGTAAGACCAATCGTCCCAATCGGTGGGTGGCTAAACACAACAGTAGGAACTAGTGTGTAGTCCATTTTTGCGTTTGTTTGACCGTTGAATAAACGCTCAGACAGTAAACGACCGGCTTTAACTGCGATAGGAGTTAGCTCGATGCCGCCTTCCATGATGTCGCCAACACAGTAGATGCCTTTTACGTTTGTTGATTGGTATTCATCAACTTTGATGTAACCGCGATCGTTAATAGCAACGCCTGTTTTTTCTAGATTGATAGCGTCAGTCGCAGGGTGACGACCAATTGCCCAAATTAGAGTATCAACGTTTTGTGTTTCACCATTTTCTAGATGAAGTGTTAGGCTGCCATCGGCTTCTTTAACCACTTCTTTTGGTACAGAGTGAGTATGAAGGGTTGGGCCTTCTGTGTTCATCACTTCAACTAGCGTATCGATGATCATTGGATCAAAGCTACGAAGTGGAGATTCTTTACGAACAAATAAATGAGTTTCTGTGCCTAGAGAATGAAGTACACCAGCAATTTCTACCGCAATGTAACCTGCACCAATAATCGCAACGCGTTTTGGCTGTTCTGTGATGTCAAAGAAACCATTTGAATCAATACCGTGCTCTGCGCCTGGGATATTAGGGATTGTTGGACGACCACCAACAGCAATAAGGATATGATCCGCTGTGTAATGTTCGCCATTTACTTCAACAGTATTAGCGTCTACAAACTTAGCGAAGCCTTTAATTACGTTTATTTTATTGTTACCAAGAACGCGATCGTAAGATTCGTGAATACGACCAATGTACGCTTGGCGGTTTTCAACCATCTTGCTCCAATTGAATTTTTTCAGTTCAACATCAAAGCCGTAATCTTCAGCGTATAAATTAATGGCTTCAGCAACTTGAGCACCGTGCCACATTACTTTTTTAGGAACACAGCCCACGTTTACACACGTACCGCCAAGTTCTTGCGCTTCAATAAGAGCAACTTTTGCGCCGTGCATAGCCGCACGGTTTGCTGATGCGATACCGCCAGAACCACCGCCGATACAGATATAATCAAAATGAGTAGCCATTACTTTCTCTCCAATAAGTTTTTAATTCTTTTTTACATACTATGTATGAAATGCGACCAAATTTTTCTTTTTCAAGGTGTACGAGCTTCAAGGTCTACTAGGTTTCAGGTTGCTTCGCTTGCAGGTTTCAGGAAAGAGATAAAACTGAGCAATGCTATCTGCTTTTCCTGAATCCTTTGAGGGAGCTTGCGACCGGCCTGAACCCTTATTTTTTATTCAGGAACAATCCATTCCACTTTACAGTGACCTGTTGCTGGTGCAATTGCTTCTTTTAAGAAAGGCAAAATCGTATTCATTTGGCTTTCTAATTTCCACGGTGGATTGATAACGATCATTCCTGATGCCGTCATGCCACGCTCGTTTGTATCAGGGGATACCCCTAATTCAATTTGAAGAATGTTACGGATATTTAGTTTTTTAAGGCCATTGATCATGTCGTCGATATCACAACGATTAACCACTGGGTACCAAATCGCATAAATACCTGTAGCCCAACGTTTATGGCTTTGGCCAATCGCGTTAACCACATCGTAATATTCTTTTGCAAGCTCATAAGGTGGGTCGATTAATACCAAGCCTCTGCGCTCTGGTGGCGGCAAGCTTGCTTTTAATCGAGCAAAACCGTCTTCTTTATAGATAGATACTTGGCGATCACTGTGAAATTCTTGTTCAAGCAATGGGTAATCAGAAGGGTGAAGTTCGGTTAATACCATGCGGTCATAACAGCGTATATGCGCACGACCAACACAAGGAGACCCTGGGTAATAACGTAATTCACCGTCTTCATTTAATGCTTTTACGGCATCAAGGTAACTTGTGATTTCTTCTGGGATGTCTGTTTTATCCCAAATACGTTCAATACCTTGTTTGTATTCACCTGTTTTTTCAGACCATTCATGCGTTAAATCGTAACGGCCAACCCCTGAATGGGTGTCGTGATAAACAAATGGCTTATCTTTTAGCGTTAATGAATTAAGGATAAGGCTTTGAACAATGTGTTTAACTACGTCGGCATGGTTGCCAGCATGAAAACTGTGACGATAACTTAGCATGAATGAACTCTCACTATTTGAATGGGAATATTATACCCAAGTTTATAACGCAATGTGCACACTCTTGCATCACCCATTGAAATTTAATCCATTAAGCACCATCTTAAGTAGATAGCGACATCAAATCGAATAAGAAATAAAAAGGAATGAATATGTCTAATCCGTTACTTACCTTTACTGACTTGCCTCTTTTTTCTCAAATTAAGCCAGAACACATTCAACCTGCAGTAGAACAAGCGATTGCAGATTGCCGAGCTAAAATAGAAGACGTATTGGCGTCTGATGCCGTACCAAGTTGGAACAGCATTATTGTTCCCCTTGCTGAAACGGATGATCGTCTAAGCCGCATTTGGTCACCAGTGAGTCATTTGAATTCAGTGCAAAACAGTGAAGCCCTGCGTGAAGCGTATGAAGCGTGCTTACCTATCCTTTCCGAGTACGGAACTTGGGTTGGGCAGAACAAAGCGCTCTATCACGCCTATAAAGAAATCAAAGCGAGTGCCGATTTTTCTGCACTTTCTCAAGCTCAACAAAAAACCATTATTGATGAATTGCGTGATTTTGAATTATCAGGCATTGGTTTACCCGCTGATCAACAAAAGCGTTACGGTGATATCAGTAAGCGCACGTCAGAATTAAGCTCAAATTTCAGCAACAATGTGCTTGATGCAACCATGGGTTGGTCAAAGCATATTACGGATGAAGCCGAATTATCAGGGTTACCTGAATCGGCGATGTCAGCGGCGAAAGCGGCGGCAGAAGCAAAAGAATTAGACGGTTGGTTACTGACATTAGAGATGCCATCGTACATTCCAGTCATGACGTACAGTGACAATAAACCACTGCGCCGTGAAATTTACGAAGCGTTTGTGACTCGTGCATCGGATCGTGGTCCAAATGCCGGTAAGTGGGATAACACCGATCTTATTTCAGAAGAGCTTAATCTTCGTCATGAAGTCTCGCGCCTATTGGGTTTCTCTTCGTACAGTGAAAAATCGTTAGCAACAAAAATGGCCGAGAGCCCAACGCAAGTCCTTGGTTTTTTAAATGACTTAGCAGCGAAGGCTAAACCACAAGGTGAGCGCGAAGTTGCAGAGCTAAAAGCGTTTGTAAAAGAAGAGTTTGATATTGATGAGTTGGATCTATGGGATGTGACTTATTACTCTGAAAAATTAAAGCAAAAGCTATATCAGATTTCAGATGAAGAATTACGTCCTTACTTCCCTGAATCAAAAGCCGTCTCTGGCCTATTTGAAGTGCTAAACCGTGTGTTTGGTATGACAGTGGTAGAGCGTGAAGGCGTTGATGTATGGCACGAATCAGTGCGTTTCTTTGATATCTTCGATTCAACCAACACCTTACGTGGCAGCTTCTATTTAGATTTATACGCGCGTGAACACAAACGTGGTGGTGCATGGATGGATGAATGTCGTGTTCGTCGTTTAACTGAAAATGGTGAACTGCAAACGCCTGTCGCGTATTTAACGTGTAACTTCAGTAAGCCTGTTGGTGGTAAGCCTGCATTATTTACTCATGATGAAGTAGTGACGTTATTTCACGAATTTGGTCATGGTATCCACCACATGCTAACGCAAATTGATGTAGCGTCAGTGTCGGGTATTAATGGTGTGCCTTGGGATGCGGTTGAGCTACCAAGTCAATTCTTAGAAAACTGGTGTTATGAAGAAGAAGCACTCGCGTTTATTTCTGGTCACTATGAAACGGGTGAGCCATTACCAAAAGAAATGTTAGATAAAATGCTGGCGGCGAAAAACTTCCAATCAGCGATGTTTATTTTGCGTCAGTTAGAATTCGGGATGTTCGATTTCACACTGCACACAAATTACGATCCAGATCTAGGTGCAAAAGTATTAGAAACCCTAGCAGAAGTAAAAGCAAAGGTAGCGGTATTACCTAGTGTCGAGTGGAACCGTTTTTCTCACAGCTTTAGTCATATTTTCGCGGGTGGTTACGGTGCGGGTTATTACAGCTATCTATGGGCAGAAGTATTATCAGCCGATGCGTTCTCGCGTTTTGAAGAAGAAGGAATTTTCAACACGGAAACAGGCCAAAGCTTCTTGAATAATATTCTTGAAATGGGCGGCAGTGAAGAACCTATGGAATTGTTTAAACGCTTCCGTGGTCGTGAACCACAAGTGGATGCCATGTTACGTCATGCGGGCATTGGTGCGTAATAAACTAAGCAAGTAAGTGCCATAAATAAAACGCCTCAATCATTATATTGAGGCGTTTTTTGTTTTAAAGCGTTTATTTCTTATAGGGCTTAGTCACGACTATTTTTACCTCATCACCTTGGTGTAGTGGCGTATTTTCTTCTAATCCATTCCATATCGCTGTCTCTTCTGCCGATAAATCAGAATGATTACGCTTGGTTAGCTCATTGACACTTTCGCCTTTTATTACCGTAGTAATCGCGATCTCTTTTTGAGTTATTGCTGCAATTTGTGCATCTGTGATTGGTTGTAAAGAGAGGGCTGAAATGCTGACTTCACTTTTGTTTTTCGCGGTACTTAGGGTGAGTACTTGATAAGTGATGTCGTTCAAATCGAGCCAATATTGGGTGATAAACGTGTCTTGTTTTCCTTCTTTATCCGTTAATTGCACGTTATACATGGTTGCTCCCCATGTTAACTCAACCGTATTTACTGGCGCTAAGTAATGATATTTAAGTTCAAGGTACTGACTAAAGCGATGCGCTGTTTGCTCAGCAGTGTATTGAGGATCGGAAACGGAGAGAGCGACAAAGCCATCGTGTGTCTCATTGATCGCCGCAACAACTTGAGGTTGGTTTACTGTTTGCCACTCTTTAGGGAATATTATGGTAAAGCCCATCGTAGGCTGAATGAATGTCGATTCAGAAAAAACGCCATTTTCTGGATTGTCACCGACGACTAACTCATTGAGGTTATAGAGAAAATTAGGCTTAATTGGTTTTTGAGGTATCACTCTTAATGCACTTGCTGATAGATCGACATGCTTAACACGTTCTGGTGTGTAAGGGTGGCTATCAAAGTAGCTTTTTTCAGTTTCCGTCTGCGTTTTAAATTCAATCGCATCATTTATACGAGCTAAAATAACGCCCATCGCCATGGGATTATAGCCAGATTTTGCCGCTAAATTTACACCAAGTTCATCTGATTCTGTTTCATGAGAACGACTGTAGTTTGCCATTAATAAATCGTTGCTAAAGGTAAACGGGGTATTAATTAGATTACCTAAGTCTTCATTTATTACGCTGCCAACAATGTTGCCGGGTAATTGAGTTATGCCAGGCAGAATACTTCGCTTCATTTGCTGAATTGAATGCCTTTCTGTGACATGAATAATTTCATGAGCCAATACACAGGCGAGCTCGTCTTCATTGTTCATTAGAGTTAACAAACCCCGAGAAATATAAATATAACCACCAGGGAGGGCAAACGCATTTGGGATTGGGTCATCAACAATTTCAAATTTAAAATCAAACTGTGGTGAATCAAGATGAGAGACTAAGCGAGCACCCACTTGTTTGACGTATTGATCGAGTGATTCATTTTGATATATCCCCATTTGTTGCTCAATAACGAGTGAGTTTTTTTCTCCGACGGATTTATCGTAGTTTGGACTTATTGAGCAAGCAGAGATAGATAAAGAGATCAGAGTCATCCCTGTGATTTTTGTGATGTTCGATATGCTTTTCATAGGCATTCCTTGGCCTTATGTTGAGTTAACTTGTATTCGAAGGTGACAGAGTTGGGGTGGGGAAAAATAATAAATTAAGCCCTTCCGAGTAGATCAAAAGAGCTTACGATGATTCATAAAGATGGCATTAAGCCCATTGAATCACTTCATCTGCGTGTTTCTGGCACTCTTCTTTTACCATTTCAATGAATTCAACCCCTGTTTTAGAGCATGTCCATTTTTCATCAGTATAAGCAAAGTGAAAACCGCCAGATTTAGACGCTAACCAGATCTCGTGCATTGGTTCTTGTTTATTGATCACGATTTGGCTGCGGTTTTCAAATTCTAAGGTCAATACGTTTCCTGTGATTATTGGCTCAATGTCTGCGCCAGAATCATCAATCATATCTTCAAGTAATTGCAGTTTCGCATCAACTAATTCGTGAAATTCAGTATTATTCATCTTGTTTATCCTATTGCTTTTCTTGGCTGTGGTGCGATTATAGAGAGCATAACCAGATATTAACACTAATGGTAAAATCTTATGCAAAAAAGAGTGATGGCGTTAATGCTACTGAGTGTCTTAGCATTGGCGGGCTGCGGTCAAACTGGTGGGTTATACATGCCAACGGATGATGCACCAAAAACAGAAGCCGCAGAATAGTGTATTTGTAATAAATGTATTCATGCACTGAAATCTATTAATAGAATAACTGAAAACTAGACAAGGAAGATGACATTGGATTATTTCAATTATAAGGACGATGGACAGCTTTGGGCTGAAGAACGACCAATTACACAATTGGCTGAGCAATATGGTACGCCATTGTATGTGTATTCTCGTGCGACATTAGAGCGTCATTGGAATGCATTTGATAGCTCGGTCGGTGAGCAACCTCATCTTGTGTGCTATGCCGTTAAAGCAAACTCAAACATTGGTGTATTGAATGCGCTTGCCTGTCTAGGTTCAGGTTTTGATATCGTTTCTCAAGGTGAACTTGAGCGTGTGGTTGCTGCTGGTGGTGATCCTACGAAAGTCGTGTTTTCTGGTGTTGGTAAAACAGCAAAAGAAATGCGCCGCGCATTAGAATTAAACATTAAATGTTTCAACGTAGAATCGGAACCAGAGCTTGAGCGCTTAAATGCGGTCGCTGAAGAGATGGGTGTGATTGCGCCAATTTCATTGCGAATTAATCCTGATGTTGATGCAAAAACACACCCGTATATTTCTACTGGTTTGCGTGACAATAAATTTGGTATCGCGTTTGATCGCGCACCAGAAGTGTACAAATTTGCACAAACGTTACCGAACTTAAATATCCAAGGCATTGATTGCCATATCGGTTCTCAATTAACGGACATTACGCCATTCATTGATGCAACGGATCGCTTGTTAGCGTTGATTGATGACTTAAAAGCACAAGGTGTGAATATTCGCCACCTTGATGTTGGTGGTGGTTTAGGCGTGGTTTATCGTGATGAATTACCGCCTCAACCGTCAGAATACGCTACGGCATTATTAAGTCGCTTAACGGGTCGTGAGGACTTAGAGCTTATTTTTGAGCCGGGTCGTGCGATTGCAGCAAATGCGGGGATATTAGTGACTAAAGTTGAGTTCCTAAAACATACGGAACACAAAAACTTTGCGATCATTGATGCCGCAATGAATGATTTAATGCGTCCAGCACTGTATCAAGCATGGCAAGACATTGTGCCTGTTGTTCCGCGTGAAGGCGAAGCTCAAAGTTATGACTTAGTTGGCCCTATTTGTGAAACGGGTGATTTCTTGGGTAAAGATCGTGATTTAGTTCTTGAAGCGAATGATTTATTGGCTGTTCGTTCATCAGGTGCGTATGGCTTTGTTATGTCATCAAACTACAATACACGTACTCGTGCGGCAGAAATAATGGTCGATGGCGATCAAGTACATCTTGTTCGTAAGCGAGAAGAATTAAGCTCTTTATGGGAGCTGGAATCTATTTTACCAAACTAACTTAGAATAAAGAGCAAGAGGCTTAGGCTGCTTGCTCTTTTGGTATTCAACCTAGAAGATAAAATAAAAAGAAGAACAACTATGCACTTTCATTTTTCTAAAATGCACGGGCTAGGCAATGACTTTATGGTGGTTGATTGCTTAACTCAAAATATTTTCTTTTCACCAGATTTGATCCGTCGTCTGGCTGACCGTAATCGTGGTATCGGTTTCGATCAGTTATTGGTGGTTGAAGCTCCCTATGATCCTGAAACTGATTTCCATTACCGAATTTTTAATTCTGATGGCACAGAAGTAGAGCAATGCGGCAATGGCGCTCGTTGTTTTGCTCGTTTTGTCCGAATGAAAGGCTTAACGAATCGAACGACTATTTTGGTCAGCACGAAAAAAGGAAAAATGAGTTTAAAGGTGGAAGATGATGATCAAATTACGGTGAACATGGGTGAACCTCAATTTGAACCAAACAAAATTCCATTTAAAGCGACTCAAGCTGAAAAAACCTATTTATTGCGTGCGGAAGATAAAACATTATTTTGTGGTGCGGTGAGTATGGGCAATCCACACTGCGTGACGGTGGTGGATGATGTCGATAATTACGATGTTGATAAATACGGCCCATTAGTGGAAGGGCATGAACGCTTCCCTGAGAGAGTAAACGCAGGCTTTATGGAGATAGTTTCTCCGAGCGAAATTAAATTACGTGTTTATGAACGTGGTGCGGGTGAAACTCAAGCGTGTGGAAGCGGTGCTTGTGCAGCGGTTGCTGTAGGTATAATGCAAGAACTCCTAGAAGAAGACGTTAAAGTGTCTTTGCCTGGTGGTGATTTACGTATTGTTTGGCAAGGCCCGGGTAAACCGTTATTCATGACAGGGCCTGCGACACACGTTTATGACGGTCAATTATCAATATGAATGAAGTAACACCAATAGAGCCACAGCCGACTCAATTAACGGAAGACGTTGTGGCTCAATTTTTAATGGATCACCCTGATTTTTTTCAACAGCATCCCGAGCTTCTTGGGCGAATTAAAGTCGATACTCCTGAGCGAGGCGTGGTTTCTTTAGTTGAAGTACAAGTCAGTAAGCTACGTAATCGTATTGGTGATTTAGAAGAAGAAATTACTCAGTTAATGTCACTCGCGGCAAAAAATGATCGCTTATTTCATGACTTTGCTGATGTTCAAAAACAATTATTGATGTGTGAGTCATTTGATCAAGCCGCTAAAATTATAGAGCAGAAAGCCGTCGTGCTGAATTTAACGGCTTATATAAAAATAATTGATCATGCTCATCCTAAATATAATGTAGATAAAACAGCCCTCGATAATTTCATGAAAAAATTCTTGAATGGTCGTTCTGCATACTTAGGGCGCTTGCGTCAAACTGAGCGTGATAGCTTATTGGCCTATGGTGGGCTAAATACCTCAAGTTCAGAATTGGGGTCATTCTCTGTTTTACCATTAGGACAGTCAACCCCTATGGGGATCATGGCTTTTGCTAGCCGTGATGGTGGCCATTTTCAACCGAATATGGATACGTTATTTTTGGAACAACTTGTGAGTGTGTTCCATTACTTACTAACTCAGTGGTCTAAAGCACATAATGAGTGAATCATTACCTCCGCAATATGAAAAACACCTAACTGCATTTTACGAGTTCTTGCGTAATGAAAAGGGATTGAGTATTTATACTCAACGTAACTATAAGCGCCAGTTAACAACCATTGCTGAGCAGTTAATTGAGCTTGGTGTTGATTCTTGGCAAGACGTTGATGCTGGGTGGGTTCGACAAATCACTAGTAAAGGCATGCGTTCGGGATTGAAAGCGAGCAGCTTATCGACTCGACTGTCTTCATTACGCAGTTTTTTTGATTTCTTAGTCTTACGTAATGTATTGCAAGCAAACCCCGCGAAAGGTGTTTCTGCGCCTCGTAAATCTCGACCATTACCAAAAAATATTGATGTGGATGAGATGGGGCAGTTACTGGAAGTGAATGAAGATGATCCATTATCGATTCGAGACCGAGCGATGATGGAGCTAATGTACGGCGCGGGTTTACGTTTGGCTGAATTAGTCGGAATTGATGTTCGAGACATTCAATTACGCCAAGGTGAATTACGAGTTATTGGTAAGGGGGATAAAGAGCGTAAAGTCCCTTTTTCTGGGAAAGCGAAAGAATGGTTAGGACACTGGCTGCAAGTGCGAAACCAATTAGCGAACCCAGAAGAGAAAGGGTTGTTTGTTTCTAAATTAGGCGTTCGAATTTCTCATCGAAATGTGCAAAAACGTATGGCTGAGTGGGGAATGAAGCAAGGGGTGAATAGCCACATTAGTCCACACAAACTACGTCACTCATTTGCTACGCATATGCTTGAATCGAGCGGTAACTTACGTGCAGTACAAGAATTATTAGGACACGAAAATATTTCTACTACGCAAATCTATACCCATTTAGATTTTCAACATCTTGCTCAAGCGTACGATCAAGCGCATCCAAGAGCGAAGAAAAAATAGAGATAAAGTATCGTAATTTTACTTATTGATAATAAAAAGCCAGTGAGAGCATATGATTGTTCCATTGGCTTTTTTAGTTTCTTAATAGTAAGCGTGCGGGGAACTACACCTAACAAATAAAATTCATTATGCGTATCTTACGATCTTTCATTTAACGAGAACGTAATTATGCAAAAAGATAAAAAGAGAACACCAGAGCAATGGCACGCTCTATTTGAATCTCAGCAATCTAGCAAGCTTAGTGCCGCTGAATTTTGTCGTAACCATAATATTCTGCCAAAGACATTTAGTGCACGTAAAGCACGATGGAAACAAAAGATTAACGCTTCTACTTTCTTGAAAGTAGAAGCGTTAACATCAACTATCATCGCCACTCCACAATTACCAGATATTCAACTTTCTATCGGAAAATTGCGATTAACATTGCCAGCTAATACTGAACCTCACTGGATAGGACTCTTATTAAAAGGGTATCAATCATGAATGTATTTACTGATGTTTCCACCATTTATCTTCATCGTGATTTTGTCGATTTTCGCAAGGCCATTAATGGCCTTGTCGTGATTGTTGAGCAAGAAATGCAACTATCACCGTTTAGTGATGCTCTATTTATATTTTGCAATAAGCCTCGTGATAAACTCAAAATATTGTATTGGGATAAAACAGGATTCGCTTTAAAGGTAAGGAATTTGAATGTTGCTGAGTTAGCATTGGCCCGTCTAAAAAAGCCAATTTCACCATCGCTGTTTTTTTAAAAGGTATCGAAAATATAATTATCGGGGATTTTATAACTGTTTTAGCCCTATTTCATGAGTTTTAGATACACTTATCCTACAAACCTTATTATGCTGCCCTCAATTCTGACTGAACTATCGCATGGGTGACTAAATCATTGACCGAATTTCCGACTCGGAAATTCGTAAACACCAGACGACTTTCACATAAAATACATTCGTACGGATCTACTTTTACATATCCTTTTAACATTGCGGCATACCCTGGCATTTTCGGCTCAGCTTCTATTGTCATACCTAAAGCTGCATAAACTCTAGGCAGAGCTTCTCCACGACGACGCATTGATAAAAAACCGTAGTATCGGATCATCTTGAAATGTTTATCAGGATAGTGCTCTACTATCCGTCTTATCATCTCTTCTGGTGATAATGTTAGGCTGTCTGTTGTTCCTGTTCGATGGTCTAAATAATTAAACGTTATCATTCCGCCTTTGGCGTAATGACTTAAACGTGACGCTGAAATCGGGGGCCGTTTTAAATACCGACCAAGATAGTTCATCGTCGGTTTTACATTATTTGTCTTTTTAGCAAAATGAAGCTTCCAACGACGATTATATTGACTGCTTAAAAAGCGTGACCAATCCGTTTTATTATGGATATAGGGGCATTCTTCGCTTGATAAATCAAGCTCATCATAAGCCTTACCCAATAAACTGACGATAGCCGCTCTCCAACAAGGCTCTGTCGTTTTCATTTGGAAGTAAATGGGTTTCCATAAACCGGTACGTTCACAAATTCCCCCACGAGTGACCGATAAATGTAAGTGCGTATTCCAATTCAGTTTTCGACCGTAAGTATGAAGAGCACAAAAGATACCGACATCTATTCCTTTATCTTTTGCCCATCCCAGCAGAATGTTTGCAGCACATTTGAATAATTTATTTAACAAACGGTTATGACGAAAGATAGGCCATAGCGTGTTTGGAAGGGTAAAGGTGATGTGTTGATATTCGCATTCAGGGAAGACATGTTGTTGCTTTTGTATCCATCGCTCTGTGGCTTTCATGCCACAGCTACTGCACGCTCGAGATTTACAGGTTTGGTGAATATATTTGATATGGGTACAGTCAGGGTTGCAACAATGATATTCGCGAGAGCCAAAAGCCGCTGTCCCACAGGACAGCATCTTTGTGACATTTTCAATCACGACCGCTCTTAGGTTAGCTTTGTTATTATGAAGAAATTTAAGCCAGTTATTTTGACTATTAAATAATTGTTTCAGGGGTTTATATGCGTGCATGGCGATAGGATAAACGATTTATTGGCAACAATGGAAGAGGTTGAGTCCTTTTGATTTGCGCCGTAGGCGCCTATTGTTCATTACACCCTTTTCCCGTAACATCATTTGTAAATTATTGAATGATTGCTCAAGCCCCTTTCTTAATTTAAAACGACCTGTAGCCACAATAGTCTTTTTAATTAGATAACTCTATCCAATGCTATTCGTGTGTGTGAAATTTTAATTGCCATAAATGTGACCAACTCTACACGTAATTTGTCATCGTTATCTCACAATTAAAATTTTGCATCACAAGCCATTGATTAACAAAAAATACCATGTGAGCATGCCTTTTTTATAAAATAAGAGCTAGTCATGAAAAAGTACCTATTCATTCTTCCGTTATTACTTGTAGGTTGTGATGACGATGATATCAATGCGAATAACAATACGGATGATGACGTTCAGTCTGTAATAGAAAAAACGCCAGAACTCATTGGGTTACTGCAATCACAAGAGACCATTAATGACCAATTTAGTGTGCTTTATGAACAATTTGAGCCTTTGTTAGATCGCAGTGATTCATTGACAGGGGTTGATGTCAATAATGATGGCATCAGAGATGATATAGAAGCGTTTATAGAGGCATTAGAAGTGGAAGAGCCTGTCCGCAACGCATTAAAACAAGAGGCACGTTATGCTCAAGAAAACCTCTATTATGACTTTACCGAAAAAACAGACGCCAACATCAATAAAGCCATGACAATGGGGGCTAAATACAACAAAGTTCTGGCCTGTAAAGAATTCAGAGGCATTCTTATTGATGATAACATAAACACAGGAAGAACTATCGATGCACTCACCTACAACACCAAAGCCCGCACCATGGCCTACCTTGCTTATAATCATTTACAAGATGGCGCAGTAAGTACCTCTCTGAATGCAGAGGCACAATACTGTGAATAAACTAACCGTATCGCTCATGATAGGCGCCTTACTTCCATTAAATGTAAATGCCAACTCATGCAAAATCGAAGGTTACACCATCGGCTTTTTTAATGGGGTTGCGACGACGAAGAAAGATGCTGAACGTGGGCGAGATAAAATCAAATCTACTCTTGATATCACTCAATACAACGGTGAAAAAGTGGAGTACCAACTTTTCTATAACGATTCTTACATTGAAAGTAATGGCTTTAACGTACTGGCTGATTTCGCCGAAACCTTTGACCAAAGAACTCAAGAGCTAGAGCAAAAACAATTTGACCGATGGGAAGCGTTTTGGGATATCGTTAACGGCAAGCAAGATAGCTCTATCATCAAAAAAATCAGTGCTGCATTTTCTTGGTTTGGGGGGTTTTTTACTGACTTCAACAGTCAACGTTCCAATATCATCATCCGCGAATTTCTAGAATTATTAACCCTATCGGTTGATTCTCCAGATACAGCAAAGACTCAGATGCAGCATAAGCTCATCAATGATTCCAATACATGGCAAGGGAAAAAGCTGATTTATATTGCCCATTCTCAAGGAAACTTATGGGTAAATAAATCGTACAACTATGTTGTGTCTCAATTAGGTTATGATGCAAGTAATATTCATGTCGTTCATATCGCGCCAGCCTCTCCAACATTAAGTCCTAATAGCGATTACATTTTATCTAGCTCAGACCTTGTCATTAACGGATTAAATTTTACAGGGGTGGGCTCAGTGCCTCCATTTAACACAATAATTGCACCTAGTTCTTCTGACATTGCAGGACATGGTTTAATTGAGGTTTATTTAACTCACCCTAAATCGATACAAAAAATAAAATCCGCTACGGATAAAGCATTCGCATCACTCACCAAACCAGACATGGAGGATGTACTGTTTTCAATTGATTATAATTACACCCCCACTTTTTCTGAAAGCCATGCTTCACCAGAAATTGAATTTGTTGATAATAATAACAATTGGGTAAAGAGAACGGACATTTATTCAGAGATCTCTTACTTACAAAGAGCAGATCCAAACGAAAATAAATATGAGCTGAATCCCGCCAAAGATTTTGAACCACTTTCATTCATACATAATAAGAAGGACAGAGAGAGTCAAGTAATAAGCATAGATCAATGCTCTGACATACCAAACAATGACCCCTTCATATTGGGAGAGCAATCTAACGAAACCATAAGATACGCATGGGATAAGGTGCCACCAAATACGAAGGTATCGGTTACGGTCAGAGATAGATATGGTGTGAAGTTACAAAATGACGAAGTATCTATCAATGAACTTCGTCCTAGAGGACATACTTATCAGGGGATTTTTATTGATCTAAACGCAATTAACCCTTACACAAAAGAAGAAAAAGCATTTATAAAACAACAAAAGCTAGAGACTAAATACGAACTTTATTCAGACTCAATTCTATTTTCTATCTCATCTTAATCTCTCCTCATTTTGTATGGTCAACTTTAGTTAAGTGGGCCGTTATTACGTAACAATAATTAACTTTCCTATTTATTCACTTTTCTTCTTATTTAATTACATTCATTGTTATTTTTAAAATTACGTTATACCTAGATCATAATCACATGTTTTTATATTAAACTTATTGATATAAAGGACAGTATATTGATCGTCACTAAAAAATAAAATTAATAGTCCATTTGTTTCCGTTTAATTTGAAAATAAAAGTAATTCATCCTCTTTTAACGGAGGGTTAGTAATTATTATCGTAAATTTAAAAAGGTATTAACTCTTAAATTCACCTCATTTTTTTAATACAAAAAAATATTTTCAGATTAAATTTCACTCATCAATTCCCGCTCAAGCCTTACTCTAACTAGGTAGAAGTTAAAATTAACAAAAACCACAAAACAACCATGGGAATGATAATCATTTTCATTTGAGTTTTATCATGATAGATTCCATACACTCTCAAAAACAAAGATAAATAATACATCTCAGTTAATTACATGGGATTTCATTCAACATTGATAAATGCACAGAGAAAAATATGGATACTAAATATTTTGAAAAAAACGCCAATAACGATACTCTCTTTAACCAAAGTAGTCTCTTAAGTAATGTGGATTTTTTTGATTCAAGTTCTTTAGATCATTATAAAGAAATCACAGAGTTAGGGCTCAACACGCTTATTAAAACAGTAAAAGAAACATCACACCCTAATTCTGGGATCTCGCCAGAAGAATTAAAGAACGCCTTCAAAAATATAGATTTAGATTCTCCTTTAATTGATATTAATGATGTTGTAGATGAATTGGATGAGCTTTACCTTAAGCATGCTGTCTATTTCCATCATAAAGATTACTTAGCGCATTTAAATTGCCCTGTATTATTAACCTCATTATTAGCTGAGCAAATTAGCTGTGCGATTAATACCGCGGTTGAAACCTGGGATCAAAGTGCCGGTGGTACATTCATTGAACAGAAAGTAATAGATTGGCTTGCATACCGTATAGGTTATCTAAAGTCTGCCGATGGTGTATTTACCACTGGAGGTACACAATCTAATCTAATGGCACTGTTACTGGCCAGAGAGCAATGCAGCACTAAACTTGATGACACCAAGAAAGCATCATTACCTACCAATACCAGTAAATTCCGTATTCTTTGTTCTGAATACAGCCATTATAGTATTCAAAAAGCGGCATTCGTTTTAGGCTTAGGTCAAGAGGCGGTAATTAGTGTTCCTGCTAACGCTCAGCGACAAATGGATCCGACTGCGCTTTCATCAACATTGGCATCACTGGTAGAGCAAGGATTAATTCCAATGGCGGTGGTTGCTACCGCTGGCACCACCGATTTTGGTTCTATCGATCCTATCGAAGAGATAGCTTCTCTTTGTCAGCAATATCAATGTTGGTTGCATGTAGACGCGGCATACGGTGGCGTATTACTGATTTCGAATAAATTTCCTCACTTATTGAAAAGTATTGAACAAGCCGATTCTGTTAGCATCGATTTTCATAAATCATTTTTCCAACCTTTATGCTGCTCAGCCCTTATGGTGAGTAATGGTCAATCTCTTTCTCATCTTACCTATCATGCCGATTACCTAAACCCAAAACACCAAGCCGATAATGGTATTCCTGACCTTGCCAACAAAAGTCTTCAAACATCACGACGATTCGACGCTTTAAAGATTTGGCTTACTTTACGAGCTTGCGGGCCAGAAGCCATCGGTAAGTTATTTGATGACTTAATCCTTAATACTCAAGAAGTCTATCAACGCAGTCAGCACCTAACCGATATTAAGTTTGTTCAAGAGCCACAACTGACCACATTGGTATTTAGATTCGTCGACCAACGCCTTACCCCGACAGAACAGGACACCTGCAACAGGGCAATTAGAGAGGCACTTTCTAAATCAAGAAGAGCGTTAATCGCAGCAACCGTGGTTAAAGGTCGTCAATATCTCAAAATAACGATGTTAAACCCTCAAACCCCCGTGAACAGCATCGTTGCCGTATTTGAAGCCATTAATACGTGTGGTCATTCAATCACCGAGCAACTGCTTACCAATGTAAAACAAAGCGCCTAATAAAAAAGGATATCCAGTGAATAAAAATATATACGATATTTTAGGTGTCGGTATTGGTCCATTTAATCTTAGCCTTGCCGCCCTTTCTTCCTCTGTTCCTGACTGTAAAAGCATTTTTCTTGATGCTCGTAGCCACTTCGATTGGCACCCAGGGATGATGTTAGAGGGCACAAGATTACAGACACCTTTTATGTCTGACCTTGTCACAATGGCTGATCCAACCAATGAATACAGTTTTCTTAACTACGCAAAATTAAATGATCGTCTGTACCCTTTTTATATAAGAGAAAACTTCTTTTTAGCCAGAGAAGAATACAACCACTATTGCCAATGGGCTTGTAACCGCCTATCAAACCTAACGTTTAATAGCTGCGTCACCCATATTGATTATGATGAAAATGAGGCGATATATTGCGTAAAAACACAAAACACGTTACTGGATCGTGAAGAAACCTATTACTGCCATCATTTAGTTCTCGGCACTGGGACACAGCCTTACCTGCCTGACTTTTGCAGTAAAAAGGAACCGAAAGTGACCCACTCTGCTCACTACCTAATGAATAAAGCAGAATTAAAAGCGTCTACCTGCATCACTGTTGTTGGTAGTGGTCAAAGTGCGGCTGAGATTTTCTATGATTTATTAACCGACATCGACGTAGAAAAGTACCGTCTTCGCTGGCTAACGCGTTCTCCTCGATTCTTCTCATTGGAGTATACAAAACTCACATTGGAAATGACGTCACCAGAATACATCGACTATTTCCATCAACTTGAACCAGAGCAACGCCGAGTATTAATCCAGAAACAAAAGCACCTATATAAAGGCATTAACGCCGATTTGATTAATGATATTTATGATCTTTTATACATTAAACAGTTATCACATGACTTTACTGTTGAAATGATGACGAACGTTTCTGTTCACTCTTTATCAAGCGAACAATCACAGGTAACGCTTCATTGTCTGCACACTGAAACTCAACATAATTTCGAACTACAGACTCAACACATTGTGATGGCAACGGGTTATGAATATCAATTACCTCAATTTCTAGATGGCATTTGCGCGCATTTACGCTTTGATTCACATGGAGAACTTGATGTTCAGCGAAACTACAGCGTTGATAGAAACAACAAAATCTTCGTACAAAACGTTGGCTTACATACTCATGGGCTGACTTCCCCAGATCTTGGAATGGTGTGCTATAGAAACGCGACCATTTTGAATCAGGTACTTGGCAGAACCCACTACAAAGTAGAAAAATCCATCGCCTTTCAGCAATTCTCTCCTCCAAATTGCGAAAGTCATTTATATAACGCAACCACTGAACACTCACTCGAATAAAGAGATAACGATGACAGATTTCACAGCCAAAGCTCAATGTAGCTTTACGGATCGTTACGCGCCAAAAAAAGACCAATTAATCAATATCTCTGAATTTGAGTTCAGAAATTACAACGAAGACACCGATTTTAGCGTTATTAATCAATGGTTATCTCAGAGTTATTCATCGTATTGGGGAATGAATGAACTTACCGAAGATCAGCGCAACCTTGAGCTAAAAAACACAGCCCATAAATTTGGACTGGTGGGACTAAAACGCGGAAAAATACTGTTTTATACCGAGCTATATCATCCAGCGAAAGACGAAATAGGTGAGCATTACCCAGTTCAAGAAGGTGACTGTGGCATGCACTTGATTATCGCTCCCGTTGATATTCCAGAGCATCGTTTAAGTCAAAACGTCATTACCGCAATCTCGTCATTAATTTTAGAACACCTGCCTTTTACAAGGCTCGTTGTTGAACCGGATATCCAAAATGAGAAAGTACACCGTTTAAACCACTTAATAGGTATTGAGTACAGTCAAATCGTTCCGCTTAACAGCAAAACCGCAAAATTAGGGTTTGCTACTAAGTCACAATTTTTGCAGTCACAAGGGAAAGTATCTTCAATGAAAAATAGCAGTAAGAATCCATCATTATCACTCGCCACTTCTCATTTAACGACAGAGTATTGGCATAAAGCGAATCAACATTTAATCGCGAAAATGATCACCGAGTTGAGCCATGAGCAAATCATCACACCGATAAAATTAGATGATGCATCAAATGCACAAGCCGCCTCTTGGTGTATCACCTTCAACTCGGATACGGGAACGTCTGAATACCTCTTTCGTGCACGCCAATATCAACTCGATCATTTATTTGTTGAACCACAATCAATCACTTGCACTAAAGATGATAAAAACCAACCTCTTGATGCCGTCTCTTTTATTCTTTCTTGTCGTCACCTTCTTGAGATCAGTGATGCATTGTTACCTACGTATTTAGAGGAAATCACTAGCACGCTATACAGCAAAGCCTATAAGCTCATGCACCAAAATAAGACCTCAGCTCAATTAGCGAATGCAAGCTACCAAGAGATTGAAGCTGCCATGACAGAAGGTCATCCAGTATTCATTGCTAATAACGGCAGAATTGGCTTTGATATGTTAGATCATGTTGAATTTTCACCAGAAAGTGGACAATCATTAAATTTACAATGGATTGCAGTGCTGCGTGAAAAAACAAGCTTTGCCGTCATCGAATCATTAAGCTACGACCGCCTAATTTTTGATGAATTAGGTCAATCACAACTGAATGAGTTCAATCAACAACTCTCTATGCAAGGGCTTGAACCATCACATTATTACTTAATGCCCATCCACCCATGGCAATGGCGAGAAAAAATATCACGTATCTTCGCCGCTGATATCGCCAATCAGTATGTAGTTCCTCTTGGCACGACGGAAGATAAGTATCAAGCACAGCAATCTATTCGAACCTTTTTTAACCTTTCTTCACCAGAAAAGTGCTATGTGAAAACCGCCTTATCGATTTTAAATATGGGCTTCATGCGTGGGTTATCTCCGTATTACATGAGCCGAACACCGGCTATCAATACGTTCATTGCAAACCTCATTGAAACCGATCCCTACTTTGCTAAAAAGCAATTTTTTGTTCTTAAAGAAGTCGCGGCAATAGGCTATCACCACAGCTACTATGAGCAAGCTACTCGCACTGACAATCCTTATAAAAAAATGCTTTCTTCTTTATGGCGTGAAAGTCCATACGCACCAGATCAACATGGCAATGTATTGGTAAACAAGCAGCAAAAACTACTGACAATGGCTTCATTACTGCATGTTGATGACCAAGGAAAAAGCCTGATATCAGCGTTAATGGCCGATTCGCCGTTGTCTGATCATAACTGGCTTAAGCAGTACATGGATCTTTATCTACAACCTCTTCTGCACAGCTTTTTTGCTTATGATCTTGTCTTTATGCCACACGGTGAAAACTTAATTTTAGTACTTGAAGACAACAGCCCAATCAAAATAATCATGAAAGACATCGGGGAAGAAGTGGCCATTTTAAATGGAGAAAAAACTCTACCAAATGACATGAATTGCTTGGCAGTTGATCTTGAAGACCCAATGAAACTTAACTACATTTTGCTCGATATTTTTGATTGTATTTTCCGATTCATCGCTCCATTGCTTGAGCAACAAACTCAGGTTAGCGAATCTGATTTTTGGGAGATAGTTGCCGATTCAGTCAAAGACTACCAACAAGAACACCCGCAATTTGATGCGAAATATCAACGTTACGATCTGTATTGCAGCTCGTTCGCCCGTACCTGCCTAAATCGAATTCAACTAAACAATAATCAGCAAATGATTGACCTTGAAGATAGAGAAAAGAACTTACGTTTTGCTGAGGATATTGCAAACCCTCTCGCTCTATTTGCTAAGACTCATCGCATTATTTAGTTCACTGACTTTTAGGCCAAACAATGACATTGAATACGAACATGACATCACCAAAAATACCGACATACTCACTTTTCTATGGGTTATCTTGTGTTTTAACGTTGCCAGTAATGGCAGAGGACAATGATAACGAGGCAATGGAAGTAATGACCATTACCGCGCATAAACAAGAGATTGCCAGCTATAAAACAGGTGAAACCTCAACCTCAACAGGGATGGATTTATCCTATTTAGAAACACCACAATCTGTAACTGCCGTGAACGAACAAGCCATGAAAGATCAACAACTAAACAGTGTTGTTGATGTAATGAACAGCGTATCGAGTGTTTACGCTCGACCTATGGACAACGACAGATACACCGTCTCTGCTCGTGGTATGGAAGTAAGCACCATTCTTTATGATGGCGTTCCTATCACCTATGACACCCGTTTCAATTACGGTGATAACCTAATGGATACGGCGATTTATGATCGCGTTGAAGTGGTTCGCGGTGCGAACGGATTAATGATTGGTGCAGGCGAGCCTTCAGCCTCTATCAACCTTATTAGAAAACGTCCTACTCACGATTTTAATGCCAATGTTAGCGTAGGCACGGGATCTTGGAATTTAAAACGTGGGGTCGTTGATATCTCTGGCAGCGTAAATACTGATGAAAGTATTAGAGCTCGTCTTGTTGCTGTCCATCAAGAACGTGACTCCTACTTAGACAGATACGAACAGAAAAGAAGTACATTATATGGCGTTATTGAGGCCGATTTAACCACCGACACCTTATTAACGGTCGGTACCGATTATCAATATAACGAGCCAAAAGGCACCATGGCGGGAGGACTTCCCCTCTTTCATAGCGATGGTACGAGAACAAATTACAGCACATCAGCAACCACCGCTCCTGACTGGGCATCCGCTGAAACCACAGCATTAAATTCATTTGTCAGTCTAGAGCATAGCTTTAACCCAGATTGGGTAATAAAAGGAACGTATACCTATGGTGATAACAGCTTAGATTTCAATTATTTATGGCCGAAAGGTTTTCCTGACCCAAATACAAATGAAGGTATGGTTCCAGGCAGTATTAATTATATTGATGGAAATCGAAAAATTAATAATCTTAACCTAACTCTCAAAGGTCATTTTTCTCTGTTTGGACAAGATCACCAAATGATCGCGGGTTTCAACAATCAAAAAATGACGTTCGAGAATACTTACTATAAAGGGCTAAACGCACAATCAGAGGTCGGTGATTTTACTGACCCAAATTGGTCTTATCCAGAACCGGAATGGAGCAGAGAAAAAAGCTGGGAATCAACAGGAGAAACCAAACAACAAGGGATCTATGTCGCCTCACATATCAATGTAACTGACCAGTGGTCTTTCGTTCTTGGTGGACGATTGAGTGACTGGGAAACCGATATGAATGACTTTGGAACCCTTCATAAAAATAAAATCAGTAATGAATTTACCTCATACGTTGGGACGACTTATGCAATAACCCCCATTGTTGCGGTATACGCCAGTTACTCTGATATTTTCACACCGCAAAACGTAAAAGGTAAAAATAATACGTATCTCGACCCGATTAAAGGAAAGAACTATGAAACAGGAATTAAAGCAAGCCTCTTGGATGATCAGTTAAACCTTTCTCTTAATGGCTTCAACACGTTACAGGATAATTTAGGAATAAAAACTGGCGACGTCGATCCAAATACAGGGATGCCTATTTATCGTGGTGTTGATGGTACAGAAACCAAAGGGTTCGAGTTTGAAACCAATGGTGCCATCACAGATGACTGGAACTTAACGCTTGGCTATACCTATTTCAAAATAGAAGATCCACAAGGAAATAGATTAAAAACAGACATCCCTAACAAACAACTCAAACTCTTCACCACTTATGAATTAGGTGACGTTTTAGAGGGCCTCCAAATTGGCGGAGGGGCTCGTTGGTACAGCAGTATTTATAAAGAAGTAAGCGGTATACCTAATGTTGGAGATACCAAAGTAAAACAAGACAGTTACGCGATATACGATGTAATGGTGCGATATGAGGTAAACAAAAAACTTAACGTCAATGCAAATGTTAAAAACCTTTTTGATAAAGAATATTACAGCCAGATGGGGATCTATAACCAATATCACGCTGGCGAGCCTCGTAATATAAGCGTGAATGTTGACTACCAATTTTAAGACCAACGCTGTTCATTCATTTATCTCAAATTTACTTGGAGGCCCCTACCGTAAGGTAGGGCGACATTTTATAACTATATTAAAATGGCCAAAAGCAATCTCTCTGCTGTTTATATTCATGAGTAGCCACACTGCTGCTATTCCCTTAAACCAAATAAGCAGCTCCCCATTCCCTGTCACCATTAAAACCGCGCATGGAACCGCGGTTATTCCTACTCACCCGCAACGCGTCATCACTCTAGGCGCAACAACCGAAGATTGGTGCTTGCTCTTAGGCATTGTGCCTATCGCCATTGAAGCTCATTATTGGGGTGGTGACAGCAAAGGTTATCTACCTTGGTTTAAACAAGCCGTCCTAGAACAAGAAAAAGCCTTACCCTCAGTACTCAATAGCTACCCTGAACTCGATATCGAGCATATTTTATCATTAAAACCCGACCTAATTTTAGCGCCACAATCTGGGATCACACTCGAAACGTTTAACCAATTAAACAGTTTTGTTCCTGTTGTTGCTTATCCAGATCAACCTTGGCTTACCCCTATCGATAAGCAAGTTACCCTCATTTCAACGGCTTTAGGAAAAACAGAAGAAGGAGAGGCCCTGCTTGTTCAATTACACCAATACCTTGCTTCACTTGCCGATGCAAACCCTCAATTTAAAGGTAAAAAACTGGCGTATATTAATGCAGGAAGTCGATTCGGTAATCTTGCGTTGTATGTACCTGGCGATCCACGTATCGATTCTCTACTCGCACTCGGCTTTATACAACTTCCTGAAGTCAAAGACATAAAACCAACTCGTGGACATTTCACGGCCAACATTGGTTTAGAGCACTCCGATATATTTAATGATGCCGATCTCATTATTAGTTGGTATGAGTCTGAAAAAAGCAAACAAGCCGTTGAAAAAATCCCGCTTTTCTCACACATCAACGCCGTTAAGCAAGGACGATATCTTGCGATAACCGATCCCTCAATTGTAATGGCGACGTCCTATGGCAGTTTACTCAGTTTGGAATGGGTAATGCCCGCATTTATTCCAAAAATCAAAGAGGTTATGGGTAAATGAATAACGCAGATAACCAATTAACTAGTACACCTGACTTGGCTATTCTCCCTTCTTTAATCAGCAGAAATAAAAAGGTCACTACCACATTAATATTGCTAATTATATTAAGTTTTTCTGCAATTATTTCTGGGCTTCTTTTAGGAACAACAACCCTATCTCCCTTTTATCTACTGCGCTTATTTAGTGAAAATAATCTCAATCACGATACTCTTATTATACAAGCTCGACTCCCACGAGTTCTGATTGGTTTATTGGCTGGAATGTCATTAGCAATGGCAGGCTGCGTCATGCAAGCCTTAACTCGAAACCCTTTAGCTGATCCGGGTTTACTCGGTGTAAATGCGGGAGCGAATGCCTCAATAATAACACTCAGCTTATTATCATTCAGTGCCAACTGGCCTCTTTTTTGGTTAGCGATTCCTGGTGCGTTACTCACGAGCGTGATGGTCTACTTATTGTCACGAGGCCACAATCAATCCCCAACAAGGCTTATCCTATCTGGTGCCGCCATTAGTGCCGTATTAGGTGCTTATGTGCAAGCAAGAGTCATCGTAAACCCATCGCTTTTTAGTGACCTAAAGTATTGGATGTCGGGGTCATTATCAGGACTCCAACTATCTGATATTAATACGATATGGCCTTACTTTATTATCGCTACTGTCATTCTTCTTCTATTAGCTCCTGCTTTAAATTTACTCTCTATCGATAGAAACATTGCGATATCCTTGGGGGCGAATTTACGATGGCAGCCGCAACTAGGTTGGCTTGGCGCTACGATTTTGTGTGCGGCCTCAACCGCCACCGTCGGGTCACTGACTTTTGTTGGTTTAGCATCCGCCCACCTTTCTCGATTTATTGCCCCACAGGATTTTCGCTGGCAATTGCCCATATCGGCACTCATTGGCGGTAACCTTGTTGTTATTGCTGATGTGATCGCCCGAACACTCATGCCTCCGACAGAGCTTATTACTGGCATCGTTGTCGCTATGCTCGGCGCTCCTTTTCTCTACCTCGCAGTGAGAAGAGATCAAATGAAAAAGTCGTCATCAGTAACACCTTGTAAACGACGTCTGAAGAGAAACTCAAATGAAAACTAATTTAGTCTCAACATGGCAGTTAGGGTCAATCGTAATACTGGCCCCAAGCAAAAGGACACTCAACGCCGTAATCATGGCGATGATATTAATCACCCTATCTCTGGTTTTTAGTTTAATGTTAGGCAAGAATGGCATAACACCTGATGATTTTATAACGCTATTTAAAGGTGAAGCGTCCCCATACCAAGATTGGTTGTTTTGGCAATCCAGATTACCAAGGGTTTTGTGTGCCATCGGAGCCGGTGCCGCACTCGGTATTTCTGGGGCAGTATTTCAAACGTTAACTAAAAATCCATTAGGCAGCCCTGACATTATTGGTATAAACGCCGGAGCAAGTGCTGGCGCAGTATTGTGGTTATGGTTTTTGCCGAATCAACCAATAGCTATTGGTGCCTTACTCGGTGCCGTCTCTGTTTTAACAATCATGCTGATCGCATTAGGGAAATCGTGGCAATTATCACGACAACTGGTTCTGCTTGGGATCGCCATCAATGCCTTTGCTGTCGCGACCGTTCAACTCATTTTAACTCTGGTTCAACGAGAACAAGCTCAGCAGCTTTTTGGTTACCTTAGTGGCAGTTTAGCCAACCGAAATTGGCAAGACGTTTCCGTCATCTTCATGACTCTTATTATTTTTGTTCCACTGCTTCTTCTGCTCGCTCGTCGCCTGTCTCTTCTTACCCAAGGTTATGATAGTGCAATCGTGCTAGGAAGCCGCGTCGATACAGCACAATGGCAAGCGCTGCTTCTTGCTTCTGGACTTGCGCTTGGTGCCGTTCTGACTGTTGGGCCAGTTGCCTTTGTTGCTTTAGTCGCTCCGCATCTTGCACGTTTTGGTCACAGCCGATTGGCGCTCTTAAGATCAGCCATTTATGGCAGCCTACTCCTTCTTGTTTCTGACACAATAACCCTCACCCTGCCCGGTTTATTTCGAATGCCAGTAGGCGTACTCACCGCATTGATTGGTGGACTCTATCTCGTGGGTTTATTAAGCCGACAAGTCACCAATAAATAAGGATGGATGAATAAATGCAAAACAATAACGAAATAACCAAAACATTATCGGCTCATCACGTTTCATTAAGCTACAGTGAAGGGCAAATAATCAACCGCATGCAACTGGCTATTCCAGCTAAAAAACTGACAGTGATTCTTGGTCCAAACGGCTGTGGAAAATCGAGCTTACTCAAAATGTTAAGTCGCATAAAACACCCCGATGAAGGGTGCATTCTTTTAGGTGAAGAGAACATTTTAAAAATGAACAGTAAGACACTCGCGCGTCAACTTGCTCTATTAGTTCAAAAGCCCGAATTACCTGAGGGGATAGAGGTTATCGAACTCGTCAGCCGCGGGCGTTACCCACACCAAAAAATGTGGCAGCAATGGTCGCTAGATGATGAAACCGCCGTTCAAGAAGCGTTGATCGCCACAGGGTTAACCGAGTTAATACACCGTCCTGTTGCCAGCTTATCTGGCGGACAACAACAGCAAGTTTGGTTAGCAATGGTACTCGCTCAAAAGAGTAATATCTTAATGCTTGATGAACCAACCTCTTTTCTTGATATACGTGCGCAACTTTTAGTGATGAATTTTTGTCTGTCTCTACGAGATCAAGGAAAAACATTGGTGATGGTGCTGCATGATATTAATCAGGCCTTTAGATACGCCGACAATATCATCATGATGCACAAGGGGAAAATAGTGGCGGAAGGAAAACCTGAAGACCTCGCGAACCCCGACATTATTCACACGATCTATGGGGTAAACACCACCATTATCACCGATCCAGAATCTCAAACCCCCATGATTATCCCCAAAAAAGATCCTTCTATCTAACCACTCTATTCCTTTTCTTAATAAGCCTGCTGGCTGAATTTAGGTAAGCGTGCGGGGAACTACACCTAACAAATAAAATTCATTATGCGTATCTTACGATCTTTCATTTAACGAGAACGTAATTATGCAAAAAGATAAAAAGAGAACACCAGAGCAATGGCACGCTCTATTTGAATCTCAGCAATCTAGCAAGCTTAGTGCCGCTGAATTTTGTCGTAACCATAATATTCTGCCAAAGACATTTAGTGCACGTAAAGCACGATGGAAACAAAAGATTAACGCTTCTACTTTCTTGAAAGTAGAAGCGTTAACATCAACTATCATCGCCACTCCACAATTACCAGATATTCAACTTTCTATCGGAAAATTGCGATTAACATTGCCAGCTAATACTGAACCTCACTGGATAGGACTCTTATTAAAAGGGTATCAATCATGAATGTATTTACTGATGTTTCCACCATTTATCTTCATCGTGATTTTGTCGATTTTCGCAAGGCCATTAATGGCCTTGTCGTGATTGTTGAGCAAGAAATGCAACTATCACCGTTTAGTGATGCTCTATTTATATTTTGCAATAAGCCTCGTGATAAACTCAAAATATTGTATTGGGATAAAACAGGATTCGCTTTATGGTACAAGCGATTAGATGAAGACCGCTTCAAATGGCCACGAAATATAAATAACGATACGTTAGCATTATCAGAGCAGCAACTGACACTGCTATTACAAGGTTTTGATATCTTAGGACATCAACCGGTACATTATCAAACAACCCTTTAAATAGTTGATTCTCAGTCAAGAATAGGAGGCAACCGATTGATTACCTGTATTATCGTTATATAGTCATCTACATGACTGATAAAATAAAACCACTTCCTGATACCATTGACGAGCTGAAAGCACTTGTGCTTCAGCTTGAAAATAAATATAACCGTCTTCTAGAGCAATTTCGGCTGGCTCAACATCAGCGCTTTGGTAAAAGCAGTGAATCTGACTCGACTCAATTTGATTTATTCAATGAAACAGAAGAAGAAATCATCATTGAAAATGATGACACACAAACGATTACCTACACTCGTCAAAAGCCAAAACGCCAACGCTTACCTGAAGACTTACCGCGTACTGTTATTATCCACGACATAAAAGATAAAACTTGTAAGTGTTGCGGTCTAGAGATGCATGCGATGGGTAAAGACATCAGTGAAAAGTTGGAATTTGTACCAGCTAAAGTGGAAGTTATTCAACATGTTCGTCCTAAATATGCTTGCCGAAATTGTGAAAAAAACAATACTTCAGTAGACATTAAACAAGCCCCAATGCCAGCGTCACCAATCCCTAAAGGGATTGCGACCGCAAGTTTACTTGCTCAAATTATTACGGCTAAATTTCAATACAGTCTTCCACTTTATCGTCAAGAAACGTTATTTCAGCAATGGGGTATCATTATTGGACGGCGAACGATGGCGGATTGGTTAATAAAATGCTCGGTACTATTTACCCCTCTTAATAACGAGTTACATCGTATTTTGCTTGAACAACCCACTCTGCATTGTGATGAAACAACGGTAAATGTGTTGGATGTTGAAAAAGCAAAATGTTATATGTGGGTCTACTGCTCTGGCTATGATTCTCCAGGCTCTGGTGTTTTGCCTGGAATTGTACTTTATGATTATCAATCTAGCAGGCATGGCTACCATCCAGTTAACTTTTTAAAAGG
Organism: Aliivibrio salmonicida LFI1238; assembly: GCF_000196495.1. Classification (NCBI taxonomy): domain Bacteria; kingdom Pseudomonadati; phylum Pseudomonadota; class Gammaproteobacteria; order Vibrionales; family Vibrionaceae; genus Aliivibrio; species Aliivibrio salmonicida. The sequence goes on from NC_011312.1 coordinate 183,174, forward strand.
TTATAACGGGTATTTACATACCGATGGTTACCAAGGTTATGAACAAACTGAAGCGATTTTAGTTGGCTGTTGGGCACACGCACGTCGACGATTTATTGAGGCTCAACGTGTTCAAGTAAAAGGGAAAACAGGGAGTGCAGATTGGGTATTGAGTAAAATCCAAAAGCTATACCGGATCGAATCGTTATTAAAAGAGGCTTCCCCTGAAGCCAAGTATGTTGCTAGGCAGACAGAAGCCCGCGATTTACTTAAAGAGCTCCGTGATTGGCTTGATAGCGCAGTTAGTCGAGTATCACCTAAAACAAAATTAGGTGAGGCGATTAGCTATACATTAAATCAATGGGATAAATTAGTTCGTTATATTGATGATGGATTGTTATCTATTGATAACAATCGAGCAGAGCGAGCGGTTAAACCGTTTGTTATCGGCCGGAAAAACTGGTTATTTTCGGGTTCAACGGCTGGTGCAGATTCAAGTGCAATGCTTTACAGCATTGTAGAAACAGCAAAGGCAAACGGATTAATCCCTTACGATTATATTAGGTATTGTCTAGATCGTTTATGTGTTGGATCGCCAGATATCGATTCACTTTTACCTTGGAATGTAAAAGACAAGGTGTAGTTCCCCGCACGCTTACCTTATAGAAGCGAAGCGTTCTAGTTTCTTGGCTCTATAACCAAATCCCATCCAATATTCGTCTGCTTATCTGCCTCAATTTCTAACTCTGCTCTTGTCAGCGGATTTTCAGCTAACCATTTGCCATCAATCGACAACGATAAAACATCATCTTTTTCAAATAGAGTCACCATTGGAGCTAAAGAAACATCACGACGATGGGTTAAAATAAGTGCTAAACGGAGGATACGTAACATACGTTGAGCTGATAAATCAGACACCGCATACTGGCTAGGCATTGCAGAGAACTGCTCACGATAACGACGCAGTAATTCACCTAATAAATGTTTTTGAGCACGGGTATAACCAGGTAGATCTAATGCATTGATAAGATAAGAGGCGTGTTCTCCTGCTTTTTTATAATCAATACACATACCAATTTCGTGTAATTGTGTTGCTGTTTTTAATAGAGATAAGGCTTGTGGATCAATGAGCCAATCATGGCCACATTGTGCACTTAACTGTTCAGCGAGGTCAGTGACTTGCTGTGCGTAATCAGCATCAAGTTGATAGCGCTGTTGAATACTAGAAATCGTACGTTGACATACTTCATCATGCTGAAGTGCTGGGATCATTCCGTAGCATAACCCTTCACGAAGAGCGCCACCGGCCAATGTCATTGAATCAATTGATAATAATTCAAAAATAGCAATAAGAATGGATAAACCACTAGGGAACACTAAAGCGCGCTCAAGGGTCAATCCATCAATATCTAATTCTTCTAAATGTTCGTATTGCATCGCTTGTTTTTGAAGGCGCTTAAGCTTGGCTAAGGTAATAACCTCATCCATGCCTTGCGCCAACACAGGTTTGCCAACCTAAGTCAGTGTATTGCTGCAAAATCGGCGCTAAAGTTTCCTTTGCTGCGGAGATTGCCGCCTCAAAATTCACTTTGGTTAATGCACGGTCTTTGAAATAGCCTTCAAGCCAAGTAACACAACCCATTTTGAGGCTTGTGAGTGCTTGTGCTTCAAAACCTTCACCAATAATTAGCTCTGTACTTGCGCCACCGATATCAACGACCAATCGACGTCCGCTTCCACCAGAAGTGTGTGCAACTCCTTGGTAAATTGTACAAGCTTCTTCTTCACCTTCGATCACATTAATGTCATGACCTAAGATCTGATTGGCTTTTTTTAAGAAGATATCCACATTGGTCGCTACACGAAGTGTTGCGGTACCGACAATGCGAATATTTTCTACAGGGATGTCTTGCAAACGTTCTGCAAATAAGTTCAAGCAATCCCACCCACGTTGCATAGCTTCATGGCTGAGTGTGTTGTTTTTATCTAATCCCGTAGCCAAACGAACTTTACGTTTAATTTTGGCCATGGTTTGCACACTACCATTTATATGACGCACAACAAGCATATGGAAGCTATTGGAGCCTAAATCAATGACGGCATACATAGGTGATATTGTTGAACTTTTCATAACATCCTTATTATTCTTTCATCGACCTCTGATTAAGCTTGAGGGCTACGAGGTGGACGTGGGCGTGAATGTTTGCGATTCCCGCTTTGACGTTGACCATTGTTACTGCCGTTACGACGATTTTGTGGTGGACGGCGTTGAAGTCTGATTGGTGCTGGTAAATCTTCCAATAGTGCTGATGTATCGTAATCAGACTGTGGAATTGAATGCTCAATGTATTCTTCAATTGCAGGAAGATTGATTGCGTATTCTTCACAAGCGAAACTAATTGAATTACCGCTTTCACCAGCACGACCAGTACGACCAATACGGTGAACATAATCTTCGGCTTCATTTGGTAAATCAAAATTAAATACATGTGTTACTTGTGGAATGTGTAGACCACGAGCCGCTACGTCGGTAGCAACAAGGATATCGACTTCACCTTTCGTAAATTCTTCTAGGATGCGTTCACGTTTTTTCTGTGGAACATCACCAGTAAGAAGGCCTACGCGGTGTTTATCGGCAGCTAGATGCCCCCAAACTAATTCACATTTGTGTTTAGTATTGGCGAAAATAATTGCACGATCAGGCCATTCTTCTTCGATCAATGTTTGAAGAAGTGCCATTTTGTGATCATTTGAAGGATAGAATAATTCTTCAGTAATCAGGTGACCCGTTTTTTGATCCGGTTCAACAACTACGTGCTCAGGTTCTTGCATGTGTTCAAACGCAAGTTCTTGTACGCGGTAAGATAATGTTGCTGAAAACAGCATATTCAGACGCTCAGCAGGCGCTGGCATACGACGGAATACAAAACGAATATCTTTAATGAAACCCAAATCAAACATGCGATCGGCTTCATCTAAAACAACCACTTGGATTGCTTTAAAGTCAATTTGACCTTGTTTGTAGAAATCGATAATGCGGCCAGTTGTTCCGATTAGGATATCAACACCAGCTTCGATAACTTTTTGTTGCTTCTCATAGCGTTCGCCACCGTAAGCAAGTGCCGCTTTTAAGCCGGTACTTGCGATTAGAGATTCAGCATCGTTATAGATTTGAATCGCTAACTCACGCGTTGGAGCCATAATAATAGCTCGTGGTTGCGTGATTTTACGGCCTTCAGGTGCAGGCGTAGTTAATAGGTGATTAAAAGTAGCAGCAAGGAACGCGAGCGTCTTACCAGTGCCCGTTTGGGCTTGGCCTGCAATGTCTTGGCCGGCGAGCAGTACCGGCAATGCCTTGGCTTGAATTGGGGTACAATTAATGAACCCTTTTGCATTCAAACCATCAAGGACCTGAGGCTCTAAACCTAGGTCGGCAAATTTTTGCTCTGTGATGTGCGTCTTTTTCATTACTATAGAATATCAGTTAAAGCTTGCAATACGAAACGGATTCCATTCAAATAGAGCATCAATTTGCTGGTTACCATGAAATCAGCCTTTAAATTTAACGTTGGAGTTGACGATGAGCGACAAAATTTTGCAGCTTACAGATGACGGTTTTGAAGAAAGTGTTATCAATGCTTCAGGCCCAGTACTAGTAGATTTCTGGGCAGAATGGTGTGGTCCTTGTAAAATGATTGCTCCCATTCTGGATGAGATTGCAGATGAGTACGAAGGCAAATTAACGATTGGTAAATTAAATATCGATCAGAATGCAGGAACACCGCCAAAATTCGGTATCCGTGGCATTCCAACGCTGCTTTTATTTAAAGATGGTGGCGTAGCTGCAACGAAAGTGGGTGCACTTTCTAAAACTCAACTTAAAGAGTTTCTTGATGCAAACCTATAATATAGGGTGCAATTAAGTCAGATAGAACCGCATGTAATGAAAAATTATGTGCGGTTTTGTTTTTCTGAGCTAAGCTAAGCTTAGAAATCAGGGCTAAGCCCTAGACTAAAATGCGAATAAGTGATAATTTATCGGGCGTATTTCATACGATTTCATTTCTTGACCGAGCTCGAAGGTCATCCATTCTTAAATCAACTAAAGATAGAATCTGATTTTGACTAAACAACTACCTACCACTATGAATCTTACTGAACTTAAAAACAGACCAGTGTCTGACCTTGTTGCTCTTGGCGAATCATTAGGCCTAGAAAACCTAGCTCGTCTAAGAAAACAAGACATCATCTTCTCCATCCTTAAGCAACATGCGAAAAGCGGTGAAGACATCTTTGGAGATGGTGTACTTGAGATTCTTCAAGATGGCTTTGGTTTCCTTCGTTCAGCAGATTGTTCTTACTTGGCTGGCCCGGATGACATCTATGTCTCTCCAAGCCAAATTCGTCGCTTTAACTTGCGTACTGGTGATACGATTGGCGGAAAGATTCGTCCACCAAAAGATGGCGAACGTTATTTCGCTCTTCTTAAAGTAAACGCTGTTAATTATGATCGCCCAGATAATGCTCGTAACAAAATCCTTTTTGAAAACCTTACCCCTTTACACGCAAACGATCGTTTACGTATGGAACGTGGTAATGGTTCAACAGAAGATATTACGGCGCGTATTCTTGATTTAGCTTCTCCAATTGGCCGTGGTCAACGTGGTCTGATTGTTGCTCCGCCAAAAGCGGGTAAAACAATGCTACTTCAAAACATCGCTCAAAGTATTGCTCACAACTACCCAGAATGTGAGTTGATGGTTCTACTTATCGATGAACGTCCAGAAGAAGTAACTGAGATGCAACGCCTTGTTAAAGGTGAAGTAATTGCGTCTACGTTTGATGAGCCAGCGTCTCGTCACGTACAAGTTGCTGAAATGGTTATCGAGAAAGCGAAACGTCTTGTAGAGCATAAAAAAGACGTGGTTATCCTATTGGATTCAATTACTCGTCTTGCTCGTGCATACAACACCGTTATTCCATCATCAGGTAAAGTTCTTACTGGTGGTATTGATGCAAACGCATTACACCGCCCTAAACGCTTTTTTGGTGCAGCACGTAACGTTGAAGAAGGTGGCAGTTTAACTATCATTGCAACGGCACTTGTTGATACCGGCTCTAAAATGGATGAAGTTATCTACGAAGAGTTTAAAGGTACGGGTAACATGGAATTGCATTTAAACCGTAAAATTGCGGAAAAACGTATATTCCCAGCGATTGACTTTAATCGTTCTGGTACTCGTCGTGAAGAGTTGCTAACTAAGACTGATGAATTACAGAAAATGTGGATCCTACGTAAGATTGTTCATCCAATGGGTGAAAGTGATGCGATGGAATTCCTAATTGATAAACTATCAATGACAAAAACGAACAATGAGTTCTTTGACGCGATGCGTCGCCAGTAATTGATAATTTAGCCATTAAATGAAAAGCGCTGCCTACTAGGCAGCGCTTTTTTGTTGATTAAATGTTAATTTGATCGCATTATGGTTTGTACTAAACTTGATAAGGATAATTCAGTTTAGTTATTTTTTAAGGAGCTCCCTCTATGCGACAAGGACTGTTAGCATCAATCCTCCTTTCTACTAGTTTGATGGTCGGTGTAGTATCCGCCTCTGAAATTCAGCCTACATTTGCGAAGAGCTTATTGGTTGATGCACAACTAAAAAAGAAAGTGGATGAATTACATCAATACCTTATTGATGGTGACATTATTACACTCAATTTCTCTCTCAATCGTTTGTCTATGCCTCAGCAAGAAGCCGTACGCTTTATGTTGCTCCAACAGATAGAGCAACAGAAACTCATTTTGGATCCAAAAGGAACGATTTGGTTAAGAGCGCAATTAACGAAACACCCAACCTATATGATTAAAGAGCAAGGTGATGGGTATGTTGTGACTAAATTGGCGTTTGATTATTCTAGTATTGCTTCTCGTGTGCTAAACCAAATGTCGAAAGATCAACAAGTCTTAGATTTTATTCTTGCTGCAGAAGAGCACAGCTTAGTACTGTCTGAATGGCTCGTGGGTGAACCCCATGAGGTGCGCGTACGTCAATCCATCGTTTTAGCTGAGTTAGACAGCTTAACCCCTGAAGCGCTTGCCTATTTATCTGGGCAAATAGACGATGGACCGATTTCTGTCTGGTTACCCACCACGGAAATTGTCGTTCGTTTAGCTCCGTTATCGCAAGATCCTGCCGTATATAAAATTTTATGGAAAATGAGAACAGATCAACACAGTATTTCAGAACTAACTCGTTTATCTCGTTTATCTCGTTTATCTCGTTTATCTCGTTTAGCGCCGGACAAGTTTGCAACCGATCAACTGATTGCGGCAACGAGTAATCCTTCACTAAAACAAAGCGCGTTTGCTTCTCTAGCGCAGCTGCATCCTTTGCCTTCAGATGTTGAGCAGTTCTTATTGGCTAAGCTCAGTCATATCCAAGATGGTGGCGCTGTCGCACTTCATTTAGCCAATTATGGGCATGGTTCTTGGCTAGAAAGTTTATTGAATAGTCGCAATAAAGTTCGTAAGCAACACGTAAGATTTGCGTTATCACAACGTTGAGTTTGTTAAGCATTACTCAATAATACGCTTGAAGTAGGTTGGGGATATGCACTTGTTTGGGTATAATCTATTCAAACTTCATGACAGTAGATAGCGATGCAATATAAGGATTTACGCGGTTTTCTCGATCATTTGGAAGCGATCGGGCAGTTAAAACGCATTTCACACCCGATTGACCCTCATTATGAAATGACAGAGATCAGTGATCGTACTTTACGAGCGGGTGGCCCTGCATTGCTGTTTGAAAATCCGATTGGTTATGATATTCCTGTATTGACCAATTTGTTTGGTACTGCGGAGCGTGTGGCAATTGGTATGGGACGTAAAGACGTTCTTGAGCTACGTGAAGTTGGTAAGCTATTAGCGTATTTAAAAGAGCCCGAGCCACCAAAAGGGTTTAAAGATGCGATGGATAAGCTGCCAGTATTCAAACAAGTATTGAATATGCCAACGAAGAACATCCGTAAAGCTGCATGTCAGCAAATTGTTTGGAAAGGCGATGACGTTGATCTTGATAAAATTCCGGTAATGAGTTGTTGGGCTGGCGATGTTGCTCCCTTGCTTACATGGGGGTTAACCGTTACTCGTGGCCCACATAAGAAGCGTCAAAACCTAGGCATTTATCGCCAACAAAAGCTCAGTAAAAATAAAGTTATTATGCGTTGGCTTGCTCATCGTGGTGGTGCATTAGATTTACGTGATTGGATGGAAACGAATCCGGGCGAACCTTTCCCTGTTTCTGTTGCGTTTGGTGCTGATCCAGCGACAATTCTTGGTGCAGTAACTCCGGTTCCTGATACGTTGTCTGAATACGCATTTGCCGGTCTGCTACGTGGCAGTAAAACGGAAGTGACGAAATCGATTAGTAATGATTTAGAAGTACCGGCCAGCGCTGAAATCGTACTGGAAGGTTATATTGATCCAAGCGAATTTGCCGATGAAGGCCCTTATGGTGACCATACTGGTTATTATAATGAAATTGAAAAGCATCATGTATTCACTGTTACCCACATCACTATGCGTAAAGACCCCATTTATCACAGCACCTATACTGGTCGTCCGCCAGATGAACCTGCTGTATTGGGTGTGGCGTTAAACGAAGTCTTTGTGCCGATATTACAAAAGCAGTTTCCTGAGATTATTGACTTCTATTTACCCCCTGAAGGGTGTTCATATCGCATGGCGGTAGTAACAATGAAGAAACAATACCCAGGACATGCTAAACGCGTGATGATGGGTGTGTGGTCTTTCTTACGTCAATTCATGTACACTAAATTTGTTTTGGTGTGCGACGAAGAAGTCAATGCTCGAGATTGGTCAGAAGTGACTGCTGCAATGTCTCAGCATATGGATCCGTTTCGAGACAGTTTGATGATAGAGAATACCCCTATCGATTCTTTAGATTTTGCTTCACCAGTCGTTGGTTTAGGTTCAAAAATGGGCTTAGATATCACTAAAAAATGGGACGCAGAATTAGCACTGTCACCAAATATCGAATCGTCATCAATAGAGAGTGCACATATTGAAGGTAATTTAGCCGAGTTAACAAAGGCCTTCCCTGAAATCATTGATATTTATTTACAGAATGACAATGCCAGTATGGTGATTGTATCTATCAATAAACAGGCTGCGCATAACGGTAAGAGAATCATGGAAGGGGTTTGGTCTCAGTTTGATGAGAACAAGTTTGTTATCGTGTGTGACGGTGATGTCGATGTGAGTAATTGGAATGACATTATTTGGGCTGTGACGACACGAATGGACCCTGCAAGGGATACACTGTTCTTGAAAAATGAAGACAGTCACTCAAAAGTTGGTTTAGACGCGACCAATAAATGGGAAGAAGAATGCCTCCGTGAATGGGGAACACCAATCAAAAAAGATCCTGAAATAGTCGCTAAAATTGACGCTATTTGGGGTGAATTAGGTATCTTTTGAAAAAAATAACCTTATTACCACAGAAAAAAGAATTCGGCATCGAAGAAGGACAAACCATCTTAGATGCGGCATTAGAGGCCGGGATAAACTACCCAAATCGATGCCAAGTAGGCGCATGTGCTATGTGCTTATGTAAAAAGTTAGAAGGGGAAATCGAATACGATTTAGATCCTCTTTTGACTGATAAAGAACAAGAAGAAGGGTGGGTATTTGCGTGTCAGGCAACAGCAAAAAGTGATTTAGTGCTGTTGTTAGAATAAATTCACCCCGTATAATTAGAGTCTAATGCTCAATACTCATAATAATTACAGCGTTATAAATACCATTTTAAAATAGGTATCAGCTGAAAAGGAAAGTCATGCCAATCAATTGCAAAGTAAAGTCTATCGAGCCATTGGCTTGTAATACTTTTCGAATTTTACTTCATCCTGAACAACCAATCGCGTTTAAAGCGGGTCAATATTTGATGGTTGTGATGGGAGAAAAAGACAAACGCCCATTTTCAATCGCAAGTAGCCCGTGTCGCCATGAAGGAGAAATTGAACTTCATATCGGTGCCGCAGAGCAAAATGCTTATGCTAATGAAGTCGTACAGTCGATGAAAGCGGCGCTAGAAAATGGCGGAGACATTCAAATTGATGCACCGCATGGCGAGGCGTGGATCCGTGAAGACAACACTCGTTCAATGTTGTTGATTGCGGGTGGTACGGGTTTCAGTTACGTGCGTTCTATTCTTGATCATTGCATCAGTCAGAATATCGAAAAACCAATTTACCTTTATTGGGGTGGTCGTGATGAGCGTCAGTTGTACGCAAAAGCCGAATTAGAAGCGATTGCGGCAGCACACAGTCATATCACATTTGTTCCCGTTATTGAGCAAGGTGAAGGCTGGACTGGCAAAACAGGCAATGTATTGGAAGCGGTGAAGGAAGATTTTAATTCATTAGCGGAATTGGATATTTACATTGCAGGTCGTTTTGAAATGGCGGGTGCGGCTCGTGAGCAATTTACGACAGAAAAACAAGCGAAGAAAGAACACTTATTTGGCGATGCATTTGCATTTATCTAAGCGCTTTTCCTGAGTAATAAATGAAAATAAAATGCCACTCAATTGAGTGGCATTTTTTATACGAGTCATAAAATAGGATTAGAGGTAAGCGTGCGGGGAACTACACCTTGTCTTTTACATTCCAAGGTAAAAGTGAATCGATAGCTGGCGATCCAACACATAAACGATCTAGACAATACCTAATATAATCGTAAGGGATTAATCCGTTTGCCTTTGCTGTTTCTACAATGCTGTAAAGCATTGCACTTGAATCTGCACCAGCCGTTGAACCCGAAAATAACCAGTTTTTCCGGCCGATAACAAACGGTTTAACCGCTCGCTCTGCTCGATTGTTATCAATAGATAACAATCCATCATCAATATAACGAACTAATTTATCCCATTGATTTAATGTATAGCTAATCGCCTCACCTAATTTTGTTTTAGGTGATACTCGACTAACTGCGCTATCAAGCCAATCACGGAGCTCTTTAAGTAAATCGCGGGCTTCTGTCTGCCTAGCAACATACTTGGCTTCAGGGGAAGCCTCTTTTAATAACGATTCGATCCGGTATAGCTTTTGGATTTTACTCAATACCCAATCTGCACTCCCTGTTTTCCCTTTTACTTGAACACGTTGAGCCTCAATAAATCGTCGACGTGCGTGTGCCCAACAGCCAACTAAAATCGCTTCAGTTTGTTCATAACCTTGGTAACCATCGGTATGTAAATACCCGTTATAACCTTTTAAAAAGTTAACTGGATGGTAGCCATGCCTGCTAGATTGATAATCATAAAGTACAATTCCAGGCAAAACACCAGAGCCTGGAGAATCATAGCCAGAGCAGTAGACCCACATATAACATTTTGCTTTTTCAACATCCAACACATTTACCGTTGTTTCATCACAATGCAGAGTGGGTTGTTCAAGCAAAATACGATGTAACTCGTTATAAAGAGGGGTAAATAGTACCGAGCATTTTATTAACCAATCCGCCATCGTTCGCCGTCCAATAATGATACCCCATTGCTGAAATAACGTTTCTTGACGATAAAGTGGAAGACTGTATTGAAATTTAGCCGTAATAATTTGAGCAAGTAAACTTGCGGTCGCAATCCCTTTAGGGATTGGTGACGCTGGCATTGGGGCTTGTTTAATGTCTACTGAAGTATTGTTTTTTTCACAATTTCGGCAAGCATATTTAGGACGAACATGTTGAATAACTTCCACTTTAGCTGGTACAAATTCCAACTTTTCACTGATGTCTTTACCCATCGCATGCATCTCTAGACCGCAACACTTACAAGTTTTATCTTTTATGTCGTGGATATAATAACAGTACGCGGTAAGTCTTCAGGTAAGCGTTGGCGTTTTGGCTTTTGACGAGTGTAGGTAATCGTTTGTGTGTCATCATTTTCAATGATGATTTCTTCTTCTGTTTCATTGAATAAATCAAATTGAGTCGAGTCAGATTCACTGCTTTTACCAAAGCGCTGATGTTGAGCCAGCCGAAATTGCTCTAGAAGACGGTTATATTTATTTTCAAGCTGAAGCACAAGTGCTTTCAGCTCGTCAATGGTATCAGGAAGTGGTTTTATTTTATCAGTCATGTAGATGACTATATAACGATAATACAGGTAATCAATCGGTTGCCTCCTATTCTTGACTGAGAATCAACTATTTAAAGGGTTGTTTGATAATGTACCGGTTGATGTCCTAAGATATCAAAACCTTGTAATAGCAGTGTCAGTTGCTGCTCTGATAATGCTAACGTATCGTTATTTATATTTCGTGGCCATTTGAAGCGGTCTTCATCTAATCGCTTGTACCATAAAGCGAATCCTGTTTTATCCCAATACAATATTTTGAGTTTATCACGAGGCTTATTGCAAAATATAAATAGAGCATCACTAAACGGTGATAGTTGCATTTCTTGCTCAACAATCACGACAGGCCATTAATGGCCTTGCGAAAATCGACAAAATCACGATGAAGATAAATGGTGGAAACATCAGTAAATACATTCATGATTGATACCCTTTTAATAAGAGTCCTATCCAGTGAGGTTCAGTATTAGCTGGCAATGTTAATCGCAATTTTCCGATAGAAAGTTGAATATCTGGTAATTGTGGAGTGGCGATGATAGTTGATGTTAACGCTTCTACTTTCAAGAAAGTAGAAGCGTTAATCTTTTGTTTCCATCGTGCTTTACGTGCACTAAATGTCTTTGGCAGAATATTATGGTTACGACAAAATTCAGCGGCACTAAGCTTGCTAGATTGCTGAGATTCAAATAGAGCGTGCCATTGCTCTGGTGTTCTCTTTTTATCTTTTTGCATAATTACGTTCTCGTTAAATGAAAGATCGTAAGATACGCATAATGAATTTTATTTGTTAGGTGTAGTTCCCCGCACGCTTACGGCTTAACTAGTATGTATCGTAAGTTAATGCCAGAGTTAGAAAGTGTATTTCTTACGCCTTCTGAAGAGTATGCTTTTCTCTCTTCGACCATTGTTCGCGAAGTGGCATTGCATGGGGGAAGTGTGGAAGCCTTTGTTCCTTCTGTGGTAAATCAAGCATTAATACATAAAGTAAAGTCACCAGTTTAATGCCCAAACAAAGGCCACTCAAATAAGTGGCCTATGATTACAATTAATGAACGCCTTTTACTTGGCTATTGATGTATAAGGTTTGCAATGTGTGGTAATCCTTATCTAAAAGCTTGCCGTTATTTGAAATCGATTCAGGAGTTATCGCCACCTCTGATACCCATGGATATAATCGATCTGGCTGCTTATTCATATATATCCCCTGCTCTATCAACGTCATTTCAGGATTATAACCAAATCGGTTTGTGTCTGTTGTGCTCAACATATTCTCTCCACCTAAGCTGTAATATGTCGCTTCTGACAAGCTGAATGCATACAAGGTTGGGAAGATATCTTTGTGCGATCCTACAACTTTTTCATTATAGATATATGGCACTTGGTGTTGTATTTTTTCAGGCACATACAGATAAAATGGCACAGCATTGATGATCGCTAAATCATCAGGGTACTGCATCGTAAACCCTCTTAATTTATGATCACCCGTCGCGGCTATGAGGGTTGATTCTCCTAGTGGTGACTGTTTTATATCCATAATAAATTCACCTAATGCGTTATTGGCATACTGATAAGTTTCAAGTAATCGCGTCGCTTCTTCTTCTCCTGACCCCATTCTTTCTAATAAACGCTCGCTCACCTTAAGTGGTTTTACATCATAATTTTCTGGTACTTCATAAGGAGTGTGGTTTGTAATGGTTAAGATGTAAATCATAAGTGGCTGAGTCGCTTCTTTTAGCTCTTTTTCTGCTAGTTTGAAAGCGTATTCATCCGATAATCCCCATTCACCACGAAACGCTTCTGCTTCAGGAAACGCTTTTAAAATCGCATTTTCATCTAATATTTCATCGAAGCCTTGTGATGGTAAATAATTAGCAACATTACGCCACATGCCATTGGTAGCAGTAATAAAAATCGTTTTATACCCTGCAGCTTTATAAGGACGTGCTGCCGCTGCTGCGACTTCTACTTTTTGAGCTGAAGAATGGCTGATCGTCGGAACATTACTTTGCCCTAACATATTCACCAGCGTATTAATTGTCGCTGGAGTCTCAGCTAAAAATCGCTTAAAAACAAAACCAGACTCAAAGGTTGGTCGCAATGCTCCTAATAAGTCATTTTCTGGATAGTTATCTTCAACAAGAACATTAGTTCCCATTCCTTCCATTAATGCCATCACAACATGAGGTTTGTTCTCAGCTAAATAAGCATTATAAGGCGTCGTAAACTGGCCAGTTGAGTTACCAACAACCTTAGTAAACTGAGCTTCAAGATCCACTTTATTTACTGAGTGAAATTTATTCTGTTTTTTATAATCACTTTTCGCCCACTCAAGTGCGATCAATCCATTCGGAGTGATGCTGTTAAGCACTTTATAATCAGAAATTTGCGCGTGATAACGCTTTAATGGATGAGAACCTAATGTGCCTCGCGCAAAGAAGAATATCGTCAAGATCATCACAAAAACAGAGACAGAAATAATTCCTTTGTGTTGTAATTTCCATTCCCATTGCTGCATTTTGTTTACTGCACTACGTACAATGATTGCAGAGAAGAAAGCGACTATCACACTGCTAATAAACGACAAGAAAATAGGATAATCAGCCCAAGCATTGGCTAATACAGCCTTGGTATCATCGTCCGCTAATCCAAAGATAAATACATCAATGTAATTGCCATAGGTAAGGTAGTAATAGTAATTACCAATGGAGAAACCAGTAACAATAAAAAAGATAAGTCCTGCGTACCAAGGGATTATTCTTACAAAGAAACGATAAGCTTTTGGGAAAATAGCGAGAACTAGACCAATGAGCAATAAGGGGACAAAACCAATAACCACTATTTTTAAATCAAAGCGTAAGCCTGTAAATAGAGCACGCCATAGATCCCCGCCGCGATGTGTAAGCTCTGCCATGTCACCAATATTGGCAAGAAAGACTAATCGACCTACAGACATGATGGCTGTGGCAATAAAAACAGATAACCATATGGTTCTACTGAGTTGTTTGAAGTTTTGTTGAAAGCTCATCTATATCTCTTTTCTATTGGTATTCTGATCACTATTTTACTGATTAATAGGTTGGCACTTTTCACACCAAAACGTATTTCTTTGCCCTATTTTCTGTTCTTGGATCAATGACTGACAAATTAAGCACGCCTCTCCTGCTCGTCCGTAAACTTGCAATTCTTGTGCAAAATATCCCGGTTTACCATCGACTTGGTTAAAGTCTTTTAAGGTGGTTCCACCTTGTTTAATAGCCGTCTCTAGTACTTTTTTAATGTCAGATACTAATCGTTCAATTTGGGCTAACGTCAATGTACCTACTGGTGCCTTAGGATTTATCTTTGCCATAAATAAGGATTCACTGGCGTAGATATTCCCCACCCCCACCACAATAGTGTTGTTCATAATAAACTGTTTTACGACGATTTTTTTATTCTTTGCTTTTTCTGCTAGATATTCCACATTAAATACATCGGTAAGTGGCTCTGGGCCAAGCTTGGCAAGCACGTCATGTGAAACGCCTACTTCAGAATATAGCCAAGCACCAAATTTACGAGGATCGTTATAACGAAGCAATTTACCGCTATCTAAAACAAGATCGACATGATCGTGTTTTGCTGTTGGGATCGCCTCATCGAGTATACGTAGACTACCAGACATACCTAAATGAATGATGGCTGTGCCTTCTGGGGTGTCTATCATTAAATATTTAGCACGCCGGCGGATGGATTGAATTCTTTGCCCTACGAGTTTTTGTAGCTCTTGTGGGATCGGCCAGCGCAGCTTTTCTGTTCTGACTGTGATCGCTTTGATAGTTTGACCTTGTAGGTGTGGTGTTATTCCTAATCGGCTGGTTTCGACTTCTGGTAGTTCTGGCATTTTTGATCCTTTTAAAAATAAATCCTTAGCGTTCAGAGATGATCGCAACGAGACTAGAAACTATACGCTGCGCTAACTAGACCGCTTCGCTCCTATAAAAGAAAAAGCGAACACAACTGAAACCAATTATCCTACCACTTCAACCGTACCTGCTCTTATAGTTTCTAGTTAGCGAAGCGTATAGTCTCTAGTGACGACCACTCACTAATACCCTGTCGCAAAATTACCGCTGCCTTTTACTCCTTTCTTTGCTACAATCGAATCAATTATCTAAATAAATCGTGGTATCAAAATGATCATTGTAACTGGCGGCGCTGGCATGATTGGCAGCAACATTATTAAGTCTTTAAATGACAACGGCTTTAACGATATCTTAGTGGTTGATAACCTGAAAGATGGCAAAAAATTCAAGAACCTAGTTGATCTTGATATCACTGATTACATGGATAAAGAAGATTTCATTACGCAAATCATGGCGGGTGATGACTTTGGTACAATTGATGCTATTTTCCACGAAGGTGCGTGCTCTGCTACCACTGAGTGGGATGGCAAATACATGATGATGAACAACTATGAATACTCGAAAGAAGTGCTTCATTTTTGTATCGAACGTGAGATCCCATTCTTATACGCATCATCTGCTGCGACTTATGGCGATACTGATACCTTCATTGAAGAGCGTGAGTACGAAGGTGCATTAAACGTTTACGGCTATTCTAAACAACAGTTTGATAACTACGTTCGCCGCCTATGGGCTGATGCTGAAGCGCACGGTGAAACGGTTTCTCAAATTACCGGTTTCCGTTACTTCAATGTCTATGGTCCTCGTGAGCAACATAAAGGTTCTATGGCTTCGGTTGCTTTCCATCTGAACAATCAAATGAATGCCAGCGAAGATCCTAAACTGTTTGAGCGCAGTGATGAATTCAAGCGTGATTTCGTTTACGTGGGTGATGTGGCTGCGGTTAACTTGTGGTTCTTAGAAAATGGCGTATCAGGTATTTTCAACTGTGGTACTGGTCGTGCTGAACCGTTCCGCGCTGTTGCGGATGCGGTAATTAAGCACCACGGTAAAGGCGAAGTTCAAAGCATTCCGTTCCCTGAGCATTTAAAAGGCGCATATCAAGAGTTTACGCAAGCAGATTTAACTAAGTTGCGAGCTGCGGGTTGTGATGTTGAGTTTAAGTCGGTAGCTGATGGTGTTGCTGAGTATATGGCGATTGTTAATAAGTAAAGCTCTGAGAAGTAAAAGCTATACGCTTTGCTAACTAGAAACTAGATCGCTTCGCTTCTATAAGAGCTAGGTTTCAGGTTTCAGGTTTCAGAAAGAGCGTAAATCAAGCTCAAGAGCGCTACAACTGCTCTTGAACTTATAGTTTCTAGTTATCAGGATAAATGAAAAAAATGAAAAAAATAAGCTTACCTTTAATTGCTACAATACTTTGCTTTCTATTCTTCAGCACCCCTATTATTTATCCTGACTCTTACGTGGTTGCTCCGCTTTTATTGGCACTATTTGGTTTGTTTTTACTGCCAAAAACCTATCACGCCTTTAAAAACAGAGACGTTAAATACATTAGCTTATCCATGGTTGGGTATTTTATTCTTACCATCATCTCTTTTCTGTATTCAGGAGGAGAAACCAGCCAACTTGATATGCCAAGCCGAACGGTGTTGGCCTCTTTCATTTTATGTTTTTTAGTCACTTATAAACCCAATCCGGCACCACTATTTCTGGCTGCACCGATTGGAGCGGCGATTGCAGGCTTCATCAGTTTTTACCATAGCTTTTATATTGGCGGGTGTGCTTTTGTCGGTACGTTTGGTTACATGCCAATTCAAATTGGAGGTATTATCGCCTCATTAGCCACATTCTCTGTTATCTCGTTTTTTTATTACCGTAAAACAGAACAGAAGAACTTTGCTGTATTCAGCTTCGTTGCCGCTAATTTAGGCTACATCGCCACGTTATTATCTGGTGCTCGCGGTGCTTGGCTATTAACTCCCTTTGTTTTACTTATTGTTCTGTATTTAAATAAAGAGTTAATAAATAAAAAAATAGTCGGTTACGCTCTACTTGCTGCAATTATCGATTTATCTATTGCCTCAGCCCAAATCACTTCTCGACTTGATGCAATACAGTCTGATTTAACTCAATACTCAGCTGAACAATCCGCTAGTTCTTCTGGTGCACGCTTAGAGATGTGGAAATCTGCATTATATAGCGCACAAGAATCCCCATTATTTGGTCAAGGATTTTCTGGTATTGAAGCAGCAAAACAGCGCCAACTCGACGCTGGACTCATAGATCCAATTGCCTTGAAATACTCTCGAGCTCATAACCAATATTTAGAAGATTTACAAACCAAAGGGATTTTTGGTCTCTCTGTATTGCTGATCATGTTTGCGGTGCCTTTTGCTTTTTTCAAAAGAAACCTGAAACAATATATCAATGATTCAGACAAAGACACACACTACTTTTTGGCCCTAATGGGAGCCTCGCACGTCGCACTGGTTGCAGGCTATGCCCTTACCCAACATTACTTATCACATCACTCAGGCATTTTATTCTTTGCCGTTGGCATCGCCATACTGAGCGCCTTAGTGATTAACCAAAGAAAACCATCATGAAAATTTTGATCATTGGCCCATCTTGGGTGGGTGATATGGTGATGTCGCAATCACTGTATATCACACTAAAACAACAAAACCCTGACGCTGTTATTGATGTTATGGCTCCGGCATGGTGTAAGCCTATTTTGGAACGCATGCCTGAAGTGAACCAAGCGATTGAAATGCCGCTTGGTCATGGTGCCTTTGATTTGTTTGGTCGCCGCCGTTTAAGTAAGCAGCTTAGCGCTAATAATTATACTCATGCTTATATCTGCCCTAATTCCGCTAAATCGGCATTAATACCTTGGTTTGCTGGTATTCCAATTCGTACTGGCTGGAAAGGCGAGATGCGCTATGGCCTACTTAACGATTTACGTTCAAATAAGAAATCATTTCAATACATGGTCGAACGCTATGTGGCATTGGCTCATCCAAAATCAGAGATGATTAATTCAAGCTCATTAGGTGGGCTAGATACTTTACCTCGACCTAAGCTTGCTATTGATGCTGATACCCAGCAAGCAATGTTAACTAAATTTTCTCTATCTGCGGATAAACCTGTTCTTGGCTTATGCCCTGGTGCGGAATTTGGCCCGGCAAAACAGTGGCCTGTTGAGCATTACGCAGCTGTAGCTAATGAGATGATTAACCAAGGCTATCAAGTATGGTTATTTGGTTCAGCAAAAGATAAAGAAACCACTGAAGCCATTAAATCTTTGGTTCATTCAGATAATCAAGCATCGGTATTTAACCTAGCGGGTGATACCAGTTTAATTGAAGCTGTAGATCTGCTTGCTGCTTGTAAAACGGTTGTCAGTAATGACTCTGGCTTAATGCATGTAGCTGCTGCTGTCGGTTGTCATGTGGTTGGGGTTTATGGTTCAACATCACCAAAGTACACGCCACCATTAGCTGAAAAAGTTGACATTGTGAGTACAGATATTGAATGTCGCCCTTGTTTTAAACGCGAGTGTGAATTTAAGCATTTGAAGTGTCTGACCGATCTTGATCCACAACTAGTGCTGGATAAAATTAGTCCCAAAAGCCACTCGAATGAATCTGTCATTCAGGTTACTTCATGTTAATCCGACTAGTTTATACCTTACTATTAACACTTCTCTCTCCTGTTTTATTGTTTGGTTTATATAAGAAAAAACCAAACAAACCTCAATTTGGTGACCGCTGGAAGGAGCACTTTGGATTTACTCCTACGCTAAAAAAAAGCGAACAACCACTCTGGATTCATGCGGTTTCAGTTGGAGAAGCGATTGCTGCGACACCATTAATTAAAGCATTAAAACAGCAGAGCCCTGAACAGCCAATCCTAGTGACAACCACAACAAGCACGGGTGCAGAGCAGATTGCCAAGTTAGGTGATTTAGTTGAACACCGCTATATGCCTATTGATTTCCCATTTGCTGTGAACGGATTTTTAAAAACGGTTAATCCAAGTAAATTACTGATTATTGAAACAGAGCTGTGGCCAAATACCTTACATTCTGTCGGTAAATCTAACATTCCTATTTATGTGGTTAACGCACGTTTATCTGAGAAGTCTTGCCAAGGCTACACCAAAATTCAACCTGTTTTTACCGAGCTAAGTAAGCACTTAACAAAAGTACTATGCCAAACCCAAGCGGATGCAGATCGCTTTGCGCGTTTAGGTATCAATAAAGAAAGATTATGTGCTACTGGCTCTATCAAATTTGATATTCAAATCTCGGATGAGATAAAACAGCAAGGCCAAGAGTTACGTCAGCTATTAGACAATGACCGCCCTATTTGGATTGCAGCTAGTACTCATAAAGGTGAAGATGAACAAGTTCTTGATGCTCATAAAGAAGTATTGAAAGAGCACCCTAACGCCTTGTTAATCTTGGTACCTCGCCACCCTGAGCGTTTTGATACGGTATTTGAATTAAGTAAAAACTCGGGATTTAGCAGTATAAGACGCACCTCTAACAAAACGGTTACCGCTGAAACTCAAGTTTATCTTGGTGATACCATGGGTGAAATGCTAGTTCTGATCGGCGCGGCTGATGTGTGCTTTATGGGCGGGAGTTTACTTGGCGATAAAGTCGGTGGGCACAATGTTTTAGAGCCTGCTGCGCTAGGTGTGCCTGTTATTATAGGGCCGAGTTATTATAACTTTAAAGAGATTGTGGATACGTTACGAGGTGAACAAGGGATTGTTATTTGTGAGCCGACTCAACTTAGTAATCACATCGTCAAGCTGATTGATGATAGTACTGAATATCAATTACTTCAAAACTCCGCTTCTAATGTTGTTCAAAGTAATCAAGGTGCTTTAAATCGTACGATCGCTATCTCAAATATATAATCACGATTATCAGTAGTCATATCTAAATTAAATAAGGTTAATTTTCATGAATGTTTTTCTTGTGACATCCCCCTTTCAATATATTTGTGCAAATGAAGCAAGATGTCATTATGCGACTAATGATAATATCCTCCTGCTTGTAAAACAAGATATGGAGCCCGCAATTAGCCAAATGACAAAGATTGTTAATGAAAATGATTGGACGCATGTGATTAATATTGAGCGAAGCCAACGAACATTCTCAATGCCGAAGGCCATCAAAGCGGTCAATAAGATAAGAACGAATAGCTCTATTAAGCACTTTTTTCATGGCGAATATAACGGATGGCGAACCAAATTTCTGTTACGTAACTTGAAACCTGATACTGAAATTTATTTCGATGATGGTTCGTTAACTTTAGGGGAATATGAGCGCTTTATCAAAACAGAGCACACTTTCTATCGCCCACGATTTGTAAATGATCTGATAATAAAAATGCAGGGACTAAAGCCTATTGGTCGACTACCCATTTCTAAAAAGTTAGAGATTTTCACAATTTTTGATATAAAGGATCCCACGGTGCCAGTTGTCAAAAATGATTTTTCTAACATGAGAGAAACATATAATTTGAATGACGATCACCAGCGCGAACATTCTAATGAATACGCTCTCTTCTTAGGCCAAGGTAGCATTGATTGTCATGGGACAATTAAGTCTTTCTACTTAGATGCAATTAAGCGTTTTGCTAAAACTACAGGAAAGAAAATCTTATATGCACCTCATCGTACAGAAACTTCAGATATCCGCAAAGAAATTTTGAAGATTGAAAACTTGACGTATCACGATTCAACACTACCTATTGAATTAGAAATTGCAGAAAAGCAACTAAATATCAACAACATAGGCGGGATAGCATCTACAGCACTGTACACTTTAAAAATCATTTACCCTCATATAAAAATATATTCTGCAAAACAGTCTAAAGAAGAATATCATACACAGGTAACTTATACTGACAATGAGCTGATGCTTGAACTCTTAAAATCTATTGGCATTGAATTATTCTAATCGAGTAGAAGGAGGCCTCTAACAATGAGTACTGTCCCTGCTCTTCGAACCATTTTATTGTAATCGTCTAATTTAAGTTCAGAACCATTAAAAAATATTCAGAATGATCTACAAATTGATCATCAATAAGTTTCAATCTTGTGATGAATTTGCTAGATCGTAACAATAACCGACACACTCTTACCGTTTAAAAACTCGCTCGGACTCAGAAAATTTAATGTCTTTCTAGGTCGAGAATTAATCAAAAACTCTGCCTGTTTAATCTCTTTTGCAGTAAGTTCTCCAATGGCCATTCCCTTTGGGAAAAAACGTCTTAGTAAACCATTGGTATTTTCATTCAAACCTCGTTGCCAAGAATGGTAAGGTTTAGCAAAATAAATGTCACAGTTCAGATGCTTAGCTATCTTAGCATGACCTGCGAACTCTCCGCCATTATCAAATGTGATTGTTTTGCAAAGCTCTTTAAAGGGCTTCATCATGCGATTTATCCCGCGAGTAACGGCCTTTTTGGATTTATTGCGTACTTTGCACGTAACTAATAGCTTAGACACTCGTTCTACCATCGTTACTAAATACCCGTCTTGACCATAAACAGTGTCACCTTCCCAGTGACCAACCTCAGATTTATCATCGACAATAGCAGGGCGTTGAGATATATCAATGCGGTTAGGAATGAGTCTTGCTCCTGCTTCTACACCTTTGCGTTGTTTGTATTTTTTGCCTTTTCGAGCAAGCATCCTTTGCCACTGCTCTCTTTTAATTGCGTTGTAAATAGTACTGCAACATATTGTATTTTCTATTTTTTCTCTACGCATTCGTCCAGATATTTGCTCTGGGCTCCAACCAAGCTGAAGATATAGGTGAATTATTTTTTTATTCTTTTGGCTGCATTTTGTGTGCTTAATCGAAAGTGTTCTTTTTTGGAAAGCGTGTTTATGCGCTTGCTCGGCAGAATAGCTTCCAGCAGGACAACGTCGTAGTTCCTTTGAAATGGAGCCATTGCTCCGTTTTAATTTTTGTCCTATTTCACGAGCAGAAATACTATGTGTATTCCACGCTTCAATCTGGTATCTTTCACCTAGTGTCAGTTGCTTATATTGGTATCCCATGGGGTTACCTTAGTTGATTGTGTGAGAGCTTGAAGCTTATAGGCAACTGACTCTCAAATCTATACCAAAGTGTGTCGGTTATTCTTGGAACCTAGGTTTTTAAGAAATACCTTGTAAATTATAAAGACTAATTTAATCAAATCCCTTTTAAAAAGCATACTCATGCGATTTACCTGATGCTGTTAATATTAAGTTATATTTTAATAATCCAAAAGATATATTTCTTTCGGATTATTAATTAACACTATAAAACTAGATGGATTTTAACACCCACTCACCATTATTATCCTTATTGAACAATTCAGTATTGTATAAGCCATCTACAACATCCCAAAATTGCCTATTCGAATAGCCTAGAAAATTACAAAAATCTTCAATGCATTTAGGATCTAATTTCGCATCTTTAGCTTTAACTAACTCCACCGCTTCTTTTCTAGTCAACATTCCATAACGCACCATTCTTGCAGCATAATCCGTCGCTGATGCATGACCAAATTTTGGATATTTTAACCAAGGGTGAACCAAGTAAGCCCGAGAATCAACTTGATCAAAGTTCTCTACATGATGAGTTCTATCCCACTCATGTGTTAAATCTTTAAATCCACGTTTTGTTGCAAAATTATAGTTCGTAAAACTATCCCAAGGAATAAAATAACCAAGATACATTGGGTCGATACGGTCTAACTGTGATTTTGTTGGAGCGTGACAAAGTACAAGATCGTTATCTTGAATGTTATCATCAATTAAATCTTCAAATGGAATATCACTAGCTACACCATTATCAATAATATTTCTAGCTGAATAAGTTTCAACTGCATCCGCACCACCATATTCGAAACTTACATTTTCACCATAGACCAAAAGCGCTGTATTAAATTTTTCAGCCATCATTAATGGATATGTATATATTAACCGGTCAATAAACCACGTCGGCTTACCATATCGTTCAAATGTCTTTCTCATCAAATGCTTCTGCACCTTGATGTTAGGTTTCAATGATATTATGTCACATCCAAACTCTTCAGAAATATTTCTAATATTATGCTTACCGGCATCAGTCATAGGAAAGTTATCTTCAACCGAAACCAGTAATGGATTCATCTTCATAACTTCTTTCATGAAATATACTTGATAGTGACTATCTTTACCGCCAGAAACGGCGATCATACAATCATATTGCCCTTCACCATTAATACCACGATATTTTTCGCAAAGTTTTTCTAACTCTTTATACCTAGAATCCCAGTCGATATTTTTCTTTTTCTCATGATTTAGACATGGGGTACAAATACCATTTTCATCAAATGCTATCCCAGGTCTAGTATCAGGCATTACACATTTAGAGCAATATTTCATTTTAGTTCTCCTTTACAAAAAAATTCAGCCAGTTCAAAATCTAACTTAGTATCTATATCAAACGACACGTGATTATCCATTACATAAGAAAAAGATTCTGATGTATAACGAATTTCACCTTTATTCTTTAGCTTATCTACATCAAATAAATATAGAGCACCGTTTAAGCGATAAAACTCTTCTAGATCTTGTGAACGTTGCAAGGCCTCTTGACGTAAAAACTCCCCCATAGATCCATCTTTCGGTAAAGTATTAGTCCAGAGTGGTGAATGCTCACAAGGTGTTACTGATACGACTGAAAATGCTTCTTTTTTAATAAATAATTCTAGGGCTTCATCAATATGCTGAGCAGTACGAAGCGGCGATGTCGGTTGTAAAATAACAACAATATCTACATCAGAACCAAATTTATTCAAGGTATAGAAAAGCACACTTTCTGTTGTCGCTGTATCTGAAGCTAATTTTTTAGGTCTCAATTCAGGAACGTCAACACCAAATCTTTGTGATACTTCCACAATTTCTTGATCATCCGTACTGACAAATACGGTATCAATCTATTTACTTTGTTGTGCCGCTTCAATAGACCAAGCTATTAAAGGCTTTCCATTTAAAGGAAGTATATTTTTCCTTGGTAATCTTTTACTGCCGCCTCTAGCAGGAATAATCGCCATTATTTTTTTATTACTAATCATTATAAAACACCCAAAGTATGAATATCCGCTTGTGCACGATTAAAATCATCCATACGACCGATATCTAACCAATATTCATGAATAGGGAACATAAGAATGTTATCGCGCTCATTCATATGCTGTTCTAGCAATGTTGGCATATCAATATGGTGATTTTCAGGAACCGACTGGATCACGCGTGGCGACACGACATAAATACCAGCATTAACAAAGAAACGTTGAATTGGTTTCTCTACCATACTTGTAATCTTGTTTCCTTCACCATTAATCACGCCATAAGGGATTTGATAATCGTACTCGCGAACACACATGGTTGCATCGGCTTCATTTTCTGTATGGAAATCTAATAGACGTTCAAAATCGACCTTGGTAAGTACATCTCCATTCATCATGATTAATGGTAGGTCTTTTGGTAAATCATCAGGAAGTAAACCAAGCGCCCCACCAGTACCTAGCGGAAAATCTTCATGAACATAGCTGATCTTTACACCTAAATCAGATCCATCACCAAAGTGCTGCTGGATCTGCTCTGGCATATAGTGTGTCGATATATAGAAATTTACAAAACCCGCTTTAATAAAGCTACGAATAACTGTCTCTAAAATTGGCTTATTACCAATTTTAAGCATGGGTTTAGGGCAAGAATCTGTTAGAGGACGCAAACGCGTACCAAAGCCACCTGCCATGATAAATACAGGGTTGTGATAGGTTTTCTCTTCAAATAAGTGATGGAGCGTTTCTAGCCCTACCACTTTATTTTCTTCCATTAATGGTATCGCAAGAATCCCTTCGCTCTCCATTAATTTAACTAACTGCTCTTTTGCTGTATTCACTGATGCCGTAATAGGTGAGCAACTCATGATATCTACAACAAGGGTATCTAAAGGTAAGTTATTTAAAATACTTCTACGAATATCACCATCTGTAACTACACCTAAGAGCTGCTGTTCATCATTAACAACTAATGCGATTCTCAATGATTCATTATCAATAACTCTAAGCGCATCAACAATGGTGGATTCCGGTTTAATTAATACTTTTTTCCAAGAATAACTCATGACTTACCTTATTACTTATTTCAATACCGAACGGCTTGGGTAGCAGATTTGTTCAGAAGATATATTTTTAGTCACTATAGCACCCGCACCAACAATCGAACTTTGTTCAAGCGTAATGTTTTGAATCACAGTTGCGTTTGCTCCAATATATACATATTGATGTGTCGTCACTTGACCACATAATATTGCTTTAGGCGCAATATGGTTATACTGACCAATCATGCAGTCATGCTCAATAATTACACCACTATTAATAATACTGTGAGCACCAATCACTACACCCGCTTGAATGATAGCCCCTGAAAAAATTTGAGCACCTTGCTCTATCTCAGCAAATGAGGATACTTGAGCGCTATCAGAAATCACGGTTTCAAATGAATATCCAAGAGATATAAAATACTCATTTAGTTTACGCTTTAACCCTGACTTAGGGAGCATGCCTACGCCATTAACCAAGTATACTGAGTCTGGTGAAAAACCAAGTACATCGTCATCATTTTTAAGATGTGTTAAGCCAGAGAAAACACGACGCTGACTAATATCCTCTGGGCTAACAATAGCAAGAATTTCACGCTGTTGTGAACGAAGGATATCAACTAAGACACTTGCGTGACCTCCTCCACCAATCACAACCAGAGGCTTTAACTCTGTCTTACTCAACAATTAAATCTCCTGCTTTATAATCTTGGCTTGCAGGTTGATTCAATAGAGCCCAGTAGTGGTATGGCGACATGCCTGATCCTGGGCGTTTAATTGTAAGGTTATCTTCTGTAATAAGATCACCTTGTTGAATCGCTTTCGCTGCCACTAAACTTTTACGCGCAACGGCTTTGTTTTTTACTTCTGATACCGTTGGACTTTTCACTCCCACACCTAAAGCAACTTCAACTTGGCGTATTGCGCTTACCATAGCTGTTAATTCTTGAGGCTCTAAAGAGGCTTTATGGTCTGGGCCTTCCATGTTTTGGTCTAACGTAAAGTGCTTTTCAATTAAAACCGCACCACGAGCAACAGCAGCAATTGGAATGGTGATCCCTGCACTGTGATCGGAATAGCCTGCAGGTAACTCAAATGCACGACCTAATGTATCCATTGCTTTGAGATTGATTTCAACCATTGGAGCTGGGTATTCTGTAGTGCAATGCAATATTGTCACTTTTTTCTTTAGTGCTTTCTGACCTTGCTCTGAAGCATAAGCTTGCTGAAAAGCTAACTCACTTGGCTCTTCTGTTTTATCTGCAACATAACCAAAAGCAATGACGCCTAATACTGCTTCAATTTCTGACAAGGTTGCCATGCCAGTAGAGACAATTAAATCACATCCAGTACGAGCGTGCTCTAAAACCAATGGGGCATTGGTAATTTCACCTGATGGAATTTTAAGACGAGTTAACCCTAAATCATTTACTAAAAAATCAAGGCTTTCTGAATCAAACGCGGTTGAAAGAAATTCAATACCTAACGATTCACAATGCTTAACTAGCTGATGGTGAATATCATACGAAAGCTCTAATCGACTTAACATTGCTAATTGTGATTCTTGCTTTTGTGTATTGGTAACTTGATACTCTGCTTGAACTGCATCTTCCGTTACTAGATTTTTTGCTTTAAAGGTTTGAAATTTAACAATGTCTGCACCTGCGTGATAAGCCGCATCAACAAGTTGAAAGGCCAGATTTTCATCACCGTTATGGTTAACGCCAGCTTCTGCAATAATTAGGGTCATGACTCTCTCACTCTACATCGTTAATAGTTATATCGTAAAACGCTTTGCTTGGTGTGAATTGCAACGATTTAATCATTTCAATCACTTTACCGCTAGTATCACCCTGACCATATGGATTATGGATCTTTTCATCAGCAAGTTTATAAGTTCGGTCTATAGCAACTTGTATCGCGTCTGAAATCGACTGTTGATTAGGTTCAACATTCAAAACACTCTTAGCGGCTAAACGCCCTTTTTGTCTTGAACCTATATTTACGGTCGGAACATCAAAGGCAGGCACTTCAATTATTCCGCTTGATGAATTACCAATAACAGCAGTTGCATGCATAACCGAGCTAAGATAACGAACCTGTCCTAAAGAAGGGATTGCTAATACTCGTGTTGGATTGCTACGAGCGTATTCTTCAAGAATTGGAATTATACGTCGCCCACCATCATCGGCATTTGGATACGTTAAAATAACTTGATGATCTGGGTACTCATCTAACGCATTTAATAAGGCTTGAAAACTCTCTTCTGGTGCTTCATTACCGAGGGTTACAGGATGATAGGTTACCAAAAAGAAAGGCTTATCTAAAGTAAAATCTAATGATTCAGATAACTCTGCCACCGTCATAAATGTCGCACGTTTTAAATGGTCTAACCCAATAGCACCAACATTTTGCACTCGACTCGGATCTTCACCTAATTGTATAACACGTTGGCGATAGTCTTCAGTTGATGTTCCGTGCAAGTAACTAAGTTTAGTGATTGCATGGCGAATCGCATCATCATAAGCACCTTCAGTGATTTCACCACCATGTAAATGAACAATGGGAATACGCATGATCATTGCTGTTTGTGCGGCAGCTAACGCCTCAAAACGATCACCAAGAATCACTAGAACATCAGGTTGTAATCGTGAAAGCGAATCTGCAAACCCTAACACACCCAACCCCATACTTTTGGCTGTACCTACTGCTGAATCGGATGAAAGAAGAATTTCAATTTTTTCATCAATCACAAACCCATCGGTTTCTATTTGCTTATAGGTTTCTCCGAATTCTGGAGATAAATGCATGCCAGAAACCAAAAGTTGCAACTGAAGTTCTGGGTCATTTTGAATATCTTTTAAAAGCCAAAAGAGCAGGCCATACTCTGCTCTTGTCCCTGTAAAAACGGCTACTTTCTTATTCATGAATAGCTGACTCATAATAAACCGATTACCTCTTTGTTGTCTTTCATTACAGCTACAGTGCAACAGGCGTGCTAGGTAAATTAATCAAGTGTGCTTCAATATATTCAGACTGAGTTAAATCACCACGAGGTGCCTCTTTAAACATTGGCAAACGGTGCATCAATTGCCAGATTGGGCGAGTCATTACACCTGATTCATTGGTTTGTTTTAAAATATCATTACGCGCGTCTACTGACGGACAAATCACTGCATTTAACCAATAATTTGACTGTGCATATTCAGGCTCAGACACAAATTGGAAATCACTTTCAGCAAAAAAATCTTGATAACGATTTGCCAATACTCGCTTCTGAGCTAAGTATGGTTCTAATACTTCCATCTGAGCACAACCTAACGCTGCATTAAGGTTCGGCATTCGATAGTTAAAACCGGCTTCATCATGATAGAACTCATAAGGATGTGGTACTTTTGCTGTCGTAGTAACGTGTTTTGTTCGAGCTCCAAGCTCTGCCGTTTTGCATAGCACCATACCGCCGCCACCAGTTGTAATGATCTTATTACCATTAAAACTAACCGCACCAAAATCGCCTAACGTACCCGTATGTTTACCTTTGTAAAAAGAGCCTAAGCTTTCAGCTGCATCTTCAACTAAGGTAATATTCCATTTATGGCAAACGGCAATCAATTCATCTAATTCGACAGGGTGTCCAAAGGTATGCATTGGTACAACCGCACGAATTGGACGTTTAGTTTGTGAATGAATACACCCCGTTTCCGTAACTTGTGCATGTTGAGTTAAATACTCATCCATCGCTTTAGGACAAAGCCCTAAGCTTACAGGTGATACATCGACAAAGATTGGTTCTGCACCCATGTGATGCAATGCATTACAGGTTGCAACAAAAGTAAGCGCTTGAGTAATAACAAAATCACCATGCTGAACGCCTGCCATATACAAGGCAGCATGAAGCGCAGCTGTTCCATTAACCGTCGCAACCGCTTTTGCTGTTCCTGTATAGGATTCTATTTTCTGTTCAAATTCATCTACAAATTTACCAACGCTAGATACGAAAGTACTTTGAATGGTTTCTAGAACATACTTCTGCTCATTGCCATCAAACGTTGGGGCATGCAGTGGAATAAAGTCATTAGTTTGATAAATATCTCGCACAAACTCAACTAGTGGTGTTTTGTTCATTACTTTGGTCTCCACTTTCTTAATTACATTTTGCTATCAAGGTACTTGCCTGTTTCTTTGTGCCCAAAATCAGGGATCATGGTAAAGAATAATTGTACGATTTCTTCTTTAGTCCACTGACGATCTGACTTCATTTGACCTATTTTTTGTTCAAATAGCGCAAGTAACTCTTGTTGATAAAGTGGATCATTTTTAATGATGCCTAAATTATCAAAACGCGCCATATCTAGTGTTTCTTTATCAGTGAAAAATTCTTCAAAATCTTTTTCACCAGTAGTATCACTAGAGGTAAATAAACATGGCCACTTACCTTGAGCAGGTAATGTTTTAGCTAATTCGCGAGCTTCATCTTCGCTGTCACATAAATGAGGTTCATAACCAATTTGCTTAAGATATTTTACCGCAATATCTGCGAACGAAATTAAATGCAGTGCTTCGCTTAATTTAGGGAAGAAGATGTCTCGGTTTTCACCAAAAATACACGACATTAAACACAGTTCACCTGACTCTTGTGGAGTAACGAAATAACGTTTGATGTCATTTGGCGCTACAATCGGTTGGTTCTTTTGAATTCGCTGATTAAAACCATGAAGCAAAGAGCCGTCAGAAAAAGCCACATTCGCAAAACGAGCGGTAGAGATAGCCATTTTTTCACTCTTACGCATTAAGAACATTTCCATAATGCGCTTTGAAGCACCCATCATGTTGACAGGATTTGCTGCTTTATCGGTAGAGACACAGAAATATTTTTTCGCGCCAGCATCAATTGACTGTTGAATTGTTTTGTCAGTATTAAACACGTTTACATCAATCATACGCATCAAAGTGAATGGATCTTTTTCACTACGTACATGCTTAAGTGCAGATAAATTCAATACATAATCATACTGGCCATCGGCTTTGATAAACGCATCATATTCAATAGAACCGATATCTAATGCAAAAGTTTGAAAGTCACCATTGATGTAACCAAATGAGCTACGAATATCACGCACTAACTCAACCATGTTGTTTTCACTGATATCAACAACATGTAGCTTTTGAGGGTTACGCTTGAAGATCTCTTTTGTCACCGCTTGGCCGATTGATCCTGCACCACCGAGAACAAGGAAGCGAGATTGAGAGACGATACGAGATAGTTCAGCTTCATGGCTAGCAATATCTTGTGTAAATAAGGCATCGGTACGACCGATAAGGGATAGAATTGGATTCATGGTTACCACTTTTATACAATTTTCATACTATAGGGGAAAGGAATAGAGATATTTAATCGAATTAGATAATCTACACTTCCTGCATTTAAATAATTACTCAGCATTTAAAAAGTACGCTCAATTATATAAGCGAAATAACTCTTGAATTGAACGCTTCTCTTCATCTTGAGTTCTTTCTGCATTAAGCTGTAAAGATATTTTCTCTTCTTTAATTTTACTTGCTAGCTCTTTACTTGATTCAAAACTAAGTATATCCAAGCCTAAAGCATCTCGAAACCCAAAATTATTAGCCGTATCTTCTTGTATACACACAATACCACCAGCCCATTTGATAAATTGTCTTGCGGTACTTGCACCACCTCGTCCTTGCAATATGATGTGAGAGCATGACATTACCAATGCTGTATAACCTAAAGGATTCAAAGCGGTGACATAGCTTACATCAACCGTTTTCCTTTTTATATGCCTCAAATAGATCAAATGTAAATCAAGAAACATACGCTCTTTTCTCTGTTTTTTATGCCACAATATTAGAAATTTATACTCATCACCCAACACAGCTGTACATTCTTTTATAATCGATATTATAGTTCTCAAATCAAATGATTTCTGCTTGGTACCGATCAATATTTTTTTCTCAGAGTCTGCAACTATCTTATTCTTAATATATGCTTGCCTTAGGCATTCAGACTCTAACGTAGGCAACGTATCAAAAATCACCCCTGCATCTATAAACTCTATCGTTTCACGCTTCAACAGTGTTACCAGTTTTTGCTCAAATGTTTTTTTATGAGCAATAAATTTATTTATCTTCCCTAGAACCCAAATATCATCTCTACCAATTAAAGCTTTATTATCTTCAACAATATTGTCGTGTTTCTTAAATACTCTCCCCCAACGATCTACTTCATCATCTGCCAGAAAAATGTGCACTTTATCCACAATGCTTTCGTTTAATTCTAGAACTTGCTTAACATAAGATGAATTACCTTTATGTAACGACATAAAAGTAATAGTTTTTGCATCTAATGCCGATGCTATCACTTCTGGGTTAATTTGAGCATATGTCACTTGCTCTATTTTATTAAGATTATCCATATGACCAAGCATAGGAAAAACAATAACAACTAAAGATTCAGGAGAAATTTTAGCTCTATGAATTAAAGCATCTGCGTATAAATAGAAAAATCGATCATTGTCTGCGATAAAAAAAACATGCTTATCTTTGATGTCTATCATGATTGAATTTCCTTTAGAATCTTAATTAACTCATTGCACACAAGTTCTCTCTCACTTTCTAACAAGTTGTAAAACATTGGCAATCTTAACAATCGTTCACTTTCTTCGGTTGTATATTTATCTTCAGCATGAAAACGACCAAATTGAAGACCAGCGATAGAACTATGTAATGGTATATAGTGGAATACAGCTAATATACCTCGATCTTTAAGTTTATTTAAAACTTGAGTTCTAACCTCTAAATTTTCTACTTTAATATAGAACATGTGAGCATTGTGTTTTACTTCTTCCGGTATATGAGGTAAATCGATTAAACCTTCATGCTGAAATGGAAGTAGTTTATTAAAGTAAAACAACCAATCAGATAATCTTTTTTTATTAATTTTATCAGCACTACCTAATTGAGCCCATAAATAAGCCGATTGAATTTCACTAGGAAGGAAACTGCTTCCAACATCAACCCAGCTGTATTTATCTACCATCCCCCTAAAGAATTGACTACGATTTGTTCCTTTTTCTCTTAGTATCTCTGCTCGTTTTATAAATCTAGAGTCATTAATAAGCAATAGTCCCCCCTCACCGCCACTGGTGTAATTTTTAGTTTCATGAAAACTAAAAGCCCCTAAATGGCCAATAGAGCCTAACGCTTTTCCTTTATAAGTAGACATTACCCCTTGAGCAGCATCCTCTATTACGAATAATGAATACTTATGAGCTAAACTCATAATAAGATCCATTTCACACGCAACACCAGCATAATGAACAGGAACAATCGCCTTTGTTTTTTTTGTTATTGCAGCTTCAATTAAATTCTCATTAATGTTCATAGTTTCAGGGTGAACATCAACGAAAATAATTTTAGCACCTCTTAAGACAAAAGCATTTGCAGTACTAACAAAGGTATAGCTTGGCATAATAACTTCATCACCAGGCTGAATGTCAATAAGAAGAGCTGCCATCTCTAATGCGTGAGTACATGAAGGTGTTAACAAGGTTTTTTGTGCTCCAGTAGCATTTTCAAACCAGGTTTCACATTTTTTTGAAAAATGTCCATCTCCGGCAAGACAACCACTTTTAATTGCTTGATCAATATATGAAATCTCATTATCTGTTACTGGTGGTTTATTAAATGGAATCATAAAAATACTCTGAGGCTATGTAAAACATGTTATTTACTATAACATAAATTATTTTTCAACTTATCTAACAGGCTTAATGATCATGCAGTTAAAAAAACGCGTTTGGGACTCTAATTTTTTCAAGAAACCTATTTATGATATAGATTTAAATGGGAAAAGTAGTATCGATATTCTAAAAGATGACAATAATACTAACTGCTTAATAACAACTAAAATAAAAAATCAAGATTCATATAAAATCAATGAGTTATGTGAACTAGGATATTCATACTGTGAAGGGGAACTTGATTTTATCAAACAAATACAACCAACAGAGTCTACAATATTGTCTAATACAAATATCACACCAGCGATTCCTCAAGATCTTCCTGAACTCAATGATATTATAGATAATTTATATGAATATTCTCGCTTTAAGTCCCCATGGTTCTCACAACAAGAAAAGATACGTTTCTATACTGAATGGGTGAAAAAAGCAGTTCATGGTACATTTGACGATATTTGCTATCTACTAAAAGATAAGACAAATCACTCTATCTAAGGCTTTATAACTCTAAAAGTTAACGGTAATTCAGGCCAAATAGGTTTAATTGGGGTCTCTGAATACGCTAGAGGCAAAGGTGTTGCTTCTCAGCTTTTAGACCATGCATCAAATTATTTTTCATCGAAAGGTTGCCACTGTTTTACAGTCGCAACACAAACTAGTAATTTACCAGCGATCAATTTATATATTAAGAATAATTTTCAAGTAAAAAATTATTCTATTTGGCTTTATAAGGCTCTTAACAATCATTAATACCACTATCAGCCCAATACCTCTCATGCTTCATGGTATCTCTGAGAATATCCCAATTACCCGAAACTCTATCTAACCATGGATGGTACAAATGGATTTGTACGGCAAGTCCATTGAGAGATTTATTGGTAACACCGACTAAGTTTAGTCGATAGTCAACATCACTGTCTTCACCTACTGCTGGCGCTTCATATCTCATATCAAAGCCGTTTATTTTTAATAAATCTTCTTTAAATAATGAGAAGTTACAACCTAAAATCGCTTTGGCTTTCTTTCCTTTAAACAGAGATTGTTGCCACAGCTTAGCAAATCTAAGGCCTTTTTCAATATGGCGACCTTTTGTTTGTTTATCTCCATTAGATAACATGTACCGTATTAAAATTTCTAGCTTATTTTCACTAAAAAATGCTCCTGGAGATACGCTATTCATAACTCGTTGAGTATACAGCTCTGGGAGTTCAACTCGACGACCACTTAAGCTACGCCCTTTTTCTGCATTATTAAAGTGATCCTCAATAAAGTGCTTTTCTGGGATACAATCACCATCAATAATGATCAAGTAATCACTACTGGATTTGAGCACTGCATGATTAAGGATACGATTCTTTCTAAAACCTTTATCTTCATGCCACACATGCTTAACGGTAAAAGGTAAGGATTCTTTACGGGTATTAATGAAATCAATAGCTTCTTGCTTTGAACCATCATCCGCGATAATCACTTCAAAATTGGATTCCGTTTGAGTAGATAAGGCTTTAAATATTAACTCTAAGCATACTGTATTGTTATAAAATGCAATAATTAAAGAGGCTTTTGGTTTTAGCATCTAGTCCTCCTGCTTTATGGGTGTGACTTGAGATAATATCATCGCATTTTTATCTTTCTCAGATAATTGAGGTGGAGTCGTGATTGGCCATTCAATACCAATAGCCTTATCATCCCAAGCAATTGAGATTTCTGATTTTGGGTTATAATAATCCGTGCATTTATAGACAAACTCAGCGTCTTCACTTGTCACATAAAAACCATGAGCAAAGCCTTCTGGCACCCAGAGTTGATGTTTGTTTTCAGCAGAAAGATAAGTGCCAACCCATTGACCAAAGGTTGGGGAATTTTCACGAATATCAACCACTACATCAAACACCTCTCCTGAAACTACACGTACTAGTTTCCCTTGGGTGTTTTCTGTTTGGTAATGCAAGCCACGCAAAATCCCTTTTTTAGATTTTGAATGGTTATCTTGTACAAACTGAGTTGGTTTTCCCGTCACTAATTCTTCAAACTTCTTCTGGCTCCATGTTTCCATGAAAAACCCACGTTCATCCCCAAACACCGTTGGCTCGAATATTTTTACATCAGGAATATTGGTATCTATAACGTTCATGATTCGTTTCTTATCCCTTATCTTTATAAACTTGAAGATTATCCAAGGCCGTAGTCCAGTTACTTGCTTGAATACTAAAAGTATCGGTAATTTTAGAGGTATTCATCGTTGAGTTTGTCGGTCGTTTAGCCGGTGTCGGATATTCAGCTGTTGAAATAGAGCAGAGTGTAGGTATTGAATCTAGTACTTTTTGCTCTTGGGCTTTTGCAAAAATGGTGCGGGCAAATTCATACCAACTTACATGAGGTAAGCCTGAATAATGGTAAATACCATAATACTTATTCTCATCTACTTCTGCTGTGTTCTCTGCTAGCTGCATCATGATGTTAATTAAGGTGGCCGCAATGTCTTTTGCATAAGTTGGCCCACCAAATTGATCACCAACAATGCTTAATGCCTCTCGACCAGCCCCTAAACGCAGCATAGTTTTGACAAAATTATTACCTTGCTCACCAAAAACCCACGCCGTTCTTAAAATAATATGTTTAGCATTTTCTGCTATCACTGCTTTTTCGCCAGCGAGTTTACTCAGCCCATATACACCTTGTGGGTTTGTGACATCGGTTTCACTGTAGCAACCTTGCTTATTTCCCTCAAATACATAATCGGTAGAAATATGAAGTATGGTTGCTCCAATTTGTGCAGAAGCTTGTGCTAAATAACGAGGACCGAGTTCATTAATCGCATAAGAGCTTTCCACTTACTCTTATGCTTTATCAACGGCGGTATGATCTGCTGCGTTAATAATAAAATCAGGCTGAAATTCTGTAACTATAGCGTTCACAGCACTCTCATCGGTGATATCTAATTCAGACCTATCGACCGCGAGCAGTTGAGCTCTTCCCGTTAATAAGAGAGTTAAATGACTACCGACTTGCCCGGTTGCACCTGTAATAAGGACCTTTAGCATTATAATTCTTTCTGTTTATTATCGTTAATTAATCGGGTTAAATATTGGCCATACTCATTCTTCATCATCGGGGTTGCGAGATCTAATATTTGCTCATCTGATAACCAACCATTACGCCATGATATTTCTTCTAAACACGCCACTTTTAAGCCTTGTATATGCTCAATGGTTTGCACAAATGAAGAGGCTTCATGCAGACTCTCATGAGTCCCTGTATCTAGCCACGCAAAGCCACGAGCTAATAATTCAACAT
The DNA here is from genome assembly GCF_000196495.1 of Aliivibrio salmonicida LFI1238. Classification (NCBI taxonomy): domain Bacteria; kingdom Pseudomonadati; phylum Pseudomonadota; class Gammaproteobacteria; order Vibrionales; family Vibrionaceae; genus Aliivibrio; species Aliivibrio salmonicida. The sequence continues at coordinate 219,451 of NC_011312.1, forward strand.
TAAGAGAACCATCGTTAAGATACATTTCATTAAGCGTGGTAATTTCAAGCTCACCACGATGAGAAGGCTTAACTTGTTTTGCCATTTCAACTACGCGGTTATCGTAAAAGTATAATCCTGTCACCGCATAATTCGATTTAGGTTTTAGTGGCTTTTCTTCAATTGAGATTGCTTTCATTTTTTCATCAAACTCAACCACACCAAAACGCTCTGGGTCTTTTACTTGATAACCAAATACGGTGGCACCTAAGTCACGTGAAGCCGCATTCTTTAACGTTTTAGAGAAAGATTGACCATAGAAAATATTATCACCAAGTACTAAGCAGACTGGGTCATCACCAATGAACTCTTCGCCAATAATAAAAGCTTGAGCTAAACCATCAGGGCTTGGTTGAATTGCGTATTCAAGGTTAATCCCAAAATCAGAGCCATCGCCTAATAAGCGTTTAAAACCTGCGTTATCTTCTGGAGTAGTGATAATTAAAATATCTTTAATACCGGCGAGCATTAATGTCGATATCGGATAAAACACCATTGGTTTGTCGTAAATAGGTAATAACTGCTTTGATACTCCACGAGTTAATGGATATAGGCGTGTGCCTGAGCCTCCGGCTAAAACAATCCCTTTCATTATCTAATTTCCTTATGTACAACCTGTTCACTTGATACGCCTAAACGTTCTCCTGCATAAGACCCATCAAGGACGCGTGACCACCATTGTTTATTGTCTAAATACCATTGAACGGTTTTTCGGATCCCTGATTCAAAGCTCTCTTCTGGTTTCCACCCTAATTCATGCTCAATTTTTGAAGCATCAATAGCATAACGAACATCATGACCAGGGCGGTCTGTTACGTAGGTAATTAAATCAAGGTACTGAGCAACACCTTCAGGTTTGTTCGGCACTAACTCTTCAAGTAATGAGCAAATGGTCTTAACTACTTCAATATTGGCTTTTTCGTTATGACCACCAATATTGTAGGTTTCGCCAATCTCACCTTCAGTAACGACTTTATATAGCGCGCGAGCATGGTCTTCTACAAACAACCAGTCTCGAATTTGCATTCCATTGCCATAAACAGGTAAATACTTACCTTCTAAGGCATTTAAAATCATTAATGGGATCAGCTTTTCAGGGAAATGATATGGCCCATAGTTATTTGAACAATTAGTAATAACTGTTGGTAGGCCATAAGTACGTTGCCATGCACGAACTAAATGATCTGAAGAAGCTTTAGACGCGGAATAAGGGCTTGATGGCTCATAAGGGGTTGTTTCGGTAAACAAATCATCTGTACCTTCTAAATCACCATACACTTCATCCGTTGATATATGGTGAAAACGAAAGGCTTGCTTTTTATCATCAGCTAACAAATTCCAATAGGCACGCGTTGCTTCAAGTAAAGTATAAGTACCGACAATATTAGTTTCAATGAACGCAGCAGGGCCATCTATTGAGCGATCTACATGTGACTCAGCAGCTAGGTGCATGACTGCATCAGGTTGATATTCAGAAAAAATACGGTCAAGTTCAGTGCGATTACAGATATCAACGTGTTCAAATGAATAACGATCTGATGCTTCAACCTGACTCAAAGACTCTAGATTTCCTGCGTAGGTAAGAGAATCAACATTGATGACAGAGTTTGATGTATTGCTGATAATGTGGCGAATAACTGCTGAGCCAATAAAACCTGCGCCGCCGGTGACTAAAATATTCATATTTATCCTTTAATCTAAAATCTACTTACTAAATCGACTAATCTGCTCTAATGCTTCTTGAAGATGTTGATAATTTAATTCAGCATCTTTCATTGGACGGTTAGTCTTATCTAACAATTGATATTGTCCTGTTGCACCAACTTCTAAAATCGACTCTTTATCAATAATTGCATAACCACTGTAGTTTGAAGTCATGATCCAATTACGATCAACATGCTTGCCTAATAGATCTTCACCTACTGAGTAATCTTTAATGTTGTTTGTTACACCTAAGTAGTTTTTCATCAAGGTTGGAACGACATCTTGGTGGCTAGTTAAATCATCTGCCGTCCAATCTAACGCTTTACCATTTATCTTTGGCCCAAATATAGCAAACGGAACCTTCACCTGAGCGTCTGTAAAGTTACTATTATGACCCCAGAAATTCATGCGGTTATCATTCATTTCTTGACCGTGGTCACCCGTAATAATCACTAACGTATTTTCTAAATCACCCGTTTCTTTTAGTTTATCTAATACTTGTTTTGCTACACTATCAACAAAATGTACACTCGTTTTATAGCGATTAAAGAAAGGCGTTGGATCGCTATCATTACTCAATTCTAAATAATTAATCTCATCTAGCATTGGCTCATATCGATGTGCATAATCTTTAGGGAAATCATACCCATGCGGTGCATCATAGAATAAGAATGAGAATGCAGGTTTAGAGGTATCACGCTTGCTGTACCACTCTAGCCAATCTTTAGTTAGATCTTTATCTAGTTCTGATGGCGAGCCACCTTCTGATTTAATGCGTAAATTTGGAATGTTTTTAAAGACAGTCTGGTTAAATTCAGGCTTTTCTAGCTGTGCTGCTGTGAATATTCCCATGTCATAATTGAGTTCTTGTAGGCGATCAATTAACGCAGGTGTTTTCTGGTTAGCTAAGAAGCCGTGCCAATACGTGCCTGGAATGCCATAGAACAATCCAAAGATACCCGTACGTGTCGCATTACCTGTTGCGATGTGATTATTAAAAATCACGCCTGATTGCGCGTATTCCCACATGTTTGGCGTATTTTCTGCGTTAAAGGTATCTGCGCGCCATGAATCAACAGTCAAAATCATAATATTAATTGGCTTTTCAACCGCTTCTTTTTGTAATGGTGCAAGCGGATAATTTAAATCACTTTTACGATTTAGCTTCATCGCTTTTTGTTGAGCAATGGCTTCTTCATTTACCCAGCCATATTTTTTCATCATGCTTGTTGATGTTGCAGGGTAAAAAGCAGGTAAATAACGTTTTACTGTTGTCACGGGTTGGTAGGCGTTCGCTGCAGCCCAAATATGAATTCCGTGGGTTGCTAATAATGCGAAGAACGTTATAAGTGCAAATTTACGACCCAATTTGTGCTGAGTTATTGCGGCTGGTTTTTCTAACCAAGAGATCAAAAGGTATTGACCAACAACCAGAGCAATTACTCCACCAATAACCGTTACCCATGTAATGAGTGGAAAGCTTACTACTTGACCAGAAAGCACCAATTCAAGAACAACGGCATTAATGTGGAATCGGTATTGAGCAAACACTAAGATATCAATAAATAACGTCGCAATACAAATAGAGGCGATTAATGCTTGCAACCCATTACGTATTTTTGCAGGACGAATTGCTAGAGCAGGCAAAGCAACCAGACCGATTAATCCCACTAGTAATACCATTTGGCTAAAGGTGCCTGAAGTAATAAAACTAAAACCAAGTATGTCCGTTGGGATCTCTGGCAAGAAGGCAAAATAACGAGTAGCAATGGCCATCGCAATAAGACTGTTGATTAAAATAAACCAACCGTGACTGTGAAGTTTTTGTTTAAATGTCAATGTATTCAAAATCATGAATCCAGCTGTAATGGGTGAATAAAAATGGGTTAAATTGTGTTGTAGCCCGAAAACAAGTGTTGCCACTCATCTTCCGACCATTTTATCTGTCTTTTGTTTACTTCTTTATGAAAAGATCGATTCAAACGAGATAAATTACTTTCTTTCCAATCGCTACCTTCTTGTTGATAGCATTTATCAAAGTCGATTATCCAAACATTCTCTTTATCATCAATTAAAATATTATGAATATTTAAATCAGTATGATTCACTTGTGCGGTGTGCATCTTACCAATCTCAGCCCCTATTTTTTGATATATTTCTTTAGATAGTGATTCTTCTTGTAAAATAGCCACTAAATCTCGTGCATGAGGGATCTTCTCGCTTAACAAATCGGCTTGGTAGCAAAAAGTGCGTTTAATCGAACGAGCTGCAATGGGCTTTGGTACATTAACACCCGCTTCTATTAAAATATTGAGAAGCTGAAATTCTTGATAACTGCGTGTTTTTTCCCAACCAGTAAAAATATAATGATCTTTAATTAGCTTTCCAAACAAGCCACCACGGCGATAATGACGCAGTGCCGCATCCATAGTATCTAATGCCACAAACCAAGTTGTTCCTCGCCCTTGAGCTGAGCCAATTACCTTATCTTGTTGCTGCCAATAGTCGGGATCACAACATTGTTCTGGTGAGTCACTAAGAATTGAGTCGTCATACCAAATGGTTTGTTTTGTTGTTTGGATTTTTTGCATGTTACAGGTACTCCAATATTAAACATTAGAGATTATACGCTGCGCTAACTAGACCGCTTCGCTTCTAGAAACTATAAGTTCAAGAGCGAAATGCCTCTAAACTCTGCTCTTATAGTCTCTAGAAGCGAAGCGTATAGTTTCTCGCCAGCAACCCCTCCCAACCTCCCCTTATATCAACATTTATAGCTAAGTAGCTATATCAATAAAGGGGAGGAGCTAAAAGCAAGTACCCCTGAATCCTGAGACCTGAACCCTGCTCTTATAGCCTCTAGTTAGCGCAGCGTATAGTTTCTAGTCTCTTTCTTGCTCTGCCATTTTACATTTATGAACGTTAATAGCATAATTCTACCTCATTCTTTTTGGGTAAACATCTTTATGGCTTTATTCACTTCTGCCCCTAACTCACTCTGTATTCTACGCTTATCTGCTATTGGTGATGTTTGTCATGCTGTTGCGGCAGTTCAAGCGATTCAAAAAGAGTGGCCGACAACCAAAATCACTTGGATTGTGGGAAAAATAGAAGCGCAATTAATTCATGATTTACCTGGTATTACGGTGATCCCGTTTGATAAAAAACTGGGATTAAAAGGGATGAAAGCAATTTGGTCACAGCTGAATAACCAACGTTTTGATGCACTGATTCATATGCAATTGGCGTTACGTGCTAGTGTGTTAACTATTGGTATAAAAGCTAAATATAAAGTCGGTTTTAATCGCAAGCGCGCCAAAGAAGGTCAATGGCTTTTTACCAATCGTAAAATTGAAGATACGGCCTCAGCGCATGTTCTAGATAGCTTCTACTCTTTTATTGAGTACCTTGGTGTGCCTAAAAGTGAACCAACCTGGAATATTCCATTATCTGACGATGACTTTTCGTTTGTGAATTCACATATTCCAGCAGAAAAGCCGTATGTGGTGATTTCCCCTGCTGCCAGTAAGGATGAGCGTAATTGGTTGACTGAGCGCTATGCTCAATTATCTGACTGGTTAACCACACAAGGCTACCAAGTGGTACTTTGTGGTTCGCCAAGTGATCGTGAAAAGCAACTTGGTGACAGTATTGAATCACTTGCCAACTCTCCACTTATTAATTTAATTGGTAAGACTTCATTAAAACAGTTAACCGCAGTATTAAAAAAAGCCACGGTAGTAATTGCACCGGATTCAGGCCCAGCACATATCGCTACAACACAAGCCACACCAGTTATTGGCTTATATGGCCATAGTAATCCTAAACGCACGGGGCCATATAATAGCTTATCTTATGTGGTGAGTGTGTATGAACAACATGTAACGCAACAACAAAATAAGCCTGTTAATGAGCTAAAATGGAGCACTCGCGTTAAAGGCGAGCATATAATGCAAGATATAACGCTTGATATGGTTGCCCGCTCATTTCAGCAACTGGAAATCATCCTAAACAGCACCGAAGAAGGGAAAAAATAATGACAACATCCTCTCCAACCTTAGCGGTTGCGCTTATTGTTAAAAATGAAGCAAAACATTTAAAAGCCTGTCTTGATACCGTTGCTGATTGGGTTGATGAAATTGTGATAATGGATTCAGGAAGTACTGATTCAACTGAAACAATTGCTCGTGAATTTACTGATAAATTTATTGTAAATAAAGAGTGGCCAGGGTTTGGCAAACAACGTCAATTAGCACAACAGCACGTTACCTCAGATTATGTATTATGGCTTGATGCCGATGAGAGAGTCACTCCAGAGTTAAAAACTGAAATTTTAGCTGCCGTGAAAGCAAACAAGACAAAGACCGCATATAAAATAAATCGCTCAAGCTCTGCGTTTGGGAAATTTATTAAGCACTCTGGTTGGTCTCCTGATTGGGTTGTTCGTTTATATAAAACTGATGAAACTCAATATAGCGACTCTCTAGTGCATGAAAGTGTCGTTATTCCAAACCATATTCAAGTTAACGCTTTAACTGGTCGCTTATTACATTTCACATACGATGCTTTGCAGCAATATAATGCAAAAAATGTCATGTATATAAAATCTTGGGTCGACCAACGCGAAGGAAAAAAGAAAGGCTCACTCAGTGGTGCTTTTCTTCATGGATTCTTTTGTTTTATCCGTATGTATATTTTAAAGCGTGGTTTTTTAGATGGCCGCCACGGATTACTACTTGCAACACTAAGCGCTAGCGTGACGTTCAATCGTTACGCTGATCTATGGCTACGAGACTACAATAAAGCAAACAAGGAATAATGATGAAAATTTATCATGTTAATCTTGCTCGTGGTTTCAGTGGCGGGGAACAGCAAACCCTCGCACTCATCCAGCAACATCTAAAAGAGAAGCAAAATATCGCAGTGATTGCTCTAACTAACAGCCCTTTTTATAACGCGATATCAGATTTAGGCTGCGAAGTTATTACTGTTCGACATTATCTACTAGGTCACACGATTTCTCTTCCGAAAGACGCGGTTTTACATGTTCATGAGGGGCATGCTATCTATTGGGCTGCACTTCAACATAAAGTAAGTCAAACGCCTTATATCATTACTCGACGTTTAGATAATCCTATTAAGAAAAAATGGCTCACTACTTTTGCGTATTCAAATGCAGCGGCCATTGTTGGGATCAGTACTTGTGTTTCTGAGGTAGTGCGACAACGCCTTCCGCAACAACATATTATGACGATTCCTGATTCACCGGTTACTTATCCGATCAATCATTCTGAAGTCGCGAATATTAGGGAGCGATTTAAGGATAAATTTTTGGTTATTCAAGCCGGTAATATGATCCCTCATAAAGGGTTTGATGTCACCGTTAACGCCGCAATGCTACTGAAAGATCCTCGTGTTCATATCTGTTTATTGGGGGATGGGAAACAACGCTGTGAACTAGAAAAGCAAGCTTCAGGATTAACTAATATTTCGTTTATGGGTCGTCAACATAATATGGGTGACTGGTTTGCGGCTGCAGATTTGTTGATCCACCCTTCTTATACTGAAGGGCTCGGGTCTGTGATTTTAGAAGGCATGAGTACAGGCCTTCCTGCTATAGGTTCGCGTGCAGGAGGGATCCCTAACATTATCGAACATGAAAAATCAGGGCTACTTATCGAGCCGGGTAACTCTACAGAACTGGCAGAACACATTGAAAAAATAGCTAATAATGCCACGCTAAAAGAGCACTTAATTGAAGGTGGGTGGGAAAAATTAACCGCCTTTATGATTGAGCATACTGCGGCTCTGTATTTCAAGGTTTACCAACGAGCTTTACAACATGACTAAATTAACGCTTTATCCTGGCACTTTTGATCCAATCACTAATGGGCATTTAGATTTAATTAAACGCTCTGCGGCCATGTTTGAACACATTATTGTGGCGGTAGCGGCCAGCCCAAGTAAAAATACTTTATTTACGCTCGATGAGCGCGTTCAATTAGTGCAAGAAGTAACTCAGGATCTGCCAAACGTGTCCGTTGAGGGTTTCTCTGGACTAATGGTGGATTTCGCAAGACAGAAACAAGCAAACCTATTGGTCCGAGGCTTAAGAACCACGATGGATTTTGAGTATGAATTTGGCTTAACTAGTATGTATCGTAAGTTAATGCCAGAGTTAGAAAGTGTATTTCTTACGCCTTCTGAAGAGTATGCTTTTCTCTCTTCGACCATTGTTCGCGAAGTGGCATTGCATGGGGGAAGTGTGGAAGCCTTTGTTCCTTCTGTGGTAAATCAAGCATTAATACATAAAGTAAAGTCACCAGTTTAATGCCCAAACAAAGGCCACTCAAATAAGTGGCCTATGATTACAATTAATGAACGCCTTTTACTTGGCTATTGATGTATAAGGTTTGCAATGTGTGGTAATCCTTATCTAAAAGCTTGCCGTTATTTGAAATCGATTCAGGAGTTATCGCCACCTCTGATACCCATGGATATAATCGATCTGGCTGCTTATTCATATATATCCCCTGCTCTATCAACGTCATTTCAGGATTATAACCAAATCGGTTTGTGTCTGTTGTGCTCAACATATTCTCTCCACCTAAGCTGTAATATGTCGCTTCTGACAAGCTGAATGCATACAAGGTTGGGAAGATATCTTTGTGCGATCCTACAACTTTTTCATTATAGATATATGGCACTTGGTGTTGTATTTTTTCAGGCACATACAGATAAAATGGCACAGCATTGATGATCGCTAAATCATCAGGGTACTGCATCGTAAACCCTCTTAATTTATGATCACCCGTCGCGGCTATGAGGGTTGATTCTCCTAGTGGTGACTGTTTTATATCCATAATAAATTCACCTAATGCGTTATTGGCATACTGATAAGTTTCAAGTAATCGCGTCGCTTCTTCTTCTCCTGACCCCATTCTTTCTAATAAACGCTCGCTCACCTTAAGTGGTTTTACATCATAATTTTCTGGTACTTCATAAGGAGTGTGGTTTGTAATGGTTAAGATGTAAATCATAAGTGGCTGAGTCGCTTCTTTTAGCTCTTTTTCTGCTAGTTTGAAAGCGTATTCATCCGATAATCCCCATTCACCACGAAACGCTTCTGCTTCAGGAAACGCTTTTAAAATCGCATTTTCATCTAATATTTCATCGAAGCCTTGTGATGGTAAATAATTAGCAACATTACGCCACATGCCATTGGTAGCAGTAATAAAAATCGTTTTATACCCTGCAGCTTTATAAGGACGTGCTGCCGCTGCTGCGACTTCTACTTTTTGAGCTGAAGAATGGCTGATCGTCGGAACATTACTTTGCCCTAACATATTCACCAGCGTATTAATTGTCGCTGGAGTCTCAGCTAAAAATCGCTTAAAAACAAAACCAGACTCAAAGGTTGGTCGCAATGCTCCTAATAAGTCATTTTCTGGATAGTTATCTTCAACAAGAACATTAGTTCCCATTCCTTCCATTAATGCCATCACAACATGAGGTTTGTTCTCAGCTAAATAAGCATTATAAGGCGTCGTAAACTGGCCAGTTGAGTTACCAACAACCTTAGTAAACTGAGCTTCAAGATCCACTTTATTTACTGAGTGAAATTTATTCTGTTTTTTATAATCACTTTTCGCCCACTCAAGTGCGATCAATCCATTCGGAGTGATGCTGTTAAGCACTTTATAATCAGAAATTTGCGCGTGATAACGCTTTAATGGATGAGAACCTAATGTGCCTCGCGCAAAGAAGAATATCGTCAAGATCATCACAAAAACAGAGACAGAAATAATTCCTTTGTGTTGTAATTTCCATTCCCATTGCTGCATTTTGTTTACTGCACTACGTACAATGATTGCAGAGAAGAAAGCGACTATCACACTGCTAATAAACGACAAGAAAATAGGATAATCAGCCCAAGCATTGGCTAATACAGCCTTGGTATCATCGTCCGCTAATCCAAAGATAAATACATCAATGTAATTGCCATAGGTAAGGTAGTAATAGTAATTACCAATGGAGAAACCAGTAACAATAAAAAAGATAAGTCCTGCGTACCAAGGGATTATTCTTACAAAGAAACGATAAGCTTTTGGGAAAATAGCGAGAACTAGACCAATGAGCAATAAGGGGACAAAACCAATAACCACTATTTTTAAATCAAAGCGTAAGCCTGTAAATAGAGCACGCCATAGATCCCCGCCGCGATGTGTAAGCTCTGCCATGTCACCAATATTGGCAAGAAAGACTAATCGACCTACAGACATGATGGCTGTGGCAATAAAAACAGATAACCATATGGTTCTACTGAGTTGTTTGAAGTTTTGTTGAAAGCTCATCTATATCTCTTTTCTATTGGTATTCTGATCACTATTTTACTGATTAATAGGTTGGCACTTTTCACACCAAAACGTATTTCTTTGCCCTATTTTCTGTTCTTGGATCAATGACTGACAAATTAAGCACGCCTCTCCTGCTCGTCCGTAAACTTGCAATTCTTGTGCAAAATATCCCGGTTTACCATCGACTTGGTTAAAGTCTTTTAAGGTGGTTCCACCTTGTTTAATAGCCGTCTCTAGTACTTTTTTAATGTCAGATACTAATCGTTCAATTTGGGCTAACGTCAATGTACCTACTGGTGCCTTAGGATTTATCTTTGCCATAAATAAGGATTCACTGGCGTAGATATTCCCCACCCCCACCACAATAGTGTTGTTCATAATAAACTGTTTTACGACGATTTTTTTATTCTTTGCTTTTTCTGCTAGATATTCCACATTAAATACATCGGTAAGTGGCTCTGGGCCAAGCTTGGCAAGCACGTCATGTGAAACGCCTACTTCAGAATATAGCCAAGCACCAAATTTACGAGGATCGTTATAACGAAGCAATTTACCGCTATCTAAAACAAGATCGACATGATCGTGTTTTGCTGTTGGGATCGCCTCATCGAGTATACGTAGACTACCAGACATACCTAAATGAATGATGGCTGTGCCTTCTGGGGTGTCTATCATTAAATATTTAGCACGCCGGCGGATGGATTGAATTCTTTGCCCTACGAGTTTTTGTAGCTCTTGTGGGATCGGCCAGCGCAGCTTTTCTGTTCTGACTGTGATCGCTTTGATAGTTTGACCTTGTAGGTGTGGTGTTATTCCTAATCGGCTGGTTTCGACTTCTGGTAGTTCTGGCATTTTTGATCCTTTTAAAAATAAATCCTTAGCGTTCAGAGATGATCGCAACGAGACTAGAAACTATACGCTGCGCTAACTAGACCGCTTCGCTCCTATAAAAGAAAAAGCGAACACAACTGAAACCAATTATCCTACCACTTCAACCGTACCTGCTCTTATAGTTTCTAGTTAGCGAAGCGTATAGTCTCTAGTTTCTAAACAAATACCCTTCTTCTCCACTCACCGCTATCCATTCACCCTGCCAGTTCTGCATCATCCAGAAATTCGGAGCTTGGTAAATTGTAATACGCTGCGGCTCTTCTTGCTTTTCTAGCCACGCTTCTACCGTACTTGGTGCTGGTAATTTGGTTTTGAGTACTTTTACTGACTCTTCATTCAGTACTGTACCTTGCAGAGTAAACCAATGTTCAATCAATTGGCTAACTGTCTCTGACGTATCGGGAGCAGGATCATAATCTGCAAAATGCATTTTTTGAATGGTATTACTACCTTCAAATAACGGCTGTACGCCTGTTACTGTGTCTACTTGTTGTTCTGGTTCGAGTAGGTAGGTTTTAATCAACTGTGGGGCTTGTAGGACGCCAATGAAGACTAAGACGGCTATCATTAGTATATTATTGTATTTACGGCGTGATGGCTTTTTCATAAAACTCCTTTAAGGCTATAGTGGCTTGAAACTAGAGACTATACGCTTCGCTAACTAGAAACTATAAAAGAAAAAGCAAGTGCCTCTGAATTCTGCAAGCGTAGCGATCTGAACTCTAGCTCTACCGCTTTTGATCTTATAGGAGCGAAGCAGTCTAGTCAGCGAAGCGTATAGTTTCTAGTCCTTTCCCTGATTTTAACGCAAAAAAAAACCCAGCAACAAGGCTGGGTTTTCAATATGTCAAAGTTGCAATCAGTAATAGAATTACTTGATTTTAGCTTCTTTGTAAAGAACGTGCTGACGTACAACAGGATCAAACTTTTTGATCTCCATTTTACCAGGCATGTTACGTTTGTTCTTATCAGTTGTGTAGAAGTGACCAGTGTTAGCAGTTGATACTAACTTGATTTTCTCACGTGCGCCTTTAGCCATTTTCTAGATCCTTTTAAACGTTCTCGCCACGAGCACGCATTTCAGAAAGAACGACATCGATGCCTTTCTTATCAATGATACGCATACCTTTAGCGGTAAGACGAAGTTTAACGAAGCGTTTTTCGCTTTCTACCCAGAAACGATGAGTTTGTAGGTTCGGCAGAAAACGACGCTTGGTGGCATTTTTTGCGTGTGAGCGGTTGTTACCAACTGCAGGACGCTTACCAGTTACTTGGCATACTCGGGACATTGCTGTCTTCTCCAAATCGTTTCAGCTCGATATCACCTTGGTGGCAAAAAACCACAAAAAATTTCAAAAGAAATTAATAATTCAAGGCTATCAAAGGTCGCGCATTATACTAACTGAATGCGCATTGCTCAAGACCCAATAGGGTCATTTATACTGTTTTTTGTGTTTTTTTTATTCAATTGCTAAAAAAAACACTCAAATCCATCCTCTTTCGGCAAAAGAGACTATTTCTCCATCGCCAATCACGAAATGATCGAGGACTCGGATATCCACCAATTCAACTGCATCTGAGATACGTTTTGTTATCCTTCTGTCAGCTTGACTTGGCTCTGCGACACCAGATGGGTGATTATGCGCTAAAATGATGGCGGCTGCATTATAATCTATCGATCTTTTTACAACTTCTCTTGGATAGACCGCAGCGGCATCAATTGTACCTTCAAATAACACCTCCCCTTTTAGTACTCGATGTTGGTTATCAAGAAAGAGAACATAGAACGCTTCTCGATGTCGGTCCCTTAATATTCGCGTAAGATAACGCTTGGTGTGTTCCGGACTGGTGAGCGCATCTTCCTTTTCTATCTTTTCAAATAAATATCGCTCTGTCATTTCAACAACGGCCTGCAACTGGGCAAATTTTGCCGTGCCTAATCCTTTGTGGCTGCAAAATTCATTTTCATTCGAACCCAATAATTTTCTTAGAGAGCCAAACTCTTTTAGTAGCTTATCGGCCAACTCAATCGCATTCATTCCCTTAATACCAGTGCGAAGGAAAATGGCTAACAGCTCAGCATCGGTTAATGACTTTGGCCCTAGGGCGAGTAATTTCTCTCTTGGACGGGATTCCTCTGGCAGATTCATTAAAGACATAAACGACTCATGTAATGATTAATATTCATACAGGTTACAATTAATCCCCTGGCCTTACCCTTCTCTCTCCCTAGCCTTCGGCCTGCTTCAAAGCTTGATTGCAATTATGTTTTTGCTCATTTACTTGCATCAAGAGATTGAAGTGCATCACTCTGAAAAAAAATTATGATATGGTTAGCGCATTAATGGTGAATCACTTAAAGGTAAGTCGCGTCATGGCATCTCTCTCAGGAAAACGTATTCTTCTTGGTATTAGTGGCGGCATTGCTGCTTATAAATGTGCAGAGCTCACTCGTCGACTTATCGAGCGCGGCGCTGAGGTTCGTGTTGTGATGACAACCGCAGCCAAAGAGTTTATTACCCCCCTGACAATGCAAGCCGTCTCTGGGCACCCTGTTGCTGACAGTTTATTAGATCCTGCGGCAGAAGCGTCGATGGGACACATTGAATTAGCTAAGTGGGCCGATATCGTATTACTGGCTCCTGCTACCGCCGATTTAATCGCAAGAATGGCTGCTGGCATGGGTAATGATTTATTAAGTACTTTAGTGCTTGCGACGGATTCTCCTATTGCGGTTTCCCCAGCGATGAATCAACAAATGTACGCCAATCTAGCGACTCAAGAGAACATTGCGACGCTGACTCGTCGTGGTATGCATATTTGGGGTCCCGCTGCGGGTCAACAAGCTTGTGGTGACGTTGGTATGGGCAGAATGCTTGAGCCAATGGAACTGGTGCATTTGTGTGAAGATTTTTTTCAACCAAAAGCACTAGAAGGCCAGTCTTTATTAATCACGGCAGGTCCAACTCGTGAAGCACTTGATCCGGTTCGCTACATCTCAAATCACAGCTCAGGAAAAATGGGGTTTGCGATTGCAGAAGCCGCCGCGCAACTAGGCGCAAAAGTCACCTTGATTAGTGGCCCTGTAAATTTGGCTACTCCTGCTAATGTTGAGCGTATTGATATTGAAAGCGCAGAACAAATGCATAGTGCAGTGATGAGTAACGCGTCATCTCATTCACTCTTTATTGCCTGTGCTGCGGTGGCTGATTTCAGACCAAGCCAAGTTGCCACTCAAAAAATGAAGAAAACCGCCGATAATGACGGTATGACCATCACAATGGTGAAGAACCCTGATATTGTTGCATCCGTTGCTGCAATGACTGAACAACGACCATTTACGGTTGGTTTTGCTGCAGAAACGCAAGAGGTAGAAAAGTATGCTCGTGGTAAGTTAGAGCGTAAGAATCTAGATATGATCTGCGCTAATGATGTCTCAATTCAAGGACAAGGCTTTAATAGCGACAACAATGCGCTTCATCTGTATTGGAAAGGCGGCGATAAAGCTTTACCGTTAACGGCGAAGTCAGAGTTGGGTAAGGCGATTATGTTGGAAATAGTTGAGAGACTAGAGACTATACGCTGCGCTAACTAGAGACTAGTAAGAGCAGGATTCAGGACACTTAGGTTTCAGGGTTCAAGAAAAGCACTAGAAACTATACGCTACGCTAACTAGAAACTATACGCTACGCTAACTAGAAACTATAGAAGCAAGAGCAAGTACCCCTGAAAACTGAAACCTGCTTTGCTCTTATAGGAGCGAAGCGGTCTAGTTTCTAGTTTCAGAACCATCAAATAAAAAAGACAAAGGAACAACAATGACGACAACAAAAAAAATAAATCGTCGTGATGAAATATTACAATCGTTAGCACAAATGCTGGAATCTAACGAAGGCGCTTCACGTATTACTACCGCAAAACTTGCTAAACAAGTGGGTGTATCCGAAGCAGCGTTATATCGCCACTTTCCAAGCAAGGCAAAAATGTTTGAAGGGTTGATTGAGTTTATTGAAGAATCTCTATTCTCTCGCATCAATCGAATTATAGAAGATGAAAAAGATACCTTAAAACGTATTGAGTTATTATTAAAACTTCTACTGGCGTTTGCTGAACGTAATCCGGGGTTAACTCGAATTATGACAGGTCACGCATTGATGTTTGAAAATGAACGTCTTCGTGAACGAATTAACCAAATATTCGAACGTATCGAACTGCAATTTAAACAGATATTACGTGAGCGTATGATTCGTGAAGGTAAAGCATTCCCTGTTGATGAGGGGATTCTTGCTGCACAACTTGTTGGTCAAGTGGAAGGCAGCTTCTGTCGCTTTGTACGATCTGATTTCAAATATCAGCCAACCGCAAATTTTAATGAGTATTGGGCACTATTAAGTGCTCAGATCCAATAAATCCAACCCAATCTAACCGCATTGCTCGTTAGATTGGTGTTTTTCAAATAGGATTATGATGTCTAAATATCAAGCCCCTACATTCTCTTACTCCCTTCTGCATCCTAAATATTGGGGGGTTTGGTTTGGCTTTGGTTTATTGTTCACCATCGTCACTATTTTACCGTATAAAGCGACCTATAAACTCGCTCGTGGGTTAGGGTTTCTAGGATTGAAAGTAAGTACGTCTCGCGCTCATGTCGCTCGTCGCAATCTTGAATTGGCTTTTCCTGAAATGACCCCTTCTGAGCGCGAAGCCATCGTTATCGAAAACTTCAAAAACTCAGGGTTAGCAATATTCGAGACAGCTATGGCTTGGGTATGGCCAGATTGGCGTATAGAAAAACACTTTAGCTACGAGAATGTTCAACATCTATTGGATTTTGAGAAAGAAAAAAAAGGCGTATTGGTCGTTATTGTTCACGCCCTCAACCTTGAGTTAACTTGTCGAGCAATGGCAGCTGTCTCTCCTGGCTACGGCGTTTATCGTCCTCACAACAACCCAGCTTATGACTTTATTCAGTACTGGGGCCGCACGAGTCACGGAAATCAAACCATCGATCGTAAAGACGTAAAAGGCATGATTCGTAAGTTACGTAATGGCGAGCGAGTCTGTTATTTACCAGATCACGACTACAATCGAAATAAATCGGTGTTTGTGCCTTTCTTTGCTGTTCCAGATGCGTGCACCACCATTGGCACTGATATTTTAATCAGTGCGAGTCAATGTGCGGTCATCACTGCATCAGGATTTAGAACCTACAATAATTATCATCTAAATATTGATCATGACATCAGCGACCAATTGCCGAAGAATGATCCCACTGGCGTTGCGACAGTAATGAACCAAGCCGTTGAGCGTGTCATTCTTCGTGGTATTCCTCAATGGATGTGGCTGCATAAACGATTTAAAACCATGGAAGATCCAAGCATTAAGAAAGGCATTCGTTACGATTAATCGTATGCATTATTTCGGAGTTAAACTAGGGAAAGATGAAAACCAATTTAATCACACGTGAAGGCTTTAACAAGCTACAAGATGAACTCACGTTTCTATGGAAGGAAGATCGCCCTGAAGTCACCAAAAAAGTGACTTGGGCGGCGAGCTTAGGTGATCGTAGCGAAAACGCTGATTACCAATACAATAAGAAACGCCTACGCGAGATTGACCGTCGAGTGCGCTATTTGCGTAAGCGTTTGGATCAAGTCAAAGTCGTTGATTACTCCCCCCAACAAGATGGCAAAGTCTTTTTCGGTGCGTTCGTTGTGATTGAAAACGAACAAGGCGACACCCTCTCTTTTCGTATTGTCGGCCCTGATGAAATTTTTGGCCGCCATGATTACATTTCGATTGATTCTCCTATGGCGCGAGCGCTGATTAAGAAGGAAGTGGATGAAGAAGCGATTGTAAAAACGCCGGAGGGAGATAAAGAATGGTTTGTGAATTCGATAAAATACTAAGAACTATACGCTGCGCTAACTAGAACGCTTCGCTCTAGAAACTATAAAAGAAAAAGCATGAACCAATTAAAACGGTACTTCCCAAATCAGCCATACATGCTCTTATAGTTTCTAGTTAGTGAAACGTATAGTCTCTAGTTAAAACAAACAGCCTCATCACACGCTTTTAATTAATTAAAAAAGAATCAAAATGATAATAAATATAATTGCCAAAGAACTTAACGTTCGCCCTCAACAAGTTGCCGCTGCTGTTCAATTGATTGACGAAGGCAGCACGATTCCATTTATTGCTCGTTACCGTAAAGAAGTAACTGAAGGTTTGGACGATACTCAACTTCGTACGCTAGACACGCGTTTAACTTACTTACGAGAGTTGGATGATCGTCGTAAATCAATTCTAAAATCAATCAAAGAACAAGAAAAACTGACGCCTGAACTAGAGCGTGAAATTTTAGATGCCGACAGCAAAACTCGTCTTGAAGATTTGTACTTACCCTTCAAACGTAAGCGTCGAACTAAAGGTCAAATTGCAATTGAAGCAGGAATTGAACCGCTGGCTGATTTGTTGTGGACACGTCCTGAAAATACCCCTGAAGAGGCGGCTCAATCGTATATTAATGCCGATAATGGCTTTGCTGATACCAAAGCGGTATTAGACGGCGCTCGTGCAATCTTGATGGAACGTATGGCTGAAGATGCCAACTTACTAGAGAAAGTACGTAACTACTTAACCAGTAACGCTGAACTGTCCTCTAAAATGGTTGATGGCCAAGAGCACACAGGCGAGAAGTTTAAAGATTACTTTGAACATAATGAAAAGTTAACGCGTGTTCCTTCTCACCGTGCGCTTGCGATGCTTCGTGGTCGTAATGAAGGTTTTTTACAGCTTTCTATTAATGCCGATCCAAATCAAGAAGAAGGCGTTCGTGGCTCTTACTGTGAAATCATCATCGCCAATCATTATGGCGTTACTTTAGGATCTCAACCTGCGGATTTATGGCGTAAACAAGTGATTAGCTGGACATGGCGCATCAAGATTTTAATGCACATGGAAACCGAGTTAATGGGCGCATTAAAAGAGCGCTCTGAAGATGAAGCGATTGATGTATTTGCCACTAACCTTAAAGACTTATTAATGGCGGCACCTGCGGGTCTGAAAACGACACTAGGTTTAGATCCTGGTTTACGTACCGGCACTAAAGTCGCAGTGGTTGATGCAACGGGTAAAGTGTTAGCAACAGATACCATTTATCAAAACCAACCTCACAATAAAACAGCGCAATCTGCACAGATTATCGAAACCTTAATCAAACGTCACAATGTCGATTTGATTGCGATTGGTAATGGTACGGCTTCACGCGAGACCGATGCCTTTGTGGGTGATTTACTGAAAAAATCAGGCTTGTCTGCAACCAAAATTATCGTGAGTGAAGCCGGTGCATCTGTGTACTCGGCCTCTGAACTCGCAGCAAAAGAATTCCCCGATTTAGATGTGTCTATTCGTGGTGCAGTATCTATCGCTCGTCGCTTGCAAGATCCACTGGCAGAGCTGGTTAAAATTGACCCGAAAGCGATTGGTGTTGGTCAATATCAACATGACGTTAGCCAAAGCCAATTAGCGAAGAAGCTAGATGCAGTTATTGAAGACTGTGTAAATGCCGTCGGTGTTGATGTAAATACCGCATCGTCTGCATTATTGACCCGTGTTGCTGGTTTATCGACGACGATCGCACAAAATATTGTTGATTACCGTGATGAAAATGGTCGCTTTGAAAACCGTATTACATTGAAAAAAGTCGCACGTTTAGGGCCAAAAGCGTTTGAACAGTGTGCTGGTTTCTTACGTGTGATGAATGGTAAAAACCCATTAGATGCCTCAGCGGTTCACCCTGAAGCGTATCCTGTAGTGAAAACCATTGCGGAGAAAAACGGCAAAGCCATTGATGCGATTATTGGTAATACTGAATTTTTACGTTCTGTCTCTGCGAATGATTACATCAGTGCTGATTTTGGTCTACCTACCGTCACTGACATCATTTCTGAGCTTGATAAACCGGGTCGAGATCCTCGTCCTGAGTTTAAAACGGCGACCTTTGCTGATGGCGTAAACACGGTATCCGATCTTGAATTAGGCATGATATTGGAAGGCGTGGTATCTAACGTGGCGAACTTTGGTGCGTTTGTGGATATCGGTGTTCACCAAGATGGTTTGGTTCATATCTCGGCACTAAGCGATACGTTTGTCTCTGACCCACGTGAAGTGGTTAAAGCCGGTGATATCGTGAAAGTGAAAGTCATGGAAGTGGACGCGCAACGTAAGCGTATCGCCCTGACTATGCGCTTGAATGATCAGCCAGGGGAAGATACTCGTCCTCAGCGCCAATCAAATCAACCACAGCAGCGTAATGAGCGTACTCAAGCGCCAAGACCTTCCTCTTCTGCAAGACAGCAACGTTCGAATAATGATGTTGGTAATGCGGCGATGGGTGGTGCGTTTGCTGCGGCGTTTGCGAAGGCTAAGAAGTAAAAATTTGGAACGCGAAGCTAGAAACTATACGCTTCGCTGACTAGAAACTATAAGAGCGTGTATAGCTAGCGTGGTGATAACTTAGGTTTCAGGGCGCTACGCTTGCAGGTTTCAGGTGTACTCGCTTTTGAACTTCCTGAAACCTGAGACCTGAATCCTCGCTTTTTGCTCTTATTAGAAGCAAAGCGGCCTAGTCAGCGCTAGCGTATAGTCTCTAGTTTCAAATCTCGCATGCTGCAATCACAGCGATCTCCTCTGAAATCTGCAAGGGAGCTTGCGACCGATCTGAACCCTGCTCTTTCTAGTCCCTCAAAGCACCGCCAATATATCCGACGGATTATTTGGAACTACCGCTTTATCATAATGAAAACTGATCACACTTCGACGGCGTACCATCCTGCCCATCTCTGCCAGTTTTTCTAATAACTCTTTAGGTAAATTAAAGCGCATGGTGTAACCCGTGCCCTCACCTTGCGCATAGGTATCGAGTGATAACAATCTAGCAAGTTTTGCTAAATCATCATCAATGTCATATAACGTCCCTATGTGGGGTTTTGATTTTGATTTCTCTTCCATCACATCATAACCGGGGTGATCGGACGGTTCCCATGCATCACGCTTATGTTGTTTATCATCACCTTTGATCGCTTTTTCAGACGTCGTTTCACTCATCTTTGTCGTTGGCACAACAGGCTTCTTAATGCGATTTTCACGTGCTACTTGTTCTGTTGGCAAATTAACAGAGGGTGCAATCAACGGCACGTTAACACTGTTAATTGAAAAGTTCATAAAGCGTTTCCTTATCGTAACACTGAGCAGAAAGTTAAATTAAAAACTCATCTTCCGGCTGCAAAAAACGATGTAACTCAGTGATAAATTCATCACTGTGCGAAATAAAAGGAGCATGCGAGGCTTGTTCAAAGACTACTTTGGTTGAATGAGGGATAAACGCATCCATATCATGCGCGACTTTTATCGGCACTAATCCATCCAAACGACCATACATTCGGCATACTGGCATTGTTAATTGAGATAGACTCTCTCGTAAGTCTATATCGGCCAAAATCGTTAAACCTGTAGCTAAAGCACTCGGATTTGGTGCTGGTCTTGAAAGCACGGCGCGTTTTACTTGTTTAATGTCTTGCTTGGCGTTTGGGCTACCCATTGCTTGCAACGTCATAAAGCGCTCAACGGTTAAGGTGAAGTCCTCTTTTAACTGCTCAGTAAATTGGGACAACACGGCAGACTTTATTCCTCGCCACCCTTTCTCAGCAGCAAAGCGAGGCGAACTTGCTACGGTAATTAATTGACTCACACGATCTGGAGCCGTTAATGCGGCTTGCGTTGCAATTAACCCACCAAGAGACCATCCAAGCCACGCCGATTTTTCTGGTGCCTGAGCGAGTACTTGCGCCACCATCTCATCAAAATCAGCACTGCCAAGCTCGGCACTGTATCCGTAACCTGATAAGTCTACGGTATGAACTCGGTACTGTGAACTTAGCTTCTCAACAATAGGCTGCCACACCGCCCCGTTCATTCCCCATCCATGAATGAGAACCAGATCGGAACCTTCACCTTCCGTTTGCCAATAAAGCGACGTTGTCATCTACACTGCCTATTCGTGTTAAAAAATAATGGAGGGTTCAGTGTTCCTCAGGTTACTGCGAAGGTCAATGCAAAAGTTAGGGGTTAGCCATTGTGATTATTGCTGTTTGGCGATGCCGCCTTCCTCTACTATTTGGTGTCAACGCTGCCTCCATTTAATTCCTAACGTTCCTCGCTGCAAACAATGTGGCTTGCACACCGAACATGACACCGATGTCTGTGGAGAATGTTTATTGCATCCACCACAATGGGATCGCCTATTTTGTATCAGTGATTACTCTGAGCCGTTAAAGGAGTACGTCAGTAAGCTTAAATAACCTGAATTCTGGATAAGGCTGAACTAATTGCCCACCTAACGATCAGATCTTTCGACCAAGAATTATTTGAACGTATTTTAAAAGGTGGGCAAGATGAATAAATTAGTTGATATATTTTGTGATGTCGATGATTTTTGTTATCAATTCTTATCTCAATGGGAAAAATACCTTGTTGAGGCTAGTGAGAGAAAAAGAAAACGTCAGTCAGTAATGTCTACTAGTGAATGTATGACTATTGTCATCGCTTTTCATCAATCAAATCATAGAGATTTCAAGAACTTCTATATCGGGTTAGTTCATCAATATTGGAAAGGATACTTTCCAAATTTACTTAGCTACACTCGATTTGTGAGCAAAATGCCTAGCCTAATCGCCCCAATGTGTGCCTATTTTCAATCTATCAAAGGTAAGCCGACTGGCATTGCTTTTGTTGACTCCACGAGTCTTAAAGTATGCCATAACATTCGAATTCCTCGCCATAAAGTCTTTGATGGTGTTGCGAAAAGAGGAAAAGGTACCATGGGATGGTTTTTCGGCTTCAAACTTCATTTATTGATTAACCATCTTGGAGAAATTATTTCGCTGAAAATCACAGCTGGCAATGTAAATGATAGGACTCCTGTACCTGATTTATGCAAAGAACTCTCGGGGAAATTGTACGCTGATAAAGGGTACATAGGTAAAAAGTTGAGTGAGAGCTTAAAGAACTCTGATGTCGATTTAGTGACTACCTCGCGAAAAAACATGAAAGCAAAAGAGATAAGTGCTTTTGATAAGGCTATGTTATCAAAGAGATACATTATCGAAACGATAAATGACCAATTGAAGAATATCTCTCAAATTGAACATAGCCGTCATCGTAGCGTGACTGGTTTCATGCTAAATGTAATTTCAGGCGTTGTGGCTTATTGTTTAAAAAAACAAAAGCCACGAATTAAGCTATCAGAATGTGAATTTGAACTAATCCTCGCTTAAAGCATGTTTTATCCAGAATTCAGGTTAAATATGCTCAACACTTTTGGTTAGCTCAGGACTTAGGCGTTCTATTAAGTGAATACATTACAGACCCTGCTCCGCTGATCATCCCCGTACCTTTACATTGGAAACGCTTTTGGTGGCGATCCTATAATCAAAGCGATTTATTAGGATGGACGTTAGCAAGAGAATTCAATCTTGAAAAAACCGTGACTCTCTGCGATACCAAAATAGTAAAAAGAATTAAAGCCACTCGCCCTCAGCAAGGGTTATCTCGATCTTTTCGTCAAACCAACTTACTCGGTGCGTTTAAGGTGATGAAGCAGATTAATGAGAAGCATGTGGCGATTGTGGATGATGTGGTGACGACGGGGGCGACAATTAATCTGTTGTGTGCGGAGTTGAGAAAGGCGGGAGTTGAGCGGATTGATGTGTATGCGGTTTGCCGGACGGGGCGGAGTTAAGGGCTAGGGACTATACGCTGCGCTAACTAGAGACTAAAACGCTTCGCTTCTATAAGAGCAAAAGCTAAAAAACTAGAATTCAGATCGCTTTGCTTGCAGGTTTCAGGGGTGCTCGCTTTTGATCTTCCTGAAACCTGAGACCTGAACCCTCGCTTTGCTCTTATAGAAGCGAAGCGGTCTAGTTAGCGCAGCGTATAGCCTCTAGTTTCCTCATCCCACGGCAATCACAACGATCTCCTCTGAACTCTGATCTCAACCTGCTCTTAAAAAACCACAAGCAAACGATTGCTTTTTTTGATTTTTTATCTATAGAATCCTGTTCCAATTGATTAATCACTCACTTTAATCAATCAACCCCAACAGAGACAGGTTCTGATTAACAGCAATCACAGATTGACGCCTTCTCACTTCATGCTCCCATTCAGCGAACCATGAAGACAACGTTATACAATTAGGAATATCGGCCATGACCGTTAAAAATAACACTACAAGACCATCTGAACTTATTTATCAGTTAGATGAGCGTCCACCGCTACCGCAAACTTTATTTGCTGCACTTCAGCATTTGTTGGCGATGTTTGTCGCGATTATTACCCCATCACTGATCATTTGTCAGACGCTTGGTGTTCCTGCTGCTGAAACGAATACTATTATTAGTATGTCTCTGTTCGCTTCTGGTATTTCTTCTTTTATTCAAATCAAAACGTTTGGTCCAATTGGCTCGGGTCTTCTATCTGTTCAAGGGACAAGTTTTAACTTCTTAGGTCCTATCATTGGCGCGGGTCTCGCACTTAAAGCGGGGGGGTGCTGATGTTCCAACCATGATGGCGGCCATTTTCGGTACTATCTTAGTGGCGTCGACTGCTGAAATTTTCCTTTCTCGTGTACTTGAATACGCTCAAAAAATCATTACCCCATTAGTGTCAGGTATCGTTGTCACATTAATTGGTTTAACGCTTATCCAAGTGGGCCTAGTGTCGATGGGCGGTGGTTACGCAGCGATAGGTGATGGCACATTTGGTAGCCTAGATAAACTGGCTCTTGCTGGTACGGTATTGCTTATTATTGTCGCTCTTAACCGATCGGCTAACCCTTACCTTCGTATGGCTTCTATCGTGATTGCGATGACTGTCGGCACAATAGCGGCATGGGCAATGGGCATGCTTAATACCAATATGGCTCACAACGCTGAATTAATCGCCCTACCAATTCCAATGCAATATGGCTTAAGCTTTGATTGGTCTCTGTTTATCCCTCTGGTTCTGATTTTCTTAATCACGGCACTAGAAGCGATTGGCGATATTACGGCAACCTCTGAAGTATCAGGCCAGCCAGTAAAAGGTCCGATTTACATGAAGCGTATTAAAGGTGGCGTATTAGCCGATGGTCTTAACTCTGCTATCGCTGCTGCATTTAACAGTTTCCCTAACTCGACCTTCAGCCAAAACAACGGCGTAATTTTGCTAACCGGCGTTGCTAGTCGTTATGTGGGTTACTTCATCGCTGGTATGTTAGTTATCCTTGGTCTATTCCCGGGTGTTGCAAGCTTTGTTCAAGTTATCCCTGAACCTGTACTTGGCGGTGCTACGATTGTGATGTTCGGTACGATTGCGGCGGCAGGTGTACGTATTATCTCTCGTGTTGATCTAGACCGCCGTGCCATCCTAATCATGGCAATGTCTTTCTCTATGGGACTTGGTTTGGCTCAAAAACCTGAAATTCTCCAGTTCATGCCTGAGATGATTAAAAACATTTTCTCATCAGGTGTAACGGCGGGTGGTGTGACGGCGATTCTTCTGAATATTATTCTTCCAAGCTGTGAAGTGTTTGAGGAGGAGAAGGAAGAAGCGAAGATCTAAAGGGAGAGCTAGAGGCTATACGCTGCGCTAACTAGAGACTATAAAAGCATGTATTACTGTTGTGGTGATATTTTAGGTTTCAGGGCGCTGCGCTTGCAGGTTTCAGGTGTACTTGCTTTTGAGTTTCCTGAAACCTGAGACCTGAATCCTCGCTTTTGCTCTTATAGAAGCGAAGCGGTCTAGTTAGCGCTAGCGTATAGTTTCTAGTTCTTTTCCTGAAACCTCGATTTATCTCCCTAACGGTAACTTAACCTGAACTTTCAAGCCACCTTCTCGGCGATTCGCTAAACTCACTTCACCTTGATGCTGACCCACAATACGTTTAACTATCGCAAGACCCAAACCTGTGCCTTCACTTCCTCGCGCCGTATCTCCACGGGTAAAAGGTTCAAACACCGATTCTAATTGAGCCTCATCAATCCCTGGGCCATTATCTTCAATAATAATCCATGCGGTTTTATGATCGGCAGAAACGCGAGTCGATACTGCAATCCAATCACCACCATAACGGATCGCATTAACGACTAAATTAGTGATCACCCGTTTAATCGCAATCGCATTACCATGCACAGATTGAGGGATATTAGCCAAGTTAGTCTTGATCTCTCGCTCATAACCGCCTTCAGCTAAAATCACTTCGTTAACGATGGTGTTGATGTCTACATCAATGAAATCTTGTTTTGCTACTGGTTTGAGATAATCCATAAACTGACCGATGATCTCATTACACTCTTCCGTGTCTTTAATCATACTTTCTGCGAGATAATCGTCTTGCGGTGACATCATTTCTGTTGCTAAACGAATGCGAGTTAATGGGGTACGAATATCATGACTCACCCCTGCCATTAGTAATGCTCTATCTTGCTCTAGTTGCTGAATTCCTTTCGCCATCTGATTAAAGGCACGAGTTACTGCTTGAATTTCTGACGCGCCTTTCTCTGGAAGTGGTTCTGGGATTTCACCCTTGCCCACTTTTCTCGCGGCGGTTTGCAGTGCCATCAATGGCCGATTCTGAATACGTATAAATGCCCACCCACCAAGGATCACTAATAAAGCGATAAATAAACTGTTTCTAAATAAGGGGGCAAAGTCTTCTTCTTGTAGCTCAGAAAGCGGGATCCGCATATAAAACTCTGGCATCGCTTCTGTTTTCATCCACAGAACATAACTGTCGGCTCCTAAAATCAAGCGCACTTCGGTTGGTGACTCTAACTCTCGACTCATCTCTTCACTTAAAAATTCAACCGGACTTGCTTGATAAAACTCTCTCATCTCAGGATCATGTTCATCATGGATACTTACGCCTAATTGCTCTAATAACTGACGACGTAAAGGTTGGCCTAGTTGGATATTTGTTCCATTTTTAAGTGTCACGTCTTCTGCCAGCATTAAGCGTACTTCATAAGCCAAAATGCGGTTGAACTGTTGCAAGCTAGGCAAAAGTGCATAGTTAAAGACGGCAAGATAAGAGAATATTTGACTGGCGATTAGGAGTGATGCGAGGAGTAACAGTGTTCTGGCGAAGGTACTTTTCATGGGTATTCTCTGTTTGGTGATGAATTTGAAGAGGGTTAGAGACTATACGCTGCGCTAGCTAGCTAGAAACTATAAGAGCGAGTATGGCTGGTGTGAATTTAGGTTTCAGGGCGCTTCGCTTGCAGGGTTCAGGAAGAGCAAGAGCTGAGTTCGGTTTGCTTTCGCTCTTCCTGAAACCTGAAACCTGAGACCTCGCTTTTTGCTTTTATAGTCTCTAGTTAGCGAAGCGTATAGTTTCTAGTTCTTTACCTGAATCCTCACCTACGCTCTTCCTCGTCCCTCGAGCGCAGCGTCCTCGACTCTCGTCCCTTCTCTATCCCTCTGCACCATCCGGTACAAACACATAACCTAATCCCCATACCGTTTGAATATAACGAGGGCGGCTTGAATCAACTTCAATCATACGACGAAGGCGAGAAATTTGAACATCAATCGAGCGCTCCATTGCTGAATACTCACGACCGCGCGCCATATTCATCAACTTGTCACGCGACATTGGTTCACGCATATTCGTCACCAATGATTTAAGTACCGCAAATTCGCCCGATGTTAGTGGCATTGGCTCTTCATTACGGAACATTTCACGCGTACCTAAGTTTAGGCGAAACTCACCAAACTCAACCATTTTATCTTCCGCACTTGGCGCACCCGGCGCTTCAATCACTTGACGACGTAGAACCGCTCGAATACGCGCCAGTAATTCACGTGGGTTAAATGGCTTTGGTAGATAATCGTCCGCGCCCACTTCTAAGCCAACAATGCGATCAATCTCATCACCTTTTGCCGTTAGCATTAAAATAGGTAGCATATTATTGTTACTGCGCAGACGACGACAGATAGATAACCCATCTTCACCAGGAAGCATTAAGTCCAATACCATTAAGTGAAACGTTTCACGAGCTAACAAGCGATCCATTTGCTCACTGTTTGCGACACTACGAACTTGAAAGCCTTGCTCTGACAAATAACGCTCTAATAAAGAACGAAGACGCGCATCATCATCAACAACTAAAATCTTATGGTTTTCTTGCATGGGCTTAACCTCAATATATAACTTATTTCAGTGTACTCATAAGTGTGAGCATAAAAAGTAACTATTTCATGAAAAATGATAGATGAAATTGTTACTTTTTATGTAACAGCTGCAAATTTTAAGTATAGAATGCAGTACTACTGGTTATTTACATGGCATATTGATTGCTTAGTTAATAGCTTTTCAATAAGTATTGCGGATTCATTTCTATGTTAGTCGGATATAAACGTGCACAGTGTAAGAAGGTTCTTGTCATCAACCGTAAAGGTGGTGCAGGCAAATCAACCTTTGCAATTGCAATGGCGTCTTTCTACGCTCATCAAAACGTAAAGACTGAAATCATCGATCTTGATCCACAAGGAACCAGTTATTTTTGGGGAAATAAAAGCGAGGGTGTAAGAACGACTAAATTTTTACCCTCTTCTAACGTGCCTTTCTCTCTCGCATTACGATTAGAAGCCGACACCAAAATTACGGTGATTGATTCTCCCTCTAATTTCAGTCAATTTGAAATGGAGAAATATATCTCGATGGTGGATAAAATTGTTTTTCCCGTTCAACCCTCACCGATTGATGTTCACTCTATGTTGGGGTTTATTAAGGATTTAATTAAGTCTCCCGCCTTTAAAAATAACAGAGTTGAATTAGCGTTTGTTATTACTCGCTGCAAAGAAAACAAGCAAGGCACTGAGTTTATTCATAAAGTGCTGCAACACATGAAATACCCGCTATTAGGTAGTATGTCTGAGAGTCAGGCATATCAGAATATGTTTTCTGAAAAGAACAGTTTTTTGATTAGCCATCCAGAATTAGATAAAGAACTTTGGCAGAGGATGAAGCTGTGGCTTGATGTCGATATGACGCCACCACAAACACTCGCCCCAGAAACAACAAAAGTGGCTGAGCCGAAGCCAACCACTTATCGTTCTTTACTTAAAAGACGCTATTAACCACTTGTTTATGCATTAAGCTATTTGGAATTAAATACCAAATTCTGCACGGTAGGCTTTTACTGACTCAAGTTGCTCAGCATTGCCGCCTTTCTCTTCTAAGAAAGAGATCAGGTCAGTTAAGCTTACGATTGAGATAATTGAGCAACCAAAATCACGCTCTACTTCTTGAATCGCAGATAATTCGCCTTTGCCTTTTTCTTGGCGATCGATTGCCACAAGACACCAGCAAGATCAGCGCCGTTTGCTTGGATAATTTCCATTGATTCACGGATTGCGGTTCCTGCTGTGATCACGTCATCAACCAACATGATGCGACCTTCAAGTGCGCTACCAACTAGGTTGCCACCTTCACCATGATTCTTTGCTTCTTTACGGTTAAAGCAATATGGCTTATCCGTATCGTGGTGATCCGCTAAGGCTACTGCGGTTGTCGTTGCGATTGGAATGCCTTTGTACGCAGGGCCAAATAGCACATCATAATCAATACCTGATTCAACTAATGCCGCGGCATAAAAACGGCCTAAGCGCGCTAAATCACGACCGGTATTGAACAGACCAGCGTTGAAAAAATATGGGCTTATACGGCCAGACTTTAAAGTAAACTCACCAAACTTTAATACTTCTTTCTCAAGGGCAAATTCAATAAACTCACGCTGGTATGCTTTCATCTTCATTCTCTCTTTTTTGGTATTGTGATATTTAAAATAAAAAACTATACGCTACGCTAACTATATTGCTTCGCCTAGAGACTATAAGAGCGAACATCGATATTTTAAGTATTAACACTCACATAATCAGTGCTTTTGCTTTTATAGTTTCTAGCTAGCGTAACGTATAGTTTCTAGCTCTTTCTTTTTGATACATAAAAAAATAGCCCCTGAATCAGGAGCTATCAAAATCAATTATTCGGCCAACGCCGCTTTCTGCTTCTCAATGATATCATTGATGCCCTGTTGCGCCAGAGCCAGCATGTCTAACAACTCTTGGTGAGAGAACGGCGCTACTTCTGCCGTGCCCTGCACTTCAATCATCTTACCGTCTTCCATCATTACGACGTTCATATCGGTATCGGCTGCGGAGTCTTCTAAATACTCAAGGTCACAAATTGCTTCGCCTTTATAGATACCAACAGAAACAGCAGCAACGTGCCCTTTCATTGGGTTCTTTTTCAGCTTACCTGATGCGATCATGTGATTGATAGCGTCTGCTAATGCCACACTTGCACCAGTGATAGATGCTGTACGTGTACCGCCATCCGCTTGGATCACATCACAATCAACCGTGATCATTTGCTCACCTAATGCTTCTAGGTCAACCGCAGCTCGTAGGCTACGCGCGATCAGACGTTGGATTTCCATCGTGCGACCACCTTGTTTGCCACTTGCCGCTTCACGATTATTACGTGTGTGCGTTGCGCGAGGTAGCATGCCGTATTCAGCCGTTACCCAGCCTTTACCTTTACCTTTTAACCAGCGAGGAACATTTTCTTCAACACTTGCAGTACAAATTACTTTTGTATTACCAAATTCAACTAATACAGACCCTTCTGCGTGCGCAGTAAAGTGACGAGTAATCGTAATTGGACGGACTTGCTGAGCTGTTCTTCCGCTAGGACGCATGGCAGATACCTTGATTATGACAAATTGTCGGCGATTATACCGAACTCCCCTAATAATGCATAGCGGCGTTTCTTTCATCGACTCTACTTACTTCCTAAAGCGCTTATCTGCTATAGTATGCCCAATATTTTTATTCATCATCCTTCCTATTGATGATTTGAGGACGCTTACATGATCTACAGTATGACAGCTTACGCACGCCGCGAAGTAAAAGGCGATTGGGGAACGGCTGTGTGGGAAATCCGCTCAGTAAACCAACGCTATTTAGAAACGTATTTCCGCATGCCGGAACAATTTCGTGGTTTAGAACCTGTATTGCGTGAGCGTTTTCGTAAGCGCCTTGCTCGCGGTAAAGTAGAATGCCACCTACGTTTTGAATCAAACAACGCAGCAAGCAGCGAATTAAAAATCAATGAAGACCTAGCTCGCCAAGTAATTAAAGCGGCGCAGTGGGTAAAAACTGAATCTGGCGAAGGCGGTATTAACCCTTTCCAAGTTCTGCAATGGCAAGGTGTGATGGAAGCGCCTGAGCAAGATTTCGATTCAATCAATAAAGAATTATTGGCGGAGTTTGAATTGGCGGTTAATGATTTCGTTGAAGCGCGTGCAAGCGAAGGCGAAAACATGAAGGCGCTGATCGTTCAGCGTTTAGATGCGATCACTACCGAAGCTGCGAAAGTTCGTGCACGTATGCCTGAGATTTTAGAATGGCAACGTAACCGTCTTCTGACTAAATTTGAAGATGCGAAAATTGAATTAGATTCTGGCCGTGTTGAACAAGAACTTATTCTTCTTGCTCAAAAATCTGACGTGGCTGAAGAGCTTGATCGTTTAGATTCACACGTTAAAGAAACAACCAATGTAATGAAGAAAGGCGGCGCTTGTGGCCGTAAGCTTGATTTCATGATGCAAGAATTTAACCGTGAAGCGAATACGCTAGCGTCTAAATCTATCAGCACCGATGTAACAGCCTCTGGCGTTGAGCTTAAAGTGCTTATCGAACAAATGCGTGAGCAAATTCAGAACATTGAATAATCAGTTTTGATTGTTAACCATTAAAAAGGCCTCGTTGATAACTATCTGCGAGGCTTTTTATTTTTCTGCTATACGTTAGTTATTACTCATCATATTTCTTACTGCTCTCATGTGTTTCATACGGCCAATAATAATGCCCAGCTCGGATCAATAAGGTTGCTGCTGCTAAAATAAAAGCAGCTAACGCGAGCCACACAACCAAGACCGCATCGAGTTCTTTCATGCCTAGAGTGATGTAACGAGCAATGGCCATCATCGCAATATAGATAGGATAGCGAACAGGGATTTTACCGTTCATCACAAATTGTTGCACCATGGCCAACACTTCGAGATAAATGAACATCAACAGAATGTCTGTTAACTGGATCTGTCGCTCAGAAAATACGTGTACAAACTCGTTCACCATCGCAAAGACAGTCGCAAGCGTGATGGCAACTAATAACACCGCTTCTAAAATATGAAATATTTTTAAAAACGGTTTACTGAATGATTTAGGTAGATGTGACGGCATTTAAAATTACTCTTTTTTTATTCTAATTGGATCCTAATCCTAAAGCGTAGCATTAATTCTTTCAAATTATTCGTTAATTTACGTATTTCATTGATTCATTTTCATTCAATATCGTGCTATTCTTCGCCACCCAATTTTCTACGCTGGAAACGCTAATGAGCAAAGGTACACTTTATATTGTTTCAGCCCCAAGTGGCGCTGGTAAATCAAGCTTGATCTCTGCATTAATAGAGAGCAACCCTACTTATGCAATGAAAGTCTCTGTCTCTCATACCACTCGTGGCATGCGTCCTGGCGAACAAGATGGTGTTCATTACCATTTTATGCAGAAAGAGCATTTTGAAGATCTGATCGAAAAAGAAGAGTTTTTGGAATATGCCGAAGTATTTGGTAATTATTACGGAACTTCTCGCGTTTGGATCGAAGAAACGTTAGATAAAGGCATTGATGTATTTTTGGATATTGATTGGCAAGGTGCTCGTCAAATTCGCATACAAATGCCTTTAGCAAAAAGCCTTTTCATCTTACCACCTTCAAATGGTGAACTTGAGCGTCGACTAAATGTTCGCGGGCAAGACAGTGAAGCGGTCATTGCGAAACGAATGAGCGAAGCAAAATCAGAAATTTCTCACTATAATGAATATGATTATGTGATTATTAATGACGATTTTGATACTGCACAAATGGATTTTAAAGCTATTATCCGTGCAGAGCGCTTAAAACAAGATAAACAAACATCAAAATATAAAGGCATGTTGTCAGCTCTTTTAGCCGATTAATCGACCTTTACTTGACTATTTTATCTATCAAGAGTATTCGTATCTAGAAAGTTAGCACTGATACTTGTATAATTTCTCGTCATATAATATTTTTAACATTTTTGGAGTCCTCATGGCACGTGTAACCGTTCAAGACACAGTTGAGAAAATCGGCAACCGTTTCGACCTTGTTTTAGTATCATCTCGTCGCGCACGCCAACTACAAACTGGCGGTAAAGATGCGCTAGTGCCTGAAGAGAACGATAAACCAACTGTTATCGCTCTTCGTGAAATCGAAGAAGGCCTGATCACAAAAGATCTACTTGATGCTCGTGAACGTCAAGAGCAACAAGAGCAAGATGCCGCTGAACTAGCAGCAGTAAGCTCAATCACACACAATCGTTAATCGCTATTATTTATCTTTAAGTAGATAAATACGCGTTAATAATAAGCAAACCTGACGGGGCGAAATTTGGATTTATTCGATAGCCTGAAAGATGTTGCCAAAGATTATTTGCCAGAGCCTCACATTGAGGCTCTTCGTCGATCTTATCTGGTAGCAAAAGAGGCCCATGAAGGGCAAACTCGCTCAACGGGCGAACCTTATATCATTCACCCAGTAGCTGTGGCTCGTATCCTTGCAGAAATGCGACTCGACCACAAAACGCTAATGGCTGCATTACTTCATGATGTCATTGAAGACACCCAAGTAAGCAAGGAAGAACTTGCAGAGCAGTTTGGCGATACCGTTGCTGAATTAGTGGATGGCGTTTCTAAGCTGGACAAACTTAAGTTCCGCGATAAAAAAGAAGCGCAGGCTGAAAACTTCCGAAAAATGGTCATGGCGATGGTGCAAGACATCCGCGTTATTTTGATCAAACTTGCTGACCGTACTCATAACATGCGTACACTCGGTGCTTTGCGCCCTGACAAACGTCGTCGTATTGCTCGTGAAACCCTCGAAATATTCTCTCCTTTGGCACATCGCCTTGGTATCCACAATATCAAAACTGAATTAGAAGAACTTGGTTTTGAAGCGCTTTACCCTAATCGCTATCGCGTATTAAAAGAAGTGGTAAAGTCAGCTCGTGGCAACCGTAAAGAGATGATCCAAAAAATCCACGCAGAAATTGAAGGCCGTATTGCTGAAGCTGGCATTAAAGGTCGTGTGGTTGGTCGTGAGAAGAACTTGTTCGCCATCTATCATAAGATGAAAAATAAAGAACAGCGCTTCCACACGATTATGGATATTTACGCCTTCCGAGTCATCACTGATGATGTTGATACCTGTTATCGCGCATTAGGTCAGGTTCATAGTATTTATAAACCTCGCCCTGGTCGCATTAAAGATTACATTGCAGTCCCTAAAGCCAACGGCTACCAATCTCTTCATACGTCAATGGTTGGCCCGCATGGTGTCCCTGTTGAAGTACAAATTCGTACCGAAGATATGGAGCAAATGGCAAATAAAGGGGTTGCTGCACATTGGTCGTACAAAGAGGGTGATAACTCAAGCAGTACGACAGCTCAAATTCGTGCTCAGCGTTGGATGCAAAGCCTACTTGAGCTTCAACAAAGTGCAGGTAGCTCATTTGAATTTATTGAAAACGTAAAGTCGGATTTATTCCCGAACGAAATTTACGTCTTCACTCCTAAAGGCCGTATTTTTGAACTGCCAGTAGGTGCTACTGCGGTCGATTTCGCTTATGCCGTTCACTCAGATGTTGGTAATAGCTGTGTTGGCTCTCGTGTAAACCGTCAACCTTATCCATTAAGTAAACCTCTGAAAAGTGGCCAAACGGTTGAGATAATTAGTGCTCCAGGTGCGCGTCCAAACGCGGCTTGGTTAAACTATGTGGTTACCTCTAAAGCTCGAACTAAGATCCGTCAAGTGCTTAAAACAATGCGCAAAGAAGACTCTGTTATTTTGGGTCGTCGCCTATTGAATCATGCATTGGGGCATAATTTATCTTTAGATGATGTTTCTGAAGAAAACATGACGCACGTTTTATCGGATCTTAAGCTAGCTACACAAGACGATTTATTAGCGGCGATTGGTCTAGGCGAATTAATGAGTATTGTGGTTGCTCGCCGATTGCTTGGTGATGCCGACGAATTGACCCAACAAAACCCGTCTAACATTGAAACCTCGACAGGTAAGAAATTACCCATTCGCGGTGCTGATGGAATACTGTTGACCTTTGCTAACTGTTGTCGCCCTATTCCTGGTGATCATATCATTGCTCATGTTAGTCCTGGTCGTGGTCTTGTCGTTCATATGGAAGACTGTGCCAATGTTCGTGGTTATCAAAAAGAATTAGATAAATACATGGGCGTTGAATGGGCGGACGAATTTGATCAAGAATTTGCAACCGCTCTAGATATTGATCTGCAAAACCATCAAGGTGCGCTGGCCAATTTAACCAATGTTGTCGCGAGTACGGGATCGAATATCCGTGGTATTTCTACCGAAGAAAAAGATGGCCGATTGTATACAGTCACCATCGAATTAACGGCGAAAGATCGCACACATTTAGCGGAAATAATGCGTCGCATTCGAGTCATGCCGCACGCATTGAAAGTTCGTAGACATAAGAACTAGAAGTAGATATGAGGGACGAGGTTCGAGTACGGACTTCGTCCTTTTAGTAAGAGCGATACACTAAAGCTAACTAGAACGCTTCGCTCTAGAAACTATAAAATCAAAAGCATTAACCGATTTAAGAATAATCTTCCAATCTAGTAATATAATGCTCTTATTAGTCTCTAGTCAGCACCGCGTATAGTTTCTGGCTCTGCTTTTACTGCTCTTACTCGTCCCTAAAATCTAGCTCCTCTCACCTATATCAAGAAATTAAAATCATGAACCTAGAACGCTATCAACGTATTACTTCTGTATTAACTTCTCGCCAAATTGATCTTACCCTTTGTTTAGAAGAAGTTCATAAACCTAATAACGTCTCCGCCATTATTCGTACTGCTGACGCTACGGGTGTACATAAGGTTCACGCCGTTTGGCCAACAGAGCAAATGAAAACACTAGCTCATACTTCTGCGGGTGCGCGTAATTGGGTTGAAGTTGAAACACATAAGAATATTGATGAGGCGTTTGCGGTATTAAAAGGCCAAGGAATGCAAATATTAGCCACTAACTTGTCTGATACTGCGGTTGATTTTCGTGAAATTGATTACACCAAACCAACGGCCATCATTCTTGGCAGTGAAAAAACGGGCATCAGCAAAAAAGCATTAGCAATGGCAGACCATGACATTATCATCCCTATGGTTGGCATGGTGCAGTCATTAAACGTATCAGTAGCCAGTGCCTTGATTTTATACGAAGCACAGCGTCAGCGTGATTTAGCGGGAATGTATGACCGTGAAGAGAGTGCGTTGCCAGCAGAATATATTAATAATGTCTTGTTTGAACGTAAGCGTGCGGGGAACTACACCTTGTCTTTTACATTCCAAGGTAAAAGTGAATCGATATCTGGCGATCCAACACATAAACGATCTAGACAATACCTAATATAATCGTAAGGGATTAATCCGTTTGCCTTTGCTGTTTCTACAATGCTGTAAAGCATTGCACTTGAATCTGCACCAGCCGTTGAACCCGAAAATAACCAGTTTTTCCGGCCGATAACAAACGGTTTAACCGCTCGCTCTGCTCGATTGTTATCAATAGATAACAATCCATCATCAATATAACGAACTAATTTATCCCATTGATTTAATGTATAGCTAATCGCCTCACCTAATTTTGTTTTAGGTGATACTCGACTAACTGCGCTATCAAGCCAATCACGGAGCTCTTTAAGTAAATCGCGGGCTTCTGTCTGCCTAGCAACATACTTGGCTTCAGGGGAAGCCTCTTTTAATAACGATTCGATCCGGTATAGCTTTTGGATTTTACTCAATACCCAATCTGCACTCCCTGTTTTCCCTTTTACTTGAACACGTTGAGCCTCAATAAATCGTCGACGTGCGTGTGCCCAACAGCCAACTAACATCGCTTCAGTTTGTTCATAACCTTGGTAACCATCGGTATGTAAATACCCGTTATAACCTTTTAAAAAGTTAACTGGATGGTAGCCATGCCTGCTAGATTGATAATCATAAAGTACAATTCCAGGCAAAACACCAGAGCCTGGAGAATCATAGCCAGAGCAGTAGACCCACATATAACATTTTGCTTTTTCAACATCCAACACATTTACCGTTGTTTCATCACAATGCAGAGTGGGTTGTTCAAGCAAAATACGATGTAACTCGTTATTAAGAGGGGTAAATAGTACCGAGCATTTTATTAACCAATCCGCCATCGTTCGCCGTCCAATAATGATACCCCATTGCTGAAATAACGTTTCTTGACGATAAAGTGGAAGACTGTATTGAAATTTAGCCGTAATAATTTGAGCAAGTAAACTTGCGGTCGCAATCCCTTTAGGGATTGGTGACGCTGGCATTGGGGCTTGTTTAATGTCTACTGAAGTATTGTTTTTTTCACAATTTCGGCAAGCATATTTAGGACGAACATGTTGAATAACTTCCACTTTAGCTGGTACAAATTCCAACTTTTCACTGATGTCTTTACCCATCGCATGCATCTCTAGACCGCAACACTTACAAGTTTTATCTTTTATGTCGTGGATAATAACAGTACGCGGTAAGTCTTCAGGTAAGCGTTGGCGTTTTGGCTTTTGACGAGTGTAGGTAATCGTTTGTGTATCATCATTTTCAATGATGATTTCTTCTTCTGTTTCATTGAATAAATCAAATTGAGTCGAGTCAGATTCACTGCTTTTACCAAAGCGCTGATGTTGAGCCAGCCGAAATTGCTCTAGAAGACGGTTATATTTATTTTCAAGCTGAAGCACAAGTGCTTTCAGCTCGTCAATGGTATCAGGAAGTGGTTTTATTTTATCAGTCATGTAGATGACTATATAACGATAATACAGGTAATCAATCGGTTGCCTCCTATTCTTGACTGAGAATCAACTATTTAAAGGGTTGTTTGATAATGTACCGGTTGATGTCCTAAGATATCAAAACCTTGTAATAGCAGTGTCAGTTGCTGCTCTGATAATGCTAACGTATCGTTATTTATATTTCGTGGCCATTTGAAGCGGTCTTCATCTAATCGCTTGTACCATAAAGCGAATCCTGTTTTATCCCAATACAATATTTTGAGTTTATCACGAGGCTTATTGCAAAATATAAATAGAGCATCACTAAACGGTGATAGTTGCATTTCTTGCTCAACAATCACGACAAGGCCATTAATGGCCTTGCGAAAATCGACAAAATCACGATGAAGATAAATGGTGGAAACATCAGTAAATACATTCATGATTGATACCCTTTTAATAAGAGTCCTATCCAGTGAGGTTCAGTATTAGCTGGCAATGTTAATCGCAATTTTCCGATAGAAAGTTGAATATCTGGTAATTGTGGAGTGGCGATGATAGTTGATGTTAACGCTTCTACTTTCAAGAAAGTAGAAGCGTTAATCTTTTGTTTCCATCGTGCTTTACGTGCACTAAATGTCTTTGGCAGAATATTATGGTTACGACAAAATTCAGCGGCACTAAGCTTGCTAGATTGCTGAGATTCAAATAGAGCGTGCCATTGCTCTGGTGTTCTCTTTTTATCTTTTTGCATAATTACGTTCTCGTTAAATGAAAGATCGTAAGATACGCATAATGAATTTTATTTGTTAGGTGTAGTTCCCCGCACGCTTACGGATTAGATATCATCAACCATGGTTAATGCTTTTCGAGAAATGTCCGCAGCGGCTTGTTTTCTGTTTTGCTTATCTAAAACCCGAGCAAGATAGGCGTAATCTGACATGTCTTCGCGGATGGCCAATGCCGCTTCAAAATGTTCGCGAGCCGGTTGCCATTTTTGAGTTCGCATATAAAGTTGAGCCAGTGTGCTTTGAATTATTGGGTTACGAATATCGTAGCGTGCTAAATCTTCAAGCAGTACCGTAGCTGGGTGATAATCAGGCAGATTTAAGGTTGGCAATAACTCAATTAAGCGATCATCATTGCGTTTCTTTAGGTTATCTCGTAATAGGATATACGCTTCAGAATCGGCTTTGCGATTGTGTAATTGTCGAATTAAACACACTAAAATGGGGATGTGTTTTTTTAGCTTTTTCGGTAAGCTTTGCCAATGGTCTAATAGCCCCGTGGTGCCCTTATTCGTCGCAATTAAAGCGAGAATGCCACATTCCACTTTTTCTTCTAATTCAAGCGCTTGTTGCTCTGTAATTAAATTCCCTTTGGTAAGCGGATGAATAATGTTTTTCAATGCTTGCCATTCATTAAGGGCTAAATAACAGTCTTTTAGAAGATCGAGTAAAACCGGATTATGAGGGTAATCAACGTTAACCGACTGAAGTGTCGCAAGAGCAAATTCATATTGTTCTTCACGCATTTGTAATTTTGCGCTGGTTAATGCGACAGCTAAGTGACTGCCTGGTTGTTCTGAAGCGAGCTTTAAGTAGGCATCTCGTTGCTCGATATGTTGGCGACCTTGGGCTGCTTCTGCGGCCGCGAGGTAGTTTAATAACGGGAAATCGTTATGGCGTCCGCCCTTTGTGATTAAACGTTCGGCTTCTTTCCATTCCCCTTCATGCAGTTTAATCATGCCTTTAAAGGTGTTGTAACGAGCCTTTCTAAGATGGCGAGCACTGAACCAACCACGCGTAAAATTACTGACTGACAGAATGCGTTTAACGACTATTTCTAATAAGAAAAGACCCGCAATTAAGGCACCAATGAAGAGAACAAGTGTTGTTAAACTCATTTCAATGGTGATCTCAGCGACGGAAATTAATACATAGCCTTGTTGGTCTGCGAATGTTGTCCCAACGATTAATCCACCGACTAAGACAATGGCCAGAAGAAGCAATCGAATCATGATTTACCTCCTTCTATTGTTGCGGTTTTAGTCTCGGGCGTTGTTGTACCAACCGCTTGGATATTGCGGCGTAGACGTTCTGAAATGAAATCAGACAGAAGTGCTTGAGTTTTCATTTTTTGTGGATAACGAACATCGACTTTAAATTTAGTCAAAGAATCTAACTGTGCCATAAAGCTCTTCACTGCGGGATCATCTTGTTGGAAATATTGAGATGACCACAACTTCGCACTTTCTAATGACGTCACATACACTTCACTTTGTTCGCGATACAGAGCTTTAGACGCCAGTAGTAGTTTACCTTTGATGTTTTCTTTTAGATAAAAATGCTGCTCAGGGCTAAGTAATGGAATGACATTACCCTCACGAACACGATAAGTAATAAAGTGGCCGGCAAAATCATCCAATGACTGCATCAGGTTTGATTGCCAATCATTGATATTGGTAGACACTTCTTTTTGTTCTACAACGCCCGCTTCAGGGAGAATGGCACTCGCTAATGGAAGGGTATTAATTTGTTGTTCTAAGCTGTTTAATTTCAGAACTAAACCATCACGATCAATCAGTGGGATGGCTTTCAGTGTTGAGATATCACTGGCCATGGCTCTGCGAAGTGGCATTAAACTTGGATCGTTCAATGCTGAAATACGTTGATCGGCATTTTCCATTAAACGGGTCGCACTGACGACGTCATGCTCTAGCCATAATTTTCGGCCCGCCATTTTTACAAGATAATCGGCTTCTGCAAGTAACCAGTCATTTGGTCTGCGACCTTTAACGTCAGCAATGGCCAATTGAAGACTTGCTATGCTTTTGTCTTGCTGTTGGATGAGAACGGTTGCTTTACGTACAATATCGTCAGCTTTGTCCGTGATACGTTGCTCTGCTGTGACGAGTTTTTCATTAAAGGTGCTGTCGGCATTTTTTAATTGCTGTTGAAGTTGAGCAATTTTAAGCTGTTGTTGAGTGACCTGTTGCTGTGATGCTAAAAATGCACCGCCACTTAGCAGAATTGAAATGATGATAGCAACCGTACCTAGGCGACGGCTTTTTTTGTCTACGATAGGCTCTTCTTTATTTGAAGGCGCTTTAGATGTTGTTGGCTGCACATGTTTCTCCGTCTCTTTTTTTGGGATTTGAGAAGAAGGTGCCGTTGCAGAATTTGATGATTTTTCTTCTGCTGATTGTGGTTTGTTATTGTCTTTTGTCATTTGAAAGTCCCATCATGCATGATGCTCACTGAGATAGTGCAGCACATCGGAATTAGAGGCTCCGCCAACCGTTTCTATATGTTGATAACCAAGTTGTTGAGCAAGTTGGTTAATTCGTTCACTCGGTACTAATAAACGACAGTGCAGTACCCAGTGTAAATGTATGAGTGTGAATTGTTCAGTGAAGAAGGACAGTTGTTCTCCGCTGGTCACTATGATTGTATCTACGTGCTCTTTTTGCCATTCTGCTGCTTTTAATGCGCCATTAAATGGTGTGTTTTTTCGTTGATATGTTTCACAATAAGAGACTTCTACCCCCGAATTGTCAAGCGCTTGAAATATTAAGTCTCGTCCGCCATTGCCTCGTAAAATGAGGGCTTTCTTTCCTTTTGTGTTTTTTAAAACAGGAAGAGCCAATAAATGTTCGCTATCGCTGTGTGTTGGAAAGTGTACTGTATCTACAACATACTTTTTGAGGTGTTGAGCGCTCTTTTGACCAACCGCAATATAATTTACCCCTTTTTTCCATTCCGTTTGCTGCATTTGAAGGCTGTTCTGCGCATGTTCAACAGCATGTTGGCTTACGGCGATGATAAAATCACCATCAGACAGAGAAGAAAAAAGAGAAGGCAGTTGAGAAAGTTCTCGTCCTGGATGTATGGTTAACAAAGGATGAGAAATGGCGAGGTGCCCTGCTTGGTGTAGGGCATCACAGAGTGCTTGGCTCTCTTGCTCTGGGCGAGTCACCAATATGGTCATGTTAAGCGTCAGCGTATAGGCGGTCTAAAATGTCTTTTGCACCGTCATTAAGCAGTTGTTCAGCCAGTTTTGTGCCAAGTTCTTCAGCATCAGAGACTGGACCTGTAGTTTCACCGCGAACCATAATCGACCCGTCAGGTTCACCAACTAAAGCGCGTAACCAAATTTGATCGCCATCGATTAATGAATAGCTGCCAATCGGTACCTGGCAACCGCCTTCAAGACGATTATTCATTGCTCTTTCACACAATACACGGTGAGCCGTTTCTGGGTGATTAAGTGGTGCGAGTAGTGCTCGAATACGATCATCGTTCAAGCGGGTTTCAATACCAACAGCACCTTGACCAACAGCCGGTAGAGATTGCTCTGGTTCAATTGAACTTTTAATACGATCTTCTAAGCCAAGACGAATCAGTCCGGCACACGCAAGAATGATCGCATCGTAATTACCATCATCCAGTTTTTGTAAACGTGTTCCCACATTACCGCGTAATTCTTTGATGATTAAATCTGGACGATATTCTTTTAACTGGCATTGACGACGTAAGCTACATGTACCAACTGTAGC
The DNA here is from genome assembly GCF_000196495.1 of Aliivibrio salmonicida LFI1238. NCBI lineage: Bacteria > Pseudomonadati > Pseudomonadota > Gammaproteobacteria > Vibrionales > Vibrionaceae > Aliivibrio > Aliivibrio salmonicida. The sequence continues at coordinate 261,014 of NC_011312.1, forward strand.
ACCTTGTGGTAATTCATCAATGTTGTTATAGGTATTTGATACAAAAGCATCACGCGGGTCTCCACGCTCGCAAATAGTGACAAGTCCTAGTCCTTCAGGAAATTCGACAGGCACGTCTTTCATAGAGTGAACGGCAAGATCGGCACGACCTTCTAACATCGCAACTTCAAGCTCCTTAACGAATAAACCTTTACCGCCAATTTTAGCTAAAGGTGTATCAAGAATGATGTCTCCTTTAGTGACCATTGTAACGAGTTCGACTTCCAAACCAGGGTGAGCGGCTTGCAGTGCATCCTTTACAAAATGAGCTTGCCATAGAGCCAGAGGACTTTTACGAGTGGCAATACGAACCGGTAATTGTTGTGACATAGTAGTATCCGTTCAAAATAATTACCTTATCCTACCATTAGTTGAGGGTGAGGTGAAAATACCGGATGACAACAGTGTGATTATAGGTTAAAAACAACACCGCAAACGGTATGGGTATTACACTTTCTGCTCATGCGTGTATCTTTACGTTCTGAAGTAAAAGTGTTATCTTGATCACGTTTTATGGTTGGAATTGAACGAATGCTGTTCAATATTTACCGTCATGTATTGTGACGACAATAAACTAGGCTTTCTATTTGCACACCTATATTGAAACCTTAATTGCTAGGCAAAAACGTCTCACGGAACAACGTGTAGAGCGTGCATTGGCATTAATGAAACCACTAGCGCAAGAGATATTCCATCAATTGCCATTGCTATTGCATTTCAATCACTCGGAGCTTCCGGGTTTTATTGAAGGTGCACCTAGTGGTATTAAAAAGTTTCATGCAAATCAGAAACAACGTGAGTGGATGGCTGAGCTAACACTTCGTTACCCTTTATCTACCTCTAATCAAGAAAATATCCTTGGTCTTTACTCCATGGGTAGTACGTCCTCTATTGGCCAAACCGTCGCCAGTGACCTTGATATCTGGGTGTGTATTCCTGAACATCTTACACCAGAAAAGAAAGCGTTATTACAACAAAAATGTGATGCGATTACAGAGTGGGCTTTGCAATTTTATATTGAAGCAAACTTCTTTCTGATGGAGCAAAATCGTTTTCGTGATGCGTATTCTGAAGAAATGACGGGTGATAACTGTGGCTCTTCACAGCATCTACTATTATTGGATGAATTTTATCGTACTGCGGTATGCCTTGGTGGTCAGCAGCTATTATGGCAAATCATTCCTCCAGAAATGGAAGAAAGCTATGATGAATATGTTGCTCAATTATGCGAAAGCGGTGTCATTAAGCGTGACGAATGGGTCGATTTCGGTCGTTTAAATCATATTCCTGCGGAAGAGTATTTTGGGTCTAGCCTATGGCAGCTCTATAAGAGTATTGATTCACCTTTTAAATCGGTGTTGAAAGCCATTTTATTAGAAGCCTATTCTTGGGAATACCCACACACACAATTATTAAGTATTGATAGTAAACGCCGTTTTTTTGCCGATGAACCCGATCTCTATGGTATGGATGCGTATTATTTAATGCTTGAAAAAGTGACGCGTTATCTTGAGCGTACAAACGATTTATCTCGTTTAGAGTTGGTTCGTCGTAGTTTTTATCTAAAAACACACGAGAAGCTATCGCGTAGACAAGTTCAAGATTCTGTTGAGTGGCGTCGTAAAGCACTGACTGAGCTGACAACACAATGGGGATGGTCTCAAAGTACCATTGTTGAGCTCGATTCTCGTCGTACTTGGAAAGTAGAACAAGTTAAAAAAGCACATAACGATTTGCTTGAAGCGTTAATGCAAAGTTATCGTAATTTGATTCGTTTTGCGCGTAATAATGATATTACGTCTTCTATTAGTCCTGAAGATATTAGTATTCTTGCTCGTAAGCTTTATGCTGCATTTGAAGAGCTTCCTGGCAAGGTTACTCTGCTTAATCCACAGATCTCTCCTGATTTACATGAATCAGATTTAAGCTTTATTGAAGTACCAGAAAATGGGGTAAATAAACCCGGCTGGTATGTCTATAAACAACCGCTTATTGCCAAAGAGTTGATGGGGGCTAAGCATTTAGAACACAATAAGTATCTAAGTAAATTGGTTGCGTGGGCATTTTTTAATGGCTTGCTTACCGAATCTACTCGTTTGGATGCCGTGGTACGAAATGCAGATTTGAACATTGATAAGTTTTATCAAATGGTCAGTGATCTAAGAAACACATTTTCGGTGCATTCTCCACGTCCAACCAAAGAAGAACTGGCTAGTCCGTGTGAAGTTCGTCAGTTATCTATTTTTATTAATTTAGAAAGCGATCCAACAGAAGAGTTAACGATTAAAGCCGAGCGAGCAACGCAAAGCGATGCGGATATCTTTAGTTGTGGTAAAGAACAGCATAACTTAGTGGGCAGTGTGGATTTGGTGTATCGAAATTCATGGCATGAAGTGAGAACGTTAAATTTTAGTGGCGAGACCGCTATTTTAGATGCTTTGAAAACGGTATTGTGCAAAATGCACCAAGATGCAGAACGCCCAGAATCTGTTGATGTGTTTTGTTACAGTAAGCAAATGCGCGGTATTATTCGTAATAATATTTACCAATTATTGGCTGAATGTTTAGAGTTGCGTTTGAAGCCCGTTGAGAACAGTGAAAAACGCCGTCGTTTTAAAGGCATTAAGATTGGTTCAACTATGTATGGATTGTTCTTTGAGCGCCGTGGTGTTTCGATTCAAAAATTGGAAGATTCCGTTCAATTTTATTCTAGTATCTCAACCAATAAAGCGATTGGTTCTACGAGTGTTCCTCTTGATCGCCGTGGCATTTTAATCCCTGATGTTGTGGATTCGTTTGCCAGTGAAGGTTTGATTCAGTTTTTCTTTGATGACATTGAAAAAGGCTTCAATATCTATGTGCTTGATGAGGAAAATAACGTAGAAATCTACCATGATTGTTATGGCAGTAAAGATGATATGGTGAATAGCATCAATCATTATTACACCTCTAGCCGTAATAACGTTGATTTAGAATCGCCAGATAAAGTGAATTTTAATTTACCTCAATTTTATGATCTTGCGTATTGTGAAAATAGAGAAGCCTCTATTGTTCCGTACCGCAGTGGTCAACAGCAATCAAAAGTGAAACAAGCTTAATACTTTCCTGATTATGGGTGTGCTGTAAAAAGACACCGTTTGGGTCTCACTTCATTTCAGTATATACTCCACTCACATGTATAAATAACCAGTGTGATGTGATGGACGTTTCTTTTCTTCTTGATGGTCTTAATGACAAACAGCGCGAAGCCGTAGCCGCTCCGTTAGAAAACATGCTTGTACTTGCGGGTGCCGGTAGTGGTAAAACTCGAGTACTTGTTCATCGTATCGCATGGTTAATGCAAATCGAGCAAGCGTCGCCCTTCTCAATTATGTCGGTGACATTTACCAATAAAGCCGCCGCTGAAATGCGTGGTCGTATTGAAGAATTAATGCATGGCAGCGCAGGGGGAATGTGGAACGGTACTTTTCATGGTATTTGTCACCGTATTCTTCGTGCTCATTATCTTGATGCGAAACTGCCTGAAGGTTTTCAGATCATCGACTCTGATGATCAACAACGCTTATTAAAGCGTTTGATTAAAGCGCAGAACTTGGATGATAAAAACTGGCCTGCACGTCAAGCTGCATGGTTCATCAATGGGAAAAAAGATGAAGGTTTACGCCCGCATCAAATTAACTCATTTAATGATCCTATCGCTGAAACATGGTTAAAAGTGTATCGCGCTTATCAAGAAGCTTGTGATCGTTCAGGCTTGGTCGATTTTGCTGAAATTCTTCTTCGTGCTCATGAACTATTGCGTGATCATCAGTATATCTGCGAACACTACCAAGCTCGCTTTAAGCACATTCTTGTCGACGAATTCCAAGATACGAACAACATTCAATATGCATGGCTACGTATGATGGCAGGCTCGGATTGTAAGGTCATGATCGTTGGGGATGATGATCAATCAATCTATGGTTGGCGTGGTGCTCAAATTGAAAATATTCAACGATTCTTAAATGAATTTGTTGGTGCTAAAACCATCCTTTTAGAGCAAAACTACCGTTCAACAGCCAATATATTGAATGCTGCCAATGAATTGATCAGTAACAATACCGAGCGAATGGGCAAAGAGCTGTGGACTGAAGACGCTGATGGCGAGTTGATTTCAATCTATTCAGCTTACAATGAAATGGACGAAGCTCGTTTTGCGGTTGGAAAAATTAAAGAATGGCGCGATAACGGGGGAGCATTAGAAGATACCGCTTTCTTATATCGTAATAATGCTCAATCTCGAGTTCTTGAAGAAGCCTTAATACAAGCAGGTTTACCTTATCGTATTTATGGTGGGATGCGATTCTTTGAACGTCAAGAAATCAAAGATGCACTGTCCTACTTACGTTTAATGAATAATCGTAATGATGATGCTGCGTTTGAACGTGTCGTAAATACGCCAACACGAGGCCTAGGTGACAAAACTCTGGAAACTGTGCGTTTGGCAGCGCGTGAACGTGGTGCAACCATGTGGCAAGCAAGTATTGCCTTAATCGAAGAACAAGTATTACCTGGGCGTGCGGCGGGAGCGTTAGGTCGTTTCGTTGAGCTAATTAATGCGCTAGAAGATGATACACGTGATTGCCGTCTGCATGAACAAACTGACCAAGTGATTAAAAGCTCGGGTTTGTTTACTATGTACGAACAAGAAAAAGGCGAAAAATCGAAAGCGCGTATTGAAAACTTGGAAGAATTAGTGACCGCAACGCGTCAATTTGATAAACCTGAAGAAGCAGAAGAAATGACGGATTTAACCGCATTCTTGACGCATGCCGCATTAGAAGCGGGTGATGGTCAGGCGGATGAATTTGAAGATGCGGTGCAATTAATGACGTTGCACAGTGCAAAAGGGTTAGAGTTTCCTTTGGTCTTTATGGTGGGTGTTGAAGAGGGTATGTTCCCAAGTCAAATGTCAGCAGAAGAAGCAGGGCGTTTAGAAGAAGAACGTCGTCTTTGTTATGTTGGTATGACTCGTGCGATGGAGAAGCTCTATATTCTTTACGCAGAAACTCGTCGAGTGTATGGGCAAGAGAAATTTCATAAGCCATCACGCTTTATTAAAGAAATCTCGGCAAAGTTTGTTGAAGAAGTTCGCATGAAAGCAAAAGTCAGCCGAACCAGTTTATATGGTAGCTATGGCTCTCAAAGTGAGTCATCCCAAGAGCGTTTTGGTCAAACGGCAATGAGTAATAGCTTTAATGAAACGGGCTACAATTTAGGGCAGCGAGTGAAGCATCCTAAATTTGGTGAAGGAACGATCATCAATTTTGAAGGTGCTGGCCCACAAGGGCGTGTTCAGGTTGCTTTTAATGGTGAAGGGATCAAATGGCTTGTAACGCAATACGCGAAATTAGAGTCGGTGTAATTTAATTGATATTTTTAACAATAAAAAGAGTCTATATAATATAGGCTCTTTTTTTATGTTCTATATTACCTTGACGTTTAGTCTAACAATGGGCTTAAAAACTGTAATACCTTACATTCTTGGCATTTGTATTTTATGGTATTTCTCTTTGTTAGATGTCTTTCTATAAAACTTCGCCGAGACGGACGTATTGGTAATGTTGCTTTGCAGTTCTTACATTTATTCATGAGTTAAGCCTATTAATAATATGTCTTTTATAATTATTGAACTAGTATCATGTATTGTAAGTAAGATTACATCGGTAACTATATATTTCAATATCTAGATATTACATATTAAATGTAGCTCGCAAGAAGGAATGTAACGGATGATATTTATCGTGTTGTAGTGAGTTTTTTAGTCTCTATTGCAAGTTGAAACTGCGGTATCTATATAATTATTATAAACTTATTAATATTAAATAGAATTAGACATATAGAGTTGTATTTTTTAAATAGTTAGAATTAAGTACTTTGATTGATTATTTGTATAGGTTGATTGTGTTGTCTTATGGATTTTCATGTTGAATGTTATTAAGGATGGTTAAGTATGTGGTTGTTATTTATTTTAAAATAAAAAAGAGAGCCAATTAGGCTCTCTTTTTTTATTTTTGTGCATCAGCTCTTGATGAAAAAGGACTTCTAAATTGCAGTTCATCGCATTCTTTACACTTATATTTTTTAGTGTTTCGTTGTGTTATATGTTTTTCAACAAAACTTCGTCGAGACGGTAGCAGCGGTAATATCGCTCTGCAGTTTTTACACTTAGCCATGGAGTCAACCTATTTATAATATTGTCAATACTGTTTTTTCTAATTATTCAAGCAGTATCACATATTATGAAGTTTACTTCAGGGGTTATTTTATAATTTCAATAACTTTATTCTCATTTTCGAGTCACGTCTCACAAAATAAATCAAATGTTTATTTTGTGTTAATTTTTTGGTTTCTTTTTTTATACAAAAGCGCATCGCCCGTAAACAGAATTAATGCACTCCAGATAAAAGCAAAAGTAATGGCTTTATCTGTACTAAATTCTTCACCATATAAACCAACCGCCAGCAGGAACATTAAACTAGGACCAATATATTGGAAGAACCCTAACGTCGAGAGCTTTAATCGTGTGGCTGCTCCAGTAAAGCATAATAATGGAATGGTCGTGATGATACCTGCCGCAATAAGAAGGAGATTGAGGCTCATTGCGTTATTCGTAAAACTAGACGTTGCAGAATCAGCAATGAATAATAAATAAATGGCGGCCATTGGTAGCATTACTAAGGTTTCAATAAACAGTCCGGATTGAGCATCCATAGCGACTTTTTTTCGTAATAAACCATAAAACCCAAAACTACACGCAAGTGCTAAAGCGACGATAGGAATTGAACCGAAAGTAATTAATTGAACAATGACGCCAATAGCAGCACAAGCAACGGCAACCCATTGTAATTTACGTAAACGCTCACCCAAAAAGATCATGCCTAATACAACATTCAATAAGGGATTAATATAGTAACCCAAACTGGCATCGAGCATATGGTTGTTATTTACAGCCCAGATAAAGATTAACCAATTTGTTCCGACCAATAATCCCGTCGTGACTAAATAGGTCATTTTTCGTTTGTCTTTTAATGTGTTTAATACTGTTTTCCAACCTTTAGATACACAGAGTAGACCCGCTAAAAAGAAGAAAGACCAAATTGCACGATGACTTAAGATCTCTAATGGAGAAACACTATTAATGGTTTTGAAATAAATAGGCGCAATGCCCCACATGGTATAAGCAGCAATCGCGAGCAAAATCCCTTGTCGGGTGCGCTGTTGTTCAAGTTCAGTTGTCGGCATAGGATTCTTCAGTGAAATGAGAAGGAGAATAGATGAACGTACATGGATACGTTAGTGCGAAATTATAGATTTGAGTATAAGGATGGATGTCGAATGTGCCTAGTTTTTTCCTATTGTTCTTTTCCTCACCAATAACGATAGGTAGAATGGCCCTCCCGCATTATTAATGAGTTTTTTATGTCCAGCATTACAGTCGAGCAGCCAATGGAACAGGTATCACAGAGCCAAACTGTTTTAAGAGATGTTTTTGGTTATCAGGAATTTCGTGTTGGACAGGAAGAAGTCATTAATGCCGTTCTTGAAGGTAAAGACAGCTTAGTTATTATGCCGACGGGTGGCGGTAAATCACTGTGTTATCAAATTCCGGCTTTAGTGTTTGAAGGATTAACTTTAGTCATCTCGCCATTGATTTCTTTAATGAAAGATCAAGTGGATCAATTAAAGGCGGATGGGGTGCAAGCGGAGTGTTTAAATTCGACTATTGATCGTGACGCTCAAGTCTCTATTTGGAACCGAGTTAATTCGGGTCAAATTAAGATGCTGTATGTGTCACCTGAGCGTGTGATGATGCGAGATTTTATGGATCGATTAGCATCCCTAAATCTATGTATGATCGCCGTGGATGAAGCGCATTGTATTTCTCAATGGGGCCATGATTTCCGCCCTGAATACGCATCTCTTGGTCAAATCAAACAGCGTTTTCCTAATGTTCCGATTATGGCGCTAACGGCAACGGCTGATGAAGCAACACGTAAAGATATATTAAGTCGTCTTTCTTTACCAAATCCCCATGAATATTTGGGCAGTTTTGATCGCCCTAATATTCGCTATACCGTGTTAGAAAAACACAAACCAGTCAGTCAAATTGTTCGATATCTTGCAACGCAGAAAAATCAATGTGGTGTGATTTATTGTGGTAGCCGTAAGAAAGTCGAAATGCTGACAGAAAAACTCTGCAATAACCACATTCGAGCGGCGTCTTATCATGCGGGTTTGGATCTTGATGAGCGAAATTATGTGCAAGAAGCATTTCAGCGAGACGATATTCAAATAGTGGTTGCAACGGTTGCTTTTGGCATGGGGATTAATAAATCCAACGTGCGTTTTGTTGCTCATTTTGATATCCCAAAGAACATTGAATCGTATTATCAAGAAACCGGTCGAGCAGGGCGTGATGGTTTACCTGCAGAAGCGGTGATGCTTTACGATCCTGCGGATATTGTTTGGTTAAGAAAATTAGTGGAAGAAAAGCCAGAAGGTCCACAAAAATTAGTTGAAAGCCATAAGTTGAATGCGATGACGGCTTTTGCTGAAGCGCAGACATGTCGTCGCCAAGTCCTATTAAATTATTTTGGCGAATACAATCCAAAACCTTGTGGTAACTGTGATGTTTGTTTAGATCCCCCAAAACAATTTGATGGCACTGAAGCCGCACAAAAAGCGCTCTCTTGTGTTTATCGCGTAAACCAAAGCTTTGGTGTTGGTTACGTGGTGGAAGTTCTACGTGGTTTAAAGATTGCTCGTATTCGTGAGCATGGCCATGACAAGTTATCTACTTACGGTATTGGTAAAGATAATAGCCACGAGTATTGGGTGAGCATTATTCGTCAATTGATCCACAAAGGGCTATTAACGCAAAATATTACCCGAAACTCGACATTACAGTTAACCGAAGAGGCACGTCCGATCTTAAAAGGTCAGGAGCCCCTAGAATTAGCGGTTCCACGTTTAGATACGGCGGCTAAAACGGCGAAATCTGAAAAATTGAATAATCGTCAATACGATAAGCAATTGTTTGCCAAATTACGTAAGTTACGTAAATCCATTGCTGATCGTGATGATCTCCCGCCTTATGTCGTTTTTAGTGATGCAACGTTAATGGATATGGCTGACATTACTCCGACGTCTTATGGTGAGATGCTTGCTGTTAATGGCGTAGGGCAGAAGAAACTAGAAAAATACGCCGATCCTTTTTTAGATTTGATCGAGATGCACATTACAGGACAAGGATAAGTCGTGAGTTTATTTTCTGTTATTGAGTTTGATAATAATGAAGGTCGTATTATTTTCGGTATCCCGCCGTTTGATTTTGATTCGTTTGACGTTATTGGTCAGCAACTCGTGTTTGCTATGGATGCGAGTATTGTAGAGAAACAGATGGATGCAGATTTACATTCTTGGTTGATTGATTTTGAAGGTTGCCAATTTATGCTGCGTGCAGAGCATTATTCTAATTCAGTATGGTTAGAAGCGTTAGCTCGCAAGGAGCATCAAGATGAATTGTCTTTTATTGCGGGATTGTTTTAAGCAACTCTTGTGATCAAAAGCGGTTAATGTATAATCACCGCCCTGAAAATTGGCTAGAGTAGATACTCTTAATTGAGAGCTAATCAGCTGTGTGTTTAATTTGGGTTCCCTCGCCCCCAATGACAAAAAGGTACTTATATGAGTACATTTACGCCCGCGCAACAGCGCAACGCTTTATCTTTCCTTGTTTTATTTCATCTTGTCATCATTGCATCAAGTAACTATTTGGTTCAAATCCCATTCACTTTGTTTTGGTTTCATACCACATGGGGTGCATTTACCTTCCCGTTCATTTTCTTAGCGACAGACTTAACGGTTCGAATTTTTGGTGCCAAAATGGCAAGAAGTATTATCTTCTTTGTTATGTTGCCAGCACTGGCGGTATCGTATGTCTTATCCGTCGTGTTCTTTGAAGGTCAGTATCAAGGTCTTTTACATCTGAGTGAATTTAATTTATTCGTTGCTCGAATTGCGGTCGCCAGTTTTATGGCTTATTTACTGGGTCAAATCTTAGATGTGTATGTGTTTAATCGTCTTCGACAGTTAAAGCAGTGGTGGATTGCCCCAACGTGTTCAACGTTGTTTGGTAACGCATTAGATACGTTGGCATTTTTTGCTATTGCCTTTTACCAAAGTCCAGATGCTTTCATGGCTGAACATTGGACTGAAATCGCTTTGGTTGATTATAGTATTAAGCTTGTGATCAGTTTAGGGCTATTTGTTCCTATGTATGGTGTGCTGTTGAATTACCTAATTCGCAAACTCACTTCGGAAGGACATCAGCTTGCTACTCAAGCATCATAAAAGATGAGATAGCAATAAATAAGGAAGAGGTCAGTATTATACTGGCCTTTTTTATAATTATATCTTATTGATAATTAATGAATAGTTAAACGAGTTGAGATTAGATCTCATTTAAGTGTTGCATTTTAAATGAGAATGGTTATTATTAACTTGCCTTCAGGGAATAGAGCACAAGGATTTATCTGAGTCATTATTTCAAGAAGGCACGACATTGCTCACATTGCTTCCAGTGTAAATCAGCTACATGAGCAGTGGTGAACGTTTCTAAGTTAACGGGTACCATTGTTCTTTTTTGCTGAGCGGCGCTTCTTTTAGAAGTCGCCGTTTTTTTTGTCTTTTTTTGAAAGGGTATCTGCAAAAGAGCTAAAAATAGGATTTAAAATATCCTGATATTTGAGACGGATATTAGGATATTAATATTATTGTCCACAAAGCATGATCAAGAAAGGATCCATCTGTGGATCATTTATACAGATCTAACTGTTTGATTGTGTGGTTTTAATTTTTAAAATGTAGCGTTGATAAAACCATTACTAATTTAATGAAAAATAATTACAAACAGACTTATCCACAGAATCGTGAACTTATTTTCGTGTTTATTTTTATTTGAGAAAGAAAAAGAAAAGAACGAAGTTGAGTGTTTTGATGTGGCTTGGTGATGGGGTAGAATGAAAGTCATTGATCATCATAAACTCTGGATAATACAGACTATGGCAAGAATTCCTGATAACCCATTCATTTTAGTGGATGGTTCCTCATATCTTTTCCGCGCTTACCATGCTGCTCCGAACTTCACTAATGGCAATGGTGAGCCAACAGGTGCAGTGTACGGTGTTATCAATATGCTGCGTAGTCTTCTAAAGCAATTCGAAACGAATCGTATTGCGGTTATTTTTGATGCGAAAGGCAAAACTTTTCGTAATGACATGTACCCAGAGTATAAAGCGAATCGTCCACCGATGCCGGATGAATTACGTTGCCAAATCGAACCATTGCATAAATTGATTAAAGCGATGGGTTTACCATTGATTTCTATCTCAGGTGTTGAAGCCGATGACGTGATCGGTACGCTTGCATCACAAGCGTCAAAGGCCGGTATCCCAGTACTGATTAGTACTGGAGATAAAGACATGGCGCAGTTGGTTGATGAGAACGTCACATTGATCAATACCATGACGAATGTGATCATGGGCCCTGAAGGTGTGGTCGAAAAATTTGGTGTTCCTCCAGAGCTTATTATTGATTACCTTGCCTTGATGGGAGATGCCTCAGATAACATTCCTGGTGTTCCTGGCATTGGTGATAAAACAGCAAGAGCCTTATTACAAGGTGTTGGTGGTTTAGATACGCTTTACGCTAATCTTGATGATATTGCGCCTCTTGGTTTCCGTGGTTCAAAAGGCATGGCTAAGAAGTTGGAAGAAAATAAAGAAGGGGCTTATCTTTCTTATAAACTTGCAACGATTAAATTAGATGTTGAGTTAGAACAACAACCAGAAGAACTTGTGAAACAAGAACCGAATGTTGATGAATTAATCCAAATGTTTGGTCAAATGAACTTCAAGCGTTGGTTAACTGAAATGCTAGATGGCAGTGACGGTAAGATCGTTTCACATGAAACATCGGCACACCGAACAACTAGCTCGTCATCAGATGAAGGTGATAGTGCAGAAGAAGAAACGATTGTTGCTGCTCAGGTCGATCGTTCAAAATATGAAACCATCTTCACGAAAGAAGCGTTTTCTGCGTGGTTAGAGAAAGTAAATAATGCAGAAGTAACCGCGTTTGATACTGAAACAGACAGCTTAGATTACATGGTAGCGAACCTGATAGGTCTTTCTTTCTCTGTAGAAGAAGGAGAAGCCGCTTATGTGCCCGTTGCTCATGATTACCTTGATGCACCTGAACAATTAGATCGTGATTGGGTTCTGGCGCAATTAAAGCCGTATTTAGAAGACGAGACTAAAGCAAAAGTAGGTCAAAACCTGAAATACGATGCGAGCGTGCTTGCTCGTTATGATATCGAAATGAAAGGCATTAAGTTTGATACCATGTTGGAATCTTATGTTTATAACAGCGTGGCTGGTAAACATAATATGGACAGCCTTGCACTGCGTTATCTGCAGCATAATACGATTTCATTTGAAGAGATCGCAGGTAAAGGTAAGAAACAACTGACCTTTAACCAAATTGCGTTAGAAGAAGCGGCACCTTATGCGGCTGAAGATGCGGATATCACGCTGCGCTTACATAATGTTTTACATGCGAAACTGGTGACTGATGAAAAACTGAATGCAGTGTTTACCGATATCGAACTGCCTTTAATTTCAGTGCTTTCTCGTATGGAAAGAAAAGGCGTATATATCGATGATATGCTGCTTTCTGCACAGTCATTGGAAATCGGCCAGCGTTTAGATGAACTAGAAACCGCGTCATTTGAAGTGGCAGGACAAGAGTTCAATATGAACTCACCAAAACAACTGCAAACCATTCTGTTTGAAAAAATGGAATTACCAGTGATCAAAAAAACACCATCAGGTGCCGCTTCTACGAATGAAGAAGTACTGCAAGAATTGGCGTTAGAGTATGAATTACCTAAATTAATTTTAGAATATCGTGGCTTAGCGAAACTAAAATCAACCTACACTGATAAGCTTCCTAAGATGATTAACCCATCAACTGGTCGTGTGCATACTTCTTATCATCAAGCAGTAACAGCGACTGGACGTTTATCATCGACCGATCCTAACTTACAAAACATTCCAATTCGTAATAAAGAAGGCCGTCGTATTCGTCAAGCGTTTGTGGCACCTCACGGATGGAAAATCTTAGCGGTCGATTACTCTCAAATTGAACTTCGTATTATGGCGCATTTATCTCAAGATAGAGCCTTATTAGAAGCATTCTCTGCGGGTAAAGATATTCACGCAGCGACGGCGGCTGAAGTGAAAGGCGTATCAATTGAAGAGGTGACGTCAGAAGATCGTCGTCGTGCTAAAGCCATCAACTTCGGTTTGATTTATGGAATGAGTGCGTTTGGCCTTGCTAAGCAAATCGGGATTTCTCGTGGTGAAGCGCAAGATTACATGAATGTGTATTTCGAACGTTACCCAGGCGTGATGCAATACATGGAAGAAACACGCTTATTGGCGACAGAACAGGGGTATGTTGAAACTCTGTATGGCCGCCGTTTGTATTTACCAGAAATTAATGCACGTAATGCGATTCGTCGTAAAGCGGCAGAACGTGCAGCAATTAATGCTCCAATGCAGGGCACTGCTGCGGATATCATTAAGAAAGCAATGATTCTAGTGGATAACTGGATTGAAGCTGAAGGTACTGGTCGAGTTAACTTGTTAATGCAAGTACACGATGAATTGGTATTTGAAGTAAAAGAAGACGAATTAGAAGCGATCACAAAACAAGTGACGGCATTAATGGAAGCTGCGGTATCGCTCGATGTTCCATTGATTGCTGAAAGTGGTTTTGGAGATAACTGGGATGAAGCCCATTAAGTTCTTTTTATGACTGAATATTTAATCGCCTTTGTTAGTGATTAAATTGTAATTCAGTTACAAATGAATTTAAAACTATGAGCCAGCGCACGCGTTGGCTTTTTTTTATCTCAAATAAAGTGAGCTATGCCAATTGTTAGATGTGTTTTTAATACGAAAGCTGAAAAAAAATTACAAAAAAAGGTTTTCAAAACTGTTCGTTTGTTGTACATTTATCTGCGTAGGGTACAGAGGTAAAGATGTTCTATCTTTCAGACCTTTTGTTTCACGTTATTGGATTTGGCTAAATTCAGCCGCCTCAGTCAACCTTTTTGACTGGGGCGTTTTTTCTTTCTAGCCCCTCAAAAATAGTCATATCCGTTTTTCCTTTCGTTTTTCTCTCTGTAACTTTCCAACACAATGTAATTTTTATTACATGTAACTCTATTGATAATTCACCAAAATTATTAACTTAACGCATTGTATTTCATCAGCTTAATTAATTTTTTGTCGGTTTTTTATCGTTTTAGATGAAAAAGATGAAGACATGTCATATAAGGTGAGGGCATGAAAAAAGTAAGGATTTGTGTCTGAGGAGGGATTACGGCATGATGCGTGGCAGAAAAAGAATAATAACACCTCTTATCTCTCCCATTTCCCCACCTTAGCCGGTGGGGTTTTTATTTTTACCATTCCAGAATGCGATCAACGTGAATACTTATCAGAAATGGCATGCTATTTTTTGTTATTCAGCGTCAATATTTTCAATGAACTCTTCATCGAATTCAAAAGCAGGTGCAAACCAGGTATCTAATTTTGCGCGTAATAAATCAACACCAATACCTTTCAATGAAGAGAAAGCATCAACCGCTACTTCACCACCAAATTCTAATGAAGCTTCACGAATTTTTAATACTTGAGTTTGGCGAGCACCACTTTTTAACTTGTCAGCTTTAGTCAGTAGTACTTGAACTGGAATCGCTTGATCGACAGCCCAATAGATTAATTGTTGATCAAGGTCTTTCATTGGATGACGGATATCCATCAATACCACTAAGCCTTTTAAGCATTCGCGTTTTTGTAGGTATTCACCTAATGATTTCTGCCATTTCTTTTTCAGTTCAATTGGAACCTGCGCAAAACCGTATCCAGGTAAATCGACAATATGACAGTTCTCATCCACTTTGAATAAGTTAATCAGCTGCGTACGACCAGGCGTTTTTGAGGTTTTCGCTAAGCTTCTTTGGTTTGTTAAGCGATTTAATGCGCTTGATTTACCCGCATTTGAACGGCCAGCGAAGGCAACTTCAATACCTTCATCTTCAGGTAGATG
Source organism: Aliivibrio salmonicida LFI1238 (assembly GCF_000196495.1). Taxonomy (NCBI): domain Bacteria; kingdom Pseudomonadati; phylum Pseudomonadota; class Gammaproteobacteria; order Vibrionales; family Vibrionaceae; genus Aliivibrio; species Aliivibrio salmonicida. The sequence continues at coordinate 276,275 of NC_011312.1, forward strand.
GCGAATATCTGGTGCACTGGTAATAAAGTGTGTCTTTTGATAGTGAATGATTTTGCTCACTGTTAACTCCGTCTCGAGTGAAACCAAGCTGTAGATAATGATCCAAGTAGGATTATTGTAGTCAGCTGATTACTTTTTTGTGAAAATGTGTAAAATAACCGCATTAAGGTTGTCACTGTTAACTTTTTGGTGACAAACTTAGAACAAAAACGGTAAAGGTCGCTCATTATATCATGCTGTAGCCAATTTAGAGCGGTACTGGAAGCTTAATATTCAACACAATGCGAAGAAACCTTGTTAAAAAGGGTAACTCATTGTGAGGGAACGATAATAATAAATGGAATGTCATGAAAAAATTAGCGCTGATATTAACTCTCCTAGCTAGTTGCTCAACATGGGCTCAAGGAGACATCGAAGCTGGGAAGCAAAAATCTGTAACTTGTACGGCTTGTCATGGTCAAGAGGGCAACAGTACTCTGACTCAATACCCGAACTTAGCTGGTCAACACGCAGGTTATCTTGAAAAGCAGATCAATGAATTTAAATTAGGGATGCAAACCCAAGGAAAACAAGGCCGTATGGACCCTGTTATGGGAGCAATGGCGATGGCGGTTAGTGAAGAAGATGCAAAAGACATTGCAGCGTATTACGCCTCTTTACCAATGGCTGATAACACAACGCCTGAAGACTCGATTCCTGCCGGTAAAGCATTATATTTAGCGGGTGATATGGAACGTGGTATTACGGCTTGTGTTGCTTGTCATGGACCGCGTGGTAACGGAACCTCACTGTCAGGTTTTCCTAAGATATCAGGACAACATTCTGACTACGTGAAAGCGCAGTTAGAGAAGTTTCGCTCTGCTGATCGTGCAAACGATATGAATGGTATGATGCGTGATATCGCCAAAAAGCTTACTGACGACGACATTGCGACACTTTCGCAATATGTTGGTGGCTTGCATTAATTTCTAATGCAGCAGTAACGAATTTAAAGAAGCAGCTCTTGTAGCTGCTTTTTTTATGAAAAATACATGAAAAACGATTATCTTTGCACCAGTATCGGGTATACTTCCCGCCCTAGAATTTTCAGGGAGTAGAGTGAGTTTATGATGCAATTCTGCCCTTTGTGTCAGCATTCGCAGGCTGATAACTTCCACCAAGATAAGCATCGACGTTATTATCGTTGTCAGCAATGTTATCTTATTTATGTGGATGAGGCAGATCGTTTCGACGCTGAAGCTGAAAAAGCTCACTACGATTGTCATGAAAATAATCTTGACGATGAAGGGTATAAAACCTTCTTATCACGATTTTCTGAGCCCTTGTTGCAACGTGTTGGTAAGACACCTCAACAAGGTCTAGACTTTGGATGTGGCCCTGGACCATTGCTTGCTCATATGATGAGAGAAGCGGGTCACCATATCGAACTCTATGATATTTATTACACACCAGATAAGTCCGTGCTTACTAAGCAGTACGACTTCGTCAGTTGTACAGAAGCTATTGAGCATTTTTATCAACCTCAAAACGAATTGGAATTGTTATTGAGCTTGATAAAACCTGGTGGTTGGTTAGGTATCATGACGAAACTAGCCAGGGACGAAAGCGCGTTTGCCACTTGGCATTACAAGAGTGATTTAACCCATGTCAGCTTTTTCAGCAAAGACACATTTGAGTTTGTAGCAAAGCGCTATCAACTTGATATGGAGTTTGTTGGAGAGGATGTCATTTTACTGAGGAAAACCCAGTAATGAGCCGTACTAAAAAAGCCCGTACTCCGGGAATGGCGAGTGAGCCAGTAGTTGTAACACGTAACCGTACCGATCGTGACGTAGACAGTCGTGAAATTAAGCGTAAAAAGAAACGTAAAGGCCTAAAACCTGGAGCTCGTAACGTTGAAAGCGATTCAGAGAAAGCACGTCGTTTTTCTCAGAATAAAGATCCTCGTATTGGCAGTAAAAAACCAATTCAACTTGTTGTTGAAGAGAAGAAGAAATCAAGCAAGCAAGAGCGTCGTTTAACTAATGAGCAAGAATTGGCTCAATTAGAAAATGATGCGCAATTGATGGTTCTTCTTGATCGTATCGATAATGGTGAAAACCTAGGTATGGGTCTGCAAAAATACGTAGATGAAAAATTAGCACGTATTGAGCACTTAATGGGTCGTTTAGGCTTATTAGAAGACGAAGAGACAGAAGAAGAAATTGCTGAATTCCCTGAGTTCGCGGCGCCTAAAACAAAAAGCGACGATGACCTATTAGCTGAATTTGATAATTTCAACATGGATGATTTTAAATAATTATGACTACAGTAACCCTGTTAGCACTGCTTGGTGGTGCAATTATTCTTGCGTTAGCGGGCTACGCTAGCAGCTTACTGATGAAGTTGAAAAAGCAGAAGGAACTGCAAGAACGACACAGAAAATTGGCGATACAGAAACGTAACGCCAATATTTTTGATAACGTGGTTTTATTATGCCAAGCCAGTCTTCAAGAGCAATGTGACTACTCTGAAATGTCGATTCGTTTGTACTGTATTATGGATTATCTACAAGATGATGATCGTATTGATGTAGAAAAAGAATACCCAGCATTATCTGAGTTGTACCATGTTGTGAAAGACATGCCTCGCGGTGATAAAAGACAAGCGCTCGCTAAGCAAGATCGAATGAAAGATAATTTGATTCGAACTAAAGCAGAAGCCCGCTTACAAGATGCAGTGAAAATCGAGATTCAACAACTGCACGATCGAATAAAACCATTGAATCAAAAAATCGATATTAAAATGATCTGATCGACACTTCTTTTGATTGTTGCCTTGAAGTTATCGGCTTTAGAAGTGAGATGCTTTATTATGCAAGCATCAAGAAGCGTCTATTTAGATATCAAGAGATGGAAGTAAGTCATGTCAAATCAACAAATAGTATGGGACCAAGCGATCATAGAGAAGTATAACTACTCTGGTCCTCGCTACACCTCTTACCCAACCGCTTTAGAGTTTCATGAAGCGTATACTCCTGCTGAATTCGACATGGCGTGTACTCAGTATCCTGAGCGACCACTGTCTCTGTATATCCATATCCCATTTTGTCACAAGCTGTGTTATTTCTGTGGCTGTAATAAAGTCATTACTCGTCATCATCATAAAGCGGACATCTACTTAGACTCATTAGAGTTAGAGATCCGTCAACGAGCGGCGTTATTTACCGATCGTAAAGTAACCCAGTTGCATTTTGGTGGCGGCACACCAACGTTTTTAACGAAAATCCAATTTACTCGCTTAATGAATTTATTACGTGGTGAATTTCATTTTGAAGCGGGTGCTGAGATCAGTATCGAAGTTGATCCACGTGAAATTGAATTGGATATGTTGGATCACTTACGTGATGAAGGGTTCAATCGTTTAAGTATTGGTGTTCAAGACTTTAATAAAGAAGTTCAGTTATTGGTTAACCGTGATCAAGATGAAGACTTTATTATCTCTATGGTGCAGCGAGCGAAAGAATTAGGTTTCCGTTCAACTAACCTTGATTTGATTTATGGTTTACCAAAACAGTCCGCAGAATCATTAGCTATCACGATTAAGCGCGTACTTGAAATGGAACCGGGTCGTTTGTCTGTTTTTAACTACGCACACATGCCAACCTTATTTGCTGCGCAGCGTAAAATTAAAGACGCCGATTTACCTGCACCCGCGGAAAAATTGGTGATGCTGCAAGACACCATTGAAACGTTAACTGGTGCCGGTTACCAGTTTATCGGAATGGATCACTTTGCACTGCCTGATGATGAGTTAGCGGTCGCGCAACGTGATGGCATTCTTCACCGTAATTTCCAAGGTTACACCACTCAAGGTGAGTGTGATTTATTGGGTATGGGTGTATCAGCTATCTCTATGATTGGCGACAGTTACGCACAGAATAAGAAAGATTTAAAAGAATATTACGCACAGGTGGATGATAAGCGTCATGCATTGTGGCGTGGTGTTGCACTTGATCAGGATGATTTAATTCGTCGTGAAGTGATTAAACAGCTGATCTGTAATTTCACGCTAGATACTAAAGCGATTGAAGTCGAGTTTAATTTAGATTTTGCTACGTACTTTGCAGAAGATTTTAAATTGCTGCAAACGTTTGTCGATGATGAGCTTGTGTCTCTGCATGAAGGCCGTATTGATGTTGAATTACGTGGTCGTTTATTGATCCGTAATATCTGTATGTGTTTTGATAAATACCTTCGTGACCGTGCGCGTCAACAGCAGTTTTCTAGAGTTATCTAAGAGCGGATAAAGCGGGGAAGAGCGCTCCTATGGTCCTGTGAAAACCTGATTGTTTGCCTAAGAATTTGAAGCCGTAGGTGTTATGCACCTGCGGTTTTTTTTGGAAATTAGAAACTATACGCTGCGCTAACTAGGGTAAGCGTGCGGGGAACTACACCTAACAAATAAAATTCATTATGCGTATCTTACGATCTTTCATTTAACGAGAACGTAATTATGCAAAAAGATAAAAAGAGAACACCAGAGCAATGGCACGCTCTATTTGAATCTCAGCAATCTAGCAAGCTTAGTGCCGCTGAATTTTGTCGTAACCATAATATTCTGCCAAAGACATTTAGTGCACGTAAAGCACGATGGAAACAAAAGATTAACGCTTCTACTTTCTTGAAAGTAGAAGCGTTAACATCAACTATCATCGCCACTCCACAATTACCAGATATTCAACTTTCTATCGGAAAATTGCGATTAACATTGCCAGCTAATACTGAACCTCACTGGATAGGACTCTTATTAAAAGGGTATCAATCATGAATGTATTTACTGATGTTTCCACCATTTATCTTCATCGTGATTTTGTCGATTTTCGCAAGGCCATTAATGGCCTTGTCGTGATTGTTGAGCAAGAAATGCAACTATCACCGTTTAGTGATGCTCTATTTATATTTTGCAATAAGCCTCGTGATAAACTCAAAATATTGTATTGGGATAAAACAGGATTCGCTTTATGGTACAAGCGATTAGATGAAGACCGCTTCAAATGGCCACGAAATATAAATAACGATACGTTAGCATTATCAGAGCAGCAACTGACACTGCTATTACAAGGTTTTGATATCTTAGGACATCAACCGGTACATTATCAAACAACCCTTTAAATAGTTGATTCTCAGTCAAGAATAGGAGGCAACCGATTGATTACCTGTATTATCGTTATATAGTCATCTACATGACTGATAAAATAAAACCACTTCCTGATACCATTGACGAGCTGAAAGCACTTGTGCTTCAGCTTGAAAATAAATATAACCGTCTTCTAGAGCAATTTCGGCTGGCTCAACATCAGCGCTTTGGTAAAAGCAGTGAATCTGACTCGACTCAATTTGATTTATTCAATGAAACAGAAGAAGAAATCATCATTGAAAATGATGATACACAAACGATTACCTACACTCGTCAAAAGCCAAAACGCCAACGCTTACCTGAAGACTTACCGCGTACTGTTATTATCCACGACATAAAAGATAAAACTTGTAAGTGTTGCGGTCTAGAGATGCATGCGATGGGTAAAGACATCAGTGAAAAGTTGGAATTTGTACCAGCTAAAGTGGAAGTTATTCAACATGTTCGTCCTAAATATGCTTGCCGAAATTGTGAAAAAAACAATACTTCAGTAGACATTAAACAAGCCCCAATGCCAGCGTCACCAATCCCTAAAGGGATTGCGACCGCAAGTTTACTTGCTCAAATTATTACGGCTAAATTTCAATACAGTCTTCCACTTTATCGTCAAGAAACGTTATTTCAGCAATGGGGTATCATTATTGGACGGCGAACGATGGCGGATTGGTTAATAAAATGCTCGGTACTATTTACCCCTCTTAATAACGAGTTACATCGTATTTTGCTTGAACAACCCACTCTGCATTGTGATGAAACAACGGTAAATGTGTTGGATGTTGAAAAAGCAAAATGTTATATGTGGGTCTACTGCTCTGGCTATGATTCTCCAGGCTCTGGTGTTTTGCCTGGAATTGTACTTTATGATTATCAATCTAGCAGGCATGGCTACCATCCAGTTAACTTTTTAAAAGGTTATAACGGGTATTTACATACCGATGGTTACCAAGGTTATGAACAAACTGAAGCGATGTTAGTTGGCTGTTGGGCACACGCACGTCGACGATTTATTGAGGCTCAACGTGTTCAAGTAAAAGGGAAAACAGGGAGTGCAGATTGGGTATTGAGTAAAATCCAAAAGCTATACCGGATCGAATCGTTATTAAAAGAGGCTTCCCCTGAAGCCAAGTATGTTGCTAGGCAGACAGAAGCCCGCGATTTACTTAAAGAGCTCCGTGATTGGCTTGATAGCGCAGTTAGTCGAGTATCACCTAAAACAAAATTAGGTGAGGCGATTAGCTATACATTAAATCAATGGGATAAATTAGTTCGTTATATTGATGATGGATTGTTATCTATTGATAACAATCGAGCAGAGCGAGCGGTTAAACCGTTTGTTATCGGCCGGAAAAACTGGTTATTTTCGGGTTCAACGGCTGGTGCAGATTCAAGTGCAATGCTTTACAGCATTGTAGAAACAGCAAAGGCAAACGGATTAATCCCTTACGATTATATTAGGTATTGTCTAGATCGTTTATGTGTTGGATCGCCAGATATCGATTCACTTTTACCTTGGAATGTAAAAGACAAGGTGTAGTTCCCCGCACGCTTACGTTAAGCCAAATTCATACTCAAAATCCATCGTGGTTCTTAAGCCTCGGACCAATAGGTTTGCTTGTTTCTGTCTTGCGAAATCCACCATTAGTCCAGAGAAACCCTCAACGGACACGTTTGGCAGATCCTGAGTTACTTCTTGCACTAATTGAACGCGCTCATCGAGCGTAAATAAAGTATTTTTACTTGGGCTGGCCGCTACCGCCACAATAATGTGTTCAAACATGGCCGCAGAGCGTTTAATTAAATCTAAATGCCCATTAGTGATTGGATCAAAAGTGCCAGGATAAAGCGTTAATTTAGTCATGTTGTAAAGCTCGTTGGTAAACCTTGAAATACAGAGCCGCAGTATGCTCAATCATAAAGGCGGTTAATTTTTCCCACCCACCTTCAATTAAGTGCTCTTTTAGCGTGGCATTATTAGCTATTTTTTCAATGTGTTCTGCCAGTTCTGTAGAGTTACCCGGCTCGATAAGTAGCCCTGATTTTTCATGTTCGATAATGTTAGGGATCCCTCCTGCACGCGAACCTATAGCAGGAAGGCCTGTACTCATGCCTTCTAAAATCACAGACCCGAGCCCTTCAGTATAAGAAGGGTGGATCAACAAATCTGCAGCCGCAAACCAGTCACCCATATTATGTTGACGACCCATAAACGAAATATTAGTTAATCCTGAAGCTTGCTTTTCTAGTTCACAGCGTTGTTTCCCATCCCCCAATAAACAGATATGAACACGAGGATCTTTCAGTAGCATTGCGGCGTTAACGGTGACATCAAACCCTTTATGAGGGATCATATTACCGGCTTGAATAACCAAAAATTTATCCTTAAATCGCTCCCTAATATTCGCGACTTCAGAATGATTGATCGGATAAGTAACCGGTGAATCAGGAATCGTCATAATATGTTGTTGCGGAAGGCGTTGTCGCACTACCTCAGAAACACAAGTACTGATCCCAACAATGGCCGCTGCATTTGAATACGCAAAAGTAGTGAGCCATTTTTTCTTAATAGGATTATCTAAACGTCGAGTAATGATATAAGGCGTTTGACTTACTTTATGTTGAAGTGCAGCCCAATAGATAGCATGCCCCTCATGAACATGTAAAACCGCGTCTTTCGGAAGAGAAATCGTGTGACCTAGTAGATAATGTCGAACAGTAATAACTTCGCAGCCTAAATCTGATATCGCGTTATAAAAAGGGCTGTTAGTTAGAGCAATCACTGCGATATTTTGCTTCTCTTTTAGATGTTGCTGGATGAGTGCGAGGGTTTGCTGTTCCCCGCCACTGAAACCACGAGCAAGATTAACATGATAAATTTTCATCATTATTCCTTGTTTGCTTTATTGTAGTCTCGTAGCCATAGATCAGCGTAACGATTGAACGTCACGCTAGCGCTTAGTGTTGCAAGTAGTAATCCGTGGCGGCCATCTAAAAAACCACGCTTTAAAATATACATACGGATAAAACAAAAGAATCCATGAAGAAAAGCACCACTGAGTGAGCCTTTCTTTTTTCCTTCGCGTTGGTCGACCCAAGATTTTATATACATGACATTTTTTGCATTATATTGCTGCAAAGCATCGTATGTGAAATGTAATAAGCGACCAGTTAAAGCGTTAACTTGAATATGGTTTGGAATAACGACACTTTCATGCACTAGAGAGTCGCTATATTGAGTTTCATCAGTTTTATATAAACGAACAACCCAATCAGGAGACCAACCAGAGTGCTTAATAAATTTCCCAAACGCAGAGCTTGAGCGATTTATTTTATATGCGGTCTTTGTCTTGTTTGCTTTCACGGCAGCTAAAATTTCAGTTTTTAACTCTGGAGTGACTCTCTCATCGGCATCAAGCCATAATACATAATCTGAGGTAACGTGCTGTTGTGCTAATTGACGTTGTTTGCCAAACCCTGGCCACTCTTTATTTACAATAAATTTATCAGTAAATTCACGAGCAATTGTTTCAGTTGAATCAGTACTTCCTGAATCCATTATCACAATTTCATCAACCCAATCAGCAACGGTATCAAGACAGGCTTTTAAATGTTTTGCTTCATTTTTAACAATAAGCGCAACCGCTAAGGTTGGAGAGGATGTTGTCATTATTTTTTCCCTTCTTCGGTGCTGTTTAGGATGATTTCCAGTTGCTGAAATGAGCGGGCAACCATATCAAGCGTTATATCTTGCATTATATGCTCGCCTTTAACGCGAGTGCTCCATTTTAGCTCATTAACAGGCTTATTTTGTTGTTGCGTTACATGTTGTTCATACACACTCACCACATAAGATAAGCTATTATATGGCCCCGTGCGTTTAGGATTACTATGGCCATATAAGCCAATAACTGGTGTGGCTTGTGTTGTAGCGATATGTGCTGGGCCTGAATCCGGTGCAATTACTACCGTGGCTTTTTTTAATACTGCGGTTAACTGTTTTAATGAAGTCTTACCAATTAAATTAATAAGTGGAGAGTTGGCAAGTGATTCAATACTGTCACCAAGTTGCTTTTCACGATCACTTGGCGAACCACAAAGTACCACTTGGTAGCCTTGTGTGGTTAACCAGTCAGATAATTGAGCATAGCGCTCAGTCAACCAATTACGCTCATCCTTACTGGCAGCAGGGGAAATCACCACATACGGCTTTTCTGCTGGAATATGTGAATTCACAAACGAAAAGTCATCGTCAGATAATGGAATATTCCAGGTTGGTTCACTTTTAGGCACACCAAGGTACTCAATAAAAGAGTAGAAGCTATCTAGAACATGCGCTGAGGCCGTATCTTCAATTTTACGATTGGTAAAAAGCCATTGACCTTCTTTGGCGCGCTTGCGATTAAAACCGACTTTATATTTAGCTTTTATACCAATAGTTAACACACTAGCACGTAACGCCAATTGCATATGAATCAGTGCATCAAAACGTTGGTTATTCAGCTGTGACCAAATTGCTTTCATCCCTTTTAATCCCAGTTTTTTATCAAACGGGATCACCGTAATACCAGGTAAATCATGAATTAATTGCGCTTCTATTTTTCCCACAATCCAAGTGATTTTGGTTGTCGGCCACTCTTTTTGAATCGCTTGAACTGCCGCAACAGCATGACAAACATCACCAATAGCAGATAAGCGTAGAATACAGAGTGAGTTAGGGGCAGAAGTGAATAAAGCCATAAAGATGTTTACCCAAAAAGAATGAGGTAGAATTATGCTATTAACGTTCATAAATGTAAAATGGCAGAGCAAGAAAGAGACTAGAAACTATACGCTGCGCTAACTAGAGGCTATAAGAGCAGGGTTCAGGTCTCAGGATTCAGGGGTACTTGCTTTTAGCTCCTCCCCTTTATTGATATAGCTACTTAGCTATAAATGTTGATATAAGGGGAGGTTGGGAGGGGTTGCTGGCGAGAAACTATACGCTTCGCTTCTAGAGACTATAAGAGCAGAGTTTAGAGGCATTTCGCTCTTGAACTTATAGTTTCTAGAAGCGAAGCGGTCTAGTTAGCGCAGCGTATAATCTCTAATGTTTAATATTGGAGTACCTGTAACATGCAAAAAATCCAAACAACAAAACAAACCATTTGGTATGACGACTCAATTCTTAGTGACTCACCAGAACAATGTTGTGATCCCGACTATTGGCAGCAACAAGATAAGGTAATTGGCTCAGCTCAAGGGCGAGGAACAACTTGGTTTGTGGCATTAGATACTATGGATGCGGCACTGCGTCATTATCGCCGTGGTGGCTTGTTTGGAAAGCTAATTAAAGATCATTATATTTTTACTGGTTGGGAAAAAACACGCAGTTATCAAGAATTTCAGCTTCTCAATATTTTAATAGAAGCGGGTGTTAATGTACCAAAGCCCATTGCAGCTCGTTCGATTAAACGCACTTTTTGCTACCAAGCCGATTTGTTAAGCGAGAAGATCCCTCATGCACGAGATTTAGTGGCTATTTTACAAGAAGAATCACTATCTAAAGAAATATATCAAAAAATAGGGGCTGAGATTGGTAAGATGCACACCGCACAAGTGAATCATACTGATTTAAATATTCATAATATTTTAATTGATGATAAAGAGAATGTTTGGATAATCGACTTTGATAAATGCTATCAACAAGAAGGTAGCGATTGGAAAGAAAGTAATTTATCTCGTTTGAATCGATCTTTTCATAAAGAAGTAAACAAAAGACAGATAAAATGGTCGGAAGATGAGTGGCAACACTTGTTTTCGGGCTACAACACAATTTAACCCATTTTTATTCACCCATTACAGCTGGATTCATGATTTTGAATACATTGACATTTAAACAAAAACTTCACAGTCACGGTTGGTTTATTTTAATCAACAGTCTTATTGCGATGGCCATTGCTACTCGTTATTTTGCCTTCTTGCCAGAGATCCCAACGGACATACTTGGTTTTAGTTTTATTACTTCAGGCACCTTTAGCCAAATGGTATTACTAGTGGGATTAATCGGTCTGGTTGCTTTGCCTGCTCTAGCAATTCGTCCTGCAAAAATACGTAATGGGTTGCAAGCATTAATCGCCTCTATTTGTATTGCGACGTTATTTATTGATATCTTAGTGTTTGCTCAATACCGATTCCACATTAATGCCGTTGTTCTTGAATTGGTGCTTTCTGGTCAAGTAGTAAGCTTTCCACTCATTACATGGGTAACGGTTATTGGTGGAGTAATTGCTCTGGTTGTTGGTCAATACCTTTTGATCTCTTGGTTAGAAAAACCAGCCGCAATAACTCAGCACAAATTGGGTCGTAAATTTGCACTTATAACGTTCTTCGCATTATTAGCAACCCACGGAATTCATATTTGGGCTGCAGCGAACGCCTACCAACCCGTGACAACAGTAAAACGTTATTTACCTGCTTTTTACCCTGCAACATCAACAAGCATGATGAAAAAATATGGCTGGGTAAATGAAGAAGCCATTGCTCAACAAAAAGCGATGAAGCTAAATCGTAAAAGTGATTTAAATTATCCGCTTGCACCATTACAAAAAGAAGCGGTTGAAAAGCCAATTAATATTATGATTTTGACTGTTGATTCATGGCGCGCAGATACCTTTAACGCAGAAAATACGCCAAACATGTGGGAATACGCGCAATCAGGCGTGATTTTTAATAATCACATCGCAACAGGTAATGCGACACGTACGGGTATCTTTGGATTGTTCTATGGCATTCCAGGCACGTATTGGCACGGCTTCTTAGCTAACCAGAAAACACCTGCGTTAATTGATCGCCTACAAGAACTCAATTATGACATGGGAATATTCACAGCAGCACAGCTAGAAAAGCCTGAATTTAACCAGACTGTCTTTAAAAACATTCCAAATTTACGCATTAAATCAGAAGGTGGCTCGCCATCAGAACTAGATAAAGATCTAACTAAAGATTGGCTAGAGTGGTACAGCAAGCGTGATACCTCTAAACCTGCATTCTCATTCTTATTCTATGATGCACCGCATGGGTATGATTTCCCTAAAGATTATGCACATCGATATGAGCCAATGCTAGATGAGATTAATTATTTAGAATTGAGTAATGATAGCGATCCAACGCCTTTCTTTAATCGCTATAAAACGAGTGTACATTTTGTTGATAGTGTAGCAAAACAAGTATTAGATAAACTAAAAGAAACGGGTGATTTAGAAAATACGTTAGTGATTATTACGGGTGACCACGGTCAAGAAATGAATGATAACCGCATGAATTTCTGGGGTCATAATAGTAACTTTACAGACGCTCAGGTGAAGGTTCCGTTTGCTATATTTGGGCCAAAGATAAATGGTAAAGCGTTAGATTGGACGGCAGATGATTTAACTAGCCACCAAGATGTCGTTCCAACCTTGATGAAAAACTACTTAGGTGTAACAAACAACATTAAAGATTACTCAGTAGGTGAAGATCTATTAGGCAAGCATGTTGATCGTAATTGGATCATGACTTCAAACTACAGTGGTTATGCAATTATTGATAAAGAGTCGATTTTAGAAGTTGGTGCAACAGGACAATATCAATTGTTAGATAAGACTAACCGTCCAATGAAAGATGCTGAATTAAATTATCAACATCTTCAAGAAGCATTAGAGCAGATTAGTCGATTTAGTAAGTAGATTTTAGATTAAAGGATAAATATGAATATTTTAGTCACCGGCGGCGCAGGTTTTATTGGCTCAGCAGTTATTCGCCACATTATCAGCAATACATCAAACTCTGTCATCAATGTTGATTCTCTTACCTACGCAGGAAATCTAGAGTCTTTGAGTCAGGTTGAAGCATCAGATCGTTATTCATTTGAACACGTTGATATCTGTAATCGCACTGAACTTGACCGTATTTTTTCTGAATATCAACCTGATGCAGTCATGCACCTAGCTGCTGAGTCACATGTAGATCGCTCAATAGATGGCCCTGCTGCGTTCATTGAAACTAATATTGTCGGTACTTATACTTTACTTGAAGCAACGCGTGCCTATTGGAATTTGTTAGCTGATGATAAAAAGCAAGCCTTTCGTTTTCACCATATATCAACGGATGAAGTGTATGGTGATTTAGAAGGTACAGATGATTTGTTTACCGAAACAACCCCTTATGAGCCATCAAGCCCTTATTCCGCGTCTAAAGCTTCTTCAGATCATTTAGTTCGTGCATGGCAACGTACTTATGGCCTACCAACAGTTATTACTAATTGTTCAAATAACTATGGGCCATATCATTTCCCTGAAAAGCTGATCCCATTAATGATTTTAAATGCCTTAGAAGGTAAGTATTTACCTGTTTATGGCAATGGAATGCAAATTCGAGACTGGTTGTTTGTAGAAGACCATGCTCGCGCGCTATATAAAGTCGTTACTGAAGGTGAGATTGGCGAAACCTACAATATTGGTGGTCATAACGAAAAAGCCAATATTGAAGTAGTTAAGACCATTTGCTCATTACTTGAAGAGTTAGTGCCGAACAAACCTGAAGGTGTTGCTCAGTACCTTGATTTAATTACCTACGTAACAGACCGCCCTGGTCATGATGTTCGTTATGCTATTGATGCTTCAAAAATTGAGCATGAATTAGGGTGGAAACCAGAAGAGAGCTTTGAATCAGGGATCCGAAAAACCGTTCAATGGTATTTAGACAATAAACAATGGTGGTCACGCGTCCTTGATGGGTCTTATGCAGGAGAACGTTTAGGCGTATCAAGTGAACAGGTTGTACATAAGGAAATTAGATAATGAAAGGGATTGTTTTAGCCGGAGGCTCAGGCACACGCCTATATCCATTAACTCGTGGAGTATCAAAGCAGTTATTACCTATTTACGACAAACCAATGGTGTTTTATCCGATATCGACATTAATGCTCGCCGGTATTAAAGATATTTTAATTATCACTACTCCAGAAGATAACGCAGGTTTTAAACGCTTATTAGGCGATGGCTCTGATTTTGGGATTAACCTTGAATACGCAATTCAACCAAGCCCTGATGGTTTAGCTCAAGCTTTTATTATTGGCGAAGAGTTCATTGGTGATGACCCAGTCTGCTTAGTACTTGGTGATAATATTTTCTATGGTCAATCTTTCTCTAAAACGTTAAAGAATGCGGCTTCACGTGACTTAGGTGCCACCGTATTTGGTTATCAAGTAAAAGACCCAGAGCGTTTTGGTGTGGTTGAGTTTGATGAAAAAATGAAAGCAATCTCAATTGAAGAAAAGCCACTAAAACCTAAATCGAATTATGCGGTGACAGGATTATACTTTTACGATAACCGCGTAGTTGAAATGGCAAAACAAGTTAAGCCTTCTCATCGTGGTGAGCTTGAAATTACCACGCTTAATGAAATGTATCTTAACGATGGTTCTCTTAATGTTGAATTATTAGCTCGTGGCTTTGCGTGGCTAGATACAGGGACTCATGAGAGTCTGCATGAAGCCTCTTCATTTGTGCAAACCATTGAGCATATACAAGGCTTAAAAGTGGCGTGTTTAGAAGAAATATCATGGCGTAATGGTTGGTTATCAGATGAGCAAATATTAGATCTCGCAACCCCGATGATGAAGAATGAGTATGGCCAATATTTAACCCGATTAATTAACGATAATAAACAGAAAGAATTATAATGCTAAAGGTCCTTATTACAGGTGCAACCGGGCAAGTCGGTAGTCATTTAACTCTCTTATTAACGGGAAGAGCTCAACTGCTCGCGGTCGATAGGTCTGAATTAGATATCACCGATGAGAGTGCTGTGAACGCTATAGTTACAGAATTTCAGCCTGATTTTATTATTAACGCAGCAGATCATACCGCCGTTGATAAAGCATAAGAGTAAGTGGAAAGCTCTTATGCGATTAATGAACTCGGTCCTCGTTATTTAGCACAAGCTTCTGCACAAATTGGAGCAACCATACTTCATATTTCTACCGATTATGTATTTGAGGGAAATAAGCAAGGTTGCTACAGTGAAACCGATGTCACAAACCCACAAGGTGTATATGGGCTGAGTAAACTCGCTGGCGAAAAAGCAGTGATAGCAGAAAATGCTAAACATATTATTTTAAGAACGGCGTGGGTTTTTGGTGAGCAAGGTAATAATTTTGTCAAAACTATGCTGCGTTTAGGGGCTGGTCGAGAGGCATTAAGCATTGTTGGTGATCAATTTGGTGGGCCAACTTATGCAAAAGACATTGCGGCCACCTTAATTAACATCATGATGCAGCTAGCAGAGAACACAGCAGAAGTAGATGAGAATAAGTATTATGGTATTTACCATTATTCAGGCTTACCTCATGTAAGTTGGTATGAATTTGCCCGCACCATTTTTGCAAAAGCCCAAGAGCAAAAAGTACTAGATTCAATACCTACACTCTGCTCTATTTCAACAGCTGAATATCCGACACCGGCTAAACGACCGACAAACTCAACGATGAATACCTCTAAAATTACCGATACTTTTAGTATTCAAGCAAGTAACTGGACTACGGCCTTGGATAATCTTCAAGTTTATAAAGATAAGGGATAAGAAACGAATCATGAACGTTATAGATACCAATATTCCTGATGTAAAAATATTCGAGCCAACGGTGTTTGGGGATGAACGTGGGTTTTTCATGGAAACATGGAGCCAGAAGAAGTTTGAAGAATTAGTGACGGGAAAACCAACTCAGTTTGTACAAGATAACCATTCAAAATCTAAAAAAGGGATTTTGCGTGGCTTGCATTACCAAACAGAAAACACCCAAGGGAAACTAGTACGTGTAGTTTCAGGAGAGGTGTTTGATGTAGTGGTTGATATTCGTGAAAATTCCCCAACCTTTGGTCAATGGGTTGGCACTTATCTTTCTGCTGAAAACAAACATCAACTCTGGGTGCCAGAAGGCTTTGCTCATGGTTTTTATGTGACAAGTGAAGACGCTGAGTTTGTCTATAAATGCACGGATTATTATAACCCAAAATCAGAAATCTCAATTGCTTGGGATGATAAGGCTATTGGTATTGAATGGCCAATCACGACTCCACCTCAATTATCTGAGAAAGATAAAAATGCGATGATATTATCTCAAGTCACACCCATAAAGCAGGAGGACTAGATGCTAAAACCAAAAGCCTCTTTAATTATTGCATTTTATAACAATACAGTATGCTTAGAGTTAATATTTAAAGCCTTATCTACTCAAACGGAATCCAATTTTGAAGTGATTATCGCGGATGATGGTTCAAAGCAAGAAGCTATTGATTTCATTAATACCCGTAAAGAATCCTTACCTTTTAC
Source organism: Aliivibrio salmonicida LFI1238 (assembly GCF_000196495.1). Lineage (NCBI taxonomy): Bacteria > Pseudomonadati > Pseudomonadota > Gammaproteobacteria > Vibrionales > Vibrionaceae > Aliivibrio > Aliivibrio salmonicida. The sequence goes on from NC_011312.1 coordinate 292,799, forward strand.
CGTTAAGCATGTGTGGCATGAAGATAAAGGTTTTAGAAAGAATCGTATCCTTAATCATGCAGTGCTCAAATCCAGTAGTGATTACTTGATCATTATTGATGGTGATTGTATCCCAGAAAAGCACTTTATTGAGGATCACTTTAATAATGCAGAAAAAGGGCGTAGCTTAAGTGGTCGTCGAGTTGAACTCCCAGAGCTGTATACTCAACGAGTTATGAATAGCGTATCTCCAGGAGCATTTTTTAGTGAAAATAAGCTAGAAATTTTAATACGGTACATGTTATCTAATGGAGATAAACAAACAAAAGGTCGCCATATTGAAAAAGGCCTTAGATTTGCTAAGCTGTGGCAACAATCTCTGTTTAAAGGAAAGAAAGCCAAAGCGATTTTAGGTTGTAACTTCTCATTATTTAAAGAAGATTTATTAAAAATAAACGGCTTTGATATGAGATATGAAGCGCCAGCAGTAGGTGAAGACAGTGATGTTGACTATCGACTAAACTTAGTCGGTGTTACCAATAAATCTCTCAATGGACTTGCCGTACAAATCCATTTGTACCATCCATGGTTAGATAGAGTTTCGGGTAATTGGGATATTCTCAGAGATACCATGAAGCATGAGAGGTATTGGGCTGATAGTGGTATTAATGATTGTTAAGAGCCTTATAAAGCCAAATAGAATAATTTTTTACTTGAAAATTATTCTTAATATATAAATTGATCGCTGGTAAATTACTAGTTTGTGTTGCGACTGTAAAACAGTGGCAACCTTTCGATGAAAAATAATTTGATGCATGGTCTAAAAGCTGAGAAGCAACACCTTTGCCTCTAGCGTATTCAGAGACCCCAATTAAACCTATTTGGCCTGAATTACCGTTAACTTTTAGAGTTATAAAGCCTTAGATAGAGTGATTTGTCTTATCTTTTAGTAGATAGCAAATATCGTCAAATGTACCATGAACTGCTTTTTTCACCCATTCAGTATAGAAACGTATCTTTTCTTGTTGTGAGAACCATGGGGACTTAAAGCGAGAATATTCATATAAATTATCTATAATATCATTGAGTTCAGGAAGATCTTGAGGAATCGCTGGTGTGATATTTGTATTAGACAATATTGTAGACTCTGTTGGTTGTATTTGTTTGATAAAATCAAGTTCCCCTTCACAGTATGAATATCCTAGTTCACATAACTCATTGATTTTATATGAATCTTGATTTTTTATTTTAGTTGTTATTAAGCAGTTAGTATTATTGTCATCTTTTAGAATATCGATACTACTTTTCCCATTTAAATCTATATCATAAATAGGTTTCTTGAAAAAATTAGAGTCCCAAACGCGTTTTTTTAACTGCATGATCATTAAGCCTGTTAGATAAGTTGAAAAATAATTTATGTTATAGTAAATAACATGTTTTACATAGCCTCAGAGTATTTTTATGATTCCATTTAATAAACCACCAGTAACAGATAATGAGATTTCATATATTGATCAAGCAATTAAAAGTGGTTGTCTTGCCGGAGATGGACATTTTTCAAAAAAATGTGAAACCTGGTTTGAAAATGCTACTGGAGCACAAAAAACCTTGTTAACACCTTCATGTACTCACGCATTAGAGATGGCAGCTCTTCTTATTGACATTCAGCCTGGTGATGAAGTTATTATGCCAAGCTATACCTTTGTTAGTACTGCAAATGCTTTTGTCTTAAGAGGTGCTAAAATTATTTTCGTTGATGTTCACCCTGAAACTATGAACATTAATGAGAATTTAATTGAAGCTGCAATAACAAAAAAAACAAAGGCGATTGTTCCTGTTCATTATGCTGGTGTTGCGTGTGAAATGGATCTTATTATGAGTTTAGCTCATAAGTATTCATTATTCGTAATAGAGGATGCTGCTCAAGGGGTAATGTCTACTTATAAAGGAAAAGCGTTAGGCTCTATTGGCCATTTAGGGGCTTTTAGTTTTCATGAAACTAAAAATTACACCAGTGGCGGTGAGGGGGGACTATTGCTTATTAATGACTCTAGATTTATAAAACGAGCAGAGATACTAAGAGAAAAAGGAACAAATCGTAGTCAATTCTTTAGGGGGATGGTAGATAAATACAGCTGGGTTGATGTTGGAAGCAGTTTCCTTCCTAGTGAAATTCAATCGGCTTATTTATGGGCTCAATTAGGTAGTGCTGATAAAATTAATAAAAAAAGATTATCTGATTGGTTGTTTTACTTTAATAAACTACTTCCATTTCAGCATGAAGGTTTAATCGATTTACCTCATATACCGGAAGAAGTAAAACACAATGCTCACATGTTCTATATTAAAGTAGAAAATTTAGAGGTTAGAACTCAAGTTTTAAATAAACTTAAAGATCGAGGTATATTAGCTGTATTCCACTATATACCATTACATAGTTCTATCGCTGGTCTTCAATTTGGTCGTTTTCATGCTGAAGATAAATATACAACCGAAGAAAGTGAACGATTGTTAAGATTGCCAATGTTTTACAACTTGTTAGAAAGTGAGAGAGAACTTGTGTGCAATGAGTTAATTAAGATTCTAAAGGAAATTCAATCATGATAGACATCAAAGATAAGCATGTTTTTTTTATCGCAGACAATGATCGATTTTTCTATTTATACGCAGATGCTTTAATTCATAGAGCTAAAATTTCTCCTGAATCTTTAGTTGTTATTGTTTTTCCTATGCTTGGTCATATGGATAATCTTAATAAAATAGAGCAAGTGACATATGCTCAAATTAACCCAGAAGTGATAGCATCGGCATTAGATGCAAAAACTATTACTTTTATGTCGTTACATAAAGGTAATTCATCTTATGTTAAGCAAGTTCTAGAATTAAACGAAAGCATTGTGGATAAAGTGCACATTTTTCTGGCAGATGATGAAGTAGATCGTTGGGGGAGAGTATTTAAGAAACACGACAATATTGTTGAAGATAATAAAGCTTTAATTGGTAGAGATGATATTTGGGTTCTAGGGAAGATAAATAAATTTATTGCTCATAAAAAAACATTTGAGCAAAAACTGGTAACACTGTTGAAGCGTGAAACGATAGAGTTTATAGATGCAGGGGTGATTTTTGATACGTTGCCTACGTTAGAGTCTGAATGCCTAAGGCAAGCATATATTAAGAATAAGATAGTTGCAGACTCTGAGAAAAAAATATTGATCGGTACCAAGCAGAAATCATTTGATTTGAGAACTATAATATCGATTATAAAAGAATGTACAGCTGTGTTGGGTGATGAGTATAAATTTCTAATATTGTGGCATAAAAAACAGAGAAAAGAGCGTATGTTTCTTGATTTACATTTGATCTATTTGAGGCATATAAAAAGGAAAACGGTTGATGTAAGCTATGTCACCGCTTTGAATCCTTTAGGTTATACAGCATTGGTAATGTCATGCTCTCACATCATATTGCAAGGACGAGGTGGTGCAAGTACCGCAAGACAATTTATCAAATGGGCTGGTGGTATTGTGTGTATACAAGAAGATACGGCTAATAATTTTGGGTTTCGAGATGCTTTAGGCTTGGATATACTTAGTTTTGAATCAAGTAAAGAGCTAGCAAGTAAAATTAAAGAAGAGAAAATATCTTTACAGCTTAATGCAGAAAGAACTCAAGATGAAGAGAAGCGTTCAATTCAAGAGTTATTTCGCTTATATAATTGAGCGTACTTTTTAAATGCTGAGTAATTATTTAAATGCAGGAAGTGTAGATTATCTAATTCGATTAAATATCTCTATTCCTTTCCCCTATAGTATGAAAATTGTATAAAAGTGGTAACCATGAATCCAATTCTATCCCTTATCGGTCGTACCGATGCCTTATTTACACAAGATATTGCTAGCCATGAAGCTGAACTATCTCGTATCGTCTCTCAATCTCGCTTCCTTGTTCTCGGTGGTGCAGGATCAATCGGCCAAGCGGTGACAAAAGAGATCTTCAAGCGTAACCCTCAAAAGCTACATGTTGTTGATATCAGTGAAAACAACATGGTTGAGTTAGTGCGTGATATTCGTAGCTCATTTGGTTACATCAATGGTGACTTTCAAACTTTTGCATTAGATATCGGTTCTATTGAATATGATGCGTTTATCAAAGCCGATGGCCAGTATGATTATGTATTGAATTTATCTGCACTTAAGCATGTACGTAGTGAAAAAGATCCATTCACTTTGATGCGTATGATTGATGTAAACGTGTTTAATACTGACAAAACAATTCAACAGTCAATTGATGCTGGCGCGAAAAAATATTTCTGTGTCTCTACCGATAAAGCAGCAAATCCTGTCAACATGATGGGTGCTTCAAAGCGCATTATGGAAATGTTCTTAATGCGTAAGAGTGAAAAAATGGCTATCTCTACCGCTCGTTTTGCGAATGTGGCTTTTTCTGACGGCTCTTTGCTTCATGGTTTTAATCAGCGAATTCAAAAGAACCAACCGATTGTAGCGCCAAATGACATCAAACGTTATTTCGTTACTCCACAAGAGTCAGGTGAACTGTGTTTAATGTCGTGTATTTTTGGTGAAAACCGAGACATCTTCTTCCCTAAATTAAGCGAAGCACTGCATTTAATTTCGTTCGCAGATATTGCGGTAAAATATCTTAAGCAAATTGGTTATGAACCTCATTTATGTGACAGCGAAGATGAAGCTCGCGAATTAGCTAAAACATTACCTGCTCAAGGTAAGTGGCCATGTTTATTTACCTCTAGTGATACTACTGGTGAAAAAGATTTTGAAGAATTTTTCACTGATAAAGAAACACTAGATATGGCGCGTTTTGATAATTTAGGCATCATTAAAAATGATCCACTTTATCAACAAGAGTTACTTGCGCTATTTGAACAAAAAATAGGTCAAATGAAGTCAGATCGTCAGTGGACTAAAGAAGAAATCGTACAATTATTCTTTACCATGATCCCTGATTTTGGGCACAAAGAAACAGGCAAGTACCTTGATAGCAAAATGTAATTAAGAAAGTGGAGACCAAAGTAATGAACAAAACACCACTAGTTGAGTTTGTGCGAGATATTTATCAAACTAATGACTTTATTCCACTGCATGCCCCAACGTTTGATGGCAATGAGCAGAAGTATGTTCTAGAAACCATTCAAAGTACTTTCGTATCTAGCGTTGGTAAATTTGTAGATGAATTTGAACAGAAAATAGAATCCTATACAGGAACAGCAAAAGCGGTTGCGACGGTTAATGGAACAGCTGCGCTTCATGCTGCCTTGTATATGGCAGGCGTTCAGCATGGTGATTTTGTTATTACTCAAGCGCTTACTTTTGTTGCAACCTGTAATGCATTGCATCACATGGGTGCAGAACCAATCTTTGTCGATGTATCACCTGTAAGCTTAGGGCTTTGTCCTAAAGCGATGGATGAGTATTTAACTCAACATGCACAAGTTACGGAAACGGGGTGTATTCATTCACAAACTAAACGTCCAATTCGTGCGGTTGTACCAATGCATACCTTTGGACACCCTGTCGAATTAGATGAATTGATTGCCGTTTGCCATAAATGGAATATTACCTTAGTTGAAGATGCAGCTGAAAGCTTAGGCTCTTTTTACAAAGGTAAACATACGGGTACGTTAGGCGATTTTGGTGCGGTTAGTTTTAATGGTAATAAGATCATTACAACTGGTGGCGGCGGTATGGTGCTATGCAAAACGGCAGAGCTTGGAGCTCGAACAAAACACGTTACTACGACAGCAAAAGTACCACATCCTTATGAGTTCTATCATGATGAAGCCGGTTTTAACTATCGAATGCCGAACCTTAATGCAGCGTTAGGTTGTGCTCAGATGGAAGTATTAGAACCATACTTAGCTCAGAAGCGAGTATTGGCAAATCGTTATCAAGATTTTTTTGCTGAAAGTGATTTCCAATTTGTGTCTGAGCCTGAATATGCACAGTCAAATTATTGGTTAAATGCAGTGATTTGTCCGTCAGTAGACGCGCGTAATGATATTTTAAAACAAACCAATGAATCAGGTGTAATGACTCGCCCAATCTGGCAATTGATGCACCGTTTGCCAATGTTTAAAGAGGCACCTCGTGGTGATTTAACTCAGTCTGAATATATTGAAGCACACTTGATTAATTTACCTAGCACGCCTGTTGCACTGTAGCTGTAATGAAAGACAACAAAGAGGTAATCGGTTTATTATGAGTCAGCTATTCATGAATAAGAAAGTAGCCGTTTTTACAGGGACAAGAGCAGAGTATGGCCTGCTCTTTTGGCTTTTAAAAGATATTCAAAATGACCCAGAACTTCAGTTGCAACTTTTGGTTTCTGGCATGCATTTATCTCCAGAATTCGGAGAAACCTATAAGCAAATAGAAACCGATGGGTTTGTGATTGATGAAAAAATTGAAATTCTTCTTTCATCCGATTCAGCAGTAGGTACAGCCAAAAGTATGGGGTTGGGTGTGTTAGGGTTTGCAGATTCGCTTTCACGATTACAACCTGATGTTCTAGTGATTCTTGGTGATCGTTTTGAGGCGTTAGCTGCCGCACAAACAGCAATGATCATGCGTATTCCCATTGTTCATTTACATGGTGGTGAAATCACTGAAGGTGCTTATGATGATGCGATTCGCCATGCAATCACTAAACTTAGTTACTTGCACGGAACATCAACTGAAGACTATCGCCAACGTGTTATACAATTAGGTGAAGATCCGAGTCGAGTGCAAAATGTTGGTGCTATTGGGTTAGACCATTTAAAACGTGCGACATTTATGACGGTGGCAGAGTTATCTGAATCATTAGATTTTACTTTAGATAAGCCTTTCTTTTTGGTAACCTATCATCCTGTAACCCTCGGTAATGAAGCACCAGAAGAGAGTTTTCAAGCCTTATTAAATGCGTTAGATGAGTACCCAGATCATCAAGTTATTTTAACGTATCCAAATGCCGATGATGGTGGGCGACGTATAATTCCAATTCTTGAAGAATACGCTCGTAGCAATCCAACACGAGTATTAGCAATCCCTTCTTTAGGACAGGTTCGTTATCTTAGCTCGGTTATGCATGCAACTGCTGTTATTGGTAATTCATCAAGCGGAATAATTGAAGTGCCTGCCTTTGATGTTCCGACCGTAAATATAGGTTCAAGACAAAAAGGGCGTTTAGCCGCTAAGAGTGTTTTGAATGTTGAACCTAATCAACAGTCGATTTCAGACGCGATACAAGTTGCTATAGACCGAACTTATAAACTTGCTGATGAAAAGATCCATAATCCATATGGTCAGGGTGATACTAGCGGTAAAGTGATTGAAATGATTAAATCGTTGCAATTCACACCAAGCAAAGCGTTTTACGATATAACTATTAACGATGTAGAGTGAGAGAGTCATGACCCTAATTATTGCAGAAGCTGGCGTTAACCATAACGGTGATGAAAATCTGGCCTTTCAACTTGTTGATGCGGCTTATCACGCAGGTGCAGACATTGTTAAATTTCAAACCTTTAAAGCAAAAAATCTAGTAACGGAAGATGCAGTTCAAGCAGAGTATCAAGTTACCAATACACAAAAGCAAGAATCACAATTAGCAATGTTAAGTCGATTAGAGCTTTCGTATGATATTCACCATCAGCTAGTTAAGCATTGTGAATCGTTAGGTATTGAATTTCTTTCAACCGCGTTTGATTCAGAAAGCCTTGATTTTTTAGTAAATGATTTAGGGTTAACTCGTCTTAAAATTCCATCAGGTGAAATTACCAATGCCCCATTGGTTTTAGAGCACGCTCGTACTGGATGTGATTTAATTGTCTCTACTGGCATGGCAACCTTGTCAGAAATTGAAGCAGTATTAGGCGTCATTGCTTTTGGTTATGTTGCAGATAAAACAGAAGAGCCAAGTGAGTTAGCTTTTCAGCAAGCTTATGCTTCAGAGCAAGGTCAGAAAGCACTAAAGAAAAAAGTGACAATATTGCATTGCACTACAGAATACCCAGCTCCAATGGTTGAAATCAATCTCAAAGCAATGGATACATTAGGTCGTGCATTTGAGTTACCTGCAGGCTATTCCGATCACAGTGCAGGGATCACCATTCCAATTGCTGCTGTTGCTCGTGGTGCGGTTTTAATTGAAAAGCACTTTACGTTAGACCAAAACATGGAAGGCCCAGACCATAAAGCCTCTTTAGAGCCTCAAGAATTAACAGCTATGGTAAGCGCAATACGCCAAGTTGAAGTTGCTTTAGGTGTGGGAGTGAAAAGTCCAACGGTATCAGAAGTAAAAAACAAAGCCGTTGCGCGTAAAAGTTTAGTGGCAGCGAAAGCGATTCAACAAGGTGATCTTATTACAGAAGATAACCTTACAATTAAACGCCCAGGATCAGGCATGTCGCCATACCACTACTGGGCTCTATTGAATCAACCTGCAAGCCAAGATTATAAAGCAGGAGATTTAATTGTTGAGTAAGACAGAGTTAAAGCCTCTGGTTGTGATTGGTGGAGGAGGTCACGCAAGTGTCTTAGTTGATATCCTTCGTTCACAACAGCGTGAAATTCTTGCTATTGTTAGCCCAGAGGATATTAGTCAGCGTCGTGTTTTCTCTGGCTTAACACATCTTAAAAATGATGACGATGTACTTGGTTTTTCACCAGACTCAGTATACTTGGTTAATGGCGTAGGCATGCTCCCTAAGTCAGGGTTAAAGCGTAAACTAAATGAGTATTTTATATCTCTTGGATATTCATTTGAAACCGTGATTTCTGATAGCGCTCAAGTATCCTCATTTGCTGAGATAGAGCAAGGTGCTCAAATTTTTTCAGGGGCTATCATTCAAGCGGGTGTAGTGATTGGTGCTCACAGTATTATTAATAGTGGTGTAATTATTGAGCATGACTGCATGATTGGTCAGTATAACCATATTGCGCCTAAAGCAATATTATGTGGTCAAGTGACGACACATCAATATGTATATATTGGAGCAAACGCAACTGTGATTCAAAACATTACGCTTGAACAAAGTTCGATTGTTGGTGCGGGTGCTATAGTGACTAAAAATATATCTTCTGAACAAATCTGCTACCCAAGCCGTTCGGTATTGAAATAAGTAATAAGGTAAGTCATGAGTTATTCTTGGAAAAAAGTATTAATTAAACCGGAATCCACCATTGTTGATGCGCTTAGAGTTATTGATAATGAATCATTGAGAATCGCATTAGTTGTTAATGATGAACAGCAGCTCTTAGGTGTAGTTACAGATGGTGATATTCGTAGAAGTATTTTAAATAACTTACCTTTAGATACCCTTGTTGTAGATATCATGAGTTGCTCACCTATTACGGCATCAGTGAATACAGCAAAAGAGCAGTTAGTTAAATTAATGGAGAGCGAAGGGATTCTTGCGATACCATTAATGGAAGAAAATAAAGTGGTAGGGCTAGAAACGCTCCATCACTTATTTGAAGAGAAAACCTATCACAACCCTGTATTTATCATGGCAGGTGGCTTTGGTACGCGTTTGCGTCCTCTAACAGATTCTTGCCCTAAACCCATGCTTAAAATTGGTAATAAGCCAATTTTAGAGACAGTTATTCGTAGCTTTATTAAAGCGGGTTTTGTAAATTTCTATATATCGACACACTATATGCCAGAGCAGATCCAGCAGCACTTTGGTGATGGATCTGATTTAGGTGTAAAGATCAGCTATGTTCATGAAGATTTTCCGCTAGGTACTGGTGGGGCGCTTGGTTTACTTCCTGATGATTTACCAAAAGACCTACCATTAATCATGATGAATGGAGATGTACTTACCAAGGTCGATTTTGAACGTCTATTAGATTTCCATACAGAAAATGAAGCCGATGCAACCATGTGTGTTCGCGAGTACGATTATCAAATCCCTTATGGCGTGATTAATGGTGAAGGAAACAAGATTACAAGTATGGTAGAGAAACCAATTCAACGTTTCTTTGTTAATGCTGGTATTTATGTCGTGTCGCCACGCGTGATCCAGTCGGTTCCTGAAAATCACCATATTGATATGCCAACATTGCTAGAACAGCATATGAATGAGCGCGATAACATTCTTATGTTCCCTATTCATGAATATTGGTTAGATATCGGTCGTATGGATGATTTTAATCGTGCACAAGCGGATATTCATACTTTGGGTGTTTTATAATGATTAGTAATAAAAAAATAATGGCGATTATTCCTGCTAGAGGCGGCAGTAAAAGATTACCAAGGAAAAATATACTTCCTTTAAATGGAAAGCCTTTAATAGCTTGGTCTATTGAAGCGGCACAACAAAGTAAATAGATTGATACCGTATTTGTCAGTACGGATGATCAAGAAATTGTGGAAGTATCACAAAGATTTGGTGTTGACGTTCCTGAATTGAGACCTAAAAAATTAGCTTCAGATACAGCGACAACAGAAAGTGTGCTTTTCTATACCTTGAATAAATTTGGTTCTGATGTAGATATTGTTGTTATTTTACAACCGACATCGCCGCTTCGTACTGCTCAGCATATTGATGAAGCCCTAGAATTATTTATTAAAAAAGAAGCATTTTCAGTCGTATCAGTAACACCTTGTGAGCATTCACCACTCTGGACTAATACTTTACCGAAAGATGGATCTATGGGGGAGTTTTTACGTCAAGAGGCCTTGCAACGTTCACAAGATCTAGAAGAGTTTTATCGCTTAAACGGTGCTCTATATTTATTTGATGTAGATAAGCTAAAGAATAAAGGTGAAATTCGTTATACATCAGAATCTTTTTCTTATGTAATGGATAATCACGTGTCGTTTGATATAGATACTAAGTTAGATTTTGAACTGGCTGAATTTTTTTGTAAAGGAGAACTAAAATGAAATATTGCTCTAAATGTGTAATGCCTGATACTAGACCTGGGATAGCATTTGATGAAAATGGTATTTGTACCCCATGTCTAAATCATGAGAAAAAGAAAAATATCGACTGGGATTCTAGGTATAAAGAGTTAGAAAAACTTTGCGAAAAATATCGTGGTATTAATGGTGAAGGGCAATATGATTGTATGATCGCCGTTTCTGGCGGTAAAGATAGTCACTATCAAGTATATTTCATGAAAGAAGTTATGAAGATGAATCCATTACTGGTTTCGGTTGAAGATAACTTTCCTATGACTGATGCCGGTAAGCATAATATTAGAAATATTTCTGAAGAGTTTGGATGTGACATAATATCATTGAAACCTAACATCAAGGTGCAGAAGCATTTGATGAGAAAGACATTTGAACGATATGGTAAGCCGACGTGGTTTATTGACCGGTTAATATATACATATCCATTAATGATGGCTGAAAAATTTAATACAGCGCTTTTGGTCTATGGTGAAAATGTAAGTTTCGAATATGGTGGTGCGGATGCAGTTGAAACTTATTCAGCTAGAAATATTATTGATAATGGTGTAGCTAGTGATATTCCATTTGAAGATTTAATTGATGATAACATTCAAGATAACGATCTTGTACTTTGTCACGCTCCAACAAAATCACAGTTAGACCGTATCGACCCAATGTATCTTGGTTATTTTATTCCTTGGGATAGTTTTACGAACTATAATTTTGCAACAAAACGTGGATTTAAAGATTTAACACATGAGTGGGATAGAACTCATCATGTAGAGAACTTTGATCAAGTTGATTCTCGGGCTTACTTGGTTCACCCTTGGTTAAAATATCCAAAATTTGGTCATGCATCAGCGACGGATTATGCTGCAAGAATGGTGCGTTATGGAATGTTGACTAGAAAAGAAGCGGTGGAGTTAGTTAAAGCTAAAGATGCGAAATTAGATCCTAAATGCATTGAAGATTTTTGTAATTTTCTAGGCTATTCGAATAGGCAATTTTGGGATGTTGTAGATGGCTTATACAATACTGAATTGTTCAATAAGGATAATAATGGTGAGTGGGTGTTAAAATCCATCTAGTTTTATAGTGTTAATTAATAATCCGAAAGAAATATATCTTTTGGATTATTAAAATATAACTTAATATTAACAGCATCAGGTAAATCGCATGAGTATGCTTTTTAAAAGGGATTTGATTAAATTAGTCTTTATAATTTACAAGGTATTTCTTAAAAACCTAGGTTCCAAGAATAACCGACACACTTTGGTATAGATTTGAGAGTCAGTTGCCTATAAGCTTCAAGCTCTCACACAATCAACTAAGGTAACCCCATGGGATACCAATATAAGCAACTGACACTAGGTGAAAGATACCAGATTGAAGCGTGGAATACACATAGTATTTCTGCTCGTGAAATAGGACAAAAATTAAAACGGAGCAATGGCTCCATTTCAAAGGAACTACGACGTTGTCCTGCTGGAAGCTATTCTGCCGAGCAAGCGCATAAACACGCTTTCCAAAAAAGAACACTTTCGATTAAGCACACAAAATGCAGCCAAAAGAATAAAAAAATAATTCACCTATATCTTCAGCTTGGTTGGAGCCCAGAGCAAATATCTGGACGAATGCGTAGAGAAAAAATAGAAAATACAATATGTTGCAGTACTATTTACAACGCAATTAAAAGAGAGCAGTGGCAAAGGATGCTTGCTCGAAAAGGCAAAAAATACAAACAACGCAAAGGTGTAGAAGCAGGAGCAAGACTCATTCCTAACCGCATTGATATATCTCAACGCCCTGCTATTGTCGATGATAAATCTGAGGTTGGTCACTGGGAAGGTGACACTGTTTATGGTCAAGACGGGTATTTAGTAACGATGGTAGAACGAGTGTCTAAGCTATTAGTTACGTGCAAAGTACGCAATAAATCCAAAAAGGCCGTTACTCGCGGGATAAATCGCATGATGAAGCCCTTTAAAGAGCTTTGCAAAACAATCACATTTGATAATGGCGGAGAGTTCGCAGGTCATGCTAAGATAGCTAAGCATCTGAACTGTGACATTTATTTTGCTAAACCTTACCATTCTTGGCAACGAGGTTTGAATGAAAATACCAATGGTTTACTAAGACGTTTTTTCCCAAAGGGAATGGCCATTGGAGAACTTACTGCAAAAGAGATTAAACAGGCAGAGTTTTTGATTAATTCTCGACCTAGAAAGACATTAAATTTTCTGAGTCCGAGCGAGTTTTTAAACGGTAAGAGTGTGTCGGTTATTGTTACGATCTAGCAAATTCATCACAAGATTGAAACTTATTGATGATCAATTTGTAGATCATTCTGAATATTTTTTAATGGTTCTGAACTTAAATTAGACGATTACAATAAAATGGTTCGAAGAGCAGGGACAGTACTCATTGTTAGAGGCCTCCTTCTACTCGATTAGAATAATTCAATGCCAATAGATTTTAAGAGTTCAAGCATCAGCTCATTGTCAGTATAAGTTACCTGTGTATGATATTCTTCTTTAGACTGTTTTGCAGAATATATTTTTATATGAGGGTAAATGATTTTTAAAGTGTACAGTGCTGTAGATGCTATCCCGCCTATGTTGTTGATATTTAGTTGCTTTTCTGCAATTTCTAATTCAATAGGTAGTGTTGAATCGTGATACGTCAAGTTTTCAATCTTCAAAATTTCTTTGCGGATATCTGAAGTTTCTGTACGATGAGGTGCATATAAGATTTTCTTTCCTGTAGTTTTAGCAAAACGCTTAATTGCATCTAAGTAGAAAGACTTAATTGTCCCATGACAATCAATGCTACCTTGGCCTAAGAAGAGAGCGTATTCATTAGAATGTTCGCGCTGGTGATCGTCATTCAAATTATATGTTTCTCTCATGTTAGAAAAATCATTTTTGACAACTGGCACCGTGGGATCCTTTATATCAAAAATTGTGAAAATCTCTAACTTTTTAGAAATGGGTAGTCGACCAATAGGCTTTAGTCCCTGCATTTTTATTATCAGATCATTTACAAATCGTGGGCGATAGAAAGTGTGCTCTGTTTTGATAAAGCGCTCATATTCCCCTAAAGTTAACGAACCATCATCGAAATAAATTTCAGTATCAGGTTTCAAGTTACGTAACAGAAATTTGGTTCGCCATCCGTTATATTCGCCATGAAAAAAGTGCTTAATAGAGCTATTCGTTCTTATCTTATTGACCGCTTTGATGGCCTTCGGCATTGAGAATGTTCGTTGGCTTCGCTCAATATTAATCACATGCGTCCAATCATTTTCATTAACAATCTTTGTCATTTGGCTAATTGCGGGCTCCATATCTTGTTTTACAAGCAGGAGGATATTATCATTAGTCGCATAATGACATCTTGCTTCATTTGCACAAATATATTGAAAGGGGGATGTCACAAGAAAAACATTCATGAAAATTAACCTTATTTAATTTAGATATGACTACTGATAATCGTGATTATATATTTGAGATAGCGATCGTACGATTTAAAGCACCTTGATTACTTTGAACAACATTAGAAGCGGAGTTTTGAAGTAATTGATATTCAGTACTATCATCAATCAGCTTGACGATGTGATTACTAAGTTGAGTCGGCTCACAAATAACAATCCCTTGTTCACCTCGTAACGTATCCACAATCTCTTTAAAGTTATAATAACTCGGCCCTATAATAACAGGCACACCTAGCGCAGCAGGCTCTAAAACATTGTGCCCACCGACTTTATCGCCAAGTAAACTCCCGCCCATAAAGCACACATCAGCCGCGCCGATCAGAACTAGCATTTCACCCATGGTATCACCAAGATAAACTTGAGTTTCAGCGGTAACCGTTTTGTTAGAGGTGCGTCTTATACTGCTAAATCCCGAGTTTTTACTTAATTCAAATACCGTATCAAAACGCTCAGGGTGGCGAGGTACCAAGATTAACAAGGCGTTAGGGTGCTCTTTCAATACTTCTTTATGAGCATCAAGAACTTGTTCATCTTCACCTTTATGAGTACTAGCTGCAATCCAAATAGGGCGGTCATTGTCTAATAGCTGACGTAACTCTTGGCCTTGCTGTTTTATCTCATCCGAGATTTGAATATCAAATTTGATAGAGCCAGTAGCACATAATCTTTCTTTATTGATACCTAAACGCGCAAAGCGATCTGCATCCGCTTGGGTTTGGCATAGTACTTTTGTTAAGTGCTTACTTAGCTCGGTAAAAACAGGTTGAATTTTGGTGTAGCCTTGGCAAGACTTCTCAGATAAACGTGCGTTAACCACATAAATAGGAATGTTAGATTTACCGACAGAATGTAAGGTATTTGGCCACAGCTCTGTTTCAATAATCAGTAATTTACTTGGATTAACCGTTTTTAAAAATCCGTTCACAGCAAATGGGAAATCAATAGGCATATAGCGGTGTTCAACTAAATCACCTAACTTGGCAATCTGCTCTGCACCCGTGCTTGTTGTGGTTGTCACTAGGATTGGCTGTTCAGGGCTCTGCTGTTTTAATGCTTTAATTAATGGTGTCGCAGCAATCGCTTCTCCAACTGAAACCGCATGAATCCAGAGTGGTTGTTCGCTTTTTTTTAGCGTAGGAGTAAATCCAAAGTGCTCCTTCCAGCGGTCACCAAATTGAGGTTTGTTTGGTTTTTTCTTATATAAACCAAACAATAAAACAGGAGAGAGAAGTGTTAATAGTAAGGTATAAACTAGTCGGATTAACATGAAGTAACCTGAATGACAGATTCATTCGAGTGGCTTTTGGGACTAATTTTATCCAGCACTAGTTGTGGATCAAGATCGGTCAGACACTTCAAATGCTTAAATTCACACTCGCGTTTAAAACAAGGGCGACATTCAATATCTGTACTCACAATGTCAACTTTTTCAGCTAATGGTGGCGTGTACTTTGGTGATGTTGAACCATAAACCCCAACCACATGACAACCGACAGCAGCAGCTACATGCATTAAGCCAGAGTCATTACTGACAACCGTTTTACAAGCAGCAAGCAGATCTACAGCTTCAATTAAACTGGTATCACCCGCTAGGTTAAATACCGATGCTTGATTATCTGAATGAACCAAAGATTTAATGGCTTCAGTGGTTTCTTTATCTTTTGC
This sequence comes from Aliivibrio salmonicida LFI1238, assembly GCF_000196495.1. Taxonomy (NCBI): domain Bacteria; kingdom Pseudomonadati; phylum Pseudomonadota; class Gammaproteobacteria; order Vibrionales; family Vibrionaceae; genus Aliivibrio; species Aliivibrio salmonicida. Next base: position 308,856 of record NC_011312.1, read on the forward strand.
TGAACCAAATAACCATACTTGATAGCCTTGGTTAATCATCTCATTAGCTACAGCTGCGTAATGCTCAACAGGCCACTGTTTTGCCGGGCCAAATTCCGCACCAGGGCATAAGCCAAGAACAGGTTTATCCGCAGATAGAGAAAATTTAGTTAACATTGCTTGCTGGGTATCAGCATCAATAGCAAGCTTAGGTCGAGGTAAAGTATCTAGCCCACCTAATGAGCTTGAATTAATCATCTCTGATTTTGGATGAGCCAATGCCACATAGCGTTCGACCATGTATTGAAATGATTTCTTATTTGAACGTAAATCGTTAAGTAGGCCATAGCGCATCTCGCCTTTCCAGCCAGTACGAATTGGAATACCAGCAAACCAAGGTATTAATGCCGATTTAGCGGAATTAGGGCAGATATAAGCATGAGTATAATTATTAGCGCTAAGCTGCTTACTTAAACGGCGGCGACCAAACAAATCAAAGGCACCATGACCAAGCGGCATTTCAATCGCTTGGTTCACTTCAGGCATGCGTTCCAAAATAGGCTTACACCATGCCGGAGCCATAACATCAATAACAGCGTCAGGGTTTTGTTGTTTTAGTGTGATATACAGTGATTGCGACATCACCATATCACCCACCCAAGATGGGCCAATGATCAAAATTTTCATGATGGTTTTCTTTGGTTAATCACTAAGGCGCTCAGTATGGCGATGCCAACGGCAAAGAATAAAATGCCTGAGTGATGTGATAAGTAATGTTGGGTAAGGGCATAGCCTGCAACCAGTGCGACGTGCGAGGCTCCCATTAGGGCCAAAAAGTAGTGTGTGTCTTTGTCTGAATCATTGATATATTGTTTCAGGTTTCTTTTGAAAAAAGCAAAAGGCACCGCAAACATGATCAGCAATACAGAGAGACCAAAAATCCCTTTGGTTTGTAAATCTTCTAAATATTGGTTATGAGCTCGAGAGTATTTCAAGGCAATTGGATCTATGAGTCCAGCGTCGAGTTGGCGCTGTTTTGCTGCTTCAATACCAGAAAATCCTTGACCAAATAATGGGGATTCTTGTGCGCTATATAATGCAGATTTCCACATCTCTAAGCGTGCACCAGAAGAACTAGCGGATTGTTCAGCTGAGTATTGAGTTAAATCAGACTGTATTGCATCAAGTCGAGAAGTGATTTGGGCTGAGGCAATAGATAAATCGATAATTGCAGCAAGTAGAGCGTAACCGACTATTTTTTTATTTATTAACTCTTTATTTAAATACAGAACAATAAGTAAAACAAAGGGAGTTAATAGCCAAGCACCGCGAGCACCAGATAATAACGTGGCGATGTAGCCTAAATTAGCGGCAACGAAGCTGAATACAGCAAAGTTCTTCTGTTCTGTTTTACGGTAATAAAAAAACGAGATAACAGAGAATGTGGCTAATGAGGCGATAATACCTCCAATTTGAATTGGCATGTAACCAAACGTACCGACAAAAGCACACCCGCCAATATAAAAGCTATGGTAAAAACTGATGAAGCCTGCAATCGCCGCTCCAATCGGTGCAGCCAGAAATAGTGGTGCCGGATTGGGTTTATAAGTGACTAAAAAACATAAAATGAAAGAGGCCAACACCGTTCGGCTTGGCATATCAAGTTGGCTGGTTTCTCCTCCTGAATACAGAAAAGAGATGATGGTAAGAATAAAATACCCAACCATGGATAAGCTAATGTATTTAACGTCTCTGTTTTTAAAGGCGTGATAGGTTTTTGGCAGTAAAAACAAACCAAATAGTGCCAATAAAAGCGGAGCAACCACGTAAGAGTCAGGATAAATAATAGGGGTGCTGAAGAATAGAAAGCAAAGTATTGTAGCAATTAAAGGTAAGCTTATTTTTTTCATTTTTTTCATTTATCCTGATAACTAGAAACTATAAGTTCAAGAGCAGTTGTAGCGCTCTTGAGCTTGATTTACGCTCTTTCTGAAACCTGAAACCTGAAACCTAGCTCTTATAGAAGCGAAGCGATCTAGTTTCTAGTTAGCAAAGCGTATAGCTTTTACTTCTCAGAGCTTTACTTATTAACAATCGCCATATACTCAGCAACACCATCAGCTACCGACTTAAACTCAACATCACAACCCGCAGCTCGCAACTTAGTTAAATCTGCTTGCGTAAACTCTTGATATGCGCCTTTTAAATGCTCAGGGAACGGAATGCTTTGAACTTCGCCTTTACCGTGGTGCTTAATTACCGCATCCGCAACAGCGCGGAACGGTTCAGCACGACCAGTACCACAGTTGAAAATACCTGATACGCCATTTTCTAAGAACCACAAGTTAACCGCAGCCACATCACCCACGTAAACGAAATCACGCTTGAATTCATCACTGCGCTCAAACAGTTTAGGATCTTCGCTGGCATTCATTTGATTGTTCAGATGGAAAGCAACCGAAGCCATAGAACCTTTATGTTGCTCACGAGGACCATAGACATTGAAGTAACGGAAACCGGTAATTTGAGAAACCGTTTCACCGTGCGCTTCAGCATCAGCCCATAGGCGGCGAACGTAGTTATCAAACTGTTGTTTAGAATAGCCGTAAACGTTTAATGCACCTTCGTACTCACGCTCTTCAATGAAGGTATCAGTATCGCCATAAGTCGCAGCAGATGATGCGTATAAGAATGGGATCTCACGTTCGATACAAAAATGAAGCACTTCTTTCGAGTATTCATAGTTGTTCATCATCATGTATTTGCCATCCCACTCAGTGGTAGCAGAGCACGCACCTTCGTGGAAAATAGCATCAATTGTACCAAAGTCATCACCCGCCATGATTTGCGTAATGAAATCTTCTTTATCCATGTAATCAGTGATATCAAGATCAACTAGGTTCTTGAATTTTTTGCCATCTTTCAGGTTATCAACCACTAAGATATCGTTAAAGCCGTTGTCATTTAAAGACTTAATAATGTTGCTGCCAATCATGCCAGCGCCGCCAGTTACAATGATCATTTTGATACCACGATTTATTTAGATAATTGATTCGATTGTAGCAAAGAAAGGAGTAAAAGGCAGCGGTAATTTTGCGACAGGGTATTAGTGAGTGGTCGTCACTAGAGACTATACGCTTCGCTAACTAGAAACGATAAAATCATATTGTTGTAAGTGATTCATGAGATATGAACCGAAAAGCAAGTTGTAAGTACAATGAATGAAGTGGATTGATTAAGTATCGAATGCTTAATCAATAGAAATTGAGCTATAAAAGTTAAGAGCTGGAATTTATGAGGTAGTGATATATTTGATAAATCAGTATTACTGGCTTTTATAGTCTCTAGTCACGCAGTGAATATAGTTAGCAAAGCGTATAGTTTATTTAAAATGGAGTTATCATGCCAACACCCCAAAAACACTCAACCCAAAGCACAAATTTTGAAATAAACCTAAAACACCACGGCGGAAAACTCGGCGTCACCGGCTCTTGCCATGAACTCTGCATTAATAGCAACGGCAATAAGCACGGCATATTAATCGACTGCGGTTTATTTCAAGGCAAAGACGCTAAAGATAAACATGGCAATGACAAAAAACTTGATATTGAATTTCCCATCTCACACCTCAAAGCATTAATCCTCACCCATACCCACATAGACCATATCGGTCGCTTACCTTGGTTATTAACAAAAGGCTTCAAGCAACCCATATACTGCACACCAGCAACCGCTGAGTTAGTACCACTCATGCTAGATGATGGCTTAAAACTGCAACTCGGGCTAAACAAAGGCCAAAGAGAAAGAGTATTAGAATTAATAAGAAAACAGATAAAACCCATTCCATACAACCAATGGCACCGAATTAAACTCACCTCTACAATGGTACCTTCTCACTCTAAAAGTTCTTGTTCTTCCCTGAAAGCGAAGCGTCCTGAATCCTTAAACCTGCTCTTAAGATTCCAACCCGCCGGCCACATCCTCGGCTCCGCTTACGTCGAAATCAAACTCCCCAACGATGAAATCGTCGTATTTTCAGGCGATCTTGGTCCATCCAATACCCCATTACTTCCCGATCCAATTTCACCAAAACGTGCCGACTTATTAGTAATAGAAAGCACTTATGGCAACAAACTTCACGACAGTGTAGAAACCAGAGCAAAGCGACTGCAAGAGATAATAGAACGTTCACTACAAGATGGTGGCGCAATCATTATTCCCGCATTCTCAGTCGGCAGAACCCAAGAGCTGTTGTTTGATATTGAGCACTTAATTCATCACAACAAAATAGACTCAAAAATTCCTATCATTTTAGATTCTCCATTAGCCAACAAAGTCACCAAACAATATCGCCGATTCAAAAAACTCTGGAGTAAAGAAGCGAAAACCAAACTCAACAATCAACGGCATCCACTTAATTTCGAACAATGCATCACCATAGAAAGTCACAAAGAACATATGCAAATCGTCAACCGCCTAAAAAGCACCGCAAAGCCCTGCATAATAGTCGCCGCCAGCGGCATGTGCGCTGGAGGCCGAGTGATGAATTATCTAGAAGCGTTATTACCAGATAAACGCACCGACATTATTCTTGCCGGTTACCAAGCCCACGGTACTCTAGGCCGAGATCTGCAAAACCAAAGATCAACGGTCTGGATAGATAATCAACCAGTAGATGTAAATGCTCAAATCCATACCATGTCAGGCTATTCAGCCCACGCCGATCAAGCAGATTTAATTAAGTTTGTTGATGGGATTGAGGAGGGAAGGAAGGAGGTGGTTGTGGTGCATGGCGAGGATAACGTGCGCGAGGAGTTTGAGAGGGTACTGGAGGCTAGAAACTATACGCTGCGCTAGCTAGAGACTATAAGTGCGGGAGTGTTTATAGCTGATAGTTTATTTATGTATTTTACATAGCTAGAGATGTTTGGAGCGGCTAGAAACTATACGCTTCGCTGACTAGAGACTATAAGAGCGGGTATGTCTATCGGCGAGAGTTATTTAATCATTTATATAAAATTAAAGGTGAAAATGTGTTATTTGAAAAGTTGAAAATATGGCAGCGTTCTGCTCGATTGGCTTGTGATGTAATTGAGTTATTTGAAGGGAATAGAAACTTTGCCCTAAAAGATCAAATACTACGTTCTTCGTTATCTGTGCCTTCAAATATCTCAGAGGGAGAGGAACGAGAGACACTTAAGGAGAAGATTCGATTTTACTATTATGCTAAAGGCTCATGTGGCGAATTACTTACGCAGCTATTGATAGCAATTGAAACCTCTAGTGTGCCAAAAGAACCAGCGCTTATTTTAGTTAAAGAAACAAGAGAAATCGCAAAAGTTATTGCAACAATCATTCAAAAAGATAAGAGAAAAAAGTGAAGCGTGGGCTTTTGATCTTATAGTCTCTAGTTAGCGCAGCGTATAGCTCCTAGTTTCATATAACTTTTTCAGTTACAATTTTGAAATATTTGAATTTATTTGGCGCGGAAAAAGCAATGAAAACAAAAGACAGAATAATCCTCGGTGCCTTAACCCTTTTTAACCAAAATGGTGAACGAAATATCACCACCAACCATATTTCGGCGCATCTTGAAATCAGTCCGGGTAATTTGTATTACCACTTTGGCAATAAAGAAGCGATCATCAATAGTATTTTTGATAACTATGCGAACGAGCTAAAAACACGCTTTAAACCAATGGCAGAAGAAGACCAATCGACAATGCCTAGTGTACAGATCATGTTGAGTTATTTAGATTCGATTTTTGAGTTGATGTGGAACTACCGTTTCTTTTACGCCAATTTACCCGATATCTTAAGCAGAGATACGGAGTTAAAAGAAAAATACACCAAAGCACAAGAATCCCTAAACGATAACCTTATTAGTATCATGAAAGGATTTAGAACTTCAGGCCTTATTGCGCTTGAAGACGATGAATTACTCGCGCTAACCAAAACGTTACACCTCGTATCGTCATGCTGGATAAGTTACCAAACCGCACAATTGTCAGATAAAGAAATAACAGAGGCGGTGGTTTATCAAGGCATGTTACAAATGCTAAATGTCGTTAGACCAATAGCAACAGAGCAAGGCAGAGCACAGATATTAGAATTAGAAGCGCATTATCAAAGCAGATTATAGAATTCAGAAAAGCTAGAGACTAGAGACTATAAAAACGTGTATAGCTGGTGTAATAATCATGTCTGATAATGCTCTTGCTCTTATAGAAGCGAAGCGCTCTAGTATCTAGTTAGCGCAGCGTATAGCCCCACACCACAACTCATAACAGAATGACTTAAATGAAACGCATCATCCTTAGTACCATCCTATTCATATCAAACCCACTTACCGCCGCCATTGAGCCTTTATTTGACACACCAAAAGACATGGAGCCGACTTGGGTTGATAACCTATTAGACGTTTTTGGTGCTGATGGTGGTTTTGATGAAAGCAAAGTCATCGATATGAGTTACTTACCCACCGCGTATTACACACCAGAGAAAAAGTTTGGTGTCGGTTTGCTGATGGTTGGTTTATATAAAACTGAAAATGCTGCGGTTGAAGAACAGCCTTCTTCATTAGTGGTCAACTCATTCGTCTCAATGAATAAATCCTATGGTGTCTCAGTCGAGAACATGAGCTTTTTCAATCAAGGAAAGCAACGACTATTACTTGAGTTAGAACTGCATAATGAAGCCGCAGTGTATTATGGCAAAGGAATCGAACAAGGAAATAAAGACAGTAACTATCATGAGTTTGACGAACAGGTATATAGTTTTAAACCTCGTTGGATGACAGAGGTCGCTAATAACTATTTCATTGGTATCGGTGCCGATTTAACTTACGCCAAAGCGGAAAACTTAGAATTGGTCACTACAGGTCGCTCATATCAATCAGACCGATACCTGCCTGATAACCTTAGCTCAGGAGTTATTATTACGAGTGTGTATGACTCTAGAGATTATCGTCTTAATGCCAAAAAAGGCTGGTTACTTCAGTTTGATGCCGGTTTGTATCACAATGATAAAGCAGATTCTTTTTCAACCTATGATTTAGAAGTCGCTAATTATATCGATTTAAACGGTTTGCCGGGCCTTATCGCATGGCAAATTCAAGGACACTTTACACAGGGTGAAGCTCCTTGGAATATAATGCCAGATCTCGGTGGTTCAAGTGCGATGAGAGGCTACATTAAAGGCAGATACAGAGACGATCAAATGATGATGGGACAAGTAGAATACCGACTGCCAATTTTCCAGCGCTATGGCATGGTTTTCTGGGGAGCGGTTGGCAGTGTTGCCCCAAGCGTTAGTGAGTTAAGCGACGAATTAATGACATCTTACGGTACGGGCTTTCGATTTAAAGTCAAAGATAATATCAATTTGCGTGCGGATGTTGGTATCGGTCAAAATGAAACCAATTTCTACTTAAACGTAAACGAAGTCTTCTAATGGGGTTCCGTCTTATTTGCCTTACTTTAGCGATGAGCGCCAGTGTTCAATCTGTCATGGCAAACGAGCAAGTTCGAGAGGCATCGTGCTCTGTCGCATCAAGCTATGGCATTTATCTAAGTGGTATTCACACTGGAGAAATGAAGCGAGTAGAAGCTTGGCAAGGCACTAGAGCAATCATCACCTCCAATAGCAAAGCCAGTATTCTAGGTATTGGCACCGCTTACTCGCAAAGTGCTGAAGTCTCTTGGTCAGAGTTAGAGAATGAATGGGTAACAGACAAGTTTCATCAAAAAGTGTCAGGTTTCCGTTCAAGAGATATGAAGGTAACCTTTACCGACGGAGGACATCAATCAGACGTTGATATTGATGGTAAAGAATCGACTTATTTTTCTAAAGAGATTCCATTAAGGGATGTTGATACGTTATCGATTCAAATTCGTGAAAACCTACTGCAAGGTAAACAAACGTTTCGTTTAAATCGTCAAGCGTCTGATGGCATTGAACCTTACCAATACCAAGTGCATGAAAAGCAGATTAAGACATTTGAAAAATGGGGAGAGCTAGAGGTTATCCCTGTTGAGCAAACGGGTGCAGAGCATGTCACTTTTTTGTTTGCGCCAGAGTTAGAGTATCAACTTATCGAAGCGCGTTATCATGGGTTTATTCTTCGAGGTCTTTTGACGCTTGAAGGTTATGAGTCAACGTGTGGAGGCTAGAGGCTAGAGGCTAGAGAGTAGAACGCTTCGCTCCTATAAGATCTTTAAGATAAGAGCAGGGTTACTCGCTTTTTATACGACTGAATGTCAAGAATTCGGTAACATTATTGGCATGAATTGTGCATTATTTAAACAAGATGATTTGATTACAATGGATACGATTTTACTATGAATAAGATGATCCCAATCGGGCTTTTCAGTACTTTACTTTTAACAGCATGCGGCGGCAGCGATAGCGGCGGCGGTAGTGGTGGCGGTACTCCTGCCCCAACTAAATATACTTGGCAGTTTGTTCAAATGAAAGCGAATACTCAAAAAAATATGTTGTCTTCTTGTGCTGGAAAAGCCCCAACCGAGTTTTATGTTGATACTAATGATATAGACGAATCAAAATGGGTTTATACTTTTGCTGTTCAAGCACCAAATATCACTGATATCCTCGTTTATGATGCTAATAGTGTTTTATATACAGATACGAACCTTAGTAAATTTGATATAAATCCTACGACAGCGACATTAACATTTTCAGAGAATGATATCCCTGATGGTGGTTATGTGACAATCGTAGATTCTATAAAGGATGGTTCTAAGCACTTACTTACAGTTCAAAAAGAATTATTATCAGATGCATTAATTAAAGTAAATGTAGAACAAGGTACTCAAAAGTGCTATGCAGAGAATAAATTTAGTTAAAAATTCAAAAAATAAAAAAGTGATTATTGGAACATTTGACGGTGTTGCAGAAAGTAGTGTCGAAGGCTTTTTAACAGGACAAAGTCAAAAAGGTTCTGGAACAACTAAAACAGAGATAGAAACTTTAAATAATGAATATGTTTTATTGAGTGGTTTTAATGCCGATAATCAAATTACAGGTTTTAACTATCAAGCGAGTTCTGCATTAAGTGATATGACGAGTACCAGTACAGCTTCTCATGCATTAGACGCTTTAACTAGCTTTATTAATATTGATTTGAGAGATTCAAGTGATTTTTCTTTTTTAGATATGACTATTTTTTCAAATTATAAAGGTCAAGTTTTTACTTGGAACTCATGGGCCACTAAGCCATCTATTTTTACCTCGTATGCAAAGTTAGGTGATGAATTTAATTATTCAGCAACTTACAAAGGAACATTGAATTCTTGGAAGATCACTGTAAACTCGACAGCAAGTGCAACAGGTGATATTTCTATTGTATTAGATTCTCTTGATATGCAAACAATCCCAGCCCCTGCATTTGAATGTGGTGGCTCAACATGCTATGTGAATGTTAAAACGCTAACCTCGTTAGATGTTGATACGATAAAATTAGAATATACAGCGGGAGTGACAAGACATACAATCTATACGAATGATAGAGATATGTTTATCCCTGAGATCCCTAGTTATATTGAAGATGTTACATACCCAGATAGTTTAACTCCTGTAAATGTATCTTTCTTGATGGGTGATAATATTACGAATGAAGCTCGTTCAGGGTTCATGAGTTACTCAAATATTAAAGAAAATCCTCCTCGTGATGGGTATATTGATATGCTTATTGCTCCAGGATTAGAAATGAAACATCAATTAGGAGTTAAACAATCTAATTTCATATCGGTAGTTTCACCATAACATATTAAAAAAGAGCGCAGCATCCACTGCGCTCTTTTATAATACACCAAACCAACCGCGATCCGCTTTTAAGCCTCAACCCTCAACCCTACACTCACCTTGCTCCTATAGAAGCGAAGCGTTCTAGCCTCTAGTTTCTAGTTAGCGCAGCGTATAGCCTCTAGTTTCTAATCAACTCCCCCTTATATAAACACCATCACTTTCAAAAGTAAGGTAAAAAAGGGGGAGAACAAAAGTCAAACCAACCGCGTCCGCTCTTAAACCTGAAACCTCAACCCTGCTCTTACCTTAAGATCTTATAGAAGCGAAGCGTTCTAGTCAGCGCAGCGTATAGTCCTAAAGCCCTTTCTTCGTATACCACGGTTGTCTTGCATCTGTTAAGCCAAACAACGTATTTTCCTTCGACAACATCTGCCCGCCATCACGAGTCAAAGGTTGCCAATCAAAGTACGCTCTATTTTTACTTGGTTTAACCGTCATGATGTCGTAAGGAATAGAGAGGTAAAACCCTTTGGTATAACTGCCTTCACCAAATTCCTCCGCAGATAAATCAGTCATACTTGCATAAGCACCAACAATAACACCTGAATCAAACTGTTTAGAAAAATCTACACGATAGCCTTTATCGCCTGCTAAAAACTCACCATAACTTACCTTTAATAGCGTACTCTTTAAAAATGACCATTGAGGCATGTAATATCCGGTTAAGTGGCCAGTTGTTCCTTGAGAGCGAACATTGTAATAACGTCCATCGGCTTCGCTGTATTGACGGTCATCTTGATAGAAATCAAACCAATTATCAGGAGAGCGTTGTTGAATGTACGTATAATCAAGGCCAACAGCCCAGCGGCTATTTATAGGGCGGTATAATATCTCAGTACCAACGCCACCAAACATACTCTCTAAATAACCACCATAAGTCTGCCCATATAGACCTTCAGCATATTCATCAAACCAAGTAAGCTGTAAACGTTCCAGTCTTAAAGCGCTTTCAGTGGCATAAGCTCTAAACATGGTACGAACACGAGGAACCTCGGTCGCATCGGGTGGTGCGATGTAATTAAATTTATCATAGTTATCAATAAGGTTTAAATACAGAGATCCAGAAGCTTGCAGGTTATCAGTAAGCCAATAAGAGGATCCTGCTTTAATGCCTATCTCATACAGATAAAAACCTTCAGCACCACCAATTGATTGACGTAAAGACGGAGAAATATTCACATCCCAACGGTCAAATGAGTCATGTTTTAAATTATCATCATTGATTGAATCAGTCTCAGAGATATCTTGAGTGACGGTTGCATCTGTAATTTTAGCGCCCACGTAATTAAATTGCGCTGCATCTTTATAACGTTCAGCATCAATCACGGTCTCAGTGGTGAGTAAGGAATTATTTTCTTCAATAATACGATAAGTTTGAATATATTCAGGAGTATTACTTGCTAAAATTGCCGCCGCTTCTTGATGAGCAATATCTTTATTACGATACTTTTCTTGCCCAGTAACGATCGTTAATTCATTGCCTTTTACGTAAAATTTACTGTTAGAATAACCGGCATTATTATCTAATTCTTGTTCGATATAATTCCAGTTTATTTCATCCACATGATTAACTGATGGTGCCTGATACACGGTTTCAGGGGTATCACGCCAATTAGCTTTCATTGTGTTAAAGTTGGTGGTTAACGTAAAGCCAAAGGTGAGAGTATCCCCTCGTTCATAACTTAAACGCATATCTCCCCAATCACCTAAACCATATAAAACACCAAAGTTCCATGGGGTGTGCTGAGTCATATCAGCGACGCCACCTTTTACCGGATAATCTTGACTGTAATCATTGCCATCATATTCAAGTTTTAAGCGCAGCGGTTGGAAAGGGGTTTGATATTCCAAACCACCATAGAGTGACGCAGAGCCTTTAAACCAACGCTCAAAATCGACACTGCCGCCATTGCCTTTAAAGTCAGACTCACGCGAGCAATATTTATCCGATGCTTTACAAAATGGATTAGTAATATTGCCACTTTGTCCAAGGTAGCCCCAACCCATGCCCACGGTGACATCGAGATTACCAAAACGCTTGGTTGCCGCAACAAATTCACCATCAAATAAACCAGTACCGCCAAAATCACGCACACCGATAGAGGTTTCAGGTAGCCAGTCACTCTCCTCTAATAGACGAACCTTGAAATCGATGCCTTTATCAGCATGAGTGGTATCTCCACTAAAACTAGGGTCGCTGCTGTATTTCATGTCTTGAGTTAAAGTGTAACGGATTGTAGTTTCAAGCCACGGCATCAATTGCAATGAGAGGTTATAAAAGTGATATTCATTATTGAAGCTAGTATTAAAACTGAATGTCCCCTCTTCAGCATTACGTCCTGAAGGCATTTGCATTAAACCAACGCCACCAAAATCAGTTTGGGAAGGGGTAAAGGTTATTGGTTCAATATATTCACTACTTTCTGCAGCCAAGGAAAAAGTCGAAAAAGTAGCAGTAATCGCACTTGCAATTAAAGATAAGGCAAATTTAGGATACGGCATGATTAATTTACCTTATTACGTAAAAGTTGAATGATATCTTGGTGAATTGATGACAATGAATCAGGTAACTCATTAAATCCAATAAAAATCGTGGCTCCGGGCGCAATTGAAACCGTATTTTTCTGCCATTGATTATTACTCGCTATTTGTACGACACCATCAGGTTGAATCACATAAACCTGAGACGTATTGGCTTGAGAGCTGACATCAACGTTATGGAGATAATCTTTTACACTACCATTCTCTATATATGACAGAGTTTGTGGTTTAGGAGATAACGTTAATCCAAGAACGGTGATGGTTGTTGGTCGCTCTGGCACAAATAGCGAGAACTGCCCACTCAGCAGTGGATTATTTTCTTTTTTTATTCTAATTTCATCGATATCTAATGGAATAAAGAGGCGAGAAACAAAAGATAGCTGAGCCAATTGATTAATGAGTAAGCTTGAGTTGAGTTGGTAAGTTGACTCGGTCCATGAAAGAAAAGGAGAGTACTCACCGAGCTTACTTAGCTGTTGTGACAGTTTCTCTTGCTGTTGAATAACAGTATTTTTTTTCTCGTCATCACTAAGAATGAGGCCTAAAGGGTAAGCATAGATATTACTATAATTAAGTGATTCTAGTAGTGCAGAGTCTAATCGAGTTGCTTGAGGAAAAGATAAAATCACGCTGTTTTTAACTAATGTAATAGAGAGTGCAGAGTCACTAGCATAAGAAAAGAAAGAGCAGAGTGATAAAAAGAGAAAACCAAAAATACGCATTGTCACTCCTAATTAAGAACGAAAAGGTTTAAGGAAAGTCATTTCAATGGTGGCCATGTTTGGACCAATAAATTGACGAGTTTTTACTACCTCGCCAGTATTATCTAACCAGTATTGATTAGTAAACGTTAAGTCTAAGGCAGAAAAAGAGACTAACTCCTGGATAGCTGTCACTTCTTTTGTCCAAACAAGAGAGGTTAATGTACTTTTTTCACCAGGTAGAGCATGAATACTTGCTTGGTAATGATATCGATAATCTGGCATCCAATCATAAACCGCTTGCCATTGTTGTGGCGCGGTAAGTTGTTGGCTTAATTTAGGTAAGGCAACAGAGTTTAATGCGATTAAATTGTAATTAGGTAGGGCAAGGGTTTTTATAATACGTCCATTCTCAGTGACGATCATTACGTTGTCAGAGGAGAGCCACTTAAGCTGAGTTACACCAGTTGTCGGGTTACTTTCAGCTAAAGCAAGTACCATAAATATGTTGTGACTGTCATTGATTTTAACAAAAGCGCTAGCATAAGGCAGTTCATTAATATGCTCGGCAGAAAGTTCAACATCACTCATACCAAATACAGCCTCATTAAACGTCGACTGTACATCTTGAATTTTTTGTGAACAGCCAGTTAATAAAAAGCAGCCAAAGGTAAGTAAATATAGAGTAATATTTTTCATGAATTCTACTTTCGGTAATTTATTAAAAATATAAAAAAAGCCATCAACACGGTGTTGATGGCTTTGTTTTTAGCTTATTATGGCTTATTGAGTAACAGATGTAGACGTTGAAGTCGCAGTATCAGAACCTGAATCAGCAACAGCAACAGCAACAGCAACAACAGCACCTACAGCGATAGCAGTAGTACCAGCAACGCCAACAGCAGCAGTAGTTGCGCGAGCAGTACCAGCAGCAGTACCAGCAGCAGAACCTGTAGAAGCAGCAGCAGTTGTTGCTTCAGCAGCGGCAAATGCAGAGCCAGCAGTCATAGCTAGCATAAGAGCGATAGCAGTCTTTTTCATGGAAAATTTCCTTTAAATAAATGTTTTTTTTATAACTATATGTTTATAAAAAAGCGTTACATCGATGTATACGCAGATCCCGCGCACATGAAAAGTATACCTGCTAGTATTTATATTCACAATAAAAATGCGCTTAAATAAATGCCATGTCTTATATGTATCATTTCTCACATTGCTGATATAATACTCGCCTTATGTGATTTTAAAAAACCGATTTGGTAAATATTTAATAATGCATACAGTAATGGCTAATTACACCAATAAAAAAAGAAGCCTCACGCCAATAGCCGCGGCATTAGCGTGTTGCTATTCGGCTATTACCTTTATGGCAACGCCAGCAATGGCATCCCCTTGGCTAGAAGCGAATGATCCTTTTTTACGCTCGTCATTACAGGTGTTGTCTGATTCTGGCGTAATATCGTCACCGACCAATCAATACCCATTACGATGGTCTCTATTTGGTGATGATATTATCAATAATGATACCTCTCATGATTTGTCAGTGACGCTCGCCCAAAGAGAAGTGCGATACAGCATGAACTCGGCAAAACTTAATAGAGGCCAAAGCTCAGCTAAATTTGTCGCCAGTAATGAAGAGGCTCCATCAACTGGGTTCGGCCAATTTAGTAAAGATAAGTGGGGGGCATCTGCCAGCTACGAATATCTTGATACTAGCTATGCGTTTCGAGTGACGACCAGTTATTCAAACTATCAAGGCGAGGAAGAGATCCGCTGGGATGACTCCTATCTATCACTTAATCTAGGCGCTTGGTTATTCTCCATCGGAACGGTAGACAGATGGTGGGGGCAAGGTTGGCAACATAACCTAATTCTTGGGTCTTACGCCAAAGCCGATCCGGATATAAGTGCCAGCTATATTGGAAAAAACAGAGTACTAGGTGTCTGGAATATTGAAACTGTCGTTGCGAAACCAGATGACGCCGAATTTAATTACCACAGTGCGACACGTCTTGTATCTAAGCCCTTTTCATTTTTTGAATATGGATTAACGTATCAAGTCTGGTTCGATAGTAATAACAGTAGCGATTCAGACGACAGCATTAAGCAAGCCGCCGTCGATGCTAAGTTAACGTTACCATCGATTAACGTCTCTAATGACAGTGCTGAAGAGCAAACCCATGTATATCACAGCGTATATGCAGAGCTTGCCTCAACAGAGAACACCACAGAGTTAGGTGCCTTGCTATTAGGTTGGAGTGGCAGTGTTAATATAGAGGGGCAAACGGTACGGTTAGTACTTGAGTCTCAACAAAGCACCTCTGAGAATGAGGCGTCATTTAACGCTAACTCAAGTTATGCTGTAGACAATAGTTATTCTGTTGCGCTCTATGTGCAAATGAGTAATGATCATAATGTAAGCCTGAGTTATCAGCAATCTGAATGGGATGATACCCAGAGTAGCCAAAGTAAGACCACTCAAGCCAATTATCGATTGCCAGCCGCTTCAGGCATGGTGCATTTAGGGCTTGGCTACACACAAATGAAAACCACAACTGACGATGATCAAATTAATGCATCGTTAGGTTACGAATTTAGATTTTAGCGATTTATCTTAGTTTGACCGACCCTTTTATTTTTTAACTGATTTTTCACAAGTGAATAAATAACAAAATGATGATGAAAAGAACCCTTACCGCCAGCTTATTTGCGATGATAAGCACCAGCACGATGGCATTTACACCAAGCGCTGAACAAATGGCCCAATTTCAGAAACTACCTAAATCCCAGCAAGAGCAATTAGCTCGTCAATATGGGGTAGATGTTAGTGTACTTACAGGCAGTGCTTCTCCTGTACATAGGGCGAAAGGAAAAACAGAACAACAACCAGTGAGAGCCAGTGCTCCAATAGTACCTTCTGTTGCTGATAAAAGTGAACGATTCTCAGCGTTTGGCTACGATATGTTTTTAGGGAAAGTGAAGACACTAACGTCTGTCGATAACCTACCGGTACCTAATGATTATGTCATGGCTCCCGGTGACGAAGTCGCTATTCAAATCTATGGTAAAAGCAGTGAAGAGCTAAACCTGGTTATTGATAGACAAGGGCGTTTAAATTTCCCTGAATTTGGTCCAGTTGCAGTCTCTGGTCAAACCTTTGCTGATATGCAAAAACACCTAACTGGTATTATTAAACAGAAAATGTTAGGTGTAGATGTATTGGTATCAATGGGGGCAATGCGCACCATGCAAGTGTATGTGGTAGGTGAAGCCACACAGCCAGGGGCTTATAACGTCAATGGCCTAACGACCGTGACCCAAGCATTGATTGCCAGTGGTGGAATTAAAGAATCAGGCAGTCTACGTTATGTTGAACTTAAGCGTAAAGGCAGAGTGGTTGAGCGATTTGATGTGTATGACTTATTGCTAAAAGGCGATTCACGCAGTGATGTTCGTTTGTTAAGCGGTGATACCCTGTATATCCCAACTAAAAACTCAAGTGTTGAGCTACATGGTGCAGTAAAACGTCCTGCGATTTATGAATTAAAAGGCAAAACCACCCTTTCTCGTTTACTTTCTTTTGGTGGTGGTTTACAGCCAAATGCTTTCCTATCTAAAATAAATATTACTCGTATGGGATCGAATGGTTACGAGCAATTTACCGTAGACATGAGTACATCAAAAGGCAAAAACTTCATCATTAAAAATGGTGATAAAGTGGTGATATCAAAAGCGGCAGAATCATTAAATAATGCAGTTGCACTGCGTGGAGAAGTCGCAAGACAAGGCGCGTATAACTTTAAACAAGGCATGAAGGTTAGCGATATTGTCTCTTCAGTTCGTACCGATTTAAAACAAAATGCCGATTTAAATTACGCGTTAATTGTACGTGAAATCAATAAGCAACGTGATATAGAAGTACTGCAATTTAACCTAGGCGAAGCCATTGCGAACCCTAGCTCAAAAGAAAACCTGAGCTTAAAAGAAAGCGATCAAATTTTTGTGTTCAATAGTGGATTAGACCTTGATTATTGGTTTAAGTCTTATGCTGATGCTGAAGTGAAAGTGAAACACAGTGAACAGAAAAAAAATGTAGAAAGAGTAGATGTTGAGACAGGGGCAATTATTGAAACTCAGTCTGTAACAACGTTGAAAACAGAAGATATCGATACCGTATCAAGAGGTGAACAACAAATACAAAAAAGCCGAGAGAAATTACTAACCCCAATTATCGATCGCCTGAAATCACAAGCGACGCTAGATAACCCTGCACGGTTAATTGAAGTTAGCGGTGCCGTTAAGTACCCAGGTGTTTATCCGTTATCAAGAATCGGCACCATTAAACAAATAATTTTAGCCGCAGGTGGGTTAACCGAAGAAGCATACCTAGACAGTGCTGAATGGACGGTTCGTGATGTGAATGGCAGTGAGTTAATTATCGAGCAGAAGAAGATCTCGTTAAGAGATGCACTATCAGTAGAAGGTGAGAAAAACTTTACTTTAACAGGTCAAGATCGCTTAATTGTAAAAACCAAACCAAATTGGCAAGAAGGCTACACCATTGAGTTACAAGGTGAAGTGATGTTCCCAGGGGCGTACTCATTTACCCGTGGTGAGACTTTACAAGAAGTGATTGAGCGCGCCGGTGGTTTAACAGAATATGCGTATGCTGATGGCTCAGTCTTTAGTCGCGAACGATTAAAACGCCTAGAAGAAGAGCGTTTAAAAATCTTAAACATGCAACTAAAGCAAGAGATTGGTAACTTAGCACTGCGTCGTCAAAACTCAAGCGCACAATATACGACCCCACCAGGTGATGCGATGTTAATTGCTGATGAATTGGCGAAAACAGAAGCCATGGGTCGCATGGTTATTTCTATCCCAAGAGCAATCGAAGGGGATGAAATTGCCAACTTAATGCTAGAAAAAGGCGATAAGCTGTATATTCCTGCAAGAAACCCAGTGATCAGCATCATGGGTGAAGTTCAGTTTGCCTCAAATCAATTGTTTGAACCTAATATGACAGTGGAAGAATACATTGAAGTCGCTGGCGGTACTAAAAAACAAGCCGATACTGACCGTATTTACGTAGTACGTGCAGATGGCTCAGTGATGGTCCCAAATAACTCATACTGGTTCAGCCGCAGCGATAAACCACTAGCCCCAGGTGATACCATTATCGTACCACTAGACACCGATTACCTAGATGGCCTAAGTACGTTAACCTCAGCAACGCAGATCTTGTATCAAATCGGTGTAGCGTGGAGCGCGATTAAGGACTAGAAACTATACGCTTCGCTAGCTAGAAACTATAAGATCAAGAGCCGACCTCGGACTTATTTTTTTGCTCTTATAGTAGTGAAACGATCTAGTTTCTAGTAGCGCAGCGGCCTAGTCTCTAACCTCTAGCCTCTTTCTAACTCTCAAATATAAGGAAAACAAAGAGCATAAAGACTCAAAAAGCCAAATAAACCAAGCTTTTATAGTCTCTAGCCTCTAGTTTCTAGTTTCTAGCATGAATGAAAAACAACAACTGCCACATTCTCAACATTTAGCGTTTCCACCGGCAATGCCCGCCGACGACGAGATCGACTTACGTGAGCTCTTTGGCGCACTGTGGAAAGGCAAATGGATAATCATAGCAACCACGTTTATTTTTGCTGTCGGTGGCGTATTATTTGCGTTATCACAACCTAACACCTACAAAGCGGAAGTTGTATTAGCCCCTGCGGGCGAGAGCGGCGGTGGCCTTGCGGTAATGGCAGGAGAGTTAGGTGGCTTAGCCTCATTAGCAGGTATTAACATTGGCGGCGGTGGTACTGACAGCAAAGGTATGTCATTAGCCGTTTTGCAATCTCGTCAATTCATTAATGCCTTTATTACCAAGCATGATTTGGTTGTACCGTTATTTGCAGGTACTGAATGGAATAAACAGTCGGGTGAGTTAATCATTGACCCTGAGGTTTATAATACAGAAACAAAAGAGTGGGTGCGTGAAGTTAAACCAGATGAGTCACCAGTACCAACAGATTGGCAAGCACACAAAGCGTTTAAAGGTTTTTTAAGTACCGCTGATGCTAAAGACACGGGTTTAGTTACTTTATCCGTTACTCATATTTCTCCAATTATTGCTCAACAATGGGTAGAGTGGTTAGTGGCTGATTTGAACCTTTGGATGAAAGATAAGTCTCTTACTGAAACCAAACGTAATATCGGATATTTAGAGCAGCAGTTACAAAAAACCGATATCTCTGACATGCGCTCAGTGTTTTATCAGTTAATTGAAGATCAAACTAAAAACCTGATGTTGGCAGAGGTTGAAGCGGAGTTTGCCTTTAAAACCATAGACCCAGCGGTTATTCCAGAAGAGAAAGCCGGACCAAAACGTGCCTTAATTTGTGTGTTGTCAGTATTATTAGGCGGCATGTTAGGTGTGGCGGTGGTATTAGTGAGATTCGCATTTAGAAAAGAAGAACTAGAAACTAGAAACTAGAAACTAGAAAGATCAAGAGCAGTGATGCATTCTGCTCTTGATCTTTTTTTAGCTTTGGCTTTGCTTTTATAGGAGCGAAGCGGTCTAGTCTCTAGTTTCTAGTCTCTAGCTTAGTAATTAATCACCATCACCGGACACGCCTTGCCACTATCCCACACATTATGCCCCCTCACATCCTCATCCTTAATCTTAATCTGGTGTTGTTAAAGCTGGCAGACAACGCCGATGTGCACGGCATGTGCTTTCGCGCAATATTGTGAACTCTCTATCCGTACCGTAAAAAATCACATCAAACAATTAGAAACGTTGTAAGCGTGCGGGGAACTACACCTAACAAATAAAATTCATTATGCGTATCTTACGATCTTTCATTTAACGAGAACGTAATTATGCAAAAAGATAAAAAGAGAACACCAGAGCAATGGCACGCTCTATTTGAATCTCAGCAATCTAGCAAGCTTAGTGCCGCTGAATTTTGTCGTAACCATAATATTCTGCCAAAGACATTTAGTGCACGTAAAGCACGATGGAAACAAAAGATTAACGCTTCTACTTTCTTGAAAGTAGAAGCGTTAACATCAACTATCATCGCCACTCCACAATTACCAGATATTCAACTTTCTATCGGAAAATTGCGATTAACATTGCCAGCTAATACTGAACCTCACTGGATAGGACTCTTATTAAAAGGGTATCAATCATGAATGTATTTACTGATGTTTCCACCATTTATCTTCATCGTGATTTTGTCGATTTTCGCAAGGCCATTAATGGCCTTGTCGTGATTGTTGAGCAAGAAATGCAACTATCACCGTTTAGTGATGCTCTATTTATATTTTGCAATAAGCCTCGTGATAAACTCAAAATATTGTATTGGGATAAAACAGGATTCGCTTTATGGTACAAGCGATTAGATGAAGACCGCTTCAAATGGCCACGAAATATAAATAACGATACGTTAGCATTATCAGAGCAGCAACTGACACTGCTATTACAAGGTTTTGATATCTTAGGACATCAACCGGTACATTATCAAACAACCCTTTAAATAGTTGATTCTCAGTCAAGAATAGGAGGCAACCGATTGATTACCTGTATTATCGTTATATAGTCATCTACATGACTGATAAAATAAAACCACTTCCTGATACCATTGACGAGCTGAAAGCACTTGTGCTTCAGCTTGAAAATAAATATAACCGTCTTCTAGAGCAATTTCGACTGGCTCAACATCAGCGCTTTGGTAAAAGCAGTGAATCTGACTCGACTCAATTTGATTTATTCAATGAAACAGAAGAAGAAATCATCATTGAAAATGATGACACACAAACGATTACCTGAAGACTTACCGCGTACTGTTATTATCCACGACATAAAAGATAAAACTTGTAAGTGTTGCGGTCTAGAGATGCATGCGATGGGTAAAGACATCAGTGAAAAGTTGGAATTTGTACCAGCTAAAGTGGAAGTTATTCAACATGTTCGTCCTAAATATGCTTGCCGAAATTGTGAAAAAAACAATACTTCAGTAGACATTAAACAAGCCCCAATGCCAGCGTCACCAATCCCTAAAGGGATTGCGACCGCAAGTTTACTTGCTCAAATTATTACGGCTAAATTTCAATACAGTCTTCCACTTTATCGTCAAGAAACGTTATTTCAGCAATGGGGTATCATTATTGGACGGCGAACGATGGCGGATTGGTTAATAAAATGCTCGGTACTATTTACCCCTCTTAATAACGAGTTACATCGTATTTTGCTTGAACAACCCACTCTGCATTGTGATGAAACAACGGTAAATGTGTTGGATGTTGAAAAAGCAAAATGTTATATGTGGGTCTACTGCTCTGGCTATGATTCTCCAGGCTCTGGTGTTTTGCCTGGAATTGTACTTTATGATTATCAATCTAGCAGGCATGGCAACCATCCAGTTAACTTTTTAAAAGGTTATAACGGGTATTTACATACCGATGGTTACCAAGGTTATGAACAAACTGAAGCGATTTTAGTTGGCTGTTGGGCACACGCACGTCGACGATTTATTGAGGCTCAACGTGTTCAAGTAAAAGGGAAAACAGGGAGTGCAGATTGGGTATTGAGTAAAATCCAAAAGCTATACCGGATCGAATCGTTATTAAAAGAGGCTTCCCCTGAAGCCAAGTATGTTGCTAGGCAGACAGAAGCCCGCGATTTACTTAAAGAGCTCCGTGATTGGCTTGATAGCGCAGTTAGTCGAGTATCACCTAAAACAAAATTAGGTGAGGCGATTAGCTATACATTAAATCAATGGGATAAATTAGTTCGTTATATTGATGATGGATTGTTATCTATTGATAACAATCGAGCAGAGCGAGCGGTTAAACCGTTTGTTATCGGCCGGAAAAACTGGTTATTTTCGGGTTCAACGGCTGGTGCAGATTCAAGTGCAATGCTTTACAGCATTGTAGAAACAGCAAAGGCAAACGGATTAATCCCTTACGATTATATTAGGTATTGTCTAGATCGTTTATGTGTTGGATCGCCAGATATCGATTCACTTTTACCTTGGAATGTAAAAGACAAGGTGTAGTTCCCCGCACGTTTACGATTGTAGTTGTTGTCATTTCAGCGAATACAATACAGTCCCTCCCTTTGCTAAGGGGAGGGTTAGGGAGGGGTTATTGCGATGATGGTAGAGTTGAATTCATAGTTAGTTTGGTCATGTGTTGTTGGCTCTTTACCCCCGCAGCCTCTCCCTTATTAAGGTGGAAGGAGCTGATTGTAGTTGTTGTCATTTCAGCGAATATAATACAGTCCCCTCCCTTTTGTAAGGGGAGGGGTAGGGAGGGGTTATTGCGGTGATGGTAGAATTAAATTCATAGTGAGCTTGGTATGTGTTGTTGGTTTTTTATCGCCTTCCAGCCTCTCCCTTATTAAGGTGGAGGAGCCGATTGTAGTTGTTGTAATTTCAGCGAATACAATACAGTTCCCTCCCTTTACTAAGGGGAGGTCTAGGGAGGGGTTATTGTGATGATGGTAGGTATTATTCGGATTTTAATTGATCTATATGTATTAAAATAAATTCGATAACACCATTAATATTGTTCATGATATCTTGGTTTGTGAAGCGCAGTACCGACATTCCAAGATTACGCATGTATTCATTTCGTATAGCATCATAGTTTTCAGCTTCAGGAGTAAAGTGACTATCACCATCAAGTTCAATGACTAATTTATATTCAGCATTATAAAAATCACAAACATACCGGCCAATACCATATTGGCGTCGAAATTTAACATTGAGCTGATTTCGTCGAAGTTTATTCCATAATACACGTTCTGCTGTTGGAACTTCAGATCTAAGCTTTTGCCTGAGTGTTTTGTGTTTTGATTTATTATAAATAAGCGTCATTAGAATTTAGGCTTATATCGGTAAACACGATAAACCATAGAAGCTACTGATGACAAAGGATAGTGGTTAGTAAAGAATTTCGATGGAGTTCAAAATTAGTGCTTTTGATTTTATAGTCTCTAGAGCGAAGCGTTCTAGTCAGCGCAGCGTATAGTTTCCAGCAATCACCCTCAACCCTGCTATTAAAAACAAAAAAAACGCAGATGCTTTCACATCTACGGTTTCAAATTGTTCACCGAGCCAAGTTCTTCCTCGCCCCTAGGGCGAAGCGTCCTCGGTTCTCGAATCTTAATTAAGCTTTTGCTTTAGCTGCTGCTTTAGCGATAGCTGCAAAGCTTTTCGCGTCAAGTGCTGCGCCGCCAACTAGAGCACCATCGATGTCTGGTTGTGCGAAGTAAGCTTCAGCGTTTTCAGGCTTAACAGAACCGCCGTATTGGATAACAACGTTCTTAGCTACTTCTTCTGATTTCTCAGCAATGTGAGCACGGATTTGAGCGTGAATGCGTTGTGCATCTTCAGCTGTAGCCGCTTTACCAGTACCGATAGCCCAGATTGGTTCATAAGCGATGATAGCGCCTTCAAGAGCTTCAACGCCTTGAGTGTTGATAACAGCGTCAAGTTGACGTGCACAAACAGCCATTGTTTCGCCAGCTTCGTTTTGTGCATCAGATTCACCGATACAAAGAACAGGCGTTAGGCCGTTTTCTTTTAGGAAAGCGAATTTCTTAGCAACAAACTCGTCTGATTCGTTGTGGTATTCACGACGCTCAGAGTGACCGATGATGATGTGAGTAGCACCAAATTCTTTCAGCATAGCTGGAGACATGTCGCCAGTGAATGCACCGCTGTTGTTTAGGTCAGAGTTTTGAGCACCTAAGATGATCGCGCTGCCCGCTTCAGTAAGCGTACGCTCAGCAAGGTCAATAAATAGTGCTGGTGGAGCAACTGCAACGTCTACACCTGTAACGCCTTCAAGTTCAGCGTTAAGACCGTTTAATAGATCAACAACCATTTCTTTGCTGCCGTTTAATTTCCAGTTACCCATAACTACAGGATGACGCATAGGATTCTCTCCAATTCAAATTAATGTAAAAAACTTGCGTAAAAATATAACAGATTTTACGACAGATTTAGTGTCTAAAATCATTTTTATGCATAATTTTAATGCTTTTATTTCGAAGTGCGAAAGATTATGAACTGAAAAGCGAAATATGTTGAGATTAATTTACGTGGAATGAAGTGTGATAACTTGTGCACTTTTTTATTGAGGGGATTGTAACTTAATCTCTTTCACTGAATGATGGAAAAGTAATCACTTTTATTCTGCTACACAAACAAGGAAGTAATGATGCCGCACTTAGTTATGGAATATTCAAATTCAGCAGACGAACGATTAAATATGCAGGGCTTGTTAGAAGATTTACATCAAGTGGCGATAGAGTCGGAACTGTTTTCTGTTGATGATGTTAAATCAAGGGCGATTCGAGTGCATTCATGGTTAGTTGGCGATAAAGGAAATAGTGTGGACTTTATTCACATTACCATCGAGCTACTGTCAGGCAGAACCACTGAGCAAAAAAGAGAACTCAGTCGAGCATTAATGGATGTACTAGCAGAACAGGCGAGCCATATTGATAGCCTCACGATTAATGTGCGTGATATGGAAAAAGAAAGCTTTCAAAAAGTGGGTCAATAAGTACGGCTGCGAGACAAAGCCCCTGCGTATTTTTTAATGTTTGATTTTACATTGAGCATTAGGAAATTGAATAATATCGGCGGCTTGATGCTCATCCATGGGTTTATTTAACCTGAATTCTGGATAAGGCTGAACTAATTGCCCACCTAACGATCAGATCTTTCGACCAAGAATTATTTGAACGTATTTTAAAAGGTGGGCAAGATGAATAAATTAGTTGATATATTTTGTGATGTCGATGATTTTTGTTATCAATTCTTATCTCAATGGGAAAAATACCTTGTTGAGGCTAGTGAGAGAAAAAGAAAACGTCAGTCAGTAATGTCTACTAGTGAATGTATGACTATTGTCATCGCTTTTCATCAATCAAATCATAGAGATTTCAAGAACTTCTATATCGGGTTAGTTCATCAATATTGGAAAGGATACTTTCCAAATTTACTTAGCTACACTCGATTTGTGAGCAAAATGCCTAGCCTAATCGCCCCAATGTGTGCCTATTTTCAATCTATCAAAGGTAAGCCGACTGGCATTGCTTTTGTTGACTCCACGAGTCTTAAAGTATGCCATAACATTCGAATTCCTCGCCATAAAGTCTTTGATGGTGTTGCGAAAAGAGGAAAAGGTACCATGGGATGGTTTTTCGGCTTCAAACTTCATTTATTGATTAACCATCTTGGAGAAATTATTTCGCTGAAAATCACAGCTGGCAATGTAAATGATAGGACTCCTGTACCTGATTTATGCAAAGAACTCTCGGGGAAATTGTACGCTGATAAAGGGTACATAGGTAAAAAGTTGAGTGAGAGCTTAAAGAACTCTGATGTCGATTTAGTGACTACCTCGCGAAAAAACATGAAAGCAAAAGAGATAAGTGCTTTTGATAAGGCTATGTTATCAAAGAGATACATTATCGAAACGATAAATGACCAATTGAAGAATATCTCTCAAATTGAACATAGCCGTCATCGTAGCGTGACTGGTTTCATGCTAAATGTAATTTCAGGCGTTGTGGCTTATTGTTTAAAAAAACAAAAGCCACGAATTAAGCTATCAGAATGTGAATTTGAACTAATCCTCGCTTAAAGCATGTTTTATCCAGAATTCAGGTTATTTAGGCAATTGGCAAAACGAACAAATTGCTTACCGAGTTCGTGTCCTAATAATATATTGATATGGTTAGGGTTATTGCCTCTTTTTATGACACGTTCTATATGACTTTGCTGAGCAAGTAATGGTCCTTGATGCTCTTCTGGAAGGCTTTCAATAAACTCCATACTTAATTGGTGGCGTAATGTCTCTAATTGTTCAGGATCCTTTTCTGCTAATGCTTTAAGTTCGTCAAATGAAGGTAAGGCGGTTTGATGATAAGAATTAGGCATTGGCTGACTCCTTGTCTTTTTATAACAATACATTCAGCTTAGTCGGCTTTTTGATATTTGGAAAAGTGGGATGAGGGATATTTAAGGCATGTGTCTTTTTTGAGATGAAAGGGCAGGATTCAGGGCGCTTGCTTTTGACTTTAGCTCCTCCCCCTTACTAAGGGGGAGGTTGGGAGGGGGTCAGAACTTACAGCGCATAGATCAAGTTAACTATGAACTCAATTCAACCTTTATCGTAGTAACCCCTCCCTAACCCTCCCCTTATTAAGGGGAGGGGATTGTTTATTATTCGCTGTAACCACAACGATCCCCCTGAATCCTGCAAGGGAGCCTGCGACCGATCTGAAACTTAAATTCTCTTAAAATAAAAAACCGCAGATGCTCTCACATCCACGGTTCAAATTTACGTCACAGGAACTAGGCCCATAGGACCGATCTTCCCGCTTTTAATTAAAGAATAAAATCTCTCACTTCTGCGTCTTTACGCTCTAGGTAGTGAATTGATTTAATGCGGCGAATGGTGCGACAACGTCCACGAATAAGCAGTGTTTCCGTTGTTGCGATATTGCCTTGGCGAGTAATGCCTTCTAGCAAATCACCTTTCGTGATCCCAGTTGCTGCAAATACAACATCATCGCTACGAGCCATGTCTGTCATTTTTAAGATAACGTTCGCTTCTACGCCCATTTCTTTACAGCGCTTGAGCTCTTCTTCACCATAAGCTCGGTTTTCTTCTGTATCGCCTTTCACTTCGTGACGAGGAAGAAGACGAGCTTGCATGTCGCCATCTAATGCGCGGATAGCGGCAGCAGAAATTACCCCTTCAGGTGCTCCGCCGATACAGTACATTACGTCAACTTCACTGTCTGGCATACACGTTAGGATTGAAGCCGCAACATCGCCATCAGGCACAGCAAATACACGAACGCCCATTTTTTGCATTTTCGCGATCATGACATCATGACGAGGTTTAGCAAGGGTGGTTACAACTAGCGTATCTAGTGTTTTGCCTAATGCTTTAGCGACATTCTCTAAGTTTTCTTCGAGAGAAAGGTTAAGGTCGATTGCACCTTTAGCACCAGGACCAACAACTAATTTTTCCATATACATATCAGGAGCTTTTAAGAAACTGCCTTTTTCGCCAGCAGCAAGTACAGCAAGTGCATTGGATTGCCCCATTGCTGTCATGCGAGTTCCTTCAATTGGGTCAACTGCGATATCTACGGCATCACCACCGGTACCGACGGTCTCGCCGATATATAGCATAGGTGCATCATCGATCTCACCTTCACCAATAACAATCTCACCACTGATGTCAGTTTTGTTCAGAAGAGTACGCATTACTTCAACAGCAGCGCCATCGGCAGCGTTTTTATCACCACGGCCAAGCCATTTGTAACCAGCCAGTGCGGCACCTTCAGTAACTCGAGAAAAAGCCATTGCTAGATCGCGTTTCATATTTGCTCCGAATAATCGATGAATGGATAAAAATCGCGAAGATTTTATCACAACAAAAAAGGAAACGTTTGCTTTTTAGGTGAAAGAGTTATTTTTGATGAAATTTAAAGAAGATAATGGGACTAAAAATCATGTGGTTGAACTCAAATAATCAGGCTAAATTTCTAGTTTTAGTATGAGGTTCGTTTTAATCTTAAGAAATAAGGTCAGATGTTGGTTAAAACTGTCTTTTTTTTGTTCATATAATGCAATTTAATGAATAACACTATGGCAGAATTGCAATTGCTGAGTAGAATAGAAAACAAGTTTCGCAGGGAATCAATAATGCCCCTGCATTTCAATTAGAATTACAGTTAAGGTGGCAGGAATGTCTTTAGAAATATTAGAACAACTAGAAGCTAAAGTTCAGATGGCAGTAGATACAATCGCACTGCTACAAATGGAAGTTGAAGAATTAAAAGAAACGAACGCAGAGCTAACTCAAAATCTTGAGCAAGCAAATAACGGTCGTTCTGAAGTTGAGCAAGAAGCTCAGAAAGCACGTGATGAGCAAGCTAGTTTTGAAGCTCGCATCCGTGGTTTATTAGGTAAGATGGAAGAAGTAGAGTAATTCTATTTTTTCGTCATAGCTTTCATTATTTCTGCGTTGTCGATGCTCACTTACTATCGTAAGCGCGGTGTTTTCACTTTGAACTAATGAAATCTATTTAGCCAAAATGTAGAATTGGTTAAAATGAAATGAATTTGAAACCGTAGATGTGAAAGCATCTGCGGTTTTTTTTCGATCAGAATTTAGATCGATCGCAGGCTCCCTGTAAGCGTGCGGGGAACTACACCTAACAAATAAAATTCATTATGCGTATCTTACGATCTTTCATTTAACGAGAACGTAATTATGCAAAAAGATAAAAAGAGAACACCAGAGCAATGGCACGCTCTATTTGAATCTCAGCAATCTAGCAAGCTTAGTGCCGCTGAATTTTGTCGTAACCATAATATTCTGCCAAAGACATTTAGTGCACGTAAAGCACGATGGAAACAAAAGATTAACGCTTCTACTTTCTTGAAAGTAGAAGCGTTAACATCAACTATCATCGCCACTCCACAATTACCAGATATTCAACTTTCTATCGGAAAATTGCGATTAACATTGCCAGCTAATACTGAACCTCACTGGATAGGACTCTTATTAAAAGGGTATCAATCATGAATGTATTTACTGATATTTCCACCATTTATCTTCATCGTGATTTTGTCGATTTTCGCAAGGCCATTAATGGCCTTGTCGTGATTGTTGAGCAAGAAATGCAACTATCACCGTTTAGTGATGCTCTATTTATATTTTGCAATAAGCCTCGTGATAAACTCAAAATATTGTATTGGGATAAAACAGGATTCGCTTTATGGTACAAGCGATTAGATGAAGACCGCTTCAAATGGCCACGAAATATAAATAACGATACGTTAGCATTATCAGAGCAGCAACTGACACTGCTATTACAAGGTTTTGATATCTTAGGACATCAACCGGTACATTATCAAACAACCCTTTAAATAGTTGATTCTCAGTCAAGAATAGGAGGCAACCGATTGATTACCTGTATTATCGTTATATAGTCATCTACATGACTGATAAAATAAAACCACTTCCTGATACCATTGACGAGCTGAAAGCACTTGTGCTTCAGCTTGAAAATAAATATAACCGTCTTCTAGAGCAATTTCGACTGGCTCAACATCAGCGCTTTGGTAAAAGCAGTGAATCTGACTCGACTCAATTTGATTTATTCAATGAAACAGAAGAAGAAATCATCATTGAAAATGATGACACACAAACGATTACCTACACTCGTCAAAAGCCAAAACGCCAACGCTTACCTGAAGACTTACCGCGTACTGTTATTATCCACGACATAAAAGATAAAACTTGTAAGTGTTGCGGTCTAGAGATGCATGCGATGGGTAAAGACATCAGTGAAAAGTTGGAATTTGTACCAGCTAAAGTGGAAGTTATTCAACATGTTCGTCCTAAATATGCTTGCCGAAATTGTGAAAAAAACAATACTTCAGTAGACATTAAACAAGCCCCAATGCCAGCGTCACCAATCCCTAAAGGGATTGCGACCGCAAGTTTACTTGCTCAAATTATTACGGCTAAATTTCAATACAGTCTTCCACTTTATCGTCAAGAAACGTTATTTCAGCAATGGGGTATCATTATTGGACGGCGAACGATGGCGGATTGGTTAATAAAATGCTCGGTACTATTTACCCCTCTTAATAACGAGTTACATCGTATTTTGCTTGAACAACCCACTCTGCATTGTGATGAAACAACGGTAAATGTGTTGGATGTTGAAAAAGCAAAATGTTATATGTGGGTCTACTGCTCTGGCTATGATTCTCCAGGCTCTGGTGTTTTGCCTGGAATTGTACTTTATGATTATCAATCTAGCAGGCATGGCTACCATCCAGTTAACTTTTTAAAAGGTTATAACGGGTATTTACATACCGATGGTTACCAAGGTTATGAACAAACTGAAGCGATTTTAGTTGGCTGTTGGGCACACGCACGTCGACGATTTATTGAGGCTCAACGTGTTCAAGTAAAAGGGAAAACAGGGAGTGCAGATTGGGTATTGAGTAAAATCCAAAAGCTATACCGGATCGAATCGTTATTAAAAGAGGCTTCCCCTGAAGCCAAGTATGTTGCTAGGCAGACAGAAGCCCGCGATTTACTTAAAGAGCTCCGTGATTGGCTTGATAGCGCAGTTAGTCGAGTATCACCTAAAACAAAATTAGGTGAGGCGATTAGCTATACATTAAATCAATGGGATAAATTAGTTCGTTATATTGATGATGGATTGTTATCTATTGATAACAATCGAGCAGAGCGAGCGGTTAAACCGTTTGTTATCGGCCGGAAAAACTGGTTATTTTCGGGTTCAACGGCTGGTGCAGATTCAAGTGCAATGCTTTACAGCATTGTAGAAACAGCAAAGGCAAACGGATTAATCCCTTACGATTATATTAGGTATTGTCTAGATCGTTTATGTGTTGGATCGCCAGATATCGATTCACTTTTACCTTGGAATGTAAAAGACAAGGTGTAGTTCCCCGCACGCTTACGGCTCCCTTGCAGGATTCAGAGGTGATCGTGGTCGTTGACCAAAATACCGTTTATCCCCTTGATAGATTATTGAGATCGGTGATGTTGATATAAGGGGAGGTTAGGAGGGTTGCTAGTGATGAGATTTGGTTTATCTGAATTACGATAATGTGCATAACCAACCCCAACCCCCTCTAATTCCCCCTTCTATTGACTATACCGCTTTCATAGATTTTGGTATTTAAGGCGAAGTCGTCTGATCTACTCTTCCTCGCCCATTTCTTCTAATGGTTCTTGCGAGATAATGATCCCTGTTGAGTCGGCATAAAGGTAGTCTTCCGGTAGAAAGGTAACGCTACCAAAATTGACGGCAACATCTATTTCACCGACATTTTTCTTTGCTGCACCCACAGGAATAGAAGCAAGCGCTTGAATGCCTAATTCTATTTCTTCTAGATAATCGACTTCACGTACACAGCCATAAACGATCAATCCTTCCCACCCATTGTGTGCCGCTTTTGCTGCGAGATCAGCGTCAATCAATGCACGACGTAATGAGCCACCGCCATCAATTAATAATATACGACCTTCACCTTTTTCATCCAGTAGTTGGCTAATAAGTCCATTATCTTCAAAACACTTGATTGTCGTGATTTGTCCTGAGAATGAACTCTTTGCACCAAAGTGGCTAAACATTGGTTCAACAACATCAACTTGGTCTAAATAAATGTCACAAAGTGCTGAAGTATTATATTCCATCGTGAGGCTTACCTTCTGGTTGTGGTGGCAGTTAAACGTGTGAAGATTTTAATATACGTACTTTCTAGGTCATTACTATGACAAGTCTCAAGGTTATATAGATAAATACAAACCAAGTGAGAAGAAGATATTTGTGAATAAAGCACATTGCACGACCGTTCCCATCATTGGTCTAATGGCTTCGCCATCGGGTGCTCGCATCACTGAAATAACATGATTCAGTACAAAAGGTGCCGGGATTAAAAATAACCAACCAGCTAAAGAGTGGATTTGCGTTGCGCTAAATAGGGCGAGACACGTAAAGCTGATCGCGATGATGATGGCGTGATACTTACGACCCCAATTTGGACCCATGCGTACCGCCAGTGTCATTTTCCCACAGGCGGCGTCATTATCAATATCACGCAGATTATTAATATTTAAGACGGCAACAGCCAAAAGGCCACAAGCAATAGCAGGCAGAAGCAAAGAGGAGGACAAATGGCCTGTTTGTAAGTAGTAAGTTCCTGCAACCCCCAGTAGACCAAAAAAGATAAATACTGAGATATCACCAAGTCCACGATACCCATAAGGTTTATCACCCATGGTGTATGCGATAGCCGCGCCAATCGCTAAAAGACCAAGAATAATGAATCCGATAATGTCCATGGTTTGATGAAGAGAGCTAAAAACCAAGATTAAACCGCTGATAATGGTTAAGACAATATTAATACCAATGGCTTTCTTCATCGTAGCTTGAGTGACAAGGCCGGATTGCATGGCACGCTGTGGCCCAAGGCGTTCATCATTATCTGTGCCTTTTACTGCATCACCATAATCATTGGCGAGGTTGGATAAAATTTGCAGTAAAGTGGCGGTAACGAAGGCCATTATGGTAATGGTTGCAGAAGCATG
Organism: Aliivibrio salmonicida LFI1238; assembly: GCF_000196495.1. Lineage (NCBI taxonomy): Bacteria > Pseudomonadati > Pseudomonadota > Gammaproteobacteria > Vibrionales > Vibrionaceae > Aliivibrio > Aliivibrio salmonicida. Next base: position 341,087 of record NC_011312.1, read on the forward strand.
GTTATTCCAATACGCCAGAGCCGAGCCGGTCATGATAGAAGCAAGCGCTAAAGGTAATGTTTTTGGACGGGCTGCACTGAGCCAAATAGCAAAAGGAGAAGTTTTCATGGCATCGCAAAAATAGTGAATAGACTCTCTATTATTCACTATTTTCGACACATACCCAAGTTTGTCACTGATCTTTTAATAAAGAGATTAACCAATCTTACCAGTTTCAATAAGTTGCTGAAGCAAAGGACGAATGATTAGCTCCATTGCAAAACTCATTTTACCGCCAGGAACAACCAACGTGTTATGGCGTGACATGAAAGAACCATCAATCATTGCAAGTAAATAGGGGAAGTCGACATTGGCGATACCACGAAAACGAATAACAACAAAACTTTCATCTAAACTTGGAATGCCTTTGGCGTTTAATGGGTTAGAGGTATCAACCGTGGGTACGCGTTGAAAGTTAATATGAGTACGTGAAAACTGTGGTGTGATGTAATTTAGATAATCATCCATTGATCGAACAATAGAATCCATCACGGCTTCACGAGAATGACCACGATCACGGGTATCTCGAACAAATTTCTGAATCCATTCAAGGTTTACAATCGGCACCATTCCAATCAATAGGTCGACATGCTGCGATACATTGATATCTCCATCAACGACGCCGCCATGAAGGCCTTCATAAAAAAGGACATCGGTGTTATCTGGCAGTTCTTGCCATGGGGTAAAGGTTCCGGGCATTTGATTAAAAGGAACCGCTTCATCAAAGGTGTGAAGATAACGACGGTATTGTCCGCTGCCATCAATACCATATTGATGGAAAAATTGTTCAAGGGCAGGAAAGTCGTTTGCTTGAGGGCCAAAGTAGCTAATGTGCTTACCTTGTTCTTTTGCTTTACGGATCTCGACATCCATCTCTGGACGAGTAAAGCGGTGAAAGCTGTCACCTTCAAGCCATGAGGCTTTTATATCCATCATGTTGAACATTTTACGGAAAGCTTCTGAGGTGGTGGTAGTGCCGGCGCCAGATGAACCAGTCACGGCAATAATTGGATGTTTAGCGGACATGACAAACCCTGTCTATTTTCCTTAATTGGGAAGATGTTATAACAGGGTTGATTTAAATGATACGTTATAGTTTAAAAATTGTGAGTGATTTGGTGACGTAATTACTCAAAGTCGTGATTGGTCATATTTGGGTTGAAACGGGCTTTGGTTTGAATATCTACCGTCTCATGAAGCTCTGAAAATACCACCATGGCGTCACCATTTTTGAGTAGTAGTTTAACCTGCTCTATCTTGTCTTGATGGCTGCATTCCATTTCTCCATAATCCGTGCCTTCTCGCAGTACAAATTCTGAAATTAAATTTTCTAGCGTATCTGGAGCAATGTCTTGCCAAGGAATGATCATACTTCTATCTAATCCTAATCTAAATTAAAGAGCGTTACACAACAGTTTGAAACCACCGATTTACGGTGTCTTCTAGCCAAAAGTTTGGTTTGGTCATTGAGCCATTAATAAAGCCAACATGGCCCCCATGTTCCGTGAGTTGATAGTGTACACAGTTAGGAAGAGGATGAGTAGGGATCACCGCGGTTGTCATAAAAGGATCGTCTTTGGCGTGAATGATCCGTGTTGGAATATTGATGTCATTGAGAAATTGTAACCCGCTGCATTGCTGATAATAATCTTGGGCATCGGCATAGTCATTGAGGGGGGCGGTGATTAAATTATCAAATTGCAGTAAGTCAGGAATGGCGGCAATCATGTCTTTGTCTAAACCAACGATATGTTTTCTTGTGCTATTTAACTTTTTGATGCTATTGGTTTTTAATGAGCGTAACAAATACCCTTGGTATACACGAGAGAATCCTTGTTGAATTCGCTCTGAACACGCCGATAAATCTAAAGGTGCGGAAATAATGGTGGCGGCATTGAGTAATGTATTCGAGTTATATTTTGCTAAGTAGTTAACCAACATATTGCCGCCAAGAGAAACGCCAGTAGCCACTTTGACTCGATTTGGAAAGCGGTCATGGATGGTTTCTAGGAAGAAACGAGCGTCTTCGGTTTCACCTGAATGATAGGCTTTTTCTAAACGATTAGGTACGTCACTGCACCCTCTAAAATGCATCATTACCCCTAACCAACCTTGTTCTTTGGCTGAAGATAATAATCCATTCGCATAAGGACTTTCAAAGCTTCCCTCTAACCCATGAAATAAAATGAACAGAGGTTTGTTACCTGCGGTGTTTGGATTTTCGCTCCAGGCTAAATCAACAAAGTCACCATCGGGTAATTCGAGTCGTTGCCAATACGCATTAAATAAGGGGTGACGACGCAGCAATCGCGGTAATAAGGTTTGAATATGGGCGTTTGATAACCCGGTTATTGGCGTAAATTGATCCATCATAGGTCATCACTTATGGTCATTAAGGGTGTAATGTATTGAGCAAACTTTGGGCATTAAGCGAAACGCAATAAAGAGAAAGTAACGTTGAATGCGTTAATTGAGTTTGGTTTAAATCAATACGATGCAGTGTGTGTAATAGATCATGTTGTTGCTGCTTTTCTAACTGTAATTCAAAATTAAGGGCTTGTTGATAAAGCGTTTTTGACTCAGTAAGTTTGATGTTTTTTCTTAATGAACGATAAGAGATAAGTAGTGGGTCTGTATAAAAAAGGGCATCTTGAAGCTGATGGCGTTGTGTTTTTGAAATAGAAATGGCAAGTGAATCTAGCCATATGAATAAGAGCACTAAATTTACGTTACCAGAATATTGGTCTTGAAGAGTAAGGCATGCTTGCTGCACACCTTCTTTTTTATAGTGGGATAGAGAAAAAGCCCAAAAGGCATCAGTGGTTAACTGCGCCTGTTGGGTTGGGGTCAATATTCCGTTATGAGCGGGCTTCATTTTCTTTTTCTTCAATTTGTTCTTGAAGATCCATCCACTCCATCTCAACATCTTCTAGCTCTGATTTTGCTGATGCTTGAGTTGCTAATACTTCGGTTAAGCGTTTTTTGTTTTCTGCCTCATACAGGGAGACATCACCCAATTCTTCTTCTGCTTTACTTATGGTGTTATTCAGAGCGTCCATTTTCTTTTCAAGCTTTGTTACTTCTTTACGCAGTGGGGCGATTTGTTTTCTGAATTCAGCCTCTTTGCGTTTTTGTTCTTTTTTCTCAGCCGCACTTAAGCTGGTTGAGGCGCTTGGACTGTCTTGTTTATCTTGTTGCAGTTGTTCTTTGCGCTCTGATTTATTTTGTTCTGTTAGCCACTTGTAGTAATCGTTTAAGTCACCATCAAAAGGCATTACTTGACGATCGTGAACGAGGTAAAGATCATCCGTTGTTGCACGCAGTAGATATCTATCGTGGCTAACAATAACCATTGCGCCTTCAAAGGTTTGCAGCGCCATGGTTAAGGCTTGGCGCATGTCTAAATCAAGGTGGTTGGTTGGTTCATCGAGTAGCAGCATGTTTGGTTTTTGCCATACAACGAGAGCTAAAACTAAGCGTGCTTTTTCTCCACCAGAAAACGGACCCACTTTATCTAAGGCTTTTTCGCCTTTAAAACCAAAGCTGCCTAAGTAATCACGTAACTGTTGCTCGGTATGATTAGGGGCAACTTGCATTAGATGTTGCAGTGGCGTTTCTTCAACTTGCAGCGTTTCTAATTGGTGTTGTGCAAAATACCCAATTTTCACGCCTTGAGAATACGTGAATATGCCGCTTTGAGGTGCGAGTTCACCGGACAATATTTTGATTAAGGTCGATTTACCAGCGCCATTTCGACCTAATAGACCAATGCGGCTACCTGGAACTAAATTCAATCGAATTTGTTCTAGGATGGTATTGTTTTCGTAACCGGCACTTACTTCATCCATCATTAAAATTGGATTTGGCAGAGCATCAGGTTCTCTAAAATTAAACGTAAATGGGTTGTCTAATTGTGCAGGTAATACTTTTTCCATTTTCTCTAGTGCTTTAATACGACTTTGCGCTTGGCGAGCTTTAGAGGCTTTATAACGGAAACGGTCTATGTAGGACTGCATATGTGACATGTTCTTTTGTTGCTTCTGATATTTCGCTTGTTGCAGCACTAGTTTTTCAGAACGCTGGATCTCGAACGATGAGTAGTTACCGGTATATTCGTTTAGTTGCTGATTCTCAACATGAACAATACGATTGATTACTGGATCCAGAAAATCGCGGTCATGAGAAATGAGCATTAAGGTGCCTGGGTAGTTTTGTAACCAACGCTCTAGCCACATAACGGCATCTAAATCTAAGTGGTTGGTTGGTTCATCGAGTAACAAAAGATCCGAGTGGCAAAGTAGTGCTTGAGCTAAGTTTAAACGCATACGCCAGCCACCAGAGAATTGAGTTAAATTCCAATCCATCTGTTGTTGTGAAAAGCCTAAACCATTTAATAATTCAGCCGCACGTGAGTTAATGGTATAACCACCAACGATGTCGATCTTACTGTGTAATTCAGCAACTAATGTTCCGTTATCGGCTTCTTCGGCTTCGATGAGTTGAGCTTCTAAGTTGCGATATTCACGGTCGCCATCAATAACATAATCCAGTGCTTTACGCTCTAATGCCGGAGTTTCTTGCGCTACCCACGCGAGTTCCCAATGGTGAGGAACTCGATTTGAGCCGCCATCAACACTTAGTTCGCCTTTAATTAAGGCAAAAAGAGTGGATTTACCACAGCCGTTTTTTCCGACCAAGCCAACTTTATCACCAGGGTGAATGGTTGCTGATGCTTGTTCTAATAATGGCTTCCCGCCACGAAGTAATTGAATGTCTGAAAAAGTAATCATGCTGTGGTGTTCATCTCTTTATTGGCTAAATGTAGAATACGAGGAGCATAGTAGGCGGAAGAGGGAAGATTGTCGATATGGAAATAGTCTGTATGATGGAGGCAATGACTCATTTAGAACAATAAAAAGAGAAGTCTGAAAGGAATTTATGACTCAATCTAATGACGTGCTATTAACATCCACTCCGTTGCCAAAAATATTGGTTATCCTCGCGCATCCCGATCCAGAACATTCGATTGCAAATAAAGCCATTTTAGCGGCTTACCAGCAGTTGCCTCATGTAACCGTACATGATTTATATGCTACTTATCCTGAATTTTTTATTGATGTTGTGTACGAGCATGAATTACTCGCACAGCACGATATTATTGTTTTTCAACATCCGTTATATCTTTATTCTTGCCCTTCTCTGCTAAAAGAATGGATGGACTGCGTACTTGGAAAGGGATTCGCCTATGGTGAGGGAAATGCTCTAAAAGGTAAGCAGTGGCGTAGTGTGATTACTGCGGGTGGTATTGAAGAGGCATTTTCTGAGACGGGTTATAACCAACATTCAATGGATGATATTTTAATTCCGTTTAAGATCACGGCGGCGTTGTGTCAGATGGAGTGGATAACACCGTCAGTGCAATATTGGGCACGTAAAATTACGATAGAAAAAAGACAGTCTTATATTAATGATTACAGAAACTGGTTATTAAATCCTAAGGGAGAACTCTAATGGCAGGCGATTGGCTACATACCAGTGCGATATTTTTAGCTGCTGCTGTGGTTACGGTGCCATTGGCTCAACGATTTGGCTTAGGGGCTGTACTCGGTTATTTACTCGCGGGCATCGCTATTGGACCGTGGGGATTACAACTTATTTCAGATGTTGATGCTATTTTGCACTTCTCTGAATTTGGCGTGGTGCTTCTTTTATTTTTAATAGGCTTGGAACTGAACCCCAATAAATTATGGAAAATGCGAAAACCTATTATTGGTTTAGGCGGCAGTCAGGTGGTGGTGACATCGTGTGTGATCACCGCTGCAATGATGTTTTATGGTTTGGCGTGGCAAGTCAGTGTCGTTATCGGTATGGGATTGGCTTTGTCTTCAACGGCCATTGCGTTACGAGTCATTGAAGAGCGGAAGTTATCTGATTCAGAAAGTGGTCAGTCAGGTTTTGCGGTGTTGTTGTTCCAAGATATTGCCGTCATTCCTATGTTAGCGGTATTGCCAGTATTAGCGGGTGGCGCAAGTGGTAATTGGCTCGATGGATTATGGGTACTCGCCGGCGTAATTGGTATTTTTACGTTAGGGCATTTCTTATTACGTCCATTATTTAGCTATGTTGTTAAAAGTGGCGCGCGAGAACTGTTCACTGTCGCCGCGTTATTGCTTGTTATCGGTGTTTCGGCAGCAATGAAAGAACTTGGGTTATCCATGGCGTTAGGGGCTTTTCTCGCTGGTGTGTTATTGGCCGAAAGTGAATTTCGTCATGAGTTAGAGGTTGCGATTGAACCTTTCAAAGGATTGTTGTTAGGTTTGTTTTTTATTGCTGTTGGTATGTCGGTCAATTTAGGCTTATTACTTCAGTACCCAGTCGAAATAGTCATTGCTGTTACCTTATTAGTGGCATCAAAAGGATTTCTTCTTTACGGTTTAGCTCGAACTTTTGGAACGCAAGCCAAAGCCCGAAGCCAAATGGCGATGATTTTAAGCCAAGGGGGGGAATTTGCGTTTGTCTTGTTTACTGCGGCACAAATGGAAGGCTTGTTGAGTAAGGAATTGACGGCGTTTTTATTAGTGGTGGTCAGTTTGTCTATGATGACGACGCCATTGCTATTGATTGCTCAAGATAAATGGTTTGCAAGAACATTGAACCATGAAGAAGAGATGCCGTTATCTGATTTCACCCACGCCACCCAGCCAAAAGTGATCATAGCCGGTTTTGGTCGATTTGGTCAGATTGTCGGTCGTTTGTTGTTTGCGAATAAAATTAAGTTAACCATTTTAGAAGGGGATCCAAGTCAAATTCGTTTGCTGAGAAAATTTGGTTATAAAGTGTATTACGGTGATGCGACTCAAGTTGAACTATTAAGAGCCGCAGGAGCCGAAAAAGCAGAAGCAATCGTGATTTGTAAAACAGATCCTCAGAAGGTGATGGAGATTGTGGCGTTATGTAAACAACATTTCCCTCACTTAAAAATATTGGCTCGTGCTCGTAGCCGAGTAGAAGCGTATGAGTTACTCAATGAAGGGGTTGATCACTTTTCTCGAGAAACTTTTTATGGAGCCCTTGATTTAGGACGACAAACCCTCACATCTTTGGGTATGCATCCTTATCAGGCCAAGCGTGCAGAGTCGCATTTTAAAAAGTTAGATGTTGCTATGCTAAAAGAATTGTTACCATTGCATTCAGATGACAAAATTCTGGCTTCTAAAGCGAAAGCCGCTCGAATAGAGTTAGAAGAGATTTTTGGTTTGGAAATGGAAAGTGAACGTTCAAACCAGGCTCACTGGGATTAATTTGCACAAGGATATTTACCGTGAAAAAAAGATTCATTGCGGGTGCAGTTTGTCCGTCATGTAAAGTGTCAGACACTCTACGTTGGTGGCAAGAAAGTAATATTGAGCATGTCGAATGTGTGGAGTGTGGTCATATGGATCGCAGAACCCCGAAATCGATAGAAACAAGCAAACACGCTCAAGATGATGTTATTGGTGTATTTAAACCTGAATAGCGTTATCTTTGTGGCAATAAATATCATCCTTTAATGCGAAGTGCATCCGGAGTTAAAATGAAAATTGAAAAGAATGTTGTAGTTAGCCTTGCTTACCAAGTTAAAACTGAAGAAGGCGTTGTTGTTGATCAATCAACAGCTGAAGCACCTCTTGATTACTTACACGGCCACGACAATCTGATTGTTGGTCTTGAAAAAGCACTTGAAGGCAAAGTTGCAGGCGATAAGTTCAGCATCACTGTTGCTCCAGAAGAAGCGTACGGCGAGCACATGGATGAGATGATTCAACGTGTTCCTGCTGATGTATTCCAAGGCGTTGAGCAAATTGAAGTTGGCATGCGTTTCCTTGCTGACACCGATCAAGGTCCAATTCCTGTAGAAGTAACGGAAGTTGATGGCGACGAAGTTGTTGTTGATGGTAACCACATGCTTGCTGGTCAAACACTAGGCTTTGAAGTTGAAGTGATTGCGGTTCGTGCTGCGACTGAAGAAGAAGCAACTCATGGTCATGTTCATCAAGAAGGTGGCTGTGGTCACGATCACGGACACGACCATGATCATGAAGGCGGTTGTTGTGGTGGCGAAGGCCATTCTCACGAGCACAAAGAAGATCATGAGTGTTGTGGTAGCGGTAACTGCTCTAAGTAATCTTTTAAGAACAGAAACGAGGACGCTTCGCTTGAGAGTTTAGGGGCGAGGAAGAGCTTCGTACTGTAGAAATTAAAAAACCGTAGGTGCTGATGCATTTACGGTTTTTGTGTTTTTAGGTTTCTGAGTGCTCGATTTACTCTTCCTCGTCCCTAGAGCGTAGCGTTCTCGACTCTCGCCCCTGCTCTTAGTAATGTGGTGGTGGCGTTTCTTCTGATGCATCCGCCATACTTGACGTATCCATCGTTTTCATTTTGCCTACAACAAATTTCATTTGAACTTGCATGTTGGTGATCAGCAATTGTTGTTGTGATAACGCATCGTTTAATTCATCAATTGTTTGTTCTTGGAACGCCATTTGGCATTCTAAATCACTGATTTTTAGTTCTAGTTGTTTTATGTCTGTTGTCATTCTTCTATCAACCACGCTTGAGCTATTCCGGCTGAGGTGGCTGAAATGACTCGTTGTTTTTTATCAATAGCGACATCATACACTACGGCTGTTGGTGGGCGTGCATCTTTTAGTGGTTCAGCTCGCCATTGTTCTTGTTTCTTACCTGAGGGTATATTCCATAATTTTATCGTACCAGCAGGGGAACCGGTAACAAGATAATTGCCATCATCACTAAAACGGGCAGTAGAAAATACTTGCTGACGAGAAAAAGTGCTCAATGTTGATATTTTTTGACCGGTTTTTAAATCCCAAATAAAGCCTTCATTTCCACCATCGGCAGTTAATGCAAATTTCCCATCACGCTGCAAAGCAATGCGGCTTACTCGTTTATCATGTTCAAAAGTATATATAATTTGCCCTGTAGTGGTATCCCAAAAATAAGCAAAATGGTCATTTCCTCCAGAGAGCGCAAATTTCCCATTTGCAGATAGGGCGACAGAGTTTATTTTTTCTCTATGAGCCAAAAACTCCAAACGGCGCCCCGTTGCTAAATCAATATAAATCGCTTTACCGTTAGATAAACCAAGTAGGACTTGCTGTCCATTACTTGAAATATCGACATCACGGATAATGCCATCAGAGATGGACCATAATCCTTCAGATACGCCCATACCCAAATCCCAGACCGCAAAATTAGTTTGGGTTGCCGTAATAGCAAAACGAGAGTTGTCTGAAATCTTAATATGGGAGACGACAGACTTAAGTTGGTCTTGCTCACCAAAATACGTTAATTCTTTATTCTCAATGAGATCCCAAAAATGGAGGCCACTTTTTTTATTTAATTGAGGATTTTTATCTTTGGGGTGAGGTTTTACATAGAATAAAGCAAACCGTGCGTCTCTACTTAAAGCGAAACTGGTGGTTCCTTCAGGGGCCATCTCCCAACGTTGAACGTCAGAGTTATTAAAGAAACAGCCAGCTAATGTCAGTGTAATGACAAATATTGCAAGGTATTGAGAGATAACGCGCATCAAATTGAACTACTCGTTTGTAATGTGTCTATAAGTACTAGTATATTGTGATGAGCACTATTTCGCATCTTTATCTAAATAATTGAATAAGAAAATGAGGCAGCACCTCAAATAATTCGGAGTTTTGAAATGAAATCTATCTTTAAAGTATCGCTACTTGCTGCAACTGTTGCATTTGTTGTTGGTTGTCAGAAAGAAGAAGCACCAAAAACAGAAGCAACTACGCTACCTGCAAAAATTGAAGCATCAGCAGAAGGCGCAACAGCATCAACATTTGCTTCTGAAGATGAAAAAGCGGGTTATGCAATCGGTGCATCATTGGCTAAATACTTAAACTCTAATTTAGAGAAACAAACAGAACTAGGCTTAGACCTGAAAAAAGCCGATGTGCTTGCTGGCGTAACGGATGTATTTAACGGTAAAGAACGTCTAACTGATGAGCAAATTCAAGGCGCTCTACAAGCATTAGATCAACGTGTTGCTGAAATCGGTAAAAAGAAAGCGGCTGCTGAATCTGAAGCAAATATTAAAGCGGGGGCAGATTATCGTGCTAAGTTTGCAAAAGAAGACGGCGTAATAAAAACGGAATCAGGTCTGTTATACAAAGTACTTACACCTGCTGATGGCCCTAAACCAAAAGACACAGATACCGTTGTAGTTCATTACACTGGTACGTTAATTGATGGCACTAAGTTTGATAGCTCTTATGATCGTAAGCAACCTGCTACGTTCCCTCTTAATGCTGTAATTCCAGGTTGGACTGAAGGTGTTCAATTAATGAACGTGGGTTCTAAATACAAGTTCGTTGTTCCTGCTGAATTAGGTTACGGCGCTCAAGGTAACCAAGCGATTCCTGCAAATTCAACATTGGTATTTGATGTTGAATTGCTAGAAATTAAAGACGCAGCAAAACCTGCAAAATAATCTTAGCGAAGATTAAATAATCTAAACTTTGTTTTAGATCACTGAATTAGCCCCGGCACTTGCTGGGGTTTTTTATTTTCATGCAAATATTCTGATAAACTTGATGGAATTATTTTAAGCAACAGGTTCGATACCTATTTATTGTTATAAATCGGTATTAGGCACTCGTTGGGTAAACAGACGTTAAGTTGGTGAATATGAACATTGAAACGGCTATAGAAGAGCGTTTATCTGAAATGAAGCCATTTACTGAATTTGATCATCATATCTTGCAGTCTTACGAAGCCGTCGTAGATGGTATCGCAAGTTTGATTGGCAATTATTGTGAAATCGTTCTGCATTCACTTGAAGATATAAATAAATCGGCGGTAAAAATTGCCAATGGTGAGAATACAGGCCGTAAAGTAGGTTCTCCAATTACGGATCTTGCTTTGCAAATGTTAAAAGATATTCAAAGATCAAAACGAAATTTTTCTCGTTCATACTTCACTCGTGCAAAGGGTGGTGTATTGATGAAGTCGATTACCATTGCGATCCGTAATGGTGACCAACGAATTATCGGCCTGCTTTGTATCAACATAAACTTGGACGCGCCATTTTCTCAAGTACTGCAATCTTTTATGCCAAGTGAAGAAGCAAATGAAGCCGCTTCGAGCGTCAATTTTGCGAGTGATGTTGATGAACTTGTTGATCAAACGGTAAAACGTACGATTGATGAAATTAATGCAGATAAAGAAGTGGGCAATAATGCGAAGAACAAACAGATAGTGATTGATCTGTATGATAAAGGTATTTTCGATATTAAAGATGCGATTAACCGCGTGGCTGATCAGTTAAATATTTCTAAACACACTGTGTATCTTTATATTCGTCAAAGAAAAATAGAGGATGGTGAGAAGTGAGTTTAACTTATGGCATAGTCGTCAATGGTTCAGCTTATGGCACCCAAGCATCAAGACAAGCGTATCAGTTTTCTAAAGCTTTGATTGAACAAGGTCATACATTAAAAAAAGTATTCTTCTATCAAGACGGAGTGTTAAATGCATCTGCATTGATTTTACCTGCAAATGATGAAGTGAATATTACACAAGCGTGGCAACAACTTGCGAGTGAACATTCTATTGAGTTGGAAACTTGTGTTGCGGCGGCATTGCGTCGTGGTGTGATAGGGGAAGAAGAAGCAAACCAGCACAAACTTTCTCAACATAACTTAGCATCAGGCTTTCAACAGGCAGGACTCGGTGGTTTAGCGACTGCGTTGTTACGTTATGATCGTGTAATTCAATTTTAATCACTTGGTTATCAGTCATTAGGAACATAATGAATAGACTTGGATTTGTATTTCAAAGCTCACCGCATTCAACGACCCAAGGAAGAGAGGGGTTGGATGCTATTTTAGCCGCATCTGCTTATAGTGACGATATTCGCATATTTTTCGTTGGTGATGGGATTTTACAATTACTTAAATCACAAAAACCAGAGATGATTTTATCTCGTGATTATATTGCTGGGTTTAAAATGCTGGAATTGTATGATCTCGACGATATATTTGTCGACAAAGCGGCGTTAGCAAATCGTGGTATTACAGAAAGTCATTTATTGATAGATGCTCATCTTATTTCTATTGAATATTTAAATGAAAAATTGTCACAATGTGACCAAGTAATGGTGTTTTGAGGGGAACGTATGCTTCATATTTTGACTAAAGTAGAAAACCTTCAAACAGTACGAATGAATGAATTACCGATTAATAAAGAATCAGATAGAGTACTTTTAACGAAAGATTGCGTATATGCAGGCATTAATGATCATAAAGATCATTCTGTGATCCTTTCTTTTAAACAGTGTTATATTTTGCAAGAAGATGCAGAGGCAAGAGGCGTTTTATCACTAATTAATAATAAAATTCAATTAGTTAATTACTCTTCTTTTGTTGTTTTAACCCAAGAGCACTCACCGACAGTGACTTGGTAACTGTCCGTGTTTTTGTCTAAATAACAGTTATTTTTAAATTGTTTATTAATAGTGCTGTATATTTCTTGACACATATCACGTTCAGCCTTAGAATTTCGCGTCCCTATTTCTATAGGGCTATAGATTTTTCAAAAGTTTTCGAACCCCTAATCAGGAGCTATTTTAATGGCAACTATTAATCAGTTGGTACGCCAGCCACGTGCAAAGCAAGTTGTTAAAAGCAACGTGCCTGCGCTAGAAGCGTGTCCACAAAAACGTGGTGTATGTACTCGCGTATATACTACTACTCCAAAAAAACCGAACTCAGCGTTACGTAAAGTATGTCGTGTTCGTCTAACTAACGGCTTTGAAGTTACTTCATACATCGGCGGTGAAGGTCACAACCTTCAAGAGCACTCAGTTGTTCTTATCCGTGGTGGTCGTGTTAAAGATTTACCAGGTGTGCGTTACCACACCGTTCGTGGTGCACTTGACTGTGCAGGCGTAAACGATCGTAAGAAAGGTCGTTCTAAGTACGGTGTGAAACGTCCTAAGTCTTAATGCTTCTTTTATAAGAAAGCGTTAAGTAAGGCCAAACACTAAATAATTTATTATTTTGATAAAACTGAAAAGTTTTGGATAAAACCTGAAGAAGACAACGGAGATATTCCATGCCACGTCGTCGCGTAATAGGCCAACGTAAGATCCTTCCAGATCCTAAGTTCAAATCTGAACTGTTGGCAAAATTTGTAAACATCGTAATGGTTGACGGTAAGAAATCAACTGCTGAAAAAATCGTTTACGGTGCACTAGAATTAATGGCTGAGAAATCTGGTAAAGATCACTTAGCTGTATTCGAAGAAGCTCTTGAAAACATTCGTCCATCGGTAGAAGTTAAATCTCGCCGTGTGGGTGGTTCAACTTACCAAGTTCCTGTAGAAGTACGTCCGGTTCGCCGTAACGCACTTGCTATGCGTTGGTTAGTTGAAGCTGCGCGTAAGCGTGGTGAAAAATCTATGGCTCAACGTCTTGCTAACGAAATGTTAGACGCGTCTGAGAACAAAGGTACTTCGGTTAAGAAACGTGAAGACGTTCACCGTATGGCTGATGCTAACAAAGCGTTTGCTCATTACCGCTGGTAATACCGAAGGTGCAGCAGTTCTTGCTGCACCTTACTTCCTTCTTTCCCATTTAGTTATACACTTAGTTATTATTGCTATTTCAGTGCAATTGCGTCGGAAATAGCAATAATCCCTAAGATAAGAGGATACAACTGTGGCTCGAAATACACCTATTGAGCGCTACCGTAATATCGGTATCTGTGCCCACGTAGATGCAGGTAAAACTACAACTACTGAGCGTATTCTGTTCTATACTGGCCTTTCTCATAAAATCGGCGAAGTTCATGATGGTGCTGCTACCATGGATTGGATGGAGCAAGAGCAAGAGCGTGGTATCACGATCACTTCAGCTGCAACGACCACCTTTTGGCGTGGTATGGATGCACAATTCCAAGATCACCGTATTAATATTATTGATACTCCAGGGCACGTTGACTTCACTATCGAAGTAGAGCGTTCACTGCGTGTTCTTGACGGTGCTGTTGTTGTATTTTGTGCTTCATCAGGTGTTGAACCTCAATCTGAAACCGTATGGCGTCAAGCTGATAAATACGGAGTGCCTCGTATCGTCTTCGTTAATAAGATGGACCGTGCTGGCGCAGATTTCTTACGTGTGATTGAACAAATTAAAAATCGTCTTGGTGCAAATCCTGTTCCTATCCAATTAAACATTGGTGCAGAAGAAGATTTTGGTGGGGTAATTGACCTTATCAAGATGAAAACAATCAACTGGAATGAAGCCGATCAAGGCATGACTTTCTCTTATGAAGAGATTCCAGCTGATATGCAAGAGCTTGCAGACGAATGGCGCCTAAACTTAGTTGAAGCGGCAGCGGAAGCGTCAGAAGAACTGATGGATAAATATCTTGAAGGTGAAGAACTGACAGAGGCTGAAATTAAAAATGCATTACGCACACGAACTATCAATAATGAGATTGTTCTTGCGACTTGTGGCTCTGCATTTAAGAATAAAGGGGTTCAAGCGGTACTTGATGCCGTTGTTGAATTCCTACCTGCACCTATTGATGTTCCTGCAATCAAAGGTCTTGATGAAAATGACAATGAAGTTGAGCGTCATGCTGACGACAACGAACCATTTGCAGCACTAGCATTTAAAATTGCAACAGACCCGTTTGTAGGTACGCTGACCTTTATTCGTGTTTATTCTGGTGTCGTTAATTCTGGTGATGGCGTATATAACTCAGTAAAACAAAAACGTGAACGTTTTGGCCGTATTGTTCAGCTTCATGCAAATAAGCGTGAAGAAGTGAAAGAAATACGAGCGGGTGATATCGCTGCTGCAATTGGTTTAAAAGACGTAACTACAGGTGATACTCTGTGTGATCAGAACGCGAAAGTGGTTCTAGAACGTATGGAATTCCCTGAACCAGTGATTCAAATTGCGGTTGAACCAAGAACGCAAGCTGACCAAGAAAAAATGGGTGTAGCGCTTGGTAAATTAGCGGCAGAAGATCCTTCTTTCCGTGTTGAAACGGACAAAGAATCAGGACAAACATTGATTTCTGGTATGGGTGAACTACACCTAGATATCATTGTTGATCGAATGAAGCGTGAATTTAGCGTTGAATGTAACGTAGGTAAACCTCAAGTTGCTTACCGTGAAACTATCCGTGGTAAAGCGGAAGTTGAAGGTAAATTCATTCGTCAATCTGGCGGTCGCGGTCAATATGGTCACGTATGGCTAAGAATCGAGCCAGCTGAACATGATGCAGGTTTCGTATTCGTAGATGAAACTGTTGGTGGTAGTGTTCCTCGTGAATATATCAGCTCAGTAGCAAAAGGTATCGAAGAGCAAATGCATAACGGTGTGTTAGCAGGTTATCCTGTTCTCGACGTTAAAGCGACGCTGTTTGATGGTTCTTACCACGATGTTGACTCCAATGAAATGGCGTTCAGAATCGCGGGTTCAATGGCGTTCAAGAACGGTGCACTAGAAGCGCAGCCTGTTATTCTTGAACCTACAATGAAAGTTGAAATAACCACTCCAGAAGATTGGATGGGTGACGTGGTTGGTGATTTAAATCGCCGCCGTGGAATGATTGAAGGTATGGACGACGGTGTCGCTGGCCTGAAAATTATTCGTGCTCAAGTACCACTTTCTGAAATGTTTGGTTATGCAACATCTCTTCGTTCGGCGACACAAGGCCGTGCATCATATTCGATGGAATTCTCAGAGTACGGCGAAGTACCTAAGAATGTCGCGGATAGAATTATGGGGTGAACGCGGATAAAATACTTTACACTATTGCGCCAAAGTCAATTGACGCATAAAATAGCAAATTCTGGCGCGCCTTATCATTGTCGGATAGGGTGCCTCATAACTAGGAAGGAACACGATCGTGTCTAAAGAAAAATTTGAACGTACGAAACCGCACGTAAACGTTGGTACAATCGGCCACGTTGACCACGGTAAAACAACTCTAACTGCTGCTATCTGTACTACACTTGCAAAAATTTACGGTGGCGTAGCTAAAGATTTCGCATCAATCGATAACGCTCCTGAAGAGCGCGAGCGTGGTATCACAATCTCAACTTCTCACGTTGAGTACGATACTCCTGCACGTCACTATGCACACGTTGACTGTCCTGGACACGCCGATTATGTTAAAAACATGATCACTGGTGCTGCTCAAATGGATGGTGGTATCCTAGTTGTTGCTGCAACTGATGGCCCTATGCCACAAACACGTGAGCACATCCTACTTGGTCGTCAAGTTGGTATTCCTTTCATCGTTGTGTTCATGAACAAATGTGACATGGTTGATGATGAAGAACTTCTTGAGCTAGTAGAAATGGAAGTTCGTGAACTTCTTTCTGAATACGATTACCCAGGTGATGATTTACCAGTAATCCAAGGTTCAGCTCTTGGCGCTCTAAACGGCGAAAAACAATGGGAAGATAAAATCATTGAGCTTGCAGAAGCTCTAGATACATATATTCCTCTTCCTGAACGTGCTGTTGACATGCCTTTCCTACTTCCTATTGAAGATGTATTCTCAATTCAAGGTCGTGGTACAGTTGTTACTGGTCGTATCGAACGTGGTATTCTACGTGTAGGCGACGAAGTAGAAATCATTGGTATCAAAGAAACTACAGTTTCTACATGTACTGGTGTTGAAATGTTCCGTAAACTGCTTGACGAAGGTCGTGCTGGTGAGAACGTTGGTGCACTTCTACGTGGTACTAAGCGTGATGACGTTGAACGTGGCCAAGTACTTGCTGCTAAAGGTTCAATCAACCCACACACTAAATTTGAGTCAGAAGTATACGTTCTTTCTAAAGATGAAGGCGGCCGTCATACTCCTTTCTTCAAAGGCTACCGTCCACAGTTCTACTTCCGTACAACGGATGTAACTGGTGATATCACACTTCCTGAAGGTGTTGAAATGGTAATGCCTGGTGATAACGTTCAAATGACGGTTGAGCTAATTGCTCCAATCGCAATGGACGAAGGTCTACGCTTCGCAATCCGTGAAGGTGGCCGTACAGTTGGTGCTGGTGTTGTTGCTAAAATCTTCGCTTAATAGCTAAAGATTTTGTGATAATCGCATAACTAAAAAAGGGAAGCTTAGGCTTCCCTTTTTGTTATTTGGTGTATAGAGAATAGGGCGGTTACTTAGAGAGTTAAAATTTGAAGGTCAATAAAAAGCAATCCCCCGGATTTTCTTTATTAACGTGTTATGTTGAAATAACAAAATCAGTTCAAGGTAAGGAATTTGAATGTTGCTGAGTTAGCATTGGCCCGTCTAAAAAAGCCAATTTCACCATCGCTGTTTTTTTAAAAGGTATCGAAAATATAATTATCGGGGATTTTATAACTGTTTTAGCCCTATTTCATGAGTTTTAGATACACTTATCCTACAAACCTTATTATGCTGCCCTCAATTCTGACTGAACTATCGCATGGGTGACTAAATCATTGACCGAATTTCCGACTCGGAAATTCGTAAACACCAGACGACTTTCACATAAAATACATTCGTACGGATCTACTTTTACATATCCTTTTAACATTGCGGCATACCCTGGCATTTTCGGCTCAGCTTCTATTGTCATACCTAAAGCTGCATAAACTCTAGGCAGAGCTTCTCCACGACGACGCATTGATAAAAAACCGTAGTATCGGATCCTCTTGAAATGTTTATCAAGATAGTGCTCTACTATCCGTCTTATCATCTCTTCTGGTGATAATGTTAGGCTGTCTGTTGTTCCTGTTCGATGGTCTAAATAATTAAACGTTATCATTCCGCCTTTGGCGTAATGACTTAAACGTGACGCTGAAATTGGGGGCCGTTTTAAATACCGACCAAGATAGTTCATCGTCGGTTTTACATTATTTGTCTTTTTAGCAAAATGAAGCTTCCAACGACGATTATATTGACTGCTTAAAAAGCGTGACCAATCCGTTTTATTACGGATATAGGGGCATTCTTCGCTTGATAAATCAAGCTCATAATAAGCCTTACCCAATAAACTGACGATAGCCGCTCTCCAACAAGGCTCTGTCGTTTTCATTTGGAAGTAAATGGGTTTCCATAAACCGGTACGTTCACAAATTCCCCCACGAGTGACGTAAGCGTGCGGGGAACTACACCTAACAAATAAAATTCATTATGCGTATCTTACGATCTTTCATTTAACGAGAACGTAATTATGCAAAAAGATAAAAAGAGAACACCAGAGCAATGGCACGCTCTATTTGAATCTCAGCAATCTAGCAAGCTTAGTGCCGCTGAATTTTGTCGTAACCATAATATTCTGCCAAAGACATTTAGTGCACGTAAAGCACGATGGAAACAAAAGATTAACGCTTCTACTTTCTTGAAAGTAGAAGCGTTAACATCAACTATCATCGCCACTCCACAATTACCAGATATTCAACTTTCTATCGGAAAATTGCGATTAACATTGCCAGCTACTGAACCTCACTGGATAGGACTCTTATTAAAAGGGTATCAATCATGAATGTATTTACTGATGTTTCCACCATTTATCTTCATCGTGATTTTGTCGATTTTCGCAAGGCCATTAATGGCCTTGTCGTGATTGTTGAGCAAGAAATGCAACTATCACCGTTTAGTGATGCTCTATTTATATTTTGCAATAAGCCTCGTGATAAACTCAAAATATTGTATTGGGATAAAACAGGATTCGCTTTATGGTACAAGCGATTAGATGAAGACCGCTTCAAATGGCCACGAAATATAAATAACGATACGTTAGCATTATCAGAGCAGCAACTGACACTGCTATTACAAGGTTTTGATATCTTAGGACATCAACCGGTACATTATCAAACAACCCTTTAAATAGTTGATTCTCAGTCAAGAATAGGAGGCAACCGATTGATTACCTGTATTATCGTTATATAACCTGAATTCTGGATAAAACATGCTTTAAGCGAGGATTAGTTCAAATTCACATTCTGATAGCTTAATTCGTGGCTTTTGTTTTTTTAAACAATAAGCCACAACGCCTGAAATTACATTTAGCATGAAACCAGTCACGCTACGATGACGGCTATGTTCAATTTGAGAGATATTCTTCAATTGGTCATTTATCGTTTCGATAATGTATCTCTTTGATAACATAGCCTTATCAAAAGCACTTATCTCTTTTGCTTTCATGTTTTTTCGCGAGGTAGTCACTAAATCGACATCAGAGTTCTTTAAGCTCTCACTCAACTTTTTACCTATGTACCCTTTATCAGCGTACAATTTCCCCGAGAGTTCTTTGCATAAATCAGGTACAGGAGTCCTATCATTTACATTGCCAGCTGTGATTTTCAGCGAAATAATTTCTCCAAGATGGTTAATCAATAAATGAAGTTTGAAGCCGAAAAACCATCCCATGGTACCTTTTCCTCTTTTCGCAACACCATCAAAGACTTTATGGCGAGGAATTCGAATGTTATGGCATACTTTAAGACTCGTGGAGTCAACAAAAGCAATGCCAGTCGGCTTACCTTTGATAGATTGAAAATAGGCACACATTGGGGCGATTAGGCTAGGCATTTTGCTCACAAATCGAGTGTAGCTAAGTAAATTTGGAAAGTATCCTTTCCAATATTGATGAACTAACCCGATATAGAAGTTCTTGAAATCTCTATGATTTGATTGATGAAAAGCGATGACAATAGTCATACATTCACTAGTAGACATTACTGACTGACGTTTTCTTTTTCTCTCACTAGCCTCAACAAGGTATTTTTCCCATTGAGATAAGAATTGATAACAAAAATCATCGACATCACAAAATATATCAACTAATTTATTCATCTTGCCCACCTTTTAAAATACGTTCAAATAATTCTTGGTCGAAAGATCTGATCGTTAGGTGGGCAATTAGTTCAGCCTTATCCAGAATTCAGGTTATATAGTCATCTACATGACTGATAAAATAAAACCACTTCCTGATACCATTGACGAGCTGAAAGCACTTGTGCTTCAGCTTGAAAATAAATATAACCGTCTTCTAGAGCAATTTCGACTGGCTCAACATCAGCGCTTTGGTAAAAGCAGTGAATCTGACTCGACTCAATTTGATTTATTCAATGAAACAGAAGAAGAAATCATCATTGAAAATGATGACACACAAACGATTACCTGAAGACTTACCGCGTACTGTTATTATCCACGACATAAAAGATAAAACTTGTAAGTGTTGCGGTCTAGAGATGCATGCGATGGGTAAAGACATCAGTGAAAAGTTGGAATTTGTACCAGCTAAAGTGGAAGTTATTCAACATGTTCGTCCTAAATATGCTTGCCGAAATTGTGAAAAAAACAATACTTCAGTAGACATTAAACAAGCCCCAATGCCAGCGTCACCAATCCCTAAAGGGATTGCGACCGCAAGTTTACTTGCTCAAATTATTACGGCTAAATTTCAATACAGTCTTCCACTTTATCGTCAAGAAACGTTATTTCAGCAATGGGGTATCATTATTGGACGGCGAACGATGGCGGATTGGTTAATAAAATGCTCGGTACTATTTACCCCTCTTAATAACGAGTTACATCGTATTTTGCTTGAACAACCCACTCTGCATTGTGATGAAACAACGGTAAATGTGTTGGATGTTGAAAAAGCAAAATGTTATATGTGGGTCTACTGCTCTGGCTATGATTCTCCAGGCTCTGGTGTTTTGCCTGGAATTGTACTTTATGATTATCAATCTAGCAGGCATGGCTACCATCCAGTTAACTTTTTAAAAGGTTATAACGGGTATTTACATACCGATGGTTACCAAGGTTATGAACAAACTGAAGCGATTTTAGTTGGCTGTTGGGCACACGCACGTCGACGATTTATTGAGGCTCAACGTGTTCAAGTAAAAGGGAAAACAGGGAGTGCAGATTGGGTATTGAGTAAAATCCAAAAGCTATACCGGATCGAATCGTTATTAAAAGAGGCTTCCCCTGAAGCCAAGTATGTTGCTAGGCAGACAGAAGCCCGCGATTTACTTAAAGAGCTCCGTGATTGGCTTGATAGCGCAGTTAGTCGAGTATCACCTAAAACAAAATTAGGTGAGGCGATTAGCTATACATTAAATCAATGGGATAAATTAGTTCGTTATATTGATGATGGATTGTTATCTATTGATAACAATCGAGCAGAGCGAGCGGTTAAACCGTTTGTTATCGGCCGGAAAAACTGGTTATTTTCGGGTTCAACGGCTGGTGCAGATTCAAGTGCAATGCTTTACAGCATTGTAGAAACAGCAAAGGCAAACGGATTAATCCCTTACGATTATATTAGGTATTGTCTAGATCGTTTATGTGTTGGATCGCCAGATATCGATTCACTTTTACCTTGGAATGTAAAAGACAAGGTGTAGTTCCCCGCACGCTTACCGAGTGACCGATAAATGTAAGTGCGTATTCCAATTCAGTTTTCGACCGTAAGTATGAAGAGCACAAAAGATACCGACATCTATTCCTTTATCTTTTGCCCATCCCAGCAGAATGTTTGCAGCACATTTGAATAATTTATTTAACAGCCAACGGTTATGACGAAAGATAGGCCATAGCGTGTTTGGAAGGGTAAAGGTGATGTGTTGATATTCGCATTCAGGGAAGACATGTTGTTGCTTTTGTATCCATCGCTCTGTGGCTTTCATGCCACAGCTACTGCACGCTCGAGATTTACAGGTTTGGTGAATATATTTGATATGGGTACAGTCAGGGTTGCAACAATGATATTCGCGAGAGCCAAAAGCCGCTGTCCCACAGGACAGCATCTTTGTGACATTTTCAATCACGACCGCTCTTAGGTTAGCTTTGTTATTATGAAGAAATTTAAGCCAGTTATTTTGACTATTAAATAATTGTTTCAGGGGTTTATATGCGTGCATGGCGATAGGATAAACGATTTATTGGCAACAATGGAAGAGGTTGAGTCCTTTTGATTTGCGCCGTAGGCGCCTATTGTTCAAACCGAATACATCTCTAATTCTCTTCTTATTACTCTCTTTTAAAAATGTTTCGTTTAATTTTCAAACAACACTTGCATCTAAAAGTGTGATCTGTATAATGCATCGCACTGGCTTAAGTCAGTTGTGAACCAATGAGCAGCGAGGAAAGTTCTAATTACTTACAGTGTAAGGTTAGAACTTAGAATGAATACTCAGCTTATGTTCGCGGTTAATATTATTAGAGCTTACCTTGATGAGTAATCATTGAATTAATCTCTAATATAAGTTAACTGACAATGTGTCCTAATTTTGGACCTATGGTTTCACATAAATCAATCGGCATTCTCTCGTTTATTCGAGATTGAGTGGCGATATTGTTTGTGTATTTATTATTGGAGCTCTGTCTCATGCAGAACCAACGTATTCGTATCCGCCTAAAGGCTTTTGATTATAAACTAATCGACCAGTCTACAGCGGAGATCGTTGAAACAGCTAAGCGCACTGGCGCTCAGGTTCGTGGTCCTATTCCACTACCTACTCGTAAAGAGCGTTTTACTGTTCTTACTTCTCCTCACGTTAACAAAGACGCACGTGACCAGTACGAAATTCGTACTCACAAGCGTTTAATCGACATTGTTGAGCCAACAGATAAAACTGTTGACGCACTAATGCGTTTAGACCTTGCTGCTGGCGTTGATGTTCAAATTAGCCTAGGTTAAGGGGAGATTATTATGATTGGTCTAGTCGGTCGTAAAGTGGGCATGACCCGCATCTTTACCGAAGAAGGCGTTTCTATCCCAGTAACTGTTGTTGAAGTTGAAGTTAACCGTGTTTCTCAAGTGAAAACTGTAGAAACTGATGGCTACAACGCAATTCAAGTTACTTGTGGTTCTAAGAAAGCTAACCGCGTATCTAAGCCTGAAGCTGGTCACTTTGCGAAAGCAGGTGTTGAAGCAGGTCGCGGTCTTTGGGAATTCCGTTTAGAAAACGGTGAAGAATTCACAGTTGGCGCTGAGCTAAGTGTTGAAATCTTTAACGAAATCAAAAAAGTAGACGTTACTGGTACATCTAAAGGTAAGGGCTTCCAAGGCGCAATTAAGCGTTGGAACTTCGCTACTCAAGATATGACTCACGGTAACTCTTTGTCTCATCGTGCTCCGGGTTCAATTGGCCAATGTCAAACTCCAGGTCGCGTATTTAAAGGCAAAAAAATGGCGGGTCACATGGGTGCTGAGCGTTGTACTACTCAAAACTTAGAGATCGTACGTGTTGACGCTGAGCGCAATCTGCTTCTTATTAAAGGTGCAGTACCAGGCTCAACAGGTGGCAACGTGATCGTTAAACCAGCTGTTAAAGCATAACGTCTTAGGAGTATGTAATGGAACTAATGGTTAAAGGTGCTGCGGCACTAACTGTTTCCGAAACTACTTTCGGACGTGAGTTTAACGAGGCTCTTGTACACCAAGTAGTTGTTGCGTATGCAGCAGGTGCTCGTCAAGGTACTCGCGCTCAAAAAACACGTTCTGAAGTATCTGGCGGTGGCGCTAAGCCATGGCGTCAAAAAGGTACAGGCCGAGCTCGTGCGGGTACTATTCGTAGCCCAATCTGGCGTTCAGGTGGTGTTACTTTCGCTGCGAAACCACAAGATCACAGCTTGAAAGTAAACAAAAAAATGTACCGTGGTGCTCTTAAAAGCATTCTTTCTGAGTTAGTTCGTCAAGATCGTTTGATCGTTGTTGAAGACTTCTCAATTGAAGCACCAAAAACTAAAGAGCTAGTTGCTAAGCTTAAAGAACTTGAGCTTAACGATGTTCTTATCGTAACTGGCGAAGTAGACGAGAATCTATTCTTAGCTGCTCGTAACCTATATAAAGTTGACGCACGTGACGTTGCTGGTATTGATCCAGTAAGTCTTGTTGCATTCAACAAGGTTCTAATGACTGCTGCTGCAGTTAAGCAAGTTGAGGAGATGCTGGCATGATCAGTGAAGAGCGTCTACTAAAAGTTCTACGTGGCCCACATATCTCTGAAAAAGCAACGATGACTGCTGAAGGCAATAACACTATTGTTTTCAAAGTAGTAATCAATGCAACAAAAAAAGAGATTAAAGCAGCAGTAGAAAAGTTGTTTGAAGTTGAAGTTAAGTCTGTAAATACCCTTATCACTAAGGGCAAGACCAAACGTCAAGGTGCACGCCAAGGCCGTCGTTCAGACGTGAAAAAAGCGTACGTAATCTTGAAAGAAGGTCAAGACCTAGACTTCGTTGGCGGCGCGGAATAACAGGAGTAGTTAAAAATGGCTATTGTTAAATGTAAGCCGACTTCCCCTGGTCGTCGTCACGTTGTAAAAATCGTTAACGCTGACCTACATAAGGGTAAGCCATACGCACCTCTTTTAGAGAAAAACTCTAAATCTGGTGGTCGTAATAATAACGGTCGTATTACAGTACGTCACGTTGGTGGTGGTCATAAGCAACACTACCGTCTAATTGACTTTAAACGTACTAAAGATGGCATTCCAGCTATCGTTGAACGTTTAGAATACGATCCAAACCGTAGTGCAAATATTGCACTAGTTCTGTTCGCAGACGGTGAGCGTCGTTACATTATCGCACCAAAAGGTCTTAAAGCCGGCGATACAGTACAATCAGGTGTTGATGCGCCAATCAAAGCAGGTAACTGCTTACCATTGCGCAACATCCCAGTAGGTTCTACTGTTCACTGTGTTGAATTAAAACCTGGTAAGGGCGCGCAAGTTGCACGTTCTGCTGGTGCATACGCACAAATCATCGCTCGTGATGGCGCTTACGTGACATTACGTCTACGTTCTGGTGAGATGCGTAAAGTTCTTTCTGAAGGTCGTGCGACTATCGGTGAAGTTGGTAATTCTGAACACATGCTACGTGAGCTAGGCAAAGCTGGTGCTACACGCTGGCGCGGTGTTCGTCCAACGGTACGTGGTGTTGCAATGAACCCAGTAGATCACCCACACGGTGGTGGTGAAGGTCGTACATCAGGCGGTCGTCACCCAGTATCACCTTGGGGTATGCCTACTAAGGGCTTCAAGACTCGTAAGAATAAATCTACTGACAAGTACATTGTACGTCGTCGTAACAAATAATCTATAAAGAGGAATCGC
Source organism: Aliivibrio salmonicida LFI1238 (assembly GCF_000196495.1). Taxonomy (NCBI): domain Bacteria; kingdom Pseudomonadati; phylum Pseudomonadota; class Gammaproteobacteria; order Vibrionales; family Vibrionaceae; genus Aliivibrio; species Aliivibrio salmonicida. The sequence goes on from NC_011312.1 coordinate 366,288, forward strand.
CATGCCACGTTCTCTCAAGAAAGGTCCTTTCATTGACCTACACTTGCTGAAGAAGGTAGAGAAAGCGGTGGAAAGCGGAGACAAAAAGCCTATTAAGACTTGGTCCCGTCGTTCAATGATCATCCCAACTATGATCAATTTGACCATCGCTGTCCATAATGGTCGCCAGCATGTACCAGTTTTCGTTACAGAAGACATGATTGGTCACAAGCTGGGCGAATTTGCACCTACTCGTACTTATCGCGGCCACGCTGCAGATAAGAAAGCTAAAAAGCGTTAGGAGGTAGAATATGGAAGCTATTGCTAAACATCGTTTTGCCAGCATTTCTCCACAAAAGGCTCGCTTAGTTGCGGACCAAATTCGTGGGAAATCAGTAGACCAGGCTCTTGAAATCCTTACTTTCAGCAACAAAAAAGCTGCAGTAATTATTAAAAAAGTTGTTGAGTCTGCTATCGCAAACGCTGAACACAACGAAGGTGCAGATATCGACGATCTAAATGTCGCTAAAATCTTCGTAGACGAAGGCCCAATCATGAAGCGTATTATGCCTCGTGCTAAAGGTCGTGCAGATCGCATCTTGAAGCGTTCAAGCCACATCACTATCGTTGTAGCTGATCGTTAAAGACTAGGAGATTAAGCAAATGGGTCAAAAAGTACATCCTAATGGTATTCGTCTTGGCATCGTTAAGCCTTGGAATGCTACATGGTTTGCTAGTAGCCAAGAGTTCGCTGACAACCTAGACGGCGACTTCAAGGTACGTCAGTATCTTACTAAAGAACTGAAAAAAGCATCTCTATCTCGCATCGTTATCGAGCGTCCTGCGAAGAGCATCCGTGTGACTATTCACACTGCTCGTCCAGGCGTAGTAATCGGTAAGAAAGGCGAAGACGTAGAAAAACTACGCGCAGGCGTAGCTAAAATCGCAGGTGTTCCAGCGCAAATCAACATTGCAGAAGTTCGCAAGCCTGAGCTAGATGCTCACCTTGTAGCTGACAGCATTGCTTCTCAACTAGAACGTCGTGTTATGTTCCGTCGCGCTATGAAGCGTGCGGTACAAAATGCAATGCGTCTAGGCGCTCAAGGCATCAAAGTACAAGTAGGCGGCCGTTTAGGCGGTGCTGAAATCGCACGTTCTGAGTGGTATCGTGAAGGTCGTGTACCTCTACATACTCTACGTGCTGACATTGATTACGCAACTGCTTCAGCTCATACGCAATATGGTGTGATTGGCGTTAAAGTTTGGATCTTCAAAGGTGAAGTTCTAGGCGGTATGCCAGCTGCTAATGCAGTAGAGCCTAAGGCTGACAAGCCTAAGAAGCAGCGTAGAAGCCGTAAGTAAGGAGCTGACTGATGCTACAACCAAAACGTACTAAGTTCCGTAAGGTTATGACTGGTCGTAACCGTGGTCTTGCTAAAGGCACTGAAGTAAGCTTCGGCGAATTCGGTCTTAAAGCTGTAGGCCGTGGTCGTCTAACTGCACGTCAGATCGAAGCGGCACGTCGTGCTATGACACGTCATGTTAAACGTCAAGGCCAAATCTGGATCCGTGTGTTCCCAGACAAACCTATCACAGAAAAACCGCTTGAAGTTCGTCAGGGTAAGGGTAAAGGTAACGTTGAGTACTGGGTAGCCCAAATCCAACCTGGAAAGGTAATGTACGAAATGAACGGCGTACCTGAAGAGTTGGCACGTGAAGCGTTCCGCCTAGCGGCACGTAAACTGCCTATCAAAACTACTTTTGTAACTAAGCAGGTGATGTGATGAAAGCACAAGATCTACGCGAGAAAAACGTTGAAGAGCTTAATGAAGAGCTTTTGAATTTGCTACGTGAACAGTTTAACTTGCGTATGCAAGCTGCGACTGGTCAACTACAGCAGACTCATACTCTAAAAGCTGTACGTCGTGATATCGCACGTGTTAAAACTTTACTGAATGAGAAGGCTGGCGCATAATGAGCGAGAAAATTCGTACTATGCAAGGTCGTGTAATTAGCGACAAAATGGACAAGTCTATTGTTGTTGCTATTGAGCGCATGGTGAAACACCCGATCTACGGTAAATACATCAAGCGCACGACTAAGCTTCACGCACATGATGAAAACAACGAATGTGGCCAAGGCGACTTAGTTGTAATTCGTGAATGTCGTCCTCTTTCTAAGACTAAGTCTTGGACATTGGTAAACATTGTAGAAAAAGCAAAAGCTTAATTTGTTGATTCTATAGCGACTTTAAGCGGCTCTGAATTTTTTTAGAGCCGTTTATTTTTTGACTACCTTTATAAAAAAAATGGTGATATAATCCCCATCTCTTTTAAAGAGGCAGCCCGACCCGTGATGGGTCTAGTTTAAATATTTAGCGGAGCACTAACAATGATCCAAATGCAAAGTACACTTGACGCTGCAGATAACTCTGGTGCGCGCAAGGTAATGTGTATTAAGGTTCTGGGTGGCTCTCACCGCCGTTATGCACATATCGGAGACGTCATTAAAGTTACTGTTAAGGAAGCAATTCCTCGCGGTAAAGTTAAAAAAGGTGATGTTCTGAAGGCGGTAGTAGTGCGCACTCGTAAAGGCGTTCGTCGCCCAGACGGTTCTATCATTCGCTTCGACCGTAATGCTTGCGTATTGTTGAATGACACTACTGAGCAACCAGTCGGTACACGTATCTTTGGTCCAGTGACTCGTGAACTTCGTAATGCGAAATTCATGAAAATCGTTTCACTAGCACCCGAAGTTCTGTAAGGAGCGAAAAATGGCAGCTAAAATCCGTCGTAATGACGAAGTAATCGTTCTTGTCGGTAAAGATAAAGGCAAGAAAGGTAAAGTAACTAAGGTTCTTGAAACTGGTAAAGTTATTGTTGAAGGTATCAACCTTGTTAAAAAGCACCAAAAGCCTGTACCGGCTCTTGGTCAGCAAGGTGGTATTGTTGAGAAAGAAGCAGCAATTGATGCTTCAAATATCGCAATCTTCAACGATGCAACTGGTAAAGCGGACCGTATCGGTTTCCGTTTTGAAGAAGGCAAAAAAGTGCGTTTCTTCAAATCTAACGGTGAAACCATTTCTAACTAATAGATAGAAGCAATTTGGAGTTCTACTATGGCGAAACTGCATGATTACTACAAGTCGTCTGTAGTCGCTGAGCTTACCAAAGAGTTCAGCTACTCAAGCGTCATGCAAGTCCCTAGGGTTGAAAAAATCACCCTAAATATGGGTGTTGGTGAAGCAATCAATGATAAAAAGCTTCTAGAAAACGCTGCTGCCGATATGGCAATTATCTCTGGCCAAAAGCCATTGATTACTAAAGCACGTAAATCTGTTGCTGGTTTTAAAATCCGTGAAGGCTACCCAATCGGTTGTAAAGTAACCCTGCGTGGCGAACGTATGTGGGAGTTTTTAGAGCGTCTAGTTTCTATTGCACTTCCTCGAGTACGTGATTTCCGTGGAGTTAGCGCTAAGTCTTTTGACGGACGTGGTAACTACAGCATGGGCGTTCGCGAGCAAATCATCTTCCCTGAGATCGACTATGATAAAGTTGATCGTGTACGCGGTCTTGATATTACTATCACGACGTCTGCGAATACAGATGCGGAAGGCCGAGCTCTGCTGGCTGCCTTTAACTTCCCATTCCGTAAGTAAGGTGAAGGGTTACTGTTATGGCTAAACAATCTATGAAAGCACGTGAAGCTAAACGTGCAAAACTTGTAACTAAGTTCGCTGAAAAGCGCGCTGCGTTAAAAGTTCTAATTAGCGATGTAAATGCTTCTGAAGAAGATCGTTGGAATGCAGTTCTTAAACTGCAATCACTACCACGTGATTCAAGTGCATCTCGTCAACGCAATCGTTGTAACCAAACTGGTCGTCCACATGGTTATTTACGTAAGTTCGGTTTAAGCCGTATTAAGGTTCGTGAAGCTTGCATGAAAGGCGAGATTCCGGGTCTTCGTAAGGCTAGCTGGTAGTTGCCACTTAATCATTTGGAGTACATCATATGAGCATGCAAGATCCGATTTCGGATATGCTGACCCGCGTTCGCAACGGTCAATCAGCAAATAAAGTTGCTGTTAAAATGCCTTCTTCAAAGCTTAAAGTTGCAATTGCTGCACTACTTAAAGCTGAAGGCTACATCGCTGATTTCGCTGTTGAAGGCGACATCAAACCTGAGCTAGAAATCACTTTAAAGTATTTCCAAGCTAAACAAGTTATCGAGCAAATCCAACGAGTTTCTCGTCCAGGTCTTCGTGTATACAAGAAGAACGACGCGTTACCATCTGTTATGGGTGGTCTTGGTATTGCTGTTATTTCTACATCAAAAGGCCTTATGTCTGACCGCGCTGCGCGTAAAGCTGGTCTTGGTGGCGAAATTATCTGCTACGTAGCTTAATAGGAGTAGGATATGTCTCGTGTTGCTAAAGCACCTGTGGTTCTTCCTGCTGGCGTAGAAGTTAAACTGAACGGCCAGGAAATCACTATCAAAGGTGGTAAAGGTGAACTAACTCGCGTACTTAATAACGCTGTAGTTGTTTCACAAGAAGATAACTCTATTGTATTTGGTCCACGCGAAGGCGTTGCCAATGCTTGGGCACAAGCTGGTACAGCTCGTGCACTAGTAAACAATATGGTTGTTGGTGTTAATGAAGGCTTTACTAAGAAGCTAACTCTTAAAGGTGTAGGTTACCGTGCTACCATGAAAGGTAACGCAGTAGGCCTTACTCTTGGCTTCTCACATCCTGTTGAGCATGCTCTTCCGGAAGGTATTAAAGCTGAATGTCCAACTCAAACTGAGATCATTATTACTGGTTGCGATAAGCAAGTAGTAGGTCAAGTTGCTGCGGATATTCGTTCATACCGTAAACCTGAGCCTTATAAAGGCAAAGGTGTTCGTTACGCCGATGAAATCGTGCGTACTAAAGAAGCTAAGAAGAAGTAGGGTATCACTATGGATAAGAAAGCATCTCGCATCCGTCGTGCTACACGTGCACGTCGTAAGATCGCTGAACTGTGTGCAACTCGCCTTGTAGTGCATCGTACTCCGCGTCATACGTATGCTCAGGTAATCGCACCAAACGGCTCAGAGGTTATCGCTGCCGCTTCTACTGTAGAAAAGGCAATCCGTGAGCAAGTTGGAAATACTAGTAACAAAGCAGCTGCTGTAGCAATTGGTAAATTAATTGCTGAGCGCGCTATCGAAAAAGGCATTACTAATGTTGCTTTCGATCGTTCTGGTTTCCAATACCACGGCCGAGTAGCGGCGCTAGCAGATTCTGCTCGCGAAGCTGGTCTGAAATTCTAAGGTAGGGTTGGAAGATGGCTAAAGAACAACAACAAGCTACAGATTTGAATGAAAAGCTAATTGCTGTTAACCGTGTTTCTAAAACGGTTAAAGGCGGTCGAATCTTTAGTTTTACTGCACTAACAGTTGTTGGTGACGGTAATGGTCGCATTGGTTTCGGTTACGGCAAAGCCCGTGAAGTACCAGCTGCGATTCAAAAATCAATGGAAAAAGCACGTCGTAACATGTTTACGATCGCTCTTAACGAAGGTACTCTTCACCACGCTGTTAAAGGTCGCCACACTGGTTCTAAAGTGTACATGCAACCAGCTTCAGAAGGTACTGGTATCATCGCTGGCGGTGCTATGCGTGCAGTACTAGAAGTTGTGGGTGTCCGCAACGTACTAGCTAAAGCTTACGGCTCTACTAACCCAATTAACGTTGTTCGTGCAACGATTCTTGGTCTAACTAGTGTTAAGTCACCTGAGATGGTAGCTGCTAAGCGTGGTCTAACTGTTGAAGCTATTTCGGAGTAAGAACCATGTCTAAAACTATCAAAGTAACTCAGACTAAAAGCTCTATCGGTCGCCTACCTAAGCACGTTTTGTGTCTTAAAGGTCTAGGCCTTCGTCGCATCAACCACACTGTGGAACTTGAAGATACTGCTTGCGTACGCGGCATGATCAACAAAGTTCACTACATGGTTAAGATTGAGGAGTAATCAGTAATGCGTTTGAATACTCTATCACCGGCTGCTGGATCAAACCCTTCTAAGAAGCGTGTTGGTCGTGGTATCGGTTCGGGCCTAGGTAAAACTGGTGGCCGTGGTCATAAAGGCCAAAAATCACGTTCTGGCGGTAAAGTTCGCGTTGGTTTTGAAGGCGGTCAAATGCCTCTGAAACAACGTTTACCTAAATTTGGCTTTACTTCACGTAAGAGCCTAGTGACTGCAGAGGTTCGTTTAAGCGAACTTGCTAAAGTTGAAGGTAACGTTATCGATCTAAACAGCCTTAAAGCTGCTAACGTAATCACTAAGAACATTGTGTTCGCGAAAGTTGTACTTTCTGGTGAAATAGCTACTGCTGTAACTGTTAAAGGTCTACGCGTAACGAAAGGCGCTAAAGCTGCGATTGAAGCTGCAGGCGGTAAGATCGAGGAATAATCCTCGAAGGATGAGGTACAATGGCAAAGAAACCAGGAAAAGAAGTAAATAGTGCTCAGAGCGGCTTAGCTGAACTGAAATCGCGTCTCTTATTTGTGATAGGTGCGCTTTTAGTGTTCCGTGCGGGCTCATTTGTGCCAATTCCTGGGATTGACGCTGCTGTCCTTGCTGATCTTTTCGAACAGCAGCAGGGTACCATCATTGAAATGTTTAACATGTTCTCTGGTGGTGCACTGTCGCGTGCCTCAATTCTTGCTCTAGGTATTATGCCGTATATTTCGGCATCTATCGTTGTGCAACTGTTAACAGTTGTACATCCTCCTCTAGCAGAATTGAAAAAAGAAGGTGAGTCTGGTCGTCGTAAGATTAATCAGTACACACGTTATGGCACCTTGGTTCTGGCGACATTCCAAGCAATTGGGATTTCAACCGGATTGCCAAGCATGATTCCAGGGTTAGTTTCTAACCCTGACATGATGTTCTATCTAACAGCTACAGTAAGTTTAATTACCGGTACCATGTTTTTAATGTGGTTAGGTGAGCAAATTACTGAACGTGGCATCGGTAACGGTATATCTTTGATTATTTTCACAGGTATCGTTGCAGGTTTACCACCAGCTATTGGTGAAACGATCCAGCAGGCGCGTCAAGGTGAACTGCACGTGCTTCTTCTATTACTAATTGCAGTGTTATCGTTTGCAGTTATCTACTTTGTAGTGTTCATGGAGCGTGGTCAACGTCGTATCGTCGTTAACTATGCAAAACGTCAGCAAGGCCGTAAGGTATTTGCAGCTCAAAGTACTCACTTGCCACTTAAAATTAATATGGCTGGTGTGATTCCTGCAATATTTGCATCTAGTATTATACTATTCCCTGGGACATTGGCTCAGTGGTTTGGTGGTAATGGCGAAGGAACATTCGGTTGGTTAACTGATGTTTCCATGGCGTTAAGCCCTGGTCAGCCATTATATGTAATGCTTTATGCAGCAGCAATTATCTTCTTCTGTTTCTTCTATACCGCGTTGGTTTTTAACCCGCGTGAAACAGCTGATAACTTGAAGAAGTCTGGTGCATTCGTACCCGGAATCCGCCCAGGTGAACAGACAACGAAATACATAGATAAAGTGATGACACGGTTAACCCTAGCGGGCGCAATGTATATTACCTTCATCTGTCTGATCCCTGAGTTTATGATGATTGCATGGAACGTACGCTTCTATTTTGGCGGTACTTCACTACTAATTGTAGTTGTAGTTATTATGGACTTTATGGCACAAGTTCAGACTCATCTGATGTCTCAGCAGTATGAGTCCGTTTTGAAGAAAGCTAATCTGAAAGGCTATGGCCGTTAATTTCAGATCCATTTACGGAGTTTAGCAATGAAAGTTCGTGCTTCCGTTAAGAAAATCTGCCGCAACTGTAAAGTTATTAAGCGCAACGGTGTTGTGCGTATAATTTGTGTTGAACCAAAGCATAAACAACGCCAAGGTTAATTAGCAGAAATTTTTACTTGATATATTAAGCTAGGCCGAGTATATTTCTCGGCCTACCTTTTGTGTGCAAAAGAAGTAGTTATAGTCGCAACGTATCCTCATCGGGCTTTGTTGCGACTCTTCTTAAGAAAAAGTACTAGGAGTGAATAGTGGCCCGTATAGCAGGCATTAACATTCCTGATCATAAACACGCTGTAATTGCACTTACTGCAATCTACGGCATCGGTAAGACCCGCTCGCAAGCTATTTTAGCTGCAGTTGGTATTGCTGAAGATGTTAAGATCAGTGAACTGAATGATGAGCAGATTGATATTCTGCGTGATGGTGTTGCCAAATACACTGTAGAAGGCGACTTACGTCGTGAAGTATCGATGAACATCAAGCGTCTTATGGACCTTGGCTGTTATCGTGGTCTTCGTCACCGTCGCAGTCTACCGTTGCGTGGACAGCGTACTAAAACCAACGCACGTACCCGTAAAGGTCCGCGCAAGCCGATCAAAAAATAATCGGATAAGGTAGAGAGTACAATGGCAAAACAACCAACTCGCGCTCGTAAGCGCGTTCGTAAGCAAGTAGCGGATGGCGTAGCGCATATCCATGCTTCTTTCAATAATACAATCGTAACCATTACTGACCGTCAAGGTAATGCACTAGCTTGGGCTACTGCAGGTGGTTCTGGTTTCCGTGGTTCTCGTAAATCTACTCCGTTTGCTGCACAAGTTGCTGCTGAACGTTGTGGTGAAATGGCCAAAGAATATGGCGTTAAGAACCTTGAAGTTATGGTTAAGGGCCCTGGTCCTGGTCGTGAGTCAACTATCCGTGCGTTAAACGCTGCTGGATACCGCATCACAAATATTGTTGATGCTACTCCGATCCCTCATAACGGTTGTCGTCCACCTAAGAAACGTCGCGTTTAAGTTTCGTTTCTAGGAATATTGGAGAAAGAACATGGCAAGATATTTGGGTCCTAAGCTGAAGCTTAGCCGTCGCGAAGGCACTGATTTATTCCTTAAATCAGGCGTACGTGCGATCGATACCAAGTGTAAGATCGATAACGCTCCAGGTGTACACGGCGCTCGTCGCGGTCGTCTATCTGAGTATGGCGTTCAGCTTCGTGAGAAGCAAAAAGTTCGTCGTATGTATGGCGTACTAGAAAAACAATTCCGTAACTACTACAAAGATGCTGCTCGTATTAAAGGCAACACAGGTGAAAACCTACTTCAACTTCTTGAAGGTCGTCTAGATAACGTAGTTTACCGTATGGGTTTTGGTTCTACACGTGCTGAATCTCGTCAACTAGTTAGTCATAAGTCTATTCTAGTTAATGGTAAAGTAGTTAACGTTCCTTCTTTCAAAGTTTCGGCTAACGATGTTGTTTCAATTCGTGAAAAAGCTAAACTGCAATCACGTATTAAAGCTGCTCTAGAAGTTGCTGAACAACGCGAAAAGCCAACTTGGATTGAAGTAGATGCTGGCAAAATGGAAGGTACGTTTAAGCGTCTTCCTGAACGTTCTGATTTGTCTGCCGACATCAACGAACACTTGATCGTCGAGCTTTACTCTAAGTAAAGTTTAAATAAAGAGAGGACACAATGCAGGGTTCTGTAACAGAATTTCTAAAGCCGCGTCTAGTTGACATTGAACAAGTTAGCCTGACTCACGCAAAAGTAACTCTTGAGCCATTAGAGCGTGGTTTCGGCCATACTCTAGGTAACGCTCTACGTCGTATTTTACTATCTTCAATGCCGGGTTGTGCCGTAACTGAAGTAGAAATCGAAGGCGTATTACATGAGTACAGCACCAAAGAAGGTGTTCAGGAAGATATCCTTGAAATCCTTCTAAACCTTAAAGGCCTGGCCGTTAAGGTTGAGGGTAAAGATGAAGTTATCATTACTCTTAACAAGTCTGGTGCAGGCCCTGTTGTTGCAGGTGACATCACCCATGATGGTGATGTTGAGATTGCGAACCCAGAGCATGTAATCTGCCACTTAACTGATGACAATGCTGAAATCAGCATGAGAATCAAGGTAGAGCGTGGTCGCGGCTATGTACCGTCAACAGCTCGTATCCATACTGAAGAAGATGAGCGTCCAATCGGTCGTTTGCTTGTCGATGCAACTTATAGCCCAGTAGATAAAATATCTTATGCGGTTGAAGCGGCACGTGTAGAGCAACGTACTGACTTAGACAAACTTGTTATCGATATGGAAACGAATGGTACGCTTGATCCTGAGGAAGCTATCCGTCGTGCAGCTACAATTTTAGCTGAACAATTGGATGCATTTGTAGATCTTCGTGATGTACGAGTTCCTGAAGAAAAAGAAGAAAAGCCAGAGTTCGATCCGATCCTACTGCGTCCTGTAGACGATCTTGAACTAACGGTTCGCTCTGCTAACTGTTTGAAAGCAGAAGCGATTCACTACATTGGTGATCTGGTGCAGCGCACTGAGGTTGAGTTACTTAAAACTCCAAACCTTGGTAAGAAATCTTTAACTGAAATTAAAGATGTTCTAGCTTCACGTGGTCTTTCTTTAGGCATGCGCCTAGAGAACTGGCCACCAGCGTCTATCGCTGAAGATTAATCAGTTCACTAATTATCTAGTTAGAAGGATTAGGTCATGCGCCATCGTAAGAGTGGTCGTCAACTCAACCGCAACAGCAGCCACCGTAAAGCTATGTTTAGCAATATGGCTTGCTCTTTGGTTCGTCACGAGATTATCAAGACGACTGTACCAAAAGCAAAAGAGCTTCGCCGTGTAGTTGAGCCTTTGATTACATTAGCTAAGACAGACAGTGTTGCTAACCGTCGTCTAGCATTTGCTCGCACTCGTGATAACGAAGTTGTAGCAAAACTATTTACCGAGTTAGGTCCACGCTTTGCACAACGTGCTGGTGGTTATACTCGTATTCTGAAGTGCGGTTTCCGTACAGGTGATAAAGCTCCAATGGCATACATTGAGCTTGTAGATCGCCCAGAAGTAGAAGCTGCAGCTGAGTAATTAGTAAGTAGTTTCAATAAAAAACCGAGTCTTAGGACTCGGTTTTTTTGTATCTAAATATTGTTAATCTTGCCATTCATCAAGAAAATTTTGTACTTTATCGACCATATTGATTGAACCAACAAAGAAAGGTACACGTTGATGCAATTCGGTCGGAGTAATATCTAAGATCCGCTCTTCTCCACTTGTCGCTTTTCCTCCCGCCTCTTCAATTAACATTGCCATTGGGTTACATTCATAAAGTAATCTTAATTTTCCATTTGGGTAAGCTTGAGTACTTGGGTACAGATAAATCCCTCCCTTTAGTAGATTACGATGGAAGTCAGCAACGAGAGACCCGATATAACGTGATGTATATGGGCGATTTTCTGCAGGTTTTATTTCTTGGCAATATTTTAAATATTGCTTCACTCCTTCAGGGAAACGTATGTAATTCCCTTCATTAATGGAGTATATATTACCATCTTGTGGAATTTTCATGTCTTCATGAGATAAACAGAAGACACCAAGAGATGGATCGTAAGTAAAGCCGTGAACGCCGTTCCCTGTGGTATAAACCAGCATGGTAGAAGAACCATAAATAATATAACCAGCAGCCACTTGTTTATTTCCTGGCTGTAGAAAATCTTCTTCGGTTGCCGGTGAGCCTATTGGTGAAATACGACGATAAATGGAGAAAATAGTACCGACAGAAACATTAACATCGATATTTGAAGAACCATCCAATGGATCCATTAACACGACATACTTTGCGTTTTTATTCAGTTCTTTATTAAACGCAACCGCTTCATCTTCCTCTTCACTTGCGACACCACACACTTGGTCTCGATTTTCTAATGCGGCTTTAAATTTATCATTGGCGTAGATATCTAATTTTTGTTGTTGTTCACCTTGAATATTTTCATCACCAGAAGCCCCTGTAATATCAACCAGCCCTGCTTTATTTATTTCTCGGTTTACTATTTTGGCTGCCAATTTAATGGAACCGATCAATGATGACAACTCTCCACTTGCATGAGGGAAATCGTGCTGTTTAGCGACGATAAACTCACCTAAAGTTCTTATTTCTGACATGGGTTATTCCTTTTATTCTCATGTTATTAGATATCAACGGTGGATGGGGTCAGTTACAATTTATAATCCAATATAAAACGAGTGCAATTTATCTTTATAATGGTTGTGTTACTGTTTACTGTAATTCATTCTATAGCACAGAACTTTTTAAGAGTATTGAAGTAACTCGATAACGGGATTACTCACTTAATTTAATATAAGACGGTTTTTATTATGCATATTCATATCCTTGGCATCTGTGGCACCTTCATGGGAGGAGCCGCGACTTTAGCTCGTCAACTTGGACATAAGGTTACAGGTAGTGATGCGAACGTTTACCCTCCAATGAGTACGTTATTAGAATCTCAGGGTATTGAGATCATTGAAGGCTTTGATCCTAGTCAGTTAGATCCTGCGCCAGACCTTGTTGTCATTGGGAATGCGATGAGTCGTGGTAACCCATGTGTGGAGTATGTTTTAGATAAAAATTTAAAATACACTTCAGGACCTCAATGGTTGCAAGAGTTCCTATTACAAGATCGCTGGGTACTGGCTGTTGCAGGAACTCATGGTAAGACGACGACATCAAGCATGCTAGCCTGGGTCTTAGAAGAGTGTGGATATAAACCTGGTTTTCTCGTCGGTGGTGTACTTGGTAACTTTGGGGAATCGGCACGATTAGGTGAAAGCATGTTTTTTGTGGTTGAAGCCGATGAATATGACAGTGCTTTTTTTGACAAGCGTTCTAAGTTTGTTCATTACCGTCCACGAACGTTAGTATTAAATAATCTGGAATTTGATCATGCTGATATTTTTGATGATCTTGCTGCAATTCAACGTCAGTTCCATCATCTTATAAGAACGGTGCCTAGTAGTGGTCGTATTTTTGCCCCTAAACAAGATAAACCCTTAGCTGAAGTACTAGAGCAAGGATGTTGGAGTGAGATTGAATTTACGGGTGAAGAAGGAGAATGGAAAGCGAGTAAACTTAAGAAAGACGGCAGCCAATTTGACGTTTATTTCAATGATGAAAATGTTGGGCAGGTAAACTGGAATTTAGTCGGTGATCATAATGTAAGTAATGCTCTGATGGTCGTAGCTTCGGCTCGCCATGTAGGCGTTACCCCAGATTTAGCTTGTGAAGCATTGGGCTCCTTTATCAATACTAAGCGTCGATTAGAGTTTAAAGGTGAGGTTAATGGGGTCACGGTATATGACGATTTTGCTCATCACCCTACTGCAATTGATCTAACGTTAAGCGGTTTACGTAATAAAGTGGGTGATAATAAAATTATCGCAGTATTAGAACCTCGCTCTAGTACGATGAAACTAGGGGTTCATAAAGACACCTTAGCCGGTTCGCTTCATGCCGCAGATTCGGTGTATCTTTTCCAGCCTGATAATATTTCTTGGTCCGTTGATGATGTCGCTAAGCAATGTGTTCAACCCGCCTATACTCATCATGAGATTAACGCTTTTGTTGATATGATTGTGGCTGAAGCAAAAGAAGGTGATCAAATTCTAGTCATGAGTAATGGTGGCTTTGAAGGCATTCACGGTAAATTACTATCAGCATTAGAGCAAAAGGCTATTTAGGATGTATAAAAAACAGAAAACAATCACCTTAGCAATGACTGGTGCCTCTGGTGCCCCTTATGGATTACGTCTATTGGAGTGTTTGTTGGCTGCTGATTATCAAGTTTATTTTCTTATCTCATCTGCAGCAAGAGTTGTGATGGTAACCGAGCATAATTTAAAATTACCAAGTGGTCCTGATGCAATGAAAGCGGTCTTAGTTGAACACTTAGGTTGTGATGCCGATAAGTTAATTGTGTGCGGTAAAGAAGATTGGTTTTCTCCAGTGGCTTCTGGGTCGGCGGCACCAAAACAAATGGTGGTATGCCCATGCTCTGCAGGGAGCGTCGCTTCTATTGCTCATGGTATTTCAGATAATTTGATTGAACGGGCTGCTGATGTGGTATTAAAAGAGCGCGGTCAGTTAATTATGGTGGTTAGAGAAACGCCATTTTCTACATTGCATTTAGAAAACATGTTGAAGCTATCTCAAATGGGGACAACGATAATGCCTGCTGCTCCTGGATTTTATCATCAACCGAAATCGATTGAAGATTTAATCGATTTTATGGTCGCTCGTATATTGGATCATCTAGGTGTAGAGCAAGGGCTTGTTCCTCGATGGGGTTATGATCAGCGTCAGAAGAGTTAATAAACCTCTGGCTCATTAATGCATTCACACATACAATATGGCCTCTCATCGGGGAGCGACTAGCTGAGATTAGTAAACATTGGATAATGGTTACTTAAACCCGTACTACCTGAATCAGATAATGCTGACGTAGGGATTGAGATGACATTCTCATCGAGTATATCAACTTAACCCTGTGTCGCTCAAAAGGACAAAGAGCGCATAATGAAAACACGTTATATATCCCCTCTACTTAAAACACTACCTATCGCTTTAGCTGTTAGTTCTCTCTCTTCTTTTTCTGCTTCTGCTTCTGAAACGCTAACAGTCTATACTTATGATTCTTTTGCTGCTGATTGGGGCCCTGGTCCAACAATTAAAGCGGCTTTTGAAAAACAGTGTGGCTGCAATCTTGATCTTGTCGCTTTGGATGATGGCGTTTCTATTTTGAATCGTCTTCGTTTAGAAGGCAGTAATTCAAAAGCGGACATTGTTTTAGGGCTCGATAATAATTTAATGGCAGAGGCGAAAGTAACGGGTTTACTGGCTGAACATAATGTAAATACGGACTCAGTGACAATACCTAATGGTTGGAATGATAAGACCTTTGTTCCTTATGATTATGGTTATTTTGCTTTCGTATATAACAAAGAAAAAGTAAAGAACCCACCTAAGAGTCTAAAAGAATTAGTAGAACAACGAGATGATTTAACCGTTATTTATCAAGATCCAAGAACCTCTACACCGGGCCAAGGTTTATTGTTATGGATGAAATCGGTGTATGGAGATGATGTTGCTCAAGCATGGAAACAACTTGCAAAGAAAACCGTCACCGTCACGAAAGGCTGGTCAGAAGCTTACAGTATGTTTTTAGAGGGTGAATCTGATCTTGTTTTGTCTTATACGACGTCTCCAGCATACCATTCACTTGCTGAAAAAGACGATCGATTTGCAGCGGCTAATTTTTCAGAAGGTCATTACATGCAAGTGGAAGTGGCGGCGAAAGTAAAAAATACGCAACATAATGCGTTAACTGATGAGTTCTTAGCTTTTATTCTTAGTAAGGAATTTCAATCAGCGATGCCAACGGGAAATTGGATGTATCCAGTGACTAATATTACGTTACCTAAAGGGTTTGAAGACCTTAAGGTTCCGACTAAAGCGTTG
The DNA here is from genome assembly GCF_000196495.1 of Aliivibrio salmonicida LFI1238. Taxonomy (NCBI): domain Bacteria; kingdom Pseudomonadati; phylum Pseudomonadota; class Gammaproteobacteria; order Vibrionales; family Vibrionaceae; genus Aliivibrio; species Aliivibrio salmonicida. The sequence continues at coordinate 381,638 of NC_011312.1, forward strand.
TCATTTAGTTCTGCGGAGATTGCGAAACAAAGAAAGTTGTGGATTCGCGAATGGCAACACGCATTAATCTTTTAATCGATGCACTGAAAAGAGACGTATAATACGTACGTTTCTTTTTGGGACAGATAGATAACATCATGAAAACGAATCCCTTAAATTCTATTCCCTATATCGGCTATATGATCGCTACTGTGATTGTTATTTTTGTTGGCGGAGCTATTGGTGCATTATTAATCGCGTCACCCAGTATCAATGTCAGTTTAATTTGGTCCGATCCTTATTATATTCATATAACCAAATTTAGTTTTTATCAAGCAACCCTGTCTACGTTGTTTAGTGTGGTACTTGCGGTTCCGACAGCATATGCACTATCTCGTCGCTCTTTTTTAGGACGCGGTCTGTTATTAAAGTTGTGTGCGACGACCTTGGTTTTACCTGTGTTAGTAGGGGTTTTTGGTTTACTTGCTATTTATGGAAACAGCGGTCTCTTAGCTAAGGTGTTTGCATTTTTTGGTGGTAAATTGCCGTTTTCTATTTATGGATTAAATGGCATTTTACTCGCGCATGTGTTCTTTAATTATCCTTTTGCAACTCGTTTGTTTTTACAATCATTAGACAGTATACCGATGGAGCAACATCAGCTTTCTGCTCATCTAGGATTGACTGGATGGAATAAATTTAACGTTGTTGCATGGCCAAGAGTAAAACAACAATTTCCGCATGTTGCAGGCTTGGTGTTCATGCTTTGCTTTACCAGTTTTGCAACCGTAATGGCATTAGGTGGAGGACCAAAATCAACCACGATTGAACTTGCTATTTACCAAGCCATTAAATTTGATTTTGATTTACAGGCCGGCGCTATTTTAGCGTTATGGCAAATGTTGTTATGCGCAGGATTATCGCTGTGTATTCAACGGTTTTCTACGTCGATTGCCGTTGACAGTGCAACGCTAGGTAAGCCCATTATCTATCAAGACTCAAAGAGACAAAAGTTGTGGGATAAAGGGTGGATCATATTACTTACTCTGTTTATTTTACCTCCATTACTCATGGTTGTTATTAGTGGGATAAATTCTGAAGTTATTACGGTGATGACCTCTAGTGCTTTTTGGTCAGCATTCGCTAATTCATTCATTGTTGCTTTCTGTGCGGCGCTATTAGCGATGGTTTTTGGGGTTTTATTGCTTCATACCACTCGAGCGTTAAGGCTTAATCATCAGCGTTTTTTGGCGGATAAATTAGATTTAATTGGTACGATGATTTTAGTTACCCCAGGATTGGTTATTAGCACGGGGTTGTTTTTGTTGCTTAGAAACATCACTGATGTATTTAGTATGGCTATTTGGATCGTCATTTTAGTCAATGCACTTATGGCGCTTCCATACGTCATAAAGACGCTTGCTCAACCTTTATTGCATATGGCACAGCAATATCAGTTATTGTGTGCGAGTTTAGGACTTAATGGTTTTACTCGTTTTCGCTTAATTGAATGGAGAGGGTTAAGAAAACCGATGGCTCATGCCTTTGCCTTTGCCTTTGCCATTGCTTTTATCTTATCAATGGGTGATTTAAGTGCGATAGCGCTTTTTGGTAGTCAGGATTTTAGGACATTGCCGCTATATTTATTTCAATTATTAGGCAGTTATCAAATGGAAGCGGCTGCGGTGGTTTCACTTTGTTTACTCTTATTAAGTGTGGGTGTGTTTAGTACGGTTGAATGGCTTTTTTCATCAAAGAATCTACAAAGAGAGAATGTGTAATGCTGACTTTTTCTAATGTAAAATATCGCTATCATTCTGAGGTTTTTGAGTTTGATATGTCAGTTAAACAAGGTGAAGTTGTTGCTATTCTTGGGCCTAGTGGTGCAGGGAAAAGTACACTGCTTAGCTTATTGGCTGGGTTCATTAATCCAGAATTGGGTGATATTGTCATTAACGGCCATTCTGTTCTTTCCCTTGCGCCTCATCAGCGCCCTTTGTCTATGTTATTTCAAGAGCATAATTTGTTTGCGCATTTATCGATAGCGGACAATATTGGATTGGGAATTAAAGCGAACCTTCGTCTCAATGATGAAGAAAAAGAACGCGTTATTTATGCAGCTCAACAGGTTGGTGTTGACGAACTATTACTGCGTTTACCTGAGCAACTTTCTGGAGGCCAAAAGCAGCGTGTCGCGTTAGCTCGTTGTTTGGTCCATAACAAACCTGTGTTGTTATTAGATGAGCCGTTTTCGGCACTTGATCCTATGTTACGAGAAGAGATGATTGTATTAATCAGAACCTTGATTAAAACTCAACAACTTACGGTATTAATGGTTACTCATAGCTTACAAGATGCGAAGGAATTAGCGTCAGGTTATGCCTTTGTTTGTCATCATAAAATACTCAGTTATGGCAAAATGTCAGAGATAATGACACAAGATACTCCCCCCTGAATTAACCCGATATTTACAAGCGGTTAAGTAAACTTTTTCGACTCAAGTTTAGTATAATCAACTACACTCACTTTTATGATAAATAGGCGTGACCTAAGTGCTGTCATACAGTAACATTAGCGCCCTTTTGAACCTCGCCATTTACGGTTGTCTATTCTCGGTTCATCATGAAATTCTCACTCTATATAAAATAAATTAATTAATTTTGAGGTGCGTTACCACTATGTCATTTGCTTTGGGCCAACGTTGGATTAGTGATACAGAAAGTGATTTGGGTTTAGGAACAGTGGTTGCTGTTGACGATAGAACCGTCTCTGTCCTTTTTGCCGCATCAGAAGAAAATCGTTTATACGCAAAACATGATGCACCTATTACTCGAGTGACGTTCAATAAGGGCGATACAATTGAAAGTCACGAAGGTTGGTCACTTGAAGTCGAAGATGTTATTGAAGACGGTGGACTATTAACGTACATCGGAACTCGTACAGATACGGATGAAGTGAACGTTGTTCTTCGTGAAACGTTATTAAGTCATCAGATCCGTTTTAATAAACCTCAAGATAAGTTATTTGCAGGCCAAATTGATCGTATGGATCGCTTTGCATTGCGTTTTCGTGCACTTCAAAACCAGTATGAGCAACATAAAAACCCAATGCGTGGTTTATGTGGTATGCGTGCAGGTTTGATCCCACATCAGTTATTCATTGCTCATGAAGTAGGGCGTCGTTATGCCCCTCGTGTTTTATTGGCAGATGAAGTCGGTTTAGGTAAAACGATTGAAGCGGGTATGATTATTCATCAGCAAGTGCTTTCTGGTCGTGCTGAGCGTGTATTGATTGTTGTTCCTGAAACACTACAACATCAATGGCTTGTTGAAATGATGCGTCGTTTTAATCTTCATTTTTCTATTTTTGATGAAGAGCGTTGTATTGAGTCGTATGCGGATTCTGAAAATCCATTCGATACCGCGCAATTAGTGTTGTGTTCATTGGATTTTATTCGCAGAAGTAAGCGTCGTTTTGAGCAAGTGGTTGAAGCCGATTGGGATCTTCTTGTTGTTGATGAAGCGCATCACCTTGAATGGAACCAAACAAAACCAAGCCGTGCATATCAAGTTATTGAAGCGATTGCAGAAGAAACGGCGGGTGTTTTGCTGCTAACGGCAACACCTGAACAATTAGGTCACGAAAGTCACTTTGCTCGTCTGCGTCTATTAGATCCAGATCGTTTCTATGATTACGATGCGTTTGTTGAAGAAGAGCGCCAATATCAGCCAGTTGCTGATGCGGTTACCGCGTTGATGAGTGGCGATAAATTATCAAACGACGCGAAGAATCGTATTGCTGAATTGCTTTCAGAGCAAGACGTAGAGCCATTGTTTAGAATTATTGAATCTGATGGTTCTGAAGAACAGCAAAGCCAAGTACGTCAAGAATTAGTCGATAACTTAATGGACCGTCATGGTACTGGTCGTGTGCTATTCCGTAATACACGTGCGGCAATTAAAGGGTTCCCACAACGTAATCTCAATTTAATGCCAATGGCGTTACCACCACAATACGCAACCTCTATGCGTGTAGCGACAATGATGGGTGGTCGCATGAGTAATGAAGCTCGTGCAATGAAAATGTTGTATCCAGAAGAGATCTTCCAAGAATTTGAAGGCGATAGTGCAACGTGGTGGCAGTTTGATCCTCGCGTTAACTGGTTACTTGAATTGCTGAAAGAAAACCGTAACGAGAAAGTATTAATCATCGCTTCTCGAGCTTCAACGGCGTTGCAACTAGAGCAAGCGTTACGTGAACGTGAGGGTATTCGTGGTACTGTTTTCCATGAAGGGATGTCGATTATTGAGCGAGATAAAGCCGCTGCTTACTTTGCACAAGAAGAAGGTGGCGCTCAGGTTCTTATCTGTTCTGAAATTGGTTCAGAAGGACGTAACTTCCAGTTTGCTAATCAATTAGTGATGTTTGATTTACCTTTCAATCCTGACTTACTTGAGCAACGTATTGGTCGTTTGGATCGTATTGGTCAAAAGCGTGATATTGATATTCATGTTCCTTATTTGCAAGGTACATCTCAAGAATTATTAGCGCGTTGGTTTGACGAAGGGTTGAATGCTTTTGGTGAAACGTGCCCAACAGGTCGCGCTGTGTACGAAAAATTCTCTGATACGATCATTGCGATTTTGGCTACGGGTAAATCAGATGGATTAGAGCCACTGATCGAAGAATCCGCGGCACTAAACAAAGAATTAAAAGCGCAGTTAGAGCAAGGTCGAGATCGTTTGTTAGAAGTGCATTCAAACGGTGGCAATAAAGCGAAAGAACTTGCAGAGAAAATTGCTGCGACAGACGGTGACATACATCTGGTTAATTTTGCTTTGAACCTGTTCGATACGATTGGTTTGAATCAAGACGACAAAGGTGAAAACGCCATTGTTGTTACGCCAGCTGAAAATATGTTGGTATCAAGTTACCCCGGTCTTCCTTATGAAGGTTGTACGATTACGTTTGATCGTAAAACGGCTCTTTCTCGTGAAGACATGAACTTGATCAGCTGGGAACACCCAATGATCCAAGGGGGAATTGATTTAGTTCTGACTGAAGGCGTAGGTGCAACTGCAGTGTCTTTATTGAAAAATAAAGCCTTACCAGCGGGTACTCTATTGCTTGAATTGATTTATGTGGTAGATGCACAAGCGCCTAAGAAAAGTGGCATAGGACGATTCTTACCGAAGACGCCTATTCGTTTGATGATGGACAGTAAAGGTAATGATCTTTCTGCTCAAGTTGAATTTGAAAGCTTCAACCGTCAGCTAAGTCCTGTTAATCGTCATATGGCGAGTAAATTAGTGAATTCAGTGCAAAAAGAAATTCATGCATTGATTGATACGGCAGAAGTTAGCATTGAAGACCGAATTGAAGCCGTTCGTGTTGATGCGAATGCTGAGATGAAAACGGCGTTAAATGGGGAATTAGATCGTTTACAAGCATTAAAGGCCGTAAATCCAAACATACGAGATGAAGAGTTAACTCAGATCGAAACTCAAATGAGTGAACTTTCTGCGTATATTGGAAAAGCACAGGTACAGCTTGATTCATTGCGTTTGATTGTTGTGAGCCATAACTAATCATGGCAATGCTTGAGTATAATCCACCAATGGAACCGCTTGATATTGTCTATCAAGATGAAGCGATTCTTGCGGTGAATAAACCGGCGGGGTTACTGTCTAACCCTGGCCGAGCACCGGAGCACTATGACAGTGTTTGGTCGCGTGTTGTTGCTGAGTTTCCTGATGCTCAACTTGTACATCGTTTGGATATGTCGACATCGGGGCTAATGATATTTGCGCTTTATAAAGAAGCAGAAAGACACATTAAAAAGCAGTTTCAATATCGGTTAACTCATAAAGTGTATTATGCACGAGTATGGGGGAATGTTGAGAAGGTTGAAGGGCAGATTGATTTACCCTTGATTTGTGATTGGCCAAATCGACCACGACAGAAAGTCTGCTATGAACACGGAAAATCGTCACAAACGGGTTATGAAGTGATTCAAGTTGAAGAGAAAACGACATTGGTTCGTTTACTTCCTATTACAGGACGCTCTCATCAACTACGAGTGCATATGATGGAAGAAGGGCATGAGATTGTTGGCGATGAGTTTTACGCGTCTAAAGAGGCTCTAGCGTTCTCTGACCGATTACAATTACACTCTGCCGAGCTGAGTTTTTATCATCCAGAAACCGATAAATTCATCAGTTTATTTGCTCCTTGTGCGTTTTATCCAGAAGCACAAGCCGGTGTTCTAGATGCCATGGATATTGCTCCAGTAAGACCGGATTACAAAACACTGCCTAAGCAATAGTTGAATTTAAAAATAAAAAAAGGAGCCGAAAGGCTCCTTTTTTGTATCAAATAGGGGGGATTAACCTTGAGGTTTGACAACCATCACGTTAATTGGTGAGTTTTCGACAACTTTACTCGCCACAGAACCCAGCATAACTTTATCAATTTTAGAGCGTTTATGGCTTGGCATCACAATCAAATCGGCACCTAAACGTTCAGCATAATCTAAAATAGTGACATAAGGTTTCCCTTCGGCAACATGCACTCTGTATACCACATCATCATCCACAAATTTAGCCGCAAATTCATTTAACTGTTTTGATACATCTTCTTTCATTTGTTTCGCAGCACCTTTAGGAAAATAGGTCGATACCATCGACATATGGATCCCCGGTAATACGTTAAGCAAATGTAATTCAGCATTAGAGTGTTTTGCGTGCCAAACTGCCATTTCAACCGCTTTATCAGCAAAGCCTTTATCGTTTAAATCTACTGGAACCAAAATTTGTTTATACATAATTTTTATTACCTAATTAGGGAAGTTATTCTCCCCTTAGATTCCATTCATTAATTTATGCGGCCAAGTTTTCCTTTTTCGCTCGGCGACGCTGATTAAAGCCCAGTGCAAACAGTAGAAGAAGAGTTGGAATAAATACCCATTCTTTTAGTGGACGCTCTGCATCAAGAACCACATTCGTTATTTCCCAATCAAAATCTATTCCTGAAGCTTCCGCTGGACTGCCGAATTCGACCATGTCGACGATCATTTTATTATCGACTTTAGACAGCATTAGCCCCATAGAGCTTACGCGTTCTTCACCAGTTACCGCTCGATCGTCAAAAGGTAAACGTACCGTTTTACTTACGATATTACCTTCTAGATTTTCTCCAGAGACTTCTAAGGTGAGTGATTGTCCCACATTTAACTCTTCTGCAAGTTGAGCGATCTCAATACCTTGGTAATAATCTTTGGCTGGATAGATTTGATCCCACCAAAAACCAGGACGGAATAGTGAGAAAGTTATGAGTAATAGTAAAACAACTTCCCACCATTTTGTTTTCGTAAACCACCAACCTTGTGTCGCAGCGGAAAAAGTTAACATTGCGATGATGGAGGAAATAATGGTTAATGCTAAATGCCACCAAGAATCAATGCCCATTAATAGTAATTGGGTATTAAAGACAAACATGAAAGGCAATATAGCGGTACGAATATCGTAAGTGAACCCTTGGATACCAGTACGGATTGGATCCGATTTTGCTATGGCAGCAGCGGCAAAAGCGGCGAGACCCACGGGGGGCGTGTCATCGGCTAAAATACCAAAATAGAACACAAATAAATGCACTGCTATTAATGGAATAATTAATCCGTGAGCGGCTCCTAGCGTTACGATAACGGGTGCCATTAAGGTTGATACGACAATGTAGTTTGCTGTCGTTGGTAGCCCCATGCCTAAAATTAAGCTGATTACCGCGGTAAATAACAACATAAGAATAATGCTGCCACCCGAGATAAATTCAACAAAATCCGTCATAACAAGACCAATGCCCGTTAAGGTAACCACACCAACAACAATACCTGCCGCCGCCGTTGCAACGCCGATACCAATCATGTTTCTGGCACCAGACACTAAGCTTTCGAGCAGATCATCAACCCCTTGTTTTACTTGATTAACAAGTGTGCCTTCTTTAGTAAAGAAACCAATTAATGGGCGTTGAGTCAGGAGAATGAATATCATAAACACGGATGCCCAGAAAGCAGACAAACCCGGCGAGAAGCGTTCAACCGTTAAACACCAAACGAGAACGACAATCGGTAATAAGAAATGAAGACCGGACTTGATGGTTGGTCCTGGATCGGGTACTTCAGTTAGTTCTTCGTCAATCGCCATCATCGCATGTTCTTGGTATTTAGCGGAGATGCTAGTTAATCCGACATAAGAAAGTAGCAGTGCGACGGTAACAATAGGGGTTGCGGCGTCACCAAAGACATCTTTAGTCCAACCGATACCATAATAAACAGCAGCACTAAGCACACAAAGGCCAAGAATCGTACCAGTAAAGGATAATAGGCTATGAACTAAGGTTGGTGTATGGCGGCGAGGTAAGCCTTTCATACCTGCTTTACAGGCTTCAAGATGAACAATATAAAGAAGAGCAATATAAGAAATTAAAGCAGGCAATAAAGCGGCTTTGATAACCTCAACATAAGAAATACCAACATATTCAACCATTAAAAAGGCGGCTGCACCCATGATTGGTGGCGTTAACTGCCCATTGGTAGAGGCGGCAACTTCGACGGCACCGGCTTTTTCACCAGAGAAACCGACTCGTTTCATTAATGGAATGGTAAAAGTACCTGTTGTTACGACGTTTGCAATCGATGAGCCAGAAACTAGGCCTGATAAACCTGAAGCCACAACGGCGGCTTTTGCTGGGCCTCCTTTCATATGACCTAGCAGAGAAAAGGCGACTTTAATGAAGTAAGCACCCGCTCCGGCTTTTTCTAGCATGGCACCAAAGAGTACAAATAAAAAAACAAAAGAGGTTGAGACACCTAAGGCAACACCAAAGACTCCCTCAGTGGTTAGCCATAAATGTGACATGGCTTTATTTAAACTGGCTCCTTTATGCGCGATAACATCAGGCATGTGTGGGCCAGCAAAAGTGTAAAGCAAGAAGACGGCAGCCACGACCATTAATGGAGGGCCTAAAGCGCGTCGAGTTGCTTCTAATAATAAGACCATACCAACAACTGAGGCGATGATATCTGGTGTTGTTGGCGCCCCTGAGCGTTCTGCGAGCTGAGTATAAAAAATATAGATATAAGCGGCAGAAAAACTACCAGCAAAAGCAAGTATCCAATCGATAACGGGAATACGATCTCTTGGTGAGTTTTTAAGTGCAGGGTAAGCAGTAAAAGCTAAAAAGATGGCGAAGGCTAAATGCACTGATCGAGCTTCAGTATCATTCAGTATGCCGAAATTGAAAATAAACGGTAAAGGGGAGGCATACCAAAGTTGGAATAAAGACCAACATAGTGGAACAAACCATAAAATTCGGCCAGATAATCCTTCAGGTGAACGAGCACCAGTATCTGATTGGGCCACCATTTCTTGCACATCTTGTGACGTATTAGACGACTGCGTCATGTACTTTTCCTTAGTGATGGTCGAAGCTAACACTTAATCATTAAGTATTAGATTGTTGAATATAAGCCAATGTATAGGCTAAAAAGAGATGATCTTCAAATCCGTTTTATTATTGATTGTTGTCCGTTATGTAAAAAGATCAGATGGTGTTGCGAAGAATCAAAGAGACTATTTAGCCTCTTTGATTTAGACAACCCAGTTTTTTAATTAACGTTGAGTTGTATAGAAGGGAACTATTTTAGTAGACCAACTTCTTTGTAATATTTCACCGCACCAGGATGCAATGGAATAGAAATACCCGCTTTAACCATGTCTTCTTTTTTCAGCGTAGCAAACGCAGGGTGAAGACGCTTGAAGGTATTAAAGTTTTCAAATACTGCTTTTGCAACACTGTAAGCCACTTCATCTGATACGTCAGATGTCGTAACCACCGTAGCCGCAACACCAAAGCTATTTACATCGCCTTCTGTTCCACGGTACATGCTAGCAGGAACGGTTGTGTAAGCGTAATAAGGGTTATCTGCAACAATCTTATCGATCTTAGGACCAGTAGCAGGAACTAATTTAGCATCACACGATGTTGTCGCTTCTTTGATTGAGCCATTTGGATGACCAACCATGTAGATGAAGGCATCAATTTTATTATCACAAAGCGCTTGTGAAAGCTCAGAGCTTTTTAGTTCCGATGCAAGTTTAAAGCTGTCGTTTGTCCAGCCCATCGCATTCATCACAACACCCATTGTTGCACGGTCGCCAGAGCCTGGATTACCAATGTTAACGCGTTTTCCGGCTAAATCAGAAACGTCGTTGATACCGGAATCAGAACGAGCAATGATGTTAAAAGGTTCAGTATGAAGAGAGAACATTGCACGTAGTTTCTTGTAAGGACCTTGAGCTTCAAATTTACTTGTGCCGTTATAGCCATGGTATTGCCAATCTGATTGCACGATACCAAAATCAAGTTCACCAGAACGGATAGTATTTACGTTATAAATTGAACCACCAGTGGACTCAACAGAACAACGAACATTATGCTCTTTACGATCTTTATTCACTAACTTACAAATAGCACCACCCGTTGGGTAGTAAACACCGGTGACAGAACCAGTACCAATTGTAATAAATTCTTGAGCGCTTGCGGTTCCCATGCCAGCACCAAGCATTGCTGCTGCAACAGCACTTACTTTAATTAAGTTTTTCAATGCCATGTTATTCCCTTCCTTATTATGTTGCTTCTTTACTGTTCATCGTTCTTAATATTAGATCGTAGAAAGTAAGACGCATTATTTATTCACTTCATATTCAAAGTGTTTTAAATTTCCTGTTACAGAAATGGCGTACGAATGATACCAAACTAATGCGAGTATTTTAAAACTGTGTTAATTAAAAACTATAAAAAGTGTGAAATAAACAACTATTGATAGCTTTGACAGTTTATATTGCGTATTTATTTAACAATCTAATGACTAGATTGAAGGGGGAGTGAAGAAAAAGAGGAGAGCTAAAGATCACGTTTATAAATTAAAGGTGATCTTTTGTGAGTAATGCCGATCATTTAAGGTAAATATGATCGGTTGACCGATCCTTTTTAGATGTCAAAATCCAAGTGTATTTTATGCACTTGGATTTTTTTATGGATGTTTCTCAAGCTCTAAACATAATCAATGACTGGAAACCTAGCAACGTAGAGACTCTCGCTGATTTACTTCCAATCCATCTGATTGATGAGGCTTATTCTCTCACTGATACGGTGACGATGAGGAAGCGAAAGCTTACTCTTGAATCAATGGTATGGTTACTTGTTGGTATGGCTATCTATAACAATAAATCCATGAAGGATTTAGTTAATCAGCTTGATATTGTAGACCGTACAGGTAAAGCTTTTGTCGCTCCTAGTGCCCTTACTCAGCGCCGAAAAAATCTAGGTGAAGCAGCAATGAAAGCAGTCTTTGAGCGAATGACAAGTTCCTGGCTTAAGAGTGCTAATCTTCCTAAATGGAATGGACTAACTCTCTTAGGCGTTGATGGTGTTGTATGGAGAGCACCTGATAACCAGAAAAATGAAGAGGCTTTTTCTCGCCAAAAAGGAACTCAATATCCACAGGTAAGAATGGTTTGCCAAATGGAGCTAAGCAGTCATCTTATTACAGCGAGCGCTTTCGATAATTACAATACAAATGAAATGATATTGGCAGAGAAGTTAATAGATAGTACACCTGACCATAGCGTAACTATGTTCGATAAGGGGTTCTATTCATTAGGATTACTACATAAATGGCAGATGACAGGCTCAGAGCGTCACTGGCTTATTCCCTTAAAAAAAATACTCAATATGAAATAATTCGATCGCTAGGTCGTAATGACAAACTTGTTATTCTTCGGAGTAACCCAAGAGCAAGAAAACTGTTTTCTAATTTACCTGAAACGATGACTGCTCGTCTCGTGACTCGAAAAATTAAAGGAAAAGATTATCAAGTTCTGACGTCAATGATTGACCCATTACGTTACCCATTGAAAGATATAGTCGGTCTTTATGAGCATCGTTGGGAAATAGAATTGGGTTACCGAGAGCAGAAACAATACATGTTAGGAAATCGCTTAACACTACGAAGCCGTCTGCCTGAATTAGTGAAACAAGAACTATGGGGTATCTTGTTGACTTATAATTTAATTCGCTACCAAATGGTAGAGCTTTGCTTTAATTTAAAAGGAAATTATCTCCCTTATCAATTGAGTTTTAATGGGACACTTGCTCATGTATCTGCATTATTAGTTGGTTTACCATACTCAACGCCAGGAGCGATCCCTCGACAATTAAAAGGCTTCCACCAGATGGCTGAAAGCTTAATACTTGATAGGCGAAGGGAAAGAACATTCCCTCGAATGGTAAAACCAAGACCTCAACGATATGCCAGAAACAAGAATGCCATTCACCCTTAAGTGAACGGCATTAATCTTTTGTGAGGGTTTATTTAGATGCTGTATTCAAAAAGGTCACAGACTGAATCAAATAACGTTTTAATTTCGATGTTACGCGTAGGAGTGATAAAAATAGTATCATCACCAGCAACTACGCCCAAAATACCTTCGGCTTTTCCTAGGGAATCTAATAAACGAGCAATTAATTGAGCTGCACCTGGGCCGGTATGGATAACCACTAATGCACTGTTGTAATCAACGTCCATAACCAGTTCACGTAGAGAACTAGAAACCGTTGGAACGCCTAACTCTATTGGTAGGCAGTAGACCATTTCCATTTTTGCATTACGTGTGCGTACGGCCCCGAACTTAGTGAGCATTCGAGATACTTTTGATTGATTGATATTGTCAAAACCTGATATACGAAGGGCATCGACAATTTCACCTTGGGAACCAAATCGCTCTGCTTTTAGAATCGATTTAAATTCTTTAACTAGTCGTTCTTGTTTTTCATTATTTCGCATGCTGTTTTGATTCTTTTTGCAATAATTCTTACTATTCTCGCATAAATATTTAACTATCGGCAAATCAAAACGTCGTTTTTGTGAATAATTACCGATGTTATATTTATATAATAGATAGAGAATTTGTAGCACGGATCGTATGTCATTGCGTAAGGTCGCAAAGCGAAGCGAATAGCATTGAATTTCATTTGAGCTTGCTATAACGTCACTTTTAGTTTGAAAATAAATTAATAATAAAAAATATACCTCTACTACCTCAAGGAGAACGAACATGAAAGTTGCTGTTATTGGCGCCGCTGGAGGCATCGGACAAGCATTAGCATTACTTCTTAAGAATCGATTACCAGCCGGCTCGGATCTTGCTCTTTATGATATTGCACCGGTAACCCCTGGGGTTGCTGCGGATCTTAGTCATATCCCAACACCAGTTTCAATTAAAGGGTATTGCGGAGAAGATCCAACACCAGCACTTGAAGGCGCTGATGTTGTTTTAATTTCTGCTGGTGTTGCTCGTAAACCAGGAATGGATCGTTCAGATCTTTTCAATATTAATGCGGGTATTGTTAAGTCATTGGCTGAAAAAATTGCAGTGACTTGTCCAAAGGCATGCATTGGTATTATTACTAACCCTGTTAATACAACCGTGGCAATTGCTGCTGAAGTATTAAAAAAAGCAGGTGTATACGATAAAAATAAATTGTTTGGCGTAACCACACTGGATGTGATCCGTTCAGAGACGTTTGTGGCTGAGTTAAAAGGTAAAAATCCAGGAGAGATCTGTGTTCCTGTTATTGGTGGGCATTCTGGTGTTACGATTCTTCCTCTGCTTTCACAAGTTGAGGGTGTTGAGTTCACCGCTGAAGAAGTGGCAGCATTAACACCGCGTATTCAAAACGCAGGAACGGAAGTTGTGGAAGCTAAAGCTGGTGGCGGTTCTGCGACACTTTCAATGGGCCAAGCGGCATGTCGCTTTGGTTTATCACTAGTAAAAGCGCTTAGTGGTGAGAAAGGGGTTGTAGAATGTGCGTATGTTGAAGGCAATGGTGAACACGCTCGTTTCTTCGCGCAACCCATTCTTCTTGGTAAAAATGGTGTTGAAGAGATTCAACACTATGGCGAATTAAGTACTTTTGAACAAGATGCACTAGATAGCATGCTAGATACGTTAAAAGCGGATATTAAAATTGGCGAAGAATTTATTAAGTAAATTCTTAATGCATACGTAGATATCTTTAAATAGAAAAGGGCTGATACTTATTAAAAGTATCAGCCCTTTTATTTTATCTTGATATAAAAGCCTTATTTGCTGCGTTTAACAGCAAGATGAGCAAGTGCTTTTAATGCTTCTTTGTATTCAGATTCAGGAATGATAGAAAGTTCAGCGATTGCTTTGTCCGCTTCTTCATCTGCTTTTTGTTTTGTATATTCTAGTGAACCCACTTCTTTCATACAGGCTAAAATAGGATCGAGTTTATCCAGTCCATTACCTTGCTCTATAGCATGACGGATCATTGCTGCTTGCTCAGCGTTACCGTTGTTCATGGCATGTAATAAAGGAAGTGTTGGTTTGCCTTCTGCGAGATCATCGCCAACGTTTTTACCCATGTCTTCGCCGTCAGAGGTGTAATCCATGACATCATCGATAAGTTGAAAAGCGGTACCAAGATATTTACCGTAATTCTGTAAAGCCGTTTCGATTTCTTGTGACGCATTATTTAGGATCGCGCCGATCTGCGTCGCAGCTTCAAATAAACGTGCAGTCTTAGAATAGATCACTTGCATGTAGCTTTCTTCAGTTGTATTAGGATCATTGCAGTTCATTAATTGAAGCACTTCACCTTCTGCGATCACATTGACGGATTCACTCATTAAACTCAGGATCTTTATTGATCCTAAGCTCGTCATCATTTGGAATGAACGAGTGTAGATAAAGTCACCAACAAGTACACTAGCAGCATTACCAAATTCAGCATTCGCTGTGGCTTTACCACGACGCATATCTGATTCATCAACAACATCATCATGAAGTAATGTTGCCGTATGAATAAATTCAATAAAGGCGGCTGCCATTGTGTGGTCTTTACCTTCGTATCCAAGTGCTTTTGCAGATAAAATGGCAAGAACTGGGCGCAGACGTTTACCGCCTCCACTTACAATGTAAAAACCAAGTTGGTTGATAAGCGCAACATCAGAATTTAGTTGTGCCAAGATGGTTTCATTTACGATTGCCATGTCATCAGCCGTGAGGGCTTGGATAGCTTTAAAATCCATTATTATTCCAGCAAGGTTAGGGCCTAAGTCAGGCTTAAATGTAATAAGTGATTAAACAAATAATACACTAAAGTAGGGTAGGCAATACAGTCGAAAATTACCTCCTTATTGCTTATTGAGTATGTCGGCGATCTTTTCATCATTTTTCTTCATTTTTGGGTTGTCAGATTGAAATCATTCGCGTAGAATCCGGACCCTATTGATGACAAGTTTAACGCACACCTAAATTGTTGAGTAAACAAAATACATGGTAGTGCGAAAGTAGCGGAGTAAAATATGTACGCTGTTTTCCAATCTGGTGGTAAACAACACCGTGTAAGTGAAGGTCAAACTCTTCGCTTGGAAAAATTAGACGTTGAGACTGGCGCAACAGTTGATTTCGACAACGTTCTTATGATTGCTAACGGTGAAGAAATCACTGTTGGTGCACCTCTAGTAGCTGGCGGTAAAGTAACTGCGGAAGTAGTTCAGCACGGTCGTGGCGATAAAGTTAAAATCGTTAAGTTCCGTCGTCGTAAGCATTCTCGTAAGCAACAGGGCCATCGTCAATGGTTCACTGAAGTCAGAATCACTGGCATCAGCGCTTAATTTAAGGAGAATAAAAAATGGCACATAAAAAAGCTGGCGGTTCTACTCGTAACGGCCGCGATTCAGAAAGTAAACGTCTTGGTGTTAAGCGTTTCGGTGGCGAATCTGTTCTTGCAGGTAACATCATCGTTCGTCAACGTGGTACTAAATTCCACGCTGGTACTAACGTAGGCATCGGTAAAGACCATACTCTTTTCGCTCTATCTGAAGGTAAAGTGAAGTTTGAAGTTAAAGGTCCTAAAAACCGTAAATTCGTTTCTATCGACGCTGAATAATCGTTTTTAAAAACTAATTTTAAAAGCCCTGCCACCTGGCGGGGCTTTTTATTTATGGATAGTCACCAGTTAACTATTTTGTCGTTTATACTTCTTTTAGGTTGGTATAACTAATGAGTTTAAATGCTAGAATACTTACCTAGTGACTATATTGATATATTACGTAACGTAAAGATCATTGACGATCCACTCTCACCCTATCATTTTGGTCTACAGTTAATAAGCCAACCGTACCCAATAATGACAAGAGTATTTACGCTACAGCTCGGAGAAGAAAATGAAATTCGTTGATGAAGCGACAATTAAAGTAGATGCAGGCGACGGCGGTAACGGTACTGTTAGTTTTTGGCGTGAAAAATTCGTAGCTAAAGGCGGCCCTGATGGCGGCGATGGCGGCGATGGTGGTGATGTTTACCTAGAAGCTGATGAAAACCTAAATACCCTAATCGATTACCGTTTTAACCGTTTCTATGATGCTGAGCGTGGTAAAAATGGTGGTGGTACGAATAGTACTGGCCGACGTGGTGAAGATATTACATTGAAAGTACCTGTTGGTACGCGTGCTATCGATATTGATACTGGCGAGAAAGTTGCAGAGCTAATGGCTCACGGTATGAAGATCATGGTAGCTAAAGGCGGCTGGCATGGTTTAGGTAATACTCGTTTTAAATCATCAGTTAACCGTGCTCCTCGTCAAAAGACAATGGGAACAAAGGGTGAAGTTCGTGAACTTCGTCTAGAGCTTCTTCTTCTTGCTGATGTTGGTATGCTTGGCTTGCCAAATGCGGGTAAATCAACGTTTATTCGTGCAGTATCTGCAGCAAAACCAAAAGTAGCTGATTATCCGTTTACGACGCTTATCCCTAGTTTAGGTGTAGTACGTGCTCGTGGTAATAAGAGCTTCGTTATTGCGGATATTCCTGGTCTGATTGAAGGTGCTGCTGAAGGTGCCGGTCTTGGTGTTCGTTTCTTGAAGCACCTTGAGCGTTGTCGTGTATTGCTTCACGTGATCGATATTCTTCCTATTGATGGCAGTGATCCTGTTCAAAATGCCCTAACGATCATTGATGAGTTAGAGCGATACAGTGAGAAAGTAGCTGGAAAACCTCGTTGGTTATTGTTTAACAAAACGGATCTCCTACTTGAAGCTGAAGCCGATGAGAAGATCGCAGAGATCCTTGAAGCATTAGCTTGGGAAGGCGCTCACTTCAAAATTGCTGCGGTAAGCCGTACAGGTACTCAAGAAGTGTGTAATGAACTTTCTGACTTTATGGATACGTTACCTAAAGAAATCATGACAGATGAAGAAAAAGCGGCGCTTAAAGTCGACTTCATGTGGGATGATTATCATAAAGACGCAATGTCTGGTAAAAATGTGGTTACTGAAGACGGTGACGACGATGATGATTGGGATGACGAAGAAGATGATGGTCACGTTATCTATGCTCGTGATTAAGTCTTAATCAAGACAATTATTATAAAAAACCGCACTTGTTGCGGTTTTTTTTATTTAAGTCATTAAAAGTAAGAAGAGAAAAGATTAGAATCATTTTATATTAAGTTACTTATTGCGAATTCAAATGGAAGAACAGCAAAGGGAAATATCACGTTTAGTGGCTAAGGCAGGACAAATGTTACTTCAGCATGGTGCTGAAAGCAGCTTAGTTTCAGATGTGAGCCGACGGTTAGGGATTGCAGTTGGGGCTGATGAGGTTGAAATATCATTATCAGCCAGTTCGTTGGTAATAACGACAGTAATAAATGAACATTGCGTGACGACGGCGAGAAGAGCGCCTGATCGCGGTATTAATATGAGAGCAATAACGGAAATACAACGGATATGCATTATGTCCGAAAAAGGGTTATTAGATCGTCATGAAGCGACTCATAAGTTAAATAATATTAGTCCTGAACGTTACAATCGTTGGTTAGTTGTCGTTATGATTGGATTGTCTTGCGCGAGCTTTAGTCGCTTAGCTGGTGGAGATTGGCCTGTTTTTATGATGACATTTTTGGCCTCTTCTTTGGGCATGATTGTTCGTCAAGAAATCGGACACCGACATTTCAATCCTTTACTTAACTTTGGTATTACAGCCTTTGTTACTACGCTTATTTCTTCTCAAGCGGTTATTTATCATATAGGTAATACGCCTTTTCTTGCCATGGCATCCTCTGTTTTGATGCTCGTTCCTGGTTTTCCATTGATCAACGCGGTTGCTGATATGGTGAAAGGTTACGTTAATATGGGTATTGCACGTTGGACATTTGCGACTTTACTTACTTTGGCTACCAGTATTGGTATTGTAGGTGCAATGAATTTAGTCGGCGTGTGGGGGTGGATTAACTAATGGATAATGTAACTATGCAGTCTATTTTTGAATTATTCCTCGCCTTATTGAATGACATGTTTTTTGCAATGATCCCCGC
Source organism: Aliivibrio salmonicida LFI1238 (assembly GCF_000196495.1). Taxonomy (NCBI): domain Bacteria; kingdom Pseudomonadati; phylum Pseudomonadota; class Gammaproteobacteria; order Vibrionales; family Vibrionaceae; genus Aliivibrio; species Aliivibrio salmonicida. Next base: position 400,079 of record NC_011312.1, read on the forward strand.
GATCGGTTTTGCTTTAGTTTTTAATGTGCCAGTGAAAGCATTAAAATATTGTGCGATTGGTGGTGCCATTGGGCATGGAACTCGATTTTTATTAATGCATTATGGCGCACCATTAGAGTGGGCTACATTATGTGCAGCAACAGTGGTGGGTATGATCGGTGTTCATTGGTCACATCGTTTTTTAGCTCACCCTAAAGTTTTTACTGTCGCGGCATTAATTCCAATGATCCCGGGTGTTTTTGCTTTTAAGGCGATGATTGCGGTTGTTGAGATAAATCACTTAGGATACTCTCCTGAATTGTGGGCTCTGATGATCGATAATTTAATTAAAACCTTATTTACGATTGCAGCACTCGCGATTGGGTTAGCGATGCCTGGTTTGCTGTTTTACCGTAGAAAATCTATAGTGTGATAAAGGTATTAATTTGTTATTCTACGGACCAGTTTTTTTGCTTAATAAAATGAGATTTAGAATAAATGAAGATTAGTATGATTGCTGCCATGGCAAATAATGGGAAAATAGATAAATCGTGCAATCTGTCAAATTCTCAATCTCGAATTATTGGCAAAAATAATCAAATGCCATGGCATTTACCTGCTGATTTTGCATGGTTTAAGCAATGTACTATGGGAAAGCCAATTGTGATGGGGCGTAAAACCTATGAATCCATTGGTCGTCCATTACCGGGACGCTTAAATATTGTATTAAGCCGTGATGCGAGTTTGAAGATTGAAGGTGTCACTTGTGTGACTTCAATTGATGAAGCGAAGCAAGTCGCCGGTGATATTGAAGAACTAATGATTATTGGTGGTGGCTCTATCTATCAAGCGTGTTTACCTGATGCTGATACTCTTTATCTTACCTTTATTGATGCTGATATTGATGGAGATACTCAATTCCCTGATTGGGGAGAGGGGTGGAACCAGACGCATTCTGAGATGTATTTGAAAGATGAAAAGAATCAGTACGATATGGAATTTGTAGTGTTAGAAAGGTAAGAGCAGGATGAACTTCGTTCTAAAGGGCGCTTCGCTTAAGGAGGCTGCGCCCTGAGGAATAAAAGCAAAGAGAAAAGCAGGTTTCAGGAGCTCTCGCTTTTGAGCTTCTTACCCCTCAAACAACTTGTTGCGTCTTATAGCGAAGCGCTCTCAAGGCGAAGCCGTCTATCTTTTGCTTTTATAGTCTCTAGTTAGCGAAGCGTATAGTTTCTAGCTTATCGCCTTTTGTGTGAAATATTGTCCATCATCGACTCGATACATCGTCATATATTCCCCCCAGACACAGCCTGTATCTAATGCTATTACGCCATTGTTTTCATAACCCATCAATGCAGCCCAATGACCAAAGATCACAGTGTGAGAAAGAGGGCATCGAGACTTAAGATCAAACCACGGAATTAGTTTTTCTTTATCGTCTGAAGATAATTCTTGTGGTGGCTGTTTGCATTCCATATCTAGACGTCCGTCTGGGTAACAGAAACGCATACGTGTAAACGCGTTAATTATGTAACGATAACGGTTTATACCAGTAAGATCGCTTTGCCATAAATCAGGTTGATTCTCATACATGTTTTCTAATAACCATACCCATTTGTCAGAAACTAAAACAGATTCAATTTCACGAGCGCATTCAGTGGCAGTTTCTATATTCCACTGCGGAGAGATCCCAGCATGAGTCATGACAATATTATGCTGAGCGTGAGTCGCTAATAATGGTTGATGGCGTAGCCAAGTAAGTAATTCTTCACTATCAGGCGCGGTAAAAATAGAGGCCGTTTTATCTTTTTCTTTTATGCGTGAAATACCTTGAGATACCGCGAGCAGATGAAGATCATGATTGCCAAGAATGGTCACGGCGGCTTTATCTAATGATTTTACAAAGCGAAGAGTTTCTAAAGATTTTGGTCCACGAGCAACAAGATCTCCAGTTAACCAAAGTTGATCTTTTTCTTTATCAAAGCTGACCTGATCGAGTAATAACAATAGCTCGTCTAGACAGCCTTGAATATCGCCAACAAAATAGGTCGCCATGAATATTTCCTTACATCAATATGGGAGTAGATAGAAAAAAGGTGACAATGAAGTCACCTTTTATTTTATTGTGTTCGTTAAGGATGAGCCACTAAGTTAAGCCGATTCTGTAGATTCTGCTTGGTAGTTGTCATTCAACCAGTTTGCCATGATAACAAACTGCTCTAACGTTAAGTTTTCAGGACGATGGGAAGGATTAACACCTAATGCTTCCAATTGTTCTTTTGTTAATAGTGCTTTGAAACAGTTTCGTACTGTTTTGCGGCGTTGGTTGAAGCCTTCGCGACATACGCGGTCAAGCCATTTTAAGTTCTTCGCAGGGAACGGAAGTACCTCATAAGGCACTAGACGAACGACGGCAGAATCAACCTTCGGTGGCGGAACAAACGCTGTTGGTGGCACTTCAAGTACAGGCATTACCTTACAGTAATACTGAGCCATTACTGTTAGGCGGCCATAAGCTTTAGTTCCTGGACCTGCCGCTAGGCGGTTAACCACTTCTTTTTGTAACATAAAGTGCATATCTTGTATGTCTTTATGAAATTCAAAAAGGTGGAACATTAATGGTGTAGAGATGTTATATGGCAAGTTACCAAAAATACGTAATTTATTGCCTTCTTGAATAAGCTGCGTGAAGTCGAAGCGCATTGCATCGCCTTCATAAATAGTTAATTTACTGCCCAATTCAGGGTGAGTACGTAAACGAGCGGCTAAATCACGGTCAAGTTCGATAACGGTAAATTTGTCTATTTCACGGCCAACAGGCTCAGTGATTGCTCCAAGACCTGGACCAATTTCTACAAGGTTTTGACCTGGCAGAGGGTTGATTGCAGATACGATTCCATCGATTACGTAAGGGTCGTTTAAGAAGTTTTGACCAAAGCGTTTCTTCGCTTTATGGCCTAAATGGACATCATTTCTTGTACTCATTTATTTTCTACCAGTTCAATTGCATGGGTAAGTGCGGTAATAAAGCTTCCTGCATCTGCTTTTCCAGTACCCGCTAATTCCAATGCAGTACCGTGGTCTACGGAAGTTCGGATAAAAGGCAAACCTAATGTAATGTTCACCGACTTTCCAAATCCTTTAAATTTTAACACAGGAAGCCCTTGATCGTGATACATCGCGAGCACGGCATCAGCTTCTTGTAAGTATTTATCTTGAAATAACGTGTCAGCGGGCAAAGGACCAATAAGGTTCATGCTTTCTTTTTCACGTAAATCATTTAGTGCAGGTGTAATGATATCAATTTCTTCACGACCAAGACAGCCATCTTCACCTGCATGTGGGTTTAAACCACAGACAAAAATAGCTGGATTAGTGATGCCAAACTTAGTGATTAAATCTTGATGTAAGATTCGAATAACTTGTTTTAATCGGTCATCAGTAATTGCTTTAGCGACATAAGCCAAAGGTATGTGAGTCGTTACTAACGCAACACGAAGTCCTTCTGTTGCTAGCATCATTACAACTTGTTGTGTATTCGATAATTCGGCAAAGAACTCGGTATGGCCACTAAAAGCAACACCTGCACGATTAATTACCCCTTTGTGTACTGGGCCGGTAACTACGGCATCAAACTCGCCATCCATATTACCTTGAGCGGCGCGCGTTAGGGTTTCTAATACATAGTGACCATTCGCTTCGTTTAACTCGCCAGCAATAACGTCTATGCCTAATTCAATGTTATCTACAATTAATGTTCCTGCACGATGAGATTTTGCGGGTGTATTTACATCGTAGTTTTCAATATTAATTGATAACTTTAATTGTTTTGCTCTTTGTTCTAATGCCGTTCGATTACCACAGATAACCAATTGATGAGGCCAATCTTGTTGAGCAATAGACAGAACAAGATCAGGGCCGATGCCCGCGGGTTCTCCCGGTGTGATTGCTATGCGTTTTATATTATTCATTTTCATCACTGTCATCATTATCTTGCAGAATTTCGACGTAAGCACTCGCTCTGATTTCTTGTAACCAAGCGCCTGACTCTTCGTTAAACTTGCGATTCATTAGAATTCGATAAGCTTTGTTTTTCATCGCTGCATCGGTTCTATCAACTTGGCGACGCTCTAATACTTCAGCAATATGCCAACCATGAACGGTTTTAAATGGCTTACTTATTTGGCCAACAGGTAGAATTTCAACTTGATGTTTAAATTCTGGAACATATAGGTCTGGAGTCTGGAAACCTAATTCTCCATTTGCGGCTGCCGAACCTGGATCTTGGCTATAACGTTGAGCCATAGCGGCAAATGTTTCTTTTCCTGATTCTATGTCTGAAGTGATTTGGTTCAATAGTCGCTCTGCGCCTTCATCACTCATTATAACCGATGTTTTAACTAAGATATGACGAGCGTTTACTTCAGTAACCGCAACGGTCTCTAGGCCTTTTACATCGTCAATCTTTATAATATGAAAACCAACACCAGAGCGGAATGGGCCAATGATGCTGCTTTTTCCTTGACCTGTAATTTGATCAGCAAAAATCGTTGGCATTTCTTCTTTTCTCATCCAACCCCAATCACCGCCTTGCAGTGCTTTTGGTCCTTTAGAATAGGTATACGCCATTGTTGCAAAATCAGCGCCTTGTTTTAAGCGTTCAGTCAGTTCTAGAGCTTGTTTTTCTAGAGCTTCTTTTTCTGCTTGAGTGGCACCATCAGTACGCAATTGAATATGGCTGATTTTGTATTGGACTGTCGCTTGAGTTTCTTCCGAAAGTAACAGAGCAAGGCTTTCTACTTCTTGAGGTAGAATATTAATACGACGACGAACTTGTGCATTACGAGCTTCACTTGCTGCAATTTCTTTACGAATTTGTTCGCGGAAGTCGGCATAAGCGAGACCTTGAGAGGCCGCTTTTTGTTGTAACTGCGCCAAGGTCATTTTGTTGTCTTTTGCTATATTGTTTAAGGCTTCTTCTAAACGAGTATCGTCAATACGAATACCCATTTTTTCCGCTTGTTGACTTTGAATAGTATCAAGAATCAATTTTTCTAATACTTGTTCACGCAGCACGTTTTCTTCAGGTAAAGGTTGTCCTTTTTCTTGAGCATTGATTTTTACTGTTTTTAATGAAGTTTCAATATCACTTTGTAATACAACGCCTTCGTCAACAATGGCAATAACGCGATCAAGCTCTACGGGAGCGGCATGTACATTTATTGTCAGCATTAGTAATAAACTGCTAATAAATGGAATTTTCCAGTTTTTCATAGTGTCATCCAAGAGTGTATAGAGAGTTAACGATAGCGATATCCGTTAGCGTTAACTCGTGTCCCTATAATTAATTATTTAAATAGAATGGGCGACCATAGCCTAACGCATTGGTTGCTGTGCCTGATGTAATACCCGTATTGGTACCTAAACCTCGAATCGCAATAGAAAGCATTAAGTTACTTTCATATTCTGGTTCATAACTACCAATAGAACCGGCGCTTTCTGGTGCAATTAACTGATCACTATAAGTTAAACCAAATGACCAACAGTCACTTAGGTAGGTTGCACCGACGAGAGCTTCAAGCATGTAGTCTTCTTTAGTATCATGAAAATATTGTGCTTGGAGCTGCCAGCTATTATTGATGTTGTACTGCGTTAAAAACCCTGCTTGGTAAATACCATGTTGAGTTATTTTATCTAGGTCATCTTGAAAGTTTACGTTACTTTGGATGTAGTTTTTACTTACATAACGATAGTTAAGCTGAACATAACCATTGCTGTGTTGGTATTCTATGGTGCTGTTTGCAACCTGTAGCTCGTCCACATTAGAGTCGTATTGAACACCACCATGGTAGAAAAGATAATCATCGTAGTTGAAATCACTTTCTATCGCCCATGCCGATGAATTTTTATCATCGCCTTCATTTGCAGTGCCAGATCCATTCATGTATAGGATTTGACCAAATGAGATGTTCATTCGCTCTTTGTAAGTATCATCATAAAAACGAGACGTTGCCCCAATACTGAATTGATTTGCTGCCGCAATATAATCAACACCACTGTATTGGCGATCTCTAAATAAACCATAGTAATCTAGTTGTAGTTTACTGCTGTCGTAACCACCTTCGCCTTTACCACCATAAATATCACTTTGATCGACTTCTGGTACATATAAGTATTGTATTTTCGGTTCTAAGGTTTGTAAGTATTTACCTAAGAACTTATGCGTGCTGTCTAAATAGATAGCACCATTAATACGGACTTCGGGAATGGTCCGATCCGTCTCTTCCGCTAAATCCGATAATGAAGGATCTTTTTTTGCGTCAAATTCTTGAGTGTAATAAGTATAAAGTAAGCTCGTTTCAGGTGTTAATGACCACCAAGTACCACTTAATGGTAAGCTTAATTTAGGTTCCATGTGTACACGAGTGGCTGATGGCTTTGTTGGGTCATCAGTCTCAAATTTACTTATATGACTATTTAAATTGAAATCGAATTCATTATAAAATTGAGGTGCGTAATAGTTAAATTCCATTTGTGGCATCAAGCGATATGGATAACTATTCTCGACAAGTACTTGGAAATCACGAACACGCATCGTTAAATCCCAATCTTGAGTTCGGTAAGATACCTCACCAGATTGTTGTAACTGACCTTCATCACGCGTACCAATGCTAGAGTTTAAATCTTGGAAATAAGTAATATCACTGACTTGTGAGTATTCAACTTCAAATTTCCAGTTTTGTTTATAAATGCCAGAGTGATTCCAGCTTGCTCCCCAACGAGCGCCTTTTTCTTTGTATTTCGCATCATCACCGAGGTATTCTGCATCGACTTGACCAGAACCAAAATCGGTTAAATAACGGAAATTCCCTTCTAATTGGGTACCACGTTTTTCCATGTAATTAATGGTGGTTGTTGCATCGTAGTTTGGGGCAATATTCCAATAGATTGGAATGGATAATTCAAATCCATTTTTACTGTCTAAACCTGCACTTGGGATTAATACCCCGGTTTTACGGGTATCACCGACGGGCACGGTTATATATGGAAGATATAAAATAGGCACATCAAGAATTTCAAAGCGAGCATTATAGAATGTTGCCCATTCATCAGATTGATCTAATTCGATATCACTGGCTTTAACGCGCCAACTTTTATCACCGGCAGGACAGGTAGTAAATGAAGCGTCTTCTAATTGATAAATAGCTTGCCCAGTTTTTAATACACGGCTAGCAGTACCACGAATAGGCTGACAAGACATTTTATATGATGTATTGATCATCGTGGTGTCTTCGGTATTTAAATCCGTTGTGACTTTATCTGACGTTGATCTCATGTCCATGCTTGAGTAATCAACATTACCTTCGGCTATGGCGATGTTTTCTTGTTGGTGCAATGTAATATTGTCCGCTTTTATTTCTTGGCGTCCTTTTATGACATGCACATTACCTTTATAGGTGGCTTTTGAGTTATTATGAGCTTCAACACTGTCTGCTTGAATTAATACAGGCTGTTGATCTTCTTCCTCTTTTGACATCTTCACAGGGACTTGACAAGAATTCACTGCATCAGTTTTCAAAGGGAAAATAATATTGTTTTCTGGAGGTATGAATTGGCCTGCATCATCAGCAATGGCAGGGGATCCATAAAGAAGGCATCCAGTAAATGAAGCAAGTAAGCTGCGAGAGGTAAAAGACATCGAGTTAGACGTTCCTGTTTGTTATATTAATCCGCTGATATACTCAAAGATACTAGATAGAGATAATCCTTTATAATAAAGCAAAAGCTATGCCCAAACCACCTTAAGATGTCGATATCATCTATTATAGGTTGTAAAGTAAGCGGTTGCATTTGCTCATTGTGTGACAGAGTAAAAATAGAATAATTCATTAATTGGAATATAAAATGCAAATATTTGGCAAAATATTAGGTGGTTTTTTTGGATTCTTATTTGGCGGCTTCTTTGGTGCCGCTTTAGGGGTGTTCATTGGCCATCAATTTGATAAAGCAAAAAGAATGGCAAACAGTGGTTTTACATTCCAAACGGGTGGGGCATCACAAACAGAGAAACAAGCAGAGTTTTTTCATGCTGCTTTTGCTGTTATGGGGCACGTTGCTAAAGCAAAAGGACAAGTAACAGCACAAGAAATCCAGCTCGCTTCTATGATGATGGAGCGTATGAACTTAAGTACTGCTCAAAAGAAAGAAGCACAAGAAGCGTTCATTGAAGGCAAAGAAAACAATTTTCCATTAAGAGAAACATTACAAAAAATCCGTTCTATTACGGGTGGTCGTTATGATTTATTGCAGTTCTTTTTGGAATTACAAATTGCATCGGCTCTTGCGGACGGCGATATTCATCCGAGTGAAAGAGATATTTTACACATTGTTGCTGAAGAGCTTGGTTTCAGTGCCGCGCAACTTGAAAAACGTTTAAAAATGCAAGAGGCCGCTTTTCGTTTTCAACAAGGCGGTGGTTTTTCTGGTCAGCAGAGTGGGTCACATCAAAGCAATGGGCAGTGGCAAAAAGCAAGTTCTGCGAACCAGTTGAAGGACGCTTATAATTTATTAGGGGTTAGTGAAGATGCTGATGCTAAAGCGATTAAACGTGCGCATCGTAAATTAATGAATGAACATCACCCTGATAAGTTAGTGGCTAAAGGTTTGCCACCTGAAATGATGAACATGGCAAAAGAAAAAGCACAAGAAATCCAAGGTGCCTACGATTTAATTAAGAAAGCAAAAGGGATTAAATAATCCCTTTTATTTATGGATAGAAAATACAGTTATTGCTGATTTAGTTTCCAATCATAGTCATACTTGATATCGCCCTCGAATGGTCTTAATTCTGGGCGATATTTTTTTAGGTGTTCGAAAAGTTGTTGCTTATTACCAAAGTCGACGGCAAACCAATCATAGATAGATGAGAGTTGAACCTTGTTATCAGTAATAAGGACACCTTTTTTACTATTAATGAATTCAGTTGCTGCTTTCTCTAATAACTTGTCGCTGTTTCTGGCAGTAAATGCTTTTGATTGTAAATTTGGACAGCCAAAGCTGGCGCAATTCACAGCGTAGTGAGTTCTAGGATCATTCCAAATAGGACGAAGAATTCGATGCTCAATGTCGTTTAAGGTTAGGGTTTTACCTGCAACGGTAACCACGTTTTCATCCCAAGGACCAAAGCTAAATAATCCTCCGAGTTTAGTTATTGACTTAATTGGGTAGTTATCCAAAATAATTTTTACGGTGATGGCGTTATACAGATTCACCCAATACGCATATTGCTCTGCTTTTTTATATTCTCTTGGATCAATACGGCGCATTTGACGTAAATAACTGTTTAGCGTTCGTTCGTCGGCGTCGGTTACATTGGCGTAATCAAAAAGTGTGTATTCCCCTTCAGCCACGACGTATTTGTCGAGTGTTTGTTGCCAGTATTGGTGTGAAATCGTCGTTGGGTTGTTTTCGTTACTAATATTCCAATAGTCCCACAACTCAGATTTTGGTGCGGCGAAACTATTGAATGAAAAAAGAAGGAGTAGCGAGGAAATAAATATCTTCATAGTAAGGTGCCTAACTTTTGTGTTGTTAAGAGATACGAGCTTAAATAAGTCGTTGAACATTTTTCTTTGTCATCACTTACTCAACGATTTATTTAGGTTGGTATTATTTATAATAGATGACTCTATTCTATAGACAAAAAAGAGGTTGATACGTTCATATCAACCTCTATTATTTCCTGAATCCTATTTCAAGAAATTCGGAATCTTCGCTTCATATTCTGAAATTTTATCAGCGTGCTGTAGCGTCAAGCCTATATTGTCTAAACCATTCAATAAACAGTGGCGACGAAATTCATCAATCTCAAAAGAATACTGCTTACCGTTAGCGCTAACTAACATAGCTTCCAAATCAACCGCAACTTCAGCGCCTTCATTCGCTTCAACGAATTGGAATATTTCATCCACTTCAATATCAGTTAAACGAACAGGGATCATTTGGTTATTGATTGAATTGCCGTAAAAAATATCAGCAAAGCTTGGTGCTATCATCACTTGGATGCCGTAATCCGCCAAAGCCCAAGGTGCGTGTTCACGCGATGAGCCACAACCAAAGTTTTCACGGGCAAGTAGAATACTTGCGCCTTGATAACGAGGGGCATTCATTACAAATTCTGGATTTGGCTGTTGACCGGCATCATCAAGAAAGCGCCAGTCATGAAATAAGTGTTTACCAAAACCGGTGCGATTTACTTTTTGTAAAAACTGTTTTGGAATGATGGCATCGGTATCAATGTTTGCCGTATCTAAAGGAACGACTAGACCTGTATGTTGTTTAAAACCTGACATAGTAAATTCCTTTATGCTTTTTCTGTGATGGTACGAATATCAACAAAATGACCCGCAATCGCGGCTGCCGCTGCCATGGCTGGGCTTACTAGGTGAGTTCGTCCATCACGGCCTTGGCGACCTTCAAAGTTACGGTTTGATGTTGATGCGCAACGTTCTTGTGGACCTAAACGGTCATTGTTCATTGCAAGACACATAGAGCAACCCGGTAAACGCCACTCAAAACCCGCTTCTTTAAAGATGATGTCTAATCCTTCTTTTTCCGCTTGTGCTTTTACTTGCTCAGAACCTGGAACAATCAAGGCTTGAACATGAGCGGCGACTTTGTTGCCTTTAGCAACAGCAGCAGCAGCGCGGATATCTTCAATACGAGAGTTGGTACAAGAGCCGACAAACACTTTGTCTACGTTGTAATCTGTTAATGATTTACCGGCTTCAAGACCCATATAAGCCAAGGCTTTTTCTGCGGATACTTTTTCTACCGGGTCAGAAAAACTCTCTGGTGCAGGAATGGGTTGATCAATGGCAATAACTTGGCCAGGGTTTGTTCCCCACGTCACTTGTGGTTTAATTTCAGAGGCATCAAGGCTAACAACGGCATCAAACTTTGCATCATCATCCGTTTTTAGTGACGACCAATATTCGATAGCTGCCGTCAAATCTTCACCTTGAGGTGAGAATTTACGACCAGTAATGTAGTCAAACGTGGTGGCATCTGGTGCGATTAGGCCGGCTTTGGCACCTAGCTCTATCGCCATATTACATACCGTCATGCGACCTTCCATCGTCAGATCTGTAATTGCCTCACCACAGAATTCAACCACATAACCAGTACCGCCAGCTGCGGTTGTTTTACCAATGATCGCTAGAACGATGTCTTTTGCGGTAATGCCTTCTGTGACTTTTCCCTTAACTTCGATCTTCATCGTTTTTGCACGAGCTTGCTTTAGCGTTTGTGTCGCTAATACGTGTTCAACTTCAGAGGTACCAATACCAAATGCAAGAGAACCAAATGCGCCGTGCGTTGCGGTGTGTGAATCTCCACACACAATCGTCATACCTGGAAGTGTAATACCTAGCTCTGGTCCCATTACGTGCACAATACCTTGGTATTTATGGTTTAGATCGTAAAGGGTTACGCCAAATTCTTCACAGTTTTTAGACAGTGTTTCCATTTGGATTCGAGCCATTTCACCAGAGGCATTAATGTCTTTGGTTTGTGTTGATACGTTGTGATCCATCGTCGCGAAAGTTTTACCGACTTGGCGAACGTTACGACCTTTTTCACGCAGACCATCAAACGCTTGTGGTGAGGTCACTTCATGAACTAAATGGCGGTCGATATATAAAATTGGGGTTTCACCTTTTGCAGCAACTGCAACATGGGCATCATAAACTTTTTCGTATAATGTTTTTGCGTTAGACATTGCTTCTTCCTTGAATTACGAATTCAAAATATATTCAGCGATTTTATCGCCCATTGCTGAGGTCGTTAATGCGGGTTTATTTCCGGCAAGATCGGCCGTTAGTTCACCTGCTGATAGCGCTTTAGATACGGCAGCTTCAATACTTTGAGCTGCTTCTTCTTCACCAAGGCTATAGCGTAACATCAATGCCGCCGATAAAATTTGAGCGACTGGATTTGCAATGTTTTTGCCTGCGATATCTGGTGCTGAACCACCTGCTGGCTCATACAAACCAAAGTTATCTTTATTTAGGCTTGCTGAAGGAAGCATGCCCATAGAGCCTGTGATCATGGCACATTCATCAGAAATGATGTCCCCAAAGATATTTGAACACAGCATGACATCAAACTGAGAGGGATCTTTGATTAGTTGCATGGTCGCATTATCAATGTACATGTGGCTCAGTTTGACTTCTGGGTAGCCTTTCGCTACTTCTTCGACCACTTCACGCCATAAAATAGAGCTTTGTAGAACGTTGGCTTTATCAATTGAGTACACGTTTTTGTTACGTAGAAGCGCAGATTCAAAAGCAATCTTTGCAATACGTTCAATTTCATAACGATGATAAATTTCAGTATCGTACGCTTTCTCTTGAGGACCTTCGCCTTCACGACCTTTCGGTTGACCAAAGTAAATGCCACCAGTCAGTTCACGAACAACAACGATATCAAAACCGTTACCCGAAATATCAGCACGCAGTGGAGAAAACCCTTCTAATCCTTTATGAATTTGAGCAGGACGTAGGTTACAAAACAGTTCGAAATGCTTACGAAGAGGAAGTAGGGCGCCACGTTCTGGTTGATCATTCGGTGGAAGGTTTTCCCATTTAGGTCCACCAACGGAGCCGAATAGAACCGCATCTGATTCTTCACAGCCTTTTACGGTACTTTCTGGTAGTGGACAACCGTGATTATCTATCGCGATTCCACCCACATCATGTTGTTCACGAGAAAATGAAATCGCGTGTTTTTTCTCAATCGCATCCAGAACTTTATGTGCTTGGTCCATGACTTCTGGGCCGATACCATCGCCAGGTAAAATCGCAATCTTGTATGTTTTATTCGTCATGTTAATCCTTTAATCTTTCTATTTAATTTGGAAAATCAAGGCACGGTGTATTTGCCCTGATTTAAATTTATTTAGTGCTATACCGTCGTAATTTTATTTTGCTTAATTTCTGCAATTTGATCAGCACGGTGAATGCTATTAATGACGTGAAGCAGTGCTTGGCCTGATGCTTCAATAATATCGGTAGCTAAGCCTGTGCCGTGGTACTTGCGGCCTTTGTAATTTGCAATGATATCGGCTTGACCTAACCCGTCCTCGCCTTCGCCTTTCGCTGTTAGGTCAAACTTATCCAGTACAATTTCATAACCGGTTAGCTTATAAATACATTGATAAAGGGCATCTACTGGACCGTTACCGACAGCGGCTTCACATTTTTCTTCGTCGCCACAAAGCAATTTGATACTGGTGGTTGCCATGACGCTGCCAGATTGCACGCTCAAGTAGTTCAACTTATAAAAGTCGTCTTCATCGCGAAGATTAGCAAAGTGCATTAGGGCTTCTAAATCGTAATCAAATACTTGGCCCTTACGGTCGGCCAGTTTTACGAAATCGGCATACAAGGTATCTAGATTATATTCTTCGGCTTTATAACCCATCGAATCCATGTGACTTTTAACTGCGGCACGGCCAGAACGACTGGTTAGGTTTAACGCTTTGTTTTTTAAGCCAATAGATTCTGGCGTCATGATTTCATAAGTGTTTTTATTCTTAAGCATTCCGTCTTGGTGGATGCCTGAAGAGTGGCTAAACGCGTTCGCGCCTACAATAGCCTTATTACTTTGAATTGGCATATTACAAAGCTGACTAACTAGCTTACTGGTGCGATGGATTTCATCATTTTTAAGACTAGTATGAACACCTAGATACTCTGAACGAGTTTGCAAAATCATTGCAATTTCTTCTAGAGAACAGTTACCTGCACGCTCACCAATACCATTAATCGTGCCTTCAACTTGGCGAGCACCTGCTTGAACCGCCGCAATTGAGTTTGCAACTGACATACCTAAATCATCATGACAGTGAACTGAGATGATGGCTTTATCAATATTTGGAACTCGATTAAATAGGGTTTGAATAATACCGCCAAATTCACCAGGAATGGTGTAACCCACCGTATCTGGAATATTGATGGTATTTGCACCTGCGTTGATCGCGGCTTCTACCATACGACATAGGTTATCAATAGGAGTACGGCCTGCATCTTCACAAGAAAATTCAACATCATCGGTGTATTTACGAGCACGCTGAACGGCTTTGACGCCCATTTCTACTACGTCATCATAACTACGACGTAACTTATCTTGAACGTGAACCGTTGAGGTTGAAATGAAGGTGTGAATTCGAAACGCTTCTGCGACTTTTAATGCGTCAGCTGCGACATCGATATCTTTAGTAACCGCACGAGAAAGGGCACAAATACGACTGTTTTTGATGTGTTTTGCTATGGTTCGTACCGACTCAAAATCACCTGGCGATGAAATTGGAAAGCCAGCTTCAATGACATCAACACCAAGACGCTCAAGCGCAAACGCAATCTGCAATTTTTCTTTTACGGTTAAGCTTGCAGACAGTGCTTGCTCGCCATCTCTTAAGGTGGTGTCGAATATTATGACTTGATCGCTCATGGGCTTTCTTCCTTGTGTATGTCGTGCGCTTTGACGGCGGTTATCCATAAAAAAACCCGCCATGTTCAGCGGGTTTTAAAATTTGGTTTATGGCTTCTTTTATTCCACAACCTACCCGCGTGAGATGTTCACGATAAGGAGGAGGTTTAGAAGTAAAGAAGATGCTGTTTTCATTTGAAATACAATCCATAAAAATAATTAACAAATTAATATCGTACTCAGCCTGTATCGTCAACCATTAAATAACGTTTTTACTATATACAGGCTTATTTTTAGACAAAAGTTAAAAACTGAGAAGAAAAACGATTGCTACGATGGATTATTGCTCAAATGAGATGCATTTCTTGAATGAAGCCCATTAATTAATCGAATGATTAAATGTGAGTGAATTAAAGGGATCGCACATTTTTTCGACTAACTTATAATTAATCACACGATTAATAATTATAATCAAAAAAAGATGTAAATAAGGTGTTATCAATGACGAAGCAATTAGGAAGACCGAAAGGGGAGTCAGAAGTTAGAGAGCAACTTATCTTTCACGCACGTGAACTTTTTGTTTCTCGGCCTTATAACAAAGTATCCACTCGATTAATTGCGGATAATGCGAAGGCTAATATTGCGATGATTCGATATTACTTTGGCAATAAAGAAGGGTTGTTTGAGGCAATGTTTAAAGAAACCATTGCGCCAGTCGTTGAACAATTTAGGTTGGCATTAGAGAACGATAATGAGCAAGATTTAGTGGATTTCATGCGTGCGTATTATCAAGCGATGATAAAAGTACCAGCTTTTCCTAAGTTAATATTAAGAATTATGGAGGCTGATAACGAGCAGCAAGCGGCGCTTCAGCAAATTATTTTTGGTATTTTGCAGCCAATGTAAAGCAAGCTGTTTGATCCAGTCGTTAATCAAGGCTTATTTAAGGAAGGAATTGATCCAATTAAAGCCAGGTTATCAATGATGAGTTTAATGGTTTTTCCTTTTCTAGCACCAAAGAAAATGTTGGATTTTCATAACATTGAGTTAAATGAAGTATTTCTCACTGATCTACTGGAGCATAATATTCGTTTATTAAGTGACGGCTTATTTCAAAATAAAAGAGACGAATTCTAATGAAAATAACTAAAAAACTGCTCTTTTTTCCTGTGGTGGCTATCGGTGTCATTATCTTGGTGACCATCACAAAATTACGGCCTGAGGCCGAAGTTAAGCCCGTTGAAGATCGTTCAAAAATAGTGAAGACCATTGCTTTAGAGCAACAAAGTATTGCGCCTAAAGTGATTGGATTCGGTAAAATAAGGCCTAAATTTGAATGGAAAGCCATTGCTGAAGTCTCGGGTAAAGTAGTCTATCGCCATCCCGAATTAAATAAAGGCAATGTGTTACTTGCTGGGACTGAGGTATTGAGGATTGATCCACTCGATTACGAATTAAAGCTTGCTCAAGCAGAGGCGGATTTAGGGTCAAGTGAAACCCAATTAGCAAAAGTGGATCTAGAAGAAAAGAACATTCGTAACACATTAAAAATTGAAAAAAATCGCTTGGCGATCAGCAAAAAAGAATTAAGTAGAAAAGTAAATTTACAGAAAAAAGGCTTAACGTCTCAATCGGATCTTGATCAGCAAAATCAATCTTATTTAGCACAACAAAAAGTCGTGCTGGATATTCAAAACCAAATTTTATTATTGCCTGATGAAAGAAAAGTCGCTCAAGCCATTGTTAAAGTGAACCAAGCTAAATTAAAAGAAGCACAGCGCTCTTTAGATAAAACGTCAATTGTATTACCAACCGATGTTCGTATTTCTGAAGTGGACATTGAAGCTGACCAAGTGGTGAATTTACAGCAAGAAATTTTTATTGCTCATGGTATTAAAACTATGGAAGTGGAAGCTCAAGTTTCTATTCATGATATGCAAACGTTAGTGCACAGTTTTGGTATGTTTCAATCGAATGAACAAGGTATGCCTAATCTTGATTCATTGCCGCTAAAAGCAAACGTACAATTAAGCAGTGGGCGTTTTAATGCAGAGTGGCAAGCTCAGGTTGCTCGGATCAGTGAAACGGTCGATCCCAATCAAGCAACCGTTGGCATTATTTTAGAGATACAACAAGACTACCGTTCATTAACACCCAGCACATTACCTCCATTGGTCAATGGTATGTTTGTAAAAGCAGAAATTGAAGGCGAGGTTTCACCACAATGGGTGATCCCTGAAAGTGCACTTCATGGTGATAAGATCTACCTACTTAATAATGACAGCCAGTTAACTATTTTACCCGTAAATATTGTGTTTAGAAGAGACAATCAAGTCGCTATTGTCGGGGATATAACGTCGGGTGACTTGTTGATCTTAAATGATCTCCTTCCTGCTATTAACGGCATGCAATTGCGTTCTGTTGAGCAAAGAAAGGAAGGGGAGTCGGCTGAATGATTAAGTTTTTTGCAAGACATCCAACCGCCGCCAATTTATTAATGCTTTCTATTTTGCTGCTTGGTGTGGTGTCACTATCTCAATTAAAACGAGAAACCTTTCCTGAGTTTAGCCCCCCTTATATTCTCGCTGGGGTGGTTTACCCTGGCGCTTCACCACAAGAGGTTGAAGAGAGTATCTGTATCCGCCTAGAGGATGCCGTTGATGGATTAGGCAATATTGAAGAAACCAAATGTGAGGCAATTGAAGGTTCTGCTCGTTTGGTCATTAAATTGAATGCGAAAGCCGACATTGGACGAATGTTGGTTGATGTTCAGACTCAAATTGATTCAATTAACGATTTTCCTAAAGAGATAGAGTCACCGATAGTTCAAGAATTGGATTGGAATGAACCCGTGGTGGATGTCGCGATTACGGCAGACACAACATGGCCAGAATTAAAAGCGTATGCAGAAAAGCTCAAACAAAGCCTCAAGCTTGATTATGATGTTTCCTTAGTTGAAGTGAGTGGTTTTTCGGACCACCAATATCGTGTTGAGTTAGATGAAGGTGCCATTCGTCAGCTTGGTTTAAATGTCAGTGACATTGCGAATAAACTGGCTGAACAAAATGTAAAGCTACCAAGCGGCAGTATTGAAACCCCAGAAAAGAATTTTTTAATTCGCTTTGATGAAAGAAAAACAACCCCGCAAGAATTGGCAAAAACAGTCATGGGTGCATCAGCTAATGGGGCGTTAATCCGTTTAGGCGATATTGCCACGATAACCGATCGTTTTGAACTGGATGAACAAAAGGTATTGTTTGATGGTAAGCCGTCAGCGTTACTTAAGATCAGTAAAAATAAAGAAGAAGACGCCTTACGCATTAAAGATCGAGTGACGGAGTTTGTTAAATATCAACAATCTGTTGCTCCTGATGGTGTGGCATTAGAAATGACCAACGATCTTTCTTCTTTGTTGTGGGATCGATTAACCATGATGGTGAAAAATGGCTGGCAAGGGATCATTCTTGTTTTCCTCACCATGTGGCTCTTTTTTACGTTCCGATATTCCTTTTGGGTTGCAGCAGGCCTTCCGGTGGCTTTTCTTGGCGGTTTATTTTTAATGGCGAGTTTTGGGCTCTCAATTAATATTATGTCACTGGTCGCCCTGTTGATGGCGATAGGGATAATGATGGATGACGCCATTGTAATTGCAGAATCCATCGCTTCCCATTTAGACCGAGGGCAAGAGATAGACGATGCCGTATATAACGGGGTGAAGAAGGTTTTTCCCGGCGTACTGTCTTCTTTCTTAACGACGGTGTGTATTTTTGGTAGCTTGATGTTTCTACAAGGAGAAATGGGGGCTGTTTTAAAAGTCATTCCACAAGTACTGATATTAGTTCTGTCTCTTAGTCTAATTGAAGCGTTTTTAATTCTTCCTAATCACCTTAGTCACTCATTACATAAGGCAAAAAAAGACAAGCCAATTTCAGGCATCAAAAAAATCGTATTAGATCGTTTTGAGCATTTTAGAAATGTCACTCTAGTGAAAGCCGTCACAAAAGTAGTGGAATGGCGTTATGCCTTTTTAGGTGCCGTTATTGCGAGTTTGCTGATTTCTTTTTCACTCATTTCTGGCGGTGCTCTGAAGTTTGTAGGTTTCCCTGAGTTGGATGGTGATATTGCTGAAGCGCGAATTATTCTGCCCCCGGGCACGTCACTTTCTCAAACTGAAATTGTGGTTGATAAAATTGTTTCTGCGGCAGAGAAGTTAAATAAAGAATGGTGTGACAATAATGAAGATGGTCGTCCATTGGTTGAGCACATTACTCAACAATTTAATACCAATGCGGATGCGAGTGAATCAGGCCCGCACCTTGCGACCATTCGATTAGATTTATTGGGAGCAGAAGAGCGCACTACCTTAATTGATGATTTTATTGATGCGTGGCGTGAAGAAGTGGGCGATTTAGCTGAACCAATAACCATGGTTTATAAGCAACCGACGATGGGGCCGGGAGGTCGGGCGATTGAAATTCGGATGATGGATGATGATTTACATACATTGAAATCAGCATCATTAGAAGTTCAGGCCTATTTGAATGAGTTTTCTGGCGTGTATGGTGTGCTTGATGACATGCGTATGGGCAAGGAGGAGGTTCTGGTGAAATTAAGACCGGGCGCTGAAACCTATGGCGTTACTGGCCAACTGATCGCAAATCAATTACGAGCGGCGTATTTTGGACAAACGGCAGATGAGATCCAACTCGGTGTTGAAAATATTGAAATTGAAGTGCGTTTGAATAAAGAGCAAGCGGGAGATTTACACACGTTAGAAAACTTCCCTATTATCATGCCTGATGGCAGTCAAATCCCCTTAGCTTCTATCGCTACATTGGATTTTCAACGTAACTATGTTCGAATTCAACGCATTAATGGATTAAGAACCTTAAGCGTATTTGGCGATGTTCATGCATCACAAGTCAGCTCTTCTGAAATATTAGCTCAATTTAGATCAGAGCTTGCGCCCGCGCTACAAAATAAATACCCACGTTTGCGTTTTGATTTTGAAGGTGAAGCGAAAGACACCGCCGAAACCGGACAATCAATGGGCACGGGTTTTATGCTGGGCTTATTTGGTGTGTTTGTTATTTTGAGTTTTCAATTTAGAAGTTATCTTGAACCTTTTGTCGTCATGCTGGCAATTCCACTCGCGTTGATTGGGGTGTTGTGGGGGCATGTACTATTAGGTCACCCATTAAGCATGCCGAGTATTATGGGGTTTGTATCATTGGCGGGGATAGTTGTGAACGATTCTATTTTGTTAGTGCAATACATTCGACATCATGTGGATGAGGGTGATTCCGTGTATGAAGCGGTCGTAAAAGCCAGCCAAGAACGGTTTAGAGCGGTATTTTTAACGTCAGTGACAACGGCTGTGGGATTATTACCTCTGTTATTAGAAACCAGTTTGCAGGCGCAAGTTATTCAGCCTCTCGTCGTTTCTATTGTATTTGGTATTTTTACATCAACGCTCTTGGTACTCTTCATGATCCCTGCCGCTTATGCCATCTTGGCTGATTTTGGATTAGTGAAAAAGCATGAAGAGTTACATTGAGAATGGCGGGATTCAACTTTATTTAGAAGAGAAATAATAAGTTAACTGAAATAACAGAATCAGTTTTGCTTAATCCTGGAGGTACACGATCTAAATATTCTTGAGATTGTGCGATCTTCAGGGCGATTTCTTCTGTAATGTTATTTGTTAGGCTCACTTCAGAATCGATACGCGTGTTACTTCGACCGCTGGTGACAGTGACTTCAGAAGCAAGCGTTAATACGTCCATTGGTTTCCACGATACGGTAATGTTTGTTCGTAAGATCGCTTCTGCCACTGTTTCTGGAAAAATAAGATCGTCATCATCTATCTCGTCAAGATTTGGATTTTGATAACGGTAACCAGGGCCTAATTCTAATTCTAATACTAACTTTTCCGTATTACTGGCTTGGTAACCTAAACCACCTGAAAAGGTATAATCTTTAAAATAGGCACTGTATTCCGTCTCTAAGCCTTTAAAGTTGGCATAAAGATAGTAATCAGGACTTATTTTATAGTCACTTTGTAAATTAAGGCTTAATTGGTCTTTGTCTGTTTCGCCATCTTCTTTTGATAAATAATACTTCACTTCACCTGTGTGACGATGCTGTCCAGACGTGTAACTTGCTTCTAAGCGACCATTAAGAGACTGTGAATCATCGTTACCTTTGCTTGATTGATAACCAAATTCGACTTGGCTTTCCCATGGAGAAGGTGGTGATGTATCGTCGTCTTCTGTATCGATCTCACTTGTCGGAACACTGATGCTTGGTTTTTTCTCAAGGGTTAGCTGCTCAGTGTCGGTTTCACACTCATCTTTTGATAAGTAATACTTTACGTCACTGGCATGACTATTCTGCCCAGAGGTATAAACCGGCTCTAGGCTACAATTAAGAGATAGTGAGTTGTCGCTTCCATAACCCAATTCGACTTGGCTTTCCCTAGGAGAGGGAGGTGACGTATCCGCGTCTTCACTTTCAATCTCACTTGCATGAACAGATGCATTGATTGCGATAAGCCCTGTAAGTAAAACTTTTTTTAACACGTATTAATCTCAGAAAGAATAAAGAGGACACATAGTATAGGAGTTTATCTGGTTGATGAGTTAAATTTGAGTCAAAATCTTTATTTTGCGAAAGGTTATCAGGAGATACACGGATAGTTATTTCATCCCAATTTCTTTTGGTTATAATGTAGAGCTGAATTTAGGATGGTGAAAAGTAGTAATGGCTGATAATCGAAATCAAAACCGCAAGTATGATGCACAAGTTGATGCGTTAAAAGTACCGCCGCATTCATTAGAGGCAGAGCAATCTGTACTTGGTGGTTTACTACTTGATAATGAGCGGTGGGATACTGTCGCTGAAAAAGTGGTAGCTGTTGATTTTTATAGCAGACCACACCGATTAATTTTTGAATCGGTTAAATCCATCCTAGAAGATAGTATGCCGTTGGATTTAATTACCCTATCTGAACATCTTGAACGTCATGAAAAATTAGATTCAGTGGGCGGTTTTGCTTATCTTGCTGATTTAGTGAAAAACACCCCAAGTGCCGCGAATATAAATGCGTATGCTGATATTGTTCGTGAACGTGCGATGGTTCGTAACTTGATTAGTGTCGCCAATGAAATTGCTGACGCGGGTTATGATCCTCAAGGTCGAACTTCTGAAGATTTACTGGATATGGCCGAAAGTAAAGTTTTTGCTATTGCCGAAGCGCGTACGACTGAGAATGAAGGGCCGCAAACGGTAGATACCATTCTTGAGCGAACATTAGAACGTATCGAGCTTTTATACCAAAGCCCACAAGATGGTGTCACCGGTGTCTCTACTGGATTCACGGATTTAAATAAGAAAACAGCGGGTCTACAAGGGTCTGATTTAATTATTGTTGCGGCTCGTCCATCAATGGGTAAAACGACCTTTGCGATGAACTTATGTGAAAACGCCGCAATGGACCAAGACAAGCCCGTTTTGATTTTCTCACTAGAGATGCCAGCGGAACAGCTAATGATGCGTATGTTGGCTTCGATGTCTCGAGTTGATCAAACCAAAATTCGTACCGGTCAATTAGATGACGAAGATTGGGCGCGTATTTCGTCTACCATGGGTATTTTGACTCAGAAAAAGAATATGTATATTGATGATAGCTCAGGTTTAACGCCAACCGAGCTACGTTCTCGTGCTCGTCGTGTTGCACGTGAGTCGGGAGGGTTAAGTATGATCATGATAGATTACCTTCAATTAATGCGTGTTCCTGGTATGCAAGATAATCGTACTCAAGAAATTTCAGAAATTTCACGCTCATTAAAAGCGCTAGCAAAAGAATTAAACGTTCCGGTTGTTGCCCTGTCTCAGCTTAACCGTTCCCTAGAGCAACGTGCTGATAAACGCCCAATAAACTCGGATTTACGTGAATCTGGTGCAATCGAGCAAGATGCCGATTTGATCATGTTTATTTACCGTGATGAAGTTTATAACCCAGAAAGTAACCGCAAAGGGATTGCTGAGATTATTCTTGGTAAACAGCGTAATGGTCCAATTGGCTCGGTAAGTTTAACCTTCCAAGGGCAATTTTCTCGCTTTGATAATTACGCAGGTCCTGCGTTTGATGATGAATAATAAGGCAAAAGTATGAGCTATATGACAGCCGCTGCTGCACAGATTGATATGTCTGCCTTAGCGCATAATTTGCAAAAAATTAAACAGCAAGCACCAAACAGCAAACTCCTTGCTGTGGTAAAAGCAAATGGTTATGGCCATGGTTTACTCAATATTGCTAAAGGTGCGCACGGTGTAGATGCTTTTGGTGTGGCGCGAATTGAAGAGGCTTTACAGCTTCGAGCTGGTGGCATAGTGAAACAAGTTTTATTACTCGAAGGATTTTATTCTGCGGGTGATTTACCAATTTTAGTCGCTAATAACATTCAAACGGCAGTGCATTGCAAAGAGCAACTTGAAGCATTAGAAAATGCAGATCTTGAAGGCCCTGTTGTTGTTTGGTTGAAAGTCGATTCAGGTATGCATCGCTTAGGTATTCGCCCTGAAGAATACCAAGAATATGTTGATCGTTTGCATGCGTGTAAAAATGTAGCTCAGCCACTGCGTTATATGAGCCATTTTGGTTGTGCAGATGAATTAGATAATCCGACGACGAACGAACAAATTGAAACGTTCATGTCATTGACGGATGGATGCCAAGGGGAACGGTCGCTTGCGGCTTCTGCTGGATTGCTTGCATGGCCAGACAGTCAATTGGATTGGGTTCGTCCCGGTATCATTATGTATGGTGTCTCTCCTTTTTCTGAGAAAACGGCTCAAGATTTAGGGTATTTACCTACCATGACTCTCACTTCTCATTTGATCGCGGTAAGAGAAGTAAAAGCCGGAGAAAGTGTTGGTTATGGTGCGATGTGGACCAGTGAGCGTGATACTAAAATTGGGGTTATCGCGATCGGTTACGGCGATGGTTACCCAATTGCAGCACCGAATGGAACGCCAGTATTAGTTAATGGACGCAAAGTTCCGGTAGCTGGTCGTGTTTCGATGGATATGCTAACGGTTGATTTAGGACCTGATGCAGAAGATAACGTTGGTGATGAAGCTATTTTGTGGGGACGAGATCTTCCTGCAGAAGAAGTAGCAGAACACATTGGAACTATTGCTTATGAGTTAGTGACTAAACTAACATCAAGAGTACAAATGCAATATATTCCTTAATGTATCTTTGACCCATGAGAGTTAATTTGAAACAACTGTTCTTAAGAAGCGCTACTGGTTTAGCGCTTTTTCTTATTTCACCTTATGTCTTTTCTGAAAGTGATATATGGCCAAACTCGCTTCCTGAAACGGCAGCGGTTCCTTTTATGTATTCTTCAGAAAGCTTGGGGACTACGATAGGCGTTGCCGGTGTAATGAAAGGTGTGGGGCAACCTCAAGCCACCTTATTTGCTGCCGGAATGTACTCAAGTAAAGGTTCTTATCTCACTTACTTGTCATCTGATAACAATCAAGTGGGTCATTCTTGGTTATTTGGTGCAAATGCTTATAACGCCAGCTTTAAAGATATGGATTATTATATTGGTACCGCAGGAAGTAACAATTCTCATCAAAGTGACGAAGTGTTTACCGACAGTACTGAAGCTCAATACCATCTGACGGCTAATTATATTTTACCCATTGGTAATGCCAAGGATATCGGGGCTCAAGCCGCGTATACTCCAAATCGTAAAGTAAAAAGTGGTAATCCATTTGACAGTGGGGTTTCAAGTATTGAGCTTAGCCCTTTCTATTATTCTCGTACATTATCAGATGTCTCCGATTGGGATGAGCCTGAATCGAATTGGGGAATGAAGGTAAATTTTGATTGGGATAATAGAAATAGCGTAAGAAATACGACCAATGGTTCACGAACAGAGTTAGATTTCACTTACTCTCCAGAAACCAGTTCACAAGAAGAGTGGTGGACATGGGAGTTTCAACAAAGTGCCTTTTTTGATTTAGGCGGGATTGGCAATGTAATTAAGAAACAAGTGCTTGCGTTTGATTTTTATCTTGCTGATACACCCAGTTGGGAAGACGGCGCACACCAACCTCCTGAATACGCTGGAATTAAATTAGGCGGACTTTATCGATTAAGGAGCTATGGTGGTGGACGATTCCATGGTCGTTCTGCCGTTCATTATTCTGCAGAGTATCGAGTGATGCCCGATTGGCAGCCATTAGAAGATTGGCCTATTTTTAATCTTTATGATGTGCCTTGGTGGCAGTGGGTGGCTTTTGTTGATACTGGTCGTGTAGCGGATGAGTTTTCATTATCGACATTGCATGATGATATGCGATGGAGTGCTGGTGGTGCGATTCGTTTCCAAGTTGAAGGTATCGTCGTTCGTACTGAAATGGCGTGGGGAAGTGAAGAAAATGTATTTCGCGTCATGATCAATCAGCCATTTTAAATTTAGCACTAGTTTTATCGTTATTTGAACGAGATAATGTTCACATATAGACGTTTTAATGTGACCTAACTCAAAAAGGGTGAGCGTAGTTTTGGTCATAATAGATAAAGCTCATCAAATTTTAGATTCGTATAAACGGGGAGTTCAGAAATTTATTTTTGAACCGACAAGCATATTACACGGGATAATTTCACCATGTTAAAAAACATCAACCCAACAGAAACTCAAGCTTGGGCAGATTTGACTGCACATTTTGAAACCGCGCAAAACTTCAATTTAGCGGATTTGTTTTCTGCTGATGCTCAACGTTTTGATAAATTTTCAACAACGTTTGGCCAAGATATCTTAGTTGATTTCTCTAAAAATTTAGTGACAGAAGAAACGATGCAAAAGCTATTTTCTTTAGCTGAGCAAACTGAATTATCAGAAGCAATCAAAGCGATGTTCAGTGGTGAAAAAATCAATAAGACTGAAGATCGTTCAGTGCTTCATACGGCACTTCGTAACCGCAGTAATACGCCAGTTATCGTTGATGGCGAAGACGTTATGCCTGCTGTAAATGCAGTGCTAGAAAAAATGAAAGCGTTCACTGAGCGTTTAATTTCTGGTGAGTGGAAAGGTTACACAGGCAAAGAAATTACGGATATCGTAAACATTGGTATCGGTGGTTCAGATCTTGGCCCTTACATGGTGTCAGAAGCATTAGCACCATACAAAACACGCTTAAACATGCACTTTGTTTCAAACGTCGATGGCACACACATTGTTGAAACATTGAAGCCATTAAATCCAGAAACAACGTTGTTCTTAATCGCATCGAAAACATTCACGACTCAAGAAACAATGACAAATGCACACAGTGCTCGTGATTGGTTCTTAGCAGAAGCTGGCGATCAAGCACATGTAGCGAAACACTTCGCTGCACTTTCAACAAACGCAGAATCAGTGTCTGAGTTTGGTATTGATACCGATAACATGTTTGAGTTCTGGGATTGGGTTGGCGGTCGTTATTCTTTATGGTCAGCGATTGGTCTTTCAATTGCTTTAGCGGTTGGTTTTGATAATTTTGTTGAGCTTCTTGAAGGCGCTCACGAAGTGGATAATCATTTCGCAAATACAGAACTTGAAAATAACGTACCAGTAATCTTGGCATTGATTGGCCTATGGTATAACAACTTCCATGGTTCTGAATCAGAATCGATTCTGCCATACGATCAATACCTACACCGTTTTGCTGCGTATTTCCAACAAGGTAATATGGAATCAAACGGTAAATGTGTTGACCGTAATGGCAATCCAGTTGATTACCAAACGGGTCCAATTATTTGGGGTGAACCAGGTACAAATGGTCAGCATGCGTTCTACCAATTGATTCACCAAGGTACGAAATTGATCCCATGTGATTTTATTGCTCCTGCAATCAGTCATAACCAAGTGGGCGATCATCATCAAAAACTGATGTCTAACTTCTTTGCACAAACAGAAGCATTGGCGTTTGGTAAAAAAGAAGAAACAGTAAGAGCAGAGTTTGCAGCGGCAGGTAAAACTGAAGCAGAAATGGCAGAGTTGGTGGCATTTAAAGTCTTTGAAGGTAACCGCCCAACTAACTCAATCTTAGTGAAAAAAGTGACACCTAAAACATTAGGCAACTTGATTGCTATGTACGAACATAAAATCTTCGTACAGGGTGTGATTTGGAATATCTTCAGTTTTGACCAATGGGGTGTAGAACTTGGTAAGCAATTGGCTAACCAAATTCTTCCTGAATTGGCTGATGATAAAGCGATTAACTCGCATGACAGTTCAACGAATGGCTTAATTAACGCATTTAAAGCGTTTAAAGCATAATTGAATTGCACTCGATAATATGAAAGAGCTGACTTCGGTTGGCTCTTTTTATATGTGCTGATTTTATACAGATAATAAAAAAGGTTGATGTATTACTACATCAACCTTTCTTTTTTGAGTTCGTCTCTATTCTCGAAACAAATCTCAATAAATGCATTACCCCATTCAGACGTAAACGGCATAATAATAATGGCGCCTTCACATTTATGAGTAATCGTGTGTGCTCTGCCTGAAACAACCATTGGAATGGCCATATCAAATTCAAACCCACTTTCTGAAAGAATTCGTTTTGCACCACCGGTGACCATGTTTGTGATTTCACCGACCATATCCGTTACTTCTTCATTAATGCTGTTTGGACGTTCGCCGAGCATATTTTGCATGATTTGAAGTGCAAGAGATTCTTCAAAAGTGATAGACATCGAACCACGGCTTTGAGAAGCAACCATGCCGATTAAGCCTGATACATCACCACGAGCAATTTCGTCTTTTTTAATACGAGGTTTTTGAGGTTTTAACTCCATCGAAGCCATCGTTTTAAGTACATTCATCAGTGAAGCTAAGAAAGGGTTTACAAATTCAGCGCGCATCGTGAGTTGGATCCTTTAAATTAATTTTGATTATCGCTATGTAAACAAGCTTTGCAGGTACCATGAGTTTCAACAATATGGTTTTCAACAGAAAATTCAATTTGCTCGGCATGCTTTGTTAGCTGCTCTGTAATTTTAGTATCATGGCACTCAACAACATCATCGCAAGTGCGACAGATGAATAGTTGTGAAAAATGGGCATGTTCGCCGATAACACAGCAAGAAATATAGCTATTTATAGATTCGACCTTATGTACAAAACCTTGAGTTACCAAAAAATCTAAAGCGCGATAAATGGTAGGCGGTTTTGCTTGGGGTTCTATTTTTTTTAATTGTTCTAATAGATCGTAAGCACTAATGGCACCATGGTGGATGACAATAAGCTCTAAAACAGTTAACCGTTGTTGAGTCAATCTAACGCCACGCTGTTGGCATAACTGCTCAACTTTTTGTTTTTGAGAACTATTCAATGTTTACATGTCTTATTTATGAACAAGTAGACGAGTTTATCATAGATATGTTTATTTATACTTCACTATTTAGAGAATTATAATCAAGGTAAAGAGTGTCTATTGGTGAGTAAAATAAGTAATAGGATGGCTGTTTGTGTTCCTATTATGTTAGAATTGCGGCCTTGATCACTGAAAGAAATTACCTATGAGCTCTTATCCATTACAACGCTTCTCTGTTGCTCCTATGCTTGATTGGAACTAAGTAAATAAAAAGTTTTTAAGAAACAATTCATTACCAAAGAACGGAAAAACAAGGGACAAATCAAGGGACATTTTTAACGATAAAAGCATCAACACCCTCTGATGATGATACTACGTGTTCCCCTAAATCAATTCTAGCTATTTAATCATTTAGTTTATTAAACGATTTTATGTGTCTTATTTAAAGACACTATAATCTTGTTTCTGAGCCCCTTTCAAAAAAGATCTTTAAAAAACACAAAAAAATTTGGAGTTATTGTGAGAATTAAGTAAATACTATGGGTATGAGTTATTTAGGCTCATACGTTCATCAATAACATAGGAATTTATATGATGACCGCAAACTCTATTAAACTTGAATTATTCTTATCTAATGAGCGATTTAATCTACTATCACTATTCAATGGTTGTGCTCACCGATATGAATTTAAACAATTGATTCGTTGTATGCATTCTGAAAATGAATGTTCGTCTTTGCCATTTGCGTCATTGCTTCGTTATGTTGATTGCTATCAGTTAAAAGGTATATTTTCGTTGATGGAGTATTATTCTAATGGACATAGTATCGAGAGCGCATTTTCTCCAGAATATTTTCAGACGCTGTTGAAATAGTTACGCCTCGATAAAGAGCCTAATATAGTCCATTAACCGTGGACTATATTTTATTAATTATTGCCTTCATGCTATCTATCTGTCTTTGTTGTTCTGGGGATAAAGAATATGTTGATAATAAGTCAAATGTTTTTATTAGTCGGTTGAACTGCCTGTTTTTATTCTTAAAGTTTGATAGTTCAAATGCTGTTAACCATTTGTTTGTTTGATTCTGTAATTTTATGATATTTTTCTGAATGCAGATAGATTCTTCGGCTTTTTGATGCTGATACTTCCACGTTTCTAATCGTTTACCACGAGATAATTCATAAGTTTTGTATTCCCGATGATCTAAACCTACATGTTTGAGAACTGCAGTGTTAAATGCTTGTTTGATTAATGATGTTACTTTTTTTTGTTGAAGTTCTTTTAATACCTTATTGTTTATTACCTTACCTATGATGAGGTGAACATGGTCTCCTGAACCAGTTCGACCTATTTGAGGTTGTTGATGCAAAACTGCACGAATCTGAGATTTGTATTGTATGAGTTCGTTAGGATTTAGTTTCAAGGTATAGGCTAAGCACATACAACAATCTGCAATAATAGCTCTCCATTGTTGAGGCGTTGGTCGATGTATTTTGGGTAGCGTTAGACAATATTCCATTCCGAAGCTTGAAAGTGGTCTACCACCTTTTTTGTTATTTATTTTTTGTTGTAGCTTAAATTTTTCGCCAGCGATTGCGATGCGTAGAGATGTATTTTTATTTCCTATAATAGGAATGATTAACTCAGTGTGTTTATGATTTGGATGTTGAGTTGATAGTAAGTACCTTTCTCTTGCCATTATGCCATCAGCACCATTCTTCACCGCCTGAGTTATGACTGTCCAATTTTTTAACATTGTTTTCTATAAGAATAAGAATCTATGTACTATTTTGCAAATAACTGATATTCAACTCTTATATTTATGGCTATTCCAGATAGGACAACCTAGCTTCGCTTTCGTTGTCTCTGGTAAGAGGGTGGCCCTCTTAACTCCCATCAGCTTTTCTTATATTTGAATTTTTTGTCACTAGTTAGTATCGTTGAATAAAATTATGGAAAAAAAACATTCAGCTTTAAGTGACAATGTTGAGACTGAAAACCAACAATATAATTTCAATAAATCTTTGGCTTACGCGTTAATGGATAGTAGACGTGGTCATGTAATGTTAAGAAAATTCGTACTTGATTTATGTGAAAAATCTAGGTTAATTACAGCCGATGATGAAACAAAAAAAACCTTAAAATATAGATGGTTAATAGATGTTATTGAGTTGAATATAAAAACAATAGAGTTACTTGAATTGTCTGATTCAGGGGATTATACATACAATTCGATTGAAGATATGAAAGTATCTATAGAAGCAAAATCGATTATTATTGTGAAAGATATTGTAAGACGAATTATTCATACTCCAATGTATTTTCCTATAAACAAGGATAAATAAGTTAGTCGTGAAGTGATATAAACATATATAGATAAGGAAAATTAGTTGATTACCTCCCAATTAGACAGTGTTGAAAGTGCTAATTTGATTAATAGCGATTAGAATAGACTAGGCCTCTAGTATGGGATTTTTTTATTTCTTTGGTATTTAGTGACGATGATAGTTTATGTAAAAGGCGACCTTCTAAATGATGATGCAGAAGCACTTGTTAATGCAGTGAATACTGTTGGTGTCATGGGGAAAGGTCTAGCTTATCAATTCAAAGAAAAATTTCACGAGAACTTTCTTATCTATAGAGATGTTTGTAAAAAAGAATTACTTTCTGTGGGGAAGGTTTTACTGGTTGAAACTGATGAAGGTAGTATACCAAACTATATTATTAATTTTCCGACTAAAGCCCATTGGCGAGGGAAATCGAAGATTGAATATATAGAAGAAGGGCTAAATGATCTTATTAAAGTAGTAAAAGAAAACCAGATTAATTCTGTGGCACTTCCTGCTCTTGGGAGTGGGTTAGGGGGGCTACCTTGGAGTCAGGTAGAGCGGGTAATGCTGGATAAATTAAGTAATATAGAAAATATTGAATGGCGTATATATGCTCCTAATAACACGCCAAACTTGAGGAAGAAATTGCCATTAACTGAAGGGCGTAGCATTCTTATCTATACACTTAATTATTACTTGAGAATGACTAAAAAACAACAACTTACAGAACTTGAAATTCATTGTTTAATGTATTTACTTCAATGTAATGGTCTATCTTTAACTGGTATTAAATTCAATGAATTTAGGGAAGTACCATTCTCTGATGTTCTTCATGTGGCATTAAGTAAAATGGATGGTGATTTTCTTTATATTTCAGGAGTTAATAAGCCAATCCAAAGCTCTTTCATTACTCTAGAAAGTAAAATTGTCGTAGAGGCTAAAAAACTGTTACAAAAGAAAGTAGAAAAAATAAAAAAAATTTCTGATGTAATGGAGTTAATTTCTGGATATGAATCTAAGGATGGAATGGCAATAATAAGTACAGCTTTGTGGGTTGCTAATGAGAACAAAAATGCTAACGTTGATCTTGCTAATACAACATTAGATATTATATCTAATAATTTTAACTCGTCTAATGGCGTAGTTAAGGGAGCTTTTGTTCGTTTATATGAAGAAAAATGGCTCCCATTGAATTAATTAACTTTCTAGTCGCGGCTTCCTCGTTTGGGAAACATAGCAGCATTAAGATTTACGTGAGGTGAGAGTTGGTAGTCTCTTAAAATAGATTCAACTGACTCTTTATTTTCCTGAGTGGCAACATATATCTGAGTTATATTTGTAGCTGGAACCGGATTTGGAGATAAACATTCAGCCATACATACACTACGCCCCTCATCATCCCCATAATCTCGTTGGTTCATCAATTCCCAATTAATAGTAAGTAGTTAATGATAAGTTTTCGAGAATGAAGATTTCGCCTTTACCATATATCCATATATCCATATGGTATTAAAATGAGTATTTTAACGTCAGTGTCTATATCATAATGAAAGCAGTTAATCCTTTAACAGACAATGAAAAAATAACCCTAAAAGAAGCGATCGCTAATCATCCAAAAAATAGAGTAAGAATACGAGCACATGCGATTATTCTCAGTGATAAAGGCTACTCTATTTTAGCGTTAACTGATATTTTAGACGCTAAATTTGAGACCATATCGTCATGGATAGACCATTGGGAAGCCTGTGGAATGCTCGGATTGTATGACGCTGTTCGTATAGGTAGAAAACCTATTTACACAGAAGCAGAAGTATATCGTTTGAAGTCATTGGTTGATGAAGAGCCACATCAACTTAAACGAGCACAAGCAATACTTGAAGAAGAAACAGGTAAAAAATCCAGCTTAGACACTATTAAACGAAATATAAAAAAAGTGATTACAGTTACAAAAGAGCCCGACACTCATTAAAGTTAAAGCGTGACGATATGAAATTCAATAATTTCAGTAATATATTGAATTCATTGATTGAAATGGAACGTACGAATAAATGTGAACTCTTTTATTTTGATGAGTCAGGCTTTAGTCAGAAATCTAATCTTCCTTATTGTTGGGGACCTATCGGTGTTCAATCGCTAAGGCCTGCTCATTCACACAGCAAACGGCTCAATGTTCTTGGCTTCTTAAGTAGACAAGGTAAATTGAGTTTTCAAACAACGGAAGGAAGAGTAACTACCGATACAGTAATTGATGCATTTGAGCACTTTATCAACGCACGAAAAAACGATAAGCCATGCTTTATTATCTTAGATAATGCCTCTTTTCATAGGTCAGCAAAATTTAAACAAAAATTGCATGAGTGGTTGATAAATGATGTATTAGTTTGTTATCTACCACCGTACTCTCCAGAGCTCAATATCATTGAGATATTGTGGAAGAAAGTAAAATATGAATGGTTACCATGTGAAGCGTTCAAAACGTTTGAAGACCTCAGTATTAACATCAAAAACATATTAAATTATTACGGCGAAAAATTCACAATAACTTTTGCGTGACTACTTATCAATGCCATCATTATAATCTAACAGCGTGAATACACCATTTAGGGGGTGTTTAGGCGATATTTTCCAATCAGAAGCTTTGGCATGAGCCCTTTGAACTGTTAAGTAAATAAAATCTTTTGTGGGGTTATCTATCCAAACTCTTCCATCAAATGGATTGTCTGAAAAAAAGTGAAATGGGACCATTGAATCAAGATTGAAACGCTCTCTATTTTTCAAAATATCTGGATTTGCAACATCTATAAAATTATTAATTGCGCGCCTAGATAACAATCCATGTTCGATAATGTTTTTTAGGTTATTTAGTGCAGTGAAGTGGTAAAGAAGCTTTCCATTTTCATAGTCTCGTGCCATTTTTTACTCTCGATAAATAATAAATTCAGTCGATAGATATACCACATGTAAATGCTCGTAATTGTTTTTTTATACGTTAATTTGATGGTGATTAAATATTATCGGAATAAAAATTTAAATTATGTAGTACGCCATTTAAAAACAACATATTTTATATATTTTATAGGGATATTTATTTGATGGCTTAGATGTGTTCGTAATGAGTTAGATGTTGTGACCGTGTGACACTCCTTCGGAGTGTCACACGGTCACAACTATCTAATTAATGGAGCAAATTTACAATCATATCGTCAGGCGATGATTTTTGAATAGATATTTTTTCGATTAGAATTTTCCCATCGGATTCTAAGTTTTTCAACCAGCGACTGAGTGATTTACGCTGTGCTACATTCATAGTTGTATTTGGGAAAAGCATTTCTTTTAAGTGGGTTCTTTTTATTTTAGAAATAGAATTTTCTTGTAGAGCTTTAATTACTGGGTTGTCTGAAACAATGAGATTATGTTGCTGTACTACTGATTTTATTAGAGCTAGAGAAGTTAGTGCTTTCCCGTTTACATCATTAATTCCAAGTTCGATAGAATCAAATTCTACTTCCATATTAGGAGCTTCTTCTCCATCTTTTTGTTTAGTATTTGTAAAGGTAAGAAGTTTTGATTTTCCAGTTCGTTTTACGTGAAATTCAAAATCACAAGCGGCCTTTAGTGCTGAACTTCCTCGAGCTCCTTTAGCTTCGTCACGACCTGAGTGGTGGATACATAGTATTGTAGTATCTGTCACCGCTCTAACTATGTCACAACCGTGAACAAAAGCTGACATATCACGTGATGTGTTTTCATCTCCTGAATAGCATCGTGCAAGAGTATCTAGAACAACTAGCTGTACTTTTACATTTCTTGTTTGTTCTATTTCTTGTATTGCAGTGATAAGAGCTTCTTGATTTGATTCTTCGGACATTGTAAGGCTGTGCCCTAAAACATAGAGATGTTCAGTTTTGATAGAGTTAGCTATTTCACAGGCTTTAATACGTTTAGCTACACCCATCTGTCCTTCTGCTGCTACATAAACAACGGCTCCTTTTTTAACAGCATGATAATTCCAATGATTTCCTCTTGTGATAGAGCAGCACAGATCTATTGCTAGAAATGATTTGAGAGATCCACTGGCACCATAGATAATGCCAAATGAGGATGATGGTATTAGATCGTGAACAAGCCAATTTGCAACGCAGTCATAACCTTTTGAACCTATAGAAAAAAGAAGGGTTCCAAAGCGTTCTAAATGGTTTTTAGTGTTTAGTTCTAAGTTTTGGATTTGTTGTGACATATGTTTGAACTCCATTTTTTATGATTTTTTCTTCATTGATATTAACTAAGCAACTAGAAGTCTCTCTGGAGATACTTTTAGTCGTAAATATATATTCATCAAAATATTTATATCTCTATGTCCAGTAATTTTAGCTATTTCAACTGGTGTAAGCCCAAGCTCGAAAAAGCGGCAAGCAGCTTCCGCTCGAAGATCATGAAAATGAAGGTCTTTGATCTTTAACTTCTTCATTAACTTGCGCCAATTCGTACTAATTGAGGCTGATTTAATTGTAAAAATTAAGTCAGATTCAATGTTTTTTGGGATTTTAATTAGGATTTCTACCGCTTTTTTACTTAAAGGAATAGTTGTTGTTTGCCGTTTTGAATTACAAGGATGCTTACGGCCTCTAACGGTTAATGTTTTGTTTTTTAAATTAAAATCTTGCCAGCGAAGTTTTGTTATTTCTCCACGTCGTAACGCAGTCTCAAGAGTTAATTCAAAAATATGTAATAAATAATTTTTTCTGTTCAAGCTAAGCTCATCGATAATAAGTTTTAATTCATTTTTATTTGGACGACGTGTTCTAATATCACTACGGGCAATAAAACCGTGGCGCTGTAATGAAGAGTACGCATTTGTAAATACAGACGAATCAAAAGGTAAATCGAAAAAAACACTTGCATCTTTTAATGCAGTAGAAAGATTGGATAGATCATGAGCTACAGTCTGAGGTTTCACTGTTTGACATCTAAGTACACAATGTTCAAACAAATGTTTTGCAGTTAAAGAAGTTAGAGGAATTTTTGCTATAGGATAAGATTGTAATTTTTTTAAGTTTGAACGTTTAGATTTTTTTAAATTCTCTGCTGTAGGAGACCTTGTTAGAACCATCAACAGTACGTCAGAGATTAAAATTTTCTTTGGGTTTTTTTGAGCGTTTAACCAAGTAGCTCCTTTCGAATCGGCTTCCTTAGCTATTTTCTCTGACCACTTTTTTGCATCTATATATAAATTAAAACACTGGCAATATTCAGCGATTGTTTTACCGTATGACGTTAGACGGACACGAGCTTTATAGCTAGTGCCGTTTTTACGTTTAACAGTTTCAATCGTTTTTGTTGCCATTTTTTTTGAACCTCAATTTCACAGTAGTCGTGTGAAATTGAGATTAATCAATGAGAGATAGGTGTTCAATCAAACGTTGTGAAATTCTTATTAATATTACAGATATTCGCAAGGTGTAGATTATTAAGGATATTTTATGAGGATAAATTATGGTGAATTTCAGAAATACCAAGACGGAGATAGACATTATTGAGGACGTTGATGTCTTTATGTCCTGTAATTTTAGACACTTCTACGATATTTAATCCTCGCTCAAAAAGCTGGCAGGCACCTTCAGCCCGAAGATCGTGGTAGTGGAGATCTTCAATACCTTCTTCTTTACATACTCGTTGCCACGCAGCACCAATAGATTCTTTTTTATATGGAAAAATTAGTGTACCGACTTTAGGTTGACGCTCAATGATCTCTTTTACTTTTTGGTAAAGTGGAATGATGCAGTTGTTGCCATGTTTATTTCTAGGATCTTTACGGTCACGTATAGTTAATGTGGAAGCTTTAAAGTCGACGTCATCCCATGTGATTCGCGTAATTTCACCTAATCTCATACATGTCATAATAGATAGATGAAAAATATCGACGAGAGGAATATTAGCGCAGCGGTGTGATTGTCGCCTTGTTAATCCCTGTTCCATTGTGACTAGTTCTTTGTTCGTTGGGCGTCGTTCTCTGCGTTGACTTCGACCAATAAGGTCATACCTTACCAAGGTTGGAATTGCATCATGATGAGCTTTGGTATTTGCAATATAACCAAACATGGGCTCAGCAACGTCGATTACACTCTTGAGGTAGGTAATATCATGATATATGGTTTGGGGTAGAGGGTGTGTAGACTCCTCTTTACGAACACGGCAATGATTAATAAGATCATGGGCTGTGAGTAAATCTGCTTGTATAAGGGCAATGTCATATGCTCTTAGTCGACTAAGAACAGCATATTTTGAACGACCAATAGAGGCTGAAGTGACTGGGTCAATTAGATATTTAGTAATAAGGTCACCAATGAGAATTGTTTTTTGTTTTTCTGTTGGCACTCCACTTTTATTTAGTTGTTTAGCTAATTTAGTTGCCCAATTTTTAGCTTCACTCTCTTTGGTAAAAGTTTTTGATTGTTCGAAAATACGCTTCCTATTACTAGTTAATCGGACTCTAGCCTTATATTTTATTGCTTTTTTGCCTATAACTTTTTCGATAGCTACAGTTGCCATATATAATCTTCCTAAATTCGTTAATGAATAGAAAGGGGTTGATGATTTTAAAGTACCTATTTGAAGTACTTACGAGCTGAATGTATAATTACGTTCCAAGAGCTCGTGCGTGTCTTATTTGTCCCCAAAAACATCCCTTAGGGGACATTTGAGGTAATAAACTCGATAATATCGCTCGTTTTATACCGTTTTGCCGTAATAGAATGTATGGCTAACACTTTGAATAGTAAAGAGATTTTAACTATGCATCCACTACAACGCTTTTCTGTCGCTCCAATGCTTGATTGGACTGACCGCCATTGCCGCTATTTTCATCGACAATTATCTGAGCATGCTCTTTTATATTCCGAGATGATCACGACGGGTGCCATTATTCATGGGAAAGGTGATTTCCTTGCTTACAATGAAGAAGAGCATCCATTAGCACTGCAATTAGGGGGCTCAAACGCGAAAGATTTAGCACATTGTGCGAAATTAGCGGCAGATCGTGGTTATGATGAAATAAACTTGAATGTAGGTTGTCCATCAGATCGTGTTCAAAACGGTCGTTTCGGTGCTTGTTTGATGGCCGATCCAGAATTAGTGGCTGAATGTATTGCTGAAATGAAAGCGGTTGTCGATATTCCAGTGACAGTTAAAACACGCATAGGTATTGATGATCAAGATAGCTATGAGTTTTTAACTAAATTTGTATCAACGGTCCATGAAAAAGGCGGTTGTGACCAATTTACCATCCATGCGCGTAAAGCGTGGCTGAGTGGATTAAGCCCTAAAGAAAACCGTGAGATCCCACCGCTTGATTACCCTCGAGCGTATCAAATTAAGAAAGATTTCCCTCAACTGATCATTGCTGTGAATGGTGGAATTAAAACACTTGAAGAAGCAAAAGAACATTTAGCGCATTTAGATGGTGTAATGATTGGTCGCGAAGCGTATCAAAGCCCATACTTATTAGCGGAAGTTGATCAACAGTTGTTTGGTAGCGATAAACCAATTAAAAAACGCCGTGAAATTGTTGAATCAATGTATCCGTATATTGAGCGTCAATTGGAGAATGGGGCTCATTTAGGCCACATTACTCGTCATATGCTTGGGTTATTTCAAAGTATGCCAGGTGCAAGACAATGGCGACGTTACATCAGTGAAAATGCACACAAACCAGGCTCAGGTATTGAAGTGGTTCAAGCCGCTCTTGCTAAAATTCCAGCCGAACTGGATGTGTAAGCTTTTGATATTGAGCTGATAAGTTTTATATAGAAAGAAAAAGAAGAGTACATAAATAAACCAAATCGTTTATTATGACCGCAGATGAACCAAATAGCGTCGCAAATGGAGACTACGCATGAACAAATTATCCCTCACCACTGTTGTTGCTTCTGTTGTCTTAGTATTGGCAGTACCTGCACATTCAGCAGAGAAGGAGTTTACGACTAAAATTGCTATTGATGCGTGGTTCCCTGATGGAAAGGTTGGCTCTAAAGATAATGCCGTTCGTGATAATGATGTTGATGCATCACAAGCGTTTTCTATTGCATTTGAACATCCATACCCAATTTTACCAAATGTAAAAGTACGTTATACCCCTGTGAAAGCAGATCGTTTTGAATATGATCAAATCGATTATACGGGTTACTATAAATTATTAGACACTAACGGTCTTCAGTTTGATGTAGGTTTGACCTTAACGCAGTTTGCCAATGGTGAATTCAATAAAGGTGGCTCTGTTGATTCAACGCAACCACACGATCAAAGCTTTAGTGAAACGGCGATGAACATGTACGCGGATGCGTCACTGCATATTCCAAATACAAACTTCCATATTTTTGGTCAGTATGATTTTGGTAGCAGCAGCGATACTCGAACAATGGATGGTCAAGCAGGGGTTAAGTACATTCTTCCTGTTGATGAAACCGTTGATGTTGAATTCAAGCTGGGTTATCGAGTTATGGATCATGAGTTTGGTTACTTTGAAGGTTTTGATAGCGACCAAGCAAACGTCATGGTAGATGGCTGGTTCGGCGGTTTGTCATTTGATTTCTAATCAAAGATAACAAAAATTATTGAGAATAGCGGCGCAGGAAACTGAGTCGCTATTTTTTTATTTAAAATTTGCTCAATCTAGGTTTATTGACCATGCTTATAGAATGGATATAACTATGATATTCATATTTGTTAAGGATGCAGTTATGACGACATTAAGTGAATTAAAATTGATGTACCAAGAAGACCAACTTGTTGAGGCCGTAATTGAATCAGCGATGGTAGAAGATACTTGGATTGTAGAATTTCGCCATGTCCACGGAGGCCTTGTTTTACTTACGGATATGAAGGGAGGAGAGCTGAAATACAGGGATTTAGAATCGGCGTCAAAAAGCGCATTAGCCGTTGGATTCAATCAAGTCAGGATTAATGATTAGTGCTTATAATGAACAAATAAAGACAAAGCAAACATTTCTTTCTTCCAAAAAGTTATAAAACATTCTTATCTATTCTTTCTTGTTATTGGAAAGAGTCGCTAATCTAACATGACGCAATGAATAGGGATGTCGTCATGTTATTAAAGGAACTCTCCGCACTCGCTAGCCCACTTAATGATCAACAAATAGGTCAATTACAGCTAGCCGCTTCAGAATTATCTCCACAACAACTTGCTTGGGTAAGTGGTTATCTTTGGGGGGTAAGCCAAACATCTGGTGCCACACAACCAGCAAACCAAGCCGCCGTGGCGGTATCAAGTGAGCCTGTTAGTAAATTATCAATTATTTATGCCTCACAAACCGGTAATGCAAAAGGTGTCGCTGAAGCATTAAAAGCAGAAGCGTCAGCGATTGGTATTCGTGTTGAATTATTTGATGCGAGTGATTATAAAGGCAAAAACCTCGCTAAAGAAACGCACGTTATTATTGTTGCATCTACTAATGGTGAGGGAGAAGCCCCTGATAATGGCATTGAGCTGCATGAATTTTTACAATCGAAAAAAGCACCTAAGCTAGATAAATTACACTATGGTGTGATTGGTTTAGGGGATTCAAGCTATGAATTTTTTTGCCAAACCGGGAAAGATTTTGATGGCTTTCTAGCCAAAAAAGGAGCAACCGCATTTATTGATCGTATTGATCTGGATGTTGATTATGAAGCTTCTGCCGTTGAGTGGCGTAAACAAGCGTTAGAGAAAGTAAAAGAAACCTTATCAACAGATAATGAGTCTAAAAATGGACAGGTAGTGCAATTACCTGTTGGTCAAGCGGCGCGCTCTGCTTCGCAATATTCAAAACAAAACCCATACACCGCGACATTATTAGCCAGTCAGAAAATTACGGGTCGAGATTCAGGTAAAGATGTTCGCCATATTGAAATTGATCTTGAAGATTCAGGATTAACTTATCAGCCAGGTGATGCATTAGGTGTGTGGTTTGAAAATAGTCTAGAGTTAGTCACCGCTGTGTTAAAACAAGTTGGATTAACTGGAGAAGAACACATTGAAGTCGATGATGAATCAATATCTCTTCAAAAAGCCTTAATTGAAAAATATGAAATCACATCAGCAAATCCACAGCAAGTCAGCAAGTTTTCAGAGCTATCAGGCAGTAAAAAGTTAGAGAAGTTAGTTCAAGACAAAGATAAGTTACGTCAATACGCTGGCAATACTCAAGTGATTGATCTGTTATCAGAAAAGAAAACCAAATTAACGGCAGAGCAACTAGTGGGTTTACTTCGCCGTCTAACGCCTCGTTTATATTCTATTGCTTCAAGCCAGAGTGAAGTGGATGAAGAAGTTCACCTGACTGTCGGTGTGGTTGAATATCAACTGGGGGATGAAACTCGATTCGGTGGTGCCTCTAGCTTTTTATCTCATCGTCTAGAAGAAGGCGCAGAAGTGAACGTGTTTATTGAACACAATAATAATTTCAAACTTCCTCAAGATGACAACGTGCCAGTCATCATGATTGGTCCTGGTACGGGTATTGCCCCTTTCCGTGCGTTTGTTCAAGAACGTGACAATCGTGATGCAGAAGGTAAAAACTGGTTATTCTTTGGTGATAGAACTTTTACGCAAGATTTCTTATACCAAGTTGAATGGCAAAAATACCTTAAGTCAGGTGTTATAAATCAATTAGATGTGGCGTTCAGTCGTGATCAACAAGAAAAAGTCTATGTTCAACATCGTATCTTAGAGCATTCAATTCAAGTGTGGCAGTGGCTGCAAGATGGCGCTTATATTTATGTCTGTGGTGATGCCACTCGCATGGCAAAAGACGTACATGAAGCATTAATTACGATTGTTGAGCAGCAAGGAAAAAAGAACAGAGAAGAAGCAGAGCAATTTGTAAATGATCTGCGTAAGGCGAAACGTTACCAAAGGGATGTGTACTAATGAGCGAACAAATTGCAGTAAAAACAATCTTATCAGGCACAGAACTTGGCCCATTAGCGGATAACGAGCGTCTAAAGCGTGAAAGCAAAAACCTTCGAGGTACGATCGTTGAGGATCTTCAAGATCGCATTACGGGCGGTTTTACCAACGATAATTTTCAATTGATCCGTTTTCACGGCATGTATCAGCAAGATGACCGAGATATTCGAGCTGAGCGTGCAAAACAAAAATTAGAACCTCTGCATAACGTAATGCTTCGTGCACGTATGCCGGGTGGAATTATTACCCCAAAACAGTGGTTAGCGATTGATAAGTTTGCAGAAGAAAATACATCGTATGGCAGCTTACGTTTAACTACACGTCAAACCTTTCAGTTTCATGGTGTATTAAAGCCAAACATTAAATTAATGCATCAAACATTGAATAGCATTGGTATTGATTCGATTGCAACTGCGGGTGATGTAAACCGAAATGTATTGTGTACGACCAATCCGGTGGAATCAGAGCTACATCAAGAAGCTTACGAGTGGGCAAAAAAAATCAGTGAGCATTTATTACCAAAAACTCGTGCGTATGCTGAGATCTGGTTGGATGGTGAAAAATTAGAAACCACAGATGAAGAGCCTATTTTAGGCAGTAACTATCTTCCTCGTAAATTTAAAACTACCGTCGTTATTCCACCACAAAATGATGTTGATGTGCATGCCAATGATTTGAATTTCATTGCCATTGCAAATAACGGCAAATTAGTTGGTTTTAATGTATTGGTTGGTGGGGGCCTTGCGATGACGCATGGTGATACGGCAACGTACCCTCGTCGAGCGGATGATTTTGGTTTTGTGCCATTAGAAAAAACATTGGAAGTGGCGGCAGCGGTAGTAACGACTCAGCGTGATTGGGGTAATCGTTCAAATCGTAAAAATGCAAAAACAAAATACACGTTAGATCGCGTGGGTGTTGACGTCTTTAAAGCGGAAGTCGAAAAGCGTGCTGGTATTCAATTTGAAGCAAGCCGTCCTTATGAGCTAACAGAACGTGGTGATCGAATTGGTTGGGTAGATGGCATTGATGGTAAGCACCATCTTGCATTATTTATCGAAAATGGTCGTTTATTAGACTACCCAGGTAAGCCATTAAAAACCGGTGTTGCTGAGATTGCTAAGATCCACCAAGGTGATTTTAGAATGACAGCCAATCAAAACTTAATTGTTGCTGGGGTACCTGCTGAGCAAAAAGATCAGATAGAGCAAATTGCTCGAGAGCATGGTTTAATTGATGATGGGCATTCAGAACAACGTAAAAACTCAATGGCGTGTGTGGCTTTTCCTACTTGTCCATTAGCGATGGCAGAAGCAGAACGTTTCCTTCCTGAATTTGTCACAGAGATTGAAGGGGTACTGAAAAAACATAATTTGCCAGAAGACGATAATATTATTTTCCGAGTGACGGGATGCCCTAATGGGTGCGGTCGAGCAATGCTTGCTGAGATTGGTTTAATCGGTAAAGCTCCGGGTCGTTATAATTTCCATTTAGGCGGTAATCGCAGTGGTACTCGTGTTCCTAAAATGTACAAAGAAAATATAACGGATCGCCAAATCTTATCAGAGATTGATGAATTGGTTGGTCGTTGGGCAACTGAGCGTCAAGAGAATGAAGGCTTTGGTGATTTTACCATTCGAGCCGGAATTGTGGATGAAGTGAAAGTATCAAAAAGGGACTTTTATGCCTAAATTGCAACTGTCAGAGCTGCTGTCATTAAATAAAGTCGAGCAAATTTTACGCTTAGCTGAAATTAATACCGAGCTTGAACAACTGACGGCTCAAGAGCGAGTTTCTTGGGCTTTAGATAATCTAGAAGGTAAACCTGCAGTTTCTTCAAGCTTTGGAATTCAGGCCGCGGTAATGTTGCAATTAGTCACGGACGTTAAGTCTGATACGCCTGTAATTTTAACGGACACTGGGTATCTTTTTCCTGAAACGTACCAATTTATTGATACATTGACGGAGCGTCTGAACTTGAATT
This sequence comes from Aliivibrio salmonicida LFI1238, assembly GCF_000196495.1. NCBI lineage: Bacteria > Pseudomonadati > Pseudomonadota > Gammaproteobacteria > Vibrionales > Vibrionaceae > Aliivibrio > Aliivibrio salmonicida. Next base: position 443,205 of record NC_011312.1, read on the forward strand.
TACAAGTATTTACAGCAGATGAAACTCCCATGTGGCAAGAAGCACGCTACGGAAAGTTATGGGAGCAGGGCGTCGATGGACTTAAACATTATAACCGTTTAAATAAAGTTCAGCCGATGCGAAGAGCATTAGATCAACTTCAAGTGGGTGTTTGGTTCTCGGGATTACGTCGTGATCAATCAAGTTCTCGTTCACATTTGCCTATTTTAAGTATTCAAAATGGGGTATTTAAATTTCTACCGGTTATCGATTGGAGTAATCAAGAGGTGCACTATTATTTGGAAGAGAAAGGATTACCTTATCATCCATTAAGAGACGAAGGATATTTGTCTGTTGGTGATACACATACAACTCAGAAATGGGAACCGGGAATGAAAGAAGAAGACACTCGATTTTTTGGATTAAAGAGAGAGTGTGGGTTACATGAAGATGATGCTGAAGCGGAAGGCTCTGGAATTTAATTTTTCTTTCTATCGTCGATAAAAATAAAAAGACAGCGATTATTCACTGTCTTTTTTTATTTCTCTTAAAAAGAAATTATTTCCATAATGAAGTCAGAGAATCAAGCAGGCCTGAGCTTGCGTCTTGTGATGTTAGGTATTGAGTAATTAATGGGGTGAATTTTGAAATAAGAGCCGGATCTAAACCTAGAGCAGAAAATGCAGTTTTAACACTGTCCATGTTTGAAATCATACCGCCTAGTCCACCAGGGATAGCACCAGTTAGAGACTCAAGGCCAGGAACCATACTATTTAGTTCAGAGCTTTCAGAGCTTGATAACCCATTACCTGCCATTGCTAATAATGCACCTGCACCACCAGCTGCTTGATCGGCAGAAATACCTAAGTTATCTGTCAACATACCAACAAGAGGGTTTGAAGCGGCTGCTTGTTCTGTTTTTGCTTCATCATCTCCACCACCAAATAAGCTAGATAAGAAGGCATTAGCCGGTGCAGCAGCAGTAAGAGCAATCGCTAAAGTCGATAAAATAAGAGTTTTTTTCATTGTCATTTCCTTTTAACATTATGGTTTTATTTTCGTAACATACCGTTAGAGTATGACATAAAAAAAAGCGATGCCCATAGGCATCGCTTTCTTATTTTATTTTTAATCTTTTTTGAGAAAGATTAAAGAATGTCTAGTAGTTCTACTTCAAATACTAGTGCTGCATATGGAGGGATTGCAGCGCCAGCGCCACGCTCACCGTATGCTAGGTCTTGTGGGATAGAAAGCTTCCACTTAGATCCTACAGGCATTAGTTGAAGAGCTTCAACCCAACCAGCGATAACGCCAGTTACTGGGAATTCAGCAGGTTGGCCGCGTTCTACAGAACTGTCGAATACAGAACCGTCAGTTAGCATACCGTGGTAGTGAACACGTACTGTTTTATCAGAAGTTGGAATTTCACCAGTACCTTCAGTTAGTACTTCATATTGAAGACCAGACTCAAGTACAGTAACTTCTGAACGTAGTGCGTTGTCCGCTAGGAACGTTTCGCCGTCAGCAGCAGCTGCTTTAGATGCTTCAGCACGAGTTTCTTCAGCACGCATGTGAAGCGCTTGAAGTGCTTCGTTGATTGCGTCAACTTCGATTTCTGGCATGTCGCCAGTTAGTGAAGTTGCGATGCCTTTAGCGATCGCTGCAACGTTTAGGCCTTCAAGACCAGATTGTGCAAGTTGTTGGCCCATTTGTAGACCAATACCGTAGCTTGCTCTTTGCTCAACTGTTTCTAATTTAACTTCAGACATGCTGTCTCTCTTTCTTTATATGGTATAAACGAAGAGATAAAGGATACAGAGATCTAAGCTTAAGGTAAACTTTTGTACTTCTTTGCACTCTGATATTAGAATAAAACGTGAGCTAACCAGTTTCGCATGAGGCGATGTCATGAATAAAAAAAAGAAACCGAACATAAAACGTCCTGACTTTAAGGTTCAGTTGGCTGTTGTACAAAAAAAATTAGAACCAATAGCGGCTAGATTTTCTCCATTTTGGGATCGTTTACCTGCTTTTCATCAAAAAGCATTGATGGTTTTATTGCCTGTTACATTAGTTTTAGTTTTATTACCAAGTGGTAACCAAGAGGTTGATTCTGCAACGGTTGAAAGTATTTCGCCTACGATGATCCCTGCGGATGAAATGCAGAGACAAACCGTGAGTTTAAATTTAGAAGGGTTGAGTGAACAAGAAGAGGCGATTCGTAATGCGCCTTCCCCTTATGAGCTTGAACAAGAAAAATCGGCAGAAGAAATAACAGAAGTAAAAACGTCTCCACAAGAACGAAGCGCTGAGAAATGGCACGATTATAAAATTAAAGAAGGCGATACGCTTTACCAAGTGTTTAGAAAAAATAATTTATCGCTGACTGAATTAAATAAAGTATTGAAAGTTGAAGGGGCAGATAAGCCGTTGAGCAATGTTAAAAAAGGCCAACTGTTTCGTTTTAAACTCAATACTCGAGGGGATTTGGATATCATTCAAATCGAGCGAGAAGGCCAAGCGGTGATGTATTTTAGAATGTCTGATGGCAATTTCGGCCGCAGTAAATAATTCCGGCTGATTTATTTCCCTCTTAGGTTTTTGAGCCATGCTTTGGGCATTAGAGGGAAAATAATTAATCCAATCCCTACCAATGTTAAGCTGTCTGGCACTTCATCAAACCACCATACCCCAAATAAAACGACAAAAATTAACCCTGAATACTCAGCCAAAGAAATTTGTGTCGCAGGGGCTTTCTTATAGGCCATCGTTGCCAATCCATTGTACGTAATTATACAACTGGCACTTAACGCTACCCAGAAAAAAGCGTGGAGTGTTAATGGTTGCCAATATAAAAACGCCAAAGTACCTGATACAGGTAAAGACAATAAGGTTGTCCACAGTAACGTTGTAATAACCGATTGTTCGCTGGGTATCCGTCGGATTAAAATATTAAACAGCGCTAAGGTTATCGCGGTACCGAGGGCAAAAATAGCCGCCCAATGGAATTGAGAAGGTCGGAGAATAATGAGTACACCAAGAAATCCAATTAAGGTTTGAATGATTTTTTTTGTGGATGGTTTTTCTTTTAGTAATAGCATCGACAAAGGGATCATGATTAATGGTGCGGTATAAAAAATGGCGTTTGCGGTGGCTAAAGAAAGATAGGTAATGGATACCACCATGCAACCACTGCCGATTAATACGACATGGGCACGAATCGCCGTCATTTTTATATTGCTTATTTGTCGCTCTGCTGATGGTTGTTTAATCCAAAAAGGAAAAATAAGCGCTAAGGAAACAAGCTGGCGTATAAAAATATACTGAAAAGGGGATACGCCCCCTTCCAACACCTTTACGGCGACATCTGACAGTGATGCCATCAAATTACCTAAAACAAGTAATAATATGGCCATATTAGTGGGTGATATCTGTGGTTTCAATTGGGTCATTATTTTTCTAAACGCATGTCGACGTGAGGAATATCATCTTCTAAGTACATATCAGAGATAACGGTAAAACCGTGTTTTTGATAGAAATGAGTTAAGTGCTCTTGAGCGCCTATATCAATCGTTTCTCCCGGCCATAATTCTTCACAATGAAGTAATGCTTCAGATAATAATTGATGACCGAAGCCATGACCTCTTGCGCTTTCTTTTGTCGCAACTCGACCAATGCTTACGTGATCATAAGACGTGCCTGGTGGAAGTAATCGTGCACAAGCGACCATTTCATTGTTTTTAATACCAATTAAATGATAAACCCCATCAACGCAATCTTTGCCGTCGAGCTCAGGGTAGGGACACGTTTGTTCGACAACAAATACATCAACTCTTAAGCGAAGCAAATCGTATAACTGTGGTGTGGTTAATTTGCTAAACGGAATTTTTTGCCATTGAATCATGATGATGTGCTCTGCCTGTAATATGAAAAGACAAGATAGCAACTTCGACTTTTTTGAGCATTAACTTATGTTAATTTATTTTTTATTCGTCCTTTAATTCTGCTCAAACTGATGTGAGTTATTCCTAAATAAGCGGCAATTTGATAATCAGTTAACTTTTCAATTAATGCAGGGTAGGTTTGGCAGAAGATTTGGTATTTTTCTTGGGGAGAATAAAGAAGCATAAAACGCTCTTTTTTCTCTTTATACATTAATTGCGTTTCTAGCAATTGCAGATAAAAAGGGTGAGATTGTGCTCTCCATGTCTTCAGAAAGGAGATAGGGATTGAGAGTAAGGTGACAGGTGTGATGGTCTCAAGAGTATAAGGCGATGTTTGATTATTAACGAGGCTTTCAAAACAAATAATCCAATCGCCTTGCCAATAAAATTCCTTGCTAAATTGTTTGCCATGCTCTGTTAAATAGGAAGCATGACAGATCCCATCGATTAAAAAATAGAGGTTATCTGTCATGTCATCTTGTTTTATGATGATTTGTTTTGACGCCAGTTGTGTTTGTTTAGTTTTGCTAATTAATACTTCAATTTCTTTTGCAGTGAAGTCATAACATTGGAGTCGGTGAATAAAATCATTCAGCATTATGTACCATCATTTCGAGTGTATGTTGTTGCGATTGTGTTTTTCAAGGTAGCACATTGCTTCTTCTTTCCCCATGTATTTACTTAATGTTTTGTGTGGAACATTACTCATATCGACCACAATTAATCCATCCAAAGCGTCATTAAAATCTGGATCAACATTAAAGCAAATTAACTTACCATTGAGTCCGATGTATTGGCGAAGTAAAACGGGTAAGCCTTTTCCTTTTTCGATACGACTTAATACTTTTGATAGCAGTTTTAAATCACCCAGTAGAGAAAGCATATCGCCATTCCATACTTTTTTTATTATCGGTTTAAGGGGAGTGGTTGCGGATACTAATGCCGCTTTTTCATTATCGTAATGATGAATAGTCAGCGTTGATGCAATTAATTGGCGTGCAGATAAGCTGTAGTCATTGCTGATACTGACTGGGCCAAACAAATGAGTGTATTGAGGACGTTGATAAACAAAGGTTGAGATCCCTTTCCATAATAAAAGTAATGAACTGACATTGCGCTGGTATTTTTTGGCAACCACAGAGCGTCCTACTTCTATCGAATTGTGTAATGTATTAATGAAGGGTTGTTGGTAGTTGAATAAACTGCGAGAGTACAAACCATCAAGTCCAAATTCTTCAATTAATTCATCGACTAATCCTAATCGGTAAGATCCAACGATTTCTTTATTTTCTTGATGCCAAATAAAAAGATGATAGTAGTGGGTATCGTATTCATCTAAATCACAAGACAGTCCGGTTCCTTCACCGACGTCTCTGAAGGTGACCTCTCTAATTCGTCCAATTTCTTGAATCACCGCTGGAATGAATTGGCTTTTGGTGCAATAAACGGCAAGGCCACTTTGTTCTAATAGTTTTGCGCTCTCAGGTAATCCATGTATTTCTTTTTCTAAAATATCGGCATTAATGGCGGGCATTATTGGCGATAATGCGGTGGCTTTCACTTCTGGTTGAGGCGTTTGGTCTGTATTGGTTGCGAGTAAATAGGTATTTAGTCTTAAATAATTAATGGTTTCAATCGGGGAATTAAATCCTGACAGTTCTTTATGAGAAATAGGGTTGCCGATCGATAGATTAATCGTATTTTCTTTTTTATTGAGCATCTCTCGTCCCAGCATTAATGTTCTTAATAGTGGGTGAATTTTTCCTGCAAGGTAAAAGGTGTGGCTATTTCGTCCATCAATATAAATGGGAACCGTGGTGGCGTTATGTTTCTGTATAAATTTGGTGGCGGAATAGCTCCATCGTTTGTCTGATAATAATTTTGTTTCTTTATTATAGGTAGAGACTTCCCCCGCAGGGAAAATAATTAATACCCCGTTATTTGCTAGGTGCTGATGGGCTTCACGCAGTGCGTTGGCATTGGTCTTTTTGGCTTGTTTTGTTTCAAATACATCGACGCCAATAAATAATTCGCTGATCTCTGGTATCTGTTTTAAATATTCATTAGCCAGTACTTTTACGTCTGGTCGAACGCGTCCTACCATCTCTGCTAATATCACGCCTTCTAAGGCGCCTAATGGGTGATTTGCGACAATAACAACAGGGCCTGTCGTCGGAATAGAGTCTAATTCGCCTTGATGAATATCATACGTGACATCTAAACATTGAAGCGTGTAGCGCATAAATTCAAAACTGTTTAGCCCTTTAGGTCGCTCTTGATAATGTGTATCTAACCGATTTAACCCCGTTACCCATTCGGCAAAAGATTCACCAAGGCCAAAAGGAGTCACTCTAGGAAGTCGAAATGGACTCGTCACCATACATTATATCCCTTTTGAATTAAGCAATAAGGCCAAAAAGCCATTGTCAGACTTAAGATCTCGAACTGAAAGAAATACGCCACACAACCATACTAAGCAAGCCATACCAAAGAGAAGTCCCCCGTCGTAGCCTATGATGTTCCCTACCGAATTAAACTCAGGCATTTGAATGCCAAGAGGGGTAAATAAATGAAAGAAGATAGCGCCACTCATTATTCCGACTGTCATTATTGCGCCTAAGCCATGGAAACGAGTAAATAATAGAAGAGAGGCAATAAGCTCTGCGGTTCCGATTAAATACCCACCATTGACACCAAACCAAGTAATCCCAGACCATTCTGCAAGCACACCAAAAATATGGTCCGTTTCATAAGATCCGGTAAATTTAAAAAACAGTGATTGAATAAAAACAAATGCGATAAAAACAGAAGGGCCATACTTTAGTAATTTTTCTTTCATCATTATTTCCTTTTATGATTTTTGGTTGGCTGTGTTTTTTAATTGTGACCGCTTACTTTTCTAGTAGCTTGGGTCAGTTTTTATCGCCTTGTGTGATGAAGCCTTGAATGTCTTTTTCCCATAAGGTTTTGACACCCGCGTCATAATTTAAATACAGCTTTCCATCTACAATTGAAAATTGATTCGGGTCACCAGGCGCGCGGTCATTTTTTTCAGCCACTGCCCAAGCACAAAAACCACCGTATTGAGGCGCGTATTTTGTCGGATTCGCGGTGAACAAATTTAAGTTCTCTTGAGAAACGAAATACCAATCAGCATCCATATAAGAGGTGACAAATTCAGAGCTTCCTTTTAGTGGTTTTTCTGCAGTGAAGTAACTAACACTGTCATAACCATCAATCGCTTTATTGCTAAAGAAGCCAGTATAAATTGCGTCTGAAGCAAAAGAGGATTGACTAAATATCAACATAAATAAACACAATAACTTTTTCATAATCATGACCTTATAATATTAACTGTATGAGTGGGTGTTGTTGTATGAATGGAAAGGAACATCATAGGCCAAATACTTTTTTGTTTGGCATGGTGAGCCTGAAAAATAACGTAATGTATTATTTTCATTATCGACAATGATGTGCGTAAAACTGACGGTTTGGGCATCTTGACGATGCATGCAAGGGGAGCGATGTCCTAGTTTTACATGATGATGTTGATGGAACGTATTCAGTGTTTGACGGTTTACGCCTGAATCGGTGAGTTCTTTGTATACTGACAAACGGTGTTCAATAACGCTTTTGGCATCCACGGATGAAGAGATCATAGGAGAGATCGGAGTTATTGAATCAAAGCTCTGTCCATCCCAGCGAAATCCTTTAACGGTATTATTTTCATTGGATGCCGTGGAAGGAAAAATTAATAGTGTAAAAGAGGCAAAATGAGAGAAATCCATTTTAGAAAGAACGTGTTGAATTGAATCTATATGATGGCAGGTGGCTAATTCTTTGATAAGAAGACCACGGCTTAACGCGTTATTTGGTGGTGTAGACCCCTGATAATAATTTAACAGACAGATTGAAATACCGTGATTATTGAGTGAAATCCAACTGCCTCCGCCGACAGGATCAATTGGCATAATGTAATCCACATTATTTTCTTGAAACACCTGAGGTGTTAATGCATCAGAGCGAGACCGCTGTTCGTCACGATTAAAAAATAATTCATATCCTGTAGGCGTGTTGAACCAAGAGACTGTGCACATTAGGCTTCTCCCCGTAAATAGGTCGTTGTTGTCGGCGCGAAACCAAACGTTGATTGCGTGTTTATGCCAATGGATAAGGTGATGACTTTTATTAACGCGTAATGATGAGAGGCATGAAGTGACGCAAAGGTTATTTCACGCTCGATACTTGAAAGCATTATGTGGTCTTGCTTTTTATAAGGACAAACCTCGGTGATCAGAGAGACTTGAGAGGTGAGTTGCTCTATCGGGAAATGAGTTAACCAATCTATTGTGTCATTCAGTTCAGTAATGGCGATGTCTTTATTTTTTTCAATCGGATGGCCTCGACGACGAACATTGTAATTAATTGGCTCGGTGGGTTCTTTTTTTATTAATGCTTGAAAAAGATCCAAAATATGACGGAAATGCTTGCCAATAGAACTCTCTACATAGGGCAATGCAAGGTGGATGTAATCACTATCGTTAATTAAATTTAATAGTGTTACTCCTTTTGTTAGTTCATCAATACAGCCACTAATAACGGGTGACTGATGTACCTCTTGTGTTGCGAGTGTTGGCATTAAAAACTCCTTTTTATTTAATCGGTCGGTGGATATTGAAGAGTGAGTTGTTTCTCTTCTTTCCATGCCGCCAATAGTTCTTTTATTTTTGGGGAGTGATGACCTTGTTTTTTTTGCAGTGCGCCAATTTCAAATAATATTTTGTATTGAAGTAATAACGTGGAAAAAATCGTTTTGAGTGGGGTGTTTCTATCCCAGATATGTGCGGCTTCACTGCTCGCGCCATTAATCTCTAAAATGGTAAAATCATCGCCTTTCATTAAAGATTGAATGTCTTTGAATTTCACATCTAGCCTACCGTAGTGAAATCCCTCTAAATCATTAAAAATCTGATCTAAACGTTCCGCCAATTGATCGGTGATGTATTGATTGCCATCTCTAAAGATAGAGCCTCGGCTATGGCTTCCAGCAAAGGCAAGTTGAAATTCTTTTCCTTCATCTAAAACCATGTTTATTTTTTTTTCATGACGGGGTAAATATAAGTGGGCTAATTGGCCCGCTCTGCTGTCGTTTTCGATTAATTGTTTTAATGTGCTGATGCCATCACCAACCACGAGGGGAGAGTACTTAAGCGTGATGGAAATTATGTTGCCTTTTTTCTCATTTGGGTAACGCACATAGAAAATCCCTGCTTCTGCTGCGTAAGGTGCTTTTTCTTGAATTAGAAATCGAGCATGAATAGGAAAAGAATTAAAATAATCACTTAACTGTTTTGGCGATTGAATTAATTTAACGCCAACACCGCGACAGCCTAAATCGGGTTTAGCGACCACAGGAAAGGACAATTGATGTTGGTTCATTTCATCAATGGCGTTTTGAGTTTGTTGTAAAATAGGATCGTTCGTTGTTGTTATCGTCGTAAAAGGCGATATCCATTGCTGAGCGATTGGCCCTGCTAAGTTTAAAATATCGTGTTTAGATTCACCAACCATGCCACTTAATTTAATTGATGGGTTAGCAATAAGAGGCAACGTAAAATCAAAGTGTTTTAGGCCAAGAAAAAAACTCTGAATGACCACGGGCGTATAAAAAAACCAACTTGGTAGAAATTCATAAGGAGACACACTTCGATGCGTGTCTGATTCGAGTTCTGGCATTCCTGCGTTTATATGACCTTTCGCTATTGTATTGATGGTGTTATTTGTCATTAGGTCAATTCCTTTGAAATTTTCTTTTTTGCTATTCGATTTGTGGCAAATAAAACCAATGTCATTATCGGTATTAATAACCATTGGTGCTCACTCGCTTTGATCCAACTGCTGCTACCTAAAAAATACACACTAGGAAACACGAGTGCAGTCCAAACGGCAGTAGCACTCATTACGGCAGTAAGAAAGGTAAGAACCCGAATATGGAATACACCACTTAAGGTAAAGCCTATTGTTCTAAGACCGGGGATAAATCGAATGATGAATAAATTAAGCATAGGATTAGATTGGAGTTTTTTCCTTAAGTAACGCAAATGAGCGTTGGTTAAGGTTTTATATCTAAGTAGGCGAAAACGTGTAGAGAGCCGACCTAAAAAATACAAACCAAGATCCCCACTGGCAATACCAATAAAAGCGGCTAATAGGCCTATCATAGGCGTCACCATTTCTTGGGCTGATAAACTGGCGGCAGTCACAATGGCCAGATCTTCCAATAGGTAAGAAAGTAAAATGATCCCCACAAAGATAGAGAGCTCTGAACTATGAGACGTAAACAGTGCTTCTTGTATATTTGCGACTAAATCATTCATAACTCTTCCTTCTGAGTATTTTTATTTAGAGTGGCACTCTATTAAAAAAATGTAAATATATGTTTCTCATTTGTTTTAATTTGAGCTTATGATTAACAATAGGTTCCGTTTATATTTGGTTTATGTATGAATAAAAGATTTTGGTTACACCTTGGCACGGCGATTGGGCTGTTTGGGTTTTTCTTTATTGCGGCTTTTGTTTTTCATATTTATGAAGTTTTTTACTTCTTTTCATTTTTGGCTTACGGCGTTTTAATTTTTAATCTATTAAGTGCCATTGTCTATGCGGATCAATGGTTTCATTATGTTCTTTGCAGTGTGCTATTAATTATTTTAGGGACGTTTGCATCGATAGATGTCTTATCCGCAAGGGATGAATTACTAACAAATTGGATAGAGGCGGAGTGGTTAGGGTTAACGGTCAAAAACAGTGATGATTACATTCAAGTTATTTTAATTCTAATTAATATTTTTACGGGAAGCTTGGCTGCCAATACGCTATTTTATGGATTATGTAAAAAAAATAGCACCGTTAAATAACGATGCTATCTTATGTAATCAGAGTAAATCAGTATTGAATTATTTACTTAGATTAATGTTATAAACGGCAAAACCAACATCGTCTGTCGCGACTTGTTTCATTGGGTATTGACCATTATCTTTAATGAATTGAGTTGCCTTTTCTGTTGGTGAAGTTTCAAAACGGATATCCAGATTTTCCCCTCCTTCGATTGGAGCGAAAGACCAATTATTATCAGCACTTGGTTGAACTTGACCTTCCTCTTTACTTACTCGTGAAATGTAGCTAGCAAGAACGGTACGGTTTTCATCTGGAGAATCGAACGCGATAAAGTCCGTTCCTGTTCCTGGGAACTTGCCGCTGTAAGCTCGGTAATTGTTAGTAGCTATAAGGAAATCTTGTTTCGCATCAATTGGTTTACCTTGGTAAGTAAGCCCTATAATTCGCTCTGAACCTTCGTTGATTAAGTTACAGTCACCATCGTATTTCGCTGGTTGTGTTACGTTGATCTGATAATTTACGCCATCGATTACATCGAAGTTATAAGTACGGAAGCCATCCCAATCAATTAACTGTTGAGGAGCTGTGCTGTTGATGTCGATTTGTTTAAATTGACCAGCAGAACACTCAAGCCATTCTTTGACTTCTTTACCCGTTACTTTCATTGCAACAAGTGTATTCGGGTATAGGTATAAATCAGCCGCATTACGGAACGTTAATTGGCCTGATTCAACTTCAGTGAAGTTTGTTGGGTCATTTCCACGACCACCAGCTTTAAATGGCGCTGCAGCAGAAAGTACAGGAGTACCATCTAAATCAGGATCCCCTTGAATGAAACGTTCAACGTAATCTTTTTGTGCAAGGTTAACAATTTGCACGGTTGGATCATCTTGAACTAAGGCTAGGAAGCTGTACATCACATCATCAGCTTTACCAATAGGTTGGTTAACAAATTCACGAGTGCCTTTATGATCCGCTTCTAATGCTTTAACAATCCCTTCATCAGCAGCAGCTAATGATTTGTTGTTTTCTTTATCAAAGATAGGGCGAGCTTCTGCTTGGCTTTTTGCAACAATCCATTTGCCGTCTTTCTGTTCAAGCGTTAAATCCATCACACCAACATGGCTACCCCAACGTCCAGGCATCACCGCGGCAACGCCATTTATTGTGCCATTTACGTTATCGATGCCTTGCATGTTATCAAACCCTTTTCCTGGGAAGACGGCATGAGAGTGACCAAAAGCGATCGCATCAATGCCTTCTACCTCAGATAAGTAGTAAGTCGAATTTTCTTCGCCTTGTTTATATGGATTAGTAGAAACACCTGAGTGAGGGATAGCGACAATGACATCTGCGCCTTCAGACTTCATTTGAGGAATGATTTCATTTGCGGTTTCAATGATGTCTTTTACGAAGACTTTTCCTTCAAGGTTTTTCTTATCCCATACCATGATTTGTGGTGGCACAAATCCGATGTAACCCACTTTAATGTAGTGTTCTACACCTGCGGTATCTTTAAATTTGTGCGTTTTAATAATGTATGGTTTGAAGTAATGTTCTTTTGTTTTTGCGTCATACACATTGGCATTGATGTAAGGGAAGTTGGCATCGTTAATGGATTCGGCTAAGAAATCTAAACCGTAATTGAACTCATGGTTACCGATGTTACCGGCATCATAGCTTAATTGATTCATCGCTTTATATGCAGGGTGAACTTCCCCTTCTTCTAATCCTTTGTCTGCCATGTAGTCACCCATTGGACTACCTTGCAGTAAATCACCATTATCAACTAAAACACTGTTTATCACCTCACCACGAGCTTCTTTTACTAATGTTGCAGTGCGCGCTAAACCAATTTTTTGCGATGGTTTGTCTTTGTAGTAATCGTAATCCATCAGATTAGTGTGGATATCCGTTGTTTCTACAATACGCAGTTTAATCACTTCATTTGTTTCTGCTGGTGTACAGCCTGAAAGGGTTAATAAGCCACCCAGTACTGCTAGCGATAGAGGTTTAATAGACAGTTTCATAGTGTTCTCCAAAGGTTATGATCATAAAAGCGAAATCAAGATAACAGATTGATTGTATTGGAAATGTAATTGCTCTTTTAATGTGTGCACTTGATCTCGTTTCTATGTGCGTTAGGGTAACGAGTACGTTATGTATTTAAGTTGACGTTAACGTTGCAATGCTGGTGTTTATACGCACGCATCATCTTACTTTTCTGAATTTATATTTGTGAAACTGATAGGATTTTTAGAAATGGAATTGATATTAATGATATCCGTTAGTCTTAAATCGAATAAAAAATGAATTTTTAGAATTTCAGGTAATAAATGAAGACGTCTATAGTGGTTTTATTGGAATGAGAAATCGCCATCCCCAATTTAGCCTAAAGGACAATATTACATGGACGCAAAACGATTAACCCACCTCCAGCAACTTGAAGCGGAAAGTATTCATATTATCCGTGAAGTCGCCGCAGAGTTTGATAACCCAGTGATGATGTATTCCATTGGTAAAGATTCTTCGGTTATGTTGCATCTTGCTCGTAAAGCTTTTTATCCAGGAAAAATTCCCTTTCCGCTTCTTCATGTTGATACGGATTGGAAATTCAAAGAGATGATTGAGTTTCGAGATAAAACCGCTAAAAAATACGGGTTTGACCTATTAGTACACAAAAACCCTGAAGGGATAGAAATGGGGATTAGCCCATTCGTACATGGTTCTTCAAAGCACACCGATATCATGAAAACTCAAGGTCTGAAACAAGCGCTAAATCAGCATGGATTTGATGCTGCATTTGGTGGGGCTCGTCGTGATGAAGAAAAGTCTCGAGCAAAAGAGCGTGTGTATTCTTTCCGCGATAAAAATCATACGTGGGATCCAAAAAATCAACGTCCTGAATTGTGGAATACCTATAACGGTCAAGTAAATAAAGGTGAAAGTATTCGTGTTTTCCCATTATCAAACTGGACGGAATTGGATATTTGGCAGTACATTTATTTAGAAAGTATCGATATTGTTCCGCTTTATTTAGCTGAAAAACGCCCAGTAGTTGATCGTGATGGTATGTTAATCATGGTTGATGATGAGCGAATGGAGTTAAAAGAAGGGGAAAAAATTGAATACAAAGACATCCGCTTTAGAACATTAGGGTGTTACCCATTAACAGGGGCTGTGGAATCCAAAGCGAACACCTTGCCTGAAATTATTGAAGAAATGCTGGTTGCTACTTCCAGTGAGCGACAAGGGCGAGCCATTGATCATGACTCATCTGGATCGATGGAACAGAAAAAACGCCAGGGTTATTTCTAAATATTAAATCAGGACAAGGAAGATAAATATGAACAGTGCAGTAGAACAAGAACTTGCAGAGTTAGGTATCGAAGCGTATTTAAGCCAACATCAACATAAATCAATGCTGCGTTTTTTAACGTGTGGTTCGGTAGATGATGGAAAAAGTACTCTTATAGGCCGATTACTTCATGACTCAAAACAAATTTATGCGGATCAACTGGAAGCCGTGCATGCTGACAGCCAACGCGTAGGAACGACTGGCGAACGCCCTGACTTAGCATTACTTGTTGATGGCTTACAAGCAGAGCGTGAGCAAGGCATTACGATTGATGTCGCTTACCGTTATTTCTCAACTCAAAAGCGTAAATTCATTATTTCTGATACACCAGGACATGAGCAATATACACGTAATATGGCAACGGGTGCATCAACGTGTGATGTCGCTGTTATCTTAATCGATGCTCGTAAAGGTGTGTTAGATCAAACTCGTCGCCATTCCTATATCGCGAATCTCTTAGGTATTCGTCATTTTGTGGTGGCGGTGAATAAAATGGATTTGGTTGATTATTCTCAATCTCGATTTGAAGAGATTAAAGAAGAATATGTAACGTTTTCTAAAAAACTTAATAATCCTAATTTGGATATTTCGATTCTGCCGTTATCAGCATTAGAAGGCGATAACGTAGTAAATCACAGTGCCGCACTTGCTTGGTATAAAGGTGCCCCATTATTAGAAGTGTTAGAAGACATTGATATTGATGCTGATAGAGGGAATGGTGAATTTCGTTTCCCTGTGCAATATGTTAATCGCCCTAATCTTGATTTCCGAGGTTTCTCGGGTTCTGTGTCTTCTGGTGAGATAAAGGTTGGTGATGACATTATTGCTTTGCCGTCAGGTAAAAAATCAAAAGTAGCTCGTATTGTGACGTTTGATGGTGATTTACCTTCGGCGCAAGCGGGTCAGGCCGTGACTCTCACACTAGAAGATGAAATTGATATTAGTCGTGGTGATCTATTGGTTAAATCGACATCCAATCTTACTGCAACGGATCAATTTAAAGCCGAAATTGTTTGGATGACAGAAAAAGGGTTACAGCCTGGACGTCAATATGACATTAAAATAGCAGGCAAAAAAACGGTCGGTCAAATTGATGCTATCCATCATCAAGTCAATATTAATAGCCTTGAGACGTTTGTTACCGATGAGTTACCTCTTAATGGTATCGGGTTATGTGATGTTTCATTAACTGAGGTGGTGAGCTTAGATCGTTATCAAGACTGTGCTGACACTGGTGGGTTTATCTTTATTGACCGTTTAACGAATGTGACAGTAGGGGCAGGCATGATCCAAAACCTATCTGAGTTGAGTGATGTCGCTCCTATCAATGATAATGTCAGTGCTTTTGAAGTGGAATTAAATGCGTTAGTTCGTAAGCATTTTCCACATTGGGGCGCGCAAGATATTTCGAAGCTCTTAAGTTAGAGTTAAGAGTAAGGTAATTACTATGCCGTGGGAACAAGGATTCGTTCTAGCTTTATTAACTCTTATTATTGTGAGTTTATTGGCGAGTAAATTAAAACCAAGTGTGATTTTTGCAGGGTCTGCATTTATTGCCTTTATGGTCGGAATGATTGATTTGCCAAGCTTGGCAAAAAACTTTACTAATTCGTCATTATTGACCTTGGTGTTATTGATCCTAAGTTCTTGTGCACTAGAAAAAACGCGCCTTATCAGTTGGGTAGGGCGTTATATTTCAGAGGGAAGGTTAGGGAGTGTGGTAGGTAAATTAGGTCTGTCGACTGCCTTACTTTCTTCTTTTACCAATAACACGGCCGTTGTGGTGTCATTAATTGGTGCTATCAAGCGTAATCAACGTCACGCGCCTTCTCGCCTTTTAATTCCTCTTTCTTATGCGGCTATTTTAGGCGGCACACTTACGCTTATTGGCACATCAACCAACCTAATTATTAATAGTTTTGTCGAAGATGCTGGTTTACCGAGTTTAAGCTTTTTTGCACCGACTGCGATTGGTTTAGTTGTACTTGCTGGCGGGTTATTAATTTTAATCCCATTAAGCTATTTATTGCCGCAATACGATGATGGTAGTCAAGATGAGTTACCTTACTTTTTAGAAGCTCGGGTTGAAGGGGCTTCTCCTTTAGTGGGTAAATCGATCAGTGAGAATAATCTTAGAGCTTTACGTAAACTATTTTTAGCGGAAGTGATTCGAGAAGGAAGAACGATCACTTCTGTTGATCCTGACATGATATTACTTGCCGGTGACCGGTTATTGTTTTGTGGTGATATAGAAAGCGTGACCACGTTACAAGAAATTAATGGATTAACTTTATTTGGTCAGCATCATTTAAACGGTCAGAATTTAATTGAAGTGGTTGTCAGTCAGTCGGCTTCTATTCGTGGGAAAAGTATTAAATCGGCACATTTTAGAGAGCGTTTTGATGCCGTTGTTGTTGCTATCCGTAGAGGGCATGAGCGCCTTGAAGGCGGGCTAGGGAAAATAGAATTACAAGCTGGGGATACGTTAGTTCTTGTTCCTGGGAAAAACTTTGAACAAAGTAAACAACAGCTTAAAAGAGAATTTGTCATTATTAGTGATTTAGATTCTGCCGCAAAGTTGGATGGTGATAAAAGCACCTTTGTTCTATTAGGATTCGCGAGTGTTATCGCTGCGGCCTTATTGGATGTATTTCCGATCATTAAAGGGTTGTCAGTTTATTTATTAGCGATGTTTGCGTTTGGTGTCGTGAGCTTAGGTGAATTACGTCGTCGTTTTCCTATTGATATTGTTGTGATTGTTGGTGCGGCATTATCTATTGCTCAGTTAATGTTATCTTCCGGTTTGTCGGTTCAATTAGGTGACATGTTTATTGAATTATTTAATGGCTGGGGGGTGATGGGGGCATTGATTGCGGTTTACCTTATTACCTTAGTATTGACTGAATTGATCACCAATAATGCAGCGGCTGCGCTGGCATTCCCCATTGGCTATAGCATGGCACTTGGTTATGGTGTTGATCCTATGCCATTTATTATGGCGGTATTGTTTGGAGCGAGTGCTAGCTTCATTTCCCCTTATGGATATCAAACCAATTTATTAGTTTTTAGTGTTGGTAATTACACTTTGCTCGATTACGTAAAAGTAGGGTTGCCAATGTCAATTATTTATTCGGTGTTAGTGCTGTCTTTAATCCCTCACTTTTTCCCATTTTAATTCAAGGATGATATATGACTACGGAACAAACGAAAGAGCGCCAAGTAGTGAACGATGAAAATGTGGTTTGGCATCAATATTCGGTGACAAAAGAAACTCGCTCTGGTCTTAAAAAACAAAAGCCAGTGGTTCTTTGGTTTACGGGATTATCGGGAGCGGGTAAATCAACCATTGCTGGTGCATTGGAGGTGAAGCTTGCCGAACTTGGTTATCACACGTATTTATTGGATGGTGATAATGTTCGTCATGGTTTATGTAAAGATTTAGGCTTTTCTGATCACGATAGGCAAGAAAATATTCGTCGTATTGGCGAGTTGGCAAAATTGATGTCTGATGCGGGGTTAATCGTATTAAGCGCCTTTATTTCACCGCATCGAGCGGAAAGACAAATAGTCAGAGAGTTATTGCCTGAAAATGAATTCTTAGAAGTGTTTGTCAATACATCACTTGATGAATGTGAAAAACGAGACCCAAAAGGATTATACAAAAAAGCACGGGCAGGAGAGATAAAACATTTCACGGGGATTGATTCTGATTATGAACAACCGCTAAATCCTGATATTGATTTATTGGCAGGTACACAATCGATTGATGAACTAGTGGAGCAATGCTTGGCGGTATTAAAAGAAAAAAATATTATTCAATAAGCACAAGCAGCAGGAGATGTTTTTCTTCCTGCTGTTTGTGATGCTATACCATGGTTGATATTGATGTTTTTACATCAGTTTCAACCATGAATTTTTGGCTTAATAAACCGGTTAAACTGTCGTAATAACTGTCATTAGGTTTATTACCAAGTAATTTACACAGCTCTGCGCCAGTAGGACTAAAGCGGTAATAAATTAATCTTGATCCTTTTTGCATCGGTTTAATTGCTAATTGTTTACCTTGATAGTGCAAAGGTAGCGCGGGTTCAAATTCAATTTCCCCAGATTCTAATTCCGTTCCTAGCAGTAAACCGAGATCAATAAGCAGCAATAAACTGGAATAAGGTAATTTGTAATTACCTAGATGTATTAACTGCGGGCCTTCTGTTTTGTAGAAAGTAAATAAAGTACCTGCGCACTTATAACCAAGTAATAATTTTTTGCTGTTGTCTTGTCCAAAGCTACACGCTAATGAGGCCGCTCGTTGAAATGTTTGAGCCTCACGCTGTGTCATGTCCTTTAATACTTTCAATGCTTTCATGGATGTTGCTCCGGGAGAGACAACCTCTTGTTTGAAAATTTGACTCCATAGACGTTGCATTGACGGGTCATGGATGTCTTTTGCCATTTCAAAGAAGCGATGAAGCCAATCAGGATCAGGATCTCCAGCGGTTTCATCACTACAGTAACCATGTGCGTATTTTATTATTTGCTCTAAATTATTTTGCTGTTGTTCTCGTAGTAACTTCTCTCTATAAAGAGCCCGTTTTAATAGAGTTTCTTCTGGTTTTGGTGCTTGAAGCTTTGCACCAAGCCCTTGTTTAATCGCAATTTCTTTAAGGCGTCGTTCACTGCTTACTACGTAATGTTCTTTTTTATGTGTCGCTTTTTCTTTGCTGTTTTGGGCGTCATTAACGATGACATTCTTTTTATTATCCATGGGTACGCCTAACGTCGATTAACACTGTCTGTTTTATATAGTATCGGTAACTAAAGATAAAAACTTTAATCTAAGGAAAGTAATGAGAAATTTTTGAAAAAAAGACACGAAAAGGAAATAAATAAAAGGATGAATAAATGATAATGATTTGTTGAAATTAAGTGTGTTTTATAATTTATCAGTGAGGTAGTGATGGGAGATATAAATCTAAAAAAAGTGTTATTTAGTGCAGTTTTAATTGTTAGCTATACTGTTGCGCTAGTTTATCTCTCTGGGTTTATATAAATCATCAAGATAAACTAGGGTTAATGAGTTGATATTAGTTATTCATCATCATATTCTTCTAAGCGAACCCCATCAATAAGATAGCCTGTTTCTGCGAGTTCACTGTCTATCGTTTCTGTTTTTAATGTACCTACGATATAAACGACATCCCACAGTTGTTGAATTGGCGCCCCTTTTTTAAATTTCACATAAATAATTTGATTGGGTGGCGGCGGTGGCACATGAATGCAGGCACCAAAATAAGGCACTAATAAAAATTCAGTAATCATTTTATCATCCCCTTCTAATGGAATAACAAAGCCTGGAATTTTTACCATACTGCCATTTAATTCTTGCCTAACACCACCAACAAGAGATTGTTGCATTTGCGCGCCATTATGATTTACTTTAGGCATTCCTATCGCATCAAATTGATGTCTTTCCTGCTCTGGAACTAAATCAATCCAATCTAATTTCAATACCTCATCACTAAATGCACTAAAGGGCAAAAGTAATAATAAGCAAAGTAAGAGTTTCTTTTTCATTATTTATCCTTAAAGTCTTATTGTCATACCATCACTTAATGAGTGGCGATACGCTTGTATTGCTGGAATAACACCAATAATAAAACCAGAGCACAAGACGAGTGCGAGTAATTTTAATTCATAAAGTGTGGGTAAGGTGAGCTCTATCGCAATGCCGTAATACTGCTGAATGATTGGCTGCAATATGCTTAATGAGAGGTAAAGACCTATTAGGCCTACGATGATCCCAAAGCTTGTAATGACAACGGCTTCGCTTACTAATAATATAAAAATATGTTTAGGCTGCGCTCCCATCGCTCTTAAAATGGCCATTTCTCGGCGTCGCTCTTGAAGGCTAGTGAGTAGGCTGGTGAGCATTCCCATTAATCCTGCGGCAACCACAAAAATAGAAACAGCTAATAGCGCTTGCTCAGCAACTGACATCATTCCCCATAATTCGTGTAAAGCAATACCTGGTAAAATGGCACTGAGTGGTTCTTTGGTATAGTCGTTAATGTAGCGCTGCAATGCAAATGTTTGAATTTTTGATTTTAGACCAAGCATAAATGCCGTAATTTCGGTGGGTTCAAATTTTTGTTTTTCTAATATTTTAGCATCGGGTGTATTTCCTAAGTGCGCACCGCTTTCCCATCCAACATGGATGGCAGAAATTGCACCTAAAGACACATGTAACGTTTTGTCTACTGGCGTCCCTGTTGGCTTTAAAATACCAACAACCGTAAAGGGCAGCTTATCGTGACGGGTAAATGATTTATCACTAATACCATGAGCAATAACGAGCTTATCACCTAAATGATAATTTAATTTTTGTGCCACATCGGCGCCTAATACGACATCAAATAGGTCGTCGAATGGCTTTCCTTCTTTAAAAGCCAGTGGTTGTTTTTTTCCATATTGATAAAAGCGAAAATAATCTTGATTCGTTCCCATGACTCGAAATCCTTTATGGGAATCTCCAAGAGAGATTGGTATTGACCATTTCACTGCCCGCTGGCTGATTATTTCTTGATAGCTTTTCCAATCAATATTATTTGTCGCGTTACCAATGCGAAAAACAGAGTAAAGCAAGAGGTTCACTTGACCTGAACGTGCGCCAACAATTAAATCTGTGTTTGATATGGTATTTGCAAAGCTTGTTTTAGCTTGGGTACGAATACGTTCAACACCGACTAATAACATGACAGAGATAGCGATAGTAGCAACAGTAAGTAATACCGTGGTCTTACGGTTTTTAAGGCTTTTCCAAGCCAATTGCAAAATGCCTACCATGAGTATTCTCCCGCGGTGTTTAAGGTTCTTAAATCAATACTTTGATCAAATAAAGACTCTAAACTTGGGTCATGACTGACAAATAACAAGCTAGCCTGACTGTTTTCACACTCATTCATGAGTAATTTAATAAAGGCGAAGCGTGTTTCATGGTCGAGGGCTGAGGTCGGCTCATCGGCAATAATAAGTGTTGGCTTCCCTATAAACGCTCTCGCTGCCGCAACTCGCTGTTGTTGGCCAATACTAAGATCAGTAATCGGTCTATCAAAATGAGAACGAGGTAATTGGAGTTGAGTTAACAGGCGTTCCGCTTCTTGGCGTAACTCTTTTTTAGACAATTTGCTTTTTGATGAAAATTGATAAGGCAGCACAACGTTATCAATTACGGATAGGTAGGGAAGTAAATTAAATTGTTGAAAAATATAACCGATATTATCCGCTCTAAAACGATCTCTTTGGTTCGATGATAAATGGTTAATATCAGTACCATTAATGATAACGGATCCTGACGTGGGAGAAACTATTCCGGTTAACAAACTTAATAGTGTTGATTTACCGCTGCCGCTTGGCCCTTTAATAAATAGCTTATTCCCCTGTTTTTGTGAGAAAAAGGGAATGTTAATCGTTAGCTCTTTTTGATTAGGCCAATGAAAAGTGAGATCGGATAATTCAATAATATTCATCGTAATTATGGCGATGTTACCATCGCCATACCTAAGCTATAGAGTGATAATCGGAGAATTTGGAGTTAACGTATCAGCTTTTTGTCCCGCATCACCTAAATATTGAATCGTCATTTTTTGAGTGTGCGTGAAATGAGTGAACCATTGAGTTTCAATGTTATCTAGCTTCGATATTGCTTCACAATGATATTCATATTGAGCGTTAAATTCTCCGTGCTTGCTATGTTCTTTGTGGTGTTCACCATCGTGCTGGTCGTGGTCGTGGTCGTGGTCGTGGTCGTGGTCGTGGTCGTGTGGCGTTAAATTATGAGAGACATGGGCTTCTTCTAAAGTACATTTAGCTTCTGCTGGTAATGTAAAAATAACACTTGGATTATTTAGTGTTTTTACGGCCTCAGATAGAATTCGTTTTTGTGTGTCATCTTTCGGTGCGTGCTCAAAGCCCACAACATCAGCGCCTGGTGCCGTGATTTCAAATAACAGATGATCGCCATCTTGAGCGATGTTTGTTTCGACTACGCCATGAACATGAGCATCGTGATGGCGATGTTCACTTTCATGTTGTTGATCTCCATCGTGCGCGTGGTCATGCGTATTTGCATTCGAAGCATTAGAAATTGAAAATAAAGAACTTGAAATGGCAAGGCTAAGTAGTATTTTTTTATTACGGATAAGCATAATGGCTTCCTATTATCTAAGAGTTATAAATGAATTAATGTATTTATTGAGTTAGAGAATAGAAAAAGGAGGCGCACGTGAATGTACGGTGATAGATGAAGGGTTACTATTTTCTACACTAGTAAATGTAGACGATATTATTAATTGAGGGATTATTGGAAGAGAAGCAACATGGGCAGTAATTCCTGACCCAATGGAGTGGAACATTTGGCAATGGTGATTTTCATGGTGCTGTATATTGGTATCAATTTGATGATTAGCAACCAAAATACCAAACAGCGCGAGAAGTATGACTAAACTCCAATTTAACCAGCGCTGTTTAGTAAAGAAATACGATTGCATTATACTGCCCTAATTGAATGAGTAGTAAATGTAATAATATAACATTTTATAAGCAAGTAATTTGTTTACAATTGAGCGTGAATTAATGAGATAACTTGCTTGATTTCGTCAGATGTTAATTTTCCTTCTTTCACAAAAAGAACATTACCTTCTTTATTTTGAACGATAATTGCAGAGCTTTCTGGCTGAAGATCCCACGTTTTTGCTGCGGTTCCATTTTCATCAAGAACCATCGAAGACCATGAGAACTCTTCTTTACTTTCTTCAGCAGAGGACTTTACAAATCCCCCAGTACCCCAAATGGAATCGTCTTGATTAATAATCGTTGTCGTTTGATATTGTGTTTCAGGGAACTTTTCTAATGTAATGGCACTCATAAGCTCAGTATTCATTGCTTTAGCGCTACTTCGACCAGCAATCGCTTGTAATACTCGAACCTTACCTTTTAACTGTTCTGAATCCCAAGGTTGATAGGTTGCCGCGGAATCTTCAAAAAAGATTTCACCGTAATTATCAATGGAAACAGTAGGTACTGTTTTGTTCAATGTAATGTTATGAGCAAAACCGAGTGTTGGTAATAAGCAAGCGGCAAGAGTAAGTAGGGTGATCTTTTTCATTTTAGTTATCCTTAGAAATTGTTGATGTAGTTTAGTTCAGCAGTGCTTAAAAAGCGATTCGACCAGTTTTCTTATAAATGAATATTGGTTAATAAACAGTAAAGTCCAGCTTGAGGTATGCCGTTTTGCACACTATAATGTTACGGAAATGTTTCGATAACATTACTTTAGATAATATACGCCTGAATGACGGTTGTGTATTTTGATGGACTAAAATGAAACCTTGTACGGATTATTGAGGTATGGCTATGTTTAGAAATTTTAAGGCTTATAGACCACTGCAAGTGGCACGTTTTGTAAAGACTCTCTTTAAAGGGCAAATTCATATTGAAGGCGTAGGCACTTTTGATTTTGATGAAGGAAAAATATTAATGCCATCTTTAGAGAATAAAAGAATGTTGTCTGTTATGAGTGAGGTAAACCAACATATTCGCCAGCTTTCTCTGATGCCTGCATAGTAGCGTAATAAAATTATTAATAAAAAAGGTGCTCAATAATGGGCACCTTTTTTATGCTATAAAAAGAATTAAAGAAAACACACGCCAGTTCCGCTTAATCCACAGTAACCATTTGGATTTTTGGCTAAATATTGTTGATGGTATTCTTCTGCGAAATAAAAATCATTTGCAGGAGTAATCTCGGTTGTTATTGGTTCTTCTATTCCCTGTTGAGATAGAGCGTGTTGGTATTGTTTTTTCGTGTGTGTTGCTATTTCTTGCTGGTTTTTATCATAGGTGTAAATAACGGATCTATATTGAGTTCCAATATCATTTCCTTGGCGCATTCCTTGGGTTGGGTTATGCGTTTGCCAAAAAGAGTGAAGCAATTCTTCTAAGGAAATGAGCGCCGGGTTAAAAACTACTTTGACGACTTCTACGTGGTCAGTTGAACCTGAGCAAACGTCTTTGTATGTTGGGATCTTGGTTTTACCACCGCTGTAACCTACTGCTGTGGAGTAAACGCCAGTTAGTTTCCAAAATAAACGTTCAGTACCCCAAAAGCATCCCATGCCAAAGAGTATTTGCTCACAACCAGTAGGAATTGATTCTATATCATGCTGAGAAATAAAATGTAGTGGCTGTACTGTGTGTTTTTCCATCGTCATGTCGCATCCTTTAACTGAGTAATTTAGAAGACATTTGCCTTGTGCTACTCTATAAAACGAGTAAATTACCATGACATATAATGCATAACTGAATCAATAGAATAATTATAAGTATGACCAAGAAGTTATCCCTCTTTTTTACATTTTGTTTGTTTGCCATTTCATCTAACGTGTCGGCAGAAACAGAATTGGATATAGAGGGTTTAGAAGGATCTTTACTGAGTAATGTAGAAGCTTACATCTCAGGTATTCCAGAAGAGGACTATTCCGTATCTCTTCGTTTCCAAGCTCGCCTTGAAGAAAGTACGACTGATGCCTTAAAAGCACTGGGTTATTACCAACCCGTGATCACCTTCACTATTGAAGGTGAAAAATCAAAACACACACTTATTATGACGGTTGAGGAAGGCGAGCCCGTTGTTATTTACGTCAGTGATATCGTTATTACGGGTGAAGCAAGGAACGATATTGACTTTACTAATGCGGTTGATAGTTCAGGTCTCAATTTAGGGCAAGTTTTAAACCATGGTCGATACGAAAGTTTAAAAAGTACACTGCAAAATCTAGCGTTAAGAAAAGGGTATTTTGATGGTGAATTTTCGGTTAGTCGTTTAGAGGTAGCTCCTGGAAGACATCAAGCAATGGTTCGCTTACGTTATGATAGTGGTAAGCGTTATAGTTTTGGTGAAACGACGATCGATGGCAGTCAAGTTGAAGAAAAGCGAGTGCGTTCGATAATTCCTTTTGAGCCAGGTGACCCTTATCTTGCTAGTCTGGTTGGTGATTTAAATCAATCCCTTTCAAATACTGAATGGTTTTCATCCGTTTATGTTGAACCTGATTTAGATGCTGTTGGTGAAACTCATCAATTACCAATGAAAGTTCATGTCTCTCCTCAAGTTAGAAATCAATTAGAAACCAGTATTGGTTATTCGACAGATGTCGGCGCGAGAGGGAAAATTCGATGGAAAAACCCGTGGTTAAATAAATATGGTCACAGTTTAGATACTGCACTTTCTATCTCTAAGCCAGAACAAGAAGCGAGGATCTCTTATAAGATCCCTTTAGAGCAAGTATTAAAAGATTATTACATTGTGAAATATGGTCTTAAAAATGTGGATAACCGAGATACTGACAGTTTGGAGTCGAATTTAGCGTTTGAAAGGCACTGGGTTTATGACTCTGGTTGGCATCGCACTATTTATACTCGTTTCTTATATGAAGAATTTACGCAAGGCATCCAAGATGGGACTGCTTGGCTAGTGCTTCCTGGTATCTCATTCTCTAAAAGTCGCACTCGTGGTGGAACAATGCCGATGTGGGGGGATAAAAAAGCATTCACTATTGAAGGTACTGATGAAGCATTAACGTCAGACGTAAGAATGCTTCGCCTACAAGCCCAAGGAGCGATTGTTCGTAGTATTGGGGAAAACCATCGAGGTGTTGCACGAGCCGATATTGGTGCAATATATACCGATGATTTCTACAAATTACCCCCATCGATTCGATTCTTTGCTGGTGGTGATAATAGTATTCGTGGTTACGGATATGAAGAAGTATCACCAAAAGACAGCAGTGGTTATTTAACTGGCGGACAATTTATGGCAACAACCAGTCTTGAGTATCAATATCGAGTTGTGGGTAATTGGTGGTTGGCGACATTTATTGATTATGGTGATGCTTGGATAACAACTCCAGATTGGAAAACGGGTGCAGGTTTAGGTATTCGATGGGCTTCTCCTGTAGGGCCAGTTCGACTTGATTTTGCGTGGGGGTTTGATGCTGAACCTGGTGATGAATTTAAAATCCATTTTACGTTAGGACCTGAAGTATGAGTTCCTTATCGGTAAATGAAGAACAAAATAAGCCGCAATTAAAGAAAAAGCGTCGTTTTAGTCGATACTGTATTTGCTTGGCTTTGTTTGTTCCAACAATTATCCTCATGATTTTATTGTTAATCGGTGCATTGGTTTTTACAAACTCTGGCTTGAAGCTAATTATTTGGGGGGCAGAAAAAGCGGTACCTGAACTTTCAATAAAAAACATAGACGGAAGTTTAATTCCGGAATTTACTCTATCAGAGGTTAAGTATCATAATGATGATCTACTTAACGCTGATATTTCTCGTTTTCATTTTGGGTTAACGGCAAAGTGTTTATTGGTTCCTTCGCTTTGTATTGATGACATTACGATTGACGGGCTTGTTTTGGATTTCCCTCAATTACCCACCTCGCCAGAAGACGAAGCGACTAAAGCACCTACAAATAATGAGCTGCTTTCAATTCCGATCCCTATCAACATCACCAAGATCTCGATTAATAATATAGATGCTACTGTTTTGGGTAATCGTATTCAGTGGGATAGTTTTTCTACTGGGATTAAAATATATAAGAGTGATTTGACCATTACACCTTTGCAATGGAATCGAATTAATTTACAGCTTGCTGAGAGTGAAAAAGAAAAGACGAAATCGAAAGCTCCCGCAGATAAAGTCTCGGATACCCCAATTGTTTTACCTGATGTTTATGTTCCATTAAATATAAAGGTAGAGCAGTTTTCACTTCGTGATTTTGTGTTACAGCAGGAAGCGCTAGTTAAAATCAATCAGCTTGACTTTAAAGCCAATATTGGTGAGAACGATATTAAGGTTAATGATTTTTATCTTGATACACCACAAGCTAATTTGTCTTTAGATAATGAAATATCTTTACAAGGTGATTACCCATTAACGTTAAATGCGAATGCGGTAATAAAGGAAACGGAATTAAAAGGTCATAAAGTAACGATTATAGCCAAAGGGAGTGTTGCAAACTTAGAGGCATCTCTTAATTTAACTGGGGGATTGAAGGCCAACGTTGAAGCAAATATTCATCCTCTTGAGACAACATTACCTTTTGATGTCCATGTGTATAAAACGGAACTTTATTGGCCGTTATCTGGTGTAAAAGAATTCAAAGTAAGCGTGCCTAATATAAAAGCAGAAGGTGACCTTAACCAATACAAGTTTGCGAGTGCTCTATATATAGAGGGAAAAACAATACCGCAAACAGATTTACGTTTAGAAGGTAAAGGTAATTTAGAAAAAGTTGAGCTTTATGACTTTATGGCGGATACCTTAGGGGGAAGTATTTCTGGTAGTGCGGAAGCCGATTGGGCTTCTTTAGTTCATTGGAAAGCGGATGTACATCTTCAGAATATTCAACCAGGTTTGCAATGGCCAGAAGCAGAGGGTGACATTAGTGGCGAATTAGTCACCTCAGGCAGTTTAACAAAAGAAGGGGGTTGGAAGGTTACCGTGCCAACCATCGATATTAATGGCATTTTTAGGGAGTACCCATTAATTATAGAAGGGTCGTTAAAAGCGGATGATGTTAAAGGTTTAGGAGAACCGTATCTCGAGGTTGCACAATTAACACTACATCATGGGGATAACGGATTAACGATTTCGGGTTCTTTAGATAAAGAATGGGATCTTAATGTTGATATAGACTTTCCTGAATTATCTGACAGCGTACCAGATGTTCATGGGCAGTTAATGGGAAATGTAGCCTTAACCGGAAAAGTAACAGAACCTAAAATTAACGTAGATATAAATGCGGTAGAACTTCAACTGCCTCAAAAAACCACACTAAATAAAGCGTCTATTAAAGGTTACGTTGTTCCTATGCCTGCAATTGATGCGGATCTTAGTATTAAATTACTTGGTGGTAAATATAAAAAACAAACACTTAAAGATTTAGTGGTTCGCTTTAGTGGTAAAGAGCATAATCACAAATTACAAATTGATTTAGATTCTAATGTTATTCAATCGCATCTTTTATTTAATGGTTCTCTTGAACGTAAAAAAGGGTGGAAAGGTGAATTAAGTAAAGCTGATGTTGTTACTGAAATTGGTCCATGGAAGTTAGATAAAAAAGCTTCGCTTGCTTATGATATCCAAAAGCAAGAGTTATTCGTTCAAGCTAACTGTTGGAGTCAGGGAAAAACATCGTTGTGCCTAAATAAAGATTTAGTCGCTGGAAACTCAGGCAGTGCTGATGTGAGCATTAAACATTTTGAATTCAGTAAAATTAAAAAATTCTTACCAGAAGAAACAAACATAAATGGTGAGGTTAACCTTGATGCATTAGCGAAATGGGCGGTAGGGAAACCTCCTTATGTAAAAGCGTCATTGTATTTACCAAAAGGAAATATAGAGCAAGAGATGGAAACCCCTCTTATTGTTGGTTGGGATAAAGTAAATGTTAATGCTGAAATGAAAAATGATGAGCTAAAGAGTGATTGGCTTATTGCATTAACAAATAACGGCGAATTAAAAGGTGAGATGACGGTTAATCAATTAACTGGTTCTAAAAAACTTAATGGTTACTCCAATATTAATACCGTTTCATTAGCTATGCTTGAACCTATTTTAGGAGAGTATAGTCAATTAGAGGCAATGGTGAATTCGAGTATTAAGGTCTCTGGGCCGATAGAACATCCTAAATTATTCGGAGACCTTAGTGTTGATAAAATAAAAGTGAAGGGTGAAATATCTCCAGTTGACATAAGTAATGGCAATATCAATATTCTTTTTGGTGGCCACAGTGGAAAATTGACATCGTTGATCACTACATCTGACGGGGATCTACATTTAAAAGGGTTTGGT
This sequence comes from Aliivibrio salmonicida LFI1238, assembly GCF_000196495.1. Lineage (NCBI taxonomy): Bacteria > Pseudomonadati > Pseudomonadota > Gammaproteobacteria > Vibrionales > Vibrionaceae > Aliivibrio > Aliivibrio salmonicida. The sequence continues at coordinate 472,296 of NC_011312.1, forward strand.
GATTGGTCAGCATTAGACGCTTGGAAAGCAGGATTGGATGTCTTTGGTAATGAGTTGCAAGTTAACGTCCCTCCAATGGTGAAGTTAAAAGTTAAACCAGACATGAAAATTAGAGTAATACCGACATTGGCGAAAATTACAGGCTCTATTGAGATCCCTTGGGGGCGGATAGTCGTGAAGGATTTACCAGAAAGTGCAATTGGTGTATCAAAAGATGAAATTATCTTAGGTGATAATCTAAAACCAATCGAAAGTAACACGTCATTACCTATGGCAGTGGAAACCGATATTGATCTCAGCATTGGTGATGATGTTTTGCTTTCTGCTTTTGGTTTAGAGGGTGGATTAGTAGGAAAGTTAAATATTACTCAAAAAAATAAAGGTCCGTTTATTTCGGGTGAAATTAACATTGAAGACGGAACCTATCGTTCATTTGGCCAAGATCTACAAATCACGAAAGGAAAAATATTATTTAATGGACCCGCAGATCAACCTTATGTTGATATTGAAGCAATTCGCAATCCAGATAATACAAAAGATGATGTTGTTGCTGGTGTAAAAGTGAATGGACCAGCGGATACACCTAAAGTTGAAATTTTTTCATCACCAAGCATGCCGCAAGCAAATGCGTTGTCTTATCTATTGAGAGGGCAGGATATCGATAGTGATTCTGGTGGTAATGCCATGACGACCACACTAATTGGATTAAGTTTAGCAAAAAGTGGCAAGGTGGTGGGGGAAATAGGTAAAGCATTTGGTGTTCAAGATTTACAACTTGATACTGCAGGCTCTGGTGGTGATTCACAAGTGACGATCAGTGGTTATATCGCACCAGATTTACAAGTTAAGTACGGTGTGGGGATATTTAATTCTCTTGGTGAGTTTACATTAAGGTATCGTATTGTCAGCGATCTTTATATAGAAGCGATTTCTGGACTAGATAATGCGGTAGACTTAATTTATCAGTTTGAATTTAACTAATGAAATGCGCCAAATGTGGATAACTTTGTGGGTAACCTGTTTTAAGCTTTAGGGTAAAAAATTATAAGTTTTCTTTTGAATAAAATGCCATCAAACAAGCATAAAATATAAAAAAAAAGCTATTTTATGCTTGCTAATGAAATCGAACTCCCTATAATGCGACCTCACTGACACGGAGCGCTCAACCAAGAGCTGCAAAGGGTTGGTAAGAAAAACGGTTTGAAAATTAAATTTAAAAAAGTGTTTGACACGAAAGTTTAATTAGCTAAAATGACCGTCCTCTTCACAGAGAAGCGGAAACGCTTTGAAAGTAGAAGAAAAGCTCTTTAAAAATTAGAAACCTATTAATCTGTGTGGGCACTTGTGAATTGATAATCACTAGTTTGCTTTTACTTTTCGAAGTGAATTCAAACAAAAATAATCAATGAACTGAGTGACTACACAAAATTACTTTTATGTAAGAAATCAGTATAAATCATTGAGCCGGTTTTGTTTATGCCCTCTTTTAATTAAGAAGACAGAACAACCAAAAAACTTTAATTGAAGAGTTTGATCATGGCTCAGATTGAACGCTGGCGGCAGGCCTAACACATGCAAGTCGAGCGGTAACAGGAATTAGCTTGCTAATTCGCTGACGAGCGGCGGACGGGTGAGTAATGCCTGGGAATATGCCTTGATGTGGGGGATAACTATTGGAAACGATAGCTAATACCGCATAATGTCTTCGGACCAAAGAGGGGGATCTTCGGACCTCTCGCGTCAAGATTAGCCCAGGTGAGATTAGCTAGTTGGTGGGGTAAGAGCTCACCAAGGCGACGATCTCTAGCTGGTCTGAGAGGATGATCAGCCACACTGGAACTGAGACACGGTCCAGACTCCTACGGGAGGCAGCAGTGGGGAATATTGCACAATGGGCGAAAGCCTGATGCAGCCATGCCGCGTGTATGAAGAAGGCCTTCGGGTTGTAAAGTACTTTCAGTCGTGAGGAAGGGTGTGCAGTTAATAGCTGTATATCTTGACGTTAGCGACAGAAGAAGCACCGGCTAACTCCGTGCCAGCAGCCGCGGTAATACGGAGGGTGCGAGCGTTAATCGGAATTACTGGGCGTAAAGCGCATGCAGGTGGTTCATTAAGTCAGATGTGAAAGCCCGGGGCTTAACCTCGGAACCGCATTTGAAACTGGTGAACTAGAGTGCTGTAGAGGGGGGTAGAATTTCAGGTGTAGCGGTGAAATGCGTAGAGATCTGAAGGAATACCAGTGGCGAAGGCGGCCCCCTGGACAGACACTGACACTCAGATGCGAAAGCGTGGGGAGCAAACAGGATTAGATACCCTGGTAGTCCACGCCGTAAACGATGTCTACTTGGAGGTTGTGGCCTTGAGCCGTGGCTTTCGGAGCTAACGCGTTAAGTAGACCGCCTGGGGAGTACGGTCGCAAGATTAAAACTCAAATGAATTGACGGGGGCCCGCACAAGCGGTGGAGCATGTGGTTTAATTCGATGCAACGCGAAGAACCTTACCTACTCTTGACATCTACAGAATTCGCTAGAGATAGCTTAGTGCCTTCGGGAACTGTAAGACAGGTGCTGCATGGCTGTCGTCAGCTCGTGTTGTGAAATGTTGGGTTAAGTCCCGCAACGAGCGCAACCCTTATCCTTGTTTGCCAGCACGTAATGGTGGGAACTCCAGGGAGACTGCCGGTGATAAACCGGAGGAAGGTGGGGACGACGTCAAGTCATCATGGCCCTTACGAGTAGGGCTACACACGTGCTACAATGGCGCATACAGAGGGCTGCAAGCTAGCGATAGTGAGCGAATCCCAAAAAGTGCGTCGTAGTCCGGATCGGAGTCTGCAACTCGACTCCGTGAAGTCGGAATCGCTAGTAATCGTGAATCAGAATGTCACGGTGAATACGTTCCCGGGCCTTGTACACACCGCCCGTCACACCATGGGAGTGGGCTGCAAAAGAAGTGGGTAGTTTAACCTTTCGGGGAGGACGCTCACCACTTTGTGGTTCATGACTGGGGTGAAGTCGTAACAAGGTAGCCCTAGGGGAACCTGGGGCTGGATCACCTCCTTAACGATAGATTGCGATTTATGAGTGTTCACACAGATTGATTAGGTTTTAATAAGTTGAAGTGACAGAGCTTTAATTAATGATTTCGATTATTGATTAAAGCTTTTTGCTTTAAGCTCTTTAACAATTTGGAAAGCTGACTGATTTAACTAACTTACGAGTTAGATAAATCAAAATTTAAAAGTTCTTAATATCTTTTGTTTATCTTTAGATAAACAAATTAAAAACACATTCAAGTGTTCTTGTATTTTGAATCCGGCGAAAAACCAGAACTCTCAATGAAGAGTTCAACCTTGGTTGTTTATGCCATACGAAACCTCTTGGGGTTGTATGGTTAAGTGACTAAGCGTACACGGTGGATGCCTTGGCAGTCAGAGGCGATGAAAGACGTATTAACTTGCGATAAGCCCAGATTAGGTAGTAAAAACCTTTTGAGTCTGGGATTTCTGAATGGGGAAACCCACTAGCATAAGCTAGTATCGCTGCGTGAATACATAGCGCAGCGAAGCAAACCGGGAGAACTGAAACATCTAAGTACCCCGAGGAAGAGAAATCAACCGAGATCCCGAAAGTAGCGGCGAGCGAAATTGGGTTAGCCCTTAAGTTGTTAATGAGACAGGTGAAGCCTCTGGAAAGTGGCGCGATACAAGGTGATAGCCCTGTAACCGACATCTCATCATCAGTGAAAACGAGTAAGGCGGGACACGTGATATCCTGTCTGAATATGGGGGGACCATCCTCCAAGGCTAAATACTACTGACTGACCGATAGTGAACCAGTACCGTGAGGGAAAGGCGAAAAGAACCCCTGTGAGGGGAGTGAAATAGAACCTGAAACCGTGTACGTACAAGCAGTAGGAGCATACTTGTTATGTGACTGCGTACCTTTTGTATAATGGGTCAGCGACTTATATTCAGTGGCAAGGTTAACCGTTTAGGGGAGCCGTAGGGAAACCGAGTCTTAACTGGGCGTTCAGTCTCTGGATATAGACCCGAAACCAAGTGATCTAGCCATGGGCAGGTTGAAGGTTGAGTAACATCAACTGGAGGACCGAACCGACTAATGTTGAAAAATTAGCGGATGACTTGTGGCTAGGGGTGAAAGGCCAATCAAACTTGGAGATAGCTGGTTCTCCCCGAAATCTATTTAGGTAGAGCCTCGGACGAATACTACTGGGGGTAGAGCACTGTTAAGGCTAGGGGGTCATCCCGACTTACCAACCCTTTGCAAACTCCGAATACCAGTAAGTAATATCCGGGAGACACACGGCGGGTGCTAACGTCCGTCGTGAAGAGGGAAACAACCCAGACCGCCAGCTAAGGTCCCAAAGTTATAGCTAAGTGGGAAACGATGTGGGAAGGCTCAGACAGCCAGGATGTTGGCTTAGAAGCAGCCATCATTTAAAGAAAGCGTAATAGCTCACTGGTCGAGTCGGCCTGCGCGGAAGATGTAACGGGGCTAAGCTATACACCGAAGCTGCGGCAGTCCAATTTATTGTGCTGGGTAGGGGAGCGTTCTGTAAGCCGTTGAAGGTGTGCTGTAAGGCATGCTGGAGGTATCAGAAGTGCGAATGCTGACATGAGTAACGATAAAGGGGGTGAAAAACCCCCTCGCCGGAAGACCAAGGGTTCCTGTCCAACGTTAATCGGGGCAGGGTAAGTCGACCCCTAAGGCGAGGCCGAAAGGCGTAGTCGATGGGAAACGGGTTAATATTCCCGTACTTCTTATAATTGCGATGGGGGGACGGAGAAGGCTAGGTAGGCTTGGCGACGGTCGTCCAAGTTTAAGTGCGTAGGCTAAGAGTTTAGGTAAATCCGGACTCTTGTTAGGCTGAGACACGATGTCGAGCACCTACGGGTGTGAAGCTATTGATGCCATGCTTCCAGGAAAAGCCTCTAAGCTTCAGGTTATAAGAAATCGTACCCCAAACCGACACAGGTGGTCGAGTAGAGAATACTAAGGCGCTTGAGAGAACTCGGGTGAAGGAACTAGGCAAAATGGTACCGTAACTTCGGGAGAAGGTACGCTCCTAGCGGTGATGAGACTTGCTCTCTAAGCTGCCGGGAGTCGCAGATACCAGGTGGCTGCAACTGTTTATTAAAAACATAGCACTGTGCTAAATCGTAAGATGACGTATACGGTGTGACGCCTGCCCGGTGCTTGAAGGTTAATTGATGGGGTTAGACTTCGGTCGAAGCTCTTGATCGAAGCCCAAGTAAACGGCGGCCGTAACTATAACGGTCCTAAGGTAGCGAAATTCCTTGTCGGGTAAGTTCCGACCTGCACGAATGGCGTAATGATGGCCACGCTGTCTCCACCCGAGACTCAGTGAAATTGAAATCGCTGTGAAGATGCAGTGTACCCGCGGCTAGACGGAAAGACCCCGTGAACCTTTACTACAGCTTGGCACTGAACATTGACCCTACATGTGTAGGATAGGTGGGAGCCTTTGAAGCAAGTACGCTAGTATTTGTGGAGGCAATCTTGAAATACCACCCTTGTATGCTTGATGTTCTAACGTTGGCCCCTTATCGGGGTTGCGGACAGTGCCTGGTGGGTAGTTTGACTGGGGCGGTCTCCTCCCAAAGAGTAACGGAGGAGCACGAAGGTGGGCTAAACACGGTTGGACATCGTGTGGTTAGTGCAATGGCATAAGCCCGCTTGACTGCGAGAATGACAATTCGAGCAGGTGCGAAAGCAGGTCATAGTGATCCGGTGGTTCTGAATGGAAGGGCCATCGCTCAACGGATAAAAGGTACTCCGGGGATAACAGGCTGATACCGCCCAAGAGTTCATATCGACGGCGGTGTTTGGCACCTCGATGTCGGCTCATCACATCCTGGGGCTGAAGTCGGTCCCAAGGGTATGGCTGTTCGCCATTTAAAGTGGTACGCGAGCTGGGTTTAGAACGTCGTGAGACAGTTCGGTCCCTATCTGCCGTGGGCGTTGGATGATTGAAAGGGGCTGCTCCTAGTACGAGAGGACCGGAGTGGACGAACCTCTGGTGTTCGGGTTGTTACGCCAGTAGCATTGCCCGGTAGCTAAGTTCGGGATCGATAAACGCTGAAAGCATCTAAGCGTGAAGCGAGCCTTGAGATGAGTCATCCCTGATACTTTAAGTATCCTAAAGGGTTGTTGAAGACTACGACGTTGATAGGCAGGGTGTGTAAGTGCTGCGAGGCATTGAGCTAACCTGTACTAATTGCCCGTGAGGCTTAACCATACAACACCCAAGGGGTTTTGAACGGATTTAAGATAGCAAGAAACAGATTGAATGTGATTAAGAACACAATACAGCTTTCCGAATTAAAGAATTTGCTTGGCGACCATAGCGTTATGGACCCACCTGATCCCATGCCGAACTCAGAAGTGAAACGTAATAGCGCCGATGGTAGTGTGGGGTCTCCCCATGTGAGAGTAGGACATCGCCAGGCTTAAATTTGAATAAGTGCCCGTTCAATAGAACGGGCTTTTATTTCGCTCCCAGTTTGTCACTGGAGGCAAGTCAAGTTAACATTTTTAAGTCTTTCATAAATAAATGAAAAGATTGAGAATATTACCTTGACTTTCAAATCAGAAAGCGTAATATACGCAGCCTGAAACGACGAAGCTGAAAGGCTAAGTGGTTGAAAGACAACGCTCTTTAACAATTTAACCAAATCAATCTGTGTGGGCACTTGTGAGTTGATAATCACTAGTTTGCATTTACTTTTCGGAGTGAATACAAACAAAAATAATCAATGAACTGAGTGACTACACAAAATTACTTTTATGTAAGAAATCAGTATAAATCATTGAGCCGGTTTTGTTTCTGCTGAAACAAACCAAAAAACTTTAATTGAAGAGTTTGATCATGGCTCAGATTGAACGCTGGCGGCAGGCCTAACACATGCAAGTCGAGCGGTAACAGGAATTAGCTTGCTAATTCGCTGACGAGCGGCGGACGGGTGAGTAATGCCTGGGAATATGCCTTGATGTGGGGGATAACTATTGGAAACGATAGCTAATACCGCATAATGTCTTCGGACCAAAGAGGGGGATCTTCGGACCTCTCGCGTCAAGATTAGCCCAGGTGAGATTAGCTAGTTGGTGGGGTAAGAGCTCACCAAGGCGACGATCTCTAGCTGGTCTGAGAGGATGATCAGCCACACTGGAACTGAGACACGGTCCAGACTCCTACGGGAGGCAGCAGTGGGGAATATTGCACAATGGGCGAAAGCCTGATGCAGCCATGCCGCGTGTATGAAGAAGGCCTTCGGGTTGTAAAGTACTTTCAGTCGTGAGGAAGGGTGTGCAGTTAATAGCTGTACATCTTGACGTTAGCGACAGAAGAAGCACCGGCTAACTCCGTGCCAGCAGCCGCGGTAATACGGAGGGTGCGAGCGTTAATCGGAATTACTGGGCGTAAAGCGCATGCAGGTGGTTCATTAAGTCAGATGTGAAAGCCCGGGGCTCAACCTCGGAACCGCATTTGAAACTGGTGAACTAGAGTGCTGTAGAGGGGGGTAGAATTTCAGGTGTAGCGGTGAAATGCGTAGAGATCTGAAGGAATACCAGTGGCGAAGGCGGCCCCCTGGACAGGCACTGACACTCAGATGCGAAAGCGTGGGGAGCAAACAGGATTAGATACCCTGGTAGTCCACGCCGTAAACGATGTCTACTTGGAGGTTGTGGCCTTGAGCCGTGGCTTTCGGAGCTAACGCGTTAAGTAGACCGCCTGGGGAGTACGGTCGCAAGATTAAAACTCAAATGAATTGACGGGGGCCCGCACAAGCGGTGGAGCATGTGGTTTAATTCGATGCAACGCGAAGAACCTTACCTACTCTTGACATCTACAGAATTCGCTAGAGATAGCTTAGTGCCTTCGGGAACTGTAAGACAGGTGCTGCATGGCTGTCGTCAGCTCGTGTTGTGAAATGTTGGGTTAAGTCCCGCAACGAGCGCAACCCTTATCCTTGTTTGCCAGCACGTAATGGTGGGAACTCCAGGGAGACTGCCGGTGATAAACCGGAGGAAGGTGGGGACGACGTCAAGTCATCATGGCCCTTACGAGTAGGGCTACACACGTGCTACAATGGCGCATACAGAGGGCTGCAAGCTAGCGATAGTGAGCGAATCCCAAAAAGTGCGTCGTAGTCCGGATCGGAGTCTGCAACTCGACTCCGTGAAGTCGGAATCGCTAGTAATCGTGAATCAGAATGTCACGGTGAATACGTTCCCGGGCCTTGTACACACCGCCCGTCACACCATGGGAGTGGGCTGCAAAAGAAGTGGGTAGTTTAACCTTTCGGGGAGGACGCTCACCACTTTGTGGTTCATGACTGGGGTGAAGTCGTAACAAGGTAGCCCTAGGGGAACCTGGGGCTGGATCACCTCCTTAACGATAGATTACGATTTATGAGTGTTCACACAGATTGATTAGGTTAAAAAAGTAAAAGAGACATAATGTTGGGTCTGTAGCTCAGTTGGTTAGAGCGCACCCCTGATAAGGGTGAGGTCGGTGGTTCAAATCCACTCAGACCCACCAATACTTTTCCAGTAAGTATTGGTGATAACATTATATTTTGGGGCTATAGCTCAGCTGGGAGAGCGCCTGCCTTGCACGCAGGAGGTCTGCGGTTCGATCCCGCATAGCTCCACCATCTTTAAGTATTCTCTTTGAGAGTCTTTAAAAATGGTTTCGAAAGAAACATTGCTCTTTAACAATTTGGAAAGCTGACTGATTTAACTAACTTACGAGTTAGATAAATCAAAATTTAAAAGTTCTTAATATCTTTTGTTTATCTTTAGATAAACAAATTAAAAACACATTCAAGTGTTCTTGTATTTTGAATCCGGCGAAAAACCAGAACTCTCAATGAAGAGTTCAACCTTGGTTGTTTATGCCATACGAAACCTCTTGGGGTTGTATGGTTAAGTGACTAAGCGTACACGGTGGATGCCTTGGCAGTCAGAGGCGATGAAAGACGTATTAACTTGCGATAAGCCCAGATTAGGTAGTAAAAACCTTTTGAGTCTGGGATTTCTGAATGGGGAAACCCACTAGCATAAGCTAGTATCGCTGCGTGAATACATAGCGCAGCGAAGCAAACCGGGAGAACTGAAACATCTAAGTACCCCGAGGAAGAGAAATCAACCGAGATCCCGAAAGTAGCGGCGAGCGAAATTGGGTTAGCCCTTAAGTTGTTAATGAGACAGGTGAAGCCTCTGGAAAGTGGCGCGATACAAGGTGATAGCCCTGTAACCGACATCTCATCATCAGTGAAAACGAGTAAGGCGGGACACGTGATATCCTGTCTGAATATGGGGGGACCATCCTCCAAGGCTAAATACTACTGACTGACCGATAGTGAACCAGTACCGTGAGGGAAAGGCGAAAAGAACCCCTGTGAGGGGAGTGAAATAGAACCTGAAACCGTGTACGTACAAGCAGTAGGAGCATACTTGTTATGTGACTGCGTACCTTTTGTATAATGGGTCAGCGACTTATATTCAGTGGCAAGGTTAACCGTTTAGGGGAGCCGTAGGGAAACCGAGTCTTAACTGGGCGTTCAGTCTCTGGATATAGACCCGAAACCAAGTGATCTAGCCATGGGCAGGTTGAAGGTTGAGTAACATCAACTGGAGGACCGAACCGACTAATGTTGAAAAATTAGCGGATGACTTGTGGCTAGGGGTGAAAGGCCAATCAAACTTGGAGATAGCTGGTTCTCCCCGAAATCTATTTAGGTAGAGCCTCGGACGAATACTACTGGGGGTAGAGCACTGTTAAGGCTAGGGGGTCATCCCGACTTACCAACCCTTTGCAAACTCCGAATACCAGTAAGTAATATCCGGGAGACACACGGCGGGTGCTAACGTCCGTCGTGAAGAGGGAAACAACCCAGACCGCCAGCTAAGGTCCCAAAGTTATAGCTAAGTGGGAAACGATGTGGGAAGGCTCAGACAGCCAGGATGTTGGCTTAGAAGCAGCCATCATTTAAAGAAAGCGTAATAGCTCACTGGTCGAGTCGGCCTGCGCGGAAGATGTAACGGGGCTAAGCTATACACCGAAGCTGCGGCAGTCCAATTTATTGTGCTGGGTAGGGGAGCGTTCTGTAAGCCGTTGAAGGTGTGCTGTAAGGCATGCTGGAGGTATCAGAAGTGCGAATGCTGACATGAGTAACGATAAAGGGGGTGAAAAACCCCCTCGCCGGAAGACCAAGGGTTCCTGTCCAACGTTAATCGGGGCAGGGTAAGTCGACCCCTAAGGCGAGGCCGAAAGGCGTAGTCCATGGGAAACGGGTTAATATTCCCGTACTTCTTATATTGCGATGGGGGGGACGGAGAAGGCTAGGTAGGCTTGGCGACGGTCGTCCAAGTTTTAGTGCGTAGGCTAGGAGTTTAGGTAAATCCGGACTCTTGTTAGGCTGAGACACGATGTCGAGCACCTACGGGTGTGAAGCTATTGATGCCATGCTTCCAGGAAAAGCCTCTAAGCTTCAGGTTATAAGAAATCGTACCCCAAACCGACACAGGTGGTCGAGTAGAGAATACTAAGGCGCTTGAGAGAACTCGGGTGAAGGAACTAGGCAAAATGGTACCGTAACTTCGGGAGAAGGTACGCTCCTAGCGGTGATGAGACTTGCTCTCTAAGCTGCCGGGAGTCGCAGATACCAGGTGGCTGCAACTGTTTATTAAAAACATAGCACTGTGCTAAATCGTAAGATGACGTATACGGTGTGACGCCTGCCCGGTGCTTGAAGGTTAATTGATGGGGTTAGACTTCGGTCGAAGCTCTTGATCGAAGCCCAAGTAAACGGCGGCCGTAACTATAACGGTCCTAAGGTAGCGAAATTCCTTGTCGGGTAAGTTCCGACCTGCACGAATGGCGTAATGATGGCCACGCTGTCTCCACCCGAGACTCAGTGAAATTGAAATCGCTGTGAAGATGCAGTGTACCCGCGGCTAGACGGAAAGACCCCGTGAACCTTTACTACAGCTTGGCACTGAACATTGACCCTACATGTGTAGGATAGGTGGGAGCCTTTGAAGCAAGTACGCTAGTATTTGTGGAGGCAATCTTGAAATACCACCCTTGTATGCTTGATGTTCTAACGTTGGCCCCTTATCGGGGTTGCGGACAGTGCCTGGTGGGTAGTTTGACTGGGGCGGTCTCCTCCCAAAGAGTAACGGAGGAGCACGAAGGTGGGCTAAACACGGTTGGACATCGTGTGGTTAGTGCAATGGCATAAGCCCGCTTGACTGCGAGAATGACAATTCGAGCAGGTGCGAAAGCAGGTCATAGTGATCCGGTGGTTCTGAATGGAAGGGCCATCGCTCAACGGATAAAAGGTACTCCGGGGATAACAGGCTGATACCGCCCAAGAGTTCATATCGACGGCGGTGTTTGGCACCTCGATGTCGGCTCATCACATCCTGGGGCTGAAGTCGGTCCCAAGGGTATGGCTGTTCGCCATTTAAAGTGGTACGCGAGCTGGGTTTAGAACGTCGTGAGACAGTTCGGTCCCTATCTGCCGTGGGCGTTGGATGATTGAAAGGGGCTGCTCCTAGTACGAGAGGACCGGAGTGGACGAACCTCTGGTGTTCGGGTTGTTACGCCAGTAGCATTGCCCGGTAGCTAAGTTCGGGATCGATAAACGCTGAAAGCATCTAAGCGTGAAGCGAGCCTTGAGATGAGTCATCCCTGATACTTTAAGTATCCTAAAGGGTTGTTGAAGACTACGACGTTGATAGGCAGGGTGTGTAAGTGCTGCGAGGCATTGAGCTAACCTGTACTAATTGCCCGTGAGGCTTAACCATACAACACCCAAGGGGTTTTGAACGGATTTAAGATAGCAAGAAACAGATTGAATGTGATTAAGAACACAATACAGCTTTCCGAATTAAAGAATTTGCTTGGCGACCATAGCGTTATGGACCCACCTGATCCCATGCCGAACTCAGAAGTGAAACGTAATAGCGCCGATGGTAGTGTGGGGTCTCCCCATGTGAGAGTAGGACATCGCCAGGCTTGAATTAAGTTTTTATCTTTTTTAGAAGATGAAGACAAAGAATAAAACGCTGACACGTTTTATTTAAGTAATAGCATAATGCTGAATAGACACTGCGGAGTGGTAGTTCAGTTGGTTAGAATACCGGCCTGTCACGCCGGGGGTCGCGGGTTCGAGTCCCGTCCACTCCGCCACTATTTAAAAAGCCCTAATCTTACGATTAGGGCTTTTTTACATCTGTAATAAGACGGTTTTAATATTATTGATGTATTTAATCTATAGATTAGTTCTTGATTTGTTGAAACGTAAGCGTGCGGGGAACTACACCTAACAAATAAAATTCATTATGCGTATCTTACGATCTTTCATTTAACGAGAACGTAATTATGCAAAAAGATAAAAAGAGAACACCAGAGCAATGGCACGCTCTATTTGAATCTCAGCAATCTAGCAAGCTTAGTGCCGCTGAATTTTGTCGTAACCATAATATTCTGCCAAAGACATTTAGTGCACGTAAAGCACGATGGAAACAAAAGATTAACGCTTCTACTTTCTTGAAAGTAGAAGCGTTAACATCAACTATCATCGCCACTCCACAATTACCAGATATTCAACTTTCTATCGGAAAATTGCGATTAACATTGCCAGCTACTGAACCTCACTGGATAGGACTCTTATTAAAAGGGTATCAATCATGAATGTATTTACTGATGTTTCCACCATTTATCTTCATCGTGATTTTGTCGATTTTCGCAAGGCCATTAATGGCCTTGTCGTGATTGTTGAGCAAGAAATGCAACTATCACCGTTTAGTGATGCTCTATTTATATTTTGCAATAAGCCTCGTGATAAACTCAAAATATTGTATTGGGATAAAACAGGATTCGCTTTATGGTACAAGCGATTAGATGAAGACCGCTTCAAATGGCCACGAAATATAAATAACGATACGTTAGCATTATCAGAGCAGCAACTGACACTGCTATTACAAGGTTTTGATATCTTAGGACATCAACCGGTACATTATCAAACAACCCTTTAAATAGTTGATTCTCAGTCAAGAATAGGAGGCAACCGATTGATTACCTGTATTATCGTTATATAGTCATCTACATGACTGATAAAATAAAACCACTTCCTGATACCATTGACGAGCTGAAAGCACTTGTGCTTCAGCTTGAAAATAAATATAACCGTCTTCTAGAGCAATTTCGACTGGCTCAACATCAGCGCTTTGGTAAAAGCAGTGAATCTGACTCGACTCAATTTGATTTATTCAATGAAACAGAAGAAGAAATCATCATTGAAAATGATGACACACAAACGATTACCTACACTCGTCAAAAGCCAAAACGCCAACGCTTACCTGAAGACTTACCGCGTACTGTTATTATCCACGACATAAAAGATAAAACTTGTAAGTGTTGCGGTCTAGAGATGCATGCGATGGGTAAAGACATCAGTGAAAAGTTGGAATTTGTACCAGCTAAAGTGGAAGTTATTCAACATGTTCGTCCTAAATATGCTTGCCGAAATTGTGAAAAAAACAATACTTCAGTAGACATTAAACAAGCCCCAATGCCAGCGTCACCAATCCCTAAAGGGATTGCGACCGCAAGTTTACTTGCTCAAATTATTACGGCTAAATTTCAATACAGTCTTCCACTTTATCGTCAAGAAACGTTATTTCAGCAATGGGGTATCATTATTGGACGGCGAACGATGGCGGATTGGTTAATAAAATGCTCGGTACTATTTACCCCTCTTAATAACGAGTTACATCGTATTTTGCTTGAACAACCCACTCTGCATTGTGATGAAACAACGGTAAATGTGTTGGATGTTGAAAAAGCAAAATGTTATATGTGGGTCTACTGCTCTGGCTATGATTCTCCAGGCTCTGGTGTTTTGCCTGGAATTGTACTTTATGATTATCAATCTAGCAGGCATGGCTACCATCCAGTTAACTTTTTAAAAGGTTATAACGGGTATTTACATACCGATGGTTACCAAGGTTATGAACAAACTGAAGCGATGTTAGTTGGCTGTTGGGCACACGCACGTCGACGATTTATTGAGGCTCAACGTGTTCAAGTAAAAGGGAAAACAGGGAGTGCAGATTGGGTATTGAGTAAAATCCAAAAGCTATACCGGATCGAATCGTTATTAAAAGAGGCTTCCCCTGAAGCCAAGTATGTTGCTAGGCAGACAGAAGCCCGCGATTTACTTAAAGAGCTCCGTGATTGGCTTGATAGCGCAGTTAGTCGAGTATCACCTAAAACAAAATTAGGTGAGGCGATTAGCTATACATTAAATCAATGGGATAAATTAGTTCGTTATATTGATGATGGATTGTTATCTATTGATAACAATCGAGCAGAGCGAGCGGTTAAACCGTTTGTTATCGGCCGGAAAAACTGGTTATTTTCGGGTTCAACGGCTGGTGCAGATTCAAGTGCAATGCTTTACAGCATTGTAGAAACAGCAAAGGCAAACGGATTAATCCCTTACGATTATATTAGGTATTGTCTAGATCGTTTATGTGTTGGATCGCCAGATATCGATTCACTTTTACCTTGGAATGTAAAAGACAAGGTGTAGTTCCCCGCACGCTTACGTTGAAACGGTTTGACTTATTTAAATAAAAACAGAGGTTAATATGTAATGCCGTTCACTTAAGGGTGAGCGGCATTCTTATTTCTAGCATATCGTTGTGGTCTTGGCTTGACCATTCGAGGGAATGTTCTTTTCCTCCGCCTCTCAAGTATTAAGCTTTCAGCTATCTGATGAAAGCGTTTTAATTGTTGAGGAATTGCTCCTGGCGTTGAGTATGTTACACCAACTAATAACGCAGATACATGAGCAAGTTTCCCATTAAAACTTAACTGATAAGGTAGATAATTTCCTTTTAAATTAAAACAAAGCTCTACCATTTGGTACCGAATTAAATTATAAGTCAACAATATACCCCATAGTTCTTGTTTCACTAATTCAGGTAGACGGCTTCGTAGTGTTAAGCGATTTCCTAACATGTATTGTTTCTGCTCTCGATAACCCAATTCTATTTCCCAGCGATGCTCATAAAGACCGACTATATCTTTTAATGGGGAACGTAATGGGTCAGTCATTGAAGTCAGAACTTGATAATCTTTACCTTTAATTTTTAGAGTTATAAGACGAGCTGTCATCGTTTCTGGTAAATCAGAAACGATGACAGCTCTTGGGTTACTTCGAAGAAGAACAAGTTTGTCATTACGACCTAACGATCGAATTATTTCATATTGAGTATTCTTTTTAAGGGGAATAAGCTAGTGGCGCTCCGAGCCTGTCGTCTGCCATTTATGTAGTAATCCTAGTGAAAGAACCCCTTATCGAACATGGTTACGCTATGGTCGGGAGTACTATCTATTAATTTCTCTGCCAATATCATTTCATTGGTATTGTAATTATCGAAAGCGCTTGCTGTAATAAGATGACTGCTTAGTTCCATTTGGCAAACCATTCTTGTGTTCCTTATTTGACGAGAGAAAGCCTCTTCATTTTTCTGGTTATCAGGAGTTCTCCATACGATACCATCAATAGCTAATAAGGTGAGTTCATTCCATTGAGAGAGATTGGCACTCGCTCAAAGACGGATTTAATGACTGCTTCGCCAAGTGTTTTTCTACGCTGAATAAGAGCACTTGGAGCAACATAGGCTTTACCTGTTCGATCAACAATATCGAGTTGATTAACGAGGTCTTTCATTGATTTGTTGTTATAGATAGCCACACCATTGATTCAAGAGAAAGCTTATGAAGTGGCATAGTAAATTTGGCCACCTAGTTAGAGGTGATATCATCACCTCATAGGTTAACAGGTAGCATTATGACTAAACGTATAAGACGATTATTTAGCACTGAATTTAAACTAGAAGCAGCTCAGCTGGTTCTTGACCAAAATCACTCTGTCGCTGAAGTAGCTAAAGCAATGAATGTCGGTAAATCAACAATGGATAAATGGGTTCGACAACTAAAAAATGAACGATTAGGAAAATCTCCCAAAGAATCCCCCATAACTCCAGAGCAAATTGAAATTCGGGAATTGAAAAAGAAATTAGCTCGTTTAGAAGAGCATAATTCAATACTAAAAAAGGCTACGGCTCTGTTGATGTCAGACTCCTTGAACAATTCGCATTAATCGAAAAACTCAAGCAGAGCTATAGTATTAGCATTATTTGTAAAGTATTCGATATCCATCGAAGTAGTTATAAATATTGGCGAGAGCACCTTAAGGAGATGATCGCAGAGCAGGTCATATTACGGAGTGAGGTTCGAGCTGCGCATACTGCAAGGAATGGCTCCGCCGGGGCAAGAAGCATTGCCGATATTCTGACAAACAAAGGGATTAAACTGAGTCGCTATCGTGCATCTAAGTTAATGAAAGAATTAGAGATAGTCAGTTGCCAAATACCAAAGCATAAATACAATAATGAAGTGAAAGAGCACATTGAGATACCAAACAAACTTAACCGAAAATTTGCAGCTACTGCACCAAACAAAGTTTGGTGTGGTGATGTAACTTATATTTGGATAGGCTCTCGATGGGCTTATTTAGCCATCGTAATGGATTTATTCTCTCGTAAACCGATTGGATGGGCGATGTCATTATCACCTGATAGTACATTGACAGGTAAAGCATTGAGCATGGCCTTTGAATCAAGAGGAAGACCGAAAAATGTGATGTTTCATTCAGATCAAGGTTGTCATTATACTAGCCGACAATTTAGGCAATTATTATGGCGGTATCAAATAGACCAAAGTTTATCTCGTAGAGGAAACTGCTGGGATAATAGTCCAATGGAGCGCTTCTTTCGAAGCTTAAAAAGTGAGTGGATATCGAAAGTCGGATATCGTAATGTTGTGGAAGCAAAAATAAATATAATTAATTACATTACAAGTTATTACAGTACAGTCAGGCCGCATCAATATAACGGAGGACTAACACCTAATGAATCAGAACGGATCTTCTGGTTAAACTCTAAAGCCGTGGCCAGTTTTACTTGACCACTTCAATTTCCTTGTTGAAGGTGTTATTTATCTTTCCAGACACAACCTTAATTAAGACTATTATCTATAGTTTAAATCAGTTGTTAACTGAATTTTAATATCGTGGATATAGTCCAATCCTCATATTAAGTCCTTGAGAATAGACGAGTACTGAGTGTGATATTTATTGTTAAATGTATTAAAAGTAGGTGTTTGAATTGTTTTTTGATATGTATATCATAGGATGTGTCATAAATTTCGAAGCATAGGGTAGCCTATGCTTCGAATGTTATTACTTATTTTTTTCTAATAATTTTGCTTTTTCGATCATGTTAGTAATAGTTGACCCTTGAACTAAAATAGAGAAAACAACGACAGAATAAGTCATTACAAGAATAATCTCTCTTACATCAATGTTTTTGTCGGGAATAACCATAATTCCAGATGGAATAGCAAGTGCCATCGCTAATGCTAAACCACCACGTAAACCTCCCCAAGTTAAGATCTTAACGGATAATGGATTGTAAGTTCTAAATCTCTTAAATCCGATATAAGAAACATAAACACTTAAATATCGACTAGTTAATACTAACGGTATAGATATAGCCATTAAAATCCAATCTTCTTGGTGGAATTTGAATAACAGCATAGACATACCTATTAATAAGAATAAAACGCCATTTAAAAATTCGTCTACTAATTCCCAAAAATGGTCTAAGTGTTCTTCACTTTCTTTTGAAAAACCAATGAAACGAGTCCAGTTTCCGATCATTATTCCGGCAACAACCATTGATAATGGGCCTGATACATGTATCACATCAGCTAAAGCGTAGCCAGCAGTCGGAATACCAATGGTTAATAATAATTCCATCGAATGGTCGTTCGTGGAACTTATTAGGTAATGGAATACTAGACCTAAAACAAAACCATAAATTATGCCACCAATGGCTTCTTGGAAGAATAACGAAGTAACACTCCCTATCGTAGGGGTTTCATTACCGAAAGCAATCGTAAATAAAGTTACGAATATAACTAATCCGAAACCGTCATTAAAAAGAGATTCTCCTTCGATTTGGGTTGAAATACGTTGTGGAGCATTCATTTTTTTTACAATAGCTAAAACAGCTATTGGATCTGTTGGTGATATAAGAGCGCCAAATAACAAACAATAGATAAGGTCAAAATTAATACCTATGAATCCGCAGATAAACCACAGAGCAAAACCTATAAAGAAAGTTGAGAATAATGTAGCCCCGAGAGCTAACACAGTTATTTCCCATTTTTGATCTTTCATATGTGGGAGTTTGATCCCTAAACCACCAGCAAACAGCAAGAAGCCTAATATTCCTTTCAACAAGAAATCTTCAAAATTTATTTCAGTTAATGTTTCAGTTGCTATTTCTCTTAAGTGGAACCAACCATTGTGGCCCGCAATTATTATCGCAAGAGATAACATTATTGATCCTGCGGTAATGGCAATCGTGGTTTGCATTTTTCCTATTTTACTATTGAAGAATGCAATTAACATTGCTCCAGCAGCAAGAAAACAGAGCGTATTGTAGACGGACATTACTAAACCTCTAATTATGTATTTTATGTAACAAACTATGACTTATATCATTTTCCGCGTAATTTGATAAATATCAAATATTATTTCTATTTTGTTAAAATAAATCCATTTTAGACGTCTAGATTTCTATTCGATGTGTGATAGGATTGTAAAAAGAAAGTTTATGGATGAGGCAGTACCGTGGCAGGAAGCATGATAAAAAATCAAATCGAAAAACAGCTTTTAGAACGAATTTTATTGATTGATGGTGGTATGGGTACCATGATTCAAGAATATAAATTTGAAGAAAATGATTACCGTGGAGAAAGATTCATTGATTGGCATTGTGATCTAAAAGGAAATAATGATCTATTAGTCTTGTCAAACCCTAGTGTAATTCGTGATATTCATTTGGCCTATTTAGAAGCAGGGGCCGATATTCTTGAAACAAACACTTTTAATGCAACGACGATTGCAATGGCTGACTATGATATGGAAAGCCTAAGTGCAGAAATTAACTTTGAAGCTGCAAAATTAGCTAGAAAAGCAGCCGATGAATGGACTCTCAAAACACCTCATAAACCCCGTTATGTTGCGGGTGTTCTAGGACCAACAAATAGAACCTGTACGCTTTCACCTGATGTTAATGACCCGGGTTTTCGTAATGTCACATTTGATGGATTAGTTAAAGCATATTCTGAATCTACTCGCGCTCTTATTAAAGGTGGATCTGATTTAATTCTTATCGAAACTATTTTTGATACCTTGAATGCGAAGGCCTGTTCATTTGCCGTTGAATCTGTTTTTGAAGAAATGGGAATTACATTACCCGTTATGATCTCGGGAACTATCACGGACGCCTCTGGCCGTACATTATCAGGTCAAACTACAGAAGCTTTCTATAATGCACTCCGTCATGTAAAACCAATCTCATTTGGTCTTAATTGTGCTTTAGGCCCTGACGAGTTGCGTGAATATGTTGGAGAATTATCTCGAATTTCTGAATGCAGTGTTTCGGCTCACCCAAATGCTGGCTTACCTAATGCGTTTGGTGAATATGATCTTTCTCCTGAAGAGATGGCAGAGCACGTAGCTGAATGGGCTCGAAGCGGCTTCTTAAATTTAATCGGGGGTTGTTGTGGTACAACGCCAGAACATATTCGTCAAATGGCTGCGGCAGTTGAAGGTGTGAAGCCTCGCGTTTTACCTGATATTCCTGTTGCTTGTCGTTTGTCTGGTTTAGAGCCTCTAACCATTTCTAAAGAGTCTTTGTTTGTAAATGTTGGTGAAAGAACTAACGTAACGGGTTCTGCTCGTTTTAAACGTTTGATTAAAGAAGAGTTATACGATGAAGCGTTAAGTGTTGCCCGTGAACAAGTTGAAAATGGCGCACAAATTATCGATATAAATATGGATGAAGGAATGTTGGAATCAGAAGCCTGTATGGTTCGCTTCCTTAATCTATGTGCATCTGAGCCTGAAATATCGAAAGTTCCAGTGATGGTCGATTCCTCTAAATGGGAAGTTATCGAGGCTGGCTTAAAGTGTATTCAGGGTAAAGGTATCGTTAACTCTATTTCACTGAAAGAAGGTAAAGAAAAATTTGTAGAACAAGCTAAGTTGGTTCGCCGTTACGGTGCGGCAGTTATTGTGATGGCCTTTGATGAGAAAGGGCAAGCGGATACTCGTGAACGAAAGATCGAGATATGCACCAACGCTTATAATATTTTAGTTAATGAAGTTGGTTTCCCACCTGAAGATATCATTTTTGATCCAAATATCTTTGCTATTGCGACTGGTATTGATGAGCATAATAATTATGCTGTCGATTTCATAGAAGCCGTTGCCGATATTAAAAGAACATTACCTCATGCGATGATCTCAGGTGGTGTTTCTAATGTGTCATTCTCATTCCGTGGAAATAATTACGTTAGAGAGGCAATTCAGGCTGTATTTTTATACCACTGTTTTAAACATGGTATGGATATGGGAATAGTAAATGCTGGTCAGCTGGAAATTTACGATAACGTACCTGAAGAATTACGAGAGGCGGTTGAAGATGTAGTCTTAAATCGAAGAGATGATTCCACAGAACGTTTGCTGGATATTGCTACTGCTTATTTAGAAAAAGCGGTGGGTAAAGTTGAAGATAAATCAGCACTAGAATGGCGTACTTGGACGGTAGAAAAGCGTTTAGAGCATTCTTTAGTTAAAGGTATTACTGACTTTATTGTCGATGATACAGAAGAAGCTCGTGTTAATTCTGAACGCCCAATTCATGTGATTGAAGGTCCATTAATGGATGGGATGAACGTGGTTGGTGATTTGTTTGGTGAAGGAAAGATGTTCCTTCCACAAGTAGTAAAATCAGCTCGTGTAATGAAGCAAGCGGTTGCTCATTTAGAACCCTTTATAAATGCAACAAAAGACGTAGGTTCTACAAATGGGAAAATCTTATTAGCGACAGTTAAAGGTGACGTTCATGATATTGGAAAGAATATCGTAGGTGTCGTACTTCAATGTAATAATTATGAAATTATTGACCTTGGTGTCATGGTGTCATGTGAAAAAATTCTTAAAGTAGCTAAAGAAGAAAACGTCGATATTATTGGTTTATCTGGTTTGATCACCCCTTCTCTTGATGAGATGGTGCATGTTGCTAAAGAGATGGAACGACAAGGATTTACTGTGCCTCTTTTGATCGGTGGGGCAACGACATCGAAAGCGCACACTGCCGTTAAAATAGAACAAAATTACTCACAGCCGGTTGTTTATGTGAATAATGCCTCACGTGCCGTAGGCGTATGTACATCACTTCTTTCTAATGAATTAAAACCTGCATTTATTGAAAAGTTAGATTTAGATTATGACCGAGTGCGAGATCAGCATAATAGAAAAATACCACGTACAAAACCTATTACATTAGAAAGGGCACGAGCTAATAAAGTTGATATCGATTGGGTTAGTTATACTCCACCAACGCCAATGAAACCAGGCGTACATATTATAGATGATGTTGATATAGCAACATTACGTAAATATATCGATTGGACACCATTCTTTATGACTTGGTCTTTAATGGGGAAATACCCTGCGATTTTAGAGCATGATGAAGTTGGCGAAGAAGCGAAACGCTTATATAAAGACGCTAATGATCTTTTAGACCGTGTAGACACTGAAGGGTTATTAAAAGCCCGTGGTATGTGTGCATTATTTCCTGCGGCAGGTATTGGTGATGATATCGAAGTGTATAGCGATGAATCTCGAACAACAGTCGTAAAAGTACTGCATAATTTGCGTCAACAAACGGCAAAACCAAAAGGGTTTAATTACTGCCTATCTGATTATATAGCACCAAAAGAAAGTGGGAAGAAAGATTGGATTGGTGGTTTTGCGGTTACTGGTGGAATCGGTGAACGTGATTTAGCGGATGCATATAAAGCGAATGGTGATGATTATAACGCAATTATGATCCAAGCTATTGCTGATCGTTTAGCGGAAGGTTTTGCTGAATATTTACATGAAAAAGTACGTAAAGAAATTTGGGGTTATGCTACGGACGAAAACCTGGCTAATGATGAGTTGATCCGAGAAAAATATCAAGGTATTAGGCCTGCTCCTGGATATCCTGCATGTCCTGAACATACTGAAAAAGGGGCTCTTTGGGAATTAATGAAGATTGAAGAATCAATTGGCATGTCATTAACATCGAGCTATGCAATGTGGCCTGGCGCTTCAGTATCTGGAATGTATTTTTCTCATCCTGATTCTCGTTATTTTGCTATTGCACAAATACAGAAAGATCAAGCTGAAAGTTACGCTGAACGAAAAGGCTGGGATATGTTAGAAGCAGAGAAATGGTTAGGACCTAACTTAAATTAAACCTTAATTATGACTTAAAATAAATGCCCATTAGCGAATGTTAATGGGTATTTTTATTACGTTAATATTTATTCGAAGAGTTCTTTATGAAGTACTTCCACTGCTTTTTTTGCTTCAGAGTCACTTAATAAAAAGCATAAATTATGCGGGCTAGCACCGTAACAAATCATACGTAAATTAAATTCTTCTAATGTACCAAAAACTTGCTTTGCAGAACCTTTAGAGTTACTCATCTTATTACCAATTAAAGCGACTAAGCATAGATTGTTTTCAACTTCTACAGTGCAAAGTTCTTCGAGCTCTCTTTGTGCCTCTAACGGTAGTTCAGGAGCTTTACCGTTAGTGTTCGTTTGATCTAAAGTTAATGCAACACTGACCTCTGATGTGGTAATTAAATCTACCGATATTTGGTATTTAACCTGAATTCTGGATAAAACATGCTTTAAGCGAGGATTAGTTCAAATTCACATTCTGATAGCTTAATTCGTGGCTTTTGTTTTTTTAAACAATAAGCCACAACGCCTGAAATTACATTTAGCATGAAACCAGTCACGCTACGATGACGGCTATGTTCAATTTGAGAGATATTCTTCAATTGGTCATTTATCGTTTCGATAATGTATCTCTTTGATAACATAGCCTTATCAAAAGCACTTATCTCTTTTGCTTTCATGTTTTTTCGCGAGGTAGTCACTAAATCGACATCAGAGTTCTTTAAGCTCTCACTCAACTTTTTACCTATGTACCCTTTATCAGCGTACAATTTCCCCGAGAGTTCTTTGCATAAATCAGGTACAGGAGTCCTATCATTTACATTGCCAGCTGTGATTTTCAGCGAAATAATTTCTCCAAGATGGTTAATCAATAAATGAAGTTTGAAGCCGAAAAACCATCCCATGGTACCTTTTCCTCTTTTCGCAACACCATCAAAGACTTTATGGCGAGGAATTCGAATGTTATGGCATACTTTAAGACTCGTGGAGTCAACAAAAGCAATGCCAGTCGGCTTACCTTTGATAGATTGAAAATAGGCACACATTGGGGCGATTAGGCTAGGCATTTTGCTCACAAATCGAGTGTAGCTAAGTAAATTTGGAAAGTATCCTTTCCAATATTGATGAACTAACCCGATATAGAAGTTCTTGAAATCTCTATGATTTGATTGATGAAAAGCGATGACAATAGTCATACATTCACTAGTAGACATTACTGACTGACGTTTTCTTTTTCTCTCACTAGCCTCAACAAGGTATTTTTCCCATTGAGATAAGAATTGATAACAAAAATCATCGACATCACAAAATATATCAACTAATTTATTCATCTTGCCCACCTTTTAAAATACGTTCAAATAATTCTTGGTCGAAAGATCTGATCGTTAGGTGGGCAATTAGTTCAGCCTTATCCAGAATTCAGGTTATTTAGCTAAAATTTTAAATACTTCAGCTAAAAATCCATAAGCATGAAACATACTTGGGCTATGTAACGTCACCATGGTTTGATTGCAACGTAATGTTAATGCTCGAAATAATGGAGAGCTATTTACCTTTTGTTTGATCCATGTACCGCCTTTTTCTGGCTCTTTAGATGAGCCAACAAACACTGGGATTTGATGACGCAATGCAGGAAGTAAAGTTGAAGGATGTAGAATTTTCGCACCATAGTTTGCCATTTCTGATGCTTCACTAAAGCTGATTTCTGGAATAGGGGAAGCTTTGGGAGCGATGCGAGGATCTGTCGTATAAATACCAGGGACATCAGTCCAAATTTCTAAACCGCAAGCTCTTACTGATTCTGCGATCAAGGCTGCACTATAATCACTACCGCCTCTGCCTAATGTTGTTGTATTTCCGTCACAATCCGCACCAATAAATCCTTGAGTAACGACGATGTGTTTTTGGCATAAAGGAGCTAGTTTTTCTTGAGCTAGATGAGAAATATAGTCTAATTGAGGTTCGCCTTTACCAAATGTTGAGTCAGTACGAAGAACGGTTCTTATATCAAAACGAACGGCTGAATTGCCTCGCTCAATTAACAATTGAGTAAATAGGTGAGTAGACATTAGCTCACCGCAAGAAACAAGGTGATCGGTTAATTTATCACTTATTTGGAATGAGGCTGAATCAGCGGCTTTTTCTATATCATCTAAGATTTCAAGAATAGCTTGTTCTGGATAAACAGGATCAGCTAATTGATCTAATACAGAGAAGTGAATATCTTTTAATTCATTAAGAATATTTTTTTTCCGTTGAGTATTTTCAACACCGTTAGCTAATTCAACTAACAGGTTTGTGACCCCTGAGCAGGCGCTAATAACAACTAAGTGAGTATTTTTGTTTTGTTCTATTACATGGGCACTACGGCTCATTGCTTCAAAATTAGCAACGCTAGTGCCACCAAATTTAGCAACATTTATAGGGTTCACTATCCTGTCTCCCGACTACATCCAATGTGGAAATAAATATGAAGAAACGACAGCAATATAAAAGGTTATTGCTAGAAGCTCTTCACTTAATATTTAAGTGACAATCGTAAGGATTCAGCCAATACGATCGATAAACGACTCCCAAGGGTAGTTTATCTCGGCATAACTCTCCCTCACTTATTTGTTTTGGAGTTTGGGCTCCACAAATTAAGCTACCTAGGTAATGCTCCTCTTCTTTATATTTCTAAAAGTACGAAATACGTTTCATTAATGTGCTTTTTTATGAATCAAATGTCAATTGATAGTAACGTTTTTTTTGTCTTTCTTACCTTCTAAGTAAAATTTAACTATTTAGTGTTGTTTTAGGCAGTTAAGTCACTCTAATTAGTTTGTCTAATTGAGTTTAATTATTTTTATGTTTATTATTTGAACACTTACTATTCAAGGAGCGAGTCATGCAAAGTTTTATTCCACCACAAAGAACCCTTATGGGACCTGGTCCATCTGATGTTTCTCCCCAGGTATTACAAGCATTGAGTCGCCCTACTATTGGTCATTTAGACCCATTGTTTATTAAAATGATGGATGAAGTAAAAGAGTTATTAAAATACGCATTTCAAACAAAAAATGAATTTACTATCGCGGTGTCAGCGCCAGGCAGTGCAGGAATGGAAACGTGTTTTGTTAATCTTGTAGAGAGAGGCGAAAAAGTACTTGTTTGCCGTAATGGTGTTTTTGGTGAGCGAATGCGACAGAATGTAGAGCGTTGCGGTGGAATTGCGATCGTTATTGATGATGAATGGGGAACTCCTGTATCGTTAGCAAAAGTAGAAGAAGCATTGATTAAAGATCCTGAGATTAATGTTATCGCATTTGTGCACGCAGAGACATCAACAGGTGTATTAAGTGATGCGAAGTCTATCTCTGAATTGGCACAGAAATACAACTGTTTAACTATTGTAGACGCAGTAACATCGTTGGGTGGGGTTCCTTTATTCGTAGATGAATGGTTATTAGATGCGGTTTATTCAGGATCTCAAAAATGCTTATCTTGTATACCTGGTCTTTCTCCGGTGACGTTTTCAAATAAAGCGGTTGAGAAAATGAAGTCAAGAAAAGAACCGGTACAAAGTTGGTTTTTAGACCAAAGCCTAGTATTGGGTTACTGGAGTGGAGAAGGCAAAAGAAGCTATCATCATACCGCACCAGTAAACAGTCTATATGCATTGCATGAATCATTATTAATGCTTAAAAATGAGGGGCTAGAGAATGCATGGAAGAGACATGATCATTTTCACCAAGAACTTAAGCGTGGACTAGAAAGTTTAGGTGTTTCATTTATTGTTGATGAGAAATACCGATTACCACAGCTAAATGCGGTCTATATTCCTGATGGTACTGATGATGCTTTAGTTCGAAAAGTATTATTAGAAGAATATAATTTAGAAATTGGCGCAGGATTAGGGGATTTAGCGGGTAAAGCTTGGCGCATTGGATTGATGGGGTATGCGGCACGTAAAGAAAACGTGTCTCTTTGTTTAAAAGCGTTATCTGACGTATTATAAATAACATGATGATAAAACGCCGTTGATAAATTCAACGGCGTTTTATCATTACTTTCTGATTTGACGTAACTTTTGGTCAAGTTGAACGGTTTCGAAATTGTTATTCGGAAATAAGAATACGGCTTCTCTTCTTATGTCTTCCGCGTTTGCTTCTTGCTCTAAAGCTTGATAAGCGATGATTAGGTTTTGATAAAATGCTGGTCTAGGTTTATTTTTTATAAGCTCTTTGGACCAAGTAATGTAAGGTATGATTAAATCGGGTCTTTTATTGATGACGCCAATGGATAATTGTGCTGATAATACATCCCAATTAAATCTATCTTCCCATACGACAGGATTACTGACTTGATTTAATATTTCTGGATTCATTGGTTTTGTTGTTTCAAATTTGGTTAAAATCCAGTTCGTGTGTAATGTTGAAAGCATATAAAAAGCAGTGATAATAGGAAGAACAAGAGAACTTACTCGTAACGATATTTTGCTGACTCCAGTAATGCGGTATTTTTTATACTTACAGCTAAGCTGGTCTATCCAAAAGAGAAGGATAATGAAGGTAAACCAGTGAAGCATAGAATGGTAAAAAGGGTATTCTAATTGGCTGTGAATAAAGATAGGACTGATTAGAGCAAGCAATGCAAATTGTGTATCTAATTTACTTTTTCTAATTTTTAGTAACACCCCACCAGCGGCTAATAATAATCCAAATATAGCAAGAATGCCGCCTTCTACTCCCCAGTAGAGGACCTCATTATGAGGATGGTCCATTGATGGTAATCCCGATTTATAATCGGCAGATATTTGGTGCTGTTTGGCCGTATAAAGAATGTAAGCGGCTTCAAAATTCCCATAGCCAGTAATTGGTTTCTCTAAAAACATATCCAGTGCTTGGGGGAATGTGTATCTTCTTGGACTTTCTAAATCTGCTTTTTTACTTAATAATGAAATATTATTGAAATCATCATTTTGTGAAAAATGTAAGATAACAAAACTGCCACTAACGCCCATAATTAAAGCAAGAACCCACGAGGAAAATCGTTTTTTTGTGCAATATTTCCACATGTATGGGATTAACAATAGAAGGCTAAATACCGCAGCAATCCAACCCGTTCGTGAAGCTAAAACAATAATTAGCGGTAAGGTTAGGATTATTGTTATATATAAAAGCGTAAGGGCGACAGGGTTCTCTCGGTATTTAATTGGTTGTCTTGCCAAAAAATACGAGGCTATGGCAAGCCCGGTAACTAAAAAGCTTGCCATTACATTTGGTTGCTGAAAAATACCATAAGGGCGGTTTGAAATTACGTTATAACCAAACGAATTCCCTGATTCTAGAAATAGATATTGAATATAGCCAAAAATAGCTTCAATCAATACAGAACCAATGATGCACCATAGAAGCCATTGCTTTTGTTTATTAGAAAATGCAAATTGTTGTAAGGTGAGAAAGAAAAGCCAGCCAGCCCATAATCCAAAAAATTTTCCAGCGGCTAATAATGGAGAGGAGTCTTGATAGATTAAAGGTACAGAAAGTAGAACTGCTGAGAAAAACAAAACGATTGTTAATGTTGAATACTTAATTAGCCCTTGTTTCGCTATATGATAGAAGGCAATGGCAATGGCAATACTTGCAGGGATCCAAGAGGCAGCATTAAAGGCTAAATGGAGACCTGATCCACCTGGATTTGGTTGGAAAAAGTGAGCACAAACAAAAAATAGAATACTGAGGCTAACGAGAAAAGATTTAGTAAGTGGTTTTTTTATTTTTCTTGCTTCGAGTTGAGTTCCCTGAGTAAGTAAGGTTGCCATTTTTTCAATTAATCCCTGTAATAAAGCCAGCAAAGTGCTGGCTTTATTCTATCCGATAATACTTAATAAGTATGGAATTTTATAAGGAAAGCATTGGTTTTAAGAAGCGTGCCGTATGTGAGCCTTCAACAAGTGCAACTTCTTCGGGGGTTCCTTCTGCAATAATCTCTCCACCACCATTACCACCTTCTGGCCCTAAATCTACCACCCAGTCAGCTGTTTTTACTACATCTAGATTATGCTCAATAACCACAATGGTATTTCCTCGTTCACGTAAGTGATGAAGCACAGTCAATAGTTGTTGAATATCATGAAAATGCAAACCAGTAGTTGGCTCATCTAAAATATAGAGTGTTTTTCCAGTATCTCTTTTCGATAATTCTCGAGCTAGTTTGACTCGTTGAGCCTCCCCTCCAGACAAAGTCGTTGCCGCTTGACCTAAACGAATGTAAGAGAGTCCTACATCCATGAGTGTTTTTAATTTGCGAGCAATCACGGGAACAGGAGCAAAGAAAGTATGAGCATCTTCAATAGTCATCTGAAGAACTTCATCAATACTCTTACCTTTATATTTTACTTCAAGCGTTTCACGGTTGTAGCGTTTACTCTTACACACATCACATGGTACATAAACATCAGGTAAGAAATGCATTTCTACTTTTATAACCCCATCACCTTGGCAAGCTTCACAACGGCCACCTCGAACATTAAAACTAAAGCGTCCAGGTTTATAGCCACGAGATCGGGATTCCGGTGTTCCAGAGAATAACTCTCGTATTGGAGTAAAAATACCAGTATAAGTCGCGGGGTTTGAGCGAGGGGTTCGGCCTATTGGACTTTGATCTATATCGATGACTTTATCAAAGTGTTCGATGCCTTTAATTTTTTTATAAGGCGCGGGCTCTGAAGTTGTCGCTCCATTTAATTGAGTATGTGCAATCTTGAAAAAAGTATCGTTAATGAGTGTCGATTTACCAGAACCAGAAACACCAGTGATACAAGTAAAGAGACCAACCGGTAATTTTAATGTGACATTTTTTAAATTATTACCAGTCGCGCCAATCAGTTCTACTTGTTTTTTAGGGTCCGCTTTAACTCGTTCTTTTGGTACCGGGATTTTTTTTGCGCCACTTAAGTATTGGCCTGTTAAAGAGTCTGGGTTATTAATGATTGCCGCATAATCGCCTTCAGCAACAATATATCCACCATGAACACCGGCTCCAGGGCCTATATCAATAATATGATCGGCACTTCGAATTGCATCTTCATCATGCTCAACGACAATCACCGTATTTCCGAGATCACGTAAATGATTCAACGTTTTTAATAATCGTTCATTGTCGCGTTGATGGAGCCCAATTGATGGTTCATCAAGTACATACATAACACCTACAAGCCCTGCGCCAATTTGACTAGCAAGACGTATTCGTTGAGCTTCTCCGCCAGAAAGGGTGTCCGCACCGCGCGATAAATTAAGGTAATTTAGACCAACATTAATAAGAAAATTTAAGCGCTCGTTTATTTCTTTCATTATCTTATCGGCAATTTGTGCTTTTTGTCCTGTTAAGGTTAATGAGCTGAAAAATGCCATCGAATCTTGAATGCTCATTTCACAGATTTCAGATAACGTGGTATCAGCGACAAAAACGCTTCTTGCTTCTAAGCGTAGGCGAGTCCCATGGCAACTAGAGCAAGATTGTGTAGAAATGTATTTGGATAAATCATCACGAACGGAGCTTGATTCTGTTTCTTTATAGCGGCGATCTAAAGTATTTAAAATACCTTCAAATGGGTGACGTTTTACACGTAAATCACCCCGGTCATTACTGTAATGAAATTCAACTTCTTCATTACCAGAGCCATTAAGGATGATTTGTTGAATTTTTTTTGACAATGATTTAAAGGGTGAGAAAAGGTCAAAAGTATAGTGTTCAGCGAGAGAAGTTAGCATTTGGAAGTAGTAATAGTTCTTTTGATCCCATCCTTTGATCGCCCCTTCAGCAATACTAAGTTTGTTATCTAAAACGATTCTATCGGCATCGAAATATTGTTGTACACCTAAGCCATCACAGGTACCACAAGCCCCTGCTGGATTATTGAAAGAGAATAAGCGAGGTTCGAGTTCTTGCATGCTATAACCACAATGTGGGCAAGCAAAATTAGCCGAAAAGATCAGTGGTTCATTATCGGTCTTATCCATATAGTCGATAACGGCAATGCCACCGGTTAGTTCTAATGCCGTTTCAAACGATTCTGCTAAACGCTGTTGAAGATCTGAACGGACTTTAAACCGATCAACGACAACTTCAATGGTGTGTTTTTTGTGTAACTCTAATGTGGGTGGATCGGAAAGATCACATACTTCACCATCAATACGGGCTCGAATAAAGCCTTGTGCTGCTAGATTTTCTAATGTTTTAACATGCTCGCCTTTACGCTCCTTAATAATAGGAGCGAGTAACATAAGCTTAGTGCCTTCCGGCAGTTCTAAGGCTTTATCTACCATTTGACTAACGGTTTGAGCAGTAAGTTCGACATGATGCTCAGGGCAGCGGGGTTCACCAATACGAGCGTATAGTAAACGCAAATAATCGTAGATTTCAGTAATGGTACCCACGGTAGATCTTGGGTTATGAGATGTGGATTTTTGTTCGATAGAGATAGCAGGAGACAACCCTTCGATATGGTCTACATCGGGTTTTTCCATAAGAGATAAAAATTGACGGGCATAAGCAGATAATGACTCAACATAACGTCGTTGACCTTCTGCATATAATGTATCAAATGCCAAAGAAGATTTACCTGACCCAGATAACCCAGTTATCACAATTAATTTATCACGTGGGAGTGTTAAGCTAATATTTTTTAGGTTGTGGGTTCTGGCCCCTCTAACTTCAATTTTATCCATTGGGATCTCACTGCATAAATAATGACTGAAGACTAAGTATTGCACAGACTATTAGAACAACAAAGAGGTACTGGATAAAAAAACAGTAATGATAAGGTAGGAGAGATTCAGAATGAAAAAAAACGCCTTATGATATGTCATAAGACGTAATAATAATTAAAACAAACGAGCTTACTTTTTACCTGTTGTTTGTTTTGCTAATTCAGCTGATTTTTTATCTTTTAAATATACATTTTCGTAGCAGTAGTTTGTTGCTTGGATATAACCTTCAACGCTACCACAGTCAAAACGCTTACCTTTAAATTTATAAGCAAGAACACAACCTGATTGAGCTTGCTTTAATAACGCATCGGTAATTTGGATTTCACCACCTTTACCTGGTTCTGTTTGCTCAATAATCTCAAAGATATCTGGTGTTAGAATGTAACGACCAATGATCGCAAGGTTACTTGGTGCAGTGCCTGGTTCTGGTTTTTCAACCATGTTATCTATGCGGTATAGATCGTCTTTGATCATTTCACCTGCAATAACGCCGTATTTATGCGTTTCGTTATCAGGTACTTCTTCTACTGCAACGATAGAACAACGGAATTGCTTATACAAAGCAACCATTTGAGACAGTACGCCTTGTTCTTC
Source organism: Aliivibrio salmonicida LFI1238 (assembly GCF_000196495.1). NCBI lineage: Bacteria > Pseudomonadati > Pseudomonadota > Gammaproteobacteria > Vibrionales > Vibrionaceae > Aliivibrio > Aliivibrio salmonicida. The sequence goes on from NC_011312.1 coordinate 504,147, forward strand.
ATTGACACATAAATCATCAGCAAGTACGACAGCAAATGGTTCATCGCCGATGAGTTCACGGCCAGTAAGAATGGCATGACCTAAACCTTTCATTTCTCTTTGACGAATATAAGTAAAATGTGCAGCGTCAATTAATTCACGAACGTCTTCAAGAAGTTCTTCTTTATTTGTGCCACTGATTTGGTGTTCTAGCTCGTAGTTTTTATCAAAGTGATCCATTAAAGAATGCTTACCACGGCCAGTGACGATGCATATTCCGTCCATGCCTGCATTGATAGCTTCTTCTACGCCATATTCTATAAGCGGTTTATTTACGATTGGCATCATTTCTTTTGGCATAGATTTAGTCGCAGGAAGAAAACGAGTACCGTAGCCAGCGGCAGGAAAAAGACATTTCTTGATCATAACTGAGTCCTAAAGACGAAATTTAAATTATTGGAAGCGCTCTTGATTGAGCATCATCGTTATATGATCAGTTTAACGACTAATAACGGGTAAATGAAGCGCTTTAAGTTGAAACATGGTGGAGTATCATTGTTAATTATGAAATATGCATGACTTCTTTAAACCAATCCCAAATCCCAAATGAAAAATTATGAAATATATCGATACCGAGCGCTGATTTTATAAGATAAAGAATAACCACCGCGAGTCCGAAAAGAGCAACCACACCGAAGCACGTTAATAGTGTCATGAAGAATAATGCAAGTGGTGACTCGCTTCTCATCTTATTTCTATAATCTCTACCGAGTAAAAAAACGAAAAAATAACGTTTATTAAAAAATGAGACACTTTTTCGAATATCGATATTATTATTTGAACCAAGACCCGTTGCAATTACGGCTCGTTCGATGGATTTTTTTTGTTCAAAAGACAGCTCATTTGAAATATTTCCATCTAATGCTGAATAAAAATTAGCGATGAGTCTCTGTTGTTTTTTATCCATCATGTTGAGTTCTCTTTTTCTCAATAGTGTCATAGATGGCCATCGTTTTACCTGCAATTTTATGCCAATCATAATGCGCTAAATACTGACTATAATTAACATTGCTCTCAGAGCCTATTGAATGGTTAATCAATGCCGTCGTTAGGCTATCGATATCGCCAACGGGAAAATAACTTTCAGGGCTTAGTTTAACTTCTAGATTTGCTGGAATATTACTGACAATGGCGGGTAATGAATAAGACATTGCTTCTAATAGAGCAATCGGTAAACCTTCATGGTAAGAGGGCATCACAAAGGCTTTCGCTTTTGAGAAAATAGATTGTAATTGCTCACCTTTTAAAAATCCCGTCATTATTACACCATCGACATGTTTTGCTTGTGCTTTTAGCTGTTCACTGTAGGGCGTCGGATGATCGGTGTCTCCCATAATTACCAGCGGTATATCAATGTTTGCTTTTTCATAAGCACTGATAAGATCGTGGAATCCTTTTTCTTCGACTAAACGCCCAACCGCAACCAAGTAGTTGTTTTCAGTAAGAGTAAATTGAGTTAACACAGCATCTATTTTTTCTTGAGGGAGTGGAGTGGGTAGGTTTACCCCATTGTAAACTAAATGGGCATCGTGGCGATTATATTTCGATTTAATGATGTCGTTAATTACGTCTGAAATTACAATGACTTCCGTTGCGTAAGTGACTGCTAACCTTTCACCTAATTGTAACATTCGTTTTGCAAATCCCCCCCATTTTTGACGGTCATAATCAGGACCATGATGAGTGAAAACCACTTTTTTACCTAAAACTCGTAATAGAGGTACAACAAGCCCTGGTCCAATCGCGTGAACATGGACAATGTTAGAACGATCAAATAACGTTGAAAACGAAGATAAGGTTGAGTGAACTATCGCTTCTAATGATTTCTTCTTTGGTGCCCAAATAGCCTTTGTATTGACACCTCGGTAAGTGGATTTTTTATAATCGACATAAGGCGAACGAGCAATGACACAAATCTCAGTATCGAATTGTGTCTTAATTTCAGGGTATAAATTCTGACAGTGAGTTTCTACTCCGCCTAAAACATCAGGGATCCCACGAGTGCCGATGACGGTAATGTTAGTGGTCATGTATTATCCCTTTAGTAATTCATTATAAAGATTGAGTAAATCTGTTTTGTGTTTTGTTAGTGTGTACTTACTTAAAAAGCGTTGTCTTGCATTCTTCCCCATTTCTGCGGATGCTGAAAGGCTCGCAGCCAATACATCTAATTTGTCAGCAAGTGCTTGGGCATTACCCGCCTCAAATAAATAGCCATCAACGCCATCTCGAATTTGTTCTGGTAATCCACCGATTCTAGAGGCGATAACTGGTTTGCTGTATGACATGGCTTCTAGAACCGACATGGAACAGTTTTCATAGCATTCAGATGGTACAATTACGGCTTTTGCTTGTTTAATTAGAGTGAGTAATTCATCTCCGCTTTTAAAACCGAGTAATTCAGCTCTTGGGTACGTTTCTTTTAACTCGTTAAAAACGGGTCCATCCCCCACAATTTTTAAGGCTGTGTTTTCTTTCATTAATTGATGTGCTTTCGCAAGGGTAGGAACGCCTTTTTCTGTACTTAGTCTACCGAGATACAGAAAGTAACCTTGATCACTGATGCCCTCATTAGAGACGTGCTCATCAATACCATTTACGATAATGTCTACACGATTATGAGGCAGTTTTTGTTGTATAAAGCGTCCAAGAAAGCGGCTCGGTGAGACGATAGCATCAAGCTGCTGGTAGTTACCGCTGACTTTTTGATAGATAGCTTCTGCGGACAAAAGAAAACTTTTTATTAATGAACTTTCTTGGCATCGATGTATTGTGGCGTTAAAGACCGAGCCATGAACGCAGTCTTCACATGTATGACCATCGCGATACATCGTATAGCTTGGGCACGCTATTTTAGTATCGTGAGCGGTTAATACCGTTTTACAACCAAATTGTTTTGCCACTTTTATAATTGAAGGGGTGAGTTGGTGGTAGATATTATGAAAATGCACTAAGTCTGGTTTTTCTTGCTCTAATAATTGTTTGAATTTAATGCAAGCTTCGCTGTTATGAATAAAATTAACTGCAGTGGTTATTTTGTTTTTTAGTGTTTGCTCTTGATAGTAATCCACGTTATTAACGAAGAAGTAAGAATAGTTTGATTCAAGGTTTTTCTCATGATTCATTGAAAATTCAATAATATCGATGCCTTCAGAAAGCAACATATCCCGCTCTTGAAAGTAAACGGTTTCGGCACCACCTTTCATAAAGAAAAATTTATTAACTAATCGAACTTTCATTTTTTACCCTCGTTAATAATTTTGTGTTGTGGTGGCTGAGTTGGACTTTTTAGCGGCAGAAATAAACCTCGGAGTAAACCAGCAGAAAAAACGGAGAGGTTGATAACGCTGTGTAAGGCGTCTTTAATCGAGCGATTCTTAATGGTTTTTAATGTAATAAATGCGAATAAAGGCAATGCTGTGAGCATAATTATGAGAGAGTTAAACGTAAAGAGAGTACTTATTAAGAGCAATAAATAAAGAGTGAAAATAGCTTCGTTTTGCACTGTGCTTAATGCTTTCTTAAACAAAGGAGTACCAAAAGAGCCTTTTAAAAGCTCACCAGAAGCAAACAGATAACCGCCCTTCCAGCGATGCTTTATTAGCTCGAAAGATGACATGGTATAAGAGGTGTGAGAAAAATAAGGCACATCTAAGCGGTGAAGTTTGTAACCCGCTAAGCCTAAGCGCATACCGAGTTCAGATTCTTCGTAAGCATGTAAATTACGATTCGTTAAATATCCAATCTCATCAATGACGCTCTTTCTGTATAACCCCCCTCCACCTAAATGACTGCAATCACCAATAGGGTAAATTTGGTGTATGCGTTGTTTACGTGACTTAAACTCATAGCTATCAACATCATCCATTTCTACTGCACCCGCCACCGCGGCATATTCAGGGTGTTCTAATAGAAATGAAATACCATGATCAATAAAGCCCGACTCTAACTTCATATCGCCATCAAGTAAAAGTAAAAAATCACCTTCGCTATGAAGATAACCTAATTGATGGCCAACCCCACAGCAACGATCTTCTTCATTTGTTAGAGATACAACCGTAACACCCATTTGGGTGGCTATTTTTTGGGTTTTATCTGTTGATAAGCTATCCGCGACAATAATTTTATGGGGATATTTACTCATGTGCTCTTGGATGCTTGTTATCGTATTCGCGATGCCAGATTCTTCATTATAGGTTTTGATAATGACTGAAATAAAAGGAGAACTAGTCATGATTCGCTGCCGCCGTAATTAAGGATTTTCGGATCACTAAGTTTGATCCTAGTGATAAGTAAAAAATAAATTGAAGCATAGGGACCAACATCAATATTTGGCTGTATGGGAGACTTAATAAACAAGCAATAGCAAAGGCATTAAATGCAGGAGGATAGCTCATTAATCTAATATCTTCTTGTGTCACGTCATCTCGATTAAATAGAGGAGTAGGTTTACAGACTCGAAGAATATAGAGTGTCATTGAAATGAAAAATAATGTTCCAATGATCCCCAATTCCCATAAAAGAACACTGAGTGCTGTCGTATCAAGAATGACATTAAAAAGAACATTTAAAAAACCAGGGGAAACCGAACTTCCGTGATTTGTTGTATTTAATCCATAACCAAATAAAGCATTTGGAAGCCCATAAAAGTCATTATTATCTAACCAGAAAAAAATGGTTGTCATTCTTCCTAATTCACCGGTCGGCATAATATAGTTAGGATCAAATATATATTCTAAAGAACCAATGAAAATGTCTAATGGCCCTTTACTTGGGTCACTGCCAAAAGCAGATGAATAAGATAATGATAATAATAAGATAGCGATACTCATTAATAGCAACATCCCACCAATAATCGCGAGAATAATCTTAATATCGTAGCTTTTCATGCCTTTTATGTAGCTAGGAGCTAGCCATACATAAGCCAGTAAAATGGGTGATAATAAAATAACAAATTTCACTTCACCTAAAATACATAGAGTGAATGCCGCACCAATGTGTAGGATAGTTGATTTTATTGAGCATAGACCATGTTTATACTCAGAGAGTTTTAACAGCATAATCAGTAAGCAAAAAAGCCCCATCGCAGCCGTATTCCCACCTCCCATGGGATCGCCCCCAAAAGTACCTACGACCGAATCCCATTTTTCATACTCACCGTGAGCGGCTACTCGTTTGGGAAGAATGACAAAAATTTGGAATAGAATGACGGGGAATTGAGCATAAAAAATCCAATAAAGTGTTTTTGTCACTCGGTATATTTGTGATTCCCGACAAAATCGCAACAATAGACAAAATAGAATTAAGGAGAGTGCGAGCTCATTTTTTAAGCCAACAATAGTGGTGGTGATACCATTTTGCAAAAAGGTACTGAGTACCGCTTGAACGAAAAAACCAATGAACAAAACGAGTATAATAATTTCTTTATGATCGAGATCGAGCGGCGTATATCGATTCTGTAAAAAGAGTAAGCCTGTCATCGTAAAAGCTAATAAAAATGGCAGCCATAAAATGGCAGAAATACCAGTGAAATATTGTGTTAAGCCACATAATACGAGACTGATAACGGCATAGATTTGTAGGAAAAAACCAGTATTTAACGGCATCATTACTTATTTTCCTGAGCTAATAGGTGTGCTCGTTTATTTACTTTTAAATAGATAAAGCTGTAACGAACAAATGACAGAATCGAAAACAAAAGAACAGAATAAGCATAGTTATGGTAAAAGTATGGAAATATAATGAAAGCGATAGTGATAACTAACAATTGCTCGATTTGAATACGTAGAAAATATTTAGGTGAACCAAATACTAATTCAATTACTGTGAGGGGACAGACAGCAAGAGCAGGAAGTAAATAAGGCAGCATATAACGGGATGTAGGTACAGAGCTAAGCCATTCATCATTAAAACCAAGTTGCATGATTAACGGATAAAAGAGTAAGACACCAGCAGTCGCAATAAGCCCCAGAATTAACAACATTAAGCGAACTTTTTTAAATTCTTGATAATTAAATTTGTTATTACGAAAATCAATCGACCACTTAGCAAAGATAGAATTACGAACGGCATTACCAACAATGGTAACGGGTGCTAAGCAGAAACGATTCACAACAGCAAAATAACCCGCGATTAATGGGGAGAACCAAAAATTAATTAGCAGTGTGGGTAGATTATTATTTGCCATCGCTAAAACTTCGGCACTGCCTATTCCAGAAAGATGAGCCCGATTTTCTTTCATAAATTGCACATTATTCGATAATGAAAAATGAGAAAATCTAATCTTTGAAAAAGAAACAGAATGACAAATCCAAATGGAAACAAGAATAAACAACCCAATGGCCCAACAGACATAAAATAATTCAGTGGTTTGTGTGAGAGCAACGGCACCAATAACTAATAATGAAATTGAAATACGCTGAAATGCTAATAGACGAATATTTTCAATTCTAAGCAGTAAGTTTTCTGATATTAAAACCCATGCATGACAAAGGGTTAGTAGGTAAAGTAAATAGCCATTAAGATCAAAAAACTGGATAATTATGACAGTATAAGGAAGCGCAATTATGACACTTTGAAGCAGTGAAAATATAATGTTCTGAGTGACTTGTGAATCACTTTGTTTTGGTAATAACAATTGAGAGGCAAAAGTACAAATTTGAGCTCCAATTAACACTACGCTATACACTAGAGCATAAACGCCCACTTGTGCCATATCGTATTTGTGAGAAATAAGCCAAATAGAAACGGCACCGATAATTTGGGAAATAACCGATGCACCCGCAATTGTTGAGACACTTTTTAGTAAGCTCATCAGAAACCTAACTTAATAAATCATCGTTTTGATGGAACAGTTGTTGCTGTGTTTCTTCTGTTTCTAATTCTTCATCAACCACATTATTAAGTATGGCACCAATAATAGGGATTTGCAGTTGAGTTATTTTTTCCATGTTTGACAGGATGCTGTTTGCACTTAATGTACCGGCTTGAACAGTATAAATAACACCAGATAGATAACGAGCAATAAGCTGAGCGTCTTTATTCTCAGATAATGCTGGCAAGTGAACGATAATTTGTTCAAATTGCTTACTCATCTCTTGAAGTGTTGGTTCGAGGGTTTCCAGAGATAATGTTAGGAGTGGTGTTGATGTTAGTGTTCCACGAGCTAAGAAAAATAAATTTTCGTCTAATTGAGTTATACAATCGTTAATAGGATGATTTTTTTCAAGAATTTCAGCCATCCCCATTACAGTTAATGTAGGAAAAACATCAGAGGTACTATTTTCTGTTTTAGATACGCTCGAGGCTTCCTCTACAGGTTGCATCATCAATATCTCTTCAGTTATAGAGACTTCCTTTCTGAAATCTAAATCTATTAATAATGTCGAACGATCTTGTGATAAAGAATGAGCAAGAAGATAACTGCTTAATTCATTTTGTTCGCTAGAATCTGTGGATACTAAACCAATAATTGGCCAGGGTTTACTATCTAAAAGGAGACTCGTTCTAATTGCGTGAATGGTGTCCCCTGAATAGGGATTAGTAAAAAAAATGTTTGAAAATACAGTAAGTTCTGCAATGTAATTGAATGGGCGAAGCTCCCCGATGGCTTTTAGGCCTAAGCGGGTTTTCACTTGAGTTACATTATTAATTGATTTATTTAAGGCCGATTTAATGATGATAAACAGTAAACTTAAGATAAATGTCATGATGAAAATCATAATGATAAATAAAGCTTTATTGGGTTTACTTGGTTTACTTGGTTTACTTGGTGGCATTGCGGGATCGAGTAGTGTTGCCGCTGGCTCACGATATAACATCGTTAATTCTTGCTCTTTGCTACGAGTGAAGATTTTTTCGTACAACTCTTGCGTCTTATCTAAATCCGCTTTCATCGTATTATAAACATCTCTTTTTGCAGCAAGTTGTGTGAAGTTCTTTTTTTGTGCATTAAGTAAGGATTTATATTTATTTTCGCGTTCAATTGAGGCTTGATATTCTTTGTATAATCCGGTTTTAAGCTCTTTTAATAAAGAGGTCGTTTGTAGTTCAATGGCATTAATTTGAGCATTAGCTTCTAAAATCAATGGGTTTTTGGGGCCATACTTTTCTTTAAGATCAAATAATGTACGTTTTTCTTGAATAAGAGCAATACGTAAATCTTGTAATTGTGCATGATTAGAAATCGACGGTAGGGTAGCCACATCTTCTAATGGATAGCCAAGTGCTTCGCTGATTGTGTTATAGCTAAGTAGTCACGCAAAAGTTATTGTGAATTTTTCGCCGTAATAATTTAATATGTTTTTGATGTTAATACTGAGGTCTTCAAACGTTTTGAACGCTTCACATGGTAACCATTCATATTTTACTTTCTTCCACAATATCTCAATGATATTGAGCTCTGGAGAGTACGGTGGTAGATAACAAACTAATACATCATTCATCAACCACTCATGCAATTTTTGTTTAAATTTTGCTGACCTATGAAAAGAGGCATTATCTAAGATAATAAAGCATGGCTTATCGTTTTTTCGTGCGTTGATAAAGTGCTCAAATGCATCAATTACTGTATCGGTAGTTACTCTTCCTTCCGTTGTTTGAAAACTCAATTTACCTTGTCTACTTAAGAAGCCAAGAACATTGAGCCGTTTGCTGTGTGAATGAGCAGGCCTTAGCGATTGAACACCGATAGGTCCCCAACAATAAGGAAGATTAGATTTCTGACTAAAGCCTGACTCATCAAAATAAAAGAGTTCACATTTATTCGTACGTTCCATTTCAATCAATGAATTCAATATATTACTGAAATTATTGAATTTCATATCGTCACGCTTTAACTTTAATGAGTGTCGGGCTCTTTTGTAACTGTAATCACTTTTTTTATATTTCGTTTAATAGTGTCTAAGCTGGATTTTTTACCTGTTTCTTCTTCAAGTATTGCTTGTGCTCGTTTAAGTTGATGTGGCTCTTCATCAACCAATGACTTCAAACGATATACTTCTGCTTCTGTGTAAATAGGTTTTCTACCTATACGAACAGCGTCATACAATCCGAGCATTCCACAGGCTTCCCAATGGTCTATCCATGACGATATGGTCTCAAATTTAGCGTCTAAAATATCAGTTAACGCTAAAATAGAGTAGCCTTTATCACTGAGAATAATCGCATGTGCTCGTATTCTTACTCTATTTTTTGGATGATTAGCGATCGCTTCTTTTAGGGTTATTTTTTCATTGTCTGTTAAAGGATTAACTGCTTTCATTATGATATAGACACTGACGTTAAAATACTCATTTTAATACCATATGGATATATGGATATATGGTAAAGGCGAAATCTTCATTCTCGAAAACTTATCATTAACTACTTAGCCTTCGCTGTTATTCGTTTTTCTTTTGCGGTTGCTAAACGATCATTAACGAGTGCAAGTTGCTCTGTTTCAAAACCATCAATACCTTGATAAGTTAGCAAACCATTTTCTGTGAGGTATTTATCTATATTTTCTTTTTGTTGTAAAATCTTCTCTTTTAGCTCGGTCATTCGAGCATTATTCCATTCTTGAGCTTGTTTGGTTTTTTCTATTTTTCGTTGCTCTTCTAAGTGAATATAAGCCTCAACAACGGCATTAGTGATGGTTGCGGACATCTCTGGAGATGTCGATTCATAAGAGATTTTAATTAATTGGCTAAAGCGCACAGGTGAGATAGAAAGCTTTTTATTGATCGCTTTTACTATTTGATAAATATGTTCATTTTCTGAAATTAGTTTATCGGTTTTTTTTAGCTTAAATAGTGGGTTGTTTTGTAAATTTAGTTGACGAACGACAGTCTCAATGACTTTTTTTGATTGTAAAACTTCGGCTTGAGTTGGGTAATACTCTGCTTGAGTTGCGTCAAAATCTTCGACTTGATCTATCGGTGTCGAGTTATCTGATTGTGCTTTTAATATCATCGTTGCAGTTGCAGAATATTGAGGTGTCATCGAGTAAATTAACGGGAGTGAAATTAAGGTTACCCCCATAACTGTCAGCAGAATTCGTAGACGATATTTTTTAAATTCTTTTAGGAAATTAGAAAAATCGATTGTACTTTCTAGCTTTTTTCCATTTTCTATAATTGATAGTGCCATAATTTAGAAAAAACTCTGTTCAATAATAACTACATCGCCCGGACCTACTGGATAGGTTGGACCCACATCTTCAATTAATTCATTTGTAGCGGCTAGACGGACGTTAATGCCATCTCTATCTGACCGATCAGTAAAACCACCAGCCATCGCAATCGCTTGTTCAACGGTTAATCCTGGTTGAAATTCGTACCCATTAGGGTTTGCAACTTCACCACTGATAAAGAACTTTCTAAAGGACTCAATACTGACGGTTACCATTGGCTGGACGATGTACCCGTCAGCCAATTTAGTTTCTATGTCTTTTTCTATTTGTGCTGGAGTTCTTCCCAATAACTGCACATCACCAAGGTAAGGGAAATTAACAAATCCACCGCGGTGAATTTTCAAACGTAAGGTCATATCGGGCTCTTTAAATACCGATATCTGAATACTATCACCAGCCCCTAATACATAACCTAGATCATCTTTCTGAATCGTGGTGTCTGATTTTTGTATTTCTGTATTCTTTACTGGTGAAGTCTCTGATGCATAAGCGTGAGAGAGCACAGAGATGAATAAGCAAAAAGATATAAAGAAGGATTTCATCTAAATTTGCACCTTAGTTGTAAACATAATAATGGATTTGTCATAACCTAATGTCTGGATAATGGTTTCTGCCGAGTTATTGATAGTGAAATCATCAAACTCTTTGTCTGAAGTATTAATCATTTGTTGATAGCTTAGCTCTAGTATAATTGATGGTCTAAATTTATATGTTAATTTTGCCATAGCGTCTGTGGTTGTGGTTGTTTTACCATCGTTTTTATGTTGATCGGCACTGGTTTCATAATTAAACCCTAATTCACTAGAAAATCTATTAGACCACCAAAAATGCTCCCAACGTGTACCATATTTGGTATTTAAAACATATCCTCCAACTTCTGTTGGATCTTCTACCCGTTGATCAGTAAACAAATGAAAGGTTGAATATCTCACAGGGCTCCAAGCTATATCAACATCCCAGTTTAATCCGCTAAAGCCTTGAGAATCAGGTTGGTTTGGAAAGGTTTTATACAACCATGCAATATTGGCATCTATCGTGGTTTTTCCTGTTTGTTGGCTTTTTATTCCGGCGACCAAAAAGGTTTCATTTGTATTTTTTTTGTTATCTTCTTCATAGTCTCTTAGGTTGCTGATTATCGAATATCGAAATCGAGTACGGCTTGACGCTTGGTCAAATAACTCTATGGTAAATGTAGTCTGGTTCCAATTTTGGTCTTTAATATATTGGTTGAAATTATTTTTATGGACATCATTGGACTCTCTGCCGTCATAGCTAAATTCTTTATATTGGGCCGCAAAACTGAGTTTACCAATGCTGTCTTGCTTATCAATGCTGTAGCGAAGTTCAGTGTTCAGCATATTCGTTTTCAAAACATCATCTATACCGTATTGTTTAAACTGTTCGGCAGATAAACCATCAGTAAGTCCTTCTCCTCTATTTTCGTGAGCTAAGACATTTTCGATCGTAAATAAGAGGTCATTATTAAGGCCTTTTTCCCAGGATCCAATGAACCTTATTGTGTGGTCATCATAATCATCCGAAGTCGCGTCGTTTTGATATTGACGATAATCACCGAGATACTCAACTGTGTAAGTGTCCGCGTTACGTTTACCTTCTAATTTTAAAAAAGGCTTTAGATTAAAAAAATCCGACGTTACATGAGGGGCTTTTTCCGATTGAAAATTAACGTTGTCGTCATATCCATAATCAAGATCTACGTTACTTTGAAATTCTATTCCTGCTGGCCCTATATGTGGTTTTGGGGTTAATGCGGCATAGCAAAAGCTGCTCATCATATAAAACATGAGCAATAAGACCCGTTGAGTGCAAGCAAGCTTAATAGGCGGTATCACTGACAAAACCTTTAAATACGGTTAGAAAAATGATTTTTATATCCATCGAAAGTGACCAGTTTTGTAAATATTTAATATCATACTCAATACGTTTTTCCATTTTATCGAGTGTGTCTGTTTCACCACGATAGCCACTAATTTGCGCTAGGCCGGTAATACCCGGTTTTATTTTGTGGCGTACCATGTAGTTGTCGACCAATACTCTATATTCTTCATTGTGTGCTACAGCATGAGGTCTTGGACCAACAATAGACATACTACCTTGTAATACATTGATAAATTGTGGTAATTCATCCAATGATGTTCTGCGAATAAAGTTACCAAAACGAGTTACTCGTGGGTCATTTTTTGTTGCTTGAGTGACGGTTCCTGAGTTTTCCATAACTTTCATTGAGCGAAATTTCCATACTTTTATTTTCCTACCGCCTAAGCCATAGCGATCTTGTTTAAATAATATAGGGCCGGGAGAGCTTAACTTCACACCAAGAGCAACAATACATAAAACAGGTAAAATTAATAAAGTGATTAAAAAGCCGATTATAAGATCTTCAATACGTTTTATTACCGCTCCAAATCCCTCAAAAGGTGAGCTAAAAATACTAAACGTGTGTACATTTCCGATACGTGTAATTTGAGAGACATTTAATTTATAAGTGTATAAGTCAGGAACAATAAAAGCATCTACTGTCGAGTTTGATAACTGATGTATAGTGTCTTTTATTCGGTCTCTTGCCACCATTGGCAAAGCGATGTAAACATCACTAATATCATTGCTTTTTACTTTATCAATGAGATCGCATATTTTTCCATCATGACTACTTTTTGCCATATAGCTAAAGCGGTCATTTGAACGATCATCATAAAAGCTAATGTGTATTTTTTGTTGTTTGTATTTTTTTAATAACGCTTTTTCAATGGCTAGTCCTGCAGGGGTTAACCCGACTATTGCAATGTGTTTTATTTTTGTATTTGGTAACACTAAATATCGATAACAAAGATTACAACTTATACGTGGTATAGAGAGTCCGACAAAAACCGTTAAGTACCAAATCATATATAACTGATTATTAAAATGGCTAATACTAGCCCCTTCCATGCCTTTTAATCGGAGTTTTAAAACATGTAATGTTACTCCTGAAAGCAGAAGTGCAAGAAATAGCCTTGAAAGATATTTTGGTAGCTCAAATTTACTGTTTATATCGTAAATATTGAGATATTCGCTGATTAATAAAAAAATCACAGAAAACAGTAAACCTACAGCTAAGTCTACGGCTGTTTCTGAAAAGCCCTGAAGCGAAAGTAAAAAAAACTAATATGAGATTTATCAATATAAAATCAAATGCTTTGTTAATATTACGATAGCTATTTGTGATCATTTTTATATTTTGTTGTTTCATATAGCCTCTTGTCGCATTGATTTACGTAATTAGAGCAGTATAGTCGATAATTACAGGTGTTAAGTTAACGTCGCGTCAAAAAAATGACATCCCAATAATATCGTTTATTTTATTAAGTAACTAGAATTTCTAACATTTATTATTTTTCTTTTCTAACCATGTTTATATTTTGTTCGAATTTCGTCCCTATTTTTATTTTTGAGCGAACGGATTCTCTGTTTAGGGGTATCAGAAATAGTGATGAACGTGTTAAACTGCGAACTACTGTATATATAACCGGGTGAACACTTTTCATCCTTTCTAATTTATCTGGAGCAAACTATGGCCAGCCGTGGTATTAATAAAGTTATCCTTGTTGGTAACTTAGGGCAAGATCCTGAAATCCGTTACATGCCAAGTGGCGGTGCGGTAGCAAACATTACAATTGCAACGTCGGAATCATGGCGTGATAAAGCAACTGGCGAACAACGTGAAAAAACAGAATGGCACCGTGTTGCTCTGTTTGGTAAATTAGCGGAAGTTGCTGGTGAGTATTTACGTAAAGGCTCTCAAGTTTATGTTGAAGGTCAATTACAAACACGTAAATGGCAAGATCAGAGCGGTCAAGATCGTTTTACTACAGAAGTTGTAGTTCAAGGTTTTAACGGTGTAATGCAGATGCTTGGTGGTCGTGGTCAAGGTCAAGGCGCTCCAGCTGGTGGACAGCAGCAACAGCAGCAAGGCAATTGGGGTCAACCTCAACAACCTGCGCAGCAAAATAACTTTGCTCCACAACAGCAGCAACAACAAGCACCTCAACAACAAGCACCGCAGGCAGCTCAGCCTCAATATAATGAGCCACCAATGGACTTTGATGATGATATTCCATTTTAGGAATATATCTTTAATTGTTTCATAAAAAAAAGCCTCAATCATTGAGGCTTTTTTTGTAGGCGGAAGAAGTAATTATTTCTTAATTGTCATGGTTAAATTAGGGAATTGAGCACTAATATAGGTTGTGGTTGTGTATATTAAGAAAGCAATCCCTAACATTTCCAAGGTTTCTTCTATACTGTAACTTATTGAATAAATTAGAGAGTCAGTACCATATTGTTGAGAAATAGCACCGCCAATTAACTCCATCATTAATGCTCCGGAAACATAAACAATACCTGAAATCACTAATAGATTACGAGTCGTTTTTGGCAGTCTAAATAAAAATTTAAAGTAAGTTAAAGCAAAAATGACAAGTAAAACCGCATAAGGGATAACCCAAGCAAAATAGAGTGCGCCTGTTGTGTGTAGTGAGTTACGAACAGGACCAACTAACATTTCATGCAGTTCAGTCATTTCATCAAGAGCAAGGAATAAGAAAATCCCACTTAGACCAGCCCAGGCTAAGTGACGTTCTTTTTTCTGTTTATGGATATAAGCGATTAATCCAAGAAGAATACTTGCAACGATCATGGCACATGAAGAGTAAAGGGTTGGAACATTCATCTCTCTGTCTAGATCAAATAAACGAATGATAGTTTCCATATGAGAGTAGTTTAGGTATTGCTTGGAGATAACCGCAAAGCAATTTGCAATAACCAATATGACAATTAAAGAAAGAAAGAAGGTTAATGTTTTTTTTGAGTTAAGTAGTCACGCAAAAGTTATTGTGAATTTTTCGCCGTAATAATTTAATATGTTTTTGATGTTAATACTGAGGTCTTCAAACGTTTTGAACGCTTCACATGGTAACCATTCATATTTTACTTTCTTCCACAATATCTCAATGATATTGAGCTCTGGAGAGTACGGTGGTAGATAACAAACTAATACATCATTCATCAACCACTCATGCAATTTTTGTTTAAATTTTGCTGACCTATGAAAAGAGGCATTATCTAAGATAATAAAGCATGGCTTATCGTTTTTTCGTGCGTTGATAAAGTGCTCAAATGCATCAATTACTGTATCGGTAGTTACTCTTCCTTCCGTTGTTTGAAAACTCAATTTACCTTGTCTACTTAAGAAGCCAAGAACATTGAGCCGTTTGCTGTGTGAATGAGCAGGCCTTAGCGATTGAACACCGATAGGTCCCCAACAATAAGGAAGATTAGATTTCTGACTAAAGCCTGACTCATCAAAATAAAAGAGTTCACATTTATTCGTACGTTCCATTTCAATCAATGAATTCAATATATTACTGAAATTATTGAATTTCATATCGTCACGCTTTAACTTTAATGAGTGTCGGGCTCTTTTGTAACTGTAATCACTTTTTTTATATTTCGTTTAATAGTGTCTAAGCTGGATTTTTTACCTGTTTCTTCTTCAAGTATTGCTTGTGCTCGTTTAAGTTGATGTGGCTCTTCATCAACCAATGACTTCAAACGATATACTTCTGCTTCTGTGTAAATAGGTTTTCTACCTATACGAACAGCGTCATACAATCCGAGCATTCCACAGGCTTCCCAATGGTCTATCCATGACGATATGGTCTCAAATTTAGCGTCTAAAATATCAGTTAACGCTAAAATAGAGTAGCCTTTATCACTGAGAATAATCGCATGTGCTCGTATTCTTACTCTATTTTTTGGATGATTAGCGATCGCTTCTTTTAGGGTTATTTTTTCATTGTCTGTTAAAGGATTAACTGCTTTCATTATGATATAGACACTGACGTTAAAATACTCATTTTAATACCATATGGATATATGGTAAAGGCGAAATCTTCATTCTCGAAAACTTATCATTAACTACTTAAGCTCAATATTCACGCGTACGCCTTATATTATTATGGGAGTTCTCTTGGTATCGTCGACTAATACATTTAGTATCTGTTATTAACAGTGAGCATTGTATAGAGATATAAGTGAAATATTTGTATTATATGTAATACATGTTTAGATGTACCTACTGAAACTAAGGGCATCATATTTTGGTACATACCTTCAGGGAAGAAGAGTTCAATGAGAAAAACCCCTAATTTACGATTAAGTAACCGCCTTATTTCCTTTGTTACTTTAATGGTTTCTGCTGCTATTTTTGTTTTATTCGTGGGTGGAGCAATATCCTTTAAACAAATTGGAACCGAATACTTAGATCATTATTTGGTTGGTGTTGTTAATGTGGTTGATGAAGAGCTTCTAGAACCAGAAGAAGCGACATCAATGGCGAAATGGTTACCAAAATTATTAAAAGCCAGTAGTGTAATGAGCATGGAATTGTCATCAGAATCAGGTCCTATTTATGCTTTTCAATCGTTAGCCATCCTTCCCGATGATAATTTACTTTATCAAAAAACGTATCCCCTCGATCTTAATAAAGGGTATTCGATTACCTTTAAATCTTTACCTCCTTATAGTGCGTTTACTTATTCGTTAGGTGCTTTGTTTTCTATCACTGCAGCCATTGCCATTATTGTTGTTTCTCTACTTTGGGGAGTGGTGTGGTTAAGAAAGCAACTTTATGGCTCGGAGCTCTTAGAAGAAAGGGGGAGAATGCTTTTGGCCGGAAAGGTCGATAGTTATGAAGTGGGTAGTGAAGAAGAGTGGCCCGCGACCGCAAGTTTGGCGTTAGATAATGTGATCGCTGAATTAAAAGATGCACGTAAAGAGCGCAGTCGATTTGATACATTTATTCGAACTCATACCTTTTTAGATCAATTGACGGGCTCTGCAAATAGAGTCTTGTTTGACAGTAAATTAGAATCCACATTGCAAGAATCTGAAAGTCAGGGTGTTTTACTTCTGTTGAGAATTAATGGATGGGAAGATCTGATTGAAGAACAAGGAAAGCGAGCGGGTGATGAGTTAATTGTCGAATTAGGGAAGCAGTTAAATAATTTGATTCAACGTTATAGTGATAGTGTACTTTCGCGTTATTACACATCTGAATTTGCTCTTCTTATTCCTCAACAGTCATTAAAAGAAGCGAAATTACTGTCTTCTCAGTGCTTAAAAATGGTAGAGAAAATCATACCTCCAACAAGTTTAGATGCTGATAATTGGTGTCATATTGGTGTGAGCATGTATGTCAGTGGTGAGCAACGTGGGCGACTGATGAATGAGTTAGATATGGCTCATCGTAGTGCACTATTACAAAACAACAATAGTTGGTCATTATTTAAAAAACAGCAACAACTAATCGAGAGTTTGGGGAGTGTCCGTTGGCGTACATTGTTTGATGCTATTTTTGAACAAGAGCAACTCGTGCTTTATAAACAAACTACCTTTTTATTTGAAGGGAATAATATAATCCCACTTCACTTGGAGTTATTTTCAAGAATTAAAGATGAAAATGGTATTCAAATAAAAGCGTCTCGCTTTTTACCCGCGATAGAGCAAGTGGGTTATCAAATAAAGCTTGATAGTGCGGTCTTAAAACAAGCATTTCCATTATTAAATGATACTGAAATGTCTCAACATTCATTTTCTGTCCATTTACATATAAAAAGTTTACAAAATAGTGCATTTATTCGCCAGTTAAGAGATCGGTTATTACAAACCCCAAGAGAAGAATTACAACGATTAAGTTTTGAATTAGCGGAAGGGCAAGTTGTGACGCATTTAGATTCAGTACGACCAATTGCAAAAATGTTAAAAAGTTTTGGTTGTAAGCTGGTTGTAGAGCAGGCAGGTCGCACTATTGTAAGTACTCACTATATTAAAGATTTGCATGTTGATTACGTGAAATTACATCGAAGTTTGATTAAAGACATCCATCAACGATATGAAAATCAACTGTTTGTACGAAGCTTATTAGGGGCTTGTGAAACGACAGGGGCTCAGGTTATTGCGGTTGGTATAGAGAAAGACAAAGAATTAAAACGATTAAAAGAGTTGGGTGTTAAAGGCGGTCAAGGTCGTATTTTTGAGGTTGAAACCAGTCTTTTTCATCAACAAAAGAAAATCGCGATCCCTAAACGAAGGAATCGTTGGGAAAAACGTTATTGATCTCATTTTTCAGATAATTCCCATATGTCTTAAGAATAGAATGTTGTATCATTCATGATTAATCCGTCGCGGAAAAAAAGACGGGTGTTCAGTGTAATGAAAGCAATATAGAGATTACGTAATTAATGAATATGATGGATGCATTCAAGAAACTGACACTTTCTCGTTCTATTAAAACAACGACATCAATTGTTCTATTACAAGGTGGTATCTATATCGCGAAAAGCGATGATGATAACCAACTTAAAGAAAGTCATTATACTGAAATTAACCATCCGCAAGCTTGGAAAGAAGCGTTAGTTAGTGCTTGCCAACAAGCTGGTGTTTCAGACTGTGGAGCCAATATAATTGTAGGCTCTCATCTTTATCAGTCATTTCAAATTGAAAAACCGAATATTCCTAAAGAAGAGCTAATTGGTGCGCTTCCTTTTCTTGTTAAAGATCTTATTACGGATCGCGTATCTGATATTGTTGCTGATGGCATTGAAACCAGTAATGGTAAATTGCAGGTATATATTTCTCAGATTGCCACGATAAAGTCTATTGTTGACCTCTTACAACCTTTCTCTATTCAAGTTATTAATATTACGCCTGATGAATTAACGTGGGCAAATGCAAAACCAGAGCAAGATGGTTTTATGCTACTTTGCCACAGTAAATCAGCAGACTTTAAATTATTGGCGTTTAATGAAGGGCGCTTACATTTAAATCGTTCTTTGCGCGGAATTAAAGCGCCTTTAACCGGCGATGAATCTAGTCACTTTCAACTCGATAATTTAGCTTTAGAATTACAACGATCATTAGATTATTTAAGTGCTCACTCGCAAGGTGTCAATATTAATCATCTTTATTTTCGCTGTGATGATGAAGATGATTCAACGTTATCCACTGAGCTACAAAATCGTTTAGGGGTCAAGGTTGCCTCACTGCTTGTGGATGAACCAAGAGTCTTTAGAGCAGGGGAAGTGCTGAGTTGGCTAGGGTTATTTAATAAGCCAAATATTAATTTATATAATGATACCTTAAAACCGAAAACGGATTATTTAACATTACCCAATGCATTGATTAGTTGGGGAGTTGGTATGGTTCTTGTAGGTATTATTGCAGGTTACTATCAATGGCAACTTTATGGCGTTGAAAATAAAGTCGCACTGGCATCATCTCAAGAAAGTATCTACAACCAAGAGCTGATTGAAGTAAATAAAAAGTTGGCTGGGCATAAACCATCGGCCGCTAAATTGGCGGCAATAAAGCGATTAAAAGACGATATTAACGCCAAGAAAGCATCATTAAAAATGATCGATAATTTTGATGAAGGGATGCAAGTGGGGTACTCCGGTCTTATGAGTAGCCTTACTCAAATTGGTAAAGGGAATATCTCCCTAACAAAAATTTATATTTCTGGTAATGACGTTAATTTTACTGGTTTTGCACGAACGCCAGATGTTGTACCTAGTTGGATACAGAGCTTTGAAAGTGAATTGCATTTAGTCGGTCGAACTTTTGCTCAATTAAACATAAAAACAGATGAAAAAGGGGTTGTGTCATTTACTTTAAATACAACCGTGTCAAAGGAAAGTAATGAATAATTGGATTAAAGCAAAAGACGCTTTCTTAGCGTTATCACAAAGAGAAAAAATGCTCATTGTTATTGTGGGTTGGGTTGCGGTTATTTTTATTTCTTTAACGCTAGTCATAGAACCTCAAATGGCGAAAACGCAAAAAGCGGAACAACAACTGTCTCGAGTGACGAATTCTATTTCATCATTAAAACAACAAATTGAATTAGCTCAATTTCGATTGCAAAAAGATCCAAACCTTGAAATTAATAAAGAATATAAAGAGCTAACGTTACAAAGCCAAGATTTAGCGAATATTTTATCTAAACGGGTTGCTGCTTTAGTTTCGCCAAGTCAAATGGCACAGTTACTTGAAACCGTATTACAAAAATCATCAAAATTAAGATTGAGTTCGATGAGTACATTACCGTCTGAGCGATTATTAGATGAGAACAGTAACGCTGGCTATTACATTCACCCGATTAAGCTTGTGCTTTCGGGGAGTTATTTTGATTTTGAAGAATACCTTTCAAATTTAGAATCATTGCCCGTGAAATATTATTGGAGAAACTTTCAATATAAAGTGAAAACATACCCAAATGCTGAGTTAAGTATTGAGGTATACACCCTCGGTTCAAGTAAAGGGTTCATTGGAGGTTAATGTGAAATATTTCCTTTTATTATTTGTATTATTAGCATCGTCGATTAATGCATCAGAAATCAGTGCGGGACACGATCCTACAGAGCCATTAAGTTGGTTGAAGCCTGAACCGCAGCAGAAAAAAATAGTGAAAAAAAGTCAATATTTCCCATCATTACAGGCAATTAATTGTAATGGCAGTGGGAATGCTGATTGTTACGCTGTGTTAGATGATAAATCCATGAAGCAAGGTGAAAAGATCTCTGGCTATACGCTGTTATCAATTAATGACGATAACGTATTTATTGGCCGTGCTGGTAAGCGGTGGGAACTTTCTCTATTTTCACAAGACATTAAACATTAAGGTTTGTAGTAAATGAAAGCATGTAAAATCATCGTTGGGTTAATGGTCGCTTCTTTAGCAGGTTGTTCAATGGGCCATCGAGATCCAACGGAGATCAAACAAACCTTAGATCAATCTATTAATGATAATGGCGGTCAATTATTGGATGATCTACCTGCTTCAATACAAGCCGATTTAATGCCTGATTTAAACTCATCAACGGTGTCAATTGATGAGCCCGTAAAACGATTTAGAATCAAAGCGAATGGCGTGAGTGCAAAAGCCTTTTTTACAAGCTTAGTAAAAGGCACAGAATACAGTGTGATATTGCATCCTGATGTCAGCGGTCGAATTACGATGAACGTAAATGAAGTGACGTTGGATGAAGTACTTCGCTCTGTTGAAGATCTTTATGGTTATGAAATCATAAAATCAGGCAAGGTATTGCAAGTTTATCCTGCGACGATCCGCACCGAAACGATCCCCGTTGATTATTTACAATTAACACGTAAGGGTCGTTCTTTAACGACAATCACTACAGGGTCGATTACAAATTCAGACAGTAACTCATCGAATAGTAATGATAGTTCTAATTCGAATAACTCATCGTCTTCGTCATCTTCCTCCTCTGCTACTGGTGGCACTGAGATAGAAACAACGAGTGAAAGTGATTTTTGGAAAGAACTAGAAAAAGCCGTTTCAGTCATGATAGGTAATGGTTCTGGGCGAAGTGTCGTTGTATCACCTCAAGCAAGTGTGATCACTATTACGGCCTCTCCTGATGAATTGCGTAAAGTGAAACAGTTCTTAGGTATTTCACATAAGCGCTTACAGCGTCAAGTAATCCTAGAAGCTAAATTATTAGAAGTGACACTCAGTGATGGTTACCAACAAGGTATTAATTGGTCTAACTTAACGGCTGCGGTTGGAGGCACTGATATTGTTTTTGGACAAGTCCCAGGAACAACCGCCGGAGTTCTGCCTGGTATGGATGCTATTGGATCATTATTGGGCGGACAAACCAATATTACGGTTTCTGATGGTAATTTTTCAGCTGTATTAAGTTTTATGGATACTCAAGGGGATTTGAATGTGCTTTCAAGCCCGAGAGTGACGGCTGCCAACAACCAGAAAGCCGTGATCAAAGTGGGTCGTGATGAATACTTCGTCACTGAAGTCTCTAGTGTAACTGGCAATGGTGATAATTCGAATGCATCACCAGAAGTGACATTAACGCCATTTTTCTCTGGTATTTCATTGGATGTTACGCCCCAAATTGATGATAAAGGGAATGTGATGCTCCACGTTCACCCATCCGTTATCGATGTTGAAACAGAAACAAAGATCATCGATTTAGGTGATGTTGGAGGGGTTCTTGAGCTACCGCTGGCCAAAAGCTCTATCCGTGAATCTGATTCTGTTATCCGAGCAAAAAGCGGAGATGTCGTTGTTATTGGTGGATTGATGAAATCACAAACGGTTGATCAAGTATCAAAAGTTCCGTTCCTTGGTGATATTCCTGTTCTTGGGCATTTATTCCGAAATGTCAGTCAATTAACGACTAAAACAGAGTTAGTTATCTTGCTTAAGCCAACGGTTGTTGGGGTTGATACATGGCAAGAAGAGTTAGAACGCTCACGTGATCTTTTGCAAGAATGGTTTCCTGACGAGTAATCGATAGATTATGTATGAATCCCATTTTGGGCTGAAGCAGCTTCCATTTACGCTTACGCCAAACACATCGCTTTTCCATGGATTGTTGCCTCATTATGAAGCAATTCAAACCGTGTTATCTGCGATATCAATGGGAGAGGGAGTCATCAAAGTAACGGGCGAAATTGGCACTGGAAAAACACTAGTCTGCAGAATGCTAATGAATCAGCTGCCGAGTAATGTTGAGTTACTTTATTTGCCTAATCCTGTGATGAATGGACATGAATTACGTCAAGCGTTAGCAAAAGAGTTAAGGATTGAACAGCATGGAGACGATATTGCTTTAACGGATCGTATTCATGAGAAAATTATAGAGTTACAAGCACTAGGAAAAACAGCCGTTGTTTTTCTTGATGAAGCTCAGGCATTAAGTGATGAAGCATTAGAAACCTTACGATTGTTTGGCAATTTAGAAACCGACTATAAAAAATTATTACAGATAGTGTTGTTTGGTCAGCCCGAATTAGATGAAAGATTACAGCAATACCATTTAAGACAACTTCGTCAACGAATTACGTTTTCAGCCACATTAAGACCATTAACTATGAGTGAAACGGTGGCTTATATTCGTTTCCGAATGACTGAATCTGGGTGTGAAGTGAATCCTTTTTCATTGACTCAAATGAAAGCTATTTGGCGAGCGACAACAGGGGTTCCGCGGTTGATTAATCAGGTATGCCATAAATCATTGTTAATTTCGTTTTCTGAGCAGTTAATTATCGTATCTTCTCGTTCTGTTTTTAGTGCCATTAAAGATACAACAGACACAATGAAACCTACCTATTATTTCCCTAAGTTTTGGGGTTGGAGAAAAGCGTGAGTGTCACCAATAAAGCTCTATTGAATATCACTAAAGCAAAATCAGATGTTGAGAATACATCGACGATTTCGCCTGCGATAGTGCCAAATATGGAATCAAGATTTAAAGCGCCTTTCTTTTTTGCTATTGGTTTATTAAGTTCAATTTCAGTTCTCGGTTGGGCTACGTTAAATAACGAGCCAACACCGGTTACGACTCCCATCGCTAATGATGCAGCGGTCGTTGAGTTAGCCTCCAATTCTCCGACAAAAAACAGCACACCTGAATCCGTCAGTTCGATTTATTTATCTGAAAGCCGTGATAAAACGGAAAAGCAGGCAGCAAAAATAACGACTCCAGTGCCGACTGCAATTATTAAGACGGCATCAACAGCAGAAAAACCAACAGTAAAGAATGAAAATACGGTACCAGTCATTTCTACTAAGCAGAACGTTAAGTCTGAAAGTGATGCATTTTATGTCGAAGAAGTTGAGTTGTTACCTTCTGAATTAGCAGAGAAAAGTAGATCCGCAGCGAGAAAAGCACTTGATGAATCGGATTTTAAACAAGCCATTCTTGAGTACTATACCGTACTTAAATATCAGCCAAGAGATGACGATTCACGTAAGAAGTTAGCTGCATTACTCTATGGTAAGCATCAAGTGAAAGAAGCGGCGGTCGTTTTGCAGCAGGGAATAAAGCTAGATAATGACAGCGTGACTTTGCGTTTAGCGTTGGCAAGTTTATTACAAAGAGAAGAGCAGCCAGAAGCGGCGTTATCTGTTGTCGAATACATTCCTTTAGAAGCCTCTATTGATTATTTAGCCACGCGTGGTGGGTTAGCTCAACAATTAAAATTTATCGATTTAGCAAAAGAAAGCTATCAAATGCTCGTCAATAAAGACCCTGATAATGGTCGTTGGTGGTTAGGTCTTGCCATTGTTTATGAGAGAGAAGCAGAGATTGATAAAGCTTATGATACTTATCAATCAGCATTGATTAAGCCGGGCTTATCCCGCTCATCTCAAGTGTTTGTTCGAGACCGAATTAAGTTATTAGAGACAATGAAGGAAGTGAATAATGCGTCTTAAGTTAAGAAAAAGACTTGGTGATCTATTAGTCGAAGAAAACATTGTCTCAGAAGCACAGATAGAACAAGCGCTGGCTGCGCAGAAAAAAACGGGACGTAAACTTGGCGGAACATTAATCCAACTTGGTTTTTTAACTGAGAAACAAATGCTGACGTTTTTATCTCAGCAGTTAGATGTGCCATTAATTGATTTAAATCGTGCCGATATTGATGCCGCGGCCGTACATTTATTACCAGAAGTTCATGCTCGTCGATTACGAGCGTTAGTGGTAAGTCAGCAGGGTAACACTATCCGTGTTGCAATGAGTGATCCCGCAGATTTATTTGCTCAATAAGCACTTTTTTCACAGCTTCAGCAATACAATATCGAAATGGTTATCGCATCAGAAAGGCAACTGGTTGATAGCTTTGATAGCTTTGATCGCTTTTATCGTCGAACCAAAGAAATCGCCTCTTTTGCTGAGCAACTTCAATCTGAACATAAAGAAAATGACGATTTTAATTTTGGTATCTCAGATAACGACAACGACGAAGTTACCGTTGTAAAACTGATCAATTCTTTATTTGAAGATGCGATTCAAGTTGGTGCGTCGGATATTCATATTGAACCGGATGATAAAGTCCTTCGTTTACGTCAACGTATTGATGGTGTGCTGCACGAAACATTATTAAACGAAGTTAATATTGCCTCTGCACTGGTTTTACGTTTGAAGTTAATGGCGAATTTGGATATTTCTGAAAAGCGATTACCTCAAGATGGTCGTTTTAATATCAAGACGCGTGGTCAATCCGTTGATATTCGTTTATCAACCATGCCAGTTCAATATGGTGAATCAGTCGTGATGCGTTTATTGAACCAAACGACAGGTATTCGTGAATTAGAATATTCAGGGTTACCTGATCATCTCTTGGTTCGATTACGTAAACAACTTCGTCGTCCGCACGGTATGATCTTGGTTACCGGACCGACTGGTTCTGGTAAAACAACGACGTTGTATGGCGCATTAAACGAGTTAAATCAACCAAGTAAGAAAATAATTACAGCGGAAGATCCAGTCGAGTACCGCTTACCTAGGATAAACCAAGTTCAGGTTAATCCTAAAATCGATTTAACCTTTGCGAAGATTTTAAGAACCTTCCTACGTCAAGATCCTGATATCATTCTGATTGGTGAAATGCGTGATCAAGAGACGGTAGAGATCGGGTTACGAGCTGCATTAACAGGTCACTTAGTATTATCTACTTTGCATACGAATGATGCAGTGGACAGTGCATTGCGAATGATGGACATGGGAGCGCCTGGGTACTTAGTTGCCAGTGCTGTTCGTGCGGTATTGGCACAGCGATTAGTTAAAAAGATCTGTACTGAATGTTCAGGTGAAGATGCAGTAGATGAACCTCGTAAATTATGGTTAGAAGCTCGATTCCCAAATCAAGCCTCAGTGCCATTTAGACGTGGGCATGGTTGTCAGAATTGCAATTTAACCGGTTATCGTGGCCGTATTGGTGTATTTGAATTATTAGAATTAGATCAGCCAATGATGGATGCGTTACGCGCTAATGATGCCGTTAGTTTCTCACATAAGGCCAGAGAAAATAAAGAATATAAGCCATTGCTCGCTTCTGCGATGGAGTTAGCAATGAATGGCATCATCAGTCTTGATGAAGTTATGATCCTTGGTGAAGGGGACAATGCCGCCTCTCATCAGCCAATATTGATGTAAGGCGTTAATAATGGCGATGTTTAAATACAGTGGTCGAAATGCACGTGGCATACAAGTGTCTGGTCGTGTTGAATCGGTTTCTCAAGAAGGGGCTGCTGAGCAATTGATGAATGAAGGGATTATCCCAACCTCCATTGTTGCGAGTAAGTTTGGCTCTTCATCAAGTACGTTAGATTGGAAGAAATGGTTTCAACCTAATATTCCTTTAGATGTATTAGTGATTTTTTGTCGTCAAATGTACAGCTTAACTAAAGCGGGTGTGCCGCTATTACGTGCAATGAATGGGTTATCACAAAACAGCAGCAATAAGATATTAAAAAAAGCATTGGACGAAGTAACCAGTGACTTAACCAATGGCCGCAGTTTGTCTGTGTCTATGCAGCAGCATCCTCATGTGTTTAGTTCACTTTTTGTCTCTATGATTCATGTGGGAGAGAATACGGGTCGTTTAGATCAGGCTCTGATGCAGTTAGCGAGCTACTACGAACAAGAAATGGAAACACGTAAGCGAATCAAATCTGCCATGCGTTATCCTATTTTTGTTCTGAGTTTTATCTTACTGGCGATGTTTGTATTGAACGTTAAAGTGATTCCACAGTTTACGAGTATGTTTGCTCGCTTTGGGGTTGAACTGCCTTTACCTACTCGAATATTAATGGCGACATCCAGTTTCTTTGTTAATTATTGGCATGTGCTAATCGCCGCAATGGCGGGGGCATTTTGTGCTTTTCAAGCTTGGATTAGTCGAGATGACGGAAGAGAAAAGTGGGATAAGTTTCGTTTAAAGGTGCCAATTGTGGGAGATATTGTCACTCGGGCACAAATGTCGCGTTTTTCTCGTACCTTTGCATTGATGCTTAAATCGGGTGTTCCATTGAATCAATCGTTAGCGCTTTCTGCCGAAGCACTAGGAAATAAGTATTTAGAAAATCGTTTATTAGAAATGAAAAACGGCATTGAATCGGGCACCAGTATGTCGGCAACTGCGGCGCAAAGCGGTATTTTCACTCCGCTTGTTCAACAGATGATTGCGGTTGGTGAAGAAACTGGACAAATAGATGATCTCTTACTGGAAGTCTCCGATTTCTATGACAGAGAAGTCGATTATGATTTAAGAACATTAACCGCCAGAATTGAGCCTTTACTTTTGGTTGTTGTGGCCGGAATGGTCTTAATTTTAGCGTTGGGTATTTTCTTACCAATGTGGAATATGTTGGATGTAGTGAAGGGTTCATAATGGTGTCATCGTCCCGAATTATGTGGGGGACAATATTCGTTATTCTGTTAGCTACGATTATGTGGCAATGGAATAAAATGGAACCCGAAGTTGAAAATGCAGCCTTGATTATGACAAGTCGAGATATATTGTCATCGGCAAATGAATATAGAAATTATTGGGTAGTGAGTGGAGAACCAGCATCAATTCAGAAAGAGGGAATTAATGTTCAATTCTCTGCATTAGGCTGGCCGATTGTTTTTAATGATGGGAAGCTTGATTGCCGAGCTTGGTTAACTCTGTTATTACCTGAGAAGAAAACGATTTACACAGATAGCATAACAATAACTCATGAAATAAAAGAAAGTAATTACAACCGTTGTAACTATGGTATAGCGGATGGTAAAATGATTTCGGTTATGTTAATTAATGACATCTTTAAAGTTAACGTTATTTTTTCTGAAACGAAATAAAGTTAATGATTTTTGACGAGCGCTGTGTTTTTTTTTGTATAATCCCTTACAATTCACGAAGAAAATAAGATAGAGAGAAGCATGATTATGAAGCGTCAAAAAGGTTTCTCACTGGTTGAGCTAGTGATCGTTATTGTTGTTATCGGTTTGCTGGCGACAGTGGCGTTACCACGATTTTTAGATGTCAGTCTCGAAGCGAAAAAAGCGAGTGTTGAAGGGGTTGCAGGTGGTTATGCAACTGCTGTACTCTCCGCAAGAGCGCAGTGGGAAGCAGAAGCGAGACCTAAAATTGACGGTTATAATGCAGTAAGTTATGACGGAACTGAGTTCTGGCTAACGGATCCTTCTCAAGCAAATCAGTCTGATTTTCGTCCGGGTTACCCGATGGCACCAAGAGAAGATTTAGATGGGGCAACAACAGGCGGTTATCCTTCAGAATTAACATCGAAAGAATGTATTTTATTAATGGAAATGTTATTACAAAATGCCCCTTATGTAACCGATGATGCTAAGGATGAAAAAGCGAAATATTTAGCGGAAATTATTACTGATAATAGCCGTAAGCAATGTAAATATACTCAACAAGAGAATGAAGGGCACTTCTTTACTTATGAACCAGAGAGTGGCCGAGTTGTAGTTACCTTACAATAATAATTAATTTAAATACCAATGCAGGGTTATTTATTGATCGTGCGTTGGTAAGTAAATAAGTTTTAAATATATCAATGTGTATATATTCGATTTCATAATAATGGTGCCCCCTTTAAGTACCATCAAATTTATAATAAATAGAGAGCAGTAATATGAAAAGACAAGGTGGTTTCACCCTTATTGAGTTAGTAGTTGTTATCGTTATCCTAGGTATTCTTGCTGTAACGGCGGCACCTAAATTTTTAAATCTTCAAGGTGATGCTCGTAAGTCATCTTTACAAGGGTTAAAAGGCGCAATGGCAGGGGCTTCAGGTATCGTTTATGGTAAAGCGGCGATTGAAGGTGTTGAACGTGGAGATGCTAGTGGTGATAGTAAACTAGCGGATGGTACTACGTTAAAATATGGTTACCCTACAGCTGATAATAATGGAATTGAAAGTGTTGTAGTTGGTTTAGCTGAAGATTGGAGTCGTGCTTCTGTTTCTGGTGCATCTTCACTTCTTGTTGGTTTTAAAGTATCTGGAGCAACAGAAACTACTATCAAGGCTACTAAGTGTTTCGTAACTTACAATGAAGCAACTGCGTCTTCTGCTGTTACGACATTAGTTACTGATGATGGTTGCTAACCTTATAGTTATTAGTGATATTTAAAAAAGCTAGCGATATCCGCTGGCTTTTTTATCTTTTACCTATGAAATAAAGCGGTTAAGTAGTCTTTTTTACATCATTAATTTAAATACCAATGCAGGGTTGTTTATTGGTCATGGGTTAGTAAGTAAATAAGTTTCAAATATATCAATATGTATATATTCGATTTCACAATAATGGTGGCAGCTTTTAAGTTCCATCAAATTTATAATAAATAGAGAGTAGTAATATGAAAAGACAAGGTGGTTTCACCCTTATTGAGTTAGTAGTTGTTATCGTTATTCTAGGTATTCTTGCAGTAACGGCGGCACCTAAATTTTTAAACCTTCAAGGTGATGCACGTAAGTCGTCTTTACAAGGATTAAAAGGCGCAATGTCTGGCGCATCAGGTATCGTTTATGGTAAATCGGCTATCAATGGTGTTGAAGGTGCTATATCTGGTTCTGTAGACTCTATTGATGTTGCATTTGGCTACCCTACTGCAACTTCAGCTGGTATTGCTACTGCTGTTGTAGGACTAAGTGACGATTGGACTTCTTTCCCTGACGCAACTACTACACCAAAATCTTATGTATCTACATTTAAGAAAGATACATTATCTGACGTTTCAGAAATAAGAGCGACTGAATGTTTTGTTGAGTATAAAGAAGGAGTATCAGGAGCAGCACCAATTATTACTGTTGATGACGATAAGTGTTAATACTTATACTTGATTAATTTAAAGCCAGCGATCTCCGCTGGTTTTTTTGTATCTAAAACTAACATTTACTCGCTATCTTTCTTAATTCAATTATCCTAGTAACAGGCGGCAATAAGGTAACGGGTAATGAAAGTTCCACGTATTAAATTACAGCAAATAAAACGAATAAAAATCAATGGATTTACATTAATTGAATTAATAGTCGTGATCGTACTATTAGCGATTATTGCTGCTTATGCATCGAGTAAATACATGGGAGTGAGCCGTTTTTCGTCGGCCGCCGCACAAGAACAAGTCATGTCTATTTTACGTCAGATCCAAGTCGCTTCAATGCAAACCAATATCCCGATAAATGAGACCAGTAAAGATGGGGTAGATGAGTGTCGAATTCTACATCTCGCTTCAGATAAATTTGGCGTATCGCAAGCATGCCAAAATCAAAATATGAACAGTGCGGTGTTGTCTGATTATTCAAAAGAGACAAATCAACAACAACTCGAATTAATGAAATTAAGTTATGAGTTTACTAATAGTGATGGTGCTATTTCGATATCTCAATTGTCATTTGATTTATTAGGACGACCTATTATTCCACTTTCTTCTGCTACCTCTTCTTTATGCTCAGGGGAGGATTGCCGAATAACGATAACAACCTCTTCGTCTAATGAAAGTCGCTCTGTATGTATTAATGGTGAAGGCTTTATTTATCGCTCAATTCTGGATGAAGGCTGCGGATTATGAAAGGCTATAAATACAATCAACAAGGGTTAACGTTGATTGAATCTGTCGTTGGCATTGTGATTCTTGGTTTTGCTCTTTCTATCTTAGTGTCAGGCGTATTTTCTTCATCAGAGAAATCACATAAGGCCACATATGAAGCTCAAGCGGCGGCATTAGGCCATTCAATTATGACGGATATATTAAGTCGTCAGTTTGATCAACATAGTGATCCTAATGGTGGGCTATATCGTTGTGGTGAAAAAAATGAAAGCAATACTCTTATTCCATGCTCAGTGACGTTAGGTCGTGATGGCGATGAGCAGAATGTCTCTGTAAATGCCAGTGTCTTTAATGATGTCGATGATTTTATTGGTTGCTGGGGAAAGGCTGAGTTATGCAGCTCAAATGGGTTAATTAACTATGATTTTGATAAGCTTATAGCGTCGGATAGTGCTAACGAATATAAAAATTTCACTGTTGAAATACAGGTTAATTATGCAAATGTAGATGGTGGCTCTTCTGTCTCGCCACCATATAAAAAAATAGATATCACCCTTTATGCGAGTCAGCATGCCAGATATACCTTTAGTGCCTATAGAGGTAATTATTGATGAACCGGCAACGTGGTTTTACTTTAATTGAACTGATACTAACCGTCGTGGTAGTGGCTATTGTCGCTATGGCGGCAAGCAATACCTTATTACTTGGATTTCAAAGCTACAGCACCAGTATCGATCGTCAGGATACTCAAATGCAGGCTAAATTTGTGATTGAAAAATTCAGTCGAGAATTACGCCATGCTGTGCCCAATAGTATAGATGCATCAAATGGGGGCGAATGCGTTAGCTTTGTTTCTATAGAGGCGAGTGCGTTTTATCTGTCTCTTCCTCTTGTGGGAGAAGACAGTATTGACACCGTCATCATGTCGACGAATTTTTTGGATCTTGATAATACAAGATTAACGATAAACCCGAGTACACAAAAGGATCTTATTGAGGCGAGCAGTTTAAGGTATGTTTCTGTTAACTCGGTCTCGATGTCTTCTGGTGTATCAACCATCAATTTTTCATCAAATAATAATCCTGCTTTTATCTCTAATTCAACGTCTGAGCGGGCATTTTTTTATCAGCCTGAAGTGATTGAATATTGTATTCAGGATAATGGCGTGTATCGCTCACGTATTAACGCATCTGGTGATCGTGTTTCAACGGTTCAACTTGCCAATCAGGTCAGCAGCGGTAAATTTGAGTTTGAAAGTGCCTCAATGCATCGAAACAGTACCGTTCGGATGGTGTTAGCTTTTACTAATGGTCTCGATGAAGTAACTCAATATCAACATGATGTGCAGGTGATGAATGTTCCATAACTACGCAAAGCAGAGTGGTAATATATTGATATTATCAGTGATTATTATGGTTGTTGTTGGTTTTCTTTCGTTAAATTTGTTGAAGGTCGAAACGAGTAATCACGATGCGGTTTCTAAAGAAGTGTTAGGAACGCAAGCGTGGTTTTTAGCATACTCAGGAGCTGAGTGGGGATTAGTTCAACTGTTCCCTATTGGCGTTTCAGGTGCGGATTCTAGTCTATGTGATGAAGAGATACATCGACCTAATATGGCATTAAATAACAGTGGTTGTTCAAGTGAACCTGAAGTGGTTTGTGTTGCCACGCCTGTGAACCATTTAGGTGAAGTGATTACGTATTTTAAAATCACGAGTACGGCTGTTTGTGGCTCGGGAATAAACCAAGTAGCACGAATTCAAGAAGTTTGGGCGAAGGAGATAAATTGATGAAAACTAACATGAAATACTTGTTTTTTGTTGTTTCAATTTTTATAGTAAATACAGCTTGGGCTGATTCTTATATTTCTTGTAACGTATCGAGTGAACATGATTTTTCGGTTAAGTTTACCATTAATGATAATGGGGATGATCTTTATGTAAAGAATGCTCGTCATCGACATGTAGAGCGTTTGTGGTCAGTGGAATATCAAGGTTCTATAATTTATGATCACTTAATTAAAGAAGATGAAACCTACTATTTAGCTTTGGATTATGAATATTCCGGTAACACAGAGGATCCTAGTATAGTTACTTATTACAAAAGTAGAGATAATATTAATTGGTATGAATTTGAAAAAAAAGAGGTGAATTTTCATGCTAAATTGGGACTGAATATGAAAATATTTGCGGAGGAGGATGAGGATATAATCTCATTGTCTTGCTCTAATTCTTCTTTTAATCCAATTCCTGATATTAATTATAATCCACAGTTTGAATTTGGACGATTGAGCCCTTCTGAATGCCCAATTGATGATAATGGTAACGTTAATTGTACGCTTACATTTAAAAATGAATATGATCCGAATAAACCACTCCCTCTTGTTTTTGTTATGCCTACTATTGATTTAGAAAATAGCGAAAAATTAAGTTCGATTACAGAGTTGCCATCATCGCTTAAAGTGACCGATGTTACCCATGAAAATGTGAAAATAACGCAAGTAATCGCCCCAAATAATAAAAAATCTAAAAGGGTTACTTTTAAGCCTGCTCCAATGACTGAAATTGATTATTTTGTTATTGAGCCGGGTGTATTAGAACTGACTAATGGTTCAAAAATTGTTGCGAATTCATTGTTTACCTCAACGACAATCTCTCAAGGTGATAGCGAAGGTAATACTGGAGATGTTATTAATTTTACACAATATGGATTGTCATCAAATTTTACTGAGTTGCCGGGGGTATTAGTTGAACCTCAAACTGAAAATAACTCAATGGCGTGGGTAACTGGTTATGCTGGTGATGTTGGGGTGGATCAATTTCGTTTAGCTTTGGAAAGATCTGAAGTAAGAAATCATAATGTAATAAGTAACAATGAAAAAGTAGCTTTCGTTGCAGGAGAAGGGGCGGGTTTTGTTAATGGTAAAAAGTTTTGGCTTGGGCAGGCGGAAACTAAAAATACGATTAAAGGAGAAACTGATAAAATTGTTAACCCGGTAATTAAAGGGTGTACATCTGCTTATACTGATATATCAGAAGGTAATTTTGATAGTCCTCCAATCTTAGTCGCAACGAAAAACTCTCGAAATGGGGGGAATGGAGGATGGCTTCGCCGTTGTGATCTTCAGAAAGATAAGGTTTCTTTTATCGTTGAAGAGGATATGGATAAAGATTCAGAAAGGGCTCATGCTGCTGAAAAAGCAGGTTTTTTATGTTCGAAGAGCCTAGAGTATCCCCTGTGTGTGATTTATTCCCAAGCCCAGTTCAAACGTGGAAAGGCAATAGTCAAGCGAGCTTAATGATCGCTAATGGAGCTGAAATTTTAGGGGCGCCGTTGGTTTCTGGAAACCGTTTTGTTGGTTTTTTAGCTCAGGATATTAATGACGATAATAATAAAATAGCTTGTGACGGCAGTGAATGCTTTTCTGAACCAGGGTTAATGATTAATCAGTTAGTATTGGAGTCTTTTAGGAAGCCAACCGCTGGGTTTGAAAGGATTATTATTCAAAGTGGTGAAACTGAAATCTATCAATCAAACGAATTAATGGGCTCTTTAACTATTAATAATAATGGTAAAGCTATTTTTAAAACCGGTACGTACTGGATTGATAGTATAAATATTCTAGGTAAAATTGAAATTCCTAGTGGGAACGAGGTTATTATTCATACCAAAGGGTTTGCATTGAGTCATAATTCCTTTTTTGGAGGTATAGACCAAGGCCAATTAGTGGTTGCGGTTCACGACTTATCATACTCTTATAATGTTGACACTATTCATGATTGGGTCGATTTAGCCAATAACTCTAATTTTAAGGGATTATTGTATAGTGAGAAAAATGTAGAGATTAGTAATAATGCTACTTTAACAGGAGCAGTTACGGCCTCTATTATTAATCTTCATCCAAATACTCAAATCATTGGTTCAAACCAATGCTTTGATCCTCCTAAAAACTACACACTAAAAATTACTCCAAAAATCGACTACAGTTTAACTTGTGAACGTATTCCTGTGACTTTCACCGTTGAAGATGATAACGGCCCAGTTTCTGGATTCAATAAACCTTTTTCTGCAGTAATTAATGCTAAAGATAATGGTATTGCATGTTGGTCTATATTAGAGAATAAATCAGTTGCTGCTGATTGTTCAATTAAAGGCTCAACATTCATAAATGGTGAAAAAACACTGTACTTAGGTAGCTCTGATTTGGATGTTTTTGATGTAACTGCGTCATCTGATGGTTTAAATGAAACAACCAAGGAGCATTTTGAATTTGTACCATTTAAATTTAATGTTAATACGGTAAAGGTAATCGCGAATAAACCGCAGTCTTTTGATGTGTCAGTTCTTGCTTGTAATGATGGTTCTCCTGATGTTGTTCAAGATTATAGTGGTAACAAAGTATTAGATGTA
Source organism: Aliivibrio salmonicida LFI1238 (assembly GCF_000196495.1). NCBI lineage: Bacteria > Pseudomonadati > Pseudomonadota > Gammaproteobacteria > Vibrionales > Vibrionaceae > Aliivibrio > Aliivibrio salmonicida. The sequence goes on from NC_011312.1 coordinate 539,218, forward strand.
TCACCGTATATCTTAGATGCACCTAACTCAAATGAAGGTATCCTAACGGATTTAGAATTAGCCGGTAGTACAAACCCAAGCGAAATAGACCTGACTTTCAATCAAGGCGTAGCCACAACAAGCCTAACCTATCAGGAAGCAGGTTCTGTCCATTTTACCTTGAGTGATCCAAGTTTTACCTGTCCTGTTGGTTTTGATTGTAATGATTATCCTGTTGATTCTGGTTTATTATCAACAGTCGTAAATGTTGAATCTCGCCCTTGGAAGCTTGCTGTTTGTAGTGATATATCTGTCGATGGAGATAGTTCGGGAGGTTCTGCATTTATTGCTGCTGGTGAAAGGTTCTCTGTAAAGGTGAAACCAGTGAGATTTGGTACTGCAACTGATTTATGTCAGCTACCAGTGACTCAAAATTTCTTTAAATCATCCGCTCCTTTTTCATCTATATCTCCATCATACGAGTTAAGTACTCCAACTGCTGGAGTTAAAGGTACCTTAGCTCCGTTAGCTCCTATTAATAATGATGTTTATGTCGATGTAGGTAGAGATAGCTATTACGAATTTAATAATATGACCTATTCAGAAGTTGGAAGTCTTTTATTTAAATCTGAAGCTTTAAGTCCTATTTTTTATGATGGGATTCAAGGAGGGATTGAATTTGGTGAGCTTTCTATCGGTCGTTTCTATCCTGCTTATTTCACCATCACAGATACTTTATGGGATTACCCTAAAAGGCAAGGTTCTTCAGAGGGAACTTATGCCTATATGGACCAGCCTTTTGAGGATGTAACTTTTGAAGTGACGGCCTATTCTGCTCGTGGTTCAACAGCGACTAACTATGGCTTGTTTGATACAAACTTAAAAGCGAGTTTCGAACTCACTGGTGATTATCATGAGCGATTGAATATTGCACCTTCTGACTTAGATAATACCCATTGGAGTAATGCCACTTGGGAAGCGCCAGATCTTTCAAATAGTGTCATTTGGTCAAGAAAAAGTGCATCAATGTTAGCGAGTAATGTAACAACAACTGCTGATGGTCCATTTAATGAGGGCGTTAATTCGATAACGACTGCGTTGAGCTTAGCAATAAATGGAACTGATCCCGTTTCTTTTGATAAAAACCAAACAGTAGTAGATCAAGAGTTATTATCACAACCAGACGTTCGCTATGGGCGAATGGTATTAGACAGTGTTGGAGCAGCGGTAGGCCAGAGTGTAATGATTCCATTACGTGTTGAGTATTGGAATGGTACTGGCTTTGTGATTAGCGATAGTGATAATGCGACAACATTTAATGGCGCTAATTATTGCAAACAAACGATCTGGCCAGATCCGAGTTCATCAAGTAACTCTGCCTTATCTGGTTCTAATCTCAGTGGTATTGATTCAGGCATTGATAGACGCAATTTAAAAGCCATCGCTGATACCAATAATGCGACTTTGCGTGAGCAGGTGCGCTTTTGGTTACGTTTAGCATCTATCTCTCCACAAGTGGGTAAAGCGAATGTTGACTGCTCAGAAGAACCGAGTTCATCTCAACCTTGGCTTCAATATAATTGGCGAGGCAAAGGTGATGAAGATCCATCAACCGTGGTGACGTTTGGTATTTACCGTGGGAATGACCGCATCATATTTCGCGGTGAAAGTAACATTATTGGTACTTCTAACTAAAAAATGAATAAAAATCCTGATTTGCTTCAGGATTCTGTAGCAATGCCTTGCTGATTAGGCTAGGCATTGGTACATTTAGATATATTTATCTTATTATCACGCTTTCAGGAAATACGAAGATTATGTTTAAGAAACTTCGTGGCATGTTTTCAAACGATCTTTCAATCGATCTAGGTACTGCCAACACACTTATTTATGTAAAAGGTCAAGGCATCGTTCTTGATGAACCTTCTGTTGTTGCTATTCGTCAAGACCGTAATGGTTCAGCGAAAAGCGTAGCGGCTGTTGGTCACGAAGCAAAACGAATGCTAGGTCGTACTCCTGGTAATATTTCTGCTATCCGTCCAATGAAAGATGGCGTTATCGCTGACTTTTACGTCACCGAAAAAATGTTGCAACACTTCATTAAGCAAGTGCACGACAACAGCTTCTTACGTCCAAGCCCACGCGTTCTTGTTTGTGTACCTTGTGGTTCTACGCAAGTTGAACGCCGTGCTATCCGTGAATCAGCTCAAGGTGCTGGTGCCCGTGAAGTCTTCCTAATTGATGAGCCTATGGCTGCTGCTATCGGCGCTGGCTTACCGGTATCTGAAGCGACCGGTTCTATGGTGGTTGATATAGGTGGTGGTACAACAGAAGTTGCCGTTATCTCACTGAACGGTGTGGTTTACTCATCGTCTGTTCGTATTGGTGGTGACCGTTTTGATGAAGCGATCATTAACTACGTACGTCGTAACTACGGTAGCCTTATTGGTGAAGCGACGGCTGAGCGCATTAAGCACGAGATCGGTTCTGCATACCCTGGTGATGATGTCCTTGAAATTGAAGTACGTGGTCGTAACCTTGCAGAAGGTGTTCCTCGTAGCTTTACACTAAATTCAAACGAAATCTTAGAAGCGCTTCAAGAGCCTCTTTCTGGTATCGTTTCAGCAGTAATGGTTGCACTAGAACAGTGTCCACCAGAACTAGCATCTGATGTTTCAGAACACGGCATGGTATTAACGGGTGGTGGTGCACTACTTCGTGATTTAGACCGTCTTTTGACTGAAGAAACTGGGATCCCAGTGGTTGTTGCAGAGAATCCATTAACATGTGTTGCTCTTGGCGGCGGTAAAGCATTAGAAATGATCGATATGCACGGTGGCGATCTCTTTAGTGACGAGTAATAATAATAACGGGTGAGTGGATATGACTCCAATCTTTGGTAGAGGTCCCTCTCTACAGCTTCGCCTGTTTATTGCTGTAATGGTATCGGCTAGCCTTATGTTAGCCGATAGTCGTTTAAATGCCTTTTCTGACATACGTTACCTATTAAATAGTTTTGTTTCTCCAATTCATTATGCGGCGAATCTGCCTCGTACTATGTTTGATGGCATGTATGAGCGTTTCAATAGCCGTAATGCACTCATGTTTGAAAATCAGAAACTCAAACAAGACATGTTTATACAAAACAGCAATTTATTGTTGTTGGAGCAATTAAAGCAAGAAAATAGTCGATTACGTGATTTGCTTGGTTCCCCTTTTATTCGTGATGAAAAAAAGTTGGTGACAGAGGTAATGGCTGTGGATTCTGCACCCTATACCCACCAAGTAATGATAGATAAAGGCCAAGTTGACGGTGTCTATGAAGGGCAGCCAGTTATTAGTGATAAAGGTATTGTTGGGCAAATTAACTACGTAGGTGCACATAATAGTCGCGTGCTGTTGTTAACCGATCCTAACAATGCGATTCCTGTACAAGTAGTTCGAAATGATATTCGTGTTATTGCATCAGGAAAAGGTAATTTAAATTTAATGCAACTTGAGCATATACCAACAAATACTGATATTGAAATTGGTGATTTATTGGTGAGCTCAGGTTTAGGTGGGCGATATCCTGAAGGGTATCCTGTCGGTTACATTTCTAGTATAGATAATAATAATAAACGCCCTTTTGCATCGATAGAATTAGAAACTGCGGTTGAATTTGATAAATTAAGATATTTATTACTCGTATGGCCAACAGAAATTGAAGGTAAGATAAAGGAAGTGACTAATGACGAGTAGTCATCTTATGCGTGGAAGAGTCATTATTTGGCTCTCTTTTTTGATCGCATTAATATTACAGGCGGCACCTTGGCCTGGAACATTAGAAGTATTACGACCTTCTTGGATCATATTAGTGACTTTCTATTGGGTATTAGCATTGCCTCATCGGGTTAATGTTGGTACTGCCATGATACTTGGGATCTTATGGGATCTATTACTTGGCACAACGCTTGGTATCCGTGGAATGACGATGGCGATTTTGGTCTATCTGGTTGCTGCGAATTTTAAGTTGTTGAGAAACCTTGCTCTTTGGCAACAAGCTGCAATCTTCTCAGCATTAACGTTACTGGGTAAACTCTTAGAATTTTTAGGCGAATTTTTAGTTCATGATGTGTCATTCAACGGACATTTTTTATGGGCGGGCGTGTTAAACTTTATTTTGTGGCCTTGGTTATTTTTATTGATGCGTAGAGTTCGCCGTCATTGGTCTATTCGATAAGGAAGTAAAATGTCGAATCAATTATTTTTAGCATCTGGTTCTCCACGTAGAAAGGAACTGCTGCAACAGTTAGGGTATCAGTTTGAGATAGTTACTGTTGACGTTGAAGAACAGCATCAGTCTCATGAATCCCCTTTAGAATATGTTGAACGATTATCTAAAGATAAAGCTCAAGCGGGTTTGCGTGTAGTCGAACAAAATAAAAATACAATTGTCCCAGTATTGGGCTCTGATACTATTGTTGTAATCGATGGTGTTATTTTAGAAAAACCAACAGATTTTGAAGATGCTAAGAGAATGCTCTTGGCACTGTCTGGTCGTCAACATCAAGTTATGACTGCTGTCACCCTTATGACTCCTGAAAAAACAAGAACCAAAACAGTAATTACTCAGGTGTGGTTTAAAACACTCTCAGAACAAGAAATTAAAACGTATTGGGAGAGTGGAGAGCCTTGTGATAAAGCAGGTTCGTATGGCATTCAGGGTAGTGGTGGGCGATTTGTCTCACGTATTGATGGCAGCTATCACGCTGTCATGGGATTGCCATTGATGGAAACCGATCAGCTCTTACACCAATTTTTGTAAAAATTAGTGAGGTGCTCCAATGAGTACAGAGTTGTTAATAAACGTAACTCCGAGTGAAACTCGAGTTGCGATGATTGAAGCCGGTGTGCTTCAAGAGATACATGTAGAAAGAGAAGCAAGACGCGGTATTGTGGGTAATATATACAAAGGCAGAGTAAGCCGAGTATTACCGGGGATGCAAGCGGCGTTTATTGATATTGGCTTGGATAAAGCGGCATTTTTGCATGCTTCAGACATTGTGCCTCATACTGAATGCGTTTCTGAGAATGAAAAGCGTCAGTTTCAGGTGCGAGATATTTCTCAGTTAGTACATCAAGGTCAAGATTTAGTGGTTCAAGTGGTAAAAGATCCACTTGGAACAAAAGGTGCTCGTCTAACTACGGATATTACTCTTCCTTCGCGTTACTTGGTCTTTATGCCAGGAGCGAGTCATGTTGGTGTCTCTCAACGAATTGAAAGTGAAAAAGAACGTAATCGTTTAAAGAATACGGTTTCTGATTATTGCGATGAGTTTGGCGGTTTTATTATTCGTACTGCGGCAGAAGGCGCGAAAGAAGCGGAGATCTCCCAAGATGCTGCTTTTTTAAAACGTTTGTGGCATAAGGTAATTGAGCGTCGTAAAAAGAGCAAAACAAAATCAATGCTTTATGGTGAGCTTGGATTAGATCAACGTATCTTACGTGATTTTGTCGGTACAGAGTTAGATTTAATTCGTGTCGATTCAAAGCAAGCCTTTGAAAAATTAAAAGAATTTACAACTGAATTCGTTCCTGAATTAACGAAAAAATTGGAATATTACTCTGGTGATAAACCGATTTTTGATATGTATGAAACAGAGAACGAAATTCAACGCGCTTTAGATCGTAAGGTCGAGTTGAAATCTGGCGGCTATTTGATCATAGATCAAACAGAAGCGATGACAACGGTTGATATAAATACGGGGGCCTTTGTTGGGCGTCGTAATTTAGAAGAAACGATTTTCAACACGAATATTGAAGCAACTCAAGCCATTGCTCGACAGCTTCGTTTACGTAATCTTGGTGGGATCATTATCATTGATTTTATCGATATGATGAGTGAAGAACATCGTCGCCGAGTGCTGCAAGTATTAGGCGCTGCGTTAGATAAAGACCGAGTTAAAACGAACATTAATGGTTTTACCCAATTGGGTTTAGTTGAGATGACTCGTAAACGTACGCGTGAAAGTATTGAGCATGTTTTATGTGGTCAATGTCCTACGTGTGAAGGCCGCGGTGCAGTTAAAACGGTTGAGAGCGTTTGTTACGAGATTTTACGTGAAATTACTCGAGTAAATAGAGCGTACGATTCTGATAAATTTGTCGTATATGCTGCTGTTGCTGTTGCTGATGCACTTCAAGGTGAAGAATCTCATGCATTGGCAGAGCTTGAATTATTTATTGGTAAGCAAGTGAAAATCCAAGCTGAACCACTTTATATTCAAGAGCAATTTGATGTTGTTATGATGTAAGAGAATGATAAGTGACCACTAAGTTAATTCGTACTGAACGTTGCTTGATGGGATTATTGCTGCTGGTATTTTTACTGGCAGCATTAGTCATAACAAGCCTACGCCTTTTATTACCTACCTTAAATAAATACCAACCAGAAATTGAACAGTTACTTTCTCAATCTACTGGTTTCTCAATCTCAATTGGTGAAGTAAAAGGGCGCTGGCGAAATACCAATCCATCCTTGAATCTGACTAAACTAACAGCAACCGATCCAAATACTGGGGATGAAATCATCTCTGTTGGTTCTGTTGAAATTCAACTGAATATTCTTTCCTCTCTTTGGGCCCAACAGCCTCAATTTGCTGATCTTCGAATCGATAAATTAACCGCAGATTTGACCTCATTAGGTAACGATAAATCAGAAGAAAATAAATTAGAAGTTGACGATAAAAATACAGAAGACTCACTTTCTAAACGTTTAGAAGATCTCTTTTTAGTCCGATTGAACCATTTCTCGATAAAAAATTCTCACGTTACGTTCACTGCATTAAATGGCAATGAAAAAACGATCTTAATTGATTCGTTACAATGGCGAAATGAAAGCAGAAAACACCTTGCTGAAGGGGTTGTGAGTGTTTTAGGCAGCGAAATTAACCAACTGAAAGTGATCGCAAACTTTAAAGAGAAAGGGACTTTCAAAAGTTTAGATGGTGATTTTTATGTTGAAGCCCAAAATATCCAAATTACGCCATGGATAAAAGACAATATTCAGCAAGAATATGGGGTTACTGAAGGTGAGGTATCCGTTAATGCTTGGCTATCGTTTAAAAATGGACAACCCATTGATGCGTTAGTTGAAGCGGCTCCTTCTTATATTAACTGGGAAGAAGATAAAACGATCCATAAATTGAGTATCGAAAGTGGAGTGTTTGAGCTTCAACCAGAAAAAGAAGGTTGGAAAGTCATTTCATCAGGCATTCAAATTAAACATGAAGACGATGAATGGCCAGAGCTTGCTGGGAATTTTGTTTGGCAACCGTCTAAATGGATACTTAATTTAGGTCATATTGATCTTGAAAATGCGCTTGGACTCAAAACATTATTACCAGCATCTCAAGATGAAATCACGAATTTACTTGGTACTCTTAACCCTAAAGGGGATATCGATGATATTCGAGTTGAGTACGATGCGACAACGGGACTAAATTATTCGGCATCCATACATGCTGCCGGAATGAACCAGTGGGAATTACTGCCTGGTTTTCATAAATTAGATATTCTTGTTGCGGGCGATGAAACAAAAGGCAAAGCCGAGCTTTCTTTGGTTGATGATACGTTGCCTTATGGTGATGTATTTCAAGCACCTTTGAATATTGAAAATGCAAAGGTAACCGCTTATTGGAAGGTTAATGATGAAGGCTGGCGTTTATGGTCTGATTATATTGATGTATCAACTCCTGACCTTCAAGCCAAAGGTGAGTTCCGATTAGACTTCCCTAAAGATAAGCCTTCAGTGTTGTCTTTTTATGCAGAAGCTGATGCGTTTAATGCAGATCAAACTTGGCGTTATCTACCAACACTCGCATTAGGTCAAGACCTTACCGATTACCTTTCCTCTGCTGTTCAAGGAGGAAGTGCTAAGACGGTACAATTACTATGGTATGGCGAGTTAAGTGATTTTCCATATACAAAATATGACGGTATTTTTCAAATTAAAGTAGGCCTTAAAGACGCTAAGTTTTCGTTTGATACTGCTTGGCCTCCATTAACTAATTTGCAATTGGATTTGATGTTCCAAAATGCATCGATGTTCTTAAGTTCACATTCTGCAGACCTAATGGGCGTGCATGCAACCCGAGTAACTGGACAGATTGCTAACTTAGCAGAGGACGGTAAGTTAACGATTAGAGCAAGAGCGAATGGATCTGGTAAAGCGGTTCGTGAATACATGACTGCAACGCCACTGGTTGATTCTGTGGGGGCGGCACTTAATAGCATTCAAATTGATAATAGAGTGGATGCATTATTACGGTTAGATATCCCATTTAATAGTGAAGATGTTAGAGCATGGGGCTATGCCGATTTAGCGAATAATCATATTGAATTGCAATCGCCTAATATCGAACTTACGAATGCAAAAGGTCGTATTGAATTTGATAATGATGTAGTGAAAGCAAAGGGGATCAAAGCCTCTTTACTAGGACAACCGATCTCATTGTCATTTAATGGTGAAACTCAATCCGATTTTTATGGGGTGAACATTGATGTTAAAGGTAAATGGAATATTGATCCTTTAAGGGAATACATTGATTCGCCGTTAATCGATAAAGTTAAAGGTACATCAATCTGGGATACCTCGATCAATTTACAGATGGCGGATGTTGGGTTTACTTATCAAATCGGGATGGATGCGGCTCTTAACGATATTCAATCAACGCTTCCATACCCTCTTGCATTAGAGAAAGGGTCAACGGATAAAGCGGTATTACAGGTCTCGGGTAATGCTGAACGGTTATCTGGACGCTTAATTTTTCCTGATGCAAAGTACCAAGCTGAGATTAGCATTGATAAAGAAACGCCAGTGATTGATGCAAGTTATCTTATTGTTGGGCGTGGAAACTTTAAAGTCAGTCCAATTGTCGGTCACTCTGCGTCATTAAATACGAAGAACTTAGATGCGGATGCTTGGATTGAAGAGCCTATTCAAAGTAAAGAAAAACCAAGCTCTGGTTCAAAAAGTAAAGCGAGTAGTTTTCCGGTTATTCCAATGCCAACACGGATTGATACCGATATTAAATCGTTGCGTTTGGCGAGTATAGATTGGAATGATGTAAATGCTGATATTCGTAAAAAATCACAAGGTTGGTATTTTCAGGTTCAAAGCCAAGAAGTTGATGGTAAAGCAACATGGAAGAATAACGAAGCACTGGCGGTGCAACTCGATAATCTACATATTTTCATTCCCAGCTTAGATAATGTTGATAGCGAAGGAGGGCTTAATTACGCAAAAGCAAAAGATCCATTGATCTCTTCTTTTGATCGTGAATTCTTTAAATTAATGCCCAACTTAGAGTTAACAATTAAAGATACTTGGGTTCAAGGGTATAAACTGGGTAAAGTTGAAACAAAGCTGCATAAAAAGAATGATACTTTTTATTTAGATACGTTAAACATTGTCAGTGGAAAGAATAAGTTTTCAATGACTGGTGATTGGAAATTAAATAAAGAGAGCAGTAAATCGTCTTTTTCAGCAAACGCCTCGGGTGATGATAACTCTGAATTATTAGCACGCTTTGGTATTAGTACTGGCATTCAAAACGCGACTTATACAATGTCGGCTAACCTAAATTGGGATGGCGCGCCTTGGCGAATTAAGACAAATACTTTAGCGGGTGATCTTGCGTCTACCTTGGATGAAGGTGTGATTACCGACGTGAAGGGGGCTGCTCGTTTTCTTGGTTTATTTAGTATGGATTCTATTATTCGTAAAATGAAACTCGATTTTAGAGATGTTTTTGATGATGGGATGGCATTTAACTCGATAACTGGCAGTGGAGAAATGCGTAAAGGCGTCTTTGTTAGTAATAATTTAGTGATGGATGCGGTTGCTGGTGAAATGAAGATAAAAGGCAAAGCGGATTTGAATACTCGTTTAGTTGATGCAGAAGTTAACTTTACGCCGGATCTAACCTCGGGTATTCCTATTATCACGGCATTTGCGGTTGCGCCACAAACGGCTATTATTGTACTTGCGGTCGCCACCGCTATTTCACCGGTTATTGATGTTATTACTCAAGTGAACTATAAAGTGGAAGGGCCTTTAGATGCCCCTACGGTTAAAGAATTATCTCGAAGCCAAGGTGAATATAAGCTTCCTGAGTCAAATGAATAATTAATGTAAATAGAGCCAAAAATAAGGACGTTAACGATGAGTAAAGTCGGTATTATTCAAATGAATTCAGGTGCGGATCCTGAAGCAAATATGAAGCAAATATGAAGCAACTGAAACTCAATCTAAAAGGGTTACATCAACAAGGGGCTAAGCTTGCGCTAACACCTGAAAATACCCTTGTCTTTGGTCAAAAAGAAGATTATGAAAAGCACGCAGAGCCGCTAGGGAAGGGGCCTCTGCAAGAGAAGTTGGCCAAATTAGCAAAGCATTATCACTTATGGTTGATTATCGGATCATTTCCTATTCGAAATGCTGATGGATCGTTATCAAGCACTTGCCTTGTCTTTAATCATGATGGTGATCTTGTTGAGCATTACCATAAATTGCATATGTTTGATGTCGATGTAGAAGATGGGCATCAAAGCTACAGAGAATCCGATACTTTTACCGCGGGCAGTGAGATTAAAGTGGTTGATACGCCCATTGGAAAGATTGGTTTGTCTATTTGCTATGACGTAAGGTTTCCACAACTTTACAGTGAATTACGCCAACAAGGTGCAGAAATACTGATTGTTCCTGCAGCTTTCACAAAAGTTACAGGCTATGCGCATTGGGATATACTGCTACGTTCGCGAGCCATTGAGAACCAATGTTGGTTATTGGCCGCTGGACAGTGGGGAAGTCATGGTTCAGGTCGAGAGACTTGGGGGCACTCTATGGTGGTTGACCCATGGGGCAATAAAGTCGTCACTCAACGAGAGGGGACGGGGGTTATTGCTGCTGAAATAGATAAAAATCAAACGACTGCAATACGAAAAAAAATGCCCGTAGCACAACACGCAAGATTAGCTTGTAACATCCAATGAAGCTAATTGATTAAGAGTTTTATTGAGTAAAAGAGCGGTTTAACTATAAAACACGCTCTTTTTTATTCATAATTACTTTTAGATGATAAATTCTAAAAAGAGTACACCGAATGAGTTTGCAAGAAGTAGAACAATCTTTATTGAATCAAGCTGGGATCGGTCAACAAGAACTGTCTCAAACGTTAAGTAGCATTGCTAAAAGAGATGTTGATTACGCTGATATTTATTTTCAGTCATGTTGGCATGAATCTTTGGTTCTTGAAGACAGTATCATTAAAGATGGTTCGTTTAATATTGACCGTGGTGTCGGTATTCGTGCGGTTGCAGGCGAGAAAACAGGGTTTGCGTACTCAGACCAAATTAATTTAGATGCCTTGAAACAAAGTGCAAAAGCCGCTCGTGGCATTGTGCAACAAGGTGGCAGCGGTAAAGTTAATGCCTTTACGGCTCAACCTATACCTCAGTTTTATGCTCCAATGAATCCTCTTAATAGTCTTGATAAGCAAAAGAAAATCGCATTGCTTCAAGAAGTGGATGTTTATATCCGAGCAAAAGAACCGTTGATTCAAGAAGTATCCGTAAGTATTAGTGGTGTGTATGAGCAAATGCTTGTCGCTGCACTTGATGGTACTTACGCGGCTGATATCCGCCCTCTTGTTCGCCTATCAATCAGTGTGCTTGTTCAACGTGGTGATAAGCGTGAACGTGGTAGTGCTGGTGGTGGTGGTCGTTATGGCTATGATTATTTCCTTACTGAAGTCGATGGTAAATCTATCGCTCTTGAATTTGCAGATGAAGCAATTCGTCAAGCACTTGTTAATCTTGATGCAGAAGCGGCTCCTGCCGGTATGATGCCTGTCGTTTTAGGTTCAGGTTGGCCTGGTGTTTTATTGCATGAAGCGGTTGGCCATGGCTTAGAAGGTGATTTTAACCGTAAAGGCTCATCTGTCTTTTCTGGTAAGTTGGGTGATAAAGTGACGTCTTCGGTATGTACGATTGTTGATGATGGCACAATGCTTGATCGCCGAGGTTCATTGAATGTCGATGATGAAGGGGTTCCAGGTCAATATAATACATTGATTGAAAATGGCGTATTGAAAGGCTACATGCAAGATAAGTTAAATGCTCGTTTAATGGGCGTAGCACCTACAGGGAATGGCCGTCGTGAGTCATATGCTCATCTACCGATGCCACGTATGACAAATACGTATATGCTGCCCGGTGAACATACACCAGAAGAGATCATCTCTACGGTTAAAAAAGGTATTTACGCACCAAATTTCGGTGGTGGTCAGGTTGATATTACCTCTGGTAAGTTTGTATTCTCTGCATCAGAGGCGTACTTAATTGAAGATGGTAAGATTACACGTCCAGTGAAAGGGGCAACTTTAATCGGTTCTGGTATTGAAGCAATGCAACAAATATCAATGGTCGGTAATGATTTATCATTAGATCGTGGTGTTGGTGTTTGTGGTAAAGCAGGGCAAAGTGTTCCCGTTGGTGTTGGTCAGCCAACCCTAAAATTAGATGCATTAACAGTAGGTGGTACAGAGTAATCTCTGTGCGCTAATTTACGTTTATCCAAATATATAAAAAGAGCCAAGCATTAATAATGCTTGGCTCTTTTTTATTTGTCTCTTTATATCAGAAGAATTATAGATCTTTTGCTAAATATAAATCTTTTAATACTTGGAAAATTTCACGGTATGCCTTTGGTGGCTTATTCGATTCTTTTTCTTTTTTTGCTTGGCGAGCAAGTTGACGGAAGCGTTGGCGATCAGCTTCTGGGTATTTCACCATGAGATCTTCAATCACTGCATCAGGCGTTTCAATCATACGATCACGTAGGATTTCTAACTTCTGAAGAGCGATAGTTGTTTGCGAGTGCTTGTTACGCACTTTATCTAAAGCCGCTTGAATTGCTTCAGGATCTTCTAATCGCATTAGTTTGCCAATGTATTGTAATTGGCGACGTTTTGCTTCGTTTCTAAAACGTTGTGCATCAAAGATCGCTATTTGTAGGAGCTCTGATAATGGAAATTTAGCAAGAACGGCAGGTTTTAAACCAACAAGCTCTTCGCCTAATTTTTGTATGGCTTCCATGTCATTTTTCATCTCGGTTCTACTTACCCAGATGATCTCTTCTTCTTCTTCCCAAGGAGCTTTTTGATTTTTACGTGCCATGGTCTTCATTCTTTAATGGGTGATTCTCTCTATTTTAGCAAGATAAATAGATAATTGGGCGCAAATTTATCACATAGAGTGTTATTCTAGTAAAAATGTATATGTTCAGTCAGATGTTATGGATGCAAAAGCCCAAATGATGAATCAAAAAATAGAACTTGAAGCAGCAGTAGCGAAGGCTTTAGAAATGGCAACTAAGCATGCGAGTGCTGCAGAAGTTGCGATTACAAAAACGACAGGAATCAGTGTGTCAACTTTGATGGGAGAGGTTGAAAACGTTGAGTTTAATCGTGATGGCGCATTAGGTATTACGGTTTACCGTGGCCATAGAAAAGGCAGCGCATCGACATCTGATTTAAGTGACAAAGCCATTCAAGAGACGGTAGCAGCTGCGCTTGATATCGCAAATTATACGTCAGAAGACCCATTTTCAGGTCCGGCACCAAAAGAATTAATGGCGCAAAATATTCCTGATTTAGATTTGTTTCATCCTGATGATCCAGAGCCAGACTATGCCGCACAAAAGGCAATTGAAGCTGAAGAAGCCGCTTTAGCTTATCATTCATCCATTAAGCAAAGTGATGGAGCGAGCTACGATAGCCATTATGGTATTAAGGTTTATGGTAATAGTCATGGCATGTTAGCGAGCTATCCATCAAGTCGCCACAGTATTAGCTGCAGTGTCATTGGTGTTGATAAAAATGGCAACATGGAGCGAGATTACAGCTACACCGTTGCTCGCCATCGTGATGATTTATGGGATGCGAAAAAAGTAGGCTTAGACGCTGCTGAGCGAACTGTCAGCCGTTTAGATGCTCAAAAATTAAATACGATGAAAGTACCGGTTATGTTTTCAGCTGATGTTGCAACGGGCTTAATTGGGCATCTTGTGATGGCGATTAGCGGAGCAAACCTTTATCGTAAATCAACGTTTATGCTTGATAAGCTAAATGAAAAAATCTTACCAGATTGGTTTAACGTGAGTGAACGCCCACATATATTGAAAGGTCTAGCAAGCAGTCCATTTGATAGCGAAGGGCTGTATACACAAGATCGTGAAATAATCACTGATGGCGTATTAGCGACGTATTTACTAACGAGCTACGCTGCACGAAAATTGAATATGACACCAACGGGTCACGCTGGTGGTATTCATAACTGGTTTGTTAAATCAACAGGCCAAAGTTTTGATCAAATGCTCAAAACAATGGGAACGGGTCTTCTTGTTACTGAGCTTATGGGCCAAGGCGTAAATACGGTGACGGGTGATTACTCTCGTGGTGCCGCTGGTTTTTGGGTTGAGAATGGTGAGATCCAATATCCTGTGTCAGAGATTACCATTGCGGGCAACTTAGCAGAAATGTACCAAAACATTATTGCAGTCGGTAGTGATGTAGAAACACGTTCACAAATTCAAACGGGTTCAATCCTAATTGAATCGATGAAAATAGCCGGTCAGTAATACTTGAATCGTTTTATAAAAAGAATAAAAAAGCGCGCTGTCATATTATGAGAGCGCGCTTTTTAATGCGTTATTTTTATGTATTACATTAAAATAGTGGCGAGGCCTAGAAAAGCAAATAGGCCGATAATATCGGTGATGGTTGTTAGTGCCATTCCTCCCGCCAACGCCGGGTCGATATTCATTTTCTTTAGGATCAATGGAATACTTACGCCTGCAATTCCGGCAACAGTTAGGTTAACGAGCATTGCAGCAGAGATAATCGCGCCAAGCATCATGTCACTTTTCCAAACCATGACGATACCGCCAATGATAGAGGCCCATAAAATACCATTAAGAAGACCAATCCCTGCTTCTTTCATTAATAGTTCTTTCTGGTTACTGTCACCGATATGACCAACGGCTAAACCACGGATCACCAACGCAACGGTTTGATTTCCTGCAACCCCCCCCATTGAAGGAACGATGGTCATTAATACCGCAATGGAGGCCATTTGCGCTAACGTTGCTTCAAACATATTAGACACTGACGCGGCGGCTAAAGCGGCGAGTACGTTCATACCTAACCAAACACTACGACGGCGGGCCGATTTTACAACGGGTGCAAAGGTATCTTCTTCATCATCCATACCCGCCATACTCATCATTGAGTGTTCAGCATCTTCACGAATAACATCAACCACATCATCAATGGTGATTCGACCAAGGAGTAAGTGATTTTCATCCACGACAGGAGCAGAAACCCAGTTACGACGTTCAAAGAGATTTGCTACCTCACCGTCATCCGTATTTACAGGAATGGCTTCATCAGCATCACTCATGACATCACTAACTAAAGTGTCTTGTTGAGTGGTTAATAATGTCGTCAACGAAAGGTGGCCAATTAAGCGGCTTTCTTCGTCAAGTACATACAAAGCATCGGTTGATTCAGGAAGGTCGCCTTTCATGCGCAGATAACGTAAAACTACGTCGATCTCTACATCCGCTCTAATGGTGATGAAATCGGTGTTCATCATACCGCCAGCGGTATCTTCTGGATAAGATAAGGCAGTTTCAACACGGAAGCGATCTACCGTGTCCATTTGGCTTAATATTTCTCGTGAGAGGTCGTTGGGTAAGCTACGAAGGACATAAGCGACATCATCTGTCTCCATACCTTCGGTTGCTTCTGCAATACTCTCAGGATTCATTCTAGAGACGATGCCGTCTTTTACATCTTCAGACAGCTCATCGAGGATCTCGCCATAATCTTCAGGATCGGTCAGTTGCCATAATACGTTACGGCTCTTCCTCGGTGAAGCTTCTAATAAATGGGCAATATCCTCGGGTTCCATGTCTTGTAATAAACGACGAACATGGACAAACATCCCACTATCAAGTGCATTAGATACTTCTTGAAGAGTTTGATGGGTTTGATCGAAATCTTGTAGCTCTTGCATACTCTCCCCCATGGATTCCAATAATATTAATTACTTGCACATTCTTGCTGGTTAAATCACGTAATAACAACGTAGACATAGTGTAACTAGGATAAATAGTTACCAAACAACACTGTCTTGCTTTTAGGTGGTTTCCCTGCGTAATAAATAGATCATTGAATTAAGGCTATTGGATAAGACCGATTGTTAACTCGAATTATGAGTATAGACAATCTAGATTAGATAATGGGCTGAATAGTAACGCAATTTAGAGGGGACGATAAGTGAATTATGTGAGGATTAGGTCAAACTGTTGATGGTATTGGTATTATCTACTCATCTTCATCAAAGCCGGCTTCAATTAGTTCGCAAATAGCGTTAAGCGCTTGTACTGCATCGGGTCCATCCGCTGAGACATCAACATATTGACCTTGAGCTGAATCTAGCATTAGAAGTCCCATTACGCCATCTGCTGTTGCCTGTAAGTTCTCATCATTTGTGATCGTAATGGTTGCCTTAAAACTTTGTGCCATTTCCACTAATTTAATGGCTGCACGCGCATGTAATCCGAGGCGGTTTTTAATGAGGAGGTGACGTGATGAGATAGGCATGCTTAATGTCTCTCTAAGGTTTTATGTCGTATTTGAACTTGCTGGCCTTGCTGTTTGAAATACTCACCAAGTTGTTGAGTAATGTAAACGGAGCGATGTTGTCCACCAGTACAACCAATTGCGACGGTTAAATAGCTGCGATTATTCTTTTCTAAAGCGGGTAACCAAGTCATTAAAAAGTGTTGTATTTGCTCTTTTAATTGAATGACTTCCGCGTGCTTTTCTAAGTAATCTGCAACGGGCTTATCTAACCCTGTCATTGGTCGTAATGTCGGTTCCCAATGTGGGTTCGGTAAGAAGCGGACGTCAAATACATAGTCTGCATCGGTAGGTAAGCCGTGTTTAAAACCAAATGATTCAAAGACCATCACCAATTCTTTTGATTCTCGACCAAGAATACGAGAACGGAGTGTTTCACTTAAATCATGAATGGATTTACTTGTCGTATCTAATACGAGATCAGCGTCTTCTTTAAAATGGCAAAGAATACTCTTTTCTAGTTCAACGGCTTGTTCTAATGAACATTGCTCACCAATGAGAGAAAGGGGGTGCAAACGGCGAGTTTCGCTGTAACGTTTAATTAGCTCTTTATCTTCAGCATCTAAGAAAATAACGGTGACATCATGGGATTTTTTGAGTTCAGTTAAGGTGTTTTTTAATAATGAAGGGTCTTTAGGTAAGTTTCTGATATCCACACTTACTGCAACATTTTGACTACTGTGCTGGATAGATTCAACAAATTGAGCAAGAAGATCAACGGGTAGATTATCAACGCAATAATAACCTAAATCTTCTAACACTCGCAGGGCAACCGATTTACCGGCGCCTGAATTACCACTAACGACCATTAGCTTCATGTTTATAACCTTAACTTTTTAATCTATTCAGATGTGAAAATTTGATACAACTCTTGATCGCTTTCAGCATGACGAAGCTGACGTAAGATCTGTTTGTCATTGAGTTTTTCAGCCACACTAGACAGTGTTTTGAGGTGTAATTTGCATTGTTCATCAGGAACAAGTAAAGCAAAAAGAACATCAACAGGACGATTATCAATAGAATCAAACTCTATAGGTTCTTGGCATTGGATTAATACCGCTACCGCAGTATCACAATTATGAAGTCGACCGTGGGGGATAGCAATGCCATTGCCGATGCCTGTACTTCCCATTTTTTCACGATTTAATAAGCTTTCAAAAAGCGCTTGTGGATTTTGACCCAGTTGAGGTGCTGCAATTTCACTGATCAATTCTAGTGCGCGTTTCTTGCTAGTACACTGGACTGCACTTTTGGTGCAATCCAATGAAAGAATGGTGCTTAGCTGCATGTTAATGACTACTTAATTTTTCTTTATGTTTATTGAGTTGGCGAATAAGTTTATCCACCAAGCCATCAATCGCGGCATACATATCTTCTGAATCAGAATGAGCGTGTATGTCCCCTTGGTTTACATGAAGTGTTGCTTCAGCGACATGGTGAACTTTTTCCAGCTTTAATACAACGTGTACATTATGAATATGTTCAAAAAAACGTTCTAATTTTTGGAATTTAGTATCTACGTACTCACGAAGGCTATCGGTTAGTTCGACGTTTTGACCTGTGATGTTTATTTGCATAACACTTCCTTTCTGTTAATTAAAGTAAACGCTTACGCTGATTTGATGGGGCAATACCCAGTGATTCACGATATTTAGCAATGGTTCGTCGTGCCACTTGTATGCCTTGTTCAGCCAGTAAGGTCGCAATTTTACTGTCACTTAGTGGCTTGGCTTGATTCTCTGCTGCCACTAATTTTTTCACTAGTGCCCGGATTGCCGTCGATGAGCATTCACCGCCGCTGTCCGTACTAACATGACTAGAGAAGAAATATTTCAATTCAAAAATACCACGAGGGGTATGCATGAATTTTTGTGTTGTTACGCGCGATATGGTGGATTCGTGCATTTCAACGTCTAAAGCGATGTCATTCAATACCATTGGTTTCATCGCTTCTTCACCATACTCGAAGAAATCTTGTTGATGTTCAACTATACAGCGTGCAACTTTGAGCAGAGTCTCGTTTCTGCTCTCTAAGCTTTTAATTAACCATTTTGCTTCTTGCAAATTCGTACGAATAAATTGTCCATCAGGACTGTTGCCTAAGCCTTTTCCTAATGCCGCATATTCTGCATTTACTTTTAAGCGAGGGACACTGTCTGGGTTTATAGTGACGACCCATTTTCCATTATGCTTAAAGACAGAAACATCAGGAATAACATACTCAGTATCAGTATCGATGACTCGGTTGCCTGGGCGAGGGTCCAATTGATGGATAAGCATCATCACTTGTTTTAAATCGTACTCTTTTAGCTTAGTCTCTTTTGCTAACTGTCGGTAGTCACGATTACCTAATAAATTA
Source organism: Aliivibrio salmonicida LFI1238 (assembly GCF_000196495.1). Taxonomy (NCBI): domain Bacteria; kingdom Pseudomonadati; phylum Pseudomonadota; class Gammaproteobacteria; order Vibrionales; family Vibrionaceae; genus Aliivibrio; species Aliivibrio salmonicida. The sequence goes on from NC_011312.1 coordinate 558,307, forward strand.
ATATGCTTTGTTAAGATTAATTGAGTTTCTGGTAGCCAAGGGGTATCTACTGGATAGGTCGCTAATTGGATCATTAAACATTCAGCGAGATCTCGAGAAGCGACGCCGAGAGGGTCAAAATGTTGAATACGTTTGAGAACGGCTTCAACTTCATCGAGCTCGACTTCTTCATTTCCAATGCTTTCGAGTACGTCATCTAAACTAATGGTTAGATAACCATATTCATCTAATGACTCAATAATGGTGGTGGCGATAGCGCGATCGACTTCCGTAAATGGAGTTAGTTCTGCTTGCCACATTAAATAATCTTGCAAACTTTCGGTGGTTTCACCTTGGTATAATGGGGTGTCATCATCAATCGCTAATCCAGTACTGCCACTGTTTGCACTGTAAACATCATCCCAACTAGCATCCATCTCTAATTCTTCAGAAATATTATTGCTATCAATGACATCACTGCTGTCAGTGACAGAGGGTTCTTGTTCTGCTGTGGCGGTTTCTTTTTCTGGTGTAGGTTCAGGAGACAGTAAACTTTCAGGCGTGCTTAATTGCTCTTCTTCGACATCAAGAAGAGGGTTAGAGTCGAGAGCTTCTTGAATCTCTTGCTGCAGGTCAAGTGTCGATAATTGCAATAATCGAATGGCTTGCTGCAACTGAGGAGTCATTGCAAGCTGTTGGCCCATTTTTAGCTGAAGAGATGCTTTCATTATTTAGCGATACCTTTATTAATCCATTACAACTTAAATTGATCACCAAGATAAACGCGTTTTACATGTTCATCATTTAATACGTGTTCGGGGGTACCATTTGCAATCATATGACCTTGGCTTACGATATAAGCGTGTTCACACACATCGAGAGTTTCACGAACGTTGTGGTCTGTAATTAACACACCTAACCCTCGGTCTCTTAAATGTTGAATGATTTTTTTGATGTCGATTACAGAAATAGGATCAACACCGGCAAAAGGTTCATCAAGTAAAATGAACTTTGGGTTTGCGGCTAATGCACGAGCGATCTCAACTCGACGACGTTCGCCACCAGAAAGAGCCATGCCGTTACTGTTGCGAATGTGCTGAATATTAAATTCATCCAATAACTCTTCAAGTTTATCTAAGCGTTCTGCTTTAGATAAATCTTTGCGAGTTTGAAGCACTGCCATGATGTTATCGAATACGGACAGTTTTCTAAAAATAGACGCTTCTTGAGGTAAATAGCCAATGCCCATTTTTGAACGGTTATGCATTGGTTGAAGTGAAATATCGACACCATCAATAGTGATAGAGCCTTCATCGCGAGACACTAAACCAACAATCATATAGAAAGACGTTGTTTTACCCGCGCCGTTAGGGCCAAGAAGGCCAACAATTTTCCCTGACTCAACCGTTAGGCTTACATCAGATACGACTTTACGGCTGCCGTATGTTTTTGCGAGGTTTTTTGCTTCTAATATGGCCATAATTATTGTTTTTTATTCAATTGACTAGGTTGGAGAATAGTAGTGACTCGTTCGTCTTTACCACCATCCGCAATTAACTTTTGTGTCTTCATATTATAGGTAATCACTTTACCCTGAATAACACTGTCGTCTTGGGTTAGTTCAGCATTGTCCGTCATTGTTAGAAATTCATTTTCTAGCTCATAACGCAATTTATTTGCTTTCCCTCTCAGTGTTTTACCGTCATCGGTTAATTGACTAAAACGAGCTGGCTTTCCGTACGCTTCAAGAATTTCTCTGCCTTCTTGGCCTTGAGGACGTATAACAATAAGTTTATCTGCAAATATCTTAATGCTGCCTTGTTTTAAAGTAACATCACCGTTGAAGGTCACTCTGTTACTTTGCATATCAAAGTTTTGAGTGTCTGAATTAATATGAATCGGTTGTTCTGTATCGGTGCTTAATGCCCAACTTGAAGAACTGAATAATAAACCGGCAAGTAGACTAACGTGTGAAAGCTTCATAGATACCTTGTACATTCTCTAATAGGGTCGTTTGTTGGCTAGTGAAATTACCTTTCATTCCTACACCAGTAGTTTCGAAAGTTGGGCCAACCAGATTGACGACATCATCTGTCATAAAATCTTTTGTTGTAAGTTCGATCGTCATGCTGTCAGTTGTCATGGTGTCAAAGGCAGCTTCAGGTAACAGATTTTTGATAATAACGTTTCCTGTTAAATAGAGGGTATGATCTTTATTTAGGACACCAACATCCGAAATTATTTCCCACTCTTTTACTTTGCCCTCTTTAAATACAAATAAATGAGGAATGGTAAAATTGGTGTTACCTGTTTGAGCAAAGCGAGCAAGTGCTTTTGCGTTTATTTGGTAGTTGCGAACGCCATTTTCATCATAGTTATTATTACTGACGTTTTTACCTGTAAAAACAGGTGTTTGTAGATCAGGGATTACTTGTTGTTCGCTTTTTGCGTATTCATAATACAAGTAATAGCCTGACCAACTTGCGATCAATAACAATAAGGTCATAAAAAGGTGTTTTAGGGTCATATACTTAAGCCTTTATGTTGCTCTAATTCCCCTTTTGCTTCCAAGATAAGGTCGCTTACTTCACGAACCGCACCGTGACCGCCTTTAATGGTGGTCACATAGTTTGCACGTTTAACCAGTAGGGGATGACCATCGGCAACGCAGACTTTAAGTGCCACCTTTTCCATTACAGGCCAATCGATCAGATCATCACCGATGTAACCCGTATGTTCAGGTGCTATGTTGAGTTTAGTTAAAATATCTTCATATGCTTGTAATTTATTGTCTTGGCCTTGGTAGATAAGTGAAATACCAAGTGCTCTCATTCTATTTTCTACAATTTGAGAGTTGCGTCCTGTAATAATTGCAACTTCAACACCCGCAGACATTAATGATTTAACACCATACCCATCGCGAGTATGAAAGGTTTTTAATTCTTCACCGTCATTGCCCATATAAACAAGGCCGTCAGAAAAGACACCATCAACATCACAAATGAGCAGTTTTATTGTTTTAGCGATAGAGAGGATTGATTCTTCCACTTCACCATAAAGGGTTTCGATCATGGTTGGCATTACATTACTCCTGCTTTTAGAAGATCATGCATATTCAATGCGCCGACTAAGCGATTGTTTTCATCGCATAGCAATAAGCCATTAATTTTTTTATCTTGCATTAGGTTTAGCCCTTCAACAGCCAATAAATTAGGGCTTGCAACTGAAGGAGTATGAGCCATGACTTCACCAATGGTTTGTGTGTGAATATCAATGCGGTTATCCAGAAGACGACGTAAATCACCATCGGTAAAGATACCAATGACTTTTTGGTCTTCATCAACGATAGCGGTCATACCGAGGCCTTTTTCTGAGACTTCTAATAAGGCTGTTTTAATTAATGCGTCTGACGTTACCATTGGTAATTCATCGTCTGTATGCATGATATCTGCAAGATGAAGTAATAGCTTACGACCAAGAGCACCACCAGGGTGAGATAGTGCAAAGTCATCAGAGGTGAATCCACGAGCTTCTAAAAGAGCCATTGCTAATGCATCCCCCATGACTAGCGTTGCTGTTGTGCTAGATGTTGGAGCCAAAGCAAGCGGGCATGCTTCTTGTGGAACGGTGATGAGTAGATTTACATCTGCCACGTTTGCCATGCTTGAGCTTGATTTGCTTGTCATGGTAATTAACGTAATACCTTGGCGTTTAATGACAGGCAGAAGCGCTAATATTTCGGCCGCTTCTCCTGAGTTTGATATAGCCAAAATGACATCCCCTTTTTCTATCATGCCTAAATCGCCATGACTTGCTTCGCCTGGATGCACAAAGAAAGAGGGAGTACCGGTACTTGCCAATGTAGCTGCTATCTTTTTGCCTATGTGTCCCGATTTCCCCATTCCCATTATAACGACTTTACGTTTGCATTCCAGCATTAATTGACATGCTTTAGTAAAATCATCATTGATGTAATTGTTCAGTTGGGTAAGTGCATCAATTTCAATTTGAAGAACATTCTTTCCTGCTTTGCAGAAATCAAACTGAGTTGCCATCGGGTTACCACCTTTATTTTGGTTATAGCAGATGTATGGTTTAGATGAATAGCGTATACAATTATTATGCCATATACCAGAGGTAGTTCAAGGCTGCGGAGGTAGTTATAAGGAGGGGGAGGTAAAAAATAGATAGGTAGCTAATTAATAAAGTGTTTTTTATTAACTAACCTACCTATTTTTCTATTAAACGGGGTAGATGATTACATCGTGTAGAAAAGGAATCCTTGATATATAAGGAAACACGTCACTAAAATACCACCTTCAATACGGTTAATGCTGCGACTTTTACCCAACGCCATAATAAGAAGTAAAACAGAAACGCCTAACATTACGTAGAAGTCACGGCTCATAATATATTCACTGATACTTGATGGGTGTAGAAGTGCAGGGATCCCCATAACGGCAAGAATATTGAATACGTTAGAACCAATAATATTACCAACAGCCATGTCATCTTCGCCTTTCAATACACCCGCAACAGATGCGGCAAGTTCAGGAAGACTTGTTCCGATAGCAATAATTGTTAAACCAATAACTAAATCACTCATACCAAAATGTTTTGCAATAATAACCGCGTTATCAATCAGCATATTTGCGCCTAATGGTAACAGTGCAAGGCCAACTACCACCCAGAAAATTGCTTTTCCGTTAGGAACACCATCAGGGATCTCTGATTCTTGTTCATTAAGTAGCGTGTCACCATTGGGTTGTTCTTTTCGGCTGATATATAACATCGCAAGAATAAAAGCGATGAAAAGAGCAACAAGTAAAATGCCTTCATTAAATCCTAGGTAGTTATCATACATGATGCCACCAGCCAGCAATGTTACGATCAACATCAGAGGTAGTTCACGGCGAATGATGCCAGAGCTAATGGCTAGTGGTTTAATTAAGGCAGTAATACCTAAAATTAATGCGATGTTAGCGATGTTAGAGCCAATGACATTACCAACAGCGGTATCTGTTTTTCCATCTAAGGCGGCAGCAGCAGAAACCATCATTTCTGGGGCAGATGAACCCATCGCTAATATAGTCATACCAATGACAAGGGGAGAGATACCATAGTTCTTCGCTAATGCGGCAGAACCAAATACCAATTTATCGGCGCCCCAAACAAGTAAAGAGAGTCCTACGACAAGAAGTAGAGATGGCATAAGCAGCTCTGTCATTGTATTAATTTCCTTTTGTAATGATGATTATTATAGTTAACCCCTAATTTTGACGTTTATATGACAAAAAAGAAAGGAAAAAGGTTGTCTTTAAATGATGGTTTCTAAGTTAGAGGAAAAAATCATAGAGACTATAACCAGTTCACGTATACTTCATTAATACGTAGAATGAATGGTTTTAAATGAATAAGTGGTGATATGGATACACAACCCATTTTAGTAAAAGTAGATAACTTAACCTTTAGACGAGGAAATCGAGTTATTTTTGATGATATTAGTTTGTTTGTTCCAAAAGGCAAAATAACCGCAATTATGGGGCCTTCTGGAATAGGTAAAACAACGTTGTTGCGCTTGATTGGCGGACAGATTTTACCCGAATCAGGCGATATACATTTTGAAGGGTGGAATATTCCTAAGTTGGGACGAAAAGCCCTGTATTTAGCCCGAAAAAAAATGGGGATGCTGTTTCAATCTGGGGCTCTATTTACCGACATGAATGTGTTTGATAATGTGGCTTTTCCATTGCGTGAGCATACTCAATTATCAGAAGAGTTTATTCGAACATTGGTGTTATTGAAGTTAGAAGCCGTGGGTTTACGTGGTGCTTCAGAATTAATGCCAAGCGAATTGTCTGGTGGTATGGCACGTCGTGCTGCATTGGCGCGAGCCATCGCGTTAGATCCTGATTTGATCATGTACGATGAACCCTTTGTTGGGCAAGATCCCATCACTATGGGGGTTTTGGTTGAGCTAATTCGTAATTTGAATGACGCATTAGGGTTAACTTCGGTTGTTGTTTCTCATGATGTTCCTGAAGTCATGAGTATTGCTGATCATGTCTATTTATTGGCTAACGGTAAAATTATTGCTCAAGGTTCTCCTTTCGAGCTAGAAAACAATCCAGACCCTCAAGTACGACAATTTTTAGATGGCCGCTCTGACGGACCCGTTCCTTTTCGCTTTCCGTCGAAACCATTAGTTGAGGAGTTATTTCCTGGTGAGTAATTTCTCTTTAATCTTATTTGTTGAAAATATTGGTAAGCGAGCGCTTTCAACGTGCGAAGCTATTGGTCGAGCGACTTTTATGCTTTTTGGGGCGATCATTGCAAAGCCTCAACCCGTAAGAATGTTTCCATTGTTATTGCAACAGCTGTATTCAGTCGGTGTGTTATCGCTTGTTATTATCGTGGTCTCTGGGCTGTTTATCGGCATGGTGATAAGCCTTCAAGGTTATGTGATTTTAGTCGATTACGGTGCAGAAACCAGTCTCGGCCAATTGGTGTCACTTTCGTTATTACGTGAATTAGGCCCTGTGGTTACCGCACTCTTATTTGCTGGGCGTGCCGGCTCTGCATTAACTGCAGAAATAGGGTTAATGAAAACGACAGAGCAGTTGTCTAGTATGGAAATGATGGCGATAGATCCTTTGCGTCGTATTATTGCCCCGCGCTTATGGGCGGGTGTTATTTCAATGCCATTACTGGCGATGATTTTTATGGCTGTGGGTATATGGGGTGGTCAAATTGTTGGTGTTGAATGGAAAGGTATTGATCACGGAAGCTTTTGGTCAGTAATGCAAGCATCGGTCGATGTACGCCACGACATTGTTAACAGTTTAATTAAGTGTGTCGTGTTTGCGTTTGTCGTGACATGGATTGCTTTATTTAATGGCTATGATGCGACCCCAACATCAGAAGGGATCTCATTAGCAACAACACGAACGGTAGTGCATTCGTCACTGGCGGTATTAGGAATTGATTTTGTGCTTACAGCACTGATGTTTGGGAATTAATCATGCAGCAAACACGTAAAATAGAATTATTAGTTGGATTTTTTGTTTTGGCTGGCGCGGCAGCGTTATTAATGTTGCTACTAAAAGTGGCCGATGTTCGTAGTGGTGGCAGTGGAGAGTACTACACTATTAATGCACAGTTCGATAATATCGGCAGCTTAAAGTCTCGCTCACCGGTTAAAATCGGGGGCGTTGTTGTCGGCCGTGTTTCCGGTATTACATTAGATATCGAAAGCTACTTACCGGTTGTCAGTATGCAAATTGATAAACAATTTGGCCAATTTCCTGAAACTTCTGCGGCACAAATTTTAACCGCCGGATTAATTGGTGAACAATATGTAGGTATCGTTCCTGGTTTTATTGATGAAGACATTGATATGCTTGGTGAGGGTGACTACATTGAAGACACCAAATCAGCATTAGTATTAGAAGATATGATAGGGCAAGTGCTGTATAGCATTGGTGGTGATTCATCAGAAAAAAGTGAGGATAAATAATGAAGTTAGGGATGAAAATCGTAGGGATCATACTTTCCCTTTTTATTGGTGTCGCTCAAGCTGAACCGATTGATAAAACCAAACCTTATGAAATGATGACAAAAGTCTCTGAAGACACTTTTGCTCGATTAAAAGCAGAGCAAGTCGCTATTCAAAAAGATCCCAATATATTAAAAACGGTCGTTGAAGAAGAATTGATGCCGTACGTTAATGTAAAGTATGCCGCGTATAAATTACTTGGGCCTCATCTAAAGAAAACCACGGCAGCAGAAAGAGAACAATTTGTGACGGCTTTTCGTGGCTACCTCGTGTCGTCATACGCTCAAGTATTAACGTTATATACTGATCAAAAAATCGAATTAGAGAAGCCAAAAGCGATTCCTGAAAAAAAATCTATCATTAGTGTTCGTGTTGATATTCTTGATTCAGCTCGTCCAACGGTAAAAGTAGATTTTAAATTACGTAAGAATAAGAAAACATCAGAGTGGCAAGCATTTGATATGGTAGCGGAAGGCGTGAGCTTATTATCGACAAAGCAATCTGAATGGAGTGCTAAGATTCGTAAAGAAGGCATTGAGTCAGTCAGTAAAGAATTAACCTCATTAGCCGCTCAACCTATTCGCTTAGAAGGAAGTAAGTAATGAGCGAAATGGATTTATGTGAGGCTAAATCTGATGAAATTAGCTTCAAAGGGACGCTTGATCGTGAGACTGTGCCTAATCTTTGGAATAAATTGACAGAATGGAAACCTAAACTTGAGCAAGTAAAGGTAGACTTAACTCACGTTAATCGTATTGACTCAGCAGGTGTTGTGTTACTTTTACACCTAATAGAGCATGCAAAAAAACAAAACTGTCATATAATGCTTGCTTTCGTCCCTGATCAGCTCATTACTTTAATTCAATTAAGTAATGTGGAATCATTGTTTGCTGATCACTTAATAACGCAAAAGGTAGAGTAATGGATAGCGCCGAGATTAAAGAATTATTAGACGCAGCACTTCAACTTCAAGAGATTCACGTTAAAGGTGAAGGAAGCCATTTTGAAGTTATTGCTGTGGATGAATCGTTCAATGGAATGAACAGAGTTAAAAAGCAACAAACCATCTATGGACCTTTGATGGAACACATCTCAACAAATACTATTCACGCTCTATCAATCAAAGCGTTTACTCCGGAAGAGTGGGCACGTGATAAAAAATTAAATAGCTTATTCTAAGAGGCCTTTTGAATGTATAAGTTCCGAATTCAAGGAAGCGATAAACCACTTTCAGGAGAGGTTACGATTTCTGGTGCAAAAAATGCTGCACTACCAATTTTATTCGCTGCATTACTTGCTGAAGAGCCAGTAGAAGTTGCCAATGTTCCTAAACTTCGTGATGTTGATACAACGATAGAGTTACTGCAACGCTTAGGCGCTAAGGTTTCTCGTAATGGTTCAGTTCATATTGATGCAAGCGAAGTTAATAACTTTTGTGCACCGTATGATTTAGTTAAAACGATGCGTGCATCAATTTGGGCACTCGGTCCATTGGTTGCACGTTTTGGTAAAGGCCAAGTATCTTTACCTGGTGGTTGTGCTATTGGTGCTCGTCCTGTTGACCTTCATATTCACGGTCTTGAGCAACTGGGTGCAACTATTAAGCTTGAAGACGGTTACGTTAAAGCTGAAGTTGATGGCCGCTTAAAAGGCGCACACATCGTTATGGATAAAGTCAGTGTTGGCGCAACCATCACGGTTATGTGTGCAGCGACTTTGGCTGAAGGCACGACTATTTTAGAAAACGCAGCGCGTGAACCTGAGATTGTAGATACTGCTCATTTCCTTAATGCTATTGGTGCGAAAGTATCAGGTATGGGAACCGATACGATTACTATTGAAGGCGTTGAACGTCTTGGTGGTGGATATCATGAAGTGGTTGCTGACCGTATAGAAACGGGGACATTCCTTGTCGCAGCTGCTGTATCTGGCGGTAAAGTCGTATGTAAAAATACGAAAGCGAGCCTACTTGAATCTGTTTTGGCTAAGCTTGAAGAAGCGGGCGCTAAAGTTGAATCTGGTGAAGACTGGATCAGTTTAGACATGACAGGCCGAGAGCTAAAAGCGGTAAATATCCGTACGGCTCCACATCCTGCATTTCCAACAGACATGCAAGCGCAATTCACATTGTTAAATATGATGGCGAAAGGTCCAGGTATTATTACGGAAACGATTTTTGAAAACCGTTTCATGCACATTCCTGAATTGCAACGTATGGGTGCTCACGCTGAGATTGAAGGTAATACTGCTATTTGTGGTGATACTGATGGTTTAAGTGGTGCTCAAGTAATGGCAACAGATTTAAGAGCCTCTGCAAGCCTTGTTATCGCAGGTTGTATAGCAAAAGGTGAAACAATTGTTGATCGTATTTATCATATCGACCGTGGTTATGATAAGATCGAAGACAAGTTAACCGCATTAGGCGCGAATATCGAAAGAGTTCGTAGTAGCGAATTATAATCTTCACGATTATTTAGGCTACATCAGTACTAAAGTGGAAACCGGGTATATATGACCCGGTTTTTTATTGTTTGTAATATAAGTACACTGAATTAGATATTGAGTGGAATGTATATATTTTAGGAGAAACACTTATGATTGCATTGTTACGCCTGATTGCTTTGGCTATCTTTGCTGTCTTTACGTTTGTATTTGGCTGTGGTTATTGCTTATTAAGCCCACGTAACCCAAAACACGTTTATACTTTTGGTCTTTGGTTTGCTCGTATGTCGCGAGTATTTGGTATTAAACTTGAAGTGCGAGTTCCTGAAAGTGTTAAAAATTCAGGACCAAGTTTATACATCGCAAACCATCAAAATAGCTGGGATTTGTTTACTGTCTCTGGGGCAATTCAACCAAGAACAGTGACTGTAGGTAAAAAAAGCATCGCGTGGATGCCGTTGTTTGGTCAACTGTATTGGATCACCGGTAATATTCTTATTGACCGTAATAATCGCAGTAAAGCGGTAGGTACGATTTCACAAGTTGCGGATAATATTAAGAAACGTAATGTCTCTGTATGGATGTTCCCAGAAGGAACGCGTTCTCGTGGTCGTGGTTTATTGCCATTTAAAACGGGTGCATTTCATGCGGCTATCGCTGCTGATGTTCCAGTGACTCCGATTGTGTGTAGTAATACGGAAGGCGTAAAACTAAATCGTTGGAATAACGGTGTGGTTATTGTCGAAATTTTACCGCCAGTAAGCCTTGATGGTTACACGAAAGCGAACGTTCGTGAATTAGCGAATGAATGTCGTGAACAAATGAAAGTTAAGCTAGAAGAATTAAATAAAGAAGTTGCAGAACGCAACCAAGCTTAAATTTTATAATTATTTTTAAGGGTATACGGATCTCCGTGTACCCTTTTTATTTTGATGTGTAGAAGAAATAATGAAAGAAGAAGTTGTCCTTGTTAATGCGCAAGGTGATGCCATTGGCACCATGGAAAAATTAGAAGCACATAAAAAAGGATTACTGCATTTAGCATTTTCGGTTTTGCTTTGCCGTGAAACAAAAGAGGGCAGAGAGTTTCTTTTGCAGAAACGAGCTGAATGTAAATATCACAGCAAAGGGAAATGGAGTAATACGTGCTGCTCTCACCCCCGAGTGAATGAAGCTATTGAGTCTGCAGGTGTTCGTCGTTTGGCTGAAGAGATTGGTATTACTGGAATTCAGGCCGAACAATTTGATAATTTGGGTTGGTTTATCGTAAGCGTGCGGGGAACTACACCTTGTCTTTTACATTCCAAGGTAAAAGTGAATCGATATCTGGCGATCCAACACATAAACGATCTAGACAATACCTAATATAATCGTAAGGGATTAATCCGTTTGCCTTTGCTGTTTCTACAATGCTGTAAAGCATTGCACTTGAATCTGCACCAGCCGTTGAACCCGAAAATAACCAGTTTTTCCGGCCGATAACAAACGGTTTAACCGCTCGCTCTGCTCGATTGTTATCAATAGATAACAATCCATCATCAATATAACGAACTAATTTATCCCATTGATTTAATGTATAGCTAATCGCCTCACCTAATTTTGTTTTAGGTGATACTCGACTAACTGCGCTATCAAGCCAATCACGGAGCTCTTTAAGTAAATCGCGGGCTTCTGTCTGCCTAGCAACATACTTGGCTTCAGGGGAAGCCTCTTTTAATAACGATTCGATCCGGTATAGCTTTTGGATTTTACTCAATACCCAATCTGCACTCCCTGTTTTCCCTTTTACTTGAACACGTTGAGCCTCAATAAATCGTCGACGTGCGTGTGCCCAACAGCCAACTAAAATCGCTTCAGTTTGTTCATAACCTTGGTAACCATCGGTATGTAAATACCCGTTATAACCTTTTAAAAAGTTAACTGGATGGTAGCCATGCCTGCTAGATTGATAATCATAAAGTACAATTCCAGGCAAAACACCAGAGCCTGGAGAATCATAGCCAGAGCAGTAGACCCACATATAACATTTTGCTTTTTCACATCCACACATTTACCGTTGTTCATCACAATGCAGAGTGGGTGTTCAGCAAATACGATGTACTCGTTATTAGAGGGGTAAATAGTACCGAGCATTTTATAACCAATCCGCCATCGTTCGCCGTCCAATAATGATACCCCATTGCTGAAATAACGTTTCTTGACGATAAAGTGGAAGACTGTATTGAAATTTAGCCGTAATAATTTGAGCAAGTAAACTTGCGGTCGCAATCCCTTTAGGGATTGGTGACGCTGGCATTGGGGCTTGTTTAATGTCTACTGAAGTATTGTTTTTTTCACAATTTCGGCAAGCATATTTAGGACGAACATGTTGAATAACTTCCACTTTAGCTGGTACAAATTCCAACTTTTCACTGATGTCTTTACCCATCGCATGCATCTCTAGACCGCAACACTTACAAGTTTTATCTTTTATGTCGTGGATAATAACAGTACGCGGTAAGTCTTCAGGTAAGCGTTGGCGTTTTGGCTTTTGACGAGTGTAGGTAATCGTTTGTGTGTCATCATTTTCAATGATGATTTCTTCTTCTGTTTCATTGAATAAATCAAATTGAGTCGAGTCAGATTCACTGCTTTTACCAAAGCGCTGATGTTGAGCCAGTCGAAATTGCTCTAGAAGACGGTTATATTTATTTTCAAGCTGAAGCACAAGTGCTTTCAGCTCGTCAATGGTATCAGGAAGTGGTTTTATTTTATCAGTCATGTAGATGACTATATAACGATAATACAGGTAATCAATCGGTTGCCTCCTATTCTTGACTGAGAATCAACTATTTAAAGGGTTGTTTGATAATGTACCGGTTGATGTCCTAAGATATCAAAACCTTGTAATAGCAGTGTCAGTTGCTGCTCTGATAATGCTAACGTATCGTTATTTATATTTCGTGGCCATTTGAAGCGGTCTTCATCTAATCGCTTGTACCATAAAGCGAATCCTGTTTTATCCCAATACAATATTTTGAGTTTATCACGAGGCTTATTGCAAAATATAAATAGAGCATCACTAAACGGTGATAGTTGCATTTCTTGCTCAACAATCACGACAAGGCCATTAATGGCCTTGCGAAAATCGACAAAATCACGATGAAGATAAATGGTGGAAACATCAGTAAATACATTCATGATTGATACCCTTTTAATAAGAGTCCTATCCAGTGAGGTTCAGTATTAGCTGGCAATGTTAATCGCAATTTTCCGATAGAAAGTTGAATATCTGGTAATTGTGGAGTGGCGTTAATCTTTTGTTTCCATCGTGCTTTACGTGCACTAAATGTCTTTGGCAGAATATTATGGTTACGACAAAATTCAGCGGCACTAAGCTTGCTAGATTGCTGAGATTCAAATAGAGCGTGCCATTGCTCTGGTGTTCTCTTTTTATCTTTTTGCATAATTACGTTCTCGTTAAATGAAAGATCGTAAGATACGCATAATGAATTTTATTTGTTAGGTGTAGTTCCCCGCACGCTTACGGTTTATCTATCAAGCCGAATTAGAAAATGGATTGAGTGAGCATGAACAAGATTATATCTTATTAGCGAATACGCCTGATGTTAGGTTTGAACTTAATCCGGAAGAAGTCAGTGACATTCAGTGGTGGAGTGAAACTAAAATTAAGCAGACGTTAGCAGTAAGCCCTACTGTATTTTCTGTTTGGTTTGAAACGGTGTATTCGAAAGTAATCCAATTTTTGGATAAAAAATAAGGCAGGTACTTTTCATTAAGTCTGCCTTATCTGATTTCATTTATTGTTTGTTAATGTTATTTACGAACAGCAATAGCTTCAATTTCGATACCAACATCTTTTGGAAGACGCGCAACTTCAACGCAAGAGCGAGCAGGGTAATTTGCTACGTTATGTTCATCAAAAAAGTTGCCGTACACTTCGTTTACTGTACCAAAGTCATTTAAGTCTTTCACAAATACCGTCATTTTAACGATATCAGAAACCGTTAGGCCTGAAGATTCAATAACGGCTTTCACATTCTCAAGAGATTGGCGTGCTTGCTCTGCGATATCATCAGATACTTCACCTGTTGCAGGGTTAACAGGGATTTGGCCAGAAGTCAGTACCATACTACCAAGATCAACACCTTGAATGTATGGACCAATTGCCGCTGGAGCGTTATCTGTATGAAGTACTTTAGTCATGATCTATTCCTTTTTGAATGAAGTGAACTTAAGCTCACCGATAAACTCAATATAAAACAAATGCGGATAAGAAAACAGCCCCGAGAATATCGAGGCTGAGAAGATGAAGACAATTTAATTCACTTTCGTTGTCGTCTGCTTAATGTAAATCGGTCACGACTTCTTGAGAGTATACTTTTTCACAATATTTGCACTTCAGATGGATGTTTCCTTTCTTAGCTATCACTTTAAAGCTGCTATCTACTGGCTCACCATGAGTAATGCAATTGCTGTTCGGACACTCAAATACCCCTGTGATTTGCTTAGGAAGAATTAGCGGTATCTTTTTAACGACTTCATAGTTCTCAATTTGATTAACGGTTGCGTGTGGTGCATACAACGCCAATTTACTCGCTTGTTCTGGTGTGACAAATGTATTTTCTATTTTCAGTAAATCTTTTGAGCCAAGCGCTGAAGACGGTAAGTTTAAGCCAATGGTCACACGCTCTGCTGTTTTGTCCATTTGGAACAATTTAAGCACTTTTACACCAATATTTGCAGGAATGTGATCGATAACGGTGCCGTTTTTGATTGCTTCAACACGTAATTCAGTTTTATTCGACATTTGATTTTCTTCCTTATAGTGATTCATTCAAAACAAGAGCAAGTAATGCTTGGCGAGCATAAACCCCATTTTCAGCTTGTTGGAAATAATACGCGTGTGGTGTTTTATCGACGTCGATATTAATTTCATCAATACGAGGAAGAGGGTGAAGCACTTTTAGGTTTTCACGTGCAGGTTTTAGATCCGCAGCAGATAAGATGTATGCAGACTTAATGTGTGCGTATTCTGATTCATCAAAGCGCTCTTTTTGAACTCGAGTCATGTATAGAATATCGAGTTCAGGAATGGCTTCTTCCATGCTATTTAGCAGTTGGTATTCAATACCAAGTTCATCTAACTCTTCACAAATGTAATCAGGCATCGCTAATACTTCTGGAGCAATAAAAAAGAATTTAACGCCATTAAACTTGGCCAATGCTTGAGTTAAAGAGTGAACCGTTCGGCCATATTTTAAATCACCAACAAAAGCGATATTTAGATTATCTAAGCGTCCTTGAGTTTCGTAGATAGTATAAAGATCCAAGAGGGTCTGAGTTGGGTGTTGGTTTGCACCATCTCCTGCATTAATTACCGGGGTGCCGTTTGAAAACTCAGAAGCAAGACGTGCTGCACCTTCTCTAGGGTGACGCATAACATAAGCATTAGCATAAGATGCAATGATTTGAACTGAATCGGCTAGCGTCTCACCTTTTTGAGCAAGGGAAGTATTTCCTGCACTATCAAAACCAATGACAGATCCACCTAAGCGTTGAATGGCGGTTTCGAAAGAAAGACGCGTTCGCGTGGATGCTTCAAAAAAGCAGCTCGCAATCACTTTGTTTTTTAACAAATCAGGTTGAGGTTCTTTTTTTATATTACCTGCCGTTTCCACAATCAGCTCTAACTCTTCGCGAGATAGCTCTGGAATAGAAATGATATGTTTTTGATATAGCGAGTTAGCCATAGTCTCTCTTCCCTTTTATTTATCATATTGAAATCAAAAAAAAGCCCCCTATAAAATAGGAGGCTTTAAAAATATCGGTAATTAGGAAACTCAAAAAATAGGGGACCACCGCACGTAGGGAGTGCAGATACTCGGTCGACCGCTGTATGAAGATAAGTTAATAACATCATAATTTCCTAGTAAATTGCGCGAAATTATACTCGTATCAAAATCCTAAGCAAGCGTTTGCATCAAACTTCTTTTGATTATTCTTGTTCTTATTCGGTATCTTAGATTTACTGGCCTAGAGTTGCGACCATTATGGCTTTTATTGTGTGCATGCGATTTTCGGCTTCATCAAATACAATGGAGTAATCCGATTCAAAAACTTCATCGGTCACTTCTAACCCATTCATCCCGTATTTTTCTGCTATCTCTTTACCTAGAGCGGTTTCATCATTATGGAAGGCAGGTAAACAATGCATGAATTTAACATTGGGGTTATTAGTGGCTTTTATTACGTTCATATTGATTTGATATGGCGTCATCAGAGCGACACGTTCATCCCAAGCTTCAGGGGCTTCGCCCATAGAAACCCAAACATCGGTATATAAAAAATCACACCCTTCAACACCCGTTGTTACGTCTTCGGTTAGAATGATTTTAGCGCCTGTTTGACTCGCAATTTCTTGGCATTGTGTTACTAGCGTATCTTCTGGCCAAAATTGTTTTGGTGCAACGAGACGGATCTCCATGCCCATTTTCGCTGCCCCTACCATTAGTGAGTTACCCATGTTATTGCGGGCATCCCCAAGGTAGGCAAATTTGATTTGATTTAATTGCTTATCTTCTGCGTATTCTTGCATAGTAAGGAAATCAGCGAGAATTTGAGTTGGATGAAATTCATCAGTGAGCCCATTCCATACTGGAACCCCTGCGTATTTACCAAGCTCTTCAACAATCGATTGCCCAAAGCCACGATATTCAATGCCATCATACATACGGCCCAATACACGAGCCGTATCTTTTATTGATTCTTTGTGACCAATTTGAGATCCAGAAGGCCCAAGATAAGTGACTTTAGCTCCTTGATCAAAGGCCGCGACTTCAAAAGCGCATCGAGTTCGAGTGGATGACTTTTCAAAAATAAGCGCAATATTTTTACCCGATAAACGCGGTTGTTCATAACCTGCGTATTTTGCTTTTTTTAAATCAGCAGATAAATCGAGTAAATGCTGAATTTCTTTAGGTGTGAAATCCAACAGTTTAAGAAAATTTCTATTACGTAAATTAAAAGCCATACCATGCTCCTTGGTGTTGTGCCAAATCTGAAAATTCATTTAAACATATAAATGCATTAAATGTGAATATATATTTTATTGTTTTGTGGGTTTTATTAAATACCATCTCTTTCTATTGGGCAGCTCATGCAGCGAGCACCTCCTCTACCTCGACCTAATTCATCCCCCATTATTGGTAGAACAGTAATACCCGCTTTATCGTATTTTTCATTGGTGTAGACATTACGTTCATACGCGACGACAACGCCAGGTTTAATTGTGAGCACATTATTAGCATCATGCCATTGCTCTCGTTCCGCTTCGTAACTATCCCCACCGGTGGTAATAATATTAAGAGAGTCAAGTTCTAATGCCTGCATTAGTGAGTGTTCAAAATTAGGTTTTTCTTGAATGGCTAATTGTTGATCCCCACAAGGAGTGATTGACCAACAAGGCATATTTTTATCGATAACTCGTGGATATACTGAAAATACATTATGGTCCATGTGTGTCATTACCGTATCTAAATGCATACAAGATCGGTTTTCAGGCAGTTTAATCGCGATAACTTGTTTGGCTTGTTCTGTTCTGAAAAGCTGTTTTGCTAGGTTTTCAATACCTTGTGGGGTTGTTCGCTCTGAGATCCCAACAAGTACATTTCCTTTGCCTATGATCAATACATCCCCACCTTCTATCGTCGCGTTATCGTAGTGGCGATTTTCATCCCCAAAGTAACGAGGGAAGGATTGATTTGAAAACAAAGGATGCCATTTATAAATGGCTCGCAAATGGTTGGATTCTCTTTTACGAGCGGCTTTTGCCATCGGGTTGATTGAAACGCCACCATAAATCCAACATGAAGTATCACGAGTAAATAAATGATTAGGAAGTGGGTCGATAACAAAATCGAACGGGTCACTCAATTGTTGAAGCATTGAAGGCGCTTTGAATGGTAATTCAATAAATGCTAATCCTCCCAATAAAATTGAGGCGAGCTCTTTGTTGTTTTTTTCGAGTAGAAAAGCCCTAATTTGATTAGCAAAGGTTGGACCAAAACGATAATGAGAAATTTGATGCCTTAATAACCATTGTTTCGCTTCTGGATGAGCGAGCGTCTCTTCGAGTAAATCTTGAAGTAATAAGACTTCAACATCTTGCTGTCTAAGTGTGGCAACAAATTGATCGTGTTCATGAAGCGCTTTTTCAACGGAGAGGACATCATCAAAAAGAAGGTTGTGACAGTTGGTTGGCGTTAAATGGCTTAATGCTCGCTCTGGACGATGAAGAATGACACGACGAAGTTGGCCAATTTCGGAGCCAACAAATAGCTTACTCATAAGATTCCTTTCTAATATTTACTGCTATAAGAGAAATAATACCGTATAGAAAGTATTATTTCTTTAATTATTGAAGTGCTAGGGAATTTGGATTGGGCAGGCTATAATGCTTAAGTTAATTTTTATTATTTTATACAGTGTGGAGCCTTACTATGTCTCAAGAAGACGAATATCTATCAGTTGAACAATTTCTTGAATTTCAAAAAATAGAAACGCGTGAAATTATTGAGTCGCTAAAAGCTGACGGAAGTGAGCCTGAAGCACTGTATGCTATCGAGCACCACTTGATGGCTGAAGACTTTAAAGCGCTTGAAAATGCCGTTGTTGAAGCATTTAAAATGGGTTTTGAAGTATTAGAAGCAGAAGAACTTGAAGATGAAAACGGTGCTAAAATTCTTTGCTGTGATGCAGTGATGGATTGTGCATTAGATGCTGACGTGATTGACTCTCAAGTAGAGAAATTAGTTCTGATCGCTGAGAAATTCGACATTATCTATGATGGTTGGGGTACATACTACGAAGGCGAAGACGCTGAGTATGACGTTATTGAAGATGGTGACGACGAATAACATTACCGTAGTACGGTAATAAAAGATAATGCCCTAGGCCTGTTGATAAACAGATACTGGGGCATTTTTTTAGGGATGAATATAGTAATGAACTCAAGAATTCTACTTAATGGGGAAAAGGCCTTATGGCAGCTATCACCATTAACAGATACAAGCCTACCGATTAAAGATATTCCGATCCAACAAGGTGTAGCATTCGCTTATGATGTGCTTTCTGTCGAAGATGCAAATCATCAAGAGTGGCACTTGATGCGTTTTTTTGATGTGGATGAAACCTTACTGAGCTACCCTGCGATAGAGTTAGTGATGAGTGGTGTTTCTCGTTATGCAGAAGTCAGAATTAACGGTGTGGCGGTATTTGATTGTAATGAATTGATGACGCGTTATCGTAAGGACATCAAAGAATACTTACAGTTAGGAGGCAATCGTTTTGAAATTCTTTTTCTAGAAGAAGACGATGAAGACTGGTTGTTAGATGATAATGAAGTCAGCGGTGTTTGCGAAATAAATCAAGCGTATTATCGCCGTTTTGGTGCAGTGCAAAGCATTGATATAAAAGATGACATTGGAGTTTTTGGTGTTTGTTTTTTTCAGCCTATCCCACACCTTTCTTTAAATCATATTAGTATCGAACAAATTTGGCACCATGGTTGTGAGTTAAAAGTAGACGTGCGTTTCCATACGTATAAACCCAATCTTATTTCTGCCAGTATTAAGTTTGATGGCATGACATTGACGCTTCCTGTGGATGTAAGAAGTGATCATGTGTCGGCGTTATTCCAAGTAGAAGCGCCAAAATATTGGGATGATCAAATGCAAAACTCAGATGATCTCTATGTAATTGACGTAATACTCGATGGTCAGCACCATGAACTTGAAATTGGCTTATGTCGAACAGAAAATGTGATTCACTTTCCTTTGTAAGTCATTTTAGTGAATTTATAGTAATGCCAGTAATCATAGGCAGTAGTCTTATTTTTTGATTACGAAAAAGAACCGATAATAAAAAGGCCGATGTATTAACATCGGCCTTTTTTATGCATTACGATAATATCAACCTAATAAAGATAAAAGGCTTACTTATAGTGCCGCAATCGTTTCTTTTTGTGCTTCTAGCTTAACAAGAGTTTCGTTATAGCCATCTAGCTTTTCACGTTCTTTAGCGATAACAACTTCAGGGGCTTTAGCAACGAAACCTTCGTTACCTAATTTACCTTCGATACGTTTAATCTCGCCTTGGATTTTCGCTACTTCTTTATCTAAACGAGCAAGTTCTGCATCTTTGTCAATAAGACCCGCCATTGGGATCATCAATTCAGATTTACCAACAAGAGAAGTCGCACATGCAGGCGTCTCTTCATTGTCGTCAAGCACTTTGATGCTGTCTAGTTTTGCTAGAGATGTGAGTACAATCTCATTTGCCTTAATACGCGCTGCGTCTTTCTCATCAGCCACTTTAATCATTACGTCTAAGCCTTTGCTTGGCGCTATGTCGTATTCTGCACGTAAATTACGGATGCTTGTAATGAAGGCTTTAACCCACTCAAGATCAGAAACAACATCAGCGTTGAAGTTTTCTTCATTAAACTGAGGTAATGCTTGAGTCATGATCGTTTCGCCTTCCACACCATCAACTAATGGCTTAACGCTCTGCCAGATTGATTCAGTGATGTAAGGAAGAATAGGGTGAGCAAGACGTAATGTCTTTTCAAGAACCGTGATCAATGTATAACGAGTTGCACGTTGTTGTGCTTCAGTACCTTTCCAAAGAACCGGTTTAGTTAGTTCTAAATACCAGTCACAGAATTGGTTCCAGATGAATTCATACAGAGTGTTCGCTGCCATATCTAGACGGTAGTTGTCTAGGTGAGCATTAAACTCTTTCGCTGCAACTTCAAACTGAGAAGTGATCCATTGGTCAGCTAGTGAGAACTCAAGCTCTGCACCTTCAGCCATGCCACAATCGTGCTCTTCTGTGTTCATCAATACGTAACGACTTGCGTTCCATAGTTTGTTACAGAAGTTACGGTAACCTTCAAGACGTTTCATATCCCAGTTGATATCACGACCTGTCGATGCCATTGCTGCAAGAGTGAAACGTAGGGCATCAGTACCGTAGGGTTCGATACCGCCTTCAAACGTTTTACGCGTTGCTTTTTCGATCTTCTTAGCCAGTTGAGGTTGCATCATGTTGCCACAACGTTTTTCAACTAATTCTTCAAGGCCGATACCATCGATCATATCGATAGGATCAAGTACATTACCTTTCGATTTAGACATTTTATCGCCATTTTCATCGCGGATAAGACCTGTCATGTAAACGGTTTTAAATGGTACTTGTGCATTGCCTTCTTCGTCTTTCACGAAGTGCATGGTCATCATGATCATACGAGCAACCCAGAAGAAGATAATATCAAAGCCTGATACTAGAACTTCTGATGGGTGGAATGTTTTAAGTGCGTCTGTGTTTTCAGGCCAGCCTTGTGTGCCAAACGTCCAAAGCGCAGAAGAGAACCACGTATCAAGTACATCGTCGTCTTGGCGAAGTACAACAACAGGTGCAAGGTTGTTTTTCTCACGAACTTCTTCTTCAGAACGACCAACGTAAACTTTACCGCTGTTGTCATACCAAGCAGGGATTCTGTGGCCCCACCAAAGTTGACGAGAAATACACCAATCTTGAACGTCACGCATCCAAGAGAAGTACATGTTTTCATATTGTTTAGGGACAAACTTGATTTGACCATCTTCAACCGCTTTAACTGCAGGCGCAGCAAGAGGAGCAGTACGTACGTACCATTGGTCAGTTAGCATTGGTTCGATAACAACACCACCACGGTCACCGTAAGGAACGGTTAAGTCATGATCTTTGATCTCTTCAAGGAGACCCAGTTCATCGAACTCAGCAACGATAGCTTTACGAGCAGCAAAGCGCTCCATGCCGTGATATTTAGCAGGAAGTTCAGCACTGTAGACATCACTTTCTTCACCGTTCGTTGTGAATACTTCAGCGGTTTCACGAATATCAGCGTTAAAAGTAAGGATGTTGATCATTGGCAGGCTATGACGTTTACCTACTTCGTAATCGTTAAAGTCATGAGCTGGAGTGATTTTCACACAACCCGTGCCTTTATCCATGTCCGCATGCTCATCGCCTACGATAGGAATTAAACGACCAACAATAGGCAGTTCAATGTGTTGACCGATCAGATCTTTGTAACGAGGATCTTCAGGGTTAACTGCAACGCCAGTATCACCAAGCATGGTTTCTGGACGAGTGGTTGCAACTACGATGTAGTCTTTACCATCAGCCGTTTTAACACCGTTTGCTAGTGGGTAGCGGAAATGCCACATGAAGCCTTTTTTGTCTTTGCTTTCAACTTCAAGATCAGAAATTGCGGTGTGCAATTTAGGATCCCAGTTTACTAGACGTTTACCACGGTAGATAAGGTCTTCTTCGAATAGACGAACAAACACTTCTTGAGTCGCAGCAGATAGACCGTCATCCATTGTGAATCGTTCACGATCCCAATCAACAGAGGCACCAAGACGACGAAGTTGCTTTGTAATTGTGCCGCCAGATTCTGCTTTCCATTCCCAAATTTTATCGATGAAAGTCTCACGACCGTAATCGTGTTTTGTTTTGCCTTCTTCAGCCGCAATCTTACGCTCAACAACCATTTGGGTCGCGATACCTGCGTGGTCAGTACCTACTTGCCAAAGGGTATTTTTTCCTTTCATACGTTCAGCACGGATCAGTGTATCCATGATCGTATCTTGGAAAGCGTGGCCCATGTGCAGGCTACCCGTGACGTTTGGTGGCGGGATCATGATGCTGTAAGCTTCTTTTGATGTGTCGCCATGAGGCTTAAAGTAGCCTTTTTCTTCCCAAGTCTGGTACAGAGCTTGTTCTATCGATTGCGGGTTATATGTCTTTTCCATAGTGTTCGTCACGAATATCTCTATTAAAAAGTGGAATGCCAAATATCATAGTTAATGGCTCTATCTGAAAAATGGTAATCAGTTGAGTCAGTTAGCTATGATGATTGGCATTATTTCAATGTCTCGGTTTGCATGGCGCGGCCTGCATTTCGGTATATTTTATACCTTTCTCGAGCGTGTTGTTTGACTTTTTCTTCACAGGGTACGAAGTCTACCACTTGAGCAAAGGAAACCGCAAAAGTTGCGACTTCTTGAGCTAAGTTTATTAGTACATGACGTCGCCCTGATGGGCGTAATGTTCCCCAGCCTATTTCTATCGGTGACCCTGATTTTGGTCCTTCGCCGATAAGATTATGAGGAATAAATTCAGAAACATCATTTTGCCAAAGCAATTCATCAATCAATAACGCCTGTTCTTTATCGTCACTTAAAATATAAACACGGGCATTTTGAGAGTAATAGTAATGAGCGAGCTGACACACAAACTTTAACAACCCAGGTTGGGTTGCAGCAGGTGAGGTCGATTCAAGTACATAGAATAAAGCTTGGCTCATAGTATCTCTTATATTTTACAACATAATGACGGAAATAAAGTCATTAAAAAAGGGCCTTAATATCGGCCCTTAATATCATGAAAGTGAGGAGGGTTACTCTACGCTTTCTGGACCTGAACGATTCAGTAAGAATTGGACAAGCAATGAGACTGGTCGGCCGGTAGAGCCTTTGTTTGCACCTGAAACCCAAGCGGTACCAGCACTATCAATGTGAGCCCAGTTGTATTTCTTAGCAAAACGAGCAAGGAAACAACCAGCGGTAATAGTACCACCTGCTTTACCACCAATATTTGCCATGTCAGCGAACGGGCTATTTAACTGTTCGTTGTATTCTTCGGACATTGGTAAACGCCATGCACGATCACCTGATTGCTCTGACGCATTAATCAGTTCATGTGCTAATGGATTATGGTTAGAAAGCAGACCGTTGATGTGGTGGCCTAAAGCAACAACACATGCACCGGTTAACGTCGCGACATCAACCACACAATCTGGTTCGTAGCGCTCAACATACGTTAATGCGTCACAAAGAACCAAACGACCTTCTGCATCGGTATTTAATACTTCAACGGTTTGGCCTGACATGGTTGTTAAAATATCACCGGGGCGGTAAGAGTTACTGCTTGGCATGTTTTCACAACCAGCAAGTATACCAACAACATTTAATGGAAGATTTAGCTTCGCAAGTGCTTTCATTGCGCCAAAGACAGAAGCGGCGCCACACATGTCGTATTTCATCTCATCCATGCTATCGCTAGGTTTCAAAGAGATACCGCCGGAATCAAATGTTAGGCCTTTGCCGATAAGGACAATTGGTTTTGCATCAGGATTCGGGTGGCCTTTGTATTCCATTACCGACATCATTGATTCATTGTGAGAGCCTTGGCCTACAGCTAGGTAAGACGTCATTCCCAATTTCTTCATTTCTTCTTCGCCAATAACTTTTGTCGTTACGGTTTCAAAGTCGTCAGCAAGGCGGCGTGCTTGAGAAGCAAGATAAGCAGGGTTTGCAACGTTTGGTGGCATGTTGCCTAAATCTTTTGATGCTTTAACGCCAGAAGAGATAGAAAGACCGTGATTGATGGCTTTCTCACCTAAGCTAAGCTCTCTACGAGTTGGTACATTAAATACTAACTTACGAAGTGGGCGACGAGTCTCAGGTTTATTACTCTTGAATTGATTGAATGTGTATAAACTGTCTTTGGTTGATTCAACCGCTTGACGTACTTTCCAATACGTATCACGGCCTTTAACGTGTAGTTCTGTAAGGAAACATACTGCTTCCATAGAGCCCGTTTCATTTAGTGTGCTGATGGTTTTTTTGATGATATCTTTATACTGGCGCTCACCAAGTTCACGCTCTTTACCACAACCGACTAATAAAACACGCTCAGAAAGAATATTTGGTACTTGATGTAATAACAGCATTTGACCCGGTTTACCTTCTAGATCACCACGGCGAAGTAATGAACTAATGTAACCGTCACTGATTTTATCAAGCTGTTCTGCTATTGGAGACAAACGACGTGGTTCAAAAACACCGACAACGATACATGCGCTGCGTTGTTTCTCTGGACTGCCACTTTTTACACTGAACTCCATGCGTACTCCTACATCCTAAAGACAAATAGAACTAAATGTTAGATAATGAGCAAAATCTAGTTAGATACTATAATATTAGTGTACCGATTTCGCAGGCTAACATTTAGCCAAAGATTAAAAAATAAATGGTTTACACGGAAATTATAGTGATTCTGACAAAAATACAAGTTTTCTATAGGTAGATTCGACGTGATTATTATTAGATATTTGATCAAGGAAACATTAAAGAGCCAATTAGCGATCTTTTTTGTGCTGTTTTTGATCTTTATGAGCCAAAAATTTATACAGATTTTAGCCGATGCATCGGATGGAGATATTCCGGGGGGATTAATTTTATCATTAGTTGGCTATAACATGCCTGCAATGGGGCTATTGATGCTGCCTCTGAGTATTTTTATTGGTATTTTGCTGACCTTCGGTCGCCTATATGCAGAAAGTGAAATTACGGTAATGAATGCGACAGGGATGGGGAATTCAATCCTTATTCGAGCTGCGCTTTATCTTGCATTAATTACAGGCAGTATTGCGGCAGTGAACTCACTTTGGTTATCGCCTTGGAGCCAAGAGCAAAGTACCAAGTTGATGGAAAATGTAGAATCAGATGCCGGTATTGAACTCTTACAGAAAGGGCAGTTTAAGCCGTCTCCGGATGGTAAAGCCGTTGTTTTTATAGATGATATTAGCGACAAAGGCGGAAAGCATTTAGTTAATATATTTTTAGCACAGCCAGTACCTAATGATTCATTGAGACCAAGTGTCCTGATTTCTGAAAAAGGAACGGTTAAGCAATTAGACGATGGTCGCCAAGTGTTGGTGCTTGATAACGGCACTCGTTATGAAGGAATACCGACTCGTCTTGATTACCTTGAAAGTAATTTTGAATCTTACGAAGTTCTTATTGGTCAAAAAGAAGTGAAAGAAAAACGTCGGGATTGGGACGCACTTCCAACGTTAGATCTAATTAAACGCACAGAATTAGAAGCCAAAGCTGAATTGCAATGGCGTATTTCTTTAATTTTGTGTATCCCATTATTGACGATGGTGGTGGTACCGTTATCGGCGGTTAACCCTCGACAAGGGCGGTTTGCTAAACTTGCCCCAGCGATTTTATTGTATCTGGCTTATTTCTTATCATTAAGTGCGGGTAAATCAGCGATAGAAGAGGGAAGTTTGCATCCATCCGTTGGATTGTGGGCTATTAATGCCGTGCTACTGATTATTGGTATAATATTGAACTCAATGGACAGTGTTTTTGTGAGAAAGCTGAAAGATAAGATGCGGAGAAAACCAAAACATGTTTAAGATTTTAGATTGGTATATAGGCCGTACTATTATCGCGACATCATCACTGTGTTTAGTGACGTTAGTCGGTTTGTCATCAATCATTAAGTACGTTGAACAATTACGTAAGGTTGGTAAAGGGACATACGATCTTCTTGATGCGTTGTATTTCGTCATATTAAGTATGCCACGTGATATTGAGATGTTCTTTCCTATGGCAGCTTTACTTGGTGCTTTGATTGGCCTAGGCATGCTAGCGGCAAGTTCTGAGCTAGTTGTAATGCAAGCGGCTGGCTATTCTAAGTTAGATATTGGTATCTCTGTATTAAAAACGGCCATTCCATTAATGCTGATGGTAATGGCATTAGGGCAATGGGGCGCGCCTCAAGCTCAGAAGATGGCTCGTGATTTACGTGCATTTTCTATCTCAGGAGGCAATATTGCTTCAATGAGAACTGGTGTGTGGGCTAAAGATGGGAATGATTTCATCTATCTATCTCGCGTTGATGACCAAGCTAAACTGTATGGCGTTACGCTATGGCAGTTTGATAAAGAGAGAAAGTTAGATGACATTGTTTTTGCTAAAAAAGCAGAATATGAATCTAAAGAAGAAGGATGGAAACTGATTGATGTTTCCATCACTGATATGAAAGATGAGAATATAATTACAGAGAAAAAACTCGATTCCTTAAGTTGGTCGACGACATTAACGCCTGATAAATTAGCCGTTGTTAGTGTGAAGCCTGAAGAACAATCTTTAACGGGGCTGTATGATTATGTTAACTATTTAAAAGATTCAGAATTAGATGCTTCCCGCTATGAATTGGCATTTTGGCGTAAGGCGTTACAACCAATATCTGTTGCGGTAATGATGCTCTTAGCACTGTCTTTTGTTTTTGGGCCATTACGTAGTGTAACGATGGGGGCGAGAATACTTTCTGGTGTGATTGCCGGGTTTAGTTTTTATATTTCCAATGAAGTGTTTGGCCCAATGACCTTGGTGTATAATATACATCCTATTTTTGGCGCTTTGGGGCCCAGTTTTGTCTTTCTTTTGATTACCTTAGGGTTATTAAATAGAAAGCTCTAGTATAAATAGTATTGATTATAGAAAAGGAGATACGACTAAGTATCTCCTTTTTTTGTACGTAAAAAATAGAGAGAAGCTAAACCGCTTTGTCTAATACGATGACTTGTGTCTTAGCCCATGTATCTTGAAATGCTGAGTTATCTTGAGAGATAAAAACAAGGAAGTTACCCAATCCAAAAGCTGAGGTCGACATACGGATAATGGCTTGAGTTAAGGTAATTGGTGAACCATCAAACTGTTGAACTTGAAGTTTCCATGCACGCATACCAAGTGTTTGTCCTTTACACCAGAAATAGGCAAAAAATCCAACAAAAACAGAGATCAGAGTGATTGGGTATAAATTACTCCACATTGGGTCGTTATTTAGATAAGAGCTAACATCAGGGTAGCTACCATAGCTAATTAATCCCATACCATAGAGCATCTCAAGGGTTGCTACAATTATCCCACCAGTAAGCATCATAATAGCGCTGATAATGAGCGTGTCGTAAAACCAAGCTCCCATACGACGCATAAAGCCTGCTTGTTTTTGTGTCTTCATTTTTTCTTCCATAAATTTAAAAAACTAGCAGCAGTATAACGACAGAAGAGTTAAAAATGAAAAGTTGATTGTAAATAACTGTTGAATATTTCAGCAAACAATACGGTAGAGTAATAAAGAGCTTGCGCGACTATGATCTCTGAGTATAATCAACCGCATCAAGCAGCAATGCTGATAAAGCCGGTATGGTGAAATTGGTATACACGAGGGATTCAAAATCCCTTTCCGAAAGGAGTGGCGGTTCAAGTCCGCCTACCGGTACCACATTTAAATGACAAAGCCTCGATGAAAATCGGGGCTTTGTTGTATCTGGGATATGGAAAGTATCTGCGATATAGAAAAATACTCAATAGTTCTGTAGATATAAAAAGCCCCGACCGAAGTCAGGGCTTTAATGTTTGTAGAAAACGATTATTTATTCTCTTCAAGCTTCGCTTTTGCTTCTTCTACTTTTGAAAAATCCAAACCTAATTCTTCAACCGCTTCTTTAATTAAGCTAGGGTTTGTCATTACCATCATCATTAATGGTTGTAGTTTTTCTTGTGGAATACCTAAGCTTTGAATGGTTGCCATTGCCGCTAATGGATTTTGTGTTAGCGCTTGAAATACTTCTGTGATTTTTTCATCGCTAACATTGTGTTCTTTTAGTGTTTGGATAATTGGGTTCATTAGAACGATCCTCATTTAAATGGATGTTTTATGTTTGAGTTTACTGGTTCAAACATAAAGTCATAAAACTAATTACTATAAATAATGGCTGCCTAGAATCATCAACCAAGTAAAACCGGCAAGGCATAGAGCGACGAAGACAGCCGAAGAGCCAATGTCTTTTGCTCTACCACTTAACTCATGATGTTCAGGTCCAATACGGTCTACAACGGCTTCTATGGCTGAATTAAGCAGCTCAACGATAAATATTAAGACAAAGACACCAATCAACAAGATCTTTTCTACAATGGTGACATCAAGCAATAGAGCGATAGGCGCCGTAATGACAAGCATTGCAAATTCTTGACGAACAGCGGCTTCATGCTTAAATGCAGCTTTCAGTCCTTGCATAGAAAATTGTGTGGCTTTAATTACTCGTTTTATCCCAGTGTTTGCTGGTTTCCCTGATGGAGTATCTGTCATGGTGTAGCCTTAATGGAGAAGTAATATTAATGTCCAATAACATCAAATGATACGTGAAATTGGGATTGGTAAGAATGGGTATTATGGTAGTGTCGAGTTTATTAAATAACAAGCATAAAAAAAGCCTCGTCAAATGACGAGGCTTTTTAAATGGCTCCCTTTGCTGGACTTGAACCAGCGACATACGGATTAACAGTCCGGCGTTCTACCAACTGAACTAAAAGGGAATTATAATGGTGCCTCGAGGCGGAATCGAACCACCGACACGAGGATTTTCAATCCTCTGCTCTACCGACTGAGCTATCGAGGCAAAAAAATGGTGCCGACTACCGGAGTCGAACTGGTGACCTACTGATTACAAGTCAGTTGCTCTACCTACTGAGCTAAGTCGGCACACTATATTTTTTTGCAATCACTGAATTAAATCAGTAATAAAAAAAAACTCGTCCTATGACAAGGCTTTTGAATGTGGCTCCCTTTGCTGGACTTGAACCAGCGACATACGGATTAACAGTCCGGCGTTCTACCAACTGAACTAAAAGGGAATTGTATGGTGCCTCGAGGCGGAATCGAACCACCGACACGAGGATTTTCAATCCTCTGCTCTACCGACTGAGCTATCGAGGCAAAAGAATGGTGCCGACTACCGGAGTCGAACTGGTGACCTACTGATTACAAGTCAGTTGCTCTACCTACTGAGCTAAGTCGGCACACTAAATTCTTTTGACTATTCGTGATCTAGCATTTAATAAATAAATCTAGAACTACACCAACAATCTTATTGTATGGTGCCCGGAGGCGGAATCGAACCACCGACACGAGGATTTTCAATCCTCTGCTCTACCGACTGAGCTATCCGGGCAACGAGCGCTATTAAACGGATTTTTGCCCTCACCGTCAACTTTTTTTTTCAAAATAGTCCGTTTTTTTGATCGTTTGATTGATTATCCATCGAATAGGCTGTTTTATCGCTAAATCTTCCCTGAATTGAACTCTTTTTTATAGGCGGTTACTTTTTCTAGGTAACGTCTTGCTTCCGCATTCTTATGCTTTTTAGTTAAAGCCCAATAGACTTGGTTCGGATTTAAACTATTAATGTCGTTAATTGCACGACTTCTGCTACTGCTAAAGGTAGTAAATACACCACCAGCACCACCGTTATAAGCTGAAATCATGCTGTATTGTTTTGAAATCGGATTTCTAATGTCTTTTAGGTAACGTGTTTTCAATATATGAAAGTAAGCGGCGCCGGTATCAATGTTGTTATGTGGGTTAAATAAATACTCGGGTGTAGGATCGCCGGATTTTTTCTTCACCAATTTAAAAACATCACGTCCAGCGGTTTTAGGTACCACTTGCATTAATCCATACGCATTGGCCCAACTTACGGCATAAGGATTAAAACTACTTTCTGTTCTGATGATGGAGTAAATCAAATCTTCAGGAATGTCGTAACGTTGAGATGCTTTACGAACAATATCGGCATATTGGTATTCACGCAGTTGTTCGTGGTTTTTAACCATAGGAATATCAACGTAATATGCTTTTTTATAGTCGATATTTTTTTGTTTTAAATGATGTGCAATGAGGTAATCAGCGTAACGGCTTGCGCGCCATGACCATTCAATCGGTTTTTTATCTTGATCGAGGACTTGCTGATAAAGAAATGGTTTTCCACCTAAGGTGACATCAGCGTCTGAATACAAATCAACACCAGCAGGGTCATCTGGTGTGAGTAGGGTGGTGATAATAGCTTGACGCAAATGCGCTTTAGGCTCGGTTCCTGCTACGGTTTCGACGGTGACTCGCCCTGACGTGAAATCGACTTGAGAGCGACTCAGATACCCATCCGTGTATTTTACGTAAGAACGTTTACCTGCAGTGATGAGGTTTTTCTTCCCCCAACGCTTCTCAATGTTGCCATTAAAACTGCTTATTAAAGAGTCGAGGGCTTTTAGATCTTTGGTAAATTGCCCAGGAAGAGGGGCTAAATTTTTAGCAAAACGGTTGGTGGTGTCGTAATTAATAC
This sequence comes from Aliivibrio salmonicida LFI1238, assembly GCF_000196495.1. NCBI lineage: Bacteria > Pseudomonadati > Pseudomonadota > Gammaproteobacteria > Vibrionales > Vibrionaceae > Aliivibrio > Aliivibrio salmonicida. The sequence goes on from NC_011312.1 coordinate 589,371, forward strand.
CAAAGGTCGATTCTATGGATTCTCGGCTACAGCTGGTGAGAAAAAGACATGTAGAGACAATTAAGATAATTTTTTTCATAAAGGCTATATAGATAAGAACTCGTAATAAGGTTAACGGCAGAATGGCCTCGAACTAAAAAAGAATAAAAATAAAGCAGCGACTAGGCTGCTTTATTTAAGAAAAAACGATTACTTGCTTGGTGGGGTGTAGCCATCAATGACAACATCTTTACCGTCAAATAGGAACCCTTCCATTTCTGTTTCTAGCATCTTACGGTGCTCAGGATCCATCATGTTTAGTTTCTTTTCATTAATTAGCATGGTTTGCTTATGTTGCCATTGGCCCCACGCTTCTTTGGAGATGTTATCAAAAATACGTTTACCTAGTTCACCTGGGTAAAGTTGAAAATCTAGGCCATCGGCTTCTTTATTTAAAAGAACGCAAAATACAGTGCGACTCATGGTTATTCTCCATTAGAAATTTCGTACGGAAGGGCATCCAATAGTTTTTGTACTGGTGCTGCTAATCCTACCGTCATTGGTTGAGATAAGTTATACCAAACTCCGCGTGTTCCTTCCATCACCATGTTCGGTTTCTTCACCAGAGTGATAAGCACAGGGGTGATATCTAAGTGGTAATGGCTAAAGGTATGACGAAAAGCAATTAATTGTTGAGTGGATTTTATTTCGACACCATAGCGAACAGATAAATCAACTAAGGTATTCTCTGGTTGTTCAGGAAAGCAAAAAAGCCCGCCCCAAATTCCAGTCTGAGGTCTTTGCTCTAACCAAACTTCACCATCGTGATAATAAATGGCAAACCAAGCTTCTTTCATTGGTTTTTCTTTCTTCGGTTTTTTGGTGGGGAAATCCAATTGGCGATCTTGTGCTTTTGCTTGGCAAAGATCATTCACTGGGCAAATCTCACACTTAGGCTTAGAACGAGTACAGACAATCGCCCCCATATCCATCATGGCTTGATTGTAGCGTTCGACTCCTAATTCTGGTGTATGTTCTTCTGCTATTTCCCACATGGCATTTTCGACAGATTTCTTCCCTGACCATCCTTCAATAGCAAAGCAGCGAGATAAGGTTCGCTTTACATTACCATCTAAAATGGGATGACGTTGTTTAAGCGACAAGGAAAGTACGGCGCCAGCGGTAGATCGTCCAATTCCGGGTAAAGCGATCACTTCATCAATGGTTTCAGGAAATCGGCCATTATATTGCTCTGCGATGATCTGTGCGGTTTTATGTAAGTTTCGAGCACGGGCGTAATAACCAAGACCAGTCCATAAATGAAGAACTTCATCTTGATCGGCGTTCGCTAGGTCAATTACCGTAGGAAAGCGAGTCATGAAGCGTTCAAAATAAGGAATAACGGTAGTGACTTGAGTTTGTTGCAGCATGATTTCGGATAACCATACTTTATAAGGTGTTTTTTCTAATTGCCAAGGCAACGTCTTACGGCCGTAATTATCGTACCATTCTAAGATGGCGTGAGAAAAAGAAGTCATGACATGCTCGATTGCTTTTTTATAATGGTGGGGATTGCATCATACTGTGATGAATTTGTACACCCGATAGAAAATAGGGGTATTCATACAAGTATTCAAAGTAAAGTATTTACCGTGTTTATACGGAAAACGAAAGATAATGCTTGAACACTGGGCTAAACTTTGGATAATGCCGGATCCACAATCCTTGTTCAGAGAATAACCAGGTTATCCAATCATGACTGAAGTGACTAAAAACGACTTTACCGAAGAAGGTAAAATTGTTCGTAAAATTCGCAGCTTTGTACGCCGCGAAGGACGTTTAACGAAAGGCCAAGAAGGCGCTATTACTGAGTGCTGGTCTACCATGGGCATCGATTTTGTTGAGCAGGTGCTTGATTGGAACGAGGTGTTTGGTAACAACAACCCTGTCGTTTTAGAAATCGGTTTTGGTATGGGTGCATCTTTGGTTGAGATGGCGCAAAAAGCACCAGACGTTAATTTCCTTGGTATTGAAGTTCACCGCCCAGGTGTTGGTGCATGTCTTGCTGCTGCAAAAGAAGCGGGCGTAACTAACCTACGCGTGATGTGTCACGATGCGGTTGAAGTGTTTGAATCGATGATCCCTGATTCATCAGTGACGACTCTGCAATTATTCTTCCCTGACCCATGGCATAAAGCGCGTCATCATAAGCGCCGCATCGTTAAAGCTGAATTTGCTGAGATGATCCGTCCTAAGCTCAATGCTGAAGGTGTTTTTCACATGGCAACAGATTGGGAAAACTACGCAGAACATATGATCGAAGTAATGAACGCGGCCCCAGGCTACGAAAACATAGCAACTGATGGCGATTACATTCCTCGTCCAGATGAGCGTCCATTAACAAAATTTGAAGCTCGTGGTCACCGTTTAGGCCATGGCGTATGGGATATTAAATTCCGTCGTAACGCATAATTATAATCAGTAGTAAACTGATGCAGTGTCTAATACATTGCTTATAAATTTAAAGCCAACCTCTGTGTTGGCTTTTTTGTCCTTGCTGTGAAAGGAAGTAAAAATAATGAAGCCAACAAAACAAATATTAGAAGATATTTTGAATGAAGTGCGTCCTCTTATTGGACAAGGAGAGGTTGCCGATTACATTCCAGCACTTGCTTGTGTACCGAGTAATAAACTGGGTATTGCTGTCTATACTAATGATGGTGAAATGATCACAGCAGGCGATGCAAACGAACGATTTTCGATTCAGTCAATCTCTAAGGCACTGAGTTTAACGCTTGCTATGGAGCTGTATCAGCCCGAAGAACTCTGGCATAGAGTTGGAAAAGAACCTTCTGGACAAGCGTTTAACTCATTGATCCAGTTGGAAATGGAACAAGGGGTTCCTCGTAATCCGTTCATCAATGCGGGGGCGATTGTTGTGGCAGATATGCTGTTTAGTCGCTTTTCTGCTCCGAAACATCGCTTATTAGAATTTGTACGTAAGCTCTCTGGCAATGAACATATTATTTATGATCGTGTCGTCGCTAATTCGGAGATGGATCATAGTGATCGAAATGCATCAATTGCTTATTTAATGCGATCATTTGGTAACTTTGAGAATGAAGTGATGCCCGTATTAAAGAACTATTTTCATGCGTGTTCACTGAATATGAGCTGTGTTGATTTAGCGAAAACGTTTGGTTATTTAGCGAATAAAGGCATTCAACCAGAGACAAATGAATTCATTATCACACCTATGCAAAGTAAACAAATTAATGCACTGATGGCGACGTGTGGTTTATATGATGGTGCAGGGGAATTTGCTTATCGTGTTGGTATGCCGGGTAAATCCGGTGTCGGTGGCGGAATTATCGCAATTGTTCCGGGTGAAATGACGATTGCAGTATGGTCACCAGAGTTGGACCCATCAGGCAACTCGCTAGCAGGAACCCAAGCGTTAGAATTGCTTTCAGAGCGTATTGGACGTTCGATATTTTAAGGTAAGAGCAGGTTTCAGGACGGTCGCAAGCTCCCTAAAGGTTTCAGGAAAAGATTGTTAAGCTCTTACTGAAACCTTTAAGCGAAGCGATCTGAACCCTGATCTTACTCCTCATCACTCACAAACGCTTCCAACAAATCATTCAAGAACAATTTTCCATGCTCTGTGATCTGCCAATGCGTTTCTGTTTCTTCTAAATACTTCTTCTCTTTCGCCCAATCCATTGTTTCTTGAATCGACTCTAAACCTAACCCGGTTTTATCAATAAAATCTTGTTTAGGACAAGCTTCCAGTAAGCGGAAACGGTTCATAAAGAATTCAAAAGATCTGTCGTGATCTGCCACTTCTTGTTCATCAATCAAGTAAGGTTTCATTAAGTCTAAGAAGCCTCTAGGGTGTTTGATCTTTGTGGTTCGAATAATGCGGCCATCAGCAAAACTCAGCTTGCCATGAGCACCACAACCAATCCCTAGATAGTCGCCAAAGCGCCAATAATTTAAGTTATGGCGACATTGATAACCGACTTTACTGTAGCCCGAAATCTCATATTGAACGTAACCTGCATCGGCAAGGATTTGATGACCTTGTTCAAAAATATCCCATAGATCATCATCATCAGGCAGAGTAGGGGGCTTGTAGTAAAACACCGTATTTGGTTCGATAGTGAGTTGATACCAAGATAAATGCGGCGGATTAAGTTCAATGGCCTGTTTTAAATCAGACAAAGCATCATCAATACTTTGGTTTGGTAAACCGTGCATTAGGTCGAGATTGAAACTGTTTAACCCTGCTTCATGGGCAAGACGAGCGGCGCGAAGGGCTTCATCCTTACCGTGAATTCGTCCGAGTTTTTCTAACTTCTCTTGTTGAAAGCTTTGCACACCAATAGAAATACGATTAACGCCGGCTTCGCGGTACTCAATGAATCGTCCGGCTTCTACCGTTCCTGGGTTCGCTTCCATGGTGATTTCAATGTCATCAGCAAACGGTAGGCGTTTTTCAACTTCGATCAGTAAACGCTTAATTTCTGGAGCGGTAATTAAACTCGGGGTACCACCACCAATAAAAATAGAATGCAGTTTACGCGGTTCATTTTGCATATTATAACGAGCAAGATCGGTATCAAGATCGTCAATTAACGCTGAAATGTACTGTGCTTCAGGAATTGTTGTTTTTAACGCGTGAGAGTTGAAATCACAATATGGGCACTTTTGAATACACCAAGGAATATGAATGTATAAACTGAGTGGTGGTGGGACTAGCATCAATTATTGACCTTCTTTTAATGCAGCGAACAGTTTTTTCAGAGCTTGTCCACGATGAGACAGTTGCTTTTTACGTGCTGGTTCAAGTTCTGCAGAAGAGCAATTGTCTTCACTTACCCAAAAAATAGGATCGTAGCCAAAGCCATTTTCACCTTGTTGCTCCGTGGTAATGTGGCCTTCCCATGAACCGTGACAAATCAATGGCGTAGGATCGTTCTCATGCTTCATTAAGACTAAGACACAATGGAAGCGGGCGGTACGTTTTTCTTCTGGAATGTCTTTCATTGCTGCTAGCATTTTATCGATATTTTTTTGATCGGTCGCGCCTTCGCCTGAGTAGCGTGCAGAGTAAACGCCTGGTGCGCCATGTAATGCGTCGACTTCTAAACCGGAATCATCAGCAATCGCAGGTAATCCGCTTTCTTTAGCCGCATGACGCGCTTTAATAATGGCATTCTCAATAAAGGTTGTGCCTGTTTCTGCTACGTCAGAGACGTTGAACTCACTTTGTGCCACAACATCAAATCCAAAGTCAGACAAAACATCTGCCATTTCACGAACTTTACCTTGGTTGCCTGTTGCTAATACGATTTTGCTCATAATGATTCTCTTACTCTTCTACGTAGAACTTTTGATTGAATTTTAATTTGCCAGCGCCTTTCTTTCCTGAAGATACATCAATATCAAAGCGAAAGGTTTCTTCGTTTGTTATTGGTAACTCAGCAATATAATAAATGGCATTTTTCTCTTTTATTTCACGGAAAGTCAGAGTCTTAGTTTGACCTAATAAATTTTTAGCCGTGCCAGATACTTGAGCTGATATCGCCGGTTTTCCGGCTTGTGAAATATCTAAAACACTGATGTTTATTAATGCCGTGTAGCCAGAGCGTTTTAATTGATAAGCGCGAGCCACCTTAGGCGTTAAAAACGTGGAATTAAAGGCGGAATAATGCACTTCAACATTTTTTATCTGTACAAATTGCCCTGCAAAACTGGGTAAACTAAAAAGAAAGAGGGATAAAAGTAACAGCGTTTTTTTCATGTTAATCTCCATAAAGAAAAGCCGAGAATTAACTCGGCTCTAGCAGTATTTGAATGGCATCAGGAATAATTTCAGGAGAGTGAATTCGAACCTTGTTTGTGACGATTAAGTTCTCCTTTTTCTACTGTGATTTTACCTTTAGCAACCTTAAATAATTTCGAGAAGTACTTAATCAAATGTGCGTTAGCTTTCCCATCAACAGGAGGAGCGGTAATCGCTACTTTGAGTTCCTCTCCATGTATACCAACGATTTGGTCTCGACTGGCCTTCGGTTGAAGGTAAAGTCTTAAGACCAAATCATCGTTATCGTATTTAATTGGCATTATTGCTTAGATTCCAATATAGATCAGATTACAAGCTATACCAAATCGGGCCAAGTAAATCACCCATTAAGAAGTTAGCAAATTGAAGCACAATGAACAGCACTAATACGCTTAAATCTAATCCGCCCATTTGAGGAAGGATCTTACGAATAGGAGCAAGCATTGGTTCCGTCAATTGGTTCATTACATATTCAATTGGGCTACGACCTTGACTAACCCAGCTTAGGATTGCTCGAACTAATAAAATCCAGAACAGCAAACCACCAGCGGCTTTTGCAAGAGCAATTAGACCAATGATTAAAAACTCAGGTCCAAAAGTAATTCCGCCTGAAACGACAACTTGCAGAGCAACAAATTTAACAACACACAGAACATAAGCAAACAGAACGGTGGCTAAATCTAAGCTTCCTATTGATGGAATAATACGACGTAAAGGCGAAACAACAGGTTGCGTAGCCTTGATGATAAATTGTGAAAATGGGTTATAGAAATCGGCACGTGCCACTTGTAACCAAATTCGTAGAATCACAACCATTATGTATAAATCAAAAACGGTAGAGATTAAAAAGCTCATTGCATTCATAGTTAGTTAACCTTAAAAATCATTGGTTTTTTTTATAGCGTTTTTTAAACAGAGTTGCTTCAAGCAAAGCAGTTTTTAAAACAACGTTTCCATTTCTTCTGCACGAGCTACGGCCGCTTGCATTGCTTTAGCGACGATCTCTTGCAGATGATGTTCATTAAACGTGCGAAGTGCTTCAGCAGTAGTCCCACCTTTTGAGGTCACTTGTTCACGCAGTGTTGATAATGGTGTTTCAGGATTTGCTATGACCATTTCGGCGGCACCGAGTGCGGATTGTTGCACTAACAGACGAGCGGTATCCTCACTAAAGCCCTGTTTAATGGCTTCGGCCTGCATTGCTTCCATAAATAAGAAGAAATACGCAGGTGCGCTTCCTGCTGCTGCAATGACAGAATTAATACCAGATTCTTTTTCAACCCAGCAGACTTCCCCCACGGCTGAAAGTAAATCACTTGCAAAATGTTTGTCTTGTTCGGAAATATGCTCAACGGCAAATAGGCCACTCATGCCTTTACCGACTAATGCTGGCGTATTCGGCATGACTCGAACCAAATTTAATTCGGCAGCGAACATTTCATTTAAGCGTTTAGCTGAAATACCAGCAGCAATCGAAATAACCAGTTTATCAGAGTAATCCACGGATTGGAGTGGCTTTGCTGCGGTCTCCATCATTTGTGGTTTTACAGCAAGAACAATAACGTCAGCCTGTTGAGCTGCGGCAAGGTTATCGGTACTGATGTTAATACCATAGCATTGCTCTAAATTGTTTAGTTTGTCAGTGCTTGGGTTTGTTGCGGTGATATTTTTTTTTGGATAACCACTGCTAATTAAGCCTGCAATGATTGAACGAGTCATGTTTCCCGCACCAATAAAAGCAATGTTACGATGTTCCATTCGTATTCCTATTTTTTATTTTTAAGAGTCGCTTACTGTGTATTATTACTTCATTGGTATAGTTTCTTGCACCAAAAATAGCAGTACCAATACGTACCATCGTAGAGCCCGCTTCAATTGCGGCATCTATATCACCGCTCATGCCCATCGATAAGGTATCAACCTGTGGATATTGTGCTTCTAATTGGTTTTGAATGGAAGCAAGTTGTTTGAATGCGGCTAATTGCTCTTCGTAATTAGAGACATTTGCAGGGATAGACATTAATCCTCGAAGTGTTAGGTTTGGCATTGCATGAATAGCCGCGGCCAGTGACATTACCTCATTAGCCGTGGTGCCTGACTTACTATCTTCTGAGCTAATATTGACCTGAATTAATACGTTTAGTTCACCTAAATCAGAGGGACGTTGTTCATTTAAACGTTGAGCTATCTTAAGACGATCAATAGAATGCACCCAATCAAAATGTTCGGCAATTGGACGAGTCTTATTCGATTGAATTGGTCCGATAAAATGCCATTCTAATTCGATATTCGAATGATTTTTTTGAAAATAGTGGACTTTATCAACACCTTCTTGAACGTAGTTTTCACCAAAAGAGTGTTGACCCGATTCGATTGCTTGTTCGAGTAACTCGATAGGTTTGGTTTTACTTACCGCCAGTAGTTGCACTGAATCGGGGGATCGACCACATTTTTGAATGCTATTCTCTATCTGAAGAGTGATTTGGTGGATATTTTGCTTAATACTAGTCATAGAAACGATTACCGAGGAAAATTATGGATATCACAGAACTACTGGACTTTAGTGTAAAACAAAACGCATCAGATCTACACCTATCTGCAGGAGTTCCTCCTATGGTACGTGTTGATGGTGAGGTTCGTAAACTCACATTACCTGATTTTACCCACGCTGATGTTCATCGCTTAGTGACTGATTTCATGAATGATGCTCAACGAAGTGAGTTTGAAGAAAAGTTAGAAGTTGATTTTTCTTTTGAGCTTCCGAGTGTGGGGCGTTTTCGTGTGAATGCGTTTAATCAATCACGAGGTTGTGCCGCTGTCTTTAGAACGATCCCTGTTGAGGTGCCTTCTCTTGATCAATTAGATGTCCCTGATATTTTTCTTGATATCGCAAAATATCAAAAAGGGTTGGTATTAATTACAGGGCCGACGGGATCGGGTAAATCAACAACATTAGCGGCGATGGTTGATTACGTTAATGAACATCATAATAAGCACATTCTCACGATCGAAGATCCGATTGAGTTTGTTCATAAAAATAAAAAATGTTTGATTAACCAACGTGAAGTTCATCGTGATACTCACAGTTTTAAAGCGGCATTACGATCGGCATTGCGTGAGGATCCTGATGTCATTCTTGTGGGGGAATTGCGAGATCAAGAGACAATCAGTCTTGCATTAACAGCAGCGGAAACCGGACACCTCGTGTTTGCTACGTTACACACCAGTTCTGCGGCAAAAACCATTGACCGTATTATTGATGTATTTCCTGGCAGTGATAAATCGATGGTGCGTTCAATGTTGTCGGAATCATTAAGAGCCGTGGTGGCTCAAACGTTATTAAAACGAATTGGTGGTGGACGAATTGCTTGTCATGAGATAATGATAGCAACCCCTGCAATACGTAACTTAATCCGAGAAGATAAAGTCGCTCAGATGTATTCAATCATTCAGACTGGTTCCGCTTTTGGAATGCAAACCATGGAGCAAAATGCAAAGAAAATTATTGCTCAAGGGTTAGTTGACCCTGATGAAGTTGCAAAGAAAGTTGAAATAACCAGTATGGGTTTTTAATCATGAATTTGGATGATTTATTGAATCAGATGGTGAAGCAGAAAGCCTCTGATATTTATATTACGGTGGATGCACCGTGTTTATTACGTGTTGATGGCGTTTTACAAGCGACAGGGGCAAAGCAAACGGTAGAGTCTGTAACCGCCCTGTTGGCTGAGATGATGAATGATGATCGAGAAAAAGAATTTACTCAAACATTAGAAGCCAATTTTGCCATCGTAAAAGAGAGTGGTCGTTTTCGTGTGAGTGCATTTTGGCAGCGTGAACAACCGGGGGCCGTGATCCGTAGAATTGAAACTAAAATCCCATCCATGGATTCATTGTATTTACCGAGTATCATGAAAGACTTGGCGGTAGCTAAACGAGGATTGGTTCTAGTTGTGGGAGCGACGGGATCAGGAAAATCGACCACAATGGCTGCGATGACTGGGTACCGGAATGATCATAAATCGGGTCATATTTTGACGGTGGAAGATCCGATTGAATTTGTTCATCCACATAATAAATGCATCGTGACTCAACGTGAAGTTGGGCTAGATACAGACAGTTATGAAGTTGCTTTAAAAAATTCATTACGCCAAGCGCCCGATATGATTTTGATTGGTGAAATTCGAACCAGAGAAACGATGAAGTACGCGATGATGTTTGCTGAGACTGGGCATTTGTGTATGGCAACGTTACACGCAAACAATGCAAACCAAGCATTAGAGCGTATTTTACATTTGGTTCCAAAAGAGAATAAAGAGCAATTTTTATTTGATCTCTCAATGAATTTAAAAGGTGTTATTGCTCAACAATTGGTTCCTGATGCTCAGGGAAATGGGCGTCACGGTGTGTTTGAAGTCTTACTCAATACTCCCCGAATCGCCGATTTAATTCGTAGAGGTGATCTGCATGAATTAAAAGGGACAATGACACGCTCTCGTGAATCAGGAATGCAGACGTTTGATCAATGCTTATTTGATTTAGTAATTGATGGCAAGATTACAGAAACAGAAGCGCTGCATAGTGCGGATTCTGCAAATGACTTAAGGCTGATGCTGAAGACTAAGCGTGGGGATTCATTTACCACATCAAAATTTGATAATGTGTCGATATCGTTAGATTAAAAGCAGGATTCAGGACGCTTTGCGTTTAGAATTCAGAGGTGTGTGCGGTGAGTGTTACGCTCACAACGAGTACCTCTGAACCCTGCTTTTATGTCTTTGGACCTTAGCCCCATTGACTCTCAAACCAACTTTCTAAAATAACAACGGCAGATTGGCAATCGACATTGCCTTTTGATAATGCTTTATAGCCACCGAATTCAAATAAATCAGCGCGAGCTTCTACGGTTGATAAGCGTTCATCGTGCAGTTCGACTTGATTACCAAAACGACCGTGCAGACGGTTAGCAAATTTCTTTGCTTTTGGTGTGATAACGTCTAACTCTTTACCATGAAGATCGGTTGGTAGACCAACAACGATCAAATCAGGTTGCCACTCTTTAATTTGCTTTTCAATATCATCCCAATTAGGGGTGCCATCTTGAGCTTTAAACGCTTTTAATGGACTTGCGGTACCTGTGATTTCTTGCCCAATGGCTGAGCCAATGCTTTTTGTGCCAAAATCAAATGCCATGATGGTGCGTGAACTCATGCGTGTCCAACCTCGCTGGATATATTTACTGGACTAATGCCTAGTATTTCGATAGCTCTGCGCCAACGATCAGGAATAGGAGTATCAAAAATAACAGAAGAATCTGCTTCTAAGATTAGCCATGTGTTTTCAGATAATTCTTGCTCTAGTTGCCCTGCATCCCAGCCAGAATAGCCAAGAGCGACTAAATATTTATAAGGTTGATCTTCGGTACCTAAGGTTGCCAAAATATCTTTAGACGTCGTTACAGAAAGTTCTTCGGTGACTTCAATACTAGAACTGTAATTGTCTTTTGGATAATGAAGAACAAATCCACGATCATCAGAGACTGGACCGCCATTTAGTACCGGTTGAGATAGCGTTTGAGGGAAGATAATAGGGGAAGGATTATCCAGTTTGATTTGGTCAAGCATGCCTTTCAGTGAAATTTGCACTGGTTGGTTTATGCGTAACCCCATTGTACCATCGGAATCGTGCTCACAAATATAGATCACACTCCGTGTAAAAACGGGATCATTCATACTTGGCATAGCAACCAGAAAATGGTTTTTTAAATCCATAATGCCTCCTAAAATCGTATGATAAAACAGTGGGGGATTTCCCACTGCTTATCTTTAGCTTAGGTGATTTTACTTAAGCTGACTTCTCATTAATGCGACGCTCTATTGCATCCATTAATTTTCCTGTAATTGAGATATCAAAAGCGGCTTCGATCTCTTTAATACACGTAGGACTGGTAACGTTAATTTCGGTTAATTTGTCGCCTATAACATCAAGGCCAACAAAAATAAGTCCTTTTTCTTTTAGGGTTGGAGCAACCGCATTTGCAATTGCCCAATCGGTTTCACTGAGTGGTCTAGCTTCACCGGTACCACCAGCGGCTAAATTACCACGAGTTTCGCCTTTTGCAGGGATACGTGCCAAGCAATAAGGCATTGGTTCACCATCAACTACTAGAATACGTTTATCACCATTACTAATATCAGGAACAAACGTCTGTGCCATGCAATAGTTTTGTTCGTGGTTAGTGAGTGTTTCGATGATAACCGACACGTTTGGATCGCCTGCTTTCACACGGAAAATTGATGCACCACCCATACCATCAAGCGGCTTAAGAATAATGTCACCGTGTTTTTCGCGGAACGCTTTAATTTTGTCTGATTTACGAGTAACTAGCGTTGTTGGTGTCAGTTCTGGGAACCAAGCGGTAAACAGTTTTTCATTACAATCACGTAAGCTTTGTGGTTTGTTTACAATTAAAGCACCTTGAATTTCTGCGCGCTCTAAAATGTAGGTCGCGTAAATGTATTCTGTATCAAACGGAGGATCTTTACGCATTAAGACGGCATCAAGTTCAGCAAGATCAATCGTCTGCTCTGATTTGAATTCGTACCAACCAGTAGGATCTTCTTTTAGTTCAACAACTTTAGTATCGGCAACTGCTTTACCTTGGTCTAGGTGAAGATCGGCCATTTCCATGTAATGGATTTCCCAGCCGCGTTTTTGAGCTTCAAGCATCATGGCAAAGCTAGAGTCTTTTTTAATGTTAATGGATGAAATAGGATCCATTACGATACCGAGTTTGATCATTGTGTTTCTCCAGTTAGCCAAGATCGCCAAAACGAACTTGTAAGGCAGTAATTGCAGTAAGTGCTGCGGTTTCGGTTCTTAAAACCCGAGGACCAAGCAACGTTTCTTCAAATTGATATTGTTCTGTCATAGTAATTTCTTCAGACGACAAACCGCCTTCTGGACCAATCAACAAACGAACATTAGTAACAGGTTCCGGTAGGGTGTTAATCGAATATTTGGCTCTTGGATGAAGGTTTAATTTGAGTCCTTCATATTCTTCAGCACACCATTCTTCTAATGACATAATTGGACGAATTTCAGGAATAGTATTACGTCCACATTGCTCACAAGCGGCTATTGCAATTTTGTGCCATTGGTCGAGTTTCTTTTCAAAACGTTCTTTGTTTAATTTGACACCACAACGTTCTGAAATTAAAGGAGTAATGATATTTACGCCTAATTCCACGGATTTTTGAATGGTGAATTCCATTTTATCACCACGAGAAACCACTTGGCCTAAATGTAAATTTAATGGTGATTCACTGCTGTGATCAATACGTTCACTGATCTCAACTTCTACACTTTTCTTTGATGAAGAAGTGATCACTGCAGGAAATTCAGCGCCGCTGCCATCAAATAATAATACAGCTTCGCCTTCTTTCATTCGCATTACACGGCCAACATGATTGGCGGCATCATCGCTTAAGTTTACTTTACCTTGTGAAGGAAGTAGTTCTGGATGATGGATTCTTGGTATTCTCATGGTCTACTTTTCTTTAACTATCTTACATTTAAGGATGGAGGTTAAAATGTACTTTTTCAACCTCTAGCTCTGTCTAATTTATTTAGTGCATGCTTTATAAACAAATTGATTATGATTGCCTTGGATTTTTGCTATACGTTCATCACGAGTACATTCCCAAGTTGATACTGGATACTGTTTGTTCCATGCTTCCATAAGTTGTCGCTGTGCTTTTGATAAGTTAAATTTATATTCGTTGTTCATATAAAGATACGTTCGGGCAATGGCACCACGAGATTGTGCTGGTGGCTCGGCAACACGGCCTTTGAAGTCGACTTTAAAAGCACATTGGCCATAGAAAGCGCCTTTGCTTCCATTCCATTGTGAGAATCGGAAGTTGGATCTGTCCCCGTTTACTTCACCAATCGCAGGCACTAGATTATGTAAGTCGGCTTCCATTGATTTGAATTGCTTGTCGTTTCTAGTGCAATTTTTACGCCCACCTTTTTGCCAACATTGACGTTGATGACCAAATTGCCATGCTGGAACAACATGCTCCCATTCAATACGACTGGCTCGTTTTTCTTGTTTACGGACTTGGTATCCGCAGCTTTCTAATTCAGGGATCCCTTTCTTTTTATTTTTCCACGTAATGTCACAGCCACAATAAAAGGAGGTTGGGTAATCAAGATAGATTTTGACGGCTTCTTTTTTTGCTTTTGAGAAAGAAGAAGGAGGTGCTGCCATTACGTTAACAGTGAAACTGACAGCAATAAGACTGATAACTAAGCGAATTAATTTCATAAAGTACACTACTGATTATTGTATTAATGCAGTAAGAGTAGCTTATTGTTAAAGTTCTTTATAGATAAATTGAGTAATAGAAGTTAATGATAGTAAAGGCTATTTTTTGACCACATTCAATGGTGACTGGCATTGTCGGCAAAGGTATTGAGTTTCTTTTCGTTGGACTCGGTTGTGGCGACGGACCGTTAATTCATGTGTTGTGCATTTACAGCGATACGGGAAGGTTTTTCCTTTTACTGATTCAACGCTAAAACTGTGCGTAGTTCGGGCTGGTAAATTGAAGACTTGATTCATTATACCTTGCCACTCTTTACCATGCGGTCTTACTCGACCATACAGTTTAAACGTAATTAAATGGGCAATTTCATGAGGGATCACTTCGTTAATAAAAGTGTGTTGATTCTCTTCTAATAATACGGGATTAATTCTGACTTCCCACCCTTGAAGGCGAGCGGTGCCTGCTATTTTTCCACGTTGAGTAAAATTAATCGCGGGTAAGGAAAAAGGACGATTAAAAAAAGTGGATGCCTGTTGAATGCACTGTTGAGCTTTGGCTACGGATGCTTGTTGAAGTGGGGTCATTGAATCTCTTTATCTTGAATATCACATTAACGCTTTTAACTATAAAGAGTATATGGGGCTAGAAAACAAAAAAGGAAGCCGAAGCTTCCTTTTTAGAGAGTTTTTAAGTCTTGAATTACTTAATACCAGCGAAATCACGAAGGATTTCTGCTTTATCAGTCGCTTCCCAAGGGAATTCTTCACGACCGAAGTGACCGTATGCTGCTGTCTTCTTGTAGATTGGTTGAAGAAGGTTAAGCATTTCTTGTAGGCCATATGGACGTAAGTCAAAGTGCTGACGAACCGATTCAATGATGATGTCGTGAGATACTTTTTCAGTACCAAACGTTTCAATCATGATAGATGTTGGATCAGCAACACCGATAGCGTATGACAGTTGGATTTCACAACGGTCAGCCATGCCAGCTGCAACGATGTTTTTCGCTACATAACGTGCTGCGTATGCTGCTGAACGGTCAACTTTTGATGGATCTTTACCAGAGAATGCACCGCCACCGTGACGAGCTGCGCCGCCGTAAGTATCAACGATGATTTTACGACCAGTCAGGCCACAGTCACCCATTGGGCCACCGATAACAAAACGACCTGTTGGGTTAATAAAGAATTTAGTTTCTTTACTTAGCCATTCAGCAGGTAGTACTGGTTTGATGATTTCTTCCATTACTGCTTCACGAAGATCCGCAGTCGTTACTGAATCGCTGTGTTGAGTTGAAAGTACAACCGCATCAATACCAACAATTTTTCCTTGGTCGTATTGAAAAGTAACTTGAGATTTTGCATCTGGGCGTAAGAAATCCAATTTTCCGCTTTTACGTACTTCTGCTTGTTGTTTAACAAGAAGGTGTGCGTAAGTAATCGGTGCTGGCATTAAAATTGGTGTTTCGTTCGTTGCGTAACCAAACATGATGCCTTGGTCGCCAGCGCCTTGTTCTTTTGGATCTTCTTTATCAACACCTTGGTTGATATCAGGAGATTGCTTACCAATTGTGTTTAATACAGCACAAGAGTTAGCATCAAAGCCCATGTCAGAATGAACATAACCAATTTCACGAACGGTTTCACGAGTGATTTCTTCGATATCAACCCATGCAGAAGTTGTTACTTCACCACCGACCATAACCATGCCAGTTTTTACGTACGTTTCACAAGCAACACGTGCTTTTGGATCTTGTTCTAAGATCGCATCAAGTACGGCATCTGAAATTTGATCGGCAATTTTATCTGGATGACCTTCTGATACTGATTCAGAGGTAAATAGGTGTTTAGCCATGATGAGCTCCACTTCTATAGGTAATAAATTTTTAGAAAATACCCACAGTATATATAAGTCTATACGTTTAACAGTGTAGGTGTTCTTCCATCTAGACGGCCATAATAGAGAAAATTTGATTAATTACAACTCATTTGGGGTAAGAAAATAAATATAAGACATAACCAATCGTTTGCGTTCTGCAATTGGATTTATCTACAGAAACAAGGTTTTCTGTCAAAATCGTGAAAAAAAGCACTTTATTTGCTAAGTAAACGTTTGCAGTCACTATTAGGCTTTGCGACAATACGGCGCTGCAAATTTAAGTTAATCCATAAATATGGGTAACTAATCAAGAGTTAACTAGCTCAATAAATATATAGTCCTTCGAATTCTCAGGAGCAGGCATGTCTTCACGTAAACATTTAGCAAATGCAATCCGCGCTTTAAGCATGGACGGTGTACAACAAGCAAATTCTGGTCACCCAGGAGCACCAATGGGCATGGCAGACATCGCTGAAGTATTATGGCGTAGTCACCTAAATCACAACCCACAGAATCCAGAGTGGGCTGATCGCGACCGTTTCATTCTTTCTAACGGCCACGGCTCTATGCTGATTTATTCTCTGCTTCATCTTTCAGGTTATAACCTGTCTATCGAAGACTTAAAGAACTTCCGTCAATTGCATTCTAAAACTCCGGGTCACCCTGAGTACGGCTATGCACCAGGTATTGAAACAACAACGGGTCCATTAGGCCAAGGCATCACTAATGGCGTTGGTATGGCAATGGCTGAAAAAGCATTGGCAGCACAATTTAACCGTGAAGGCCACGACATCGTTGACCATAATACGTATGTGTTCATGGGCGATGGTTGTTTAATGGAAGGTATTTCTCACGAAGCGTGTTCACTTGCTGGCACACTAGGCCTAGGCAAACTGGTTGCTTTCTGGGATGACAACGGTATTTCTATCGATGGTGAAGTGGAAGGTTGGTTCTCTGACGATACCCCTAAACGTTTTGAAGCGTACGGCTGGCATGTAATTCCTGCGGTTGATGGTCACGATGCTGACGCAATCAATGCGGCGATTGAAGCGGCAAAAGCAGAAACAGGTCGTCCTACTTTGATTTGTACTAAAACTATCATCGGTTTTGGTTCTCCAAATAAAGAAGGTACGCACGACTGTCACGGTGCTCCACTAGGTGCTGATGAGATTGTTGCGACTAAAGCGAAACTTGGTTGGGAGTTTGGTCCTTTTGACATTCCTACTGATGTATATGCTGAGTGGAACGCAAAAGAAGCAGGCAAAGCAAAAGAAGCGTCTTGGAATGCTAAATTTGATGCCTACGCTGCTGCACACCCTGAACTAGCTGCTGAATATAAGCGTCGTGTCAACGGTGGTTTACCTGCTGAGTGGGAAGAAAAAACATCGGCAATCATTGCTGATCTTCAAGCTAATCCTGCAAACATCGCATCACGTAAAGCATCGCAAAATGCACTAGAAGCGTTTGGTGCAATGTTACCTGAATTCATGGGCGGCTCTGCTGACCTTGCACCGTCTAACTTGACGATGTGGTCTGGCTCTAAATCATTAACCGCTGATGATTTCTCTGGTAACTACATTCACTACGGTGTACGTGAATTTGCGATGACAGCAATCATGAACGGTATCGCTCTGCACGGTGGTTTCGTACCCTATGGCGCAACGTTCCTAATGTTCATGGAATACGCGCGTAACGCAATGCGTATGGCTGCACTGATGAAAATTCAGAACATCCAAGTGTACACTCACGATTCAATCGGTCTAGGTGAAGATGGTCCAACTCACCAACCTGTTGAGCAAATCGCTTCACTGCGTTTAACTCCGAACATGAGCACATGGCGCCCATGTGACCAAGTTGAATCTGCGGTTGCTTGGAAACTCGCGATTGAACGTCGTGATGGTCCTACGGCTCTGATCTTCTCTCGTCAAAACCTTGCACAACAAGATCGTGATGCAGAGCAAGTCGCTAATATAGCAAAGGGTGGTTACATCCTGAAAGATTGTGAAGGTCAACCTGAGCTTATCTTTATCGCTACTGGTTCAGAAGTTGAACTTGCAGTTGAAGCTGCGGCTCAACTTACAGCGGAAGGGAAAGCGGTACGTGTTGTATCAATGCCAGCAACAGATGCATTTGATAAGCAAGATGAAGCCTACCGTGAATCAGTACTTCCATCAGCAGTAACAAAACGTGTTGCTATTGAAGCGGGTATTGCTGACTTCTGGTATAAGTATGTTGGTTTCGGTGGCAAGATCATCGGTATGACAACGTTTGGTGAATCAGCGCCTGCTGACGAGCTATTCAAAATGTTTGGTTTCACTACTGAAAATGCAGTGAAAACAGCAAAAGAGCTTTTAGCTTAATCAAGAGTTATTCGCTTAATAAAAGCGAGTAATTGAATAAAAAGCGAAGTTATCGAAAGGTGGCTTCGCTTTTTTGATCCTTTAAGAAAAAAGTGAAAAGAGTACAATAGACGAAAAATAAACCTGAGTGAATGGAATTATGTTAAGAGTGGCGATAAATGGATTTGGTCGAATTGGTCGTAGTGTATTACGTGCTTTGTATGAAAGTGGTAAGCGTGATCAAATTGAAATCGTGGCTGTGAATGAATTATCACAACCAGAAGGAATGGCGCACCTTCTTCAATACGATTCAACTCATGGACGTTTTCTGCATAAAGTCACCCATGATCAAGAATATCTTTATATCGATTTACCTAATGGCTCTCAAGATCGAATTCGTATTGTACATCAAGCCGATATTTCTCTTTTGCCATGGCAATCATTGCAAGTAGATTTAGTGCTGGATTGCACTGGTGTTTATGGATCTAAAGCGGATGGCGAGAGGCACATTGATGCGGGGGCTAAAAAGGTTTTATTTTCACACCCAGGAAGCGCAGACTTAGATAACACTATCATTTACGGTGTTAATCATGACACATTGCTTCCTGAGCATAGAGTTGTCTCTAATGGGTCTTGTACTACTAACTGTATTATCCCAGTGATTAAGGCGATTGATGATGCGTTTGGTATTGAATCTGGCACGATTACGACGATTCACTCTGCGATGAATGATCAACCAGTGATTGATGCGTATCATACTGATTTACGTCGAACTCGAGCAGCAAGCCAGTCTATAATTCCAGTAGATACAAAACTGCATAAAGGTATTGAACGAATTTTTCCGAAATTTTCCAACAAATTTGAGGCTATTTCTGTGCGAGTACCGACGGTAAACGTCACTGCGATGGATTTAAGTGTAACAATTAATACAAATGTGAAAGTTAATGACATAAATCAAACCATTGTTAATGCATCTCAGTGTACATTACATAACATTGTTGATTATACTGAAGCGCCACTTGTTTCTATCGACTTTAATCATGATCCCCATAGCGCGATTGTCGATGGTTCACAAACAAGAGTTAGTAACGGGCATTTAGTTAAAATGCTGGTTTGGTGTGATAACGAATGGGGCTTTGCTAATCGGATGCTAGATACCGCATTAGTAATGAAAAAATAAAAGCATCAATCAAATAATTTGTGATGGAAAGAGAAAAAAGATTAATTTTCACCTTGAAAAAAGTGAACTCCATCCCTATTTATTGAATAATGCAGTAAGAATTTAATCGGTTTGGCAATGATGCCGAGCTTGAAAGCTTTTTATTATTTAATTGAGAGGACACAACATGTCTGTAATCAAGATGACTGACCTGGAACTTGCAGGTAAACGCGTATTTATCCGTGCTGACCTAAACGTACCAGTAAAAGATGGCAAAGTAACTTCTGATGCACGTATTCTTGCATCTCTACCAACGATTAAGCTTTGCTTAGAAGCTGGCGCAAAAGTAATGGTTACTTCTCACCTTGGTCGTCCAACGGAAGGCGAATACAACGAAGAGTTCTCTCTAGCTCCTGTAGTTAACTACTTAAATGACGCACTAGATTGTGACGTTAAACTAGCTAAAGATTACCTAGATGGTCTTGAATTAAATGCTGGTGAGCTAGTTGTTCTTGAAAACGTTCGCTTTAACAAAGGCGAGAAGAAGAACGAAGAAGCGCTTTCTAAGAAATACGCAGCACTATGTGACATATTCGTAATGGATGCATTTGGTACCGCTCACCGTGCTCAAGCGTCAACTCACGGTGTTGGCATGAACGCTCCTATCGCGTGTGCTGGTCCTCTTCTAGCTGCTGAACTTGAAGCTCTAGGCAAAGCAATGGACAATCCTGCTCGTCCACTTGTTGCTATCGTTGGTGGTTCTAAAGTATCAACTAAGCTAACTGTTCTTGAGTCTCTATCTAAAATTGCTGACCAACTTGTTGTTGGTGGTGGTATCGCGAATACATTCATCGCAGCTCAAGGTCACAATGTTGGTAAATCTCTATACGAAGCAGATTTAGTAGAAACAGCTAAAAAATTAATGGTTGAATGTGCAATTCCAGTAGCTACTGATGTTGCATGTGCAAAAGCATTTGATGAAAACGCTGAAGCTGAAATCAAAAACGTTGCAGATGTTCAAGACGACGACATGATCTTCGACCTTGGTCCTGATTCAACAGCCGTTCTAGCTGACATCATTAAGAATGCAAAAACAATTCTTTGGAATGGCCCAGTTGGCGTATTTGAATTCAAAAACTTTGAAGCAGGTACTGCGGGTATTTCTAAAGCAATCGCTGATTCTGAAGGTTTCTCTGTTGCGGGTGGCGGTGATACGCTAGCGGCTATCGATAAGTTCGGAATCAAAGCTGACGTTTCTTACATTTCTACAGGTGGCGGTGCATTCCTTGAGTTCGTTGAAGGTAAAGTACTTCCTGCAGTAGCAATGCTTGAAGAGCGTGCTAAAGCGTAATTATTTAAAGGGCGGGAATTGAACATTCCCGCTTTTTACGTTTGTTGCCACTAATGTTTATTGATACAATAGAAAAAGTTGTGAGCAAACGTTTGCAAAAATTTGAACGTAAGTTTTTTAATTTTAAAACGATAGAATAAATAGGACTACTTCCATGTCTAAGATCTTCGATTTTGTAAAACCTGGTGTTATTTCTGGCGACGACGTACAGAAAGTATTTGCAGTAGCAAAAGAAAACAAATTTGCTCTTCCTGCGGTAAACGTAGTGAATACTGATACTATCAATGCGGTTCTTGAAGCTGCTTCTAAAGCTAAAGCACCAGTTGTTGTTCAGTTCTCTAATGGCGGTGCTGGTTTCTTCGCTGGTAAAGGCGTTAAACTTGAAGGTCAAGGTGCACAAATCCTTGGCGCTGTAGCGGGTGCAAAATACGTTCACGCAGTTGCTGAATCTTACGGTGTTCCAGTTATTCTTCATACTGACCATGCTGCTAAGAAACTTCTTCCATGGATCGACGGACTACTAGACGCTGGTGAAGTATTCTTCGCTGAAACTGGTAAGCCTTTATTCTCTTCACACATGCTAGACCTTTCTGAAGAGTCTCTAGAAGAGAACATCGAAACTTGTGCTAAGTACCTAGAGCGCATGGCTAAAATGAACATGACAATCGAGATTGAACTTGGTTGTACTGGTGGCGAAGAAGACGGCGTTGATAACTCTGATATGGACGCATCTGAGCTTTACACTTCTCCTGAAGATGTTGCATACGCATACGAAAAACTAACGGCTATCAGCCCACGTTTCACTATCGCTGCATCTTTCGGTAACGTACACGGTGTTTACCAAGCAGGTAATGTTGTTCTTACTCCAACTATCCTACGTGATTCTCAAGCTTACTGTGCTGAGAAATTTGGTATTGCATCTGATGCACTTAACTTCGTATTCCACGGTGGTTCTGGTTCTTCTGAAGCAGAAATCCAAGAATCTATCGGTTACGGCGTTATCAAAATGAACATCGATACTGATACTCAGTGGGCTTCATGGGATGGCGTTCGTGCATACGAAGCTGAAAACCGTGATTTCCTACAAGGTCAAATCGGTAACCCAACTGGCGAATCTGCGCCTAACAAGAAGTACTACGATCCACGCGTTTGGTTACGTGCAGGTCAAGCTTCTATGGTTACGCGTCTTGAAAAAGCATTTGCTGACCTTAACGCAATCGACGTACTATAATTTTTATTATAGACCGCTCGAATTGAGTTAATAAAAACCCGCTGATTAGCGGGTTTTTTTATGTTTGTAAAAAGGGACTAGAGGCGAGGATTTAGGGACGAGTCTTTAGCTCTGACTTTTACCCGAAGCGTTCTTGTCCTTAGTACCTAAGTGACTTCCAATAAAAAAGCAGCCTGTAAAAATACAGGCTGCTTTTATTGTATCTAGAGCGTAATGCTTTAGTTAACGGGGTTTATGTAATTACTTTTTCTTCTTCTTTTTCTTTGGTGCATTTTTCTTTGCTAACACCGCTTTTTTCTTCGCATTTTTCTTTTGTTTGTTCTTAAATACCGCTTTTTTATGTGTTGGTTTTAACCCTTCAACAAAGCGTTCTTTAATTATTTCATCTTCTTCTTTAACGTAACGGCCAACGCGTTCCATCATTTTTTGATCATGTGCTTCAATCAAAGAAACAGCATTGCCTTTTTTACCTGCACGAGCAGTACGACCGATACGGTGTAAATATACATCTGCTGTACGAGGCATATCAAAGTTAATGACATGACTAACATCGGGTAAATCGATGCCACGAGCAGCAACATCTGTAGCAATCAATACGTTAACTTTACCATCACGGAAACGAGAAATTGCATTGTTACGGCTTTCTTGAGGCATTTCACCTTGTAACCAAGCACATGAAATCTTAGCTGTTTCTAAGTGACCACGAAGTTCTGCAAGACGCTCACGAGTTTTTACAAATACAATCGCGCGCTCAGTTTGGTTCGTTAGAATGCTTTTCAGTAATTCTATTTTATGTGGCAAGCTATCGGCACGGTGATACCACTGAGTGATTTTCTTACGTTCACGGCGCGATGGTTCTGCGACAATTTTTGCTGGTTCGTTTAATAGATCAGCGGTAAAACCATCAACACCACGACCTTCTAATGTTGCAGAGAACAAGAAGGTTTGTTTACGCCAGCGACACTCTTTTGAAAGACGATCAACAACAGGACCAAAACCCATGTCTAACATACGGTCGGCTTCATCAAGGATCAGAGTTTCAATGGCACGACAATCAAAACGTTCAGCTTCGATGTACTCCATTAAACGACCGGGCGTTGCTACCACAATATCTTGAGTTCTTGCCAGAATGTCAGCGTGCTCTTGGTAGCTGATACCACCAGTGATAGTAAATACTTTATGGTGAGTGTATTTAGCTAATTCACGAGCTTCATCCGCAACTTGGATAGCAAGTTCACGAGTTGGCGTTAGGATTAATACACGCGCAGGACCTGGATCACGACGAGGGAAATCGTCAAGATGCTGTAAAGCGGGCAGTAAAAAAGCCGCAGATTTACCAGTTCCAGTTGGAGCAGAAGCAAGGATGTCTTTACCTTCTAATGCTTCAGGGATCGCCATAGCCTGAACTTGAGTTGGACGTTGATAACCAATCTCCTCAAGAGCGCGCAGTAGGTTAGGGGATAGATCGAGATCAGCAAACGTTTTGATCACTGTTAGATTCTCCGTTCAGGTCTAAAGAGTATAAATATGATATTAGCCAGACATTATAGTGATTTATTAGAGACGGATCACCGATCTTTTAAGCCATATTGAGATAAAAGTGTCTAGTGAGCTGAATAAAGTCATTACTATAACCATCTTTACTGTGAATTATTAATGTAGTCTCTTGATAAATATAAGGAAAAATTGATAGCTCAATCAATAATCTAGAAACATCTTTTTTTTCTGTGGTTTGTATTTTTGTTAGTTTTGTAAGGTGAAAACTGTGTTTTTTAGCAATTTCAATGAATTGATTACCTTCAATGAATGGAAGAATGAAACTTGCACGTCCTTTAGAGGACATTAATGCCTTACAGCATTTTAATAATTTATCAAAAGGTAGGCTATCAGTATGGCGGGCAATTGAGCGTTCACCTTTCTGTGATTGCTCACCATTATTGAAATAAGGTGGATTGCAAATAATAGCGTCATATAAATGAGCGGGGTGATAATGAAGAATATCTTGATGAATTAAGTGTAAACGGTTTTTCCAAGGGCTTTGAACAAAGTTTTGTAAAGCAACTTCAGCAGCAAGAGGCATTAACTCTACCGCATCAACATGACTATTTTCATTTCTCTGAGCACTCATAAGGCTTAATAACCCCGTTCCGCAGCCAATATCTAGAATATTTTTGCTTTGTTCAATATTAGCCCAAGCACCAAGAAGCACGCCATCGGTGCTTACTGGCATTCCGCATAGACCAATATTGATATGGAACTGTTTGAAAGTGAAGCCTTTATTCATTAGATGCTCATTTATAGTTATAGTTGTTAATTTTGTGTTTCTTATGTTAAGTGGTTTATTGTTCTATTTTAGATCTATTGTTAAATGCTTAAGTATTGAATTATGGTTCTTATTTTGGCCTATAAAACAGGGAATTAAACTGCTTGGTAGGTTGTGTTTGTATATATTATGGTGTTTTTATCTACACTATTGCGATTTAATGATTAATTGGTCATTATTCTTAAATAAATATCAAAAAAGATATAAAAATACGAAATCAAACACACAACATTATAAGAAGGGTTTTCTGTGAAACAATCACTAAAACTAACCGATATCATAGCCGTTGGCTTTATGCTTTTTGCCTTCTTTTTAGGTGCAGGCAACATTATATTTCCACCAATTGCAGGTCAGATGGCCGGTGAACATGTTTACAGTGCAATGGGGGGGTTCCTTATTACTGCGGTAGGTTTACCTCTTATGACCATTATTACTATTGGTGTAGCCGGTGGATCTTGGCAGCAACTTACTCGTGATTTACCACCAAAAGTAGCGATTATTATGGCTATTTTGATGTTTGTTATCATTGGGCCTGCATTTGCTGCCCCTCGTACAGGTTTAGTTGCTTATGAAATGGCTGCAAAACCATTTATGTCTGCTGATGCCGGACAAATATCATTAACACTATTCTCAATCGCATTCTTCTCAATCGCAATGTTTTTTGCCTGGTCGCAAGGTAAGCTTATCGATACGATTGGTAAGTTTTTAACGCCGGCATTATTCATTGGTTTAATCATTTTAGCGATTGCGGTATTTGTTAATCCACAAGGTGAGATTGTTGCAGCAACAGGGAACTATATCAATCAACCATTAACGACTGGTTTCTTTGAAGGTTATAACACCATGGATACGTTTGGTGCGTTAATGTTTGGTATTTTAATGATTGATGCATTAAAAAAGAAAGGCATTACAGATCATAAAGCGACCACAAAATATTTAACCGCAGCAGGTTGTATTGCGGCATTAGGCCTAGCATTTGTTTATGTCTCTTTATTCTACCTTGGTGCGACGTCTAGCTCTGTTGCTCCAGGTGCAACAAATGGCGGTGAGATTTTAACTGCATATACTCATGCGCTATTTGGATCTTCTGGCCAAATCGTATTGTCTATTATAGTTATGATCGCTTGTTTAACGACGGCTATTGGTCTTATTTCCGCTTGTGCTGATTACTTTAGTTCAATTTGTAAGGTGACTTATAAAACATGGGTTATTGTTGTTGGTGTCGCTTGCGCTATTGTTGCTAATGTTGGTCTAACTCAGCTTATAGCATTATCGGTACCAGTATTATTCCTACTTTACCCTATTGCGATGGCTCTGATTGTTTTAGCATTTTTACGTCATATGATGCCGAATCCTCGTCTGGCATACCGTGTCGTTGTTACTGTTGCAACTTGCTTTGCTGTATTAGATGCGGCGAAAGTGGCGGGTGCAGATATGTCGGCATTCTCGATGCTACCAATGTTTGATCGCGGTATGGCTTGGGTTATCCCTACGTTCGCTTCAATTATCATTGTTCGTTTTATTGGTAAGAAAGAAGACGAGTTAGTGACTAAAGAAGTGTAATTATCTCTAGATAATAGAGTTTCTTGCTTTTCTTCTATTAAGAGCTAATGCTGAACTTGTTAGATATTTAATTTTCTAACTGGGTCACATTAGCTCTTATTCGTTTTTGTTAGTAAAGTGATTTGAATTTAAAGAGAGTCGTGGTATTCCACTAGGATTTGTTCACACCATTGCTCAATACGCTCGTCACTTTTATCGTATTGGCTGTCTTCATCTAATGCCAAACCAACAAAGTGAGATTCGTCTTCTGTTAATGCTTTTGAGGCATCAAATACATAACCTTCATTTTTCCAATAACCAATGAAAGTGGCATCAGTCGCTTTTAATTCATCGTGTAATAACCCCATTGCATCTAAGAACCACTCGCCATAACCTCCTTGATCGCCAAGACCAAATAAAGCAATGGTTTTCCCTTTTAAGGACAGTCCGTCTAATTCTTCCCATACCGCCAACCAATCTTCTTGGATTTCACCAAAATCCCACGTCGAAATCCCGAGTATGAGCAGATCGTAGTCATTCATTGCTGACGCTGACGTGTCTTTAATATTGAAAATATCAACGATATCTTCACCAATGGTTGAGCGTATTTTCTCTGATGCCATTTCGGTATAGCAGGTAGAAGAACCATAAAATAGGCCGATTTTCATTCTATATTCCATAACAATGAGGATTAGTTGTAGTGTACCGCAAATGATTCTTAAAATTAAACTTGCATTGAAAGTCAGTTAAATTGTTTAATACTGTAATTCTAACCAGTATTTCTGGTATGCAGTCTTTGTGGTGATGGTAATGAATAATGATATGGCGTTGATCGAGCGTTTTTTAGATACCATGTGGATGGAACGTGGATTATCTGAAAATACGTTGTCTTCTTATCGAAACGATTTAATGAAATTATTGAATTGGTTAGATGAGAATCACTATAAGTGTGCTTCTATCTCTGCAATGGGATTAAATGAATACCAAGCTTATTTAGTTGATAAACAATATAAGCAAACATCTCGAGCTCGTATGCTTTCTGCTTTGCGTCGATTTTTCCAGTATTTACATCGTGAAAAAATTAGAGGTGATGATCCTACCGCGTTATTAATGAGTCCCAAGTTACCGCAACGATTACCGAAAGATCTAAGTGAAGAACAAGTAAATGACTTACTGGAAGCGCCTAATGTCGATGATCCATTAGAACTCCGTGATCGCGCTATGTTAGAACTACTTTACGCGACAGGTTTGCGTGTGACGGAATTAGTGAGTTTAACGATGGAAAATTTGAGTTTACGTCAAGGTGTCGTACGAGTTACTGGTAAGGGAGATAAAGAGCGTTTGGTTCCAATGGGAGAGAACGCGGTTTATTGGATTCAAACATTTTTAGATCAAGGTCGATCAACTCTATTGGGCGAAAAAAGCTCAGATGTGGTTTTTCCTAGTCGACGTGCAAGACAAATGACAAGACAGACATTCTGGCATCGCATAAAGCATTATGCCGTAATTGCAGGGATTGATACGGACAAATTATCGCCTCACGTTTTACGCCATGCTTTTGCGACACATTTGCTAAACTATGGGGCAGATCTTAGAGTCGTACAAATGTTGTTGGGACATAGTGATCTTTCTACCACACAAATATATACTCATGTAGCAACAGAGCGTTTGAAACAGATACATCAAGAGCATCACCCCCGTTCTTAATGAATGGGAACTTCTTGGTTTTTCTAAACTCTAATGATTTAAACGTTCTTACATCACACTTTTTTATAGGTAACCTTTTATGTCTTTTATTCGCCGTACTAGCGCAATGATTATTGCTCTATTGAGCGTCGCTTCTTTTACTGCTTGTTCTGATGAGCAAGTAAAAGAAACTGCAACACCGGCTTCTCCTGTAGTGGCATCTAATAGTGATTCAACAATTGCGATTACTCAACGATTAACGACATTAGGTTTACCTGTTGAAGCCATTCATGATTCTGATATTGATGGCTTCAAACAAGTTGAAACCCCATTTGGTATTTTTTACGTCTCTGATGACGGTAAGCACTTTATTCAAGGTCGAATTTTTGAGTTTGATGAAAATGGCAATATGAAAGATTTGTTAGCGGCTCGTTTCGCTAAGCTAGTCGATAGCCAAAGTGAGAACATGATCGTGTTCCCTGCAAAAAACGAAAAGTATGTGATTACCGTCTTTACCGACATCACCTGTGGTTACTGTACAAAACTGCATAAAGAGATGAAAGATTATAATGATGCAGGAATTACGGTTCGTTATTTAGCGTATCCTCGTCAGGGCTACCAAGGTTCAGTTGCCGATAAAATGGCGCAAGTTTGGTGTGCTGATGATAAACAGCAAGCGATGGAAGATGCGAAATCGAATCGCCCAATAAATGGTTCAAAACCCGCGACTGCTCAGTGTAAAAATATCATTAAAGAGCAATATCTTTTAGGTCGTAAAATGGGTGTAAATGGCACTCCAGCTATTGTTTTACCTAATGGCGATTTAGTTCCTGGTTACAAACCTGCGAAAGAATTGCTTGCCGATTTAGAAAAATAATTTCTCTTTCTTTAATCGAAATCCCCGTCTTGTTACGGGGATTTTTTGTATTTAATAAACGTAATGTTAGGCCAATATCATGATTGAAGTGAAACGTCGTATTATTCCTGTTATTCCAAACTTTCCGAGTTCAATTCCTTCAATCTTACAACGGATTTATGCGACTCGTGGGATCACATCTAATAATCAGTTAGAACGCGGTGCTAAGCATTTACTGTCATTTCAGTCAATGCATGGTATTGAAAAAGCGGTAGATATTTTAGTTGAAGCGATAGCAAAACAAACACGAATTATTGTTGTGGGTGACTTTGATGTTGATGGAGCGACGAGCTCTGCACTGTCAGTCATGGCATTTCGAATGATGGGCAGCAATAATGTGGATTACTTAGTCCCTAACCGTTTCGAAGATGGGTACGGATTAAGTCCTGATGTGGTTGATCAAGCCAAAGCAATGGGGGCTGAGATCATTATGACCGTTGATAATGGCGTATCATCTATTGATGGTGTCGCTGCTGCTAAAGCTTATGGTATGCAAGTGGTGGTGACGGATCATCATTTACCGGGGTCATCATTACCAATTGCAGATTCGATTGTGAATCCAAACCTTGAAGAGTGTGCCTTTCCTTCTAAATCGTTAGCTGGCGTAGGGGTTGCTTTTTATTTGATGTTGGCTATCCGTGCGCGTTTACGTGAAAACAACTGGTTTGAAACGCAAAATATTCCTATCCCTAACCTTGCTGACTTATTGGATTTAGTCGCTTTAGGTACCGTTGCTGATTTAGTGGCTTTGGATGAAAATAACCGTATTTTAGTGCATCAAGGTATTCAACGAATTCGAGCTGGGAAATGCCGTCCAGGAATTCAAGCGTTGATCGAAGTTGCCAATAAAGTGCCATCTAGGATCAATGCTTCAGACTTTGGTTTTGCGTTAGGCCCTAGAATTAATGCGGCAGGGCGTTTGGATGATATGTCATTTGGCGTAGAACTTTTGATGTCCAACAACATTCATGCTGCTCGTCGTATGGCGTCAGAATTAGATGCTTTGAATCAAACTCGTAAAGAAATAGAACAAGGCATGAAAGAAGAAGCGATGGCAATCTGTGAGCGCTTAGAGTTTGGCGCACAAAGTGAATTGCCATTTGGTTTAGTTTTATTTCAACGAGATTGGCACCAAGGTGTGATTGGTATTTTAGCATCTCGTCTCAAAGAGAAATACCATCGTCCAGTGATTGCTTTTGCTGATGGTGGTGATGGGTTAATTAAAGGATCATGCCGTTCAATCTCGGGTTTTCATATGCGTGATGCGTTGGATTTAATTGATACCCGAAACCCCGGTTTAATCTTAAAATTTGGTGGTCATGCGATGGCTGCGGGATTAAGTATTAAAGAAGTCGATTACAAGCGTTTCTCCCAAGCGTTTGATGACGTGGTCCGTGAATCAGTAGAAGAAGAAGCGTTAACTGGGGTGGTATTATCTGATGGCGAATTAATGCCAGAAGAATTTACGTTAGGTACCGCTGAGATCCTTCGTGCTGGTGGTCCTTGGGGACAAGCTTTCCCTGAACCTATTTTTGATGGTGAATTTAAAGTACTTAATCAACGTTTAGTCGGTGAAAAGCACTTAAAATTAATGTTAGAACCAATACATAAAGATTTTCCAACCAACAAAATGATCGATGCCATTGCCTTTAATATTGACGTACGTCGTTGGCCAGATGCTTCAGTACAAAAAGTGAAGTTAGCTTACCGTTTAGACATTAATGAATTCAGAGGCAATCAGACATTACAGTTAATGGTTGACTATATAGAACCAATATAGAGTCTTGATTTAGGGACTAAAGTTAATTTTAACTAAACCTTGCCTTAATAAATACTTAATGACTTGTTGCATTTATAGCCTGTATGAAAATGGAAAGGCTCGTATTCCAAGCTGAAGTTAAATAAAAAGGGATTTGGTGTGATGAAATTTACCCCATTTTCTAAAAGTGGATTGTTCTTGCTTTTAGAGGTTGAAATACCTCGATTTCTATCACACTTTTGGTTAAAATCGTTAGGTTATTTTTTATTCGGCGATGATAAAACACCATGTTCGAAATTAATCCTATAAAAAACCGCCTCCAGGATGTGTCTGAACGCACAAATATCCTGAGGGGGTACCTTTGACTACGATGCGAGAAAAGAGCGTCTAGAAGAAGTCAATGCAGAGCTAGAACAACCAGAAGTATGGAATGAACCAGAGCGCGCTCAAGCGCTAGGTAAAGAACGTGCCTCATTAGAAGCGATTGTTGAAACAATTGACCAATTAGATCAAGGCGGTGAAGACGTTGAAGGTTTACTTGAGTTAGCAGTGGAAGAACAAGATCAAGAAACACTTGATGAAATTGAACCTGAACTTGCTGAATTAGAAGCAAAACTGGCGACACTAGAATTCCGTCGTATGTTCTCAGGCGCGCATGATTCATCAGATTGTTATATTGATTTACAATCGGGTTCTGGCGGTACAGAAGCGCAAGATTGGACATCCATGATGCTGCGTATGTATTTGCGTTGGGCGGAAGCGAAAGGATTTAAAACCGAAGTTATCGAAATTTCTGATGGTGATGTTGCTGGTCTTAAAGGCGCAACCGTTCGAATCTCTGGTGAATATGCTTATGGTTGGTTACGTACCGAAACGGGTGTACACCGTCTAGTTCGTAAATCACCTTTTGACTCAAGTGGTCGCCGACATACCTCATTTGCTTCAGCGTTTATCTATCCTGAAATTGACGATAACATTGAAGTGGATATCAATCCTGCTGATTTACGTATTGATGTATACCGAGCTTCTGGCGCGGGTGGTCAGCACGTAAACACCACTGAATCTGCGGTTCGTATTACTCACGTTCCGACAAATACAGTAGTGCAATGTCAAAATGATCGTTCTCAGCATAAAAACAAAGCACAAGCGATGAAGCAGTTGAAAGCGAAACTGTTTGAACTTGAGCTTCAGAAACAAAACGCAGAGAAACAAGTAAACGAAGATTCCAAATCTGATATTGGGTGGGGCAGTCAGATTCGCTCATACGTATTGGATGATTCGCGCATTAAAGATTTGCGTACCGGCATTGAAAATCGTAATACGCAAGCCGTTTTAGACGGCGATTTAGATAAATTTATCGAAGCCAGCTTAAAATCTGGATTATAAGAAAGGGTTCATTATGACTGACCAAGTACAACTAGATGAAAACAAACTGATTGCAGAACGCCGTGGTAAATTAGACCATATCCGTCAAGCATGTAAGGCTAATGGCCACCCGAATGACTTCCGTCGTGACAGTCTTGCTGCGGATCTTCAATCGGAATTTGGTGAAAAGACCAAAGAAGAGCTAGAAGAATTAAACCACATTGTAGCAATTGCTGGACGTGTAATGGCGAAGCGCGGTCCTTTCTTATTGATCCAAGAAGTGTCTGGCAAGATCCAAGCTTACGCATCAAAAGATGTGCAAAAAGAGCTTAAAGAAAAATACCAAGGCCTAGATATCGGTGACATCATCGGTGTTAAAGGTGCTCTACATAAATCAGGTAAAGGCGATCTTTACGTGAATATGGAAGAGTTCGTACTGCTAACTAAAGCACTACGTCCATTGCCTGAAAAATTCCACGGTTTAACTGACCAAGAAATGCGTTACCGTCAACGTTATGTTGACCTTATCGTAAATGAAGATTCTCGTACTGCATTTATTATCCGCTCTAAAGTGGTTTCTGCAATTCGTAACTTCATGGTTGATAAAGGCTTCATGGAAGTTGAAACGCCAATGATGCACGTTATCCCTGGTGGCGCATCGGCTCGTCCATTCGTTACTCACCATAATGCACTTGATGTTGACATGTACTTACGTGTTGCACCTGAGCTTTATCTTAAACGTCTAGTTGTTGGTGGTTTTGAGCGTGTATTCGAAATCAACCGTAACTTCCGTAATGAAGGTCTTTCTCCTCGTCATAATCCAGAATTCACAATGATGGAATTCTACATGGCGTACGCAGATTACAACGATCTTATGGATTTAACAGAAGCAATGCTATCTCAAGTGGCTATTTCTGTTTTAGGCAGCGATAAAATGCCTTACGGCGAATACACAGTAGATTTTGGCGGTAAATATGCACGTTTGAGCATGTTAGACGCAATCAAAATGTACAACCCTGAGCACGCTGAAATTCAAGCGCTAACGTATGACGGCGTTCAAGATCGTGATCTTATGGTTTCTATCGCGAAATCAGTTCATGTAGAAGTAGAAAGCTTCTGGACATGTGGTCAACTTCTTGAAGAAATCTTTGGTGAAACAGCGGAACCTAAGCTAATGCAACCAACGTTCATTACTGAATACCCAGCGGATATTTCACCACTGGCTCGTCGTAATGATAATAATGCTTTCATTACTGACCGTTTTGAATTCTTCATTGGTGGTCGTGAAGTTGCAAATGGCTTCTCTGAGCTGAATGATGCACAAGATCAAGATGAACGCTTTAAAGCACAAGTAAGCGCGAAAGAATCTGGTGATGATGAAGCAATGTTCTACGATGCAGATTACATCACTGCACTTGAGCACGGCTTACCACCAACAGCAGGTCAAGGTATCGGTATTGACCGTCTAGTAATGTTATTCACTAACACTCACACTATTCGTGACGTGATTTTATTCCCTTCTATGCGTCCACAAGCATAAGTTGAATAAAAAAAATAGATAACAAATTGAAAGAGCGGCTTTTTAGTCGCTCTTTTTTTATCTGAATTATGACGATATAAAGTGATAAATTTAAAATAAATAGCAGTTATGATTCAATTGACTTAATTTTTACAATTCTCTTCTTACTCACTAATACCTCTAAAAAGTAATTAAAACATGATTCCTTATGGCTTTTTTTTGATTAATTCTCATTAATGAGTCTGCTATGAGGCTGTTATGTTAATTATCAGCTATTATTTGGTGTGATTTCATGTTTTTTTTGTTAAAACAATGACGGCCATCTCGTTTGTGAGACTCGTGTTCGTCTTAAAACCTGTATAGTCGTTCTTAAGAGATATTTTAGTTGGTTTATATAAAGAATTTAGAGGTAGTTTTATGGGTACTCAGTTTCGTATGGATTCGGTTCCTGGTTCATTAGTTGTCGTTGGTGGTAGCTACGAACCTTGGTTAGCGGTCTTAGAACAAGTAGGTTGGCGTTGTCACCGTTGTTACGACTTACGTGCAGCACAAACATTATTTGACGAAATTGGACCATGTATTGGGATTGTTGATTTAAGCCAAGATGATTTCAGTTTAAATGGAATTGCCACGCTAGTTAATAATAATAAACAAGTGCGTTGGATCGCGTTTATTCGTGAATCTCAACTGGGTTCTGATACGATTTGCCAATTTATTGTGAATTTTTGTATCGACTTTTTTACCGCTCCAATTCCTGATGCGCAGCTATTGAGTACTATCGGCCATCAACTGGGAATGCTAAAGCTTGAGCGTAAAGTATGGCCAAATTTGGGAAATAAATCAGATTTAGGTATTTTAGGTGAGGCGCCAGCAGTGAAACGCCTAAGAGATCAGATCCGAAGAGTTGCCCCTACCGATGTCTCTATTTTAATTTCGGGTGAGAGTGGTGTAGGTAAAGATGTCGTTGCTAAAGCGGTGCATGATTCTTCAGGTCGTAATAAAGGTCCCTTTGTATCGCTGAACTGTGGTTCATTGTCTGAAGTGAAAATTGAACAAGAATTATTTGGTTTGAATTCTGAATTCCCAGAAACATCAAAATTATTACAAGCCAATGGTGGTACATTATTTTTAAATGACATTAATGATTTACCAGTCAGCCAACAACAACTTTTATTACGTTTTCTACAAGAAAGCAATATGGAAACGCCTCAAGGACTTGTTGATCTTGATGTTCGAGTTATTGTTGCAAGTCATATTGATCTTGAAAAAGCGATCGAAGAAGGGGACTTCAAGGAAGAGCTTTATTATCGCTTAAATGTATTGCGTATTCATGTACCTGCATTAAAAGAACGCAGTTCAGACATTTCGATTCTAGCAGAGCATTTTTTACAGCGATATGCGAAAGAATATAATACTCAGGCACGTACTTTCTCAGAAGAAGCACTACAAACGATGATTCATTACCCATGGCCTGGTAATGTGAGAGAGCTGGTTAATCAAGTGAAACGAGCGGTATTACTTGCTGATAGTATGACGATTGATCTTGAGCATTTGGATCTTCCTCAGCGTAATGATACAAAACGCAGTTTACGCACAATCCGTGAAAATTCAGAACGTGATGCTTTACTATTGGTTCTGGAATCACATGATGGTCAAGTATCATCAGCAGCGAAAGAGTTAGGGGTATCCCGTGCTACGATGTACCGTTTATTGAATAAACATAACCTTATTTCTGAGCCAAGAACATACAGTTAATTCGTACAGTAAGCGAGTAACTCACTCATGTTTAAAGCCATTGTATTTATAAATACAGTGGCTTTTTTAGTTAAAAAAGGATGTTAATATAGAGTGGGTAAAGTGCGTTTTTAAGTAAAACCCTCTAGGTAAGGTTTTTATTGGCTGACCATTATCACCATAGGCTTCTGTTAATGCTCTACTGTTTGCTGCTTTTGGTCTTAGTTGTAATACTTCCCCATGCCTTGCCGTAATCGATTCTACTTTTCCTAACACGATGAGATCCATTAACTCTTCCCAATCTTGTTGTAATTGTTGTTCTTCTTTGATTGATGGTTTCCAAAGTACTGGGTAACCGACATGACGATCACCGACCGGAATTTCTCTTTCACCTTCCACGGGGATCCACAATACATGAGAGAGCTTGTGTCTAACGTGTGATTCTTTCCATTGTAGGCTATGTACGCCAGTTAAGGGCGCGACACACACAAAGGTGGTCTCTAATGGTTTACCAGAATGACTGATTGGAATTGTTTTTAATTCAATATCAAGATCAATGAAATCAGGTACAGGTTTACTGCCTGCTGACGCACCAAGATGCCATTCGAGTAATTGACCTACCCAGCCTTTATCGCGCTTTAAATTTTCAGGAACGGGTATTCCAGCTTGCAGCGCAAGTTCAGCCAACGTATAACCAGCAATGCTTTCTGCTCTAGACAACAGTTCATCAATTGTTTTAGGTGGTAAGGGAGTCATAGGCCTTAAATTGATTAGATAAAAGATAAGATTACCATATTCTTCATTTTTTTTTGAGTTTGTCTGGATCGAATAAAGTTATCCACATTATGCTATATTTTTCTTCCTTAGCTATTTTTCTGGATCTATATACAGTGCTTTATTTATGAATAACTTATTGACTTTTCAATGGCCTAGTCATTAATTACGACTTAGTTGTGGATAGTTGGCACATTGTTCGATCTTTAACCGATCTGTGTTTATATTATTCAAAGGCTTTTTTTGACAAACGATCCTTTAAAAGAACCCCTCACTAACCTTATGTTTATTATCTGATTTATTGTTTTTGAATGCAGCTCATATTGAAGGCTAAGGATTCACTGCTTTCTCTATTTATTCGCTCTTTTAGGTTTCTACATAAAGTTATGCACAGAAAAGGTGAATAAATGTGGAGTAGCTCTCATTGTTATGTTGATAAGTTACTCGATGATTAAAAGTTATTCAGAATTAACGGTTATTTTAGTAAAACGTGACAAGAAAGCGTGATCCTGTTTGCTCAAAGAGACGATCTGTGAAAAAATCAAGGGAATATAAGTTTATGATGAGGTCATCCTGTGATAGATGGCGATGGTTTCCGCCCGAATGTCGGGATAGTGATATGCAATAGCCATGGTCAAGTATTCTGGGCGAAGCGATATGGACAGCATTCATGGCAGTTTCCGCAAGGTGGTATTGATGACGGTGAAACTCCAGAGCAAGCCATGTATCGTGAATTGTATGAAGAAGTCGGTCTAACTAAGAATGATGTACGTATTTTAGCAAGTAGCCGTCATTGGTTACGCTATAAACTGCCAAAACGTTTAGTTAGATGGGATTCAAAGCCTGTTTGTATTGGACAGAAACAGAAATGGTTTTTGTTACGCTTAGAATGTGATGAATCTAAGGTGAACATGCAAAGAGATCGCTCACCTGAGTTTGATGGTTGGCGATGGGTAAGTTATTGGTACCCAGTAAGACAAGTTGTATCATTTAAGCGAGATGTTTATCGTCGAGCTCTTAAAGAGTTTGCGGCAATTGCAATGCCGTTTAAAGAACGAAAATTTAAAAGGAAAGGTAAAAAAGGGTAAGCTGTCTATACCTTATAGCCTTAAGGATTGGTCAGTATGCTTACTCAACTCAGGGATATTGTTGACCAAGTCGCTAAAGCGGAATCACTGGATGATGCTTTAGCGTTATTGGTTAAAAGTACGCGCCATTCAATGCGCACTGAATGTTGCTCAGTTTATCTTATGAGTAATGACAGCCTGCGCTTAGAATTAATGGCAACAGAAGGCCTGAAGGCCAAACCTAACACGGTTTCCTTAAGTATTGATGAAGGCCTTGTGGGTTTAGTTGCGCGCAGCTGTGAGCCTCTTAACTTAGCAAATGCCTCTGTTCACCCCTCATACAAATACATACCTAGTATTGCTGAATATAAATTTAATTCTTTTTTGGCGACACCGATTATTTATCGACGTCAAAATCTTGGGGTTCTGGTTGTTCAGCAAAAAGAAAAACGTCAATTCACCGAAGTAGAAGAATCCTTTATTGTGACTCTGTCGGCGCAATTGGCTGTGGTTCTTGCTCACGCTAAAGCACAAGAGAGCTGGTCAAGCCAACTTCAACTAACGTCTGTTAATCAAAAGCAATTTAAAGGATTGTCAGCATCGACTGGAGTGGCTATCGCCCCTTTGTGGTTTGATGATGCTCAACCTAACGTTGAAGCGGTTTTACCGAGTTCTTGTATTGATATAGAAAAAGAACAAGATCGACTTGGTAGTGCTATTGAGTTTGCATTAAAAGATTTTCGTCGAGCAAAAAAGAGATTTGAACAAGAGTTAAATACAGAAACCTTAGCTATTTTTGATCTGTTTACCCACTTATTGAATGATCCGATGTTGAAGGGGGATCTTAAAAAACAGATCAACCAAGGAGATTCTGCTGAGTGGGCATTACGTCAGGTTATTGAGTCTTATGCCGCGCGTTTTGGACGCATGAGCGACTCTTATTTAAGTGAAAGAGCGAATGATGTTCGAGAATTAGGGCAGCGTTTACTTTATTTCTTAAATTATGAGAATAAATTTGATCTCGAACTCTCGGAACCAGTCATCTTAGTAACGACCCAGCTAACAGCGTCGATGCTTGCCAGTATTCCTAGAGAAAAATTAAAGGCGGTTATCTCATTAGAAGGCGCGGCGAACTCTCACGCGGCAATTCTATCAAGAGCGCTTGGTATTCCTGCGATCATGGGGGTTGAGTTTAATCCTGCGCATTATCATCAAAAGCTTGCCATCGTTGATGGCTATAGTGGCATGCTATACATAAAGCCGACAGAGGCTTTAGTTCAAGAATATATTGAACTGCAAAATGAAGAATTAGCCTTATCTCAGCTTATTACTCTGGATTTAGATAAGCCCACCTTTACTCGTGATGCCCATCAAATGAGAATACATTTGAATGCAGGTCTCAGCGCCGACACCACGATTGCTGTAAACCAAGGTGTTGATGGTGTTGGTCTTTATCGAACGGAAATCCCGTTTCTTTTACAGCAGCGCTTTCCTTCTGAAGAAGAGCAATATCTTCAATATAAATCGATTTTAGAAACCTATATTGATAAACCCGTCATCATGAGAACATTAGATATTGGCGGGGATAAACCATTACCTTATTTACCAATAGAAGAAGACAACCCATTTTTAGGTTGGCGCGGGATCCGTTTTACTTTGGATCATCCTGATATTTTCTTATTACAGTTAAAAGCAATGGTAAGAGCGAATATCGGTAATAATAATCTTTCTATCATGTTACCGATGATTTCTGGTATTCCAGAGCTAAAACAATCAAGAAAGTTGATCAATCAAGCTTATGAAGAAGTATTGAATGAATCGGGTGTTTCTTTTGTTCTACCTCGGATTGGTATGATGATCGAAGTGCCGTCTATGTTGTATTTACTCCCAAGAATTACTGAGTTGGTGGATTTTATTTCTGTCGGGACAAATGATTTAACACAATATTTACTCGCGGTTGATCGTAATAATTCAAGAGTTTCTCATGTGTATGAGTCATATCATCCTGCGGTGCTATTGGCTTTAAAGCAGATTATCGATACGGCTCAGCAATATAATTTACCGGTGAGTGTGTGTGGTGAGTTGGCTGGCGATCCTATTGGCTGTTTATTGTTGATGGGATTAGGTTACGAACATCTCAGCATGAATACCTCTAACGTGGCCAAAGTAAAATACATAATTCGTAAAGTTACATTAGAAGAAGTAAAAGAGATTGTTGAAAAACTTTTACACCATGATGATGCAGAGAGTATTTTGGCTGATATGATGGTCTTTTTTGAAAAGCATGATCTTTCAGGATTCATCAGAGCAGGAAAATAAATGGTCATTAGTGTATGGGAGCTATTTGCTCTCTATCTTGCCTTAGGCAGTATTGTTGGTGTTATGGCAGGGTTATTAGGGATTGGCGGGGGCTTATTAGTTGTGCCTGCATTACTTTGGTTACTGCCCCAAGCTGGGATTTCCCCTGATATTGTGATGCAAATGGCGTTAGGAACTTCTCTGGCGACGATTATTTTGACATCCGCGTCATCTGCATTGAACCATTTACGGTTAGGTAATGTCGAATTCAAACTCATTAAAGGGTTAGCACCGGGCGTTATTGTTGGTGGTTTTCTAGGGAGTTATGCGGCTGAATTAATTCCTAGTCAATATTTACCTAAAGTATTTGGTGTGATTGTCTTACTATTAGCTTTACAAATGTTATTAGCGTTAAAATTTACAGCGACAAGACCGTTACCATCGCCATTAAAAGTGGGTATTAGTGGTGGGTTCATAGGTGTGATATCAAGCCTTGCAGGGATCGGTGGTGGTTCACTTACCGTACCTTATTTAAATTTTCATGGTGTAGAAATGCGAAAAGCCATTGGGAGTTC
The DNA here is from genome assembly GCF_000196495.1 of Aliivibrio salmonicida LFI1238. Taxonomy (NCBI): domain Bacteria; kingdom Pseudomonadati; phylum Pseudomonadota; class Gammaproteobacteria; order Vibrionales; family Vibrionaceae; genus Aliivibrio; species Aliivibrio salmonicida. The sequence continues at coordinate 629,044 of NC_011312.1, forward strand.
TTCATTATGTGGAATGCTTATCGCAATGGCAGGTATGATTGGCTTTATTATTCATGGTGCACAAGTCTCTGATTTACCACCAATGAGTTTAGGCTATGTTTATTTACCTGCATTATGCGGGGTTGGACTTACCTCCATTTTTACAACCCGTATTGGTGCAAAGTTAACATCGTATTTACCTACACCAACATTAAAAAAAATCTTTGCCGTATTTCTAGTATTTATCGGCACTAAAATGTTCTTAGGATAAGAGAGTAATCATGAGTCAGGGGTATTTAAACTTCCCACATATCGATCCAATATTATTTCAAATTGGACCATTGGCGATACGTTGGTATGGCTTAATGTATTTATTTGGTTTTATGTTTGCATTATGGCTAGCAAATAAACGCGCAGATAAACCAAACAGCGGTTGGACGAAAGATCAAGTCAGTGATCTTCTTTTTGCCGGCTTTCTTGGTGTCGTTATTGGTGGTCGAATTGGTTACGTCCTGTTTTATAATTTTGGATATTTCCTAGATAATCCGTTGTATTTATTTGAAGTATGGACCGGTGGAATGTCTTTCCATGGTGGGTTATTAGGTGTTATTAGTGCGATGCTTTGGTATGGCTATAAAAACAACCGTAGCTTTTTTACCATTGCTGATTTTGTTGCACCCTTGGTTCCGTTTGGCTTAGGCGCGGGTCGTTTAGGTAATTTCATGAATGGTGAATTGTGGGGAAGAGTCACTGATGTGCCTTGGGCGATGGTATTCCCTAGCGGTGGTCCATTTCCGCGTCACCCATCGCAATTGTATGAATTTGCATTAGAGGGAATTGTACTCTTCTTAATTTTGAACTGGTTTATTCGTAAACCTCGCCCATTAGGGGCGGTTTCTGGTTTATTCTTATTTGGGTACGGCACATTCCGTTTCTTGGTTGAATATGTTCGTGAACCTGATGCACAATTAGGGTTGTTTGGCGATTGGATCTCAATGGGACAAATTCTATCATTACCAATGGTGATAGGTGGTTTATTGATGATGGTTTGGGCATTTAAGCGTAATCTTTATGCGACTGATTTGAAGAACAGTGGCGATAAGCAAAATAGCTCAAAACAAAAAGCAAAATAAGCTAGAATAGCGATAATAACGATTTTTAGTAATGGCCTCTTCGTTAGAGGCCATTTTTTTAAGCCAATTTTAGAGAGCATGACCGTGAAGCAGTATTTAGACTTATGCCAACGTATCGTTAGTGAAGGGACTTGGATTGAGAACGAGCGCACCGGAAAGCGTTGTTTGACGGTAATTAATGCCGATTTAACTTACGATGTTGCCAATGGTGAATTTCCTTTAGTGACAACTCGCAAGAGTTTCTGGAAATCTGCGGTTGCCGAAATGATTGGTTATATTCGTGGTTATGATAATGCCGAAGATTTTCGTCAGATTGGTACTAAAACATGGGATGCCAATGCGAACTTAAATAATGCTTGGTTAAATAACCCTCACCGTAAAGGTGAAGATGACATGGGACGTGTATATGGCGTTCAAGGTCGTTCATGGGCAAAACCGAATGGTGAGTTCGTTGATCAACTAAAAAAGATCATTGATGATTTAAGTCAAGGCATTGATGACCGGGGTGAAATTTTAAATTTCTATAATCCGGGTGAGTTTGATATAGGGTGTTTGCGCCCGTGCATGTACTCACACCACTTTTCACTATTAGGTGACACATTATACTTAAATAGTACTCAACGCTCTTGTGATGTCCCTCTAGGCTTAAATTTCAATATGGTTCAGGTGTATTTTCTACTGGCTATCGTTGCTCAAATTACAGGACATAAAGCCGGTAAAGCGTACCATAAGATTGTGAACGGTCACATTTACGAAGATCAACTTGAATTGATGAAAGACGTTCAGTTAAAGCGTGAACCGTTGAAAGCGCCGGTCTTTAAGATTAACCCTAAGATTACTTCTTTAGAAGATTTAGAAACCTGGGTCACAATGGATGATTTTGAAGTGATTGGCTATGAAAGTCATGAGGTAATAAAATACCCATTTTCAGTATAATAGGTACTGAAAAATAAAAAGCCCCAGAGTGATTACCACTCTGGGGCTTTTTTATTTATCTAATCAGTTTACACGGTTAACGCTAAAACACTGCCAGGAAGGATAATAAATACAAAGCTTAAATATCCAGCCACAACACCTTTGTTGCGGTTTGCCATTTCAGCAATCCATTCTGCGCCTTTCAGTGGCAATTCACGTAGGAAAGGAGTGCCATAAATAACTAAGGTAGCAATAACATTAAAGCATAAGTGAACCAGTGCAATTTGCAGAGCAAATACTGCGTACTCACCAGAGACTGCAGTCGCTGCTAATAACGCGGTAACACACGTTCCAATGTTTGCTCCAAGAGTAAATGGATATACATCACGAATTTTAAGTACACCAGTTCCAACTAAAGGAACCATTAGGCTTGTTGTTGTCGATGAAGATTGAACTAATACCGTCACAACAGTACCAGAAGCAATACCATGCAAAGGACCACGACCAATTGCACTCTTTAGAATGTCCTTAGCACGGCCAACCATTAAGCTCTTCATCAATTTACCCATTAAGGTAATCGCGATGATAAGAATCGCAATACAAAGGCCTATCATCAGTAACCCCCCCGTCATACTTCCGAAGGTAGACAACGGTTCTTTGATTGCACTAATTACTGGTTTTGTAATTGGTTTAATGAAATCAAACCCTTTAATACTCATGTCGCCTGCGTTTAGCAGTGGAGATACCAACCATGCAGATAATTTTTGGAAAATACCAAACATCATTTCTAGTGGTAAGAAGATGGCAACAGCAAGTAGATTAAAGAAGTCATGCACGGTGGCACACGTAAAAGCACGTCTAAATTCAACTTTACAACGAGCGTGACCAAGGCTGACCAGAGTATTGGTTACTGTTGTTCCAATGTTTGCACCCATCACCATAGGGATAGCCGTTTCTACTGGTAAACCACTGGCTACTAATCCAACAATAATTGAGGTTACTGTAGAAGATGATTGAATTAATGCCGTTGCCACTAAGCCGATCATTAGACCTGCTATTGGGTGAGAAGCAAATTCAAATAGAACTTTAGCTTGTTCACCAACAGACCATTTAAATCCTGTTCCGACCATTGCAACAGCTAATAAAAGAAGGTAAAGCATAAATGCTAAGTTTGCCCAACGCAGCATGCGTGAGGTATTGCTCATTGTTGCTGCAGGAATTGATTGGGTATTCATAGTAAAGCTCCGTACCGAAATAATAGGTTGTCGGTTTATTTAATCTGAAGCGATAGTAGATAATGAATATTTCAGAAATATTACAGTGGTGGATAAAACGGTAATAAATTCGTCACACAATGTGGTATGGGATTTTTTATGTTTGAATTTTATTTTAATTTGTTGATATTTAAGTGATTTTATTCTTTATGACAAAAGGTAATATAAATTATTTTTTGAAACTATTTTGTTCTATATTGCGTAAAGATGACGTTTATAATAATTTGAATACGGAATATCCGATGTTTTTGGTGTTTTGTTGTACTTTTTACGAAATGAATGTCTTCGTTGTCATAAATGACGTATCTTTTGGAAAAGATCAATGTAGGAACCGTTATGTCACATTTAAACTATAACCATCTTTATTATTTTTGGATGGTGTGCAAACAAGGATCGGTAACTAAAGCTGCTGAAGCATTATTTTTAACGCCTCAAACGGTGACTGGACAAATCAAGGCATTGGAAGAACGCGTTGATGGCAAATTAACGAAACGTAATGGACGTAACATTGAGCCAACAGAATTAGGGCAATTAATTTATAAATACGCCGATCGTATGTTTGGCCTTAGTTATGAGATGTTAGATATCGTTAATTATAGTCAACAATCAAATGTGCTATTTGATGTTGGCGTTGCTGATGCTCTTTCTAAACGATTAGTGAGTAAAGTTCTTTCAACCACGATTCCTGAAGATGCATCAATACATCTTCGCTGCTTTGAATCGACCCATGAATTGCTACTTGAACAGTTATCTCAGCATAAATTAGATATGATCTTATCGGATTGCCCTGTTGACTCAAGCCAGAATTCTGGACTTTTCAGCAAAAAATTGGGTGAATGTGGAATGAGTTTTTTCTGCTCTAAAGAAATGACGGATATTCAATTCCCAGAAGTATTAGAGATAAAAAAGGTACTGATCCCTGGCAGTCGAACATCAATGGGAAGAAAGGTGGTTCAGTGGTGCGATCAGCAAGGTATTACGCCTAATATCTTAGGGGAATTTGATGACGTTGCTCTAATGAAGGCCTTTGCCCGTGAGAATGACTCTGTATTTTTAGCCCCAACGGTTTATATGAATGAGGCTGATTCTGATCTTTCTTTGCACCGAATCGCTGACGTAAAAGATTTAAAAGAAGAATATTACGTTATTTTTGCAGAACGAATGATTCAGCATCCGGCAGTAAAAAGTATTTGTGAAGCTGATTTTTCACAGTTATTTGATTTTAATTTGCAAAAATAGAATGCTTTAAGCTAAATTAGCAGGAACTAAATTAGATGGCAGGTATATTTATGGATTTACAACAAATGGAGAAAAACGCTCCGCAAGCAGTCACACTACTAAAAGCAATGGCTAATGAACGTCGATTATTTATTCTTTGTTTATTGCTGGAAGGTGAACTTTCAGTAGGTCAAATAGCAGAACAGTTGTCATTAAGTCAATCTGCATTGTCTCAACATCTTGGTTGGTTGCGTAAAGATGCGTTGGTTTCGACAAGAAAAGAGTCTCAAACTGTGTTTTATTCATTAAGCAGTCATGAAGTTAAATCAGTAATCCAATTATTACATAATTTATATTGTTCAAAATAAAACAGAATTAACGTAGATAAGGAAGATGAAGAGGTGACACTCTTTGTTTTCTAAATAACAGACATAAAAAAACCGACCTAGGTCGGTTTTTTCTTATTTCTAACTGAGAATCAAATTTCTATTAAAGAGCTTTGATTGCTGCAGTGAAACGCGCTTTATGACGTGCAGCTTTATTCTTATGAATAAGGCCTTTAGTCGCCATGCGGTCTAGAAGTGGAGTTGCAATAGCTAGTGCAGCAGTTGCAGCTTCTTTATCACCAGCTTCAATAGCTGCGATAGTTTTTTTCATGTAAGTGCGCATCATTGAACGACGGCTAGCGTTGTGCTGGCGACGTCTTTCAGCTTGAGTTGCGCGCTTCTTAGCAGATTTACTATTTGCCAAGGGTTTAACTCCCAAAAACGTAGTTCGGTGACAATTTAAGGTCGGGAAATATGCACCCATTGAACCTAAATGTCAAATGATTTGTGTAAAAACCAAGCTGTCTCAAACAAAAGTTTGATGAGAATGGCAAAACACGGTTAAGATGGCGTGCATTCTAACAGCATTTTTTACAGTTAGTAAGCTCTTTATGGTCATCATCACCATCTTTGTGAGGTTTTTTTGTGAGTAAACGACTTTTACGTTCTGGCTTAATCGTCAGTATCATGACTTTAGTGTCTCGAGTACTCGGTTTAGTCCGTGATGTAGTAGTGGCAAATTTAATGGGCGCAGGGGCATCTGCAGATGTTTTCTTCTTTGCGAATAAGATACCTAACTTCTTACGCCGCTTATTTGCTGAGGGGGCTTTTTCACAAGCCTTCGTCCCTGTATTAACCGAATATCACGCCAGTGGTGATGATAATAAAACGCGAGAATTAATTGCGAAAGCGTCGGGAACTCTTGGTGTGCTTGTCACCATTGTTACTTTTTTCGGTATTTTAGGCTCTGGTGTCGTAACGGCATTATTTGGGGCTGGTTGGTTTATGGATTGGTTGAATGATGGGCCTAATGCGCCTAAATTTGAGCTTGCTAGCTTCTTATTAAAAATAACCTTTCCTTATCTCTGGTTTATTACTTTTGTTGCTTTATCCGGTGCGATTTTAAATACGTTAGGTAAATTTGCCGTTTCTTCTTTTACTCCTGTTTTTTTAAATGTAGCCATTATTGCTTGTGCCTATTTTATTTCACCAAACTTAGAGCAACCTGAAATTGGGTTAGCGATTGGTGTTTTTCTTGGCGGTTTAATTCAATTCTTATTCCAGATCCCATTTCTTTATAAAGCCAAAATGTTGGTTCGTCCGCAATGGGGCTGGAATGATCCTGGTGTTGTAAAAATTAGAACCTTAATGATCCCTGCATTATTTGGGGTATCGGTAAGTCAAATTAACTTATTGTTTGATACTTTTATCGCGAGTTTTTTAGCGACGGGTTCTATCAGTTGGCTTTACTATTCGGATCGTTTATTAGAGTTCCCATTAGGGTTATTTGGGATTGCTATTGCCACTGTGATCCTACCTGCACTCTCTCGTCAGCATGTTGATGCAAAAGGGGCGGGGTTCTCTAATACGATGGATTGGGGAGTTAGAATGGTTATTTTACTTGGGATCCCTGCAATGTTAGGTTTAATGGTATTAGCAAAACCTATGCTAATGGTATTGTTCATGCGTGGTGAATTTTCACCAAATGATGTACATAACGCCTCGCTGTCTTTGATCGCCTATGGGTCTGGCTTATTAAACTTTATGTTAATCAAGATATTAGCGCCTGGTTATTATGCAAGGCAAGATACTAAAACTCCGGTTCGTTACGGCATCATTGCGATGGTTACGAATATGGTTTTTAATGCTATTTTTGCGTCTTTCTATGGCTATGTTGGCCTAGCAATGGCAACGGCATTGTCTGCATTTGTGAATATGGCATTATTATATCGCGGATTACATTTAGCGAATGTTTATAAATTATCAAAAGAAACCATGATATTTATTGTGAAATTGGTTTTATCTGGTGCCATTATGGTTGGCGTTTTATTGTGGTTTATACCAGCAATGAACGTATGGCTTGAGTGGGATCTAGCAAAAAGAATGGCCATGTTATTAAGCTTTATTGCTCTTGGTGCGGTAAGTTATTTAATTCCTGCTGTGATATTGGGTTTGCGCCCACGTCAATTACGAGTTAATGCATAATCTTGTTATTCACTGAGTTGAGTGGTTTGGCTAGTAAGATTAGTATATAATTCGTCAGTTTTTTTGAGCAAATAAATTGATATTGAGATAATGGAATTAATCCGAGGCATTCATAATATTACGCCAAACCATCAAGGTTGCGTAATGACTATTGGTAATTTTGATGGCGTTCACTTAGGACATCAACAAGTATTACAACAAGTTAAGGGCAAAGCTAAGCAATTAGGTTTGCCTTCTGTTGTAATGACATTTGATCCTCAGCCAATGGAATTTTTTGCTAAAGAAAAAGCGCCAGCTCGACTGACTCGTTTACGAGATAAATTTGTTCAGCTTAATAAGTTGGATATAGATCGCCTGCTTTGTATTAATTTTAATCATAAATTTGCACAGCAAACGGCAGATGAATTTGTTGAACACTTGTTGGTTAAGCTATTGGGTGTTAAGTTTCTGGTTATTGGTGATGATTTTTGTTTTGGAAAACATCGCTTAGGCAATTTCGATATGCTACAAAAAGCGGGTGAAAAATACGGCTTTGAAGTAGTGAATACAAAAAGTTTTTGTATTGAGAAACAGAGAGTCAGCAGTACTGCAATTCGTAATGCGCTTGCTGAAAACAGATTAAAAGATGTCGCCGTGATGTTAGGGCGAGATTACAGTATTACCGGCCGTGTATCCCATGGTCGAAAGTTGGGGAGAACGATTGGTTTTCCTACAGCAAATATTCCATTGAAGCGTTGTGTTTCTCCTGTGTCTGGCGTTTATGTTGTTCAAGCCAAAGACAGCAGTGGTAAGCAATTAGGTGGTGTGGCCAATATTGGTCATCGCCCAACGGTAGATGGCGTTCGTCAACAACTTGAAGTTCACTTCTTTGACTATAAAGGCAATTTATACGGTCAACAATTGGATGTGGAGCTACTTTGTAAGTTGCGTGATGAGCATAAATTTGAGTCATTTGACGCTCTAAAACAACAAATAGAATTAGATTCTCAGGCAGCGCGGGTGTGGCTGTCTGAAAACAAATAACATTTCATTTCGCCCAAGTAACGGAATTAAGAATCGATGAGTGACTATAAAGAAACCTTGAACCTGCCTGAAACAGGATTCCCAATGCGTGGTAACTTGGCTAATCGTGAGCCAGTAATGCTTAAGCATTGGTATGATGAAGATCTTTACGGCGAGATCCGTAAAGCGAAAAAAGGTAAAAAATCGTTTATATTGCATGACGGCCCTCCGTATGCAAATGGTGACATCCATATTGGTCATGCACTGAATAAGATTCTTAAAGACATTATTATTAAGTCAAAAACGCTTTCTGGCTTTGATGCACCATATATTCCTGGTTGGGATTGTCATGGTCTACCAATTGAATTGATGGTAGAGAAGAAAAAAGGCAAGCCGGGTCAAAAAATCTCTGCGGCTGAGTTCCGTGAAGAATGTCGTAAATATGCGGCAGTTCAAGTTGAAGGCCAAAAAGAAAGCTTTAAGCGTTTAGGTATCATGGGTGAGTGGGACAAACCATACCGCACTATGGATTTCGGTACTGAAGCAAACATCATCCGTTCATTAGGTAAAATTGCAGACCAAGGCCACTTACTTAAAGGATTTAAACCTGTTCACTGGTGTACCGATTGTGGTTCAGCATTGGCTGAAGCGGAAGTTGAATACCAAGATAAATTCTCCCCATCTATTGATGTGCGTTTTGTTGCTGCAGATGAAGCGGCAACATTAGCTAAATTCAGTACGCCTGAAGGTCATCAAGGTGAAGGTGAATTATCGGTTGTTATTTGGACTACAACACCTTGGACATTACCTGCAAACCGTGCAGTAGCACTACATGCTGATCTTGAATACGTATTAGTTCAAGTAGAAGCACACGGCGAACAAAAAGCAGAACGTTTAATTCTTGCGTCTGAACTAGCAAAATCTGTAATGGATCGTGCGGGTATCGAGCATTTCCATAATTTAGGTTTTGCAAAAGGTTCTGAGCTAGAGCTTCTTCAATTTAATCATCCATTCTATGGCTTTACGGTTCCTGCTATTTTAGGTGAACACGTAACGGTTGATTCGGGTACGGGTATCGTTCATACGGCACCTGGCCACGGTCAAGAAGATTTCGTTGTTGGTAAAAAATACGATTTAGAAATCGCAAACCCAGTTGGTTCAAATGGTGTATACCTTCCTGATACTGAATTATTTGCTGGTCAACACGTATTTAAAGCAAACGACTCAGTTATTGATGTATTAAAAGAGAAAGGCGCATTACTGCACCATCACGCGATTGAACACAGCTACCCACATTGCTGGAGACACAAAACACCAATCATCTTCCGTGCAACACCACAATGGTTCATCTCAATGGATCAAGCGGGTCTTCGTGCTAAAGCATTAGAAGAAGTGAAAAGTGTTGAATGGATGCCAGAATGGGGTCAAAGCCGCATTGAAGGTATGATTGAAGGTCGCCCAGAATGGTGCATCTCTCGTCAACGTACATGGGGTGTTCCAATTGCACTTTTCGTACATAAAGAAACGTCTGAATTACACCCTGATTCGCTAGAGCTAATTGAAAAAGTAGCAAAACTCGTTGAAGAGAAGGGCATTCAAGCATGGTGGGATCTTGATATCGCCGAGCTAATGGGTGAAGACGACGCAACGAAATACGAAAAAGTATTAGATACATTAGATGTATGGTTCGACTCAGGTGTTACTCACTTCTCTGTTGTTGATTCTCGTGAAGAATATAACTTCCCTCAAGAAGAGAGAACACACAGTGCTGACCTTTATTTAGAAGGTTCAGATCAACACCGTGGTTGGTTCCAATCATCGTTGATTTCATCTGTTGCAATGAAAGGTAAAGCACCTTACCGCCAAGTACTAACACACGGTTTCGTGGTAGATGGTAATGGTCGTAAGATGTCTAAATCTGTCGGCAACGTGGTTGCACCAAAAGACGTAACTAATAAACTGGGCGCAGATATCCTTCGTCTATGGGTTGCTTCTACTGATTATACTAACGAAGTTGCGGTTTCTGATGAAATCCTAAAACGTTCAGCGGACGCATACCGTCGTATTCGTAATACGGCACGTTTCTTCTTAGCGAACTTGAATGGTTTTAACCCTGAAACAGACATCGTTCCTGCTGAAGAAATGGTTGCTCTTGATCGCTGGGCTGTTGGTCGTGCGTTTGCTGCACAAGAAGAAATCATCAAGTCTTACGATGAATATAATTTACATGAAGTAACTCAACGTTTGATGCATTTCTGTTCAATCGAAATGGGTTCTTTCTACTTAGATGTGATTAAAGATCGCCAATACACAGCGAAGAAAAGCGGTCATGCTCAACGCAGCTGTCAAACGGCGCTTTACTACATTGTAGAAGCATTAGTTCGTTGGATGGCACCAATCATGTCATTCACGGCTGATGAAATCTGGAATGAAATGCCAGGTAAGCGTGATAAGTTTGTCTTTACTGGCGAATGGTATGAAGGTCTGTTTGATCTTGCTGAAGGTGAAGATCTAAATAACGAATTTTGGAGTAAAATCCAAGCGGTTCGTGCATCAGTTAATAAACTTCTTGAAGCGGCTCGTGGTGAGAAAGTTATTGGTGGTTCACTTCAAGCTGAAATCACGCTATATGCAGATGATGCGCTCGCTGCAAAAATTAATAAGCTTGATAATGAATTACGTTTTGTTCTTTTAACATCAAGTGCAACAGTGAAACCACTGAGTGAGAAATCAGATTCAGCAAAAGCAACGGAGCTTGATGGTCTGTTTGTTGATGTTGCGGCTTCTGAAGCGGCGAAGTGTGAGCGTTGTTGGCACCATGTTGCTGATGTAGGTACTATCGAAGGGCACGAAGAAGTGTGTGGTCGTTGTGTATCTAACGTTGAAGGCGAAGGCGAAGAGCGTAAATTTGCATAATGACTAGCGATAATAAGACATTACCGCTGCTTAAAGAATCTGGACTTCGCTGGCTATGGCTAGCGGGGTTGGTTTTTATGGCAGACATCAGCATTAAGTTATTTGTGATGAAAGAGATGACTTATGGTTGGGCGAACCGAATTGAAGTTTTGCCTTTCTTTAATTTTCTTTACGCTCATAACTATGGTGCTGCATTTAGCTTTTTAAGTGATCAAGCCGGTTGGCAACGCTGGTTTTTTACCGGTATTGCTATCGTTGTATGTGGTTTACTTGCCTATTGGATGCGCAAAGCACCACAAACGGACAAGTTAAATAACATCGCGTATGCACTGATCATTGGTGGTGCGATTGGTAATGTGTTTGATCGCTTAGTTCATGGTTTTGTAGTGGATTATCTTGATTTCTATTGGGGTAGTTACCATTGGCCAACGTTCAACTTAGCGGATGCTGCGATTTGTATTGGTGCGGGATTGATCATCTTAGATGGGTTTCGTTCTAATAAAAAAGAACAATAAGATAAAGTAAAAACATAAGCGCTGCCCGTGAATTCGAGGTGGCGTTTTTTTTAAGTGTTATACCAATATTATTGGTGTTATCTAAGGAAAGACAATGTCAAAAATTGAAAGTAACAGTGAAGTAACCTTACACTTCACTATAAAATTAAAAGATGGCTCGATCGCAGATAGTACCCAGACATCAGGAAAAGCCGCTAAGTTTACAATGGGTGATGGCAGTTTAAGTGAGAATTTTGAACAGTGTTTATTGGGTTTAGAAGCGAATCAGTCTAAGAGCATTGAATTAAATACAGTTGATGCATTTGGTTTACCTAATCCTGATAATATTCATCATATGGATCGTAATCGATTTGTAGGTGATGCAGCAGCTGAAGTTGGTACTATTATGGCATTCACCGGACCTGATGGTGTTGATATTCCGGGGATCATTACTGATATTGCCGGAGATTCCGTTACTGTCGATTTTAATCACCCATTATCTGGTCAAGATGTTATCTTTGACGTAGAAATCGTAGCGGTTGGATAACCCAACAAAAAGTAGAGATAAAAGATGAAAATAGTATTAGCGAACCCTCGTGGATTTTGTGCCGGTGTTGATCGTGCCATCAGTATTGTTGAACGAGCGCTTGAATTATATAAAGCCCCTATTTATGTACGTCATGAAGTGGTTCATAACCGTTTTGTCGTCGAAGGATTAAAGCAACGCGGTGCTATTTTTGTTGAAGAGTTAAGTGAAGTTCCTGATGATAATATCGTGATCTTTTCAGCTCACGGAGTATCTCAAGCAGTGCGTACTGAAGCAAAAGAGCGAGCATTAACGGTATTTGATGCCACTTGTCCATTAGTAACAAAAGTTCATATGGAAGTTGCTCGTGCAAGTAAAAAGAGCATTGAAGTTGTTTTAATTGGTCACGCTGGTCACCCTGAAGTTGAAGGGACCATGGGACAATATGCGAGTGAAGCTGGTGGAATGTATTTAGTCGAGACACCTGAGGATGTAGAGAAGCTGATTGTTCAAGATCCAAATAACCTTCATTATGTCAGCCAAACGACATTATCAGTTGATGAAACCGCAGATGTTATTGATGAATTACGCCGTGTATTTCCAAAGATCCAAGGCCCGCGTAAAGATGATATCTGTTATGCCACACAAAACCGTCAAGATGCAGTGCGAGATATGGCAGGCCAAGTTGATGTGATGATCGTTGTGGGGTCTAAAAATTCATCTAATTCAAATCGATTGCGTGAACTGTCTGAAAAATTAGGCACAACGAGTTATCTGATTGATTGCCCAGAAGAGCTGAAAGAAGAATGGTTAACAAACCAAGCGAAAGTTGGTGTTACTGCCGGCGCATCAGCACCTGAAGAATTAGTTAACCAAATCATTGAACAAGTAAAAGTCTTTGGTGGTACGACTGTGGATGAATTAAAAGGGCGTGAAGAAAACATGTTTTTTGAAGTACCAAAAGAATTGCAAATTAAAACTGTGTCTTAAAAGTTCGCATAGCGATTCATAATAATTTGAGATAGAGTGAAAGATACAAATTTAAAGGAGTACACGAGAATGGTAAGAGTCGCAATTGCTGGTGCAGCAGGAAGAATGGGCCGTAATTTAATTAAAGCTGTTAATGGGTCTCAATATGCGGTTCTTGCAGCAGCGAGTGAGCATCCTGAGTCAAGTTTGATTGGTGTTGATGTTGGTGAAATGGCAGGGTTAGGTAAATCAGGCATTGTTATTGTCGATGATCTTGCGAAAGCCGTGGATGACTTCGATGTCATTATTGATTTTACGTTACCGATTTCAACATTAAAAAACATCGAACTATGCCAAGAGCATAACAAAGCGATTGTTATTGGTACTACTGGGTTTAGTGAACCAGGCAAAGAGTTAATTGACCAAGCCGCGAAAGAGATCCCTATCGTGATGGCACCAAATTACAGTGTTGGCGTAAATGTAGTATTTAAGTTACTAGAGAAAGCCGCAAAAATAATGGGTGATTATTGTGATATCGAAATTATAGAAGCGCATCACCGTTATAAAGTTGATGCACCGTCAGGTACTGCTATTGGCATGGGAGAAGCAATAGCGGGAGCCATGGGCAATAAGCTTGATGATGTCGCTGTTTATACTCGAGAAGGTATTACCGGTGAGCGCACTAAGAATGAAATTGGTTTTGCTACGATTCGAGCGGGTGACATTGTCGGTGAACATACCGCCATGTTTGCTGATATTGGTGAACGTGTTGAAATAACACATAAAGCCACTGATAGGATGACGTTTGCAAATGGAGCGGTGAGAGCCTCCCATTGGTTACATCAAAAGTCGCCTGGTTTTTATACCATGCATGATGTTTTAGACTTGGATCAGATTTAATTATTAAGCCCGAATCATTTATTGATTTGGGCTTTTTTTTATCTTAATGCTCCCAAATTCTATAATCATGGTTTATGCACGAACGCTGCTCTGTATCAATGGTTTTTGTCGTTTTATATTCTTTATTAGCTTATGGCCATTATTATTGAAGGGTATATTACTGATTAGATAAGTTGTTTTTTATTTGGTTGTGGTGTGTTTATTGGTTCAGTTGCTTATTTTTATATGTTTCATATCTATGTTAACGATTGCTTTATTTTTATGAGTAATTTATAGATGTGAAATAAGTAAAATTATGCATAAATCCAATTTTTTACCAGTTTGACCAGAATTGAGTGGGGATAAATGAAGGTTTTGGCTTGAAATGAACGTTTTCTTGATGAGTTGGTTAAAAAACTTGTTTTATAATACGGTTTTTGTTGACACCTTGCCTATAGATCTCTAAAATTTCGCCAATTTGTCAAAATTCGAGATTTAATTTCGATTTTTGGGTTTAAAAAAAGAAGTTTTGCATTTTTATGTATGCATGCTGAATGTTTATTATGTTTGGAGGTTGTCTTGAGTAAATCAGCGCTATTAGTCCTAGAAGATGGGACAGTGTTCCGCGGTCAATCGATTGGAGCAGATGGCTCGGCCGTCGGTGAAGTCGTTTTTAATACCTCGATGACGGGGTACCAAGAGATTCTCACTGATCCTTCCTATTCTCAACAAATCGTTACTCTTACTTATCCTCACATTGGCAACACCGGAATCAATTCCGAAGATGAAGAATCTTCTTCTATCCACGCTCAAGGCCTTGTGATTCGCGATCTTCCTCTCCTAGCTTCAAACTTCCGCAGTGAACAAACTCTTTCTGAATACCTCAAATCTCAAAATATTGTCGGCATTGCTGATATCGATACGCGTAAGCTGACTCGTATTTTGCGTGAGAAGGGTGCTCAAAACGGTTGTATCATTGCTTGCTCTTCTAAGAAAGAAAGCAATTTAGATGAAGCATTTGCTCTTGCTCAAGCAAAAGCATTCCCGGGTCTTAAAGGAATGGATTTAGCGAAGGAAGTTACCACGTCAGAAGCTTACCAGTGGAAACAAGGTTCTTGGACTCTTACTGGCGGTTTGCCAGAAGAAAAAGCAGACAGCGAACTACCGTTCCATGTTGTTGCTTATGATTTTGGTGCTAAACGTAATATCTTACGTATGTTGGTTGACCGCGGTTGTCGTCTAACGGTCGTTCCGGCACAAACTTCAGCAGAAGAAGTATTAGCGATGAACCCAGATGGTGTGTTCTTATCAAACGGTCCTGGTGACCCGGCGCCATGTACTTACGCTATTGAAGCAACGAAAGTGTTCTTAGACAAAGGGTTACCAATCTTTGGTATCTGTCTTGGTCACCAAATTCTTGCTCTAGCATCAGGCGCTCAAACAATTAAGATGAAGTTTGGCCATCACGGTGCAAACCACCCTGTTAAAGATTTGGATCGTGATGTGGTTATGATTACTGCACAGAACCATGGTTTTGCAGCAGATGAAGAAACACTTCCTGCAAATCTACGTGCAACGCACAAATCATTGTTTGATGGCACACTTCAAGGCATTCATCGTACAGATAAGCCTGCATTTAGCTTCCAAGGTCACCCTGAAGCAAGCCCTGGCCCACATGATGCAGCGCCCTTGTTTAACCATTTCATTGAATTGATTCAGCAGCATAAAGCTTAATTCGGAGTAGTAATAAGATGCCAAAACGTACTGACATTAAAAGCGTTCTAATTCTAGGTGCAGGCCCAATCGTAATCGGCCAAGCATGTGAATTTGACTACTCTGGTGCACAAGCGTGTAAAGCTCTTCGTGAAGAAGGCTACCGCGTTATTCTTGTGAACTCTAATCCAGCAACAATCATGACTGACCCAGACATGGCTGATGCAACCTACATTGAACCAATCCATTGGGAAGTGGTTCGTAACATCATCGAAAAAGAACGTCCAGATGCAGTACTGCCTACGATGGGTGGTCAAACGGCATTGAACTGTGCGCTTGATTTAGAGAGACACGGTGTTCTTGCTGAGTTCGGTGTTGAGATGATTGGTGCAACGGCAGATGCGATTGATAAAGCAGAAGACCGTTCACGCTTTGATAAAGCAATGAAGTCGATTGGCCTTGAATGTCCAAACGCTGATACCGCAAAAACAATGGAAGAAGCTTACAAAGTTTTAGACATGGTAGGTTTCCCTTGTATCATTCGTCCATCATTTACGATGGGTGGTACGGGCGGTGGTATCGCGTATAACAAAGAAGAATTTGAAGAAATTTGTCGCGGTGGTTTGGATCTATCTCCAACCAATGAGCTTTTAATCGATGAATCATTAATCGGTTGGAAAGAGTACGAGATGGAAGTGGTTCGTGATAAAAACGACAACTGCATCATCGTATGTACAATTGAAAACTTTGATGCAATGGGCATTCATACTGGTGATTCAATTACCGTCGCTCCGGCACAAACACTAACAGATAAAGAGTACCAATTAATGCGTAATGCTTCTTTAGCAGTACTGCGTGAGATTGGTGTTGAAACGGGTGGGTCAAACGTTCAGTTTGGTATTAACCCGAAAGACGGCCGCATGGTTGTTATCGAAATGAACCCACGTGTATCGCGTTCATCAGCTCTAGCGTCTAAAGCAACTGGTTTCCCTATTGCAAAAATCGCAGCTAAATTAGCGATTGGCTATACGCTTGATGAGTTAATGAATGACATTACTGGTGGTGCAACTCCAGCATCATTTGAACCAACAATCGATTATGTTGTTACTAAGATCCCTCGTTTCAACTTCGAAAAATTCGCAGGTGCTAATGATCGTCTAACAACGCAAATGAAATCTGTTGGTGAAGTAATGGCTATTGGCCGTAATCAACAAGAATCACTGCAAAAAGCACTCCGTGGCTTAGAAGTTGGCGCGGATGGTTTTGATGAAATGGTTGATCTTGATGCGCCTGACGCATTAACAAAGATCCGTCATGAATTAAAAGACGCAGGTGCTGAGCGTATCTGGTACATCGCGGACGCATTCCGTGCCGGTATGTCTATTGATGGTGTGTTTAACCTAACGAATGTTGACCGTTGGTTCTTGGTACAAATCGAAGATTTAGTTAAGATGGAAGCAGAAGTTAAAGCGGGCGGTTTCGCTAGCTTAACTGCGGATAGCCTTCGTCAATTAAAACGTAAAGGCTTTGCTGATGCTCGTCTATCTAAGTTATTAGGTGTTGCTGAAAGTGAAATCCGTCGTCTTCGTGACCAGTATGATATTCATCCTGTCTACAAGCGTGTAGATACGTGTGCTGCTGAATTTTCTTCGGATACTGCTTACATGTATTCAACGTATGATGAAGAATGTGAATCGAATCCAACCGACAATGATAAGATCATGATCTTAGGTGGCGGTCCAAACCGTATCGGCCAAGGTATTGAATTTGATTATTGTTGTGTACACGCATCATTAGCACTTCGTGAAGATGGCTATGAAACGATCATGGTTAACTGTAACCCTGAGACCGTTTCTACTGATTACGATACGTCTGACCGCTTGTACTTTGAACCAGTAACACTGGAAGATGTATTAGCCATCGTTCGTATTGAAAAACCAAAAGGCGTTATCGTTCAGTACGGTGGTCAAACACCACTTAAACTGGCTCGTGCTCTTGAAGCTGCCGGTGTTCCGATTATCGGTACAAGCCCTGATGCTATCGACCGTGCAGAAGACCGTGAGCGCTTCCAAGTTGCAGTAGACCGTCTAGGCCTTCTACAGCCAGAAAATGCAACGGTAACGGCAATGGAACAAGCGATTGAAAAATCAAGAGAAATTGGTTTCCCATTAGTTGTTCGTCCTTCTTATGTTCTTGGTGGTCGTGCGATGGAAATCGTATATGACGAGCAAGACTTGCGTCGCTACTTTAACGAAGCAGTAAGCGTTTCAAATGAATCACCAGTTCTACTTGATAGCTTCCTAGATGATGCCATCGAAGTCGATGTAGATGCTATCTGCGACGGTGAGCAAGTGGTTATCGCTGGTATTATGGAGCATATCGAACAAGCCGGTGTTCACTCTGGTGACTCAGCATGTTCTCTTCCTGCTTATACATTAAGTGAAGAAATCCAAGACGTAATGCGTGATCAAGTACGTAAGCTAGCATTTGAGCTAGGTGTGCGTGGCTTAATGAATACTCAGTTTGCGGTTAAGAATAACGAAGTTTACTTAATTGAAGTTAACCCACGAGCGGCACGTACGATCCCATTCGTATCTAAAGCTACCGGTGCTCCAATCGCTAAGATTGCAGCACGTGTAATGGCGGGTCAATCGTTAGAATCTCAAGGCTTTACTAAAGAGATTATCCCACCATACTACTCAGTAAAAGAGGTGGTATTACCGTTCAACAAATTCCCAGGCGTTGATCCATTGTTAGGCCCTGAAATGCGCTCAACGGGTGAAGTGATGGGGGTTGGTAATACGTTTGCAGAAGCCTTTGCTAAAGCTGAATTAGGGTGCAGTAAAGAGTACCCAGAAGGCGGTCGAGCATTACTTTCTGTTCGTGATGGTGATAAGAAGCGTGTTGTCGATTTGGCAAAACACCTTGTTAAAATTGGTTATCAATTAGACGCAACGCACGGTACTGCTGTGATTCTTGGTGAAGCGGGTATTAATCCTCGTTTAGTCAACAAGGTACACGAAGGTCGTCCTCACATTCTTGACCGTATTAAGAATGGTGAATATACCTACATTGTAAACACGGCATCTGGTCGTCAAGCGATTGAAGACTCTAAACTTCTTCGTCGTGGCGCTCTCGCGGGTAAAGTGAACTACACAACAACATTAAATGCAGCATTTGCAAGTTGTCTAGCTCATGAAGCGGATGATCGTAATACGATTAACTCCCTGCAAGAATTGCACGCAAGAGTAGCGGCTAAATACGCTTAGTCACAACGAGTACTAATACTTTAAGTGCTAAATGATAAAAGCCCGAAGAATGAGATTTCTTCGGGCTTTTTGTTGCTGCTAATGTAGGTGTTCCTTAAAAATCAATCGTTTGATAACTTAATTAGCGCCTGATAGAACGCTTTCTCAAAGCTATCAATTGGTCGCTCTACTGGTAAAACCCCTTCTTCTGCTGCTATTGGGTGATAATCTGCAACAAACTGAACAAATAGCTGTGGATTATTTCCTTCTAAACCTACAAATCCTGCCATGTTATAGCTACCAAACAATGAGCCACTTTTCGATTTTATGCTGCCTTTAATTGGCTCTTTTCTCATACTATTACGGTATATCAATGTGCCATCGATACCAGAAGTCGGTAGTAAGGCGATTAACCCTAACTCTTTATCGTATCGATAGACAAATTGAAGAAGACTTTTCATCTGATTCGCTGTCATTCTATTATTTCGGGATAAACCAGAGCCATCTACAATAACTGCGTTGGTTAAATCCACATTAGCTTGTTTTAATAAGATGTCTTTAACCGCTGCGGTGCCATTACTAAAGCTTCCCGGTTGTTGGTAATGATAATGGCCTAACGTTTTCACTAAATTATCAGCGTAGTGGTTATCTGATTTTTTCAACATGTGATTAAGTAATACCATTAGCGGTTCTGATTGGTGAGAGGCAAGCAGCACTGTTTTCTGTATTTTCCCGGTCGAATTACCGAATATTATTTTCCCAGATAAATTAATATTTTGTTCATTAAGGATGCGTAATAGCGTTTGTTCGGTGAATTCTGTTGTATTTTGCACTGCAAACTTTAATGGTAATGGTTTGCTTCTTGCGACTAAGCAGCCTGATAGGTGGTAGTTATTGCCTTGAGTGGTTAGCTCTAAATCACAAAACGAATTTTTTTTCTCTTTGGCACTGACAGTACGAGCTGCAGTTGTGAATGAAATTGGTTGGTGTATTGGCACGAAGACACGGGTAGTCCCGTTCTCATTTGTTGATATTGATGCTTGCACACAGTTTTCATCAATGCTTAATGCGCTTGATGGTGCGCTGTAACACACGCCGAGAATATCCCATGGCCAGCCGACAGCACGCTCATAACCAGTGAAAATCGAATCATCAACCCATAGATCGCCTTTAATGTTTTTTAATCCGCTATTTTTAAATAGGGATGAAAGGTTTTCTCTTGTTAGTGAAGGATCTCCAGAAAAGGTTAATTGAACACTATTGTGTTTTGTTTTATGCAAAGTCGTTTTAAATTGAAAGTTTTTCCCAAGAGCTAAACGAGAAGCAAGTGCCGTCGCTACTTTTAGTGTACTGGCTGGGGGGAGAAGTTCATTTTCTTTTTGTTGAAACTCAATACTCTGATCGTGTAGAGATTCAACCACAATAGCAGCACGGCTCCCACTAGGAAGGAGTTGAATGCTTGATGGAATGCTGGCAAAGGTTGAAAAAGAATAAAGCGAGAGAGATAAGATAAATAATCGAGATAAAGGCATGGTCAACTCGTGCTGAAAATAATAAGGACATTTTACAGGTTTGAGTCGGTTTGTATGCGGAAAGTGAATAAAAATAAGGGGGGAGTAATAAAAAACGCCCACCGAAGTGAGCGTTTTATTTAAGTAATTATTAAGACTTTATTAGAAGTCGTAACGCATACCTAGAGCTAGCTCGTTTTCTGCATCTACATCAGAAGCTTTAGCATTTGATACGCCAGCAGTACCTAATTTATCACCTTCACTGATTAGGTTGAAGTTGTAAGAAATGTACGTACGGAAGTTAGCGTTGAAGAAGTATGTTGCATCAACAGCAAAGTTATCAGCAGATGTTTCGTCATTTGTTTCAGCGTTGTTATACGTAGAAGTAAATACGGTTTTACCCATAGTATAAGCTACAGCTGCTTCGTAGCCTGTGTAGTCAGCGTTTTTCTCTGCTAATTCACCGTTTGTGAATGTACCAGCAAAGTATAGGTTGTCCATAGTATAAGAACCAGCAAGCATAACTTCATTTTGTTCTGCTTGATCCGCGTAACCAGCACCTAGTTTGAAACCAGAATCACCGAATGCGTAGATACCTGATAATGCGTATCCATCTTGGCCATTATCTTTATACTCAGTTCCAGCTAGATTTTCAGTACGGTCAGCAAAGCGGTAGTTAGCTTTAGCTGAGAAATCACCAAATGTACCTTTGTAGCCTAAGTTGTTATCTGTACGGTCAGCTACGGCAATTTTAGCTGCTGCTGTGTTACCAGCATATGCCATGATATCGGTGAAATCAGTGATAACACCTAGAGCACCGTCATTTTTACCGTAAGTTACTTCACCGAAGTTACCGCCCATTCCTGCATATGCGTAACGAGAATCAAGATTTGAATTCCCATCAACACCGCCATTTTCAGCAGTAGTGAATTCACCTTCCCAGAAACCAACACCGTATAGACCGTCAGAAATTTGAGTTGTGCCTTTAACGTTTAAACGGATACGTGATGCATCTTCAGCTTTACCATCTTTCATAGATAGACGTGCTTCAGCACGACCGCCCATTTCTAGAGTTTGGTCTGCGCCTTTGTAGATCTCTGCTGCGTTAACTGCACCAGTTGACATAATAGCGGCTACTGCAAGAGCCAATACGTTCTTGTTCATGATGTAATTTCCTATAAGGGTGGAGGAGAAATAAGTTTAGTATATTTAGTATCGTTTGTTGATAACTTATTACGTTTAAAAAAGAGTTATCAATAGATACCGTCGTTTCAATACCTATATTTTCAAGGTTAAACCAATAGAAAGGTTAGTAAAACAATCTAAAAACTCCAATTGAACACTGTTTTTAATTGTTGTAGTGTGAGATGTGTCGTTATTTTTCAGTTGGTTACGTTTTTTTAATAAAGTTTTACTCATTTTTGTTTTTTGGTGGTTTTTATGTTTTTTTTTCTTTTAGTTCTAAAGTTAGTGTGACGTCTATCTCAAAATGTATGAATTTACCTATTTATTAATTGAGCTGTTTTCTTTTTTGAGACTGAGTTCTTAATTATATGAAACTCATTTAATTAAAACTTGTGCGTTTTAGTGTAAATAGATAGGTGATAAAATTTATTTCTTTGTTTACACTAAGAGCATCGAACATAAACAGAAAACACACTTAGGTCCCTTCCTTAATGAAAAGGGGATACCTTGAGTGGGATTTTTATTTGCTGAATTTTGGTTTCAGCTTTAGAGGTAGGAAATATGGACAAGGTACCAATGACAATACGTGGTGAGAAACTACTGCGTGATGAATTAGAAGTACTATTAAAGCGTCGCCCTGTGATTTCAAAAGCCATTGGTGAAGCTCGTGAACTTGGTGATTTAAAAGAAAATGCCGAGTATCATGCCGCCCGTGAAGACCAAGGTATTTGTGAAGCTCAAATTCGTGATATTGAATATAAGCTATCAGTTGCTCAGGTTATTGATGTAACAAAGATGACAAATACAGGAAAGGTTATTTTTGGTGCGACAGTGACTTTACTCGACGTTGATACTGAAGATAAAGTGAAATACCAAATCGTTGCAGATGATGAAGCAAACATAAAAGAGGGGCGAATTTCGGTTAATTCCCCTATTGCTCGTGGTTTGATTGGTAAACTGGTTGAAGATGAAGTTAGTATCCGAACACCTGGTGGAACGAAAGAGTTTGAAATTGACGCGGTAGAATATATTTAATCGCGCTTATATTAGTATAAAATAAAAGGCCGCCTAGCTATGAGCTATTGACGGCCTTTTTAATTTCTTTGCATATACTGTTTATGCTAAGTTATTATTTTCTAGGGATCTCAATTTTACGAGCTTCGCTAGCGCGGTATAACACAAGTGTTTTACCAATAACTTGAACTTTTTCTGCTTCTGTTTCACGAATGATTGCATCAACAATCAATTGCTTAGTATCACGATCTTCAGATGCGATTTTAACTTTAATTAATTCGTGATGATTAAGTGCAATCTCAATTTCAGCTACAACTGCTTCAGTTAGACCATTTGAACCCATCATTACAACGGGTTTTAAATAGTGAGCAAGGCCTTTAAGGTGTTGCTTTTGTTTTGTGCTTAGGTTCATATATACCCGATTTTTTCTATATTAAGGGTTGAAAACAGCCTATTCTAACGCCATCTATCCCTGAAGACTATTTTTTGTTTCAGTCTTCTAATTTAAATTAAGTATTTTTAGGTAATGCATGAGTAAGAATAAACTTTCAGCAAGCTCTGGCCGCTGGTTAAAAGAACATTTTGATGATAAATACGTTCTTGAAGCGCAAAAAAGAGGCTATCGCTCTCGTGCTATTTTTAAACTTGAAGAAATTCAAAATAAAGACAAGCTATTAAAGCCTGGAATGACGGTGGTTGACCTTGGTGCTGCTCCTGGTGGGTGGTCACAATATGCGGTTGAGCAAGTCGGTGATTCTGGTCAAGTAATCGCTTGTGATATTTTAGCTATGGACTCAATTGCGGGTGTGAGCTTTTTACAAGGGGATTTTAGAGAAGAAGCGGTACTAGACGCATTGCTTGAACGCATACAACCAGATATGGTAGATGTAGTAATGTCGGATATGGCGCCAAATATGAGTGGTAACCCTTCGGTAGATCAACCAAGATCAATGTATCTTGTTGAGTTAGCGTTGGATATGTGCCGCCAAGTATTGGCTCCTAATGGCAGTTTCACAGTTAAAGTATTCCAAGGTGAAAGCTTTGATGCATACTTACAAGAAGTACGTAAGGTATTCAAAGTCGTTAAGATTAGAAAACCTGATTCATCACGAGCTCGCTCTCGTGAAGTGTATATTGTAGCCACTGGTTACAAAGGATAATTCTTACGTAGTAGCTACAGGATATAAACTGTAGTACTCTTTCATTCATCTATTTAGTTAACGCGGGGTTAACACCTTGAGTGACATGGCAAAAAATCTAATATTATGGCTGGTTATCGCGGTTGTTTTAATGTCGGTATTCCAAAGCTTTGGACCGAGCGACAGCTCTGGTCGTTCAGTTGATTACACCACTTTTGTTAAAGAGGTTGGTAATAGTCAAGTTCAAGAAGCAACCTTTAATAATCGTGAAATTAAAGTAACAAAGAGTGATGGTACTCGCTATGTAACCTACATGCCGGTATACCAAGACCCTAAATTGCTTGATGACCTGATTAATCAAAATGTAATCGTTAAAGGCACACCACCTGAAGAGCAGAGCTTACTTGAGTCTATCTTTATTTCGTGGTTCCCAATGATTCTTCTTATTGGTGTTTGGATCTTCTTTATGCGTCAAATGCAAGGCGGCGGTGGCAAAGGGGCAATGTCCTTTGGCAAAAGCAAAGCTAAGATGATGACGGAAGAACAGATCAACACAACCTTTGATGATGTTGCTGGTTGTGATGAAGCAAAAGAAGACGTTAAAGAATTAGTTGATTATTTACGTGAACCAAGCCGATTCCAGAAACTAGGTGGTAAAATCCCAACAGGTGTTTTATTGGTTGGTCCTCCTGGTACAGGTAAAACGCTAATTGCAAAAGCAATTGCAGGTGAAGCGAAAGTACCGTTTTTCTCAATTTCAGGTTCTGATTTCGTTGAAATGTTTGTTGGTGTTGGTGCCTCTCGTGTGCGTGACATGTTTGAACAAGCGAAAAAATCATCGCCTTGTATCATCTTTATCGATGAAATCGATGCTGTAGGCCGTCAACGTGGCGCCGGTGTTGGTGGTGGTAATGATGAACGTGAACAAACATTGAACCAAATGCTGGTTGAAATGGATGGTTTTGAAGGTAACGAAGGTGTGATCGTTGTTGCTGCGACTAACCGTCCCGATGTACTTGATGCTGCATTATTACGTCCGGGTCGTTTTGACCGCCAAGTTGTTGTTGGTTTACCTGACATACGTGGCCGTGAGCAAATTCTTCAAGTACACATGCGTAAAGTACCGTTAGGCAGTGGTGTTGAACCATCGCTGATCGCTCGTGGTACACCTGGTTTCTCTGGTGCTGACTTAGCTAACTTAGTTAATGAAGCCGCATTATTTGCAGCTCGAACCAATAAACGTGTTGTGTCAATGGTTGAGTTTGAACTTGCTAAAGACAAAATAATGATGGGCGCAGAGCGAAAATCAATGGTAATGACCGAAGAGACTAAAACCTCAACGGCTTACCATGAAGCAGGTCACGCCATTGTTGGTCGTTTAGTGCCTGAACATGATCCTGTTTATAAAGTATCGATTATTCCACGTGGCCGTGCGCTAGGTGTAACAATGTATTTACCAGAACAAGATCGTGTAAGCATGAATCGCCAGCACTTAGAGTCTATGATTTCAAGTTTGTATGGTGGTCGTTTAGCTGAAGAGCTAATTTACGGTGTTGATAAAGTATCTACGGGTGCTTCAAACGATATTGAAAGAGCCACTGATATTGCACGTAAAATGGTAACTCAATGGGGCTTCTCTGAATCGCTTGGGCCATTATTATACGCAGAAGATCAAGGTGACCCTTTCTCTGGCCACGGTAGTTCTCATCAATCAAAGCATGTTTCTCCTGAAACGTTGAGACTGATTGATGCTGAAATCCGTACTATCATTGATCGCAACTATGCTCGTACTAGACAGATCCTTGAAGATAATATGGATCTGCTGCATTCAATGAAAGATGCATTGATGACGTTTGAAACCATTGATGCGGGTCAAATTGATGACTTGATGGAGCGTAAAACTGAAATTCGTGAACCTCAAGGGTGGGGAGATGATAATCAAACTAAACCTGAAGAGAAAAACGAAAAACCAGCTGAAGCAGACGTTGAGATTAAAACTGAAGAATCTAAAGTAGAAGAAAGTACTGAGGAAGAAAAGCCTCAAGTTGCTGAAGAAACGAAAAAAGATTCCGATTCATCAGAAAAATAAGATGAGTTGAGTAAAAACAAACCCCGAGTTCTGCTTGGGGTTTTTGTATTTAAAAGGACTGATCATGAAATTGATAAGCAAAGAGAAGACGTTAATATTAGATCGCTCTCATGTAATGGGGATCCTTAATGTGACGCCTGATTCTTTTTCTGATGGTGGTAAATTTACTGATTTAGAGGCTGCTTTAAGGCAAGTTGAAAAAATGGTAAATGCTGGTGTTAGCTTTATTGATATTGGTGGTGAGTCAACCAGACCAGGCGCACCTGAGGTTGGGGTTCAGCAAGAATTGGATCGGGTGATTCCGATCATTGAGGCTATTCATCAGCGATTTGATACATGGATATCAATTGATACCAGTAAAGCGGTCGTAATGGATGAAGCCGTAAAGTTTGGTGCAGATTTAATTAATGATGTGCGGGCATTACAAGAGCCTAATGCGCTAGAGGTTGCGGCAAAAGCGAATGTACCAATTTGCTTGATGCATATGCAAGGTCAACCAAGAACGATGCAATCAAACCCTACTTATGAAAACGTATTTTCAGATGTTTCTCTTTTTTTAGAAGAAAGAATAGCGGCTTGCCAATCGATTGGTATCACAAAAGATAAATTAATTCTCGATCCTGGGTTTGGATTTGGGAAAAGCTTGGCGCATAATTACCAATTACTTACTGAATTAGAACGTTTCCATCAATTTGGGCTTCCTATATTGGCGGGAATGTCTCGTAAATCAATGATTTTTAAATTGCTGGATATTGAGCCCCAGGAGGCTATTTCTGGAAGCTTGGCGTGCGCGACTATTGCAGCAATGAAAGGCGCGCAAATTATCCGAGTTCATGATTTTGAACAAACAATGGATATTGTGAAAGTTTGCCAAGCAACATTGGAGCAAGCTTCTTAGTGAGAAGCATGCTCATTTAAAGAATAAATTATTAAAATTAAAACATGGAGTACAACATGGCTGAGCGTAAATATTTTGGAACAGATGGAGTTCGTGGGTTAGTCGGGCAATCGCCGATTACGCCTGAATTTGTTATGAAACTTGGTTGGGCTGCTGGAAAAGTATTGGCTAAACAAGGTACAAAGAAAGTTATTATCGGTAAAGACACGCGTATTTCAGGTTACATGTTGGAATCAGCATTAGAAGCGGGTTTAGCTGCCGCAGGCCTTAAAGCGAAGTTCACCGGCCCAATGCCAACCCCTGCAGTCGCGTATTTAACGCAAACTTTTCGTGCCGAAGCCGGTATTGTTATTTCGGCTTCTCATAATCCGTATTACGATAATGGCATTAAATTTTTCTCCTCTGAAGGTACGAAATTACCGGATGATGTTGAGATGGCCATTGAAGCTGAACTTGATAAACCAATGACGTGTGTTGAATCAGCATTATTAGGTAAAGCGTCACGTTTAAATGATGCGGCTGGTCGCTATATCGAGTTTTGTAAAAGTACATTTCCAAAAGAGCTTAGCTTAGCTGGCGTTAAAATGGTTGTCGATTGTGCTCATGGGGCGACATACCATATTGCCCCTAATGTTTTTAAAGAGCTTGGCGCAGAGATTATTACTATTGGTTGTGAGCCTAATGGTACCAATATCAATCATGAAGTAGGGGCAACGGATGTTCGCGCCTTACAAGCAAAAGTACTTGAAGAAAAAGCCGATTTTGGTGTCGCTTTTGATGGTGATGGTGACCGCATCATTATGGTTGATGATCTTGGTAATAAAGTTGATGGTGACCAAATTGCCTATATTATTGCTCGTGATGCATTACGTCGTGGTGAGTTAAAAGGTGGCGTTGTAGGCACTCTAATGACCAATATGGGCATGGAAGTAGCTTTGCGTAATTTAGGTATACCTTTTGTACGCTCTAACGTTGGTGACCGCTACGTCATGGAAAAATTATTGGAAAATAATTGGAAAATTGGTGCTGAAAATTCAGGTCATGTTATTTTATTAGACAAAGTAACGACGGGGGATGCAATTGTAGCTGCTCTGCAAGTTATCGCTTCAATTGTTGGCAGTAAAATGTCATTGAAAGAACTTTGTAATGGTATGACGTTATTCCCGCAAGTTTTGGAAAATATCCGTTTTGTTGGTGATAATAATCCATTAGATACCGAGTTAGTTAAAGCAGCTCAGGCTGATGTAGAAACTAAACTTGGTGATAATGGTCGAGTTTTATTACGAAAATCAGGAACTGAACCATTAATTCGCGTTATGGTTGAAGGTGAAAATGCTGAGCTTGTGCAGCAATATGCTCTTCAAATTGTAGATGCAGTGAAAGAAAGCTGTTAATTTAAGCAATTAAATGAAATTGAACGTTTTTTGTTAATTTTAGCTTGTCATAGTAGCCTAGTTTGGTTAATATCCTCCGGCCTCTTAATTGAGAGCGCGCTGGTGTTGCCAATGGGCTACCGGTACATTAATTAGATACATAGGTGACGGAATGCATACGATTCTACTTGTGATTTATCTGATTGCCGCAGTCGGTGTAATTGGCCTAGTATTGGTACAACACGGTAAAGGCGCAGATATGGGAGCCTCATTTGGGGCTGGAGCATCAAATACAGTATTTGGCTCTGGTGGCTCTGGAAACTTTTTAACTCGAATGACTGCAATTTGTGCAACAGTATTTTTTATTATCAGTTTAGCATTAGGCAATATGTCTACGCACAAATCTGAAGGCTTTGATCTTAAATTAGATCAACAAGCAACAGAGCAAGTAACTGATAATGTGAGTGACGTTCCTGCTACTGAAAACAGCGACGTTCCTCTTTAAACGAATTTAGCCGAGATGGTGAAATTGGTAGACACGCTAGCATGAGGTGCTAGTGCCTTAGGGTATGAGGGTTCAAGTCCCTCTCTCGGCACCATATTTCAGACAAGAATCTGATTCTTGTAATAAAAGGATAAAGAAACTATACTTTCTTTGTTCTTTTCGGACGCGGGATGGAGCAGTTTGGTAGCTCGTCGGGCTCATAACCCGAAGGTCGTCGGTTCAAATCCGGCTCCCGCAACCAATTATCTAGTAAGAGTAATTGCTATTATTAGATAAGTCACGCAAGTGGCATTCAGGGTCCAGCAGTATTAAACCCCGCAATTATCGGGGTTTTTTGCTATCTGAAACAGACTGTTTTTTAAAAATTGGGCCTTTTAGTGCCCTTTTTTTGTTTTCAGGGGATATCAATGACAGGATTAGAAAGACAACTAACAGAAATGCTTGAGGCTCCTGTTGGTGCTTTAGGTTATGAATTGGTCGGTTTAGAATTTATTCGTGCGGGTGAGCATTCAACGTTACGTGTTTTTATCGATCATGAAAATGGCATATTTGTAGAAGACTGTGCGGAAGCTAGTCGTCAAATCAGTGCTGTAATGGATGTAGAAGATCCAATCACAGTAGCATATAACCTAGAGGTTTCGTCTCCAGGTCTTGAACGTCCACTGTTTAAAGCAGCACATTATCAACAATTTGTTGGTCACGAGGTCAGCCTTGTATTAAAGATGCCGATGAATAACCGTCGTAAATGGAAAGGAGACATTCTGGACATTAACGGTGAAATTGTTACGGTTACAGTTGATGGTAACAATGAAGAATTTGCGTTAAGCAACATTTCAAAGGCGAACTTAGTTCCTAAATTTTAAGGCTGAAGAGGCTAAAATGAACAAAGAAATCTTAGCTGTTGTAGAAGCAGTATCAAATGAAAAAGCTGTTCCTCGTGAACGAATTTTTGAAGCATTAGAAATCGCATTAGCAACAGCAACAAAGAAAAAATCTGCGCTGGAAATTGAAGTACGTGTAGCGATTGATCGCAAAACAGGTGCAGTTGAAACTTTCCGTCGTTGGGTTGCGGTTGCTCAAGTTGAGCACCCTACATTAGAAATATCTATTGAAGCGGCACAATTTGAAGATGAAACAATCGAAATCGGTGGTTTTATTGAAGATGATATCGAATCAGTAACGTTTGACCGTATTACGACACAAACAGCGAAGCAAGTTATCGTACAAAAAGTACGTGAAGCTGAGCGTGCGATGATCGTTGAGCAGTTTATTGATAACGAAGGTGAGTTAATCACTGGTATCGTTAAAAAAGTAAACCGCGATGCAATTATCGTTGATCTAGGTAGCAACGCTGAAGCGGTTATTTTACGTGAAGATCAACTTCCACGTGAAAATTTCCGTCCAGGTGACCGTGTTCGTGGTCTGCTATATGCAGTTAAACCAGAAGCTCGCGGTTTCCAGTTATTCATGACTCGCTCAAAAGGCGTAATGTTAACTGAATTGTTCCGCGTTGAAGTGCCTGAAATCGGTGAAGAACTGATTGAAATTAAAGCCGCTGCTCGTGATCCTGGTTCTCGTGCTAAAATCGCTGTGAAAACAAACGATAAACGTATTGATCCTGTTGGTGCGTGTGTTGGTATGCGTGGCGCTCGTGTTCAAGCTGTATCAAATGATCTTGGTGGCGAACGTATTGATATCGTGCTTTGGGATGATAATCCTGCACAGTTTGTTATCAACTCTATGGCTCCAGCAGAAGTGGCTTCTATTATTGTAGATGAAGACAACAATACGATGGATATTGCTGTTGAAGCTGATAATCTAGCACAAGCAATTGGCCGTAGTGGTCAAAATGTACGTCTAGCGTCTCAACTGACTGGTTGGGAACTTAACGTAATGACTGTTGCTGACCTTAATAAGAAGCACCAAGAAGAAGCTCAAGGTTCTATTGATGCATTTGTTAAGCATTTAGACATTGATGCAGATTTTGCTCAACTATTAGTTGAAGAAGGTTTCACTACGCTTGAAGAGATCGCTTACGTACCAGTAAACGAACTATTAGAAGTGGAAGCTTTAGACGAAGAAACAGTGGATCTTCTTCGTACTCGCGCTAAAGAAGCATTAACAACTCTCGCACTAGCACAAGAAGAGTCTCTTGATGGTATTGAACCAGCAGAAGACTTACTTGCTCTTGAAGGTCTAGAGCGTGAATTGGCATTTAAATTTGCAGCTAAAGGTGTAATTACACTTGAAGATCTTGCAGACCAAGGTGTTGATGAGTTGTCTGATATTGAAGACTTAACAGAAGAACGTGCTGGTGAGTTAATCATGGCTGCACGTAATATTTGTTGGTTTAGCGACGAAGCATAATTATTTCAGCAAGGAGAAGCGGTATGACAAAGCTTACGGTAAAAGCACTTAGTGAAGACATTGGAACTCCAGTTGACCGCTTACTTCAGCAATTTTCAGATGCTGGTATTAATAAAAAAGATGGAGACTCTGTTTCTGAAGGTGAAAAGCAATCATTGCTTATTCATCTAAAAAAAGAGCATGGTAGCGCTGATGAAAGTGCTTCACCAACCCGTCTCACTCTTCAACGCAAAACTCGTAGCACGTTAAGTGTTGCTGGTTCTGGCGGTAAAAGTAAAGATGTGCAAGTAGAAGTGCGTAAAAAACGTACTTATGTAAAAGCGAGCACGCTTGAAGAAGAGAAAAAAACTGAGCAAATGAAAGTAGAGGCTGGAGACAAGGCCAAACGTGACGCAGAGGAAGCTGCCGTTCGCGAACTTGAACAAAAGGCTAAACGTGAAGCGGAAGAAAAAGCTAAACGTGAAGCAGAAGCAGAAGTCAAAGTAAAGCGTGACGCAGAACAAACAGCGAAACGCACTAAGACTGAAAAGGCTAAAAAAGAAATGACTACTAAAAATGATCAAGCAAAAACAGAAGCTGATGAATTGAAACTTCGTCAGGAAACAGAAGCGACTCGTAAAGCAGAAGCAGAAGCTGCAAAACTAGTTGAAGATGCACGTAAACTGGCTGAAGAAAACGAAGGCCGTTGGAAAGAAGAAGAACAAAAGAAAACAGCTGCTGAAAAAACGGCTGATTATCATGTAACAACGTCAACTCACGCTCGTGAAGCTGAAGATGCAGCTGACCGTAAAGATGAGCAACAGCCACGTCGTCGTAAGAAAAAAGCGAAAGCGGCGCCAGTAGAACGCGGTGGTCGCAACCAACGTGGCGGACGTAACAGAAAACCTCAAGTTAACAAACCAACCTCTATGCAACATGGCTTTGATAAGTCAGCGACTGTTGCTAAGCAAGATGTTGCGATTGGTGAAACAATTATTGTTTCTGAACTTGCAAACAAAATGTCAGTTAAAGCAACTGAAGTAATTAAAGTTATGATGAAGATGGGCGCTATGGCGACTATCAACCAAGTTATTGACCAAGAAACTGCAGCATTAGTTGCTGAAGAAATGGGTCATAAAGTGGTTCTTCGTAAAGAAAACGAATTAGAAGAAGCGGTACTGTCTGATCGTGATAACAGCGCAACGGTTGAAGGCCGTGCTCCAGTTGTTACTATCATGGGTCACGTAGACCACGGTAAAACATCTACACTGGATTACATTCGTCGTGCACACGTTGCTGACGCTGAAGCTGGTGGTATCACACAACACATCGGTGCATACCACGTTGAAACTGACAACGGTATGATCACTTTCCTTGATACTCCTGGACACGCAGCCTTTACTGCAATGCGTGCTCGTGGTGCTCAAGCGACGGATATCGTTGTTCTTGTTGTTGCTGCAGATGATGGTGTTATGCCACAAACAATCGAAGCTATCCAACACGCAAAAGCGGCTGGCGTACCTCTGATTGTTGCTGTAAACAAAATCGATAAAGAAGGCGCTAACCCAGATAACGTTAAAAATGAGCTTGCTCAATATGACATTATTCCTGAGGAGTGGGGCGGTGAGAACATGTTTGTTCACATCTCTGCTAAGCAAGGCACTAACATTGAAGGTCTTCTAGAAGCTATCCTTCTTCAATCTGAAGTACTTGAATTAACTGCAGTTAAAGAAGGTATGGCATCAGGTGTTGTTGTTGAATCTCGTCTTGATAAAGGTCGTGGTCCAGTTGCTACTGTTCTTGTTCAATCAGGTACTTTACACAAGGGTGACATCGTTCTTTGTGGTCAAGAGTATGGCCGTGTTCGTGCTATGCGTGATGAAAACGGTAAAGACATCGACAGTGCTGGTCCATCAATTCCTGTTGAGATTCTTGGTCTTTCAGGCGTTCCAGCATCAGGTGATGAAGCGACTGTTGTTCGTGATGAGCGTAAAGCTCGTGAAGTTGCGAACTACCGTCAAGGTAAATTCCGTGATGTGAAACTTGCTCGTCAACAAAAAGCAAAACTAGAAAACATGTTTGCAAACATGGAAGCTGGTGAAGTTGCTGAATGTAACGTTGTACTTAAAGCGGACGTTCAAGGTTCTGTTGAAGCGATTGCTGATTCATTACGTAAACTATCAACTGACGAAGTTAAAGTTAACATCGTAGGTTCTGGTGTTGGTGGTATTACTGAAACTGATGCAACTCTTGCAGCGGCTTCAAATGCGATTCTTTTAGGCTTCAACGTACGTGCTGATACAAGTGCACGTCGTACAATCGAAAATGAAAACCTAGATCTTCGTTACTACTCAATCATTTACCAATTGATTGACGAAGTTAAACAAGCGATGGGCGGTATGCTTGCTCCTGAATTCCGTCAAGAAATCATTGGTCTTGCACAAGTACGTGAAGTATTCAAATCTCCTAAGATTGGTGCTGTTGCTGGTTGTATGGTTACTGAAGGTACGATTAAGCGTAACAACCCAATCCGTGTATTACGTGACAATATCGTAATTTACGAAGGTGAACTAGAATCACTACGTCGCTTTAAAGATGACATGCCAGAAGTTAAGAATGGCTACGAATGTGGTATCGGCGTTAAGAACTACAATGATGTTCGCGTTGGTGACCAAATCGAAGTATTCGAAATTGTTGAGATTCAACGTACTCTTGATTAATTGACTATAATTACACCTATTATTAAATAAAAATAATAGGGTAATCGGTTGTTAAATACACCATGGGGGGCTGGTAATTACCACGCCCCCCATCTTTCTAAGTGAGAAATGATATGTCAAAAGAATTTAGCCGCGCACAACGTGTGTCGCAACAGCTACAAAAAGAATTAGCCGTAATTCTACAACGTGAAGTTCGTGATTCACGCATCGGTATGGTGACTATTTCAGATGTTGAAGTATCTCGTGATCTTGCTTACGCAAAAGTATTCGTTACTTTTTTCTGTGTTGGTGAGCAAACGCCTGAAACATGTCTAGCGGCATTGAAAGAACACGAAGTACCTGTTCGAATGATGCTTGGTAAACGTATTCGTCACCGTTTAACGCCTGAAGTACGTTTTACTTACGACAACACTTTAGTTGAAGGTATGCGCATGTCTAACCTAGTGTCAGATGTTGTGAATACAGATAAGCGTAAAATGGCAGAATCAGGTCGTACTGAATCTGACGAAGGGGAAGAGTAATGGCTCGTCGTCGTAAGGGTCGTCCTATAGATGGTGTTATCTTAATTGATAAACCGGCAGGAATTACGTCGAACGATACATTGCAAAAAGTAAAACGCATCTACTTTGCAGAGAAAGCGGGCCATACTGGTGCGCTTGATCCTCTTGCTACCGGTATGCTGCCTCTTTGTTTTGGTGAAGCGACGAAGTTTTCTCAGTTCTTATTGGATTCAGACAAGCGTTATCGTGTGGTTGCTAAATTAGGTGAACGCACAAATACATCTGACTCTGATGGTGAAGTGGTTGAAACTCGTGAAGTAAAAGTTGACCGTGGTCAGCTTGAACGTTGCATTGCCAAGTTTCGTGGAACAACCGATCAAATTCCATCAATGTTTTCTGCGTTAAAACATGAAGGTCGCCCTTTGTATGAATACGCACGTGAAGGCATTGAAGTTCCTCGTAAGTCTCGAAAAATTACGGTTTATTCAATTGAATTAATCCGTTTTGAAGGTCATGAAGTTGAAATGGAAGTGCATTGTTCAAAAGGCACTTACATTCGAACAATAACGGATGATCTTGGCGAAATGTTGGGTTGTGGTGCTCACGTAACGTATTTACGCCGCACTGGGGTGTCAAATTACCCATATGAAAATATGGTGACGATTGAACACCTTGAAGCATTATTAGAGAAAGCACATCGTGAAGAGATTTCACCTCGTGAATTACTTGATCCTCTATTAATGCCTATGGATTCCGCGGTACAAGATTTACCTGAAGTAAATATGATCACAGAATTAGCCGATCATGTTTTACATGGTCAGCCAGTTCAAGTATTTGGCGCTCCACAAGATGGCATTGTTCGCATGACATCTGGTGAAGAACGTTTATTTATTGGTATTGGTCATATTGATGATGATGGTCGAGTTGCACCAAAGCGTTTAGTTGTATTTAGAGATGAAATCGAAGAAGACAAATAAGTCGCATTGAAGCAATATAATTAAGAAAGAGTAAAGGCCTTGGTGTTTTTACTCTTTTTTATTGCTTTATTATTGTTCATCCGTATAATTCGCTCTTCGCGTAGTGGCTGAATCAGAGATTGGCTGCTGCAAATATTAAACACTCTTACTCAGGAGAGATTTATGTCTCTGAATGCAGAAACTAAAGCAGCAATCGTTGCAGAATACGCACAATGTGAAAACGATACAGGTTCACCAGAAGTACAAGTAGCACTACTTACTGCTTCTATTAACCACCTTCAAGGTCACTTTGCTAATCACAAGCACGATCACCACAGCCGTCGTGGTCTATTACGTATGGTTTCAAGCCGTCGTAAGCTTCTTGATTACCTTAAAGGTAAAAACAGTACTCGTTACCAAGATCTAATCAAACGTCTAGGCCTACGTCGCTAATTTGCGATGTCTGTAAAGACAGTTTGAAAAAAGGAGCGTTTATCGCTCTTTTTTTTATGCCTGCAATTCCCCTTTTTCAATTCTGAAACTCGCATATTGCCCTAATTGGGGTATACTGTGGCCGTTGAAATCGCAGTGTGCGCTTTGACAATATAATCTTATTCATCGTATTACAGTCACCGAAGTCGGCCACTAGGTCGCGACTATTACAAGTTATCTTTTATTAAGTAAATTTGTACTAGTCGCGACTGGTAATATGTTGAACCATCTACGTAAAGTGTTTTAGTCGCAGATAGAAATATATGTGTATTGAGGCCAAAGGAAAAAAAATGTTCGAGAAACCAGTCGTAAAATCATTCCAGTACGGTAACCACACCGTAACACTAGAGACGGGCGTAATGGCACGTCAAGCAACTGCAGCAGTAATGGCAAGCATGGACGATACATCAGTATTCGTTTCTGTTGTTGCTAAGAAAGAAGCAGTAGCGGGTCAAGATTTCTTCCCACTAACCGTTAACTACCAAGAGCGTACTTACGCTGCTGGTAAAATCCCAGGTGGTTTCTTTAAGCGTGAAGGCCGTCCTTCTGAAGGCGAAACACTAACGGCTCGTCTAATTGACCGTCCAATTCGTCCACTTTTCCCAAGTGCGTTTAAAAACGAAGTTCAAGTTATCGCTACGGTTGTTTCTATCAACCCTGACGTAAACCCAGACATGATCACTATGATCGCAACGTCTGCGGCACTTTCTATTGCTGGTGTTCCATTTAATGGTCCTATCGGTGCTGCACGTGTTGGTCATATCAACGGTGAGCTTGTTCTTAACCCATCAAACACTGAGCTTGCAAACTCTAAACTAGACCTAGTTGTGTCTGGTACAGAAGCTGCTGTACTAATGGTTGAATCTGAAGCAGATAACCTATCTGAAGAAGAAATGCTTTCTGCTGTTGTATTTGGTCATGACCAACAACAAGTAGTAATCAAAGCAATCAACGAGTTTGCTGCTGAAGTTGCAACGCCGTCTTGGAACTGGGAAGCACCAGTAGTAAACGCAGAGCTTAAAGCACAAGTTGCTGAACTTGCAGAAACTCGTCTTTCTGAAGCGTACCAAATTACTGAAAAAATGGCGCGTTACGAGCAAGTTGGCGCAATCAAAAGTGAAGTTGTTGCAGCACTTCTAGTTCAAAATGAAGCACTAGACGAACGTGAAATCCGCGGTATGCTTGGCGCTCTAGAGAAAAACGTAGTACGTAGCCGTATTATTGCTGGTCACCCACGTATCGATGGCCGTGAAAAAGACATGGTTCGTGCGCTAGACGTACGTACTGGTGTTCTTCCTCGTACTCACGGTTCAGCTCTATTTACTCGTGGTGAAACTCAAGCACTTGTTACTGCAACGCTTGGTACACAACGTGATGCTCAAATCATCGATAGCTTAATGGGTGAGAAGAAAGATCACTTCCTTCTACACTACAACTTTCCTCCATACTGTGTTGGTGAAACTGGCTTTGTTGGTTCACCTAAGCGTCGTGAAATCGGCCACGGTAAACTGGCTAAACGCGGTATCGCAGCAGTTATGCCTTCTGTTGAAGAATTCCCATACACAGTACGTGTCGTATCGGAAATCACTGAATCTAACGGTTCATCTTCAATGGCTTCTGTATGTGGTACATCTCTAGCGCTTATGGATGCTGGTGTTCCAATTAAAGCGTCTGTTGCTGGTATCGCTATGGGTCTTGTTAAAGAAGGCGACGATTTCGTTGTTCTTTCTGACATCCTTGGCGACGAAGATCACCTAGGTGACATGGACTTTAAAGTTGCAGGTACTAACGCTGGTATTACTGCACTTCAAATGGACATCAAAATTGAAGGTATCACTAAAGAGATCATGCAGATCGCTCTTAACCAGGCACAAGGTGCGCGTAAGCATATCCTTACAGTAATGGATGAAGCAATCTCAGGCGCTCGTGAAGATATCTCACAATACGCTCCACGTATCCACACAATGAAAATCAGCTCTGATAAGATCAAAGATGTTATCGGTAAAGGTGGCGCGGTTATCCGTGCTCTTTGTGAAGAAACGGGTACAACTATCGAAATCGAAGACGATGGCACAATCAAAATCGCTGCGACTGAAGGTGCTGCTGCGAAAGAAGCTATCCGTCGTATCGAAGAAATTACTGCTGAAGTTGAAGTGGGTAAAATCTACCCAGGTAAAGTTATGCGCATCGTTGATTTCGGTGCATTCGTAACGGTTCTTGGTCCTAAAGAAGGTCTAGTTCATATTTCTCAAATTGCTGAAGAGCGTATTGAGAAAGTGGCAGATCATCTACAAGTTGGTCAAGAAGTTCAAACTAAAGTACTAGAAATAGACCGTCAAGGCCGTATTCGTCTAAGTATTAAAGAAGCAACTGCAGAGCTAAACCCTGTTGCTGCAACTGAAGTAAAAGACGCAGAATAATCTGATTGATTACAGTCTTTTGATGTAAAGCGTGTTATAAAGGGAGCAGAGATGCTCCCTTTTTTTTGCATCAGGGCGACTAAAAATAGATTTATTGTAGGAGATAATGAGTGAATTGGATTCGAATTACGCTAGTCAGTGCCGTCTTAATATTATCAGGATGTGCATCAACAAAGGATTCTTCAAGTTGGATGTACCCGCCAATGGCAGTGCCTTTACAACCGAGTATTCAGCAAGAGATTCAACTTTCTCGACTTAATCAATTATTATTACGCACTGATATTGACGACGTAACTCGTGCAAAAATGTTTTATGATCGTGGGTTAATAAATGACAGTTTAGGACTACGTGACTTAGCGCGAGTGGACTTTACTCAGTCTTTAAATTTAAAACCAGATCAGAGTGATGTATTTAATATTTTGGGTGTTTACTACACGCAAAATACCGATTTTGATGGTGCTTATGAAGCCTTCGATTCTGCCTTAGAATTAGATCCATCGAATCAATTTGCAGAACGAAATTTAGCGATTGCCCTTTATTATGGTGAGCGTTATGACCAAGCTTATGAGATAGCAAAAAAACACTATAATGATGCACAAAGTGATCCGTACCGTGCTATTTGGTTATATTGGATTGGTTTAAATGTGGATGCAACAGCCGCAACAGAAGCATTTAAAATACAGTACCAAGAAAGAACAGATGAAGATTTTGGTTGGGATTTAGCGGGTGTTATTTTAAAAGAAACATCGGATGATGCTTTCTTTCAAAAAATCTTAACGACGACTCGAAATAATACCGCACTTGCTCAGAAACTAACAGAAGGGTACTTTTACCTTGGTAAGCGTTATCAGTATGAAGGGGATTACCCTACTGCGATTGCATTATACAAGTTAGCTATGTCAAATAATGTGTATGAATTTGTAGAACATCGTTACTCTTTCATTGAACTGGGTAATATTTTTAAAACGCTGCGTGAATTACAAGAACAAAAACAGAAAGAACAGCAAGCGTTAGAAGTGAAAGAAAAGCAGAATAGCCCAGAGCAAGACAGTGTAGAAAAAGAAGAATTAAAGAAGGAAGCGACTACTAAATAATATAGATTATTTAGTGGTTCATAATATAAAAAGCCCTTATTTTAAAAGGTAAGGGCTTTTTATTTATAGCGAAAACTCACTGCTACATTTGAACAGCAAGCCCTGCAATATTATGCCAATAACCATTGCAATGGCGGGAATCGTTTAGTTGATACTTTTCAATCCCTTTTTCGTTGAGTTTGAATTTATTTATTTCATCAAACGTATCTACGCTCAATGGACTCAATCTGACGACATCAACGAGATCAATCATGCTTGGTAGATCATTAATTAAGTTATAGCAATAACCTGATTGAGTTTGAATGCCATTAAGAGTGAATACTTCTTGACCTTCTTGACTATTTACAGTGATACCGTTTGGGTATTTGATACAACAGGTTTCACATTCATCTTTTGGTTTGTTCTCGGCTCTTGCGGTGAAGCATCGAGCAGAATAGGCCAAAGGAAGATAACCATAACTGAACACTTCAGTTTCAAACTTTCCTTTAATACCTAACTCATCACATTGTATTAGCACATTGTTGAGCCATTCACGTGAAAGCTCTACAGGCATACACCAACGAGTCATACCTTGCTTTAAGAATAAGTTCAATGTTTGGGCGTTATAGCAGTTAACCGCAGGGCCAACAACAAATGGAACCTTACTTTCTGAGGCAAGTTGAATTGCTGACACATCATTAGCTTCAATAATAAAATCGCCATTATCAATGTACTTTTTCATCGCATTGACTTCGCTTGGCGCTTCTAAAAGAGCCATCGTTGACAGCACAACTTGTTTACCTGAACTTGATAGATCCTTGGCTATTGAAAACCAGTCTTTAGGTTTTATTTCTCTTCGTTTAGAGCAAACACTTTCACCTAAATAGATAATATCAGCTTGGCTATTTGAAGCTTGTTGATAAAATTGTTCTATATTATCTTTAGACCAAAA
Organism: Aliivibrio salmonicida LFI1238; assembly: GCF_000196495.1. Taxonomy (NCBI): domain Bacteria; kingdom Pseudomonadati; phylum Pseudomonadota; class Gammaproteobacteria; order Vibrionales; family Vibrionaceae; genus Aliivibrio; species Aliivibrio salmonicida. The sequence goes on from NC_011312.1 coordinate 669,014, forward strand.
ATACAGCAGTGGACCAAGTGCATATTTCATTATTTTCTCCTACTGCCATTTCTTATGGTAAGCACCAAGGGTAGTTTGTGTGCCTTCTGATACATTCGCTAATGTTGCATCCCATTGAGGTTCAACAGAATAACCTTCAGGATTTGCTTTATAGCGATCAATAGCTGCACGCCATGTACGAGTTACTTGTTCAACATAAGCAGGGCTGCGTTGGCGACCTTCAATTTTTACTGACGCGACGTTGGCTGAAAATAACTCAGGAACCAAAGATAGGGTATTTAAACTGGTTGGCTCCTCTAATGCGTGAAATGTTTTTCCTTGAACATCAAAGCGGCCTTTACACAACGTTGGATAGCCTGCGTTTTCACCTTCACCATAACGATCGATCAGAATATTATTCAATCGTGATTCTAATCCGTTTTCTGTTTCTTGCCAGCGAACGTATTTTGCAGGGGAGCAAGCACCCACGGTATTTGGTGATTCACCGGTCATATAAGAAGAGAGATAACAACGCCCTTCAGACATTATGCATAAACTACCAAAAGCAAAAACCTCAAGATCTACGTCTGAGGTTAAGTTACGTGATAATTGCTTCACTTGATGAATCGATAATACGCGGGGTAAGACAACGCGTTTAATATTGAAATTCTTTTTATAGAAATCGATGGCAGCAACGTTTGTTGCAGAGGCTTGAACAGATAAATGCAGCTCTAATTCTGGGTAAGTATTAGCTGCATATTCTAAAACACCAATGTCTGAAATGATAAGTGCATCAATGCCCATTGCGGCTGCATTATCTACCGCTTTTGTCCAGCGATTGAAGCCGTCTGGGTGCGCAAAAGTATTTAGCGCGACATGAATATGCTTATTATTATCGTGAACATATTGCACTGCTTTCTCAAGCTTTTTACCTGTGAAATTTAAACCAGCAAAATGGCGTGCGTTTGTATCGTCTTTAAAGCCGATATAAACAGCATCAGCACCACAATCAATGGCGGTTTTTAATGCAGGTAAATTACCAGCTGGGCAGAGGAGTTCCATGAGAATACCTAGTTACAAAAATCTGATGCTCTATGATAGAGATAAGAAAAATAAGGAACTTGATGTAAGGCAGGTTTTTTGTTGTTTTGTCCTTAAAATAAAGACTTGGTAATGGAATGGACTAAGTGTCGTGATTTGTTGTTTAACTTGGAAGTAGGGGGCTGTAATACCTAGGAAGTGGTGGTTTCTCTCTAGGTATCAAGTTGAGATATTTGCTAGGATGATGCGCGTTTGTTCTGTACTAATAGCGCTTCAATCTCTTGTTTTGGCTGAGGCTTATAGAAATGGAAGCCTTGTATCGAATCACAATTTAAACTGGACAGTAGCATTGCTTGTTGTCTTGTTTCTACTCCCTCAGCAATAATATCCATATTTAAGTTTTTTCCGAGATTAATCACGTTTTCAATAATGGTAATTTGTTTTGGTAGTGTATCAATTTCACTAATGAAACCACGGTCGATTTTTAATTCATCGACAGGGAATCTTGCTAAGTAAGCAAGGGAAGAATAGCCCGTTCCAAAATCATCTATCGACAGTGTAAATCCCAGTTTTTTAATGGCATCGAGCATCTGAATCGCATGTTCACCATCACTCATTACGGCACTTTCTGTTAATTCCAAGGTAATGCAATTAGGATCGACTTGGGTCGTTTTTAGTAATCTTTCCATATACTCAATGAGTTGTGGATTACCAAATTGTGCTGGAGATAAATTGATAGCAATACGACCGGGTAAAATACCTTGGTTACCCCATTCTTTTACCGTTTGGAAAACCTCACGCATAACCACTTTGCCGAGAGTTTCTATTAAACCTGAGCGTTCTGCGACAGGAATAAATCGAGCGGGGCTAATGTAACCTTCAACCGGATGTTTCCAACGAACGAGGGCTTCTGCACCATTAATTCTGAAATCACGGGCACTTACTTTTGGTTGGTACCACACTTCGAGTCCATTATTTTGCAGTGCTTTTTGTAATTCGATTTCTAACCATAGACGCATTCTTGCTTCTTTATTCATTTGATCATGGAATTTGATCAAACGATTACGACCACGATCTTTTGCTTCGTACATCGCAGTATCTGCATTTTGTAGCAAACTGCGGGCATCTGTTCCATCTACAGGGTATTGAACACTGCCAATAGAGCAAGCTAATCGTTTTGAAAAGTGTACTAAATCAAATGGTTGGTTTATTAAGTTAATGATCTTTTCAGCAAGTTGGTCAAGGATTTGATTGTGTTCTGGTTTCGGAAAGATAATGCCAAATTCATCGCCGCCTAAATGCCCAACTACGGCATGTTTTGGTAGCAGTTTTTGTAAGCGAGTCGATATCTCTTTTAGTACTCTATCACCAATGTGGTGGCCTAAAGAGTCATTAATGTTTTTAAAATTATCAATATCAATATCAATATCAAGATAGAGCATGAAAAATGGAATGTCTTCTTTGATCATTTTTTCAATAACATGAGTAAAACCGTGGCGGTTATAAATCCCAGTTAAAAGATCAACTTGAGGTGAGCAAATGGTTACATTTTTTTCTGTTGGTTTTTTATTTTTAAGGATAACCAGATGAGCGGTACTACCAAGAACATGCGTCTTTTCTACACTTAAACTCAATTCAGCACGAGTTGCACAATTAGCAGAGCTTCGAACAACGAGCTGTTGCTCAGAAGGAAGAGCAGTAATTAATTCAGATAACGATTTAGTTTTTGATGGTGAACTGAATAATTGTTCAATGCTTTCACCAATAAACTCTGATGGTTTATTAAACCCTAATATTGTGGCTGATGCGGTATTGGCAGAAACGATGATGTCGCCTTCTAATAAGAAAATCGCATCAGTGAGAAGCTCGGTTAACTTACGATATTTTGACTCACTCTCTTCTAATGAATTAAGTAAGAGCTGTCGTTCTGATGTATCGACAGCATGGAATACAATATAAGTATTACCATCTTGCTCTATTGGAAATAAACTAAAATGAAGACTGGTTTCAAAGCGATGATCATTTAAGGTGATTTCAGCTTCTATTTTTTCGCCATTGAATGCTCGGTCATAGTAGGATTTTAATGAAGAATAGAAATGCTCACCTAAAATTTCAGGATCAGTTCGACCACAGAGTGATTCTCGATTTAATCCACTTATCTCACTATATCGGTTATTCACCGTAACGTATTTATGGTCTGAATCCAGAATGGCAAACAAGAAGGGGCTATTGTCTGTTAGTAAAGGAAGCCAATGTTGTATTTGAGCAAGAGACATAGTGGTTACCGCTTTAGTAAATAAGACAAATTACGACCAGATTCATTGGTATTTTAGCTATTAATAATTTGGACGATAAAATATACATTGAATGAAACCCTATTATCCACCTCTATTCGCAATAAGTGGTTTTTTTGATGCGAAACAGGTTAGAACTCAATCAATCAATTTATACTGACCTACAGTTATCGACCAAATGTGATGGAAATTGAGAGTGTTTAATAAAATTCGTTCAACGTTAGTAGAAAATGCGGCCTCTGTCTTAAAAGTACCGGCGAAGGTTGTACCAGTATCGGTGCAGAAGAAGATCTTACTCGAAGGTTTGAAACAAGTCTTTCATGAAGCGCTTGAAGACGGTGATTTTGAGTTTCTTGAAGATAAATGGTTGAAAGTTTCGATTCTTGATCTCGAATTGCAGTGGTTTATCAGTTATCAAGATGAAAAACTGATAGTCTCGGACAAAATAGAAGTTGATGATGTGAGCTTTAGCGGTGAATTAAATGATCTTATTTTAATTGCTGGCCGTAAAGAAGATCCAGATACTCTATTTTTTCAACGTCGCCTAAAAATTGAAGGTGATACAGAGCTTGGTCTTGAAGTGAAAAACTTAATGGACAGTGTTGATCTTGATTCACTGCCTAAACCTTTAAACCAAGCATTAATGACTTTGGCAAATTTTGTACAACAAGGTTTGCAAAAGATTGAAGTAAAAGAGAGCCTTAATGCTTATTAGAACTGAAGCACCCGCTGATATTCTTACTATTGATCTATTAGTAAAATCAGTTTTTGATACTACTGCTGAAGCTAAACTTGTGATGTCTTTACGTGAAAACAGTCACTTAACCTTATCATTGGTTGCTTGTAATGATGACGGAGAGTTGATTGGTCATTGTTTATTTAGCCCTGTGACGATTAATGGTGAAGACATCGCTTGGCAAGGATTAGCGCCACTGTGTGTTAAAAAAGAATATCAAAAGCAAGGTGTTGCGACGGCAATGATGAAAGAAGCGTTTGAAACACTAACAGAACTTGGTTATCCGGTGTGTGTCGTTTTAGGCGATCCGGCTTATTATCAGCGTTTTGGTTTTGAAGCGGCTGAAAAATATAACATGTCATGCCAATGGGAAGTGCCAGAAGGTGCTTTTATGGTAAAAGCGTGTGATGCTGAGTTTTTAGCCGATCGTTCAGGCTTAATTGAATATTGCCCTGAATTTAACGATTTGTAGAAAGTAGATGCTCTCTATTTATGTTAAAAATAACATAGAGAGCATTAATGGTTTATGAAATACTAACTAAGAAACCTAGGGTGAGTACTGATAATAAAGAGAATAAGCCTGAGCTTAAAATAAGCTGTTTCTTCATATTCATATGTTAACCTCTTGTATTTCTATTGTGAATATTTATGGTATTATCAGTTTCGTGAATATTCAAGGTGTGAAAGCGTTAAAAGTGATTAACGTCATGTTTGGTATCATTATTTACGTTCCCACAGAGCTACATTTTCCTTTCTTATACTACGCCAGTTAAATTCTCTTAGCTTAAAACAATTAATTGTGGTCTTTTTTGATTAATGCGATAGGTTTTATTTTATCGGTTTCAGTTTTTAAATTAATTACGTTTTCACCAATTAGAATCCATTCATCGTTACCTTTTGCATATGCTGTGTTTACCGCTATGGTATTAAGTAAAATGACAAATATAACGATGGCTATTGCCGAGCAAATCCCTGCGGTCGTCAGCAATTGTTTCTTCATAATGATAGACCTCGTATAAAAATAGAGCGGCACATTATCCAATTGTAGTTTATTGAAAGTCAGGTAAAGGTAAAAATGATGAGGTGTTTACTTTTTAAGACGCTTCAAGTGGCATCATCTCTAGAATGTTGTTAAAATTCTTTGCCTCAAAGCTAAGGGTAAATTGACATGCCAAAACAAGCGTTACAGTTTTTGAATGAGATGGATATTTCTGTTTGGCAGATCCGCCACGCTGAATATTTTCCTACATTAGAAACAAGCACTATTTCATTACCTGAAACGTGTCAGTTACTTTTTATTGCTGAATCAATTCCTACAGAGCGTGATGCTTATTTATTTGGCAAAGTACTTGCGAGTATGAAGCTGAAACCTGAACAGGCGTTATTTCTTTCTTCCGAGTCGTTAGAGTATGTGGCTGAACACCATTTAAATTGGTGTTGGTTCTCTGGTGTGCCTGTTACTGAATTGGAAGGAGTTCAGATACTGAATTCTCCTCTTTTATCTGAAATGCATACAAATACTCAATTACGACGCGACCTATGGCGACAAATTTGTTCTTATGACAATTAATATTCAATTGATAACCGAATCTCATTTAGATGATATTTGGCGTATTGAGCAAACTGCTCATTCACACTCTTGGGCTGAATCTATGATCCGCGATTTAGAAAGTCGCTGTGCTCAACACCGAGTGATGTTGGTCGAGGGAAAGGTCGTCGGGTATTTTTATGCTCAGAATGTCGTTGGAGAAGTCACATTACTTAATGTTGCTGTTGATCCTGCGTATCAAGGGAAAGGGTTTGGTCGTAAATTAACTGAATTTTTTATTGATATGTGCATGGAACAAAAAGCAGAGTCTGCATGGCTAGAAGTACGTAAAAGTAATGCAAAAGCCATTTCATTGTATGAATCTGAAGGCTTTAATGAAGTGACGCGTCGTCATGATTATTACCCAACATCGAATGGTAAAGAAGACGCGATTATCATGAGTTATATATTCTTCTAATGCCTATTATCTAATCGCGAAGGTTATTTTAATTCGATGCTTTAGATAATGAACGTCTTTGAGTATAATCTCGATTAATTACATCCTTTCTGAAATCTTACAGGATTATCAACGCTTATGTCTTTTTTACAAGAAGTGGGTAAACGTAGAACGTTTGCCATCATTTCTCACCCGGATGCGGGTAAAACAACGATTACTGAAAAAGTATTATTATTCGGAAACGCGATTCAAAAAGCGGGTACGGTAAAAGGTCGTGGTTCAAACCAGCACGCAAAATCAGACTGGATGGAAATGGAAAAAGAACGTGGTATTTCGGTAACTACGTCAGTAATGCAATTTCCATTTAACGGTTGCCTAGTTAACCTTCTTGATACTCCTGGGCACGAAGACTTCTCTGAAGATACCTACCGTACATTAACGGCGGTTGATTCTTGCTTAATGGTTATCGATGCCGCGAAAGGTGTCGAAGATCGTACTCGTAAATTGATGGAAGTAACGCGTTTACGTGATACACCAATCGTCACGTTCATGAACAAAATGGACCGTGAAGTACGAGACCCAATGGAAGTGCTTGATGAAGTAGAAAGCGAGCTAGGTATGGCTTGTGCTCCTATTTCATGGCCGATTGGTTGTGGTAAAGAATTTAAAGGTGTTTATCACATTCACCGTGATGAAACGATCTTGTATCAATCTGGCCATGGCCATGAGATCCAAGAAGTGCGTACGATCAAAGGCCTTGATAACCCAGAGCTTGATGTTGCAATCGGTAATGAACTTGCGCTCAGTGTTCGAGAAGAGTTAGAGCTGGTTATTGGTGCTGCTCATGAATTTGATTTAGAGCTATTCCTTAAAGGAGAGCTAACGCCAGTCTACTTTGGTACGGCACTAGGTAACTTCGGTGTTGATCATATGCTTGAAGGCTTGACGGAATGGGCTCCTGCGCCGCAAACCCGTGAAGCGACAGAGCGTCCAGTTGAAGCGACAGAAGAAAAATTCTCTGGCTTTGTGTTTAAAATCCAAGCAAACATGGATCCTAAACACCGTGACCGTATCGCCTTTATGCGAATCGTGTCTGGTACTTATACTCAAGGCATGAAAATGAACCACGTTCGTACAGGTAAAAACATCAGTATTTCTGATGCGGTAACCTTTATGGCGGGTGATCGTGCTCGTGCTGAAGTAGCCTATGCGGGTGATATCATTGGCTTGCATAACCACGGTACTATTCAAATTGGTGATACCTTTACTCAAGGTGAAAATTTGAAATTCTCAGGGATCCCTAACTTTGCCCCTGAACTGTTCCGTCGTATTCGTCTTCGTGATCCACTAAAGCAAAAACAATTGCTGAAAGGACTTGTGCAATTATCTGAAGAAGGTGCTGTACAGGTTTTTCGTCCATTACAAAACAATGATCTGATCGTTGGTGCGGTTGGTGTTCTTCAGTTTGATGTGGTTGTTTCTCGTTTGAAATCTGAATATAACGTAGAAGCTATTTATGAAGGCATCAGTGTTGCAACCGCTCGTTGGGTTGAATGTTCTGATGGCAAAATGCAAGATGAATTCCAGCGTAAGAATCAAACTAACCTAGCATTAGATGGTGGCAATAACTTAACGTATATCGCCCCAACGATGGTTAATTTGAATTTAGCGATAGAACGCTTTCCTGATGTTCAATTTAGAGCAACGCGTGAACACTAATTTATTAAAGTGAATATAATTAAACGGAGCCTATGTAGGCTCCGTTTTTGTATCTATAGTATTGCTGTTTAAAGGGAGATGGTGATTATGATTTGGAAGACAATAAAGCTGTGGGTTAAAAAATATGACGCTTGGTGCCTCTCGTTAGGGTTAACTCCAGAAAATAAACGCAGTTGTGTGCCTTATAAAAAAGAAGAGATAAGCAATGACAACAAAACTGATTGATTCGCACTGTCATTTTGATTTTCCGCCTTTTAAAGACAATGAGCTTTTTTATTTAGAAAAGGCACGCTCTGTTGGTGTGAAAAAACTGATCATTCCTAGTGTTAATTCAAGTAATTGGGAGACGGTAGAACGACTCTCTCATCAATATCCCGAACTTTATTATGCATTAGGTATTCACCCTCAATTTTTAACTGAGAACGATGAAGATGATGTGAAAAAGTTAGAGGTATTATTGGCGAATAAGGCGAATAAATGCGTCGCTATTGGTGAGTGTGGATTGGATTTTTGGAATCAAGAGTACGATAAAAAACATCAAATGAATGTATTTAAAATGCAATGTAAGTTAGCTGTAAAGTACGAATTACCTTTGATTATCCACAGCCGTAAAAGTCATGATGTGGTATTGAAAATATTACGAGAGATAAAACCATTGAAAGGTGGGGTGATCCACGGTTTTAGTGGTAGTACGCAACAAGCCGAAGCATTTATTAAACTCGGTTTTTTCATCGGTGTAGGGGGAGTGATTAGTTATGATCGTTCGATGAAAACAAAAAGAACAATTTCTGAGCTTCCTTTAGAGTGGTTGATGTTAGAAACTGACGCGCCAGATATGCCATTATCTGGATTTCAAGGCACGCCTAATACCCCTGATAAAGTCTCTAATATCCTAGAATGTTTAATTTTTATACGAAAAGAACCGAGGGAAACGATTGCGAATGCTGTTTACAGAAATGCCAATCATTTGTTTGGGATTTGAGTTATTAGTCATTGCTTTAGATGTAATTGATGAATCTTTAGATATTCGTTAGTGATAAAGATCACACTAATGAATGAATGAATGAATGAATGAATGAATGAATGTATGATGTACGTTAGCAGAATATGTGACAGCGGCATTACTTTCTTGGTGGTTCAATGAGTATAATCGCCCCCGCTAATTTGAAACACGCCAACAATCAATTTTAGGGAAACTTTTAACTATGAGCCTGTTAATGAGCTTGGTTGGGATAGTAGCGCTGCTTGCATTTGCAGTACTAATATCTGATAACCGTAAAGCAATCAATCTACGTACTGTCGGTGGCGCTTTTGCCATTCAATTTATTCTAGGTGCATTCATACTATACGTACCTGTGGGTCGTGATGTACTGTTAGGTGCATCTGAAGCGGTTGCGAATGTAATCAACTACGGTAACACGGGTATCGAATTCTTATTCGGTGGCTTAGTATCGAATAAAATGTTTGAAGTATTTGGTGGTGGCGGTTTCGTATTCGCACTGCGTGTACTTCCTGTAATCGTGTTCTTTGCATCACTGACTGCGGTACTTTATTACCTTGGTATCATGCAAGTTGTGATTAACTTCTTAGGTGGTGCTCTTCAAAAAGCACTGGGTACTTCTCGTGCGGAATCTCTTTCTGCTACAGCGAATATTTTCGTTGGTCAAACAGAAGCACCTCTAGTTGTTCGTCCATTCATTCCAAAAATGACTCAATCAGAATTGTTTGCCGTAATGTGTGGTGGTCTAGCTTCTGTTGCTGGTGGTGTTCTTGCTGGTTATGCGTCTATGGGCGTGCCTCTAGAGTACCTAATCGCGGCGTCATTCATGGCAGCTCCTGGTGGTCTTCTATTTGCTAAAATTCTTAAACCAGAAACAGAAACACCGGTTGATCAATTTGATGCACTTGATAACAAAGGCGACGACAAACCAGCTAACGTAATCGATGCAGCAGCAGCAGGCGCTGCAACAGGTATGCAACTTGCGTTAAACGTAGGTGCAATGCTTCTTGCATTCATCGGTCTAATCGCTCTAATCAACGGTATCCTAGGTGGTGTTGGTGGTTGGTTCGGTATGCCAGAAATTACGCTAGAACTTATTCTTGGTTACGTATTCGCTCCAGTTGCTTTCCTAATCGGTGTGCCGTGGGAAGAAGCGACAGTTGCAGGTTCGTTCTTAGGTCAAAAATTGGTAGTTAACGAATTCGTTGCTTACTTAAACTTTGCACCTTACCTAAAAGACGTTGCTGATGGCGGCATGTTAGTTGCACAAACTGGCGTTGAAATGTCTGAGAAAACGAAAGCAATCATTTCATTCGCACTATGTGGTTTTGCTAACCTTTCTTCTGTAGCTATCCTACTTGGTGGTTTAGGTAGCCTTGCTCCTGAACGTCGTCATGACATCGCTAAAATGGGCATGAAAGCTGTTGCTGCTGGTACATTATCTAACTTAATGTCAGCAACAATCGCAGGTCTATTCTTATCTATCTAATATTATAGAGACAGAAACGACTGATAAAAACCCGCAACGTGTTGCTAATGCCGATCATTTAAGGTAAATATGATCGGTTGACCGATCCTTTTTATATGTCAAAATCCAAGTGTATTTTATGCACTTGGATTTTTTTATGGATGTTTCTCAAGCTCTAAACATAATCAATGACTGGAAACCTAGCAACGTAGAGACTCTCGCTGATTTACTTCCAATCCATCTGATTGATGAGGCTTATTCTCTCACTGATACGGTGACGATGAGGAAGCGAAAGCTTACTCTTGAATCAATGGTATGGTTACTTGTTGGTATGGCTATCTATAACAATAAATCCATGAAGGATTTAGTTAATCAGCTTGATATTGTAGACCGTACAGGTAAAGCTTTTGTCGCTCCTAGTGCCCTTACTCAGCGCCGAAAAAATCTAGGTGAAGCAGCAATGAAAGCAGTCTTTGAGCGAATGACAAGTTCCTGGCTTAAGAGTGCTAATCTTCCTAAATGGAATGGACTAACTCTCTTAGGCGTTGATGGTGTTGTATGGAGAGCACCTGATAACCAGAAAAATGAAGAGGCTTTTTCTCGCCAAAAAGGAACTCAATATCCACAGGTAAGAATGGTTTGCCAAATGGAGCTAAGCAGTCATCTTATTACAGCGAGCGCTTTCGATAATTACAATACAAATGAAATGATATTGGCAGAGAAGTTAATAGATAGTACACCTGACCATAGCGTAACTATGTTCGATAAGGGGTTCTATTCATTAGGATTACTACATAAATGGCAGATGACAGGCTCAGAGCGTCACTGGCTTATTCCCCTTAAAAAAAATACTCAATATGAAATAATTCGATCGCTAGGTCGTAATGACAAACTTGTTATTCTTCGGAGTAACCCAAGAGCAAGAAAACTGTTTTCTAATTTACCTGAAACGATGACTGCTCGTCTCGTGACTCGAAAAATTAAAGGAAAAGATTATCAAGTTCTGACGTCAATGATTGACCCATTACGTTACCCATTGAAAGATATAGTCGGTCTTTATGAGCATCGTTGGGAAATAGAATTGGGTTACCGAGAGCAGAAACAATACATGTTAGGAAATCGCTTAACACTACGAAGCCGTCTGCCTGAATTAGTGAAACAAGAACTATGGGGTATCTTGTTGACTTATAATTTAATTCGCTACCAAATGGTAGAGCTTTGCTTTAATTTAAAAGGAAATTATCTCCCTTATCAATTGAGTTTTAATGGGACACTTGCTCATGTATCTGCATTATTAGTTGGTTTACCATACTCAACGCCAGGAGCGATCCCTCGACAATTAAAAGGCTTCCACCAGATGGCTGAAAGCTTAATACTTGATAGGCGAAGGGAAAGAACATTCCCTCGAATGGTAAAACCAAGACCTCAACGATATGCCAGAAACAAGAATGCCATTCACCCTTAAGTGAACGGCATTAGCAACGTGTTGCGGGTTTTTTTATGCCTGTCTATTTTTAATATCAATGATTATGGGCTTATTCTTATTGATCAAACTTCGTAAAAATGAGGATTATAGAGTAACTACTTATCCGTGTTTTTGTCTTACTCCTAAATGATTTCCCTGTGTAATAAAGAGAACATCTAATTAATTGTATTGGCATAATATTTAAAGTAAAAAGAGTGAGATGCAAACCGATTGCGTTGCCTATCATCGCCAGTCATCATTCATTAGCTTGTTATAATACTGCTCATAATAAAGATTCATATTTAAATGAGCTATGATTAAAAAACACAATAAAACATGGGAGCTCACTATGTTGAATGAAGTATTACTGTCGGTTTTTGCCGGTTTAATTGTTGGCGTTGTATTTTCAGCCATTAAATTACCTATTCCAGCACCACCCGTCCTCTCCGGAGTCATGGGAATTGTTGGGGTTTACCTTGGTGCTATCGGGTATCAATGGATTATCGAGCGTTTCTTTTCATAATCGCTGTGTTTTTACAGGGAGACACGCTTTCACTAGTTGGCACAATAAAGTGTTGATACTATAAGCAAGTATTTCAACGGTACCTCATCAAGAGGTGCTATTTCAGTACCAAGTACTGGCGGCAAAAAGGATATTGATTGGGCGTCGTTTTACAGCTCAATTCTTCAAGGAATCAAGTCCGCTCATACGCTGTTTATGTAGAACGAAAGTTCAGACAGCAACACAGTATTATGCTTAGGCATATAACAGCACTATCAAAGAATATTATTCTATCGGAGATAACAATGAGCGATTTAAAAGCAGCTGCACTACGTGCATTAAAGTTGATGGATTTAACCACACTAAACGATAACGACACAGATGAAGCCGTTATTGCGTTGTGTAAAAATGCGAAGACAGCCGTAGGCAATACAGCAGCAGTTTGTATCTATCCTCGTTTTGTACCTATTGCTAAAAAAACGCTACGTGAACAGGGGACTCCTGATGTTCGCATTGCAACGGTAACTAACTTCCCTCACGGTAATGATGATATTGCTATTGCGGTGGCTGAAACGAAAGCTGCGGTTGCTTATGGCGCAGACGAAGTCGATGTTGTCTTCCCATACCGTGCATTGATTGCTGGTAATGAAACTGTTGGTTTTGAACTGGTTAAGCAATGTAAAGAAGCGTGTGGCGATATTCTGCTTAAAGTGATCATTGAAACTGGTGAGCTAAAAGAAGAAGCACTTATTAAGAAAACGTCTCAAATTTGTATTGAAGCAGGTGCTAACTTCATTAAAACCTCTACTGGTAAAGTGCCAGTGAACGCAACACCAGAATATGCACGCATGATGTTAGAAGTTATTCGTGATATGGGCGTAGCAAAAACAGTGGGTTTCAAACCTGCTGGCGGCGTTCGTACTGCTGAAGATGCACAAGCATACCTAGCAATGGCTGATGATATTCTAGGTGGCGATTGGGCTGATAACATGCACTACCGTTTTGGTGCGTCAAGCCTACTGACTAATCTTTTAAATACATTAGAAGTGACAGCAGAAACAGCAGACCCATCTGCATACTAGTTTCCTGTTACTCGATTTATATCGATAAATAAATCGACTTAGGTGAGGCATTACCGCTTCACCTACCTCAACCCTACCTATATTAATTTACCCAACCAAGATTGGGGAGGCACTAATGTATCTACCACAAGAGATTATTCGTAGAAAACGCGACAATAAAGTACTAACAACAGAAGAAATTAACTTTTTTATTCAAGGTGTTGCAAAAAATACCGTGTCTGAAGGTCAAATTGCAGCATTTGCAATGGCGGTATATTTTAATGAAATGACGATGCCTGAACGTATTGCATTAACGTGTGCAATGCGTGATTCAGGAATGGTAATTGATTGGAGCCATATGAACTTCGATGGCCCAATTGTTGATAAACATTCAACCGGTGGTGTTGGTGATGTAACCTCATTAATGCTTGGTCCTATGGTGGCGGCATGTGGTGGTTATGTTCCTATGATCTCTGGCCGTGGTTTAGGTCATACTGGTGGCACGTTAGATAAATTGGAATCCATTGCTGGCTACAATATTATGCCAAACAATGATCTTTTTGGAAAAGTAACCAAAGAAGCTGGCGTAGCTATCATTGGTCAAACGGGTGATTTAGCACCGGCAGATAAGCGTGTTTATGCCACTCGTGATGTAACGGCAACCGTTGATAATATTTCATTGATTACTGCATCTATTCTTTCTAAGAAATTAGCCGCAGGTTTAGATTCATTAGTGATGGATGTAAAAGTCGGTTCAGGTGCATTTATGCCGACTTATGAGGCATCAGAAGAGCTGGCTAAATCTATCGTAGCTGTTGCTAATGGCGCGGGCACGAAGACGACCGCATTACTGACGGACATGAATCAAGTATTAGCCTCTACTGCGGGTAATGCATTAGAAGTTCGTGAAGCGATTCGTTTCCTAACTGGCGAATACCGTAATCCTCGTTTATATGAAGTTGCGATGGCGCTATGTGCTGAAATGCTTGTGATTGCGAACTTAGCAAAAGACGAACAAGAAGCGTGTATTAAATTGCAAGCAGTGTTAGACAACGGCAAAGCCGCAGAATGTTTTGGTAAAATGGTGTTTGGTCTTGGTGGACCAAATGACATTATCGAAAATTACGATAACCATTTAGAAACCGCGCAAATCATTAAACCTGTATTTGCAGACAAATCCGGCTTTGTTAATACGATGGATACGCGTGATTTAGGCATGGCAGTCGTTGGTATGGGGGGCGGTCGTCGTGTTGCTAGCGATACTATTGATTATGCGGTTGGGTTAAGTGATATGATTCGTTTAGGTCAAACCGTTGATAGCAATCAACCATTAGCGATGATCCATGCTCGTAATGAAGATCAATGGCAGCAGGCTGCAGATGCAGTTAAAGCCGCTATCGTGATCAGCGAAGAACAACCAGAAGCGACACCGGAAGTTTATCGTAAAGTTCGCTCACAAGATGTGTAAGGAAGAAACCATGAAACGTGCAATTATTTTAGTTCTTGATTCATTTGGTATTGGTGCAGCAGGTGATGCTGAAAAATTTGGTGATGTGGGTTCAGATACAATGGGTCACATTGCAGAACAGTGTGACAAAGGACTTGCCGATAATGGAAACCGTAAAGGACCATTAACGCTTCCAAATCTATCAAAGCTGGGTTTAGCAATGGCAGGTAAAGAGTCTACGGGCAAATTAGCCGCAGGTTTAGACGCTGATGCTGAGATTATTGGTGCTTATGGTCATGCCGCTGAATTGTCTTCAGGTAAAGATACGCCTTCTGGTCACTGGGAAATTGCAGGCGTACCTGTCTTATTTGATTGGGGTTACTTTAGCGATAAAGAAAATAGTTTCCCTAAAGAGTTAACCGACCGAATTCTTGCTCGTGCCAACCTTTCTGGTTACCTAGGTAATTGCCATGCATCAGGTACACAAGTACTGGATGATTTAGGTGAAGAACACATGAAGACGGGCATGCCGATCTTCTACACCTCTGCTGATTCGGTATTCCAAATTGCGTGTCATGAAGAAACGTTTGGCTTAGATAATTTATTAACACTTTGCCAAATCGCACGTGAAGAACTTGAAGATTATAATATTGGCCGAGTGATAGCGCGTCCATTTATTGGTGCAGGTAAAGGTCAATTTGAACGTACGGGTAACCGCCGCGATCTTTCTCTGGAACCGCCAGCAATTACCGTATTACAAAAACTGGTAGAAGAGAAAAACGGTCACGTACATTCTATTGGTAAAATCTCTGATATTTATGCTGGTTGTGGTATTACACAAAAAACCAAAGCAACAGGCATTCCAGCATTGTTTGATGCAACCAAAGAGGCAATTACGGCGGCGAGTGATAACACCATCGTATTTACTAACTTTGTGGATTTTGATTCAGCGTATGGTCACCGTCGTGACGTTGCAGGTTATGCGGCGGCACTAGAGTATTTTGATGGAAGACTTCCAGAGATCATGGAAATGCTACAAGAAGACGATATTCTAATCCTAACGGCTGATCATGGTTGTGATCCTACATGGCCTGGTACCGATCATACTCGTGAACATATTCCCGTTCTTGTTTATGGACACAAAGTACCTGCGGGTTCATTGGGGCTTCGTGATACCTTTGCCGATATAGGGCAGACCTTAGCAGAGTATTTTGAAATCTCTGATATGGAATATGGAAAATCATTCCTATAAAAATAATAAGCAGTAGAGCCCTCTCTACTGCTTTTTTCTAGTTTAAGTTTAAAAAGAAAGGGTAAAAATTATGGCAACTCCACATATTAATGCTGAAATGGGTGACTTTGCAGACGTTGTTTTAATGCCTGGAGACCCAATCCGAGCAAAATACATTGCAGAAACATTCTTAGACGATGTTGTTCAAGTGTGTGATGTTTGAAATATGTTTGGCTACACTGGAACCTATAAAGGTCGTAAAATCTCAGTGATGGGGCATGGCATGGGGATCCCATCATGTTCAATTTATATGACTGAGCTTGTTAAAGATTTTGGCGTTAAAAAAGTGATTCGTGTAGGCAGTTGTGGTGCAGTAAACGAAGACATTAAAGTTCGTGATGTTGTAATTGGTATGGGCGCATGTACGGATTCTAAAGTGAACCGTATTCGTTTTAAAGATCACGACTTTGCAGCAATTGCTGATTACGAAATGGTACGTAATGCTGAGCTTGCAGCACAGGCACGTGGTATTAAGGTCAAAGTCGGCAATCTTTTCTCTGCTGAGCTATTCTATACGCCAGATCCAAGCATGTTTGACCTAATGGATAAATACGGCATCGTAGGCGTAGAGATGGAAGCGGCTGGTATGTACGGTGTTGCTGCAGAATACGGTGCAAAAGCATTAGCTATCTGTACTGTGTCTGATCACATCAAAACCGGTGAGCAAACGACATCTGATGAACGAGCGACAACATTTGATGAAATGATGCTGATTGCGTTAGATTCAGTATTGCTTGGAGACAAATAATGTCACATTATTTGTAGTGAAAAAAAGGCGGTGTTATTTATTAACATCGCCTTTTTATTATTTATCTGTGAAATAAACAGAACGTATTAAGACTTACCGCCAAAAAGTGTAGTAACAGGCTTGCTAGAATCTTCACGTTTTTTAAGTATTGCCATAATAAACATACCTGAAACAAGACTTATAATAAGCATACCAAACATCAATCGGTCACTTTTACGGTAATGGTGGTTCGCAAAACCAGTCAACGTTGACTTTTCAAAGGTTATACGTAAAAACCCCAATACCCGATCGTCTTTTACTATTGGTTCGATTAATTGTTGTCGACCGATGCCATCAATCGATAATGGTGTATTAATGCCCGTAATTTGTGATGCGGTTAACGCATTGCTGCTTTTACTTAGTACACCACCTTCCGCGTCGTAAATCGTAGCATCAAACACAAGGTTTTCTTTTGCCAGATTATTCGTTAGTTGCAGCAAGGCTTCGTGATCGTCTTTTTTGATGCTATCGACAGCAAACAATGCTGCTTGTCTTGTCATGGTTCGACTAAGATCTTGTAACTGTTTATTTTGAATGATCTGATTATTATCACTGATCACCGTACTATTAATTAAAATAAAGTAACTGAATGCGATCAGAGAGAGCAGCATCAGGCTTTTAATTATGAGATTTTGAGAAAGCATCATCCGCACCAAATAAAATAATAGTCGAGAATTATACGCAATTTATACAAAAATAGCAGTTTATGTCGCTTCAGACTTGCTCTATCTAATTTCAATCGGTATTTTTGATAGAGGATTAGTAAGGATACAAATCATGGACGCGATAACCCCATTTGCAATAAAGAAACACACAACACTGGTAAACCGTTTTTCAACCTCGGTAACGGCCTCTCAATTAGAGGTTAAGTCAGTGGGTTGGATCATTTACGGTTCACACCTTTCTCCCCTTCACACTAAAGATATCTATTTTTTTGTTGGAATGACAACAAAGGTCATTCGAACATGGAAAGTGGGTGACTATGAAGTCGCTGCTATCGCTGGTGAAATGACACCAGAACACAAAATCATCGTTGATGAACTCGGTTTAGATTACGCTGAAATAAAAGACATCCCCGATTTATCTAATCCGGGAATTATCCTTTTTGATATGGATTCAACAACCATTGAAATTGAATGCATTGATGAAATAGCGAAATTGGCAGGGGTTGGTGAGCAAGTATCTGAAGTGACAGAGCGAGCGATGCTAGGTGAACTTGATTTTAAAGAAAGCTTAATTCAACGAGTGAGTACTCTTGAAGGAGCAAGTGAATCGATTCTGGCTCAAGTCAAAGAAACCCTTCCTTTTATGCCTGAGATGAGAGAATTGGTAATGACAATGCAGAACTATGGTTGGAAAGTCGCTATAGCATCTGGTGGATTTACTTACTTTTCAGATTACCTTAAAGAAGAGTTGAATTTAGTTCACGCTCAATCAAACCAGTTAGAAATCATTGACGGTAAATTAACGGGTAAGGTTTTAGGTGATATTGTTAGCGCAGAAACCAAAGCCGATATTCTTATTGAACTGGCAGATAAGTACGACATTGAAATGAGTAATACGGTTGCGGTTGGTGATGGAGCTAATGACTTAGTCATGATGTCAGCAGCAGGTCTGGGCATTGCTTATCATGCAAAACCTAAAGTACAAGAGCAAGCACAGGCAGCGGTTCGATACGCAGATTTAGGTGGCGTTGCTTGTATCCTTTCAGCTTCGCTACTAATGAATAATAAGCTGAGTTGGTAAGTTTATATGAGATGGGTTCTTAACTAGAACCCATTTTTATTAATGCGTAGTATTTACCCTAACTCTAATCGAATAAGTACTTCATCGGTAATATCGGTAATTTCACCACAGCCGACAATACTTGATAATTCATCTTCAAGCGCTCTTGCGTAATGGATAGCAGATTGTGCTAATTGACTGAGTTCAATTTCAGATGTGCTTGATAATGGGTTTTTAACCGCTGTTGTTGTTACTCGTATCGCTAAAAACTCACCGTGTTCTTTTGCCTTTTTGATAAAGGTTAAGCGATCGTTATAAGATTCAAATTCTTGAAGTAATCGAGTAAATACCGATTTTATTTTCCCTTCGCGTATTACCACGGCAATATAAATTTCGTGGTGGTGTGATCGTGTATTTGCAGGAGTTCTTAATGGCTCTGCTAATAATCGTTGTACTCGCGATTTGAAAATTGGTTCTAAATTTACGCTGTTCTCTGAGCCCAGTTGTTGCCAAATTTTATTAATTCGGTTCAATGGGAAGTTAACCCCCATACAGCGAGGCTTAACGCTATGATTGTCTTTTTCTATGAAAAATGGAGCCGTAGTTAATTTAGTTAGCAGCAATTGATGCATTATTTTCAACATATCCATTGATGGCAGTTGTTCATAATCCATTGGTAATCGTTCAATGTTGTGTTGAATTAAACGACCTAAAAACAGTTTGCTTTTTTGAGTCTGTAAGCTGTCTTCAATTTGTAATTGGATATGTTGTCCGTTCGACGCTACTTTTAACACATGATAGGTGATACGACTTAATGGCGTGTTTCTGTCCATCATTTGTAAATCATTAAACGTTATTTTTACATCGGATTTTTTCGTCAATTGTGCCGGTTTATCTAATGTGATAGACTGCCCTTTTATCGATATATCCTGTGTTCTTCCAGATAATTCACCAAGTGTTGGATGAGATAATGTAATTAACGTTTCATAGTTGAATCTAGGTTCTGTACGACGAGGCGCTGAATCATAATACAACGCATGAGCCTGACATATCGGGGCTATCGGATGACGATAAGCGTTTAGTGTCTTTGGTTCTAAAGTTGGTTTGTCCGTTAACAGATAATCTTTTTGAGTTTCAGGGAGACTGATCTCGGTAAGAATACCCATATGGGTCAAGCTTGATAAAATGGCTTCCATCTCAGGAGCAACAGACAGCAGACGTTCTTTGTCCCCTTTTGCTAATTCAAATAGAGAAAGGCGGATAACTTTCCAACTTTTACGCTTTGCACCAATATGCCAAAACAGTTGTCTTTCTTGTTGAGTCCCCTCTGAAGACATCATGGAATAGAAGAGTTCTCTTTCTTCATGATCATGTTTAAAGCTGTAAAAATGCGTATTGCTGGCCTTTAAGCCTGGTTTTGTTAAAAACTCCATGCGCTCAGGTTTAAATAAATGATTTATTACTGGCTGATTTTTTTCATCATGCCAATGTTTCCACAAACCTTCATTATGATCGGTGATCACGGCATATTTTAATTGCTCTTTGGCAAAGAAAAGAGGGATATTTGTCGTGTGCTTTAAAAAGCAATGTTCATAACCTTGAGTTCTTACTCGTACTATCTGATCTCTTTGATCATGCTGATTTCGTCGTTTGTTTTTATTTAATTTGACGTCAATAGCATGAGCAATTACATCGTGGTTTGATTCCATTTTTAAGCGTAACCAACGATAGCTGTCATTTTCTTCGCTGTCGTGAATACCTAAAATACGATAAGGAAAATCGCCATTTAGTTCTTTTATACCAGTGTCTTTAGCTAGATTAGGAAAGCTGACTTGTATGATTTGGCCTAAGCCGTATTCAAAAGCCGTTGGTACTTTTATTCGGGCACCAGAAGAGGATAAGTCACTGCTAGTACCATGAATGTGATTGCCATTAGGTAATAATACGGTGACTTGTGTCGACATGCGTAAGCGGTTTTCGCTGCGTGTTAAGTAATGACCAAATCGAATTAATTTAGCATCAAAAATATTTTTGTTTTCTTGCTGCAAAGAAGAGGGGTTACTGTCTTTATTTTTATGGAGCACGCGAAAGTTATTGCGAGTATTTGTCAGTGCTTCCCATACGCCTTCCGTGTAGCTGCCGTATCGCTCAATACTTTTGTGATAAGTATTGATTGCAACATCATCAAGAAAATGTGTGTAGCCATCTAAGCTGTATTGATGGCATTGCCCTTTGACTCGTCCGCGTAAATCGATGCTCTTTTTACAAGGCGTCATAATACGCTTCAATTCAATTTTGACGATTAAATGAATTGATGGGTGTTCATGTGACATGACTTGTGAACACACTGAGTCAAAATCTGGTGCGTCAAAGACAGGAATGAGTTGTTCTACGTAGCTTTGATATTCTTCTTGATGCATGATTTCTGGTACAGTAATAAGAATCTAATGGGTTTATCGGCACAATTGATAAAATATTTAATGGCATACGTTAAATATTCATTCCCCATACCTTCAAATACAGTGATTCGGTGATATATGGCAAAAGCAAAACGTGCCTACGTTTGTAACGATTGTGGGGCAGACTTTCCTCGTTGGCAAGGACAGTGTAGTGCTTGTGGGGCGTGGAACACGATTACAGAGGTTCGATTAGCGGCTTCTCCTCAAGTGGCTAGAAACGAACGATTGGTCGGATACTCAGGTTCTGCTACGGATTCTAAAGTTCAAACGCTATCAAGTATTGATCTTCAAGAGGTCCCTCGTTTTAGTAGCAGCTTTAAAGAGTTTGATCGGGTGCTTGGTGGTGGGATTGTTCCTGGTGCGGCTATCTTAATTGGCGGTAATCCGGGGGCTGGTAAATCCACACTGCTGTTGCAAACCATGTGTCGCTTAGCCAGTGAAATGCCAACGTTGTATGTAACGGGTGAAGAATCATTACAACAAGTCGCCATGCGAGCATCTCGTCTTGGGCTGCCAAAAGATAATTTGAAAATGTTGTCTGAAACCAGCATTGATAAAATTTGTCAGATCGCAGACAAAGAAAAACCTAAAATAATGGTTATTGACTCGATTCAAGTGATGCATGTAGATGATGTTCAATCGTCTCCAGGCAGTGTTGCTCAAGTTAGAGAATCAGCAACAACACTTACTCGTTATGCAAAACAAAATAATGTGTCTATATTTCTTGTGGGGCATGTAACTAAAGATGGTTCGCTTGCAGGACCAAAAGTACTGGAGCATATTATTGATTGTTCTGTATTACTTGATGGAAGTGCAGACAGCCGATTTAGAACATTGCGTTGTAATAAAAACCGTTTTGGTGCCGTAAATGAATTGGGCGTATTTGCAATGACGGGGCAAGGATTGAAAGAAGTAAATAATCCGTCTGCGATTTTTCTATCCCGTGGCGAAGAGGAAACGTCAGGCAGTTCTGTTATGGTTGTTTGGGAAGGGACACGCCCGTTATTGGTTGAAATTCAAGCATTAGTCGATTATTCCCAACTATCTAATCCACGTCGAGTTTCTGTTGGGCTAGATCAAAACCGTTTGTCGATGTTACTTGCTGTACTTCATAAACATGGTGGTCTGCAAATGGCGGATCAGGATGTCTTTGTCAATGTGGTTGGTGGCGTAAAAGTTGCAGAAACCAGTGCCGATTTAGCATTGATAATGGCGCTATTATCTAGCTTTAAAGATCGTCCATTACCAAAAGATGTGGTTGTTTTTGGTGAAGTAGGGCTTGCCGGTGAAATCCGTCCAGTTCCTAGTGGTCAAGAGCGTCTTATGGAAGCGTATAAACATGGATTTAAACGCGCGATTGTTCCTGCTGCTAATATGCCGAAAGGGGGGATTGAAGGCATGCAAATTCATGGCGTGAAAAAATTATCAGAGGCAATTGATGCTTTTGATGAACTATAATCAATAATTATTATGAATTTGCACTATTCTTTGCATTTGAAATTGTGTAAATTCGTCTATAACTTGCTAAAGCAGAAAGTAATCGGTGTCGATTGGGGCTAAATTCTATCCAAAAATAGAACAAAGCATATACCAATTGACAGTTTATGTTATACTCTGCGCGCATTTTCTATCCTATTAATAGAGTAAAACAATGACTGATTTATCTAAATACAGAAATATTGGTATTTTCGCGCACGTTGATGCGGGCAAAACTACCACAACTGAGCGTATCCTAAAACTTACTGGTCAGATCCACAAAACTGGTGAAGTACATGATGGCGAATCTACGACTGACTTCATGGAACAGGAAGCTGAGCGCGGAATTACTATCCAGTCAGCAGCTGTAAGTTGTTTCTGGAAAGATCACCGTTTTAACGTTATCGATACTCCTGGACACGTTGACTTCACAGTTGAAGTTTACCGTTCACTAAAAGTACTTGACGGTGGTATCGGTGTATTCTGTGGTTCTGGTGGTGTTGAACCTCAATCAGAAACTAACTGGCGTTACGCGAACGAATCAGAAGTTGCACGTATTATCTTCGTTAACAAACTAGACCGTATGGGTGCTGACTTCTTCCGTGTTATTAAGCAGACTGAAACAGTACTAGGTGCTAACCCACTAATCATGGTACTACCTATCGGTATCGAAGATGATTTCGTTGGTGTTGTTGACCTTTTAACTCGCAAAGCTTTCGTTTGGGATGACACTGGTCTTCCTGAAAACTACGAAATCACTGATATCCCAGCGGATATGGTTGATCAAGTAGAAGAATACCGTGAGATGCTAGTTGAAACTGCTGTAGAGCAAGACGACGACCTAATGGAAGCTTACATGGAAGGCGAAGAGCCAACTATTGAGCAACTAAAAATGTGTATCCGTAAGGGTACTCGCACAATGGATTTCTTCCCTGCTTACTGTGGTTCTGCGTTTAAGAACAAAGGTATGCAACTAATCCTTGATGCTGTTGTTGATTACCTACCTTCTCCAACAGAAGTTGATCCTCAACCTCTAATGGATGAGAACGGCGAAGAAAATGGCGAGCACGCTATTGTTTCTGTTGATGAAACATTCAAAGCACTAGCATTCAAAATCATGGATGACCGTTTTGGTGCCCTAACTTTCGTTCGTATTTACTCTGGTAAATTGAACAAAGGCGACACAATTCTTAACTCATTCACAGGTAAAACTGAGCGTGTTGGCCGTATGGTTGAGATGCAAGCGAATGACCGTAATGAATTAACTTACGCACAAGCTGGTGACATCATCGCTATCGTGGGTATGAAAAACGTGCAAACTGGTCACACTCTTTGTGATCCTAAGCACGAAGTAACACTTGAGCCAATGGTTTTCCCTGTACCAGTAATCTCAATCTCAGTAACGCCTAAAGATAAAGGCAGTACTGAGAAAATGGGTATTGCTATCGGTAAAATGGTTGCAGAAGATCCATCTTTCCAAGTTGAAACTGACGAAGAAACTGGCGAAACAATCCTTAAAGGTATGGGTGAACTTCACCTAGACATTAAAGTTGATATCCTTCGTCGTACATACGGTGTAGATCTTGCTGTTGGTCAACCTCAGGTAGCTTACCGTGAAACTATCACTCAACTTGTTGAAGATAGCTACACGCATAAGAAACAATCTGGTGGTTCTGGTCAGTTCGGTAAGATCGACTACATCATGAAACCAGGCGAAGTTGGTTCAGGCTTCTCATTCAAGTCTTCTGTTGTGGGCGGTAACGTTCCTAAAGAATTCTGGCCTGCAATCGAGAAAGGCTTCAAAGGCATGATGGATACTGGTGTTCTTGCTGGTTTCCCTGTTCTTGATGTTGAAATCGAACTTCTTGACGGTGGCTTCCACGCAGTCGATTCATCTGCAGTAGCATTTGAAATCGCAGCGAAAGGCGCATTCCGTCAATCTATGCCTAAAGCTGGTGCACAACTTCTAGAACCAATCATGGCTGTAGACGTGTTCACTCCAGATGATCACGTTGGTGATGTAATCGGTGACCTTAACCGTCGTCGTGGCATGATCAAAGACCAAATGGCTGGCGTAACTGGTGTTCGTGTTAAAGCTGACATTCCTCTTTCAGAAATGTTTGGTTACATCGGTTCTCTACGTACAATGACTTCTGGTCGTGGTCAGTTCTCTATGGAGTTCTCACATTACGCACCTTGTCCAATGAACGTTGCTGAGCAAGTAATCGTTGCAGTTAAAGAAGCTAACGCTAAGAAGTAATTCTGGCTAACGCTCTTTAATTAAAAAAGCCCCGTAAGTGAAAACTTACGGGGCTTTTTATTTTTAAGCGATTAAATAACGTAGATACAGAGACACTCTCTATCGTCTATTTATTTTGATGCTCTTTCTTTATGGCGTTGAAGTTTTAAGTACACATTTTCAACACGAACTCGTGCCCATTCTGTTTTACGTAAAAACTTTAAGCTGGATTTAATTGTTGGATCTGATTTAAAACAATTGATGTTTATCATGTAGCTTAATTCTTCCCACCCATAGTGCTCAACTAATTCAGTTAAGATCCCTTGCAGGGTTACACCGTGAAGCGGGTTATTTTGCTGTGTCATAATATCGCCATTTTTCTTGAGTTAATGTAAGTATAACATTCTGGCTAGAGTAGTCATAAAAAATGGGAGCACTTAGGCTCCCACTTGTCTTTTTATGATGTGATTTATTGAATTAACGTTTAAATGAAACTATCTCTGCTTTATCTAAAGTAATTGTAGTCGTTGCTGGTTGAGTTTCTGAAATAATTTTACCTTGACGGATAGAGTAACGAACAGGAACTTGACGACGAAGTGCATCAAACCCATTTTCAGCAGGAAGAATAATTAAATTACCTGGCTTACCTACATCAATACCATAATTTTCTTGAATATTTAGTGTTCTTGCCGATTTGTAGCTAATAAGATCAAGGCCTTGGTTGATTTGCTCATAGCCCATAATCTGGCATACATGCAGTCCCATGTGCAGAACTTGAAGCATGTTAGCCGTGCCTAATGGATACCAAGGGTCGAAGATATCATCATGACCAAAACAAACGTTAATGTCGCTTGCAAGCATCTCTTTAACGCGTGTGATGCCACGGCGTTTAGGGTAATCATCAAATCGACCTTGTAAGTGAATATTTACTAATGGATTAGCGACAAAGTTGATGCCTGACATTTTTAATAGTCGGAATAAACGCGAAGCATAAGCCCCATTATAAGAATGCATAGCTGTCGTATGGCTGGCCGTTACTTTTTCGCCCATATTAAATTTATGAGCTAATGCGGCTAGGGTTTCGATAAAGCGAGATTGTTCATCATCAATTTCATCACAATGCACATCAATTAGACGATCGTATTTTTGCGCTAATTCGAAAACATAATGAAGTGATTCAACGCCATACTCACGAGTAAATTCAAAGTGAGGAATAGCACCAATAACGTCGGCACCCAGTTGAACCGCTTCTTCTAATAACGCTTTTCCATTAGGGTAAGAAAGAATGCCTTCTTGAGGAAAAGCGACGATTTGGATATCAATCCATTCTTTCATCTCTTCTTTTACTTCAAGCATTGCTTTTAGTGCAATCAGTGTTGGATCAGATACATCGACATGCGTACGAACATGTTGAATACCGTTAGCTATTTGCCATTTTAATGTCTGTTTCGCACGGCTTTTAACATCGTCAACAGTGAGAAGTTTCTTACGCTCAGACCAACGTTCTATACCTTCAAAAAGGGTACCCGAGATATTCCAGCTTGGTTCGCCTGCGGTTTGAGTCGTATCCAAATGAACATGGGGCTCACAGAAAGGGGCATTCGCTAATCCACCTTCAGCATCTAAAATATCCCCTGAAAAAGACAGTTCTTCATGGTTGTTAGCAATGGCTGTAAATTGACCATCTTGAATCAAGATTTGGAATAAACCTTCTTGATCTCGTAGTGCGATATTTTTAATTAATAAATCAGTCATGATAATTCTTCTATGCTATTTCTGTTTTAGACGCTGGTTCTTTATTTAAAATTGGGTTCAGCAATAAGTAACCTAATGCGCCACCTAATACGGCGTTCAAAGGAACGATTCCAGGTAGGAATTTACCGGCGGCAACGCCAATAACGACGGCTATGATACCTGCCCAGTTAATGGTTTTAAACTTGGCATTATTAAAATCATGGTAGCGTTTACGGTTACGGAAGAAATCCGCAATAATTACCCCACCAATTGGTGGAATGGCTAATGATAAGAAAGTTAACCACCCAACAAAGTTGTTATATAACCATAAGGCACAAATGGTACCGATTAAACCATTCAACATTGAGACATATTTACTTGGTAATCCGGTGATATTTGAGAAACCAAGGCCTGATGCGTAAAGGGCGTTATCGTTTGTCGTCCAGATATTTAATCCTAAAACAATGATGGCAGGGATCAACAGTCCTTGTGCGATCATGACTTCAGATATATCTGATTGGCCAGTAACGGATGCGCCTGCGGCACCAAAGATAAACATAAGGGAGTTACCAATAAAGAAAGCAATCATTGTAATCGCAACGGCCCCCATTGGTTTTTTTCCAAATCGAACAAAATCAGCGGTTAATGTGCCTGCACTAATAAAAGAACCGACGACCATGGCGAGTGCGATAGAGAAGTCCATCGGTTCGGTTGGTTGAATTTTTTGTAATTCGCTAATACCACCGACGCTATCGACGGCGGTTAACACTGAGTAACCACCAAGTATTGAAATAGCAGGAACAGCAATCATTGAAAGAATCATCAACGCTGAAATACCAAAATAGACAGTCACTGTCATTAATAGACCTGAAATTACAATCAGGGTGTTTGTATCAATACCTGTGGCTTTTTGTACCGGGATGGCAAACATGGCAACACCAACACCAACACCAACACCAAACCAACCGACTTGGGTTCCGCCAAGGAGTAAAGAAGGGAGCCAAGAACCTTTAGAACCAAATGAGAATCGAGCGAGGAGATGAGTAGAAAGGCCAGTAGAAGCCCCAATGTAACCAAGAAAAGAAGTGTATATACCGAGAATTAAATTACCAATAAGAACGGCGAGGAAAAAATCATTAAAAGAGAGTCCAGTACCAAGGGCTCCACCTGTCCACATGCTTGCCGAGAAAAAAGTAAGGCCTAGCATTACTAGGGTTAGGGATACTATGCCTTTTCTGGCCGTCTTAGGTACTGGCCCTAAGCTAAAATCATTGTCATGCGACATGTTAGATCCTCGTCGATGTTAAGTTAATTTTGATCGTAATTTTGATAAACGGACGGGAGTCTAAAGAAAATAATAGTAATGTCAATAAGGTAAATGCTTGTAAATACATGTACGTGTTGTTATCTGGTTGATTTTAAATTACTTTTCTGTTGTTTTATAATTATTTATTTTAACAGCTAAACGGTTGCGTAATACAGTTTGTTGTATAAATGACAAGTTGGTTAATAAAAAATAGGGTAATGGATGGATTTTATATAAATGAGTAGATTTTAGGATTAATCAGACGAAAATATATCGACTATGTAATGGTTTTTTATTCAATAACGTTATTTTTTCAATAAAAAGGCCTAAAACTTTGTGTTATAAAGTGTTTAGGCCTGATTTGATGTTACGTTGCTATTTTTATCAATTAACTGTCTGTTTTTAACGTTATTCCCAGATGATTTTTTTGTCTTTTGGCCATTGAGATGCAAAGTCGTGGTATTTTTTTTCTAAAATATGGCGTTTTATCTTCAATGTCGGGGTTAATATTCCATTTTCAATTGTCCATGGTTCTTTAACCATTAGTATACCTTTGAGCTTTTCATGAGACTCTAAGCCACTATTAATTGTTTCTAAGTTTTTAAGGGCTGTTCGTTCATATCTCTTTTGATCAAAGTTAGGGTAAGTATGAGGAATAGCTAAGAGAATAGGGCCAGTTAATCCCGATCCAATTAGGCACATCATTTCTAGATTACTTAAATCAAAAATACGTTTTTCAATGGGTACAGGAGCAACGAATTTCCCTTTTGCGGTTTTAAAGGTGTCTTTTTTACGACCTTGAATAGTAAGAAAGCCTTCTGCATCAATTGAACCAATATCGCCAGTATGCAACCAGCCGTCTTTATTAAAACTTTCAGCAGTCGCTCCATCATTTTTGTAGTAACCGGCGAAGATTCCGTCCCCTCTGACCAGTATTTCTTCGTCTTGGGCTATTTTTAATTCGACGCCAGGGCCAGCTGCTCCAACGGTACCTACTTTATCTGAGCGATAAGGGTGATTAAGAGTACTGTAGGCAAAGGTTTCAGTCATGCCCCACGCTTCGGTAATATTCAATCCAATACTTTCATACCATTTAAGTAATCCGGCAGAGACGGGAGCTGAACCACAACCAAGTACTCTGGCTTTATCTAACCCTAATCCGTCGGCTAATTTACGTTTTATGATGCCATTAACAAATGGAATTTTAAGTAAAATATTGAGTTTTTTCTGAGGTAATTTATCTTGGATTCGTTGTTGAAAGACGGTCCATAATCTCGGTACTGAAATAAATAATGTCGGTCGGTGCATTTTTACGTCGTCGATAAACGTATCTAAAGATTCAGGGAAAGCGGTCTGTATTCCGCCAAAGAATGCTGATCCTAAAATATAAACACGCTCAGTAATATGAGCGAGAGGAAGGTATGAAAAAAGACGATCATCGGGTTTCATACCTATATGGTTAATGAGATGTTTTGCTGAGGTACTAAAACCACCATAAGTCAGCATTGCACCTTTAGGCAGCCCGGAAGTGCCCGAAGTATAAACAATCGACATGAGTGTATTGTCATGATGACTTGGCCTAGACGATGAAGGTTGATGTTGTTGGACAATATCTTCAAATTGAAGTTGGCATTTCGGTGCGGAATCATAATTAAAAGCGATCGTTGAAAGATAATCTAATTTTTCAATTACCTGTGTAGTAGCATCACTATTATCAAGTTTTCCTGCGATTAATACTTTACTGTCACTGTGTGTTAAGCAGTGTTCAATTGTCTCTAATCCGGCAGTCGGAAAAATAGGAACGCTGACAAAATCCCCGAGCATTAACGCAAGGTCAGTAATAAACCATTCCGCACAATTTTTCGAAATCAACGCAACACGATCTTTAGGGTTAAGCCCTAAATCTTGTAATGCAGAGACTAAGCGAAGCGCTTTATCGACGACTTCTGCAAAAGTGTAATCTACAAATTCTCTATTTATGACTTGTCGTAAGAAAATTGAATTTGGTTTTTCTTCGGCCCATTGAAGTATTGCTTCATGTGGAAGCGATGGATTTTGTTTGTGATCGAATACTGACTGACTCATAGCGACATCCTAAATTAAGAGTTGTTATTTATCGTTATTGTTAATTTAATGTTAAGTAAAAGATCTTTCGAGTAAATAGTCAAATTTGGTTTGAAATAATGAGAGGTGATTTTTTAGTATGCTAATAATTAAGATAGGAAAAGAGAAAACGAAAGACAAAAAAACAGAGGAAAAAGGCCGTAATGTAATAATTACGACCTTTTAATTTTTTAGGGGTTATAAGAGCGCTTTTAAACGATAAAGCGCCTCTAATGCCTGACGAGGAGATAAGTCATCAGGGTTTACTTTTGCTAA
The DNA here is from genome assembly GCF_000196495.1 of Aliivibrio salmonicida LFI1238. Taxonomy (NCBI): domain Bacteria; kingdom Pseudomonadati; phylum Pseudomonadota; class Gammaproteobacteria; order Vibrionales; family Vibrionaceae; genus Aliivibrio; species Aliivibrio salmonicida. The sequence continues at coordinate 699,107 of NC_011312.1, forward strand.
CGCTTCTTCTACTTCACTAGGCTCTGGAATTAGAGAGAGCTGATGCTCTTGTTTTATTTGGGTACTCGTTAGCGATTGATTTTTTGGTTGACCATTTTCAAGTTGTTGAAGCTTTTGCTTCGCTTTTTTTATTACGGCTTTTGGTACACCAGCAAGTGATGCGACAGCTAAACCGTATGATTTGTTCGCGGCGCCTTCTTGTACGGCATGCATGAAGGCAATTTCATCACCATGCTCAACGGCATCTAAATGTACATTTGCTAAACCACTAAATAAATTTGGCAGCTCAGTTAACTCGAAGTAATGGGTCGCAAATAATGTCATTGCATTAATTTTTGTCGCTAACCATTCTGCACTTGCCCATGCAAGGGATAAACCATCGTAGGTGCTTGTACCACGGCCAATTTCATCCATAAGCACTAAACTGTGTTGTGTCGCGTTATGTAAGATGTTTGCGGTTTCTGTCATCTCGACCATGAAAGTAGAACGACCAGACGCTAAATCATCAGAAGCACCAATACGAGTAAATATTCGATCTAATAGACCAATATGTGCAGAATCGGCAGGCACATAACACCCAACATGAGCCATTAGCGCAATGAGTGCAGTTTGACGCATGTAGGTGGATTTACCCCCCATATTGGGCCCTGTAATGATCAACATTTTACGATCATCATTAAGGTTTATAGGGTTAGCAATGAAAGGGTCACTCATTACTTGTTCTACTACTGGGTGGCGACCGCCTTCAATCTTCATTCCAATGTCTGATGATAAGGTTGGACGACAGTAGTTAAGAGTATCAGCACGTTCTGCAAGATTACTGAGTACATCTAATTCAGAAATCGCGTTAGCCATTAATTGGAGTTGTTCTAAATGAGGTAGAAGTTGATCGAACAATTCTTCCCATAATTTTTTCTCTATCGCTAAAGCTTTAGATTTTGAGCTTAGCACTTTATCTTCATGGGCTTTAAGCTCTGGAATGATGTAGCGCTCTGCATTTTTCAATGTTTGACGGCGAACATAATGCGCAGGGGCTTTATGGCTTTGCCCTTTACTGATCTGAATATAAAAACCATGAACGTTATTATAACCAACTTTCAACGTATCAATGTCGTGACGTTCACGCTCTTCTTGTTCTAATTTACTTAAGAATAGAGCGGCGCCATTAGCAAGATCTCGCCATTGATCTAATTCTTCATTATAACCATCAGCCAATACACCACCGTCACGAATAACGACGGGTGGATTCTCTTTAACTGCTCGTTCCAATAATTCACAAATAGAATCGATAGGTTGGGCAAGTGACGCAAGTTCTAATAAATGCGTTTGTTCAAATGCTTGAGTACTTTGTGCTAATTCAGGTAATTGCTGTAATGCATTACGTAAACGAGCCAGATCTCTTGGACGAGCCGAACGTAAGGCTAATCGCGCTAGAATGCGTTCTACATCGCCAATTTGCTTTAATTGAGGAGACAGTTCGGCATATAACCCATTGCTTTTTAGCTCTCCGATCGCATCAAGACGCTGATTGAGAACATCATGGGTTCTTATCGGTTGATGTAACCAGCGTTTTAATAAACGACTACCCATTGCGGTTGAAGTATGATCAAGAACTTCTGATAACGTGTGGTTGAACCCACCCGCTAAGTTTTGCGTTATTTCTAAGTTACGACGAGTTGCCGCATCTAAGATCACCGAATCGTCTTGGCGATCCATTACGATAGAACGAATATGTGGCAAGGTAGTGCGTTGGGTATCTTTAACGTATTGAATTAAACAACCTGCGGCACATAAACCAAATTCTGCATTTTCAACACCAAAACCAACAAGATCACGAGTACCAAATTGTTGGTTTAGTTGTTGCTTTGCGGTGTCTAATTCAAATTCCCATACTGGACGACGGCGATTACCATTACGTTTTTCAAGCAGATGAACAGGTTCAAAGTCTTCACTAAATAGCAATTCTGTCGGTGAAGTTCGTTGTAGCTCAGCGAGCATGGATTCTTCGGTTGAAGGTTCAGAAACTTTAAATCGACCCGAGGTGATGTCTAATGTTGCGTAACCAAATTGGCCTTTATGATGATAAATCGCTGCGATTAGGTTATCAAAACGCTCAGGAAGAAGCGCCTCATCGGTCACTGTTCCTGGGGTCACAATACGCACGACTTTTCGTTCTACTGGGCCTTTACTTGTCGCTGGGTCACCTATTTGTTCACAAATCGCAACTGACTCACCTTGTTGAACCAGTTTAGCTAAGTATCCTTCAACTGCGTGATAAGGAAGACCTGCCATTGGGATTGGTTCACCTGCGGAGGACCCACGTTTAGTTAAAGATATCTCAAGTAATTGAGACGCTCGTTTGGCATCATCATAGAAAAGCTCGTAGAAATCTCCCATGCGATAGAACAGTAGAATGTCAGGATTTTCAGACTTTAAACGTAAGTACTGTTGCATCATGGGTGTGTGTTTTTCAGTTGATTTTATTGCCACAACGAGACCTAATAATTGAAGATAAATATTTGCTGTTAGAATACGTGAATCAAGACAGCAATCAAAGATAGAATAGATAAAATTCGAATCAAGATGGAAAGAATCTAAATGGATATGATAAAAAATGCGCAACTCGCACAAAAAGTGGGAGAGTTATTAATGCAACAAGGAAAAATGATGGCGTGTTCAGAATCTTGTACTGGCGGAGGCGTTGCATTTTGTGCTACTGAAAATGCAGGAAGTTCAGCATGGTTTGAACGAGGCTTTGTGACGTACAGTAATGAAGCAAAACAAGATTCTCTTGGGGTGAACTTAGAGACTATTGGCCGTTTTGGCGCAGTGAGTGAAGAAGTGGTAAAGGAAATGGCTTTTGGCACGCTAGCACACAGTGAAGCAGATATATCGGTGTCGATCAGTGGCATTGCAGGCCCAGGAGGAGCGACAGAAGGGAAACCGATTGGTACGGTTTGTTTTGGCTTTGCTGACACCACTAATTGGCATGTAGAAAGAACGGTCTATTTTACTGGTGATCGTACAAAAGTAAGACAATCTGCGATTGAATATGCATTTCTCACATTAAAGAAAAGGCTATTAGAAGCGAATTAATTCAAGTGGTTAAGATTAATTTTAGATACCACGTTATCAAAATTAAATAAAAAATGAATTAAAGCTATAGACACTGTATGAATAGACAGTATACTACTGGTCATTAACTGATTTAGTGATCTAGAATTCTGGAGAATCAAATGGACGATAACAAGAAAAAAGCACTGGCCGCAGCATTAGGTCAAATTGAAAAACAATTTGGTAAAGGTTCAATCATGAAGTTGGGCGATAACCGCACAATGGATGTTGAAACTGTGTCTACTGGTTCTTTATCTCTTGATATTGCCCTAGGTGCCGGTGGTTTACCAATGGGACGTATCGTAGAAATTTACGGCCCTGAATCATCAGGTAAAACAACACTAACTTTAGAAGTGATTGCTCAAGCACAAAAAGCAGGGAAAACCTGTGCATTTATTGATGCAGAGCACGCATTAGACCCTATTTACGCACAAAAACTTGGTGTTGATATTGACCAATTGTTATGTTCTCAACCTGATACTGGTGAGCAAGCGTTAGAAATTGTTGATGCGTTAGCTCGTTCTGGTGCGGTTGATCTAATTGTTGTTGATTCTGTGGCGGCTTTAACACCTAAAGCTGAAATTGAAGGCGAAATGGGCGATAGTCACATGGGTCTTCAAGCTCGTATGCTATCGCAAGCAATGCGTAAGTTAACGGGTAATTTAAAACAGTCGAACTGTATGTGTATCTTCATTAACCAAATTCGTATGAAAATTGGCGTAATGTTTGGTAACCCAGAAACAACAACTGGTGGTAATGCATTGAAGTTCTATGCTTCTGTTCGTCTTGATATTCGTCGTACTGGCGCAGTAAAAGATGGCGATGAAGTTGTTGGTAATGAGACTCGCATTAAAGTTGTTAAGAATAAAATTGCAGCGCCATTTAAACAAGCTGAAACTCAAATTCTATACGGTAAAGGTTTTAACCGTGAAGGCGAACTGATTGATTTAGGTGTTAAACATAAATTAGTCGATAAAGCAGGCGCTTGGTATAGCTACAATGGCGATAAGATCGGTCAAGGCAAAGCAAACGCATCTAAATTTATGCGCGAAAATCCAGAAATTGGCGCAGAGCTTGATAAGAAATTACGTGAAATGCTATTAACTCCAACCGAAGATAAGCCAGAAGTTGTTGAGAAAATAGAAGAAGAAAACGAAGAGTTTTAATTTTTCTGATTCTTATTGAAATGAAAGAAAGCCAAACCTTTGTGTTTGGCTTTTTTACGTCTATGAAAAGAGACGGCTTCAATCAAAAATAGAATTATTTCTGTTTCCTTATTTGTTCGCTGTCGTTATCTGTATTTCATTTTCATTTGCGTATACAATATCCGAAATTCTGTCTTAAAAACACTGCTTGGCTTCAATGAGTACAAGAGTGAGTTAACTACGATTCAATCAGGAATATCCACATGTATATGAGCACTGACGAAGTCCGCCGTGCATTCCTTGCTTTTTTTGAAAGCAAAGGGCACCAAATTGTTGAGAGTTCTTCTCTAGTTCCAGCGAATGATCCAACTCTTTTATTTACGAATGCGGGTATGAACCAGTTTAAGGATTGTTTCCTTGGTTCTGAAAAGCGAAGCTATACTCGTGCAACTACCGCTCAGCGTTGTGTTCGTGCCGGTGGTAAACATAACGATTTAGAAAATGTTGGTTTTACTGCTCGCCACCATACTTTCTTTGAAATGCTTGGTAACTTCAGCTTTGGTGATTACTTTAAGCAAGATGCAATTAAGTATGCATGGGAATTCCTAACTGAGCGTTTAGAGCTTCCTGCGGATCGTCTGTTAGTGACAATCTACGAAACTGATGATGAAGCGTTTGAGATCTGGAATAAAGAAATGGGTATTCCAGCTGATCGTATCGTTCGTATTGGTGATAACAAAGGCGCACCTTATGCATCAGATAACTTCTGGCAAATGGGTGACACGGGTCCTTGTGGTCCTTGTACTGAGATTTTTTACGATCACGGTGAACATATTTGGGGTGGCCGTCCAGGTACGCCTGAAGAAGATGGCGACCGTTTCATTGAAATCTGGAATAACGTTTTCATGCAATTCAATCGCCTAGCTGATGGCACAATGGAACCACTTCCAAAACCATCAGTAGATACAGGGATGGGTATTGAGCGTATCGCTGCAATTATGCAAGGTGTACATTCAAACTATGAAATTGATATCTTCCAAACACTAATTAAAGAAACGGCAAAAGTTGTTGGTTATGATGATCTTTCAAACCAATCTTTACGTGTAGTTGCAGACCACATCCGTTCTTGTTCTTATTTAATCGTTGATGGTGTTATGCCGTCAAACGAAGGTCGTGGCTATGTATTACGTCGTATTATTCGTCGTGCAGTACGTCACGGTAACAAGTTAGGTGCTAAAGGTTCTTACTTTTATAAGTTAGTTGGACCATTAGCTGAAATCATGGGTACGGCTGGTGAAGAGCTTAAGAAGCAACAAGCACTAGTAGAAAAAGTACTTAAGATTGAAGAAGAGAACTTCGGCCGTACGCTTGAGCGTGGCATGGTTATCTTAAACGAAGCGCTAGATAATCTAGAAGGCACCGTTCTTGACGGTGAAACTGTATTTAAACTTTATGATACTTACGGTTTCCCTGCTGACTTAACGAACGATGTTGCTCGTGAGCGTGAATTAACTATCGATGAAGATGGTTTTGAAAAAGCGATGAACGAACAACGCCAACGTGCTCGTGAAGCGGGTCAATTTGGTACTGATTATAATGCGGTTATCAAAGTTGAATCTGAAACGGTATTCCACGGTTATGATTTTACGGAAGCGAAAGCAACCGTATTAGAAATTTTCTGTGAAGGCGAAGCGGTTGAAACGCTTTCTGCTGGCGATGATGCGATTCTAATCTTAGATGTAACACCGTTCTATGCTGAATCCGGTGGTCAATCTGGTGATGCGGGTATTATTACCGTAGAAGCGGGTAAATTTGTTGTTACTGATACTCAAAAAGTAGGTAATGCGATTGGTCACCACGGTAAATTAGTGGAAGGTGTATTATCTACGGCTGATAGAGCAATGGCTCAAGTGGATGAAGAGCGTCGCACTGCGATTACTTTAAACCACTCGGCAACCCATTTATTACATGCAGCACTTCGTCAAGTACTGGGTGAGCATGTAACGCAAAAAGGGTCATTAGTTAAAGCCGAAAGTTTACGTTTTGACTTTTCTAACCTTGAAGGGGTTAAACCGGAAGAACTTCGACTTGTTGAGCGTATTGTTAACCAACAAGTACGTTTAAATCATGCAATTGAAACCGACCTTATGGACGTTGATGCGGCGAAAGAAAAAGGCGCAATGGCTCTGTTTGGTGAGAAGTATGATGATGAAGTTCGTGTACTGTCAATGGGTGAGTTTTCAACTGAGCTATGTGGTGGTATTCACGCATCAAGTACGGGTGATATAGGTCTGTTTAAAATCACGTCTGAAGGTGGCATCGCCGCAGGTATTCGTCGTATTGAAGCAGTAACTGGTGAAGCAGCATTAGATGCAATTGAATCTCAGCAGAAACTAGCGGATAAAAAGCTTCATGATGCGAGTTCAAAAACGAAGTTACTTGAAAAAGAAATCCAACAATTGAAAGATAAATTGGCTTCTCAAGCAAGTTCAGACTTAATCAGTCAAGTACAAGACATATCAGGCGTTAAAGTGTTGATCACTCAATTGGATGGTGCTGATAATAAAGCCCTTCGTGGTATGGTTGATGAACTTAAAAACCAAATTGGCAGTGGTGTTATCATGATTGGTAATGTCAGTGATGATAAAGTGGGTTTAATTGCGGGTGTGACTAAAGATCTTATTGGCCAAGTTAAAGCGGGCGAGTTAGTGAATATGGTTGCACTGCAAGTGGGTGGTAAAGGCGGCGGCCGTCCTGATATGGCTCAAGCGGGCGGTACCGATGCAAAAGCATTACCTGCAGCGTTAGCGACGGTTGAAGCTTGGTTAACTGAGCGTCTTTCATAGGGCGTATCAGTGGCATTAATCGTACAAAAGTATGGTGGAACATCAGTTGGGTCCGTTGAACGGATCCAACTTGTTTCTGACCGTATAATTTTAACGAAACAGCAAGGACACCAAGTGGTTGTTGCTGTTTCTGCTATGGCAGGAGAAACGAATCGTTTGCTAAATTTAGCACATCAAATCAATGAGGTTCCAGAACCTCGTGAATTAGATATGTTACTTTCTGCAGGTGAACAAGTTTCTATTGCTCTTTTAGCTATATCTTTGAATCAAAAAGGCATCAAAGCGATTTCTCTGACTGCAGATCAAGCAGGAATTAAAACCAATGATGTATTTAACGATGCAACTATCGAACATATTGAAACCAGTAAACTGACCGAATGGCTTGATAAGGGTTATGTTGTCATTGTTGCTGGTTTTCAAGGTAGAGATAGTGTCGGAAATATTACAACACTCGGAAGAGGTGGGTCTGATACAACGGCTGTTGCTTTAGCTGCCGCATTGAAAGCGGATGAATGTCAGATCTTTACTGATGTAGACGGTGTGTATTCTTCAGATCCCCGTTATGTATCGAATACTCGTAAATTAAAAGAAGTTTCTTTTAGTGATATGCACGCATTAGCAAAGTCTGGTGCGAAAGTATTACAGGAACATTCAGTATCTCATGCATGGAGATCTTCAGTATCATTAAGAGTTCTTTCTTCTTTTGATAATGGTGAAGGAACGCTTATTTGTGAGAAGCCTAATGACTATTTTCCAGTTACTGGGTTAGCACTAAAGCAAGACTTATACCTTGCCGAATGCACTGACATAAATGAAGAGGATAGAATTCTTCTTGCTAAAGAGTATCGAGTGTTAACTAATACTGACGATTGTTTTCAAATTGTTGTGCCAAAAGCAACTTTTTTACAATTGAAACTGGTATTTAATACAAAAATACGCAATATTAGTAGCTTATCAATTCTGACGTTAGTCGGAGATAATGTTGAAGGGATGGCAGACTCTGCTTGCAATCAACTAATGGTTAATAGTGTTGATATCTATCAATGTTATACAGAACCAAAAAGTGTGTCGGTTATCGTTATTCAAGCTGATTTACAACAAGCGGCCGAAATTTTACATAAAACGTTTGTTATTACAGAGCAATCACAAGATAATAACGTTCTGATCGCTGTTTCTTGAGCAGAGACGTTTGTGAACATAAGCGATAACGGACAATACATACATTTATTATAATACTGAGATAACTCAAGGAGCATTCGAATGCTAATTTTGACTCGCCGTGTAGGTGAAACGCTAATGATTGGTGACGAAGTAACAGTTACTGTACTTGGCGTTAAAGGCAACCAAGTACGTATCGGTGTTAACGCGCCTAAAGAAGTATCTGTACACCGTGAAGAGATTTACATGCGTATTCAAGCAGAAAAGGGAACTACTCCTGCTGCTGCACCAGGTAACTTTTAATATCGCATGAAAATAGGCTAACATTGTTGGCCTTATTTATTTTAGTCAGTTGTTAATTTGACTGGAATAAATAGAAAATGAGAGGCACAAAACTCGTATCTCGGTTTATTTTTATCCATTTTGGTTATTTCATAGACTGTTGAACGAATTACCTTGTTTTTTACTAAGAAAGTCATTGACATATTTTTGGTAAAAAGTAATATGTGCCTCCTCAAGACGGTGAGGTGGCCGAGAGGCTGAAGGCGCTCCCCTGCTAAGGGAGTATGCGGTTTATAGCCGCATCGAGGGTTCGAATCCCTCCTTCACCGCCATTATTGATTTGTGTTGATTATTTATAATCAGCATAATAAAAAAGAATTATTGTGCGCTAGTAGCTCAGCTGGATAGAGTACTTGGCTACGAACCAGGCGGTCGGAGGTTCGAATCCTTCCTGGCGCACCATTCTTTTATTGGTAAACTTATTTACCAATAGCCGTAATTGTTTTGCAGATGATTACAACAGAGTTACAAAACGGTGAGGTGGCCGAGAGGCTGAAGGCGCTCCCCTGCTAAGGGAGTATGCGGTTTATAGCCGCATCGAGGGTTCGAATCCCTCCTTCACCGCCATATTGATTTATGTTGATTATTTATAATCAGCATAATAAAAAAGAATTATTGTGCGCTAGTAGCTCAGCTGGATAGAGTACTTGGCTACGAACCAGGCGGTCGGAGGTTCGAATCCTTCCTGGCGCACCATTATTTACTGCCGTAACAATTTATCTAGAGGATAAGTTGGTGCGAGAGACAATCAGAATTTATTGTGCGCTAGTAGCTCAGCTGGATAGAGTACTTGGCTACGAACCAGGCGGTCGGAGGTTCGAATCCTTCCTGGCGCACCATTATTTACTGCCGTAACAATTTATCTAGAGGATAAGTTGGTGCGAGAGACAATCAGAATTTATTGTGCGCTAGTAGCTCAGCTGGATAGAGTACTTGGCTACGAACCAGGCGGTCGGAGGTTCGAATCCTTCCTGGCGCACCATTATTTACTGCTGTAACAGTTTATCTAGAGGATAAATTGGTGCGGGAGACAATCAGAATTTATTGTGCGCTAGTAGCTCAGCTGGATAGAGTACTTGGCTACGAACCAGGCGGTCGGAGGTTCGAATCCTTCCTGGCGCACCATTTTTACTGCCGTAACAGTTTATCTAAGAGGATAAGTTGGTACGGAGACAATTAGAATTTATTGTGCGCTAGTAGCTCAGCTGGATAGAGTACTTGGCTACGAACCAGGCGGTCGGAGGTTCGAATCCTTCCTGGCGCACCATTCTTTTAAAAAGCTTGATCTTTATGATCAGGCTTTTTTTATGCCTGTAATATGAGTAAGTTAAGTAATTGAGTCTATTATTAAATAGATTGAATTGTAGGTTATTATTAGGTAACTTGATTGTAATCAACTTATTTGTAAGTAAAAAATAGCAGTGTATGGATATATTTCGCTATAATATTCTTTTTTGAATATATTGTGATCGTTTCGCATTTGACAAATTTGTTGATGTCGAGATAATCATTCTTTCTTTTTAGAATAAAAGAACACAATTAATTAGTTCGCTACAACTAAATTATACATTGTCACTATCATCAAAAAGGAATAAAAGATGACAGACATTGGAAGTCTACTATGGGAAGCAGCAACGCTAATGCTAACAGGCATGGGCGTTGTATTTATATTCCTCACCATCCTCGTCTATCTAGTTCAACTTATGTCTAAGTTACTGCCTGTGGAGTTACCTCCAAAACAGGTATTGGCTGTTCAAAAAGTTCAGAATCCCGATGAAACAACAGTTCAGCCTCAAATTATAGCTGCTATTTCTGCTGCGGTTAAATTATACCGCCAAAAGAATCGATAAACTGTTTTAGGAAAATCATTACAAGGAGTTTGTAAGTATGTCTAAACCACTTTCTATCACTGATGTGGTACTTCGTGACGCCCACCAATCACTCTTCGCAACTCGTATGCGTGTTGAAGATATGCTTCCAATTGCAGAGCAGTTGGATAAAATCGGTTATTGGTCATTAGAAACTTGGGGTGGGGCAACATTTGATGCCTGTATTCGTTATTTAGGTGAAGACCCATGGGAACGTTTACGATTACTTAAAAAAGCGATGCCAAATACACCAATGCAAATGTTACTTCGTGGCCAAAACTTATTAGGTTACCGCCATTATGCTGATGACGTTGTTGAAAAATTTGTAGAGCGAGCTCATTGTAACGGTATGGATGTATTCCGTATTTTTGATGCAATGAATGACGTTAGAAATTTTCAAACAGCAGTAAAAGCAACAATTGATGTTGGTGCTCATGCTCAGGGCACTCTTTCTTACACAACAAGTCCTGTTCATAATTCAGATACATGGGTTGATTTAGCAAAACGTCTTGAAGATTTAGGCTGTCATTCTCTTTGTATTAAAGACATGTCTGGTCTACTTAAACCTTATGAAGCTGAAGAACTTATTACTCGTATTAAATCGTCTTGTGATGTACCACTTGCTTTGCATAGTCACGCGACAACAGGATTATCTACCGCCACAGCCTTAAAAGCGGCAGAGGCTGGCATTGATATTTTAGATACGGCTATTTCATCCATGAGCCAAACTTATGGTCATACTCCAACTGAAACGGTTGTTGCTATGCTAGAAGGGACAGGGCGCGATACAAATCTTAACCTTGAGCAACTTGAACCAATTGCTACCTATTTCCGTGAAGTTCGTAAAAAATACGCAAAGTTTGAAGGACAAATGAAAGGCGTCGATTCTCGAATTCTCATCGCTCAAGTTCCGGGTGGGATGTTGACGAATATGGAAAGTCAGTTAAAAGAGCAAGGTGCAGCTGACAGATTAGATGAAGTGCTAATTGAGATCCCTAAAGTTCGTAAAGATCTAGGTTATATCCCATTAGTTACTCCAACGTCACAAATTGTAGGCACTCAAGCAGTAATTAATATCCTTACTGGAGAGCGTTATAAGAGTATTACAAAAGAAACGGCAGGTGTCCTAAAGGGAGAGTATGGCTCAGCGCCTGCTGCCGTTAATGCAGAGCTACAGGCTCGTGTTTTAGAAGGTGCGGAGCCGATTACCTGTCGTCCTGCCGATTTATTAGCGGCCGAGTTACATACTTTAACGGATGAACTGATTGCTAAAGCAAAAGAAGATAATATCGCTTTAGCGGAAGAGCAAATTGATGATGTACTTACTTATGCTCTATTTCCTCAAGTGGGTCTTAAATTTCTTAAAAATCGTAATAATCCAGATGCCTTTGAACCTGCTCCTGGAACTGAAGTTGAATCAGCGGCTAATGTTGTAAAAGCAAACACGGCTAAAGGTGGTGTTGAGGCTTATAGCGTTAAAGTTGATGGTCAAATCTATAATGTAGAAGTGGGGCCGCAAGGCGTTATTTCGTCTGTTGAACCAATATCAGCACAAGCAGCACCGGTTCAATCTCCTCAACTTTCGGCAGTTGACGCGGAATCTGTTGATGCGCCATTAGCAGGAACTATCTTTAAGGTACTTGTACAAGCTGGTGCTGAAGTTGCTGAAGGTGATGTGTTACTTATACTTGAAGCGATGAAAATGGAGACAGAGATCAGAGCATCACGTAATGGTACCGTTCAAGATATTTTAACTAAAGAGGGCGATGCAGTAGCAGTTGGTACACCATTGCTTTCTCTAGCCTAAGGTAAGTAAACATGGATGGTTTATTAATATTATGGAATGAAACGGCGATTGCTAATTTTAAGTTTGAACAACTTATTATGATTTTAGTCGGTTGTGGGCTTTTATTTTTAGCAATACGTAAAGGGTTTGAGCCTTTATTGCTGTTACCTATTGGTTTTGGTGCAGTCTTAGCAAATATACCGAATGCAGGGTTTACCGATCCTGGTGGACTTTTGTATTACGTTTATTATGTCGGGATTGAAACGGGAGTCTTCCCACTTTTGATCTTTATGGGTGTAGGAGCGATGACGGACTTTGGTGCCTTAATTGCAAACCCAAAGACTCTATGGTTAGGTGCCGCGGCTCAAGTAGGTATTTTTGCTACGTTGTTCGGTGCCATATTACTTAATTTTGTGCCAGGAATGGAATTCTCATTAGCAGATGCTTCGTCAATCGCCATTATTGGTGGTGCAGATGGACCGACTGCCATTTTCTTAGCAAGTAAGCTTTCTCCTGATTTATTGGGGGCGATTGCGGTTGCTGCTTATAGTTATATGGCTCTTGTTCCAATTATCCAGCCACCGATAATGAAAGCGTTAACTACGCCGGAAGAACGTCAAATTAAGATGGCTCAATTGCGCCATGTTAGTAAGGCAGAGAAAATCATTTTCCCACTTGCTGTTTTACTGATGACTATTTTGTTTTTACCTTCAGCAACGCCACTCGTTGGTATGTTCTGTTTAGGTAATTTAATGAAAGAATCAGGTGTGGTTGATCGTTTATCGAATACGGCTCAGAATGAATTGATCAATATAGTCACGATCTTCTTAGGTTTAGGGGTCGGATCAAAATTAAAAGCAGAAACGTTCCTTAATGTAGAAACGTTAGGTATTTTACTGTTAGGTGCAGTTGCCTTCAGTGTGGGTACTGCTGGCGGTGTTATCATGGCTAAAATATTGAACAAGTATTCAAAAGAAGACATTAACCCATTAATTGGTGCTGCAGGTGTTTCCGCCGTGCCAATGGCGGCGCGTGTTGTTAATAAAGTCGGTCTTGAGGCTAATCCTCAAAACTTTTTGTTAATGCATGCGATGGGACCGAATGTGGCTGGGGTTTTAGGATCTGCAGTTGCTGCGGGTATTCTCTTAGCTCTTGTTGGATAGTTCCAAATAAAACTTAACAATAAAAGGGTGCAGATGCGCCCTTTTTTATTTTATGCTGTAGCAATATAAATCGTAATCAATGGAATTAATTCAGTCATGTTTGATTGGTTCAATGCAGATTCAGCATTATGGGTATTATTTAGTTCTGGGTTTTTAAGTGCCACTTTATTACCTGGGGCGTCAGAAGCCAGTTTAATTGCTACGTTAAAATTAGACAGTTTTTCAATGTGGACAGTTATTACAGTCGCAACATTAGGAAATACTTTAGGAGGGATAACAAATTATTGGCTTGGTTTGTTACTTCCTGATAAAACTTCTTCACAGAAACACGGTCATAAAGCCATAGAATGGATAAAGAAATACGGTTATTGGACGTTATTATTTAGTTGGTTACCCGTGATCGGCGACCCTTTATGCTTGGCCGCTGGGTGGTTAAGAATGAAGTTTTTACCATGCGTGATTTTAATTGGGATAGGAAAGGCTGCTCGATACGTACTGTTGTCGCTTGCCGTGAATGGGATTTTATAGGAATTAAAATGAAAAAATTACTTTGTGTATCGATTGCATTGGCTTTAGTAGGGTGCAGTAATTCAGAATTTGAAGCACCAAAAACATCAGATTTACCGCAAGGTGTAACGCTTGTAGAGCAAGTTTTACCCAAAGAAGGCTCAACGGTTATCCCATACCAAAAATATACATTAGAAAATGGGTTAACGGTTATTTTAAGTCCTGATAGTTCAGATCCTCTTGTTCATGTCGATGTCACTTACCACGTAGGATCGGCTCGTGAAGATATTGGGAAATCTGGTTTTGCACACTTTTTTGAACACATGATGTTCCAAGGTTCAGAACATGTTGGTGATCAACAACATTTTAAAATTATCACAGAAGCCGGTGGAACACTTAACGGCACAACGAATCGTGATCGTACGAACTATTTTGAAACGGTCCCTGCAAATCAGCTAGAAAAAATGTTGTGGTTAGAATCCGACAGAATGGGATTCTTGATTGATGCGGTATCTCAGAAAAAATTCGAAATACAACGTAGTACGGTTAAGAATGAACGAGGACAGAATTACGACAACCGTCCTTATGGCTTGATTTATGAGCGAATGGGCGAGGCATTATTTCCACAAGATCACCCTTATTCATGGCAGACGATTGGTTATGTTGAAGATCTTGACCGTGTAGATGTGAATGATTTGAAAGCATTTTTCTTACGTTGGTATGGCCCAAATAATGCGGTTATTACCATTGGTGGTGACCTAGACAGTAAACAAACATTAGAGTGGGTAAATAAATACTTTGGTACTATTCCAAGAGGCCCTGAAGTTGAGAACGCACCAAAACAACCAGTGACGTTAACGGAAGATCGTTTCATTACATTGGAAGATCGAATTCAACAGCCAATGGTTATGATTGGGTGGCCAACGACGTATCGAGGTGAAGAAACAGAGGCAAGTCTTGATATGCTTGCGACTTTACTGGGTAATGGTAAAACGAGTTTAATGTATCAAGAGCTAGTCAAAACAGGTAAAGCGGTCGATGCCGGCGCCTTTCATGATTGTGCTGAATTGTCTTGCACCATGTATGTTTATGCAATGACGGACTCTAGTGATAAAAACGATTTAGCAACGGCTTATCAAGAGGTCATGGATGTTCTGGATAAATTTGAAAAAGAGGGAGTATCGCAAGAAGATCTCGCTGAAGTTCAAGGAAGTGCAGAAGCAGGAGCAATATTTGGATTGCAATCAGTTTCAGGAAAAGTCTCTCAATTAGCATCAAATGAAACTTTTTATGGTAATCCTAACCAATTAGAAGCGCAGCTCGCAGAATTGAAAGCCGTGACTCCTGATAAAGTATCGCAAGCATTTGATACTTACATAGCAAATAAATATAAAGTGACGCTGAGTGTAGTACCAAAAGGTAAAACACAGCTTCAAGTTAGAAAACCAAACTTTATTACTCCTAAACGAGATCTTCCTGAGTACCAAAAAATTGATGAAAACAGCTTAGATGTACGTAAAGCCGTCGATAATTTTGATCGTTCAGTGATGCCTCAACCATCAAAAGCTGTGACAGCAAAAACACCTGATATTTATCGAGCTAAATTAGCCAATGGTATTGAAGTGTTGGGATCGGAAGCAATCGAAACACCTACAGTGCAGTTACAAATATCAATACCTGCTGGTAACCGCTATGTTTCCCGAGGAAAAGAAGGGTTAGCATCACTGACGGCTTCTATGATGGAAGAAGGTACGGTTAAATCTAGTTCAGAAGATATTCAAAAGAGACTGGATAAGTTGGGCAGCAGCATCTCTTTTAATTCTGGTAGCTATACCACTGCGATATCAATTTCATCATTGACTAAAAATCTAGATGAAACGCTTAGTATAGTGAATGAAATGCTATTTTCTCCGGCATTTAAACAGTCTGATTTTGATCGTTTACAGAAGCAAGCAATCGAAGGTTTAGTTTACGATCATCAAAAACCAGCATGGTTAGCATCACAAGCAACACGCGAAGTTCTCTTTAAAGGCACCATATTTGATCGCTCCCCTGATGGAACGATGGAATCGGTGAAAAGTTTGACGTTATCTGATGTTAAGGCGTTCTATAAGAAACGCTACACTCCGATTGGTACTCAAGTTGTGTCGGTTGGTGATGTGCAAAAATCAGACTTAATCTCTAAGCTCTCTTTTCTATCTACATGGGAAGGTTCAGCACCAAGTTTGTTAGCTCCGCAGCAATTACCTACGCTAGCGGGACAAAAAATATATTTAATTGATAAGCCGAACGCTCCGCAAAGTGTGGTTCGTTTTGTTCGCCAAGGCATTCCATTTGATGCAACTGGTGAATTGTATCAAACACAACTTGCTAATTTTAACTTAGCTGGCAACTTCAATAGCCGAATCAATCAGAATTTGCGTGAAGATAAAGGCTACACCTATGGCGCTGGTGGTTATTTAATGGGGAATAAAGAAGTCGGCATGGCTATCTTTTATGCTCAAGTTCGAGCTGATGTGACTCTTGAATCGATCAAAGAATTTATTTCTGAAATGGATAAATATAAGAACGATGGAATGACAATGGATGAACTAAACTTTATGCGTTTAGCGGTTGGCCAACAAGATGCATTGAAATACGAAACACCAAGCCAAAAAGCGAATCTTCTAGGTAAAATATTAACCTATTCATTAGATGACGATTTTATTGATGAGCAAAATACATTAATTGCGACATTAGGTAGAGAGGATTTGAATGCGTTGGCTTCTAAGTGGTTTGACCCAACTCAATATCAAATTATTGTGGTTGGAGATGCTAAGTCATTAACCCCTAAATTAAAAACGTTAGGTTTACCAATCGAATCTATCACGGTGAATAAATAGTATTTAATATGCAGCAGTCATTATTAATACTAATTACTGCTCTTTTTTTATTATTCAAACACGAGTAAAATTTGCTACTATCCTAGGATAAAGATCTTAGATCTACCTCAATAGCGAGAATGTATTTTGACCGAATTTACTAACCGATTACAGAAAGTCGCGTCTAATCCCAAAGCCTTTAAAAATACTGGCCGTGGTATTGAAAGAGAAACACTTCGTTTTACTCTTGATGCTGCACTTTCTTCAAAACCACATCCAGCAGGCGTAGGTTCAGCACTCACTCACAAATACATCACAACGGATTTTGCTGAGTCATTATTAGAATTTATTACGCCGGTATCTCATGATGTTAAAACGGTATTAAAGCAATTAGAAGATGTGCATCATTACACGGTCTCTCATATGGGAGAGGAAAAATTGTGGCCGCTGTCTATGCCATGTTTTGTGAGCAAAGACGATGACATTACTTTAGCGCAGTATGGTAAATCTAATGTTGGTCAATTAAAAACGACTTACCGTGAAGGTTTAAAGCGCCGTTATGGCAGTGTGATGCAGGTCATTTCTGGTGTTCATTTTAACTTTTCTTTTTCGAATGAGTTTTGGGACGAATTACTGGGTGAGCAAACTGAAAAAGATCGTCAAGATTCGGTATCTGATGCTTATTTTGGGTTGATCCGTAATTACTACCGCTTTGGGTGGTTGATCCCTTATTTCTTTGGTGCTTCTCCTGCATTGTGTGGTTCTTTTATTCAAGGTCGAGAAACGACAATGAATTTTGAATCACTAGGTAAAACATTGTATTTACCTTATGCAACATCATTAAGATTAAGCGATCTTGGTTATACAAATGATGCTCAAAGTGATTTAAAAATCAGTTTAAATAGTATCGATGAATATATTGAAGGCTTGAATAAAGCGATTCGCACTCCATCGGAAGAGTTTGCAAAAATAGGTTTAAAAGAGGGGGATAAACACATCCAATTAAATGCGAATGTGTTGCAGATTGAAAATGAATTGTATGCTCCAATTCGCCCTAAGCGTGTCGCTAAATCAGGTGAAAAGCCTTCAGAAGCATTAGAGCGTTCGGGAATTGAATATATAGAAGTTCGATCTTTAGATGTAAACCCATTTAGCCCTATTGGTGTAGATGAAGATCAAGTTCGATTCTTAGACCTTTTCTTAACATGGTCTGTACTCACTGATTCTGCTCCTATGGATGACAGTGAAATGGCGTGTTGGAAAGACAATTGGAATAAGATTGTTGAACTGGGACGTAAGCCTGGGTTAGAGCTTCAAATTGGTTGCCAAGGGGAGCGTTTAACTCAGAAAGCATGGGCTGAACGAGTTTTTGATGATCTATTCACAATAGCTAAAAAAATGGATGCAGTTAATGGTGATGATGCATACCAACAAACTCATCAACGACTAAGTGCGATGATAGAGAATCCAGAGTTAACTATTTCAGGTCGTCTACTTGCTGAAACGAAGAAGGCTGGTGGTATTGGTATTATTGGTTGTAAATTGGCAATACAACATCGCCAAGCGCATTTAGATCATAAATACAGCTTCTATACTAAAGATGAGTTGGATGCAGAGGTAGAGCGTTCTGTTCTGGCTCAGAAAGAAATTGAGGCCAGTGATACAATGCCTTTTTCAGAGTATTTAGATGATTATTTCAATTATTTGAAATAAAACAAATATCGTATAACAAGCACTGTTATCCTAAATGAATAGCAGTGCTTTTTTATTGAGTAAAAAATGAATTATAAATTTTCACTAATTATTGTCGCCTTAGTTTCGTTATCTGGTTGTGCTACGGCGCCGCCGACAAAGCAGGATAATCTTTGCGAGATCTTTCGAGAGAAAGGCGGATGGTATGATGATGCTAAAGACATGAATGAAGAATACGGCACTCCAATTAATGTTGCTATGGCTATCATGAAGCAAGAGAGTAGCTTTCGCTCAGATGTCCGTCCACCAAGAACAAAATTATTAGGGTTTATACCTTGGAGTCGTCCTAGTTCTGCTTATGGTTATGCACAAGCTCAAGACCCTGTATGGGGAGAGTATGAAGATGAAACCGGTGGGGGATCTCGTAGTAGTTTTGATGATGCGATAATGTTTATAGGTTGGTATACTGACGGAAGCCAAAAGCAACTAGGTATCTCAAAGTGGGATCCTTACAATCAATATTTAGCTTATCATGAAGGTCGCGGCGGCTATAAGCGTAAAAGCTACCAAAAGAAACCTCAATTGATTAAAATTGCCCGTAGGGTTGAATCTCAAGCAAAAACGTATGGTTGGCAATTAAAACAATGTAAAGTTGAGCTTGAAAGACAAAGTAGTTGGTGGTGGTAAGTCACCGCTATCCATAAATTAAAGGAATAAATTATGCCATTATTAGACAGTTTTACTGTAGATCATACCCGTATGGAAGCACCCGCGGTACGTGTTGCAAAGAAAATGCAAACGCCTAAAGGTGATACTATCACCGTATTTGATTTACGCTTTACTGCACCAAATAAAGATATTTTATCTGAAAAAGGTATTCACACATTAGAGCATCTATATGCAGGGTTCATGCGTAATCATTTGAATGGTACGGATGTAGAAATTATTGATATTTCACCAATGGGATGTCGTACTGGTTTTTACATGAGCTTAATTGGTACACCTGTAGAACAAACGGTTGCTAACGCTTGGATTGCATCAATGGAAGATGTTCTTAATGTTGAAGACCAGAATAAAATACCTGAATTAAATGAATATCAATGTGGTACATATACCATGCATTCTTTAGAAGAAGCGAAAGCGATTGCTACCGCTATTTTAGCCGCAGGTATTCAAGTAAATAAAAATGATGACTTGGCTCTTCCTGAGTCAATGCTTAAAGAACTATCTGTAGATTAATTTCATTTCGAATTTAAAAAGCCCGCATTAGAAATCTAATACGGGCTTTTTTGTGCTTGTATATAAGCTAATTATTATCGCTACTAGGGAATACTTTAACCAAATTAATTTTGTTCTCTTCTACTGCGATAATTTCCATTTGATGATGTTCTATATTTACTTTGATTTGAGTGCCCGGAATTTCTTCTAGGTGTTCGAGTATCAGCCCATTTAATGTTCTTGGACCATCTGTTGGTAAACTCCATTTCAGGCCTTTATTAATATCTCGAATATTAGCGCTGCCTTCAATCATGAAACTGCCGTCAGGTTGAGGTGTGATCTCTTCGGTTAAACTTGGTGCCATTGACGTAGTAAACTCACCAACAATTTCTTCTAGTATGTCTTCTAAAGTAATCAAACCTTGAATATCACCGTATTCATCTACGATTAGTCCAATACGCTCTTTATTACGCTGAAATTTTAATAGTTGAATATTTAAAGGTGTTGCTTCGGGAATGAAATAAATTTCATCAGCTGCCCTTAATAATGTTTCTTTTGTAAATTCATTTTTTTCAAGCATTAAGCGATAGGATTCGCGTAAACGAAGCATTCCCACTACTTCATCAATTTGGTCACGATAAAGAACGATACGACCGTGTGGCGAGTGAGCCAGTTGGCGTGAAATGGATTTCCAATCGTCATTAATATCAATGCCTGTAATTTCGCTGCGAGGCACCATGATGTCATTAACAGTGACATGTTCTAAATCTAAAATAGAAATAAGCATATCTTGGTGGCGGCGTGGGATAAGCCCTCCAGCCTCATGAACAACCGTTCGTAATTCTTCTGAACTAAGGTTGTCTTTGTGAGAGTGGTTTGTACCAAGGCCAAGAAGTTTTAGAAAGCCATTAGTAATCAGGTTTACTAGGATGACTAATGGAGATAAAATTTTCATTAGAATATTGAGTAGGATACTGCTGCTGTAAGCCACTCGCTCAGGATACATTGCTGCAAGTGTTTTTGGTGTTACTTCGGCAAAGACTAGAATGACGAGAGTCAGAACACCGGTAGCAATTGCAACACCGTAATCCCCGTATAAGCGCATACCTAAAATAGTCGCGATAGCAGAAGCGAGAATATTAACGAGGTTGTTGCCTATTAGAATTAAACCAATAAGTCGGTCTGGGCGACTTAGTAATTTCTCAACACGCTGTGCCCCCTTATGACCTTGATTGGATAAGTGTTTTAAGCGATATCGATTTAAAGACATCATGCCGGTTTCAGAGCTTGAAAAATAACCAGATGCAATAATAAGTACAGCTAAAATCGTAAACAGGGCGCCGGTTGATATGTCATCCAAGTGACTTGATCCTCAGTGAAAAATACAATGTAAAGGTTATTTATCAATATCAGTGCTTGATATGTCAAATTTGATCTTGAAAAGTGAGCTAGAAGTCTTGTTTACGTTAAGATAACTTCTTGCACAAATCGACTACCAAAATAAGCAAGAGTGAGAAGAAATGCACCCGTTAAGCTAAACCATAATGCTTTTTGTCCTCTCCATCCTCTTTGATAATGTCCCCATGTTAATACGGCATAGATAACCCAAGCAATAAAGGATAATACCGCTTTATGAGTTTTACCTTGAGCAAGCATATCTTGTATGAATGTGAGTCCGGTCAATAAAGTAAGAGTCAGTAGAAATAAACCAACGAGGATGATCTTGAAAAGTTGACGTTCCACCATCATTAAAGGGGGAAGATTAGGATTTAGCGTGAGTGATTTTTTACTGCGAAGTTTATGATCAAGCCAAGCTAGCTGAAGTGCATATAAAGTGGCGATCATTAAGGTTGAATAAGCAAATAAGGCTAATGATATATGTATCAATAAGCTAGGGTGCGTTTCTAAATGGGTAATAAAAGCACCAGAGAGAAAGGTTGCTGCAAGTAAATTAATGGCTGAAAAACTATAAACAACAGGCAGAATAAACCATACTCTAAATTTCAGCATTGAAACACTCATCGTGAGTGAAATAATAAAGCTAATTAGAGAGGCTACATTTAAAATACTTAAATTCTGACCTGAGGTATTTAAAATGAGTTCTTTTAATTGCCACGCATGCACAAGTAATGCAAACGACGCACATATAAATACAGCATTGGTTTTTATTTTATTTTGACTAGCTAAGCCAGGAATAACAAAACCTAATGCTAAAAAGTAAAAAAGCGCAGCACTGATTGCTGTAATGATATCCATAATCACGAGTCATCTAATTTATCAACAGATTGATTATACCCTGTACAGGTCAATCTCGGTAGGAGTGATTCGGTTAGGATAAAAAATTTTAATTATAACCAACAATATTTTGCCTACTATTAGGTTATAATTGATCAATGCTCGCAGATTAGGCGCAAGAATATGTTTGATAATTTAACGGATAGACTATCCAAAACCCTGAAAAACATCAGTGGTAAAGGTCGATTAACAGAAGAAAACATTAAAGAAACGCTACGTGAAGTTCGTATGGCTTTGTTAGAAGCAGACGTTGCTTTACCTGTTGTTCGTGACTTTGTTAAGCGAATAAAAGAAAACGCCGTAGGGGTTGAGGTATCAAAAAGCCTAACACCGGGTCAAGAATTCATTAAAATCGTTCAGTCTGAGCTAGAAGCGATAATGGGAGACTCAAATGAGGCTCTAAATTTAGCGTGTCAGCCGCCTGCGGTTATTTTAATGGCAGGTTTACAAGGTGCAGGTAAAACAACCAGTACTGGTAAATTAGCGAAGCT
Source organism: Aliivibrio salmonicida LFI1238 (assembly GCF_000196495.1). Taxonomy (NCBI): domain Bacteria; kingdom Pseudomonadati; phylum Pseudomonadota; class Gammaproteobacteria; order Vibrionales; family Vibrionaceae; genus Aliivibrio; species Aliivibrio salmonicida. Next base: position 721,593 of record NC_011312.1, read on the forward strand.
ATTAAAAGAAAGAGATAAAAAGAAAGTTTTAGTTGTGTCTGCCGATGTATACCGTCCTGCGGCAATTAAACAGCTAGAAATGTTAGCGTCAGAAGTTGATGTCGATTTCTTCCCATCAAGTGCAGATCAAAAACCGATTGATATTGTTGATGGTGCAATTAGCCACGCTAAGTTAAAGTTTTTTGATGTTGTTATCGTTGATACGGCTGGTCGTCTAGCTGTTGATACTGAAATGATGGAAGAAATTAAGCAGCTTCATGCACATGTAAATCCAATTGAAACGTTATTTGTTGTCGATGCAATGACGGGGCAAGATGCCGCTAATACGGCAAAAGCGTTTGGTGATATTTTACCACTTACGGGTGTTATTCTAACCAAAGTAGACGGTGATGCTCGTGGTGGTGCTGCATTATCTGTTCGTCACATTACGGGCAAGCCAATTAAATTCTTAGGTGTCGGTGAAAAAACGGATGCACTAGAACCTTTCCACCCAGAACGTATTGCTTCTCGTATTTTAGGTATGGGTGATGTTCTTTCTCTAATTGAAGATCTAGAGAAGAACGTAGATAAAGAAAAAGCAGAACGATTAGCGAAAAAGTTCAAAGAGAAGAAAGGTTTTGATCTTGAAGATTTTCGTGAGCAGCTTGGTCAGATGACAAATATGGGTGGCATGATGGGGATGATGGATAAGCTTCCTGGTATGTCTCAGCTACCTGCTAATGTCAAAGATAAAGTGGACGACAAAATGTTCAATCAAATGGAAGCCATTATTAATTCCATGACAATGAAAGAACGCCAGCGTCCTGAACTAATTAAAGGCTCACGTAAAAAACGTATTGCAGCAGGTTCTGGTACTCAAGTACAAGATGTGAATCGCATGCTGAAACAGTTTACTCAAATGCAGAAAATGATGAAAAAAATGCAGAAAGGTGGCATGAAAGGCATGATGCGTAATATGCAAGGCATGATGGGCGGAATGGGCGGAATGGGCGGTGGTATGGGTGGCTTTGGCCGCTAATATTCAATTGCACATTGTCAAAGTGTATTAATCAGATAACAAGGTGCGACAAGTGAATTTTTTAATAAATTTTACCTAGCGCACCTTTTTCACCCCATTTTTTCACTAATTACAGAAATAATGGGTGATAAAATAGCTAAATCCCTTGCATTGAAACCTCATAAGAGTAAAATTCCGGGGCTTTATTTTGGCACGAGGGCTCAATAAAATTCTTTTTTTTTGAGCCAATTTAATTTTTGTACGAAGCAAATAGAGGACGATATGGTTACCATTCGTTTGGCACGTCACGGCGCGAAGAAGCGTCCATTTTATCAAATCGTAGTAGCGGACAGCCGTTTTAAATCAACTGGTCGTTACATTGAGAAAGTAGGTTTCTTTAACCCTACAGCACAAGGTCAAGAAGAAGGTCTTCGTTTAGATCTTGACCGCGTTAACCATTGGGTTGGTTTAGGCGCTGGTCTTTCTGATCGTGTAGCTAAGCTAGTTAAAGACGCTAACAAAGCGGCTTAATTTAGTTGGTTAAAGGTAAAGATTTTATGAGTAAGCAAGACGAAGTAATTGTTGTAGGTAAGTTCGGTGCTTCCTATGGCATTCGTGGATGGTTGAAAGTAGTTTCTTTTACTGATCAACCTGAAAGCATTTTCGACTACAAACCTTTACTTATTAAAGTAAAAGATGAGTGGGTCGAGTTTTCAGTCGAAAGCTGGAAACGTCATAAAGGTTTGGTGTGCAAACTGGAAGGGTTAGAAGTTAGAGAAGAAGCTCAAGCTTATACTAACCTGGAAATTGCAGTTAAAGCAGATGCACTACCTGAGCTGTCAGAAGATGAATTCTACTGGCGTGAATTGTTTGGTATGGAAGTGGTTACAAGCCAAGGTTACGGCCTAGGTATTGTTGACGACATCTTTGAAACCGGATCAAACGATGTTCTTGTAGTCAAAGCAAACCTGAAAGATGCTTTTGGTAAAAAGGAACGTTTGATTCCTTTTATTGATGAGCAAGTGATCAAAGTAATTGATCGTGAGGCTCAACGGATCGAAGTTGACTGGGATCCTGGGTTCTAAACCCTAGGTAAAGCGAGGGCACATGTGGGTTGGGGTTATAAGCCTATTTCCTGAAATGTTCCGTTCGGTTACCGATTTTGGGGTAACTAGCCAAGCAATTAAAAAAGGTCTTTTATCTATAGAGACATGGAATCCTAGAGATTTCACTCAAGATAAACATCGCACTGTTGATGACCGACCTTATGGTGGTGGTCCTGGTATGTTAATGATGGTACAGCCTTTGCGCGATGCCATTACTGCAGCCAGAGAAGCCGCTCCAGGCAAAACGAAAGTGATTTACCTTTCACCTCAAGGCAGAACGCTGAATCAAGCTGGTGTTGAGGAGTTGGCAACAAACGAGAACTTAGTTCTTATCTGTGGCCGATACGAAGGCGTAGATGAGCGCATAATACAATCTGAAGTTGACGAAGAATGGTCAATTGGCGATTTTGTGCTTACAGGCGGGGAACTCCCTGCTATGACGTTGATTGATTCTGTCTCTCGGTTTGTTCCGGGTGTACTTGGAGATTTTGCGTCCGCTGAAGAAGATTCTTTTGCAGACGGTTTGTTAGATTGTCCGCACTATACAAGGCCTGAGGTCTTGGATGGTAAGGAAGTGCCTAGTGTACTTAAATCTGGAAATCATAAAGATATCGCTCGTTGGCGAATGAAACAATCGTTAGGCCGTACTTGGCTAAGAAGACCAGAGCTCCTGGGAAATCTAGCTCTGACTGACGAACAGGAATTATTACTGGCTGAATTTGTTCGTGAAGAACATCAGCAAAGTAAGTAATTAAGAAATTTAGTATCAGTTTATTCTAGGATATACAAAAATGAGCAACATCATTAAAGCAATTGAAGATGCGCAACTAAAGCAAGATCTACCTAAGTTCTCTCCAGGTGATACTGTTATAGTTCAAGTTAAAGTTAAAGAAGGTGAGCGTGAGCGTCTACAGGCATTCGAAGGCGTTGTAATCGCTATTCGTAACCGTGGTCTTCACTCTGCGTTTACTGTACGTAAAATTTCTAACGGTGAAGGTGTTGAGCGTACGTTCCAAACTCACTCTCCAATCGTTAACAGCATCGAAGTTAAACGTCGCGGTGCAGTACGTCGTGCCAAGTTGTACTACCTGCGTGAGCGTTCTGGTAAATCAGCTCGTATCAAAGAGAAGCTGGCTAAAAAGTAACGCACACGAGAACGTTTATCAAATGTGCTATGAAGGTGTGCTGTTATCAGCGCACCTTTTTTACGCCTAAATATTGTTGTAAATTTAAGTTTACGATAATATTTTTTTGTATTTCTTACGTTACATAGGTTGATTTATCGCTTATACCTGTTAGATTATTTCTATTCGTCTTGAAAGACTATTTAATGGACATAAAAGTTTACAGGTGTAGAAATGAAAAAGAGTGAATTAAGTAATATTAATATTATTGATGAGCAAGTGCTTATTACCCCTCAAGAATTAAAGAATAAAATCCCTTTGAGTGAAAGTGCGCGTCATTTTATTCAACAATCTCGTCAGACGATCTCAAATATCATTCATAAAAAAGATCACCGTTTACTTATTGTTTGTGGACCTTGTTCTATTCATGATATTGATGCTGCCAAAGAATACGCGAAACGTCTTAAAGCTATTTCAGAAGAGCTTAGTGACCAATTGTTTATCGTTATGCGTGTTTATTTTGAAAAGCCAAGAACGACGGTAGGCTGGAAAGGGTTAATAAACGATCCGCATCTAGATGGTTCATTTGACATCGAAGGTGGTTTGCATACTGCACGACAGCTATTAGTGGATTTATCTGAAATGGGGATCCCACTTGCGACTGAAGCCCTTGATCCAATTAGCCCGCAATATATTGGTGATACATTTAGCTGGGCTGCTATTGGTGCTAGAACCACGGAATCACAAACTCACCGCGAAATGGCGAGTGGCTTATCTGTTCCTGTTGGTTTTAAGAATGGAACTGATGGAAGCTTATCAACATCGATTAATGCAATGCAGGCAGCCGCTTCTGGTCACCGTTTTATGGGAATAAATAGCGAGGGGCAAGTTGCGTTATTAACGACGCAGGGCAACCCAAATGGGCACGTGATCTTACGTGGCGGCAAACAAACAAATTACGATTCAGTTTCTGTTGCTGAATGTGAAGATGAATTATCTAAATCCAATCTTGATGCTGCATTAATGATTGATTGTAGTCATGCCAATTCACGTAAAGATTACCGTCGCCAACCATTAGTTGCGGAGGATGCTATCCATCAAATCCGAGAAGGGAATAAATCGATTATAGGGTTAATGATTGAGAGTCACTTAAATGAAGGAAATCAACCGTCTGATATTCCATTATCGGAGATGAAGTACGGAGTTTCAATCACTGATGCGTGTATCAATTGGGCATCAACTGAGGCACTATTACGTCATACTCATGAAGAATTAATTCCTGTATTGGAAGATCGTTTAAAAGGATAGAACGAGATGGCGGTAGAACTGAGTCATTTACGCGATAAGATTGATGCGGTTGATAAGCAAATGTTAGATCTTCTTGCTCAACGTTTACAATTAGTTGAACAAGTTGGTGAAGTAAAAAGTGCATATGGTTTGCCTATTTATGATCCAAGTCGAGAGGCAGCAATGTTGGCTTCAAGACGCGAAGAAGCTGAGAGAAAAGGCGTTCCGCCATCTCTTATTGAAGACATTCTTCGTCGTACAATGCGAGAATCTTACAGCAGTGAAAATGACTCAGGTTTTAAATGTTTAAGACCAGAACTTCGACCGATTGTTATTGTTGGAGGTAAAGGCCAACTTGGTGGTTTATTCGCAAAAATGTTTAAACTATCTGGTTATGACGTGCGAATTCTTGGCAGTAAAGATTGGGATAACGCTGACGTTATTTTAGAAGGTGTGGGAATGGTTGTTGTTACTGTCCCTATTAATCTAACGATTGATGTGATCGGTAAACTTTCAATGCTACCTGATGATTGTATTCTGTGTGATCTAACGTCAATAAAGCAAAAGCCGCTTGAAGCGATGATGAAAGTGCATAAGGGTCCGGTTGTTGGCTTACATCCAATGTTCGGTCCAGATGTGCCTAGCCTCGCTAAACAGGTTATTGTAATGTGTGATGGGCGTGGTAAAGATGCTTATTCTTGGCTAAAAGATCAGTTTGAAATTTGGGGGGCTATTGTTCGTGATATTTCTGCAAGTGAACACGATAAAGGCATGACGTTGATCCAAGCACTGCGTCACTTTACTTCTTTTGCTTATGGTCAGCATCTATCTAAAGAAAACCCTGATATTGAACAGTTACTTAATTTAAGCTCACCTATTTATCGTTTAGAGTTACTGATGGTTGGACGATTGTTTGCTCAAGATCCAAATTTGTACGCGGATATTATTCTTTCTTCTGAAGAGAATATTGAAATGATAAAACGTTTCCATCAGCGTTTTGGTGATGCAATTTTATTATTAGAAAATCATAATCGTGTTGGATTTATTGAAAGCTTTGAAGAAGTTGAAACGTGGTTTGGTGATTACGCGGAGCAGTTTTTAGTTGAAAGCAAAGGCTTACTTCGACAGGCAAATGATTCGATACATCGAGAAAGAAACTAGTTTAGTAAAAAAGGTGAGTATCTACTCACCTTTTTTAGCAGAATATATTATTGGGTAAGTTGTTGATTATTTTTTTGTTCCGCTTTTACCGTATTAATCGCTTCAACTTGTTCTATTGTCGGCTTTTGAGTGAGCTTTAATTGCAGTTTAACCACATTACTAATGACATTTACTAAAGGTGTCCATTTCACGCTACGTTCTTTTTCGAACAAACTATCAAACTTCTCAGGCGTCCAATCAATGAATGATCTAGGATTCAATACTCTGCCTAGAAAACGAACTTCATAGTGTAAGTGAGGGCCGGTCGAATTTCCTGAATTACCACAAGTTGCAATCAAGTCTCCTTTTTTTACAAATTGTCCTGATCGTACTTTAAATTTTTGCAGGTGAGCGTACATGGTCATAAAGCCAAAAGAATGCTGAACTTTTAATAAATTACCATAACCTTTGTTACTTCCACGCGCGAGTTCTATTACACCATCGGCTGGGGCGTATATTTCTGTTCCTCGTTTACACGTTAGATCTAGACCTAAATGACGTTGTCGTTTTCCTGAAATAGGGTTAGTTCTTCGTCCAAAACTGGATGATTCACGTGTATAGTTAAGAGGGGTATCATTAGGAATAAGGCGAAACATTGTCGCTCTTACTGCTGAGTCTATCGCGGCAACATCTAATCGTTGCTCAAGTGTTTTTTCTGCTAATAACGAGTCATCTTCAGATAACTCTTGTAATCCAAGAACTGATTCGACATCTTCAATACGCTGACTTATTACTAAAAGCTCATCTTCTTTAGTTTCTAGTTGCTGAGTTAACTCGTGATTATTGCTGTTATTGTCAATAATTAGCTTATTTAGGCCCTTATTTTGCTCTTGCAAGTGGGTGATAGCTAGTTTGGATAATTGTTGTTGTTGGTAGAAATAATGAAGACCAAAACAAGTAAACACAAAAGAGCTTATCCCTAATAACAAAGATAAAATCACCATGTTTTTCCGTTTAGGAGAAAGAGCGAAAAAACGCGTACCTTTGTTATGAGAGACTGAAATTCGGATTTTATCAGGCATAAAGTAATAATTGTCTTTTGGGTTAGTTTGGTTCGGTTAGCTCTGATAATTGGCGCAATAATAGTTCATCATTACCCACATTAAGTTCGATCAGGCGTTTAAGGTGGCTAATACTATCAATATCTATGTGGCTAATACAGAGTCTTAGCATATTATTTGTTTTTTGAATGATTTCACATTCTGCAATTATATGTATATCACTGTCATTAAGGGTGAAGTGTGCGATTACTTGGTTATTTAGCTCAATTTCGCAGTGGTCACTCAATTGGATTAATAAGCCATGGAGGGATAAATCAATAAGAGACCCTTTCCATTGCTGAATTTCTTGTATTAACGTGATACTTGATTGGTATACAACTCGTGAAAATTTACGTCGTTCAATCATCATTTTTCCTTCTTTGGTCGTATTTTATTTAAGTATGATATCTGTTTGTTTTTTAATTTATTAAAAAGGCCGCAAGAATGCGGCCCTGATGATAAATATCAATAAGACTATAATTACTTAGTCATACGTTTATATTTAATGCGGTGAGGTTCAGCCGCTTGAGCACCTAACGTTTTCTTCAACCACTCGCTGTATTCAGTGTAGTTACCTTCAAAGAAGCTAACTTGGCCTTCATCACGGTAATCGAGAATATGTGTTGCAATACGGTCTAAGAACCAACGGTCATGCGAGATAACCATGGCACACCCTGGAAACTCAAGAAGTGCTTCTTCAAGTGCTCGTAGTGTTTCAACATCCAAGTCATTGGTTGGTTCATCGAGTAACAGTACGTTGCCGCCTGTTTTTAATAATTTAGCTAAATGAACACGGTTCCGTTCACCACCAGAGAGATCACCAATGATTTTTTGTTGATCATTTCCACGGAAGTTAAAGCGAGAACAGTATGCTCGTGCTGGAATTTCATAATTATTGATCTTGATGATCTCTGCACCTTCAGAGATTTCTTGGAAAACCGTTTTTGTATTGTCCATGCTATCACGGAACTGATCAACAGAAGCAAGCTTAACTGTCTCGCCCAATACAATAGAACCTGAATCAGCTTCTTCGGCACCACTTAGCATTTTAAATAGTGTTGATTTACCTGCACCATTAGCGCCGATAATACCGACGATAGCGCCTTTAGGCATACTGAATGACAAGTTATCAATTAATACACGATCCCCAAACGATTTCGTTAGGTTAGTCACTTCAAGAACTTTATCACCTAAGCGTTCACCTGGTGGGATAAACAGTTCGTTGGTTTCATTACGTTTTTGATGATCTGTATTTTGAAGTTCTTCAAAGCGAGCCATACGAGCTTTTGATTTAGCTTGGCGGCCTTTAGGGTTTTGACGAACCCATTCAAGCTCTTTTTCTATCGTTTTTTGACGAGCGTTTTCTTTCGATGATTCTTGTTTTAGACGTTCATCTTTTTGCTCTAGCCAAGACGAATAGTTACCTTCCCATGGGATACCTTCGCCACGGTCAAGTTCTAAGATCCAACCTGCAGCGTTATCTAAGAAATAACGGTCATGGGTAATGGCCACAACAGTACCTGAGTACTCAACAAGGAAATGCTCAAGCCAAGCAACAGATTCAGCATCAAGGTGGTTGGTTCATCAAGAAGAAGCATGTCTGGTTTTTCAAGCAATAGACGACAAATCGCAACACGACGACGTTCACCACCTGATAAAAACTCTATCTTTGCATCCCATTCCGGAAGGCGTAGTGCATTCGCTGCACGCTCTAAAGCATTTTCAAGATTATGCCCATCTTTTGCTTGAATTAGAGCTTCAAGTTCACCTTGTTCTTTTGCTAGGGCATCAAAATCAGCATCTTCTTCTGCGTAAGCTGCATACACGGCATCTAATCGAGTGAGTGCACCTGCTACATCAGATACGGCTTCTTCAACAATTTCACGAACTGTTTTTGATTCATCTAAAACGGGTTCTTGTGGTAGATAGCCAATTTTCAATCCACTTTGTGGACGAGCTTCACCATCAATGTCGGTATCAAGACCAGCCATAATGCGAAGTAGTGTTGATTTACCTGACCCATTTAGGCCAAGAACACCGATTTTTGCACCAGGGAAGAAGCTAAGAGAAATGTCTTTCAGGATTTGTCTTTTTGGAGGAACAATTTTGCTCACTCGTGACATTGTATATACGTATTCGGCCATAATCACTTATTAGAGTAGGTTAATGAAAATATTATTTTACTATTTATGATACATAGTTTAACACTCATTCTTGTCGTTACTAGGGTAATATAAGTAAACTAAAAGAAGAATTAGAGAGTTATTTACTCTGTCTTATATCAGTATGCTGATGCAAAAGGTTGGAAGTTAGGTGTTTAAAAAATCAATGAAATATAGCGGACATAAATTAGGGATGATGGCGGCGTTATGTATTGGTATGAGTGTGCATACTGCTGAAGCGTTATCAATTGATGAATCACGAGTTCAATATCAAGAAGCAAAAGATTTACTCACTGAAAAAAAATTCGATGAATATAAGAAAGTTAGAGCTTCACTGGATGATTATCCACTCGCTCCTTATTTAGACTATCGTGAGCTGAAAATGGATTTACAGGCCAAAACTCCCGATGACATTCGACTGTTTAGACACGCTCATCAAACACTCGCCATTGGTAATTCATTAGATTATCAATACTTAGTTATTCTTGGTCTTAATGAGCGTTGGGCTGATTTTGTTGATTATTTTCCACAAGAACCGAGCAGTACAAATTTACAATGCTATTACTACCAAGCAAAAAATAAGTTGGGCGATAAAAAAACAGCGTGGAAAGGCGCTGAAAAATTGTGGTTAACGGGCAGTTCGGTTACTTATGAATGTGATGATTTATTTAGTGCTTGGAGTGACGCAGGAAAACTGACGGATGAACTGATTATTGAGCGTATGTTGTTAGTATATAAAGCTCGAAATAATAATTTGTTTTCTTATTTAGAAAAAATGTTGTCTTCAGAGAAAGCAAAAATACAGGCAAAGCATATTGTTGAGTTATTTAATGAACCTGATTCGTTAAATGAGTACTCTGCAAAAAATGAAGCCACTGAATTTACTAAGCAACTAACGCTTATTTCTATAGAAAGAGAAGCAAGAAAAAACCCTAAAAAAGCGATTGAAATGTTGCCTGAATTAGTGAAAAAGCAACAATTCAGTTCAGATGAACATATTGCGATAAAGAAACGAATAGTCAGTAGCATCATGTCTACAGATTCGGCTTCTTTAGCTGCTTGGCGTGATACTGAGTTAGAAACAAATCCAGAAGATTCATTTGTAGAGCGACGAATTAGGGTTGCAATAAGAGCCGCTGATTGGAATGACGTTAGTAAATGGATCGGTTATTTAACACCAAGTGCAAAAAAATCGTTACGTTGGCAGTTTTGGATTGCTCGTATAGAAAGCGAAGAGGGAAAACAATCAGCCGCTGATGCTCGCCTCAAAAAGCTACTTGGTCAGCGTGATTTTTATAGTGTTGCGGCTGCGAATATTTTAGGTGAACCGATTCAATATTCTATGGATAAAGCATCAAAGAATACTAAAGCCGTCGCCGGAAAGTATAAAAATGAATTAAATCGAATTAAAGAACTTATTGCGATTGATGAAATCTCAACAGCCAAAAGTGAGTGGGAATATTTATTAGTCCGCTCTTCTAAAAAAGAAGTAAAGGAGTTAGCAAGCTATGCTGCTCAGCACCGTTGGCATCACTTTACAGTGCTTGCAACCATTAAAGGGAAGATGTGGGGTTACTTAAGTTTACGATTTCCTATTGCTCATCAGTGGTGGTTTGGGCATTACAGTAAAGAGTTGGGTTTAGATAAAATAACGCTTATGTCTTTGTCTCGCCAAGAAAGTGCGTTATACGCAGAAGCTCAATCTCCGGTTGGGGCGCGAGGATTAATGCAAATTATGCCAGCGACGGCAAAATATACAGCAAAGAAAATTGATTATGATAAATATGAGGGTGTGAGTAGCCTTAATAATGTGGATGTGAATATACACATTGGTTCTAATTATCTAAAAGGATTGTTAGATGATTATGATGGAAATCGAATTTTTGCTTTAGCGGGATATAATGCAGGACCTCATCGAGTTAAGCGTTGGAGAGCGGTATCTAATGAGAAATTAGATGCCTATGCCTTTATTGAAGCGATTCCTTTTAAAGAAACAAGAGGTTATGTACAAAACATTTTAATGTTTGAAACGTATTACCGTAGCTTACTTGGGGAGAAAGGCCCTTTCTTATCTGTTAAAGAGCTTAATTTAGAGTATTAATTTTTTTAGATTAATTATAGAGTAGGGGACTTTAGAGTCCCCTTTCTTTTATCATTATATTGAGGATTGTATGTCTGGTTCAGCCAAATATTCAGATTGGTCGCAAGTTATGGCATTGATAGCAAATGCAGCAGAGCAAAATAAACATCAATCTTTATTAACGATGCTGATGACACCTGATGAGCGTGAAGCATTAATGGCTCGCGTTAACATATGTCATGAACTCTTGCAGGGTGATTTAAGTCAAAGACAAATAAGTCAGCTACTTGGTGTCGGGGTTGCAACGATTACACGAGGTTCAAATGAATTAAAAAGCCATACTGATGATGAAAAAGCATGGCTAATGGAAGTTCTTGAAGTGAGTGCTAAAAGCGATCAGGGTGCAAGAAAGGAATAAGTGCGAGAATTAACGCTTGCTGATAAACAGAACTTCTAGTCAATAGATTGTTTGTTAGCAAGCCAATAGCGCCACCTTTTTGCTTTATATTATCAGTATTGAATTGTTCATCCATTACCTCTCCAAGCTCCTTACCTGCACTTACCGCAACAATTATGGCTGGGGGGAGTGGTAAACTAGAAGAACGTGATTCTCCTATCTTTTTACCATTATCTACAATTATCCATGCAAACGTGGATGACTCTTCTATACCTGCTTCAAGCCCTACATAATATCTATTATTAGGATGTTGTTGCTTAGCATTATTGATTCGATTGATTGCCCCTTGTTTGGTTTCAGTGCAGCTCATCGGTTGATCTGGAACATTACTGCTGACGGATACGCCTTCAAAAGAGAAAGTGGTATCAGGAAAAACTAAAGTAAATGCCGCTTTTACTGCATTTATTTTTGCGGGGTTCAAAGAGGCAATAATCACATTCATTTTCTGCATCCAATTATTAAGTTAAAGGGATAGTTGTCGGAGTTACATTCTCTATTGGATAGCAACCAAGAACTTTTAAATATTGTGTAATTGACGTTAGTTCTTCAATGGCTGAATTCATTGCATCTGATTTTAAATGGGCTTCTAAATCAATATAAAACATTTCTTCCCACGGATTCCCCATGATAGGACGAGACTCTAATTTCGTCATATTAATACCGTATTTTCTTAGAACAAGTAAAGATTCAACAAGTGAGCCTGCATCTTGTGAAGTAGACATAATTAATGTCGTTTTCGCTGGTATTTGTTCCGAAACATCAACCGGTTTTCTTGCCACAACAATGAATCGAGTTTGATTTTCGGTTTGATTTGAGATGTTAGTAATGAGTTGTTGTAAGCTATATAATTTACCACTGTCGGAGTTTCCGATAGCAGCAACCGTCGGTGAATTAATATCTTTGACCATAATCATGGCATCAGCAGTGCTTGAGCAAGAAATGAGTTCTACGTTATCTAAACGATTTAGAAACTCACTACATTGCTGATGTGGTTGAGGGTGTGAGTAGAGTGTTGTTATTTGCTCTAACGACGTTTCAGAAGTCGTTAGCAAGCAATGGTCTATTTTTTGAGTTAACTCACCAACGATGTATAAACTGGTATGTTGCAGTAGGTCATAGACCTCGTTAATTGAGCCTGAGCTCGTATTCTCAATTGGTAATACTCCGTAATCAGCGTGGCCTGATTCAACAGTCTTAATGACTTCCCTAAAGTTTTCACAACCTAATTCAGCTAATTCAGTATTTTTCTTACTAAAATAACGACGACTAGCTAGGTTTGAATAAGATCCTTTAGAACCAAGATAGGCAACCCTGGCTATCGGCTTTCGACTTAATTCTGGATTGGCTAAATTTTGGAAGTATTCTTGTTGCAGTAAGACGGAATCTTCAATAATGGTATGAAAAATTTGAGTTATATAATGCGCATCTAAATCGAATGCTTTGCCATTTTTAATTAATTTTACCAATAATTGCTGTTCGCGTTTTGAATCACGCACAGGCTTTGAAGTTTGAACTTTGCTTTTTGCTACTTTTAGACTGAGTTTACGACGTTCAGAAAATAGCTTTAATAATTCATTATCAAGATCATTAAGGCGTAAACGTATATCGTCAAGGGAATAGTGAGTGTCAGTCATGGATAAGCAAACCTAGTAAATTAAGAGTTAATTCACAATAAAGGAAGAGGTAAGTTTGCGTCAAGAAAAAACAGCGCTCAAATGAGCGCTGTTTCAGAAAACGTGGAGTTGACTATTGTTCATATTCGTCTTCTAGTTCAACTTCTGGCTCTTCTACTACAGGAGCCTGAGCATGAGTCGCTCGACGAGCTTCGCTTTTATGTTGTAGCTTATCTAGTTGGCGTTCTAGTTTTTGGTACATCTCTCTAATTGTACCAAATAGGTCTTCTTGCTCAGCTGAGGCTGCAACTTTACCACCTGCAATTGTTACGTATGCTTCTACCTTGTGCTTACCATTTGAGCGTTTTGTTACGCTAGCATGACGTCCAATAATATCGAGATGTCTTTTTTCTTCTAATTTTTTAAATTTCCCTTCAATACGTTCACGGATGCCAGGAGTGATGTCGATGTTGTTGCCTGTAATTTCTACTTTCATATGATTTTCCTCTCGTTGCCCCGTTTGGCATGTATCCAGATTACGGATCCTCAGCAAAATTAAAGTGATCTAGATCACCTTTTTGAAGTGTTTTGTCTGGAAGGTAAATGAATGTGATCTCAGGCAAGGCCTTAGGATTTTTTTTGAAAAAAAACTTGATGAATTGAGCAAAGTAGGTAAATTGGAAAGGTTGGTTACTAGAAATGTTTGTTTTTAGGGGACGAATTCAACTGATTGTTTTCTTTGGTTAATTTTTAATCTCGCCTTCTTTGTTAGCGAGAACAGACAGAACACTATTCTTTTGATATAAAAAAGCAGCGCTTTGTTTGAGCGCTGCTTTTTTGTTTTTATCGTATTGCTTATTGTGGGTTTAATGCGATTAATTCTTCAGTACGTTGAATTGCATCATCCAGCTTTAGCTCTTTATATGCAGAAAGCATAATCGTTAATGATTTTCTTGCCGCCTCAGTGTCTGGGTAGGTTCTTTGTAATTCTTGACTACGATTAATTGCTGAAATCCATGCTTCTCTACGCAAATAAAAGTCTGCGGTAGCTAATTCGTAATCGGCTAAACGATTTTTTAACGCAAACATACGAGTTTGAGCATCTTCTGCATATAAACTATCAGGGTAACGCTCAAGTAAGCGTTTAAAATCTTTAAAGGCTGAACGTGCTGGTTCAGGATCTCGATCTGAACGATTAACTCTAAATAGATCATGCATAAAGCTTCTATCCTGAGCCATGTGAGTTAATCCTCTCATGTATAGCACCCAGTCCGCTTTGGGGTTTGTTGGGTTTAATCGATTAAATCGTTCAATGGTGGCTAAACCTAGAGCTAAGTCATCATTTTTGTAATATACGTAAATAAGATCGAGCTGAACCTGCTCTGAGTAGGCACCAAAAGGGTAGCGAGAATCCAATGCTTCAAGGCGTTCAACCGCACTTGTCCAATTACCGGCCTGTAACGATATTTGAGCCTGAGAATATAATTCTGATGGTGGGATATCAGGGATAACATCATCACTGCTTGAGCAACCAACCAGCAAAGATACGGCTAATAATGACGAAAGTGTTAAGCGTTTCATGCTTGAAAATGATCCTTGAATAAAAAAACTTAAGTTATCCATTACGAAAAGTGCCGTTAACAGATACAATGGTAGATAGTTTATTTCACTTATAGTGTTGATGATACCAAATATGATGTATTTGTTTGGTATTAGTACCACTAATTTAAAAAAAAGTTCGGTATGGCACAACAAATAGAATTAACAAGTACAGTAAAAGACAGTCAATTGGGTCAACGCTTGGATCAGGCGGCGGCTGAATTATTTTCTGATTTCTCTCGTTCACGCATCAAAGAGTGGGTACTTGCGGGTAGCATTTCTGTTAACGGCGAAGTGATCACTAAAGCTCGTGTAAAAATGATGGGCGGTGAAGAAATCGTAGTAAAAGCGGAATTAGAAGATGAAGAGCGTTGGTTAGCTCAAGATATCCCGCTTGAAATCGTATATGAAGATGATGACATATTAGTAATTAATAAGCCTCGTGATCTTGTTGTACATCCAGGTGCTGGTACGCCTGATGGCACAATACTGAATGCATTGTTGTTTCATTACCCAAGCATTGCAGAAGTACCTCGCGCAGGTATCGTGCACCGTCTAGATAAAGATACTACTGGTTTAATGGTAGTAGCTAAAACAGTACCCGCTCAAACACGTTTAGTGCGTGCGCTTCAAAAGCGTAAGATTACTCGTGAGTATGAAGCGATAGTATTAGGTCGTATGACGGCTGGCGGCATGATTGAAAAGCCAATCGGACGTCACCCACAAAAACGTACGCTAATGGCGGTACATGAATTAGGTAAAGATGCAGTAACGCATTACCGTGTTGCAGAGCATTTCCGTATTCATACTCGTCTACGCTTACGTCTTGAAACCGGTCGTACTCACCAAATTCGTGTGCATATGTCTTTTCTTCAGCATCCATTAGTTGGTGATACCGCTTATGGTGGCCGTGCTCGTATCCCTAAAGGTGCGTCACAAGAATTGATTGATATGATCCGTGGCTTTAACCGTCAAGCTCTGCATGCGGCGATGTTACGTTTTGATCACCCAATTACAGGTGAAGTCATGGAATTCCATGCGCCAATTCCTGACGATATTATTGCTCTAGCTCAAGCATTACGCGACGATGAGCGTTTATTGCATGAAGAAGAGTATTAATGTCAATACTATCACCAAAGTGGTCAGCCCCTAAAAATATTAACGTAGTTAGTACTACTCGTGTTGGTGGTGTATCTAAAGCACCATTTACGAGTTTTAATTTAGGTGATCATGTTGGTGATAACAGTAATGATGTTGTGCTAAATCGTGAAAAACTGATTACGTTGGCGCAGTTACCCACTGCGCCAACGTGGTTAAGCCAAATACATTCAACAATGGTTATTACCCTGCCTATTTCTTCTGAAGAGATAAATTCTCCCTTGGTTGATGCCTCATATACGAATCAAGCAAATCAAGTATGTTGTGTAATGACAGCAGATTGCTTACCTGTTGTTATTTGTAATAGAGAAGGCACCGAAGTTGCTGCAGCTCATGCTGGATGGCGTGGTCTTCTTGATGGTATTTTAGAAAATACAGTGAAGCATTTTTCTTCCAATGATCTTATTGCGTGGTGCGGACCAGCGATTGGACCTACTGCATTTGAAGTTGGTGATGAAGTTAAACAACTGTTCTGTGAGAAAGATCCTCAAGCTATAAACGCTTTTACTCCAAGCCATAACTCAAATAAATGGTTCGCGAATTTAAATTTACTGGCAACTCAGCGTTTACAGAGTGTTGGTGTTCAAGATATTTACTATTCAAACTTTTGTACCTATTCAAATACAGATCAATTTTTCTCTTATAGAAAAGAAGGCTCGACAGGTCGTCAAGCTACCTTAATTTGGTTCGAATAATCCCTTTTATTGCCACTCCCATCAGTTGATTTCTAAAACAATAAACCCCATTTAATAAGTAATAGTTACTTGCTTTTCTCTTTAGGAGAGGGTTATGCGTTTAGACCGATTTACCAGTAAATTCCAAATCGCCATTTCAGATGCTCAATCATTAGCATTAGGTCAAGATCATCAATATATTGAGCCGACTCATTTAATGGTGGCTTTACTAAATCAAAACGGTAGCACGATAAGACCATTATTGACGTTACTTAATGTTGATGTTACCCAATTACGCTCAAAATTAACGGAAATTTTAGATAAAGCCCCAAAAGTAATTGGTATCGGTGGTGATGTTCAACTTTCATCAAATATGGGGGTTATTTTTAATTTGTGTGACAAAATTGCACAAAAAAGAAAAGACACTTATATCTCTTCTGAAATATTCATGCTTGCCGCGATTGAAGACAAAGGCCCATTAGGTCATTTATTAAAAGAGTCAGGTCTTACCGAAGCTAAAATTTCAAAATCTATTGATGAGATCCGTGGTGGTGAGAAAGTAAATGATCCTAATGCTGAAGAAAAACGTCAGGCATTAGAGAAGTTTACTATCGATTTAACTGAGCAAGCTGAGCAAGGTAAATTAGATCCTGTTATTGGGCGAGATGATGAAATTCGACGAACAATTCAAGTGCTACAACGAAGAACTAAGAATAACCCTGTAATTATAGGTCAACCCGGTGTAGGTAAAACGGCGATTGTTGAAGGATTAGCTCAACGAATTATTAATGGCGAAGTACCCGAAGGGTTAAAGCATAAAAGAGTTCTTTCGTTAGATATTGGGTCTTTAATTGCAGGAGCTAAATTTCGAGGTGAATTCGAAGAGCGTTTAAAAGCCGTATTAAATGAATTAGCAAAAGAAGAAGGTAATATTATTCTTTTTATAGATGAAGTTCATACGATGGTTGGTGCTGGTAAAGGTGAAGGGTCGATGGATGCCGGGAATATGCTAAAGCCGGCGTTAGCTCGAGGAGACTTACATTGTGTTGGAGCGACAACGTTAGATGAATACCGTAAATATATAGAAAAAGATCCTGCATTAGAACGACGCTTTCAAAAAGTTATTGTTGATGAGCCAACGGTAGAAGATACGATCGCTATATTACGTGGCTTGAAAGAACGCTATGAGATACATCATCATGTCGAAATTACCGATCCAGCAATAGTTGCTGCTGCGACATTATCACATCGATATATTTCAGATAGACAGTTACCAGATAAAGCGATTGATTTAATCGATGAAGCGGCATCTAGTATTCGTATGGAAATCGATTCTAAACCAGAATCATTAGATAAACTTGAACGTAAGATCATTCAATTAAAAATAGAACAACAAGCTTTAGTTAAAGAAAGTGATGATGCGAGTTTAAAGCGTTTAGACTCTTTAAATTTAGAATTAAGAGAAAAAGAAAGAGATTACTCTGAATTAGAAGAAATTTGGAAAGCTGAAAAAGCAGCACTTTCTGGAACTCAACATATAAAAACAGAGTTGGACATCGCAAGAAGTAATATGGATATCGCTCGTAGAGCCGGTGATTTGAATCGTATGTCTGAATTACAATATGGCCGAATTCCTGAATTAGAAAAACAATTGGATTTAGCTGCCCAAGCTGAAATGCAAGAAATGAGTTTGCTTAAGAATAAGGTAACAGACGCTGAAATAGCTGAAGTTCTTTCCCGTCAAACTGGAATACCAGTTAATAAAATGTTGGAAGGAGAAAGAGATAAGCTATTAAAGATGGAAGCCATGTTGCACCATCGAGTTATCGGTCAAGATGAAGCGGTTGAAGCGGTATCAAATGCGATTCGTCGTAGTCGAGCTGGTTTATCGGATCCTAATCGTCCTATTGGATCTTTTTTATTCTTGGGTCCTACGGGGGTGGGGAAAACCGAATTATGTAAATCATTAGCAAATTTTATGTTTGATAGTGAAGACGCAATGGTCCGAATTGATATGTCGGAGTTTATGGAGAAGCATTCTGTTGCTCGATTAGTTGGCGCACCTCCTGGCTATGTAGGTTATGAAGAGGGGGGGTATTTAACTGAAGCCGTAAGGCGTAAGCCATATTCAGTTTTACTTTTAGATGAAGTTGAAAAGGCTCATCCAGATGTATTTAATATATTATTACAAGTATTAGATGATGGGCGTTTAACTGATGGTCAAGGACGTACTGTCGATTTTAAAAATACAGTAATAATTATGACATCAAATTTAGGTTCAGAAAAAATACAACAGCATTTTGGTGAACTCGATTATGGCGGTATAAAAGAACTTGTCATGGATGTAGTTGGTCAACATTTTAGACCTGAATTTTTAAATAGAGTTGATGAAGCGGTTGTTTTCCATCCATTGGGACAGGAGAACATTAAAAGTATTGCCAAAATACAATTGCAACGTTTAGAAAAACGACTGAATGAAAAAGATTATCAGTTAAAAGTGAGTAATGAAGCGTTAACGTTAATATCGGAAGCTGGTTTTGATCCTGTATATGGTGCAAGACCATTAAAAAGAGCGATTCAAACTTATATTGAAAATCCGCTAGCACAAGATATTTTAAGCGGTAAGTTAAGGACAGGGGAAGAAATAAAACTAAAAGTAAGAAATGGTCAGCTGATTGCTACTCAAAATGATGATTTTTGATAGTAAAATAATCACTTCGATGTAAAGTTGAGCACTTAACCTTTTTTGCTATAAAAAGAGTTGCATGATAGCAAAGACTCTCTATAATTCGCCCTCACTGACACGGAGTACAAGACATTTCTTATTCATACGTACAGTGAGGTTATTTTGGATTTTTTGTTTAAATAAGTGCTTGACACTTAAACTTAAATGGCTATTATAACCCTCCTCTTAACGATAAAGCCTCAAGGCTTTAAAAGTATAAGAGATGCTCTTTAATAATTTAACCAAATCAATCTGTGTGGGCACTTGTGAGTTGATAATCACTAGTTTGCTTTTACTTTTCGAAGTGAATTCAAACAAAAATAATCAATGAACTGAGTGACTACACAAAATTATTTTTATGTAAGAAATCAGTATAAATCATTGAGCCGGTTTTGTTTCTGCCCTCTTTTAATTAAGAAGACAGAGCAACCAAAAAACTTTAATTGAAGAGTTTGATCATGGCTCAGATTGAACGCTGGCGGCAGGCCTAACACATGCAAGTCGAGCGGTAACAGAAAGTAGCTTGCTACTTTGCTGACGAGCGGCGGACGGGTGAGTAATGCCTGGGAATATGCCTTGATGTGGGGGATAACTATTGGAAACGATAGCTAATACCGCATAATGTCTTCGGACCAAAGAGGGGGATCTTCGGACCTCTCGCGTCAAGATTAGCCCAGGTGAGATTAGCTAGTTGGTGGGGTAAGAGCTCACCAAGGCGACGATCTCTAGCTGGTCTGAGAGGATGGTCAGCCACACTGGAACTGAGACACGGTCCAGACTCCTACGGGAGGCAGCAGTGGGGAATATTGCACAATGGGCGAAAGCCTGATGCAGCCATGCCGCGTGTATGAAGAAGGCCTTCGGGTTGTAAAGTACTTTCAGTCGTGAGGAAGGGTGTGCAGTTAATAGCTGTACATCTTGACGTTAGCGACAGAAGAAGCACCGGCTAACTCCGTGCCAGCAGCCGCGGTAATACGGAGGGTGCGAGCGTTAATCGGAATTACTGGGCGTAAAGCGCATGCAGGTGGTTCATTAAGTCAGATGTGAAAGCCCGGGGCTCAACCTCGGAACCGCATTTGAAACTGGTGAACTAGAGTGCTGTAGAGGGGGGTAGAATTTCAGGTGTAGCGGTGAAATGCGTAGAGATCTGAAGGAATACCAGTGGCGAAGGCGGCCCCCTGGACAGACACTGACACTCAGATGCGAAAGCGTGGGGAGCAAACAGGATTAGATACCCTGGTAGTCCACGCCGTAAACGATGTCTACTTGGAGGTTGTGGCCTTGAGCCGTGGCTTTCGGAGCTAACGCGTTAAGTAGACCGCCTGGGGAGTACGGTCGCAAGATTAAAACTCAAATGAATTGACGGGGGCCCGCACAAGCGGTGGAGCATGTGGTTTAATTCGATGCAACGCGAAGAACCTTACCTACTCTTGACATCTACAGAATTCGCTAGAGATAGCTTAGTGCCTTCGGGAACTGTAAGACAGGTGCTGCATGGCTGTCGTCAGCTCGTGTTGTGAAATGTTGGGTTAAGTCCCGCAACGAGCGCAACCCTTATCCTTGTTTGCCAGCACGTAATGGTGGGAACTCCAGGGAGACTGCCGGTGATAAACCGGAGGAAGGTGGGGACGACGTCAAGTCATCATGGCCCTTACGAGTAGGGCTACACACGTGCTACAATGGCGCATACAGAGGGCTGCAAGCTAGCGATAGTGAGCGAATCCCAAAAAGTGCGTCGTAGTCCGGATCGGAGTCTGCAACTCGACTCCGTGAAGTCGGAATCGCTAGTAATCGTGAATCAGAATGTCACGGTGAATACGTTCCCGGGCCTTGTACACACCGCCCGTCACACCATGGGAGTGGGCTGCAAAAGAAGTGGGTAGTTTAACCTTTCGGGGAGGACGCTCACCACTTTGTGGTTCATGACTGGGGTGAAGTCGTAACAAGGTAGCCCTAGGGGAACCTGGGGCTGGATCACCTCCTTAACGATAGATTGCGATTTATGAGTGTTCACACAGATTGATTAGGTTAAAAAAGTAAAAGAGATTTTTTATGTGGGGCTATAGCTCAGCTGGGAGAGCGCTTCGCTGGCAGTGAAGAGGTCTGCGGTTCGATCCCGCATAGCTCCACCATTAATAATCATTTTTAAAATGAAAGTTATTATTAATGGTTTTCGTTATAGAAAATCTGCTCTTTAACAATTTGGAAAGCTGACTGATTTAACTAACTTACGAGTTAGATAAATCAAAATTTAAAAGTTCTTAATATCTTTTGTTTATCTTTAGATAAACAAATTAAAAACACATTCAAGTGTTCTTGTATTTTGAATCCGGCGAAAAACCAGAACTCTCAATGAAGAGTTCAACCTTGGTTGTTTATGCCATACGAAACCTCTTGGGGTTGTATGGTTAAGTGACTAAGCGTACACGGTGGATGCCTTGGCAGTCAGAGGCGATGAAAGACGTATTAACTTGCGATAAGCCCAGATTAGGTAGTAAAAACCTTTTGAGTCTGGGATTTCTGAATGGGGAAACCCACTAGCATAAGCTAGTATCGCTGCGTGAATACATAGCGCAGCGAAGCAAACCGGGAGAACTGAAACATCTAAGTACCCCGAGGAAGAGAAATCAACCGAGATCCCGAAAGTAGCGGCGAGCGAAATTGGGTTAGCCCTTAAGTTGTTAATGAGACAGGTGAAGCCTCTGGAAAGTGGCGCGATACAAGGTGATAGCCCTGTAACCGACATCTCATCATCAGTGAAAACGAGTAAGGCGGGACACGTGATATCCTGTCTGAATATGGGGGGACCATCCTCCAAGGCTAAATACTACTGACTGACCGATAGTGAACCAGTACCGTGAGGGAAAGGCGAAAAGAACCCCTGTGAGGGGAGTGAAATAGAACCTGAAACCGTGTACGTACAAGCAGTAGGAGCATACTTGTTATGTGACTGCGTACCTTTTGTATAATGGGTCAGCGACTTATATTCAGTGGCAAGGTTAACCGTTTAGGGGAGCCGTAGGGAAACCGAGTCTTAACTGGGCGTTCAGTCTCTGGATATAGACCCGAAACCAAGTGATCTAGCCATGGGCAGGTTGAAGGTTGAGTAACATCAACTGGAGGACCGAACCGACTAATGTTGAAAAATTAGCGGATGACTTGTGGCTAGGGGTGAAAGGCCAATCAAACTTGGAGATAGCTGGTTCTCCCCGAAATCTATTTAGGTAGAGCCTCGGACGAATACTACTGGGGGTAGAGCACTGTTAAGGCTAGGGGGTCATCCCGACTTACCAACCCTTTGCAAACTCCGAATACCAGTAAGTACTATCCGGGAGACACACGGCGGGTGCTAACGTCCGTCGTGGAGAGGGAAACAACCCAGACCGCCAGCTAAGGTCCCAAAGTTATAGCTAAGTGGGAAACGATGTGGGAAGGCTCAGACAGCCAGGATGTTGGCTTAGAAGCAGCCATCATTTAAAGAAAGCGTAATAGCTCACTGGTCGAGTCGGCCTGCGCGGAAGATGTAACGGGGCTAAGCTATACACCGAAGCTGCGGCAGTGCAATTTATTGTGCTGGGTAGGGGAGCGTTCTGTAAGCCGTTGAAGGTGTGCTGTAAGGCATGCTGGAGGTATCAGAAGTGCGAATGCTGACATGAGTAACGATAAAGGGGGTGAAAAACCCCCTCGCCGGAAGACCAAGGGTTCCTGTCCAACGTTAATCGGGGCAGGGTAAGTCGACCCCTAAGGCGAGGCCGAAAGGCGTAGTCGATGGGAAACGGGTTAATATTCCCGTACTTCTTATAATTGCGATGGGGGGACGGAGAAGGCTAGGTAGGCTTGGCGACGGTCGTCCAAGTTCAAGTGCGTAGGCTAAGAGTTTAGGTAAATCCGGACTCTTGTTAGGCTGAGACACGATGTCGAGCACCTACGGGTGTGAAGCTATTGATGCCATGCTTCCAGGAAAAGCCTCTAAGCTTTTGGTTATAAAAAATCGAACCCCACCCCGATAAAAGGGTCGCGTAGAAAAAATAAAGGCGCTTGAGAGAACTCGGGTGAAGGAACTAGGCAAAATGGTACCGTAACTTCGGGAGAAGGTACGCTCCTAGCGGTGATGAGACTTGCTCTCTAAGCTGCCGGGAGTCGCAGATACCAGGTGGCTGCAACTGTTTATTAAAAACATAGCACTGTGCTAAATCGTAAGATGACGTATACGGTGTGACGCCTGCCCGGTGCTTGAAGGTTAATTGATGGGGTTAGACTTCGGTCGAAGCTCTTGATCGAAGCCCAAGTAAACGGCGGCCGTAACTATAACGGTCCTAAGGTAGCGAAATTCCTTGTCGGGTAAGTTCCGACCTGCACGAATGGCGTAATGATGGCCACGCTGTCTCCACCCGAGACTCAGTGAAATTGAAATCGCTGTGAAGATGCAGTGTACCCGCGGCTAGACGGAAAGACCCCGTGAACCTTTACTACAGCTTGGCACTGAACATTGACCCTACATGTGTAGGATAGGTGGGAGCCTTTGAAGCAAGTACGCTAGTATTTGTGGAGGCAATCTTGAAATACCACCCTTGTATGCTTGATGTTCTAACGTTGGCCCCTTATCGGGGTTGCGGACAGTGCCTGGTGGGTAGTTTGACTGGGGCGGTCTCCTCCCAAAGAGTAACGGAGGAGCACGAAGGTGGGCTAAACACGGTTGGACATCGTGTGGTTAGTGCAATGGCATAAGCCCGCTTGACTGCGAGAATGACAATTCGAGCAGGTACGAAAGTAGGTCATAGTGATCCGGTGGTTCTGAATGGAAGGGCCATCGCTCAACGGATAAAAGGTACTCCGGGGATAACAGGCTGATACCGCCCAAGAGTTCATATCGACGGCGGTGTTTGGCACCTCGATGTCGGCTCATCACATCCTGGGGCTGAAGTCGGTCCCAAGGGTATGGCTGTTCGCCATTTAAAGTGGTACGCGAGCTGGGTTTAGAACGTCGTGAGACAGTTCGGTCCCTATCTGCCGTGGGCGTTGGATGATTGAAAGGGGCTGCTCCTAGTACGAGAGGACCGGAGTGGACGAACCTCTGGTGTTCGGGTTGTTACGCCAGTAGCATTGCCCGGTAGCTAAGTTCGGGATCGATAAACGCTGAAAGCATCTAAGCGTGAAGCGAGCCTTGAGATGAGTCATCCCTGATACTTTAAGTATCCTAAAGGGTTGTTGAAGACTACGACGTTGATAGGCAGGGTGTGTAAGTGCTGCGAGGCATTGAGCTAACCTGTACTAATTGCCCGTGAGGCTTAACCATACAACACCCAAGGGGTTTTGAACGGATTTAAGATAGCAAGAAACAGATTGAATGTGATTAAGAACACAATACAGCTTTCCGAATTAAAGAATTTGCTTGGCGACCATAGCGTTATGGACCCACCTGATCCCATGCCGAACTCAGAAGTGAAACGTAATAGCGCCGATGGTAGTGTGGGGTCTCCCCATGTGAGAGTAGGACATCGCCAGGCTTGAATTAAGTTTTTATCTTTTTTAGAAGATGAAGACAAAGAATAAAACGCTGACACGTTTTATTTAAGTAATAGCATAATGCTGAATAGACACTGCGGAGTGGTAGTTCAGTTGGTTAGAATACCGGCCTGTCACGCCGGGGGTCGCGGGTTCGAGTCCCGTCCACTCCGCCACTTATTTATAGACAGAGTTAAGTCTTTAAAATAACTACAGGGGTGTAGCTCCAACTGGCAGAGCAGCGGATTCCAAATCCGCGTGTTGGGAGTTCGAATCTCTCCACCCCTGCCATATTAAAAAAGGCTCATATCGAAAGATATGAGCCTTTTTGCTATTTGTAGTTTGAGGAAAGAGCAGTGGATTCCCCCGTCATAAGAACGCGTGTGTTGGGAATTCTAATCTCTCCACCCTTGCCATATTAAAGAAGGCTCATATCGAAAGGTATGGGCTTTTTGCCATCTGTAGTTTAAGAAAAGACTCGCGGCTCCCTCCGCCATAAGACTATGTATGTCGGAGTTTGAAATTCTACTATTGTGTTTAATTAACTATTAATCAAATTCGTTGTATTTAGATATGATGGTTTCTAAGGTTACAAATTCTTGGTTTCCATGTCTTGTGTTCCAAGCACTAGATATTGTGATGTGCTTTGCCGAGGCCGAAATTATGCTATCAACGTTCCAGGTTAACATATATGTAATATCATTGATTGTGACTTCATTTGACGATGTAGCAATGGAATCATAAGTAATAGTTCCACCTGCTCCAGAGATTGAGCGACTACGAAATTTTTCTAATTGAGTTTCTGCACTATATAGAGCCTCAATACTCCTTGTCGCATGTTCAGATTTTAGCTCAATAAACGTTTGCAGCTTCAATAAGCCTAATGCACCAATACCAATAATGGTAAATGAAATCATTATTTCAAGAAGGCTAAATCCTTTTTGTTTATAGATCATTCCAAGATCCTTTTTGCCATGTAAAATTGTTGTATTCTTCTTTACGGGCAGATCTTTTATAATTAAATACTATGGCGCCTCTAAGTAATGCTGAGGAATTAGGAATATCTAATATTAGTCCTCCAGTAGGAATAAAAGCACCAGCTTGGAAATGAGAGACTGTTTTCTTATCATTAGTAGCTAGAGTATTAGAGCTTACCATTCCATCCCAATTGTCAGTAAGATCTGTCCCTATTGGGTGATGATACATATGATAAACTGAACCATAGAAATTTACTGCACCGTAAACACCGAAAACGCCATCTTCTATAACAAGGTTTCGAGATTTATCAGTTAGTGATGTTAATGAATGGCCATCTCCAAGATCGCAATTACCTTCGACCCATACTTTATCGCTAGTTGCAAAAGCGGTTGCGATAGAGCTGTCACAATTTGATTTATTACCACTAATTACCGTGTATTCATTTTTTACTTCAGATAGTTTAGAACGAGGTTTTTGGAAGAATGGTTCAAAAGGGTCATAGTGTTCTTCTTTTATATAATCAGAAAGAAAGTTACCAGAAGTTGCGGAATCATCTGTTTTAGAATTTGTTTGAATGTTTGATTGTGTTGTTGAATGGCAGGTGCCGCTATAACCATCATAGGGCCCATTTTCTTCAGGATTAAGTGTTTTCAATCCTGATCCTGAAAATCTGTAATCGATGTATCCGCTATATTTAATGGCAACACACTCATCTTTTTCATTAATTTTATGGCCTGTAACATCGGGATATACGTTTAAAGAACCATCTATAATCAAATTACCTCTAGCTTGTATCGCTCCGTTTCCATAAGTAATTTTAGGTATGATATTTTTTTTAATTAATTCTTTTTCATTTAGTTCATAAGTTAACTGATAGGTAATTGCAGAATTTGCTGAAGATACAGGTTGAGCGTAAAGACTTTCCATTGGATTATTGATATTACACTGAGTATTCATATTACTATACTCAGTAGAAGTATTATTCTTTGATAATAGAGATGGCTCTGTTTTACTTTCACTTATAAAGCTAAAGAGGCACTCAATAGCACCTTCTGCCTTCCAGTTGCTTTGTTTAGCAATAACTTCATTTTGTGATCTTTTTATTTGATAGAAAGTACTTTTGTAAGTTCCTAGAGATAAAATTAAAGCAGCAAGGATTAGGAGTGATGTCATTATTAAAACAACAGCGCCATTTTGTTTCTCTATATTCATTATTGCCAATTCCTTTGTTTGACGCTGAAACTTAAGTCCTTTTTCATTGTTGGTATATTTACTAGTTCAGTATCAAGTCGAATATCAATTATTGATGAGGTTGCGGAGCTTGTGATTAACGGTTTACGTAACACTGAAAAATTAGTTACTTGTATGTTTTGAGTATCAAAAAGTGAATAGCAATTACTAACGGTAGTTAGACTTTTTATGTTTGTTATGAGTGTTTCTTCTTCACATACTTTTAATTTTTTATCGGAAGGTGAGTATTTATATATTACATTTTGGTAAGTTTTTTGTGCTCCAGATAGTTTTTTGTGATACACAAAACCAATACTATTTGGTGTTATTTCTATAATATTTGTCGCAGCCGATAGCTTTACTGACTGTCCATCAGTGCCGTTGTATCCTGCTCTTTGGATATCGTTTTTTATAATTTGCATTGTACTCGTTAGATTTTGAGCTAGTAGTAATTCTAGGCCTCGGTTTTTTGCTACACGTTGCCCATTAATAAAAATAGATCCAACAAGACTAATTGCAATAATCCCAATAAATGAAGCGATCAGAAGCTCAATAAGTGAAGAGCCATTTTGTTTGTATTTATGAACAGGAATTATATCCATAGAGCTCCCCACTCGTATTATCGTAACAAACCTTAATTCTTCCAGGAGGGTTTGAAAGAACGACTTTCAATACTTTTTTTGTGTCTGTATTTGGGTAGAAAGTAAATGACCCTGAAGCTGGTCTACCTCTTATACCTTCAAATTTTGTTTTTTTATGTGCATATGTGTGTTTTAAGGTGATATCGCTGAAGTTGGTACCATCTAAATAGGCAACCATATTTCCAGAAGTACTTGTTGAATCTCTTAAAGCTAAATTCCATGAACCGATTTTATTTTCTTCTTTTTTCGGAAATGAAATATGGACCCATAAGTCACTGTTTCTTAGGACTGCCTCTGATTTAGCTTGAATTAAAAAACCATTTAGTTCTGTTGCCAAGCGTTGCATTTTTACGCTGTTATTTACGGTATTGAAGTTTGGTGCAGCAACGGATAGAAGTATGGCCAAAACGGTGATTGTAATTAACATCTCCAATAAGGTAAACCCGCGATTCATCTCTCAAATCCTTTTGTAAACTATTGATAAAGCATCAATAATTCTTGCTTAAATTATACCAAGTATGAAAAATAGAAAGATATTTAGAGAAGGATAAATAGAAATGATTCTAATAAATAAATGTAACTTATCTCGTGTTCATATAAGGGGTATGACACTGATCGAAATTATGATCGTAATTGCTATTATTGGTTTATTGTCAGCGATTGCTTATCCTGCGTATACAAACCATATATTAAAGGCGAACCGTATCGTTGCCTTAGCTGATATGGCGAAAATTCAATTAGAATTAGAAACGAAATATATAACTAATTATTCAGATATAGCTAGCTCTATCGTTAGCGGGGGAACTTGTTCTTTTTGTGAAACACAATCGGATAAATATACTCTGAGCTTAGAGGGGTTAACTGCTACAACTTATACGATTAAAGCTACTCCTATAAAGGCACAGATAAAGGATACATGCTCAGGGAAAACTTATACTGCGATTACTTTAAATCAATTTAATAAAAGTGAGCCTAAGGAATGCTGGTAAACTAAAGGTGGGAATTTATACCCACCTTAATGTTTATCAACCAACGAAAGGCAACATACCACCAGCGGCAATAAAGAAGCCAACCAAACCTACAATGGGAAGTTTAAGTACTTTAAGTAATGCAAAGCCAATAATAACTAATGCCATATCTACCCCTGAGCCTACTGCGCTTGTAAATACAGGGTCATACAGCGCTGCGATTAGTAACCCGACAACAGAAGCATTAATTCCCGTAATTGCTCCTGCTAATGCTGGTTTTTGAGCTAGAACCTGCCAATGACTAAATACTCCAAGTACTAATGAAAATCCCGGTAAGAAAATAGCAATGGTTGCAACTAAAGCACCAAGAATTGGCTGTTCACTCCACAATTCATATCCTAAGAACGTTGCAAAGGTAAACATTGGACCGGGAACAGCCTGAGCTGCAGCATAACCCGTTAAAAAGCTATCCGTACTAATTTGGTCGCCAACGATATTTTGTAGTAATGGTAAGACTACATGACCGCCACCAAAGACTAAACTACCTGCTTGGAAGAAATCAGAAAAAAGAAGGAGTAATGGCGAATGATTAACGATAGCAGGTAAAGCAAAGAAACAAAGTGCAAAGATAATTAAGGGTAACCAATTAATGCCTTTAGATTCTTTTTTAATCTCAGTCACCTTATCTGATTTTAGATAAATTCGACCTATAATCGCGGCAATTAACAGTGCAATTAATTGTGTGCTTATTGAAGGGAGTATTAATAATAAGGTTGCGGTCATAATACATAAAAGTATCGTGATTTTGTCCTTACAAAAACTCTTATACATTCCCATGATGGCATCAGCAACAACAACAACGGCTAATAATTTCAATCCATGAATGATGCCTTCAAAGATGTCATTACCAAAGAATGAATGGCTTATATTTGCTAATAACACCATGATAAGAATGGAAGGTAATGTGAAACCAATTGAAGCGAGTAGAGCGCCAAAGAGTCCTTTTCTGTGATAACCCAAAGCAAAGCCTACTTGGCTTGAACCTGGGCCAGGTAAGAACTGGCTCAAGGCGATCAGTTGTGCGTATTCCTCTTCACTTATCCAACCTCGCTTTTGTACAAATTCATTGCGGAAGTAACCGATATGAGCGGCAGGTCCACCAAAGCTAACCCAGCCTAATAAAAAAAATCGGTTAAATATTTCAAACATAATCTACTCAACTTTTGACGTATCATCCAAATTCGGACATTCCATTTTGATGGGATAAAGATTACGAGTTACTATCCAATTATTCAAATCGATTAAATTACTATTAACTATGAATTAAATTAATTGGAAAGCGGTCGACTTAAATTTATTAGTGGTATTTAGAACATTGATGGAAACGAAAAGTGTCTCATTAGCTGCGGATAGATTATTTGTCGGGCAATCAGCGATGAGCCATAGTCTTTCTCGTTTACGTGAGTTATTAAACGATCCTTTGTTCGAAAGACAAGGGCATAAAATGATCCCTACCGCGAAGGCTATTCAACTTTATCCTATGATAGATAAAGTACTACAAACAATAACGGGGGATATTTTAAAGACAGATACCTTTGAGGCGAGTGAGTTCTCTGGGACCTTTAAAATCGGAATGACAGATTATGCAGAATTACTTTTTGCAGCAGATATTTTTGATGCGATTCATCAATTAGCACCAAAAGCACAGTTATGTTTTACCACGGTAGATAAAGCGAATTACCAAGATAAGTTTGATAGCGAACCACTTGATTTAGTTATTGGTAGCATGAAACCAGAGCAAAAAGATTTACAGTATCAAAAATTATATACAGAAAAGCATGTATGTATGTGGGATGGAAACAGACATCAATTTAAAACACCGATAACACTGGATGATTATCTTTCATTGCCTCATGCATTGGTTAGCCCTGATGGTTCATTAAAAACAGGTGTAGATAAGCAATTGAGCGCATTGGGAGCAGAAAGAGCGGTGAGTGTCGCGTCAAAGCACTTTTTGACGATTAGGCATCTCATGAAAAAAAGAAATTTAATCTGTGTTGTACCAGAGTTAATGGCACAGCTGGATTTGTTCTCTGAGCAATTGGTCCACTCAGAGCCTCCAATTGAAGTTGGGGAATTTGATATTCAATTGATTTGGCAAACTCGTAACAAAGAAAATAAACGCTACCAATGGCTTAAAGAGTTGCTCATTCAAACCATTGAAAAAAGTGTTAGCGCTTACAAAAAATAATACAACGAGTTTTGTTTATCGTCCAAATGCATCTTTAATTTTTTCATCAGTATTGTATTGGCTTAATGCATAAACAGACCAAATAGCGGCAGGGATCCAGCCAATTAAAGTTAATTGTAAAATAAGGCAAATGACACCACTAAATGGACGACCAATAGTAAAAAACTGTAACCAAGGCAGTAATAAAGCAAGTAAGAGTCTCATGGTATTTCCTATGTGAATTTATTTTGTTGTTAGTCTTATTAATAAGTGGGGTTGTCTTGTGTCTTTTTCAATAAAAATGGCCAGTAACAATAAAGTTACTGGCCACAAGAATACCGTTTCATCAATGAATAGAGTATGAATGCATACTCATATTATTAAGTGAATATTAGTTGTTGCTGTGTAATTCGCTGTTCAGTTCAATTGCAGATTTATTAGTTAAACATTCTATTTGACCAGTGATAGAGTTACGACGGAACAGAAGATCTGTTTTGCCTGCAAGATCACGAGCTTTCGCGACTTCAACTTCTTTACCTTGGTTATCTAACATGCTTACTTTTGTGCCTGCAGTAACATATAGGCCAGATTCAATCGTACAACGATCACCCATTGGGAAACCAAGGCCTGCATTTGCGCCAAGTAGGCAGTTCTCACCGATAGAGATAACCATTTTACCGCCACCAGAAAGTGTACCCATGATAGAAGCACCACCGCCGATATCAGATCCATTACCCACAACAACACCGGCAGAAATACGACCTTCAACCATACTCACACCAGTAGTACCTGCGTTAAAGTTGATGAAGCCTTCATGCATTACTGTTGTACCTTTACCTACATGTGCGCCTAAACGAACACGAGAAGTATCGGCAATACGAATACCTGTAGGTACAACGTAATCCACCATTTTAGGAAATTTATCAACACAATCGACAGTCAGGGTGTCACCAGCTAGGCGAGCTTCTATTTGGCGATCGGCTAATTCAGGAAGATCGATAGGGCCTTGGTTCGTCCACGCTATATTGTGTAATAAACCAAAAATACCATCCAGTACAGTGCCATGTGGCTTAACTAAACGATTAGAGATCAATTGAAGTTTCAAAAAGCCTTCAGCAACAGATTGAGATTGTTCATCAGTTGCTAAAACAACAAGAACAAGAGGCTGCTTTGATTGAACTGCCTTTTCTGCGAATGCCGCGTTTGGAACATCCCCGTTTGCTGCAAAAGCGTTAGCAAGTTCAGTGCAAACTTCAGATGTAATTTCAATCGCTTGATTGCCCTCCGTATAACCACTTGCTTTAGCAATAGCGTTAACTAATGATTCAGATGGGTTTAATACTGGGTGTGGGAAAAAAGCTTCAATAATTTTATTGTCGCGGTTTTTTGTCGCTGTACCAAAGGCAAGTGCAAAATGAGCCATGTAATGATTCTCCATTTTCATATCAATAATAGTAATTTATACCTATTTAAATCATTATCCGTTCATTCACATTGGTTCAATCAAATCATCGCTACGTTAGCTGTTTTATTACAAGATTGCGGTCATTAGGATGACTGATTATTAAAATCTCTATCTTGTTTTTAAGTGATTTACCTTATGTAATGAATTTGTCATTTAATTAATTCGATAGGTATTAAAAATAAATCTTACTTCACATCATAAAGATAGTTGCTGTGATATAGAAGAGTGAAATCAGAAAATTTTAATGAGAAAAGGGAATAGAGGTAAGAAAAGGGAATTTAAAGTGGTCGTGGAGAAAAGAAAATAGCGGATCATTAAGCCGCTATTTGTATTTTTATATATCGTATCTTTAGAATTAAGCGGCGTCAGACTCTTCGTCTTTGACGGCTTCAATTTTTGCTTTTTTAGGTACAGGTTTACGTTTTGCGCCCAAAGCAACTAAAACATCTTCTTTGTGCTTAGCCAGGTAAAGAGACAACTCTTCTTGTTTCCCTTCATCTTCAATTAAATTACTTTCATTTAGCAGAGTAAAAAGTTCATCTGCAACATCCAGCATTTTGTCATAAGCATCGGCTTCAGTTTTAGAGGTAAAAGTCATCTTCTCTTCTCCGTTGCGCTCAACTACATATTTGACGATAACAGCCATGGTCGTCTCTCCTATTAAATTAACTGGTGTTTTATACAGTAAATGAGGTTTTTTGTCCACTTGGAGGAGAGAAAGCGAGAGAGAGGTAACGCTAGGAGATAATCGACTGATTTTTTATGGCTAAAATGTAAAAAATTAAATGTAGGAAAATAGTTGAGTAATTTTATTTAAAGTTGTATTTTAAATGCAACTTTAAATAAAGGAGTGCTTAATGATGTCAGATTTTGAACTAAAACATAAAGCGACAACGAAAATGTCAGAGCGTATTGCTTATAAAATTACGCAGTGCTTAAAGTTTCTTTTAAATATTTTTTATGGTTCTCAATATGCAAAGCGTGCCGTTATTTTAGAAACGATTGCTGCGGTTCCTGGGATGGTTGCCGGCATGTTTAATCACCTAAAAGCATTACGTCGTATGAAAGATGATGAAGGGTGGATCCGCGAATTATTGAATGAAGCTGAAAACGAAAGAATGCATTTAATGATATTTTTAGATATTGCAAAACCTCGCTGGATAGAGCGCACGTTGGTTTTATTGGGCCAAGGTGTCTTTATGGTTGTTTATAGCTTTATTTATTTACTCTCATCAAAAGTGGCTCACCGAGTGGTCGGTTATTTTGAAGAAGAAGCTTGTAAAAGTTACACCGAATATTTAAGTAAAATTGATAATGGAGACGTGGAAAACGAAGCTGCACCACAAATAGCGATAGACTATTATCAATTACCAAATGACGCATTACTGCGTGATGTGATCTTAAAGATTCGTGATGATGAAGCAAAACATCGAGATCGTAATCATTCGTTTGCTGACGCTTATGAAAACCACGATCTTCCTGCTCACCAACGTTAGGTATCATTTTTATGGGGCTAGAAATAGCCTCATTAACGTTGAATAAAAGTCATAAAATACTGCAATAATGGCGTTTGATATTTTTCTTTATGAACCAATAACCAATAAGGACGAGTCAATTTCTTTTCATAAGGAAGCTGAACTAACCGTCCATCATTAATCGAATTTTGAGCGGCTAATTGAGATAAACATGCGAGCCCCATATTTTCAGAGCAGCAATTAATAATGGCTTCGGTGGTGTGAAGCTGTAAGGACTCATGCCAATCATTTAAATTGGATGCAATATGATTAAGGAAATACTCCCGGCTACCAGATCCTTCTTCTCTTAATAACCAAGTTGAGTGTTCTAAGTCTTCTAATGTAATTATGTTCTGCATAGCTAACGGGTGAGAAGGGGCGCATACTATGTACATGTCATCCTGTTGCCATTCAATCATGTTTAGCTTGGGGTGATGTGCTTTCCCTTCAACTAAGCCAATATCGAGTTTGAATTCCAACAGTCGATTAATGATTTGAGCGGTATTTGAAATAAATAACTGTTGAATATCACAAGGGTGTTGTTGTTGGAATTTACTCAGTAAAACTGGTGCGATATGATTACCAATCGTATCACTGGCACCAATGTTTAATGAACCAGTCAACTGACTATCAGCAGTGAATTGATGCTCGATAGCTTCAGCTCGTTCTAGTAATTCATCCGCTAAAGGAAGGAGTTGGCGGCCTTCACTATTTAACACTAAGCGATTATTTACGCGATCAAATACTTTGTAACCCAAATTCTTTTCAAGTTCAGACAATGAAAGGCTCACCGCAGGTTTTGTAATAAACAGTCGCTCAGCCGCTTTCGTCATTGTTTTTTCTTGAGCAATTGCCGTAAATACATTGAGTTGTTTTAGTGAAATTCTCATGACAGGAAGTCCTAAATACTAATAGATCATCATCGTTAAGTTTATTTTAACGTAGTCTTTAGTTTATTCAAATTTTATTAATGGTTGTCTGGTAGTAAACTGGCTTCATCGTTAAATAGTAAAGAGAACAATGTCATGCTTAATTACACAAAACAAAAAGTAGTAGGCGCACCAACACCAATGGCAGGGTTAGCTCTTGGGATCGCAAGTTTAGGCTGGTGTTGGGAGAATGCTCTTCCTTTCCATGGATATGCTCAATGGATTTCAGCAGCAATAGCTTCCGTATTGTTACTTGTTTTAGCGATTAAATTTTTATTACACCCAGCAGTATTGTGGAGTGAGCTTGCACATCCTGTTGTCGGTAGTGTTGCCCCAACGTTTGCTATGGGGACGATGGTCGTATCGAGCAGTGTGGGACATTTTTATCCAGCCGCTGGTGATGCTTTATGGCTTGCTGCAATTGCACTTCATCTTATTTTCTTAATCTCTTTTATTTATCATCGAGCAAAAGACTTTGAATTACATCACATGGTGCCAAGTTGGTTTGTACCACCAGTTGGTTTAGTTGTGGCGGATGTTTCTTTTTCTGGTAACCCTACATTAGCACCAGTAGCGCATTGGATATTAATGTTTGGATTAATCATTTATGCCATCATGCTACCAATCATGATTTATCGTTTAATGTTTTGTCATGAAATACCAGATGCTGCAAAACCAACGATTGCAATTATGGCAGCACCAGCAAGTTTATCATTAGCGGGTTACCTAACAGTCACTGCTTCACCATCACCAGTGATTATTGCGCTTTTATTCGGTATTGCAGTATTAATGACAAGCGTAATTTACATGGCTTTCTTTAAATTAATGAGACTGCCATTTAGCCCTGGCTATGCTGCATTTACCTTCCCAATGGTGATTGGTGCAACGGCATTATTTAAAACGGCGAATTGGATGTTATCTCAAGGTGTAGTTGCTGATTATGTCTACCAAGTCAGAATGCTTGCCGTTGTTGAATTAGTGGTAGCAACCTGTGTTGTTAGTTATGTTGCTGTCCATTATCTAGCTCACTATCGTCCGATTACTCGCATGGTAAATCGCTTAGCAAATCCTAAACACGCACACTAAATTCGTAATCTTTTTCTCTTAAAACACATCCAGTTACGTTAAGCTATAGAGACTTTCATTTCTTTATAAGCGAGCTGGGTGTGTTTACTGTTTATCATTCAAATCAACTTGATGTTCTTAAATCTCTTGTCGTTGAATTAATTCGTCTAAACCCTCTTGATAACCCATTTGAGCAAGAGCAAATTCTCGTTCAAAGTCCGGGTATGTCGCAATGGCTTAAAATCGAACTCGCCAAAGAGTTAGGCATTGCCGCCAATCTTACCTTTCCACTTCCTGCTACTTTTATTTGGGACTTGTTTACTCAGGTTCTGGATGACGTGCCAAAGCGCAGTGCTTTTAATAAAGAAGCCATGACGTGGAAGATAGTGACGTTATTACCAGAGTTATTAAAACAAGATGAATTTGCGCCACTGCAACGCTATTTAGAAAATGATGACAAACAATTGAAGTGCTACCAACTCGCTGCAAAAATTGCCGATATCTTTGACCAATATTTAGTATTCCGCCCAGAATGGATCCAAAAATGGGAAGCGGGTGAAGAGGTTATAGAATTAGAAGGCGAACATCCTTGGCAGCCTATTTTATGGCAAGCCTTGTATGACCAAACCTTGGCGCTGGGTCATTCACCTTATCATCGTGCCAATATGTTCGAGCATTTTATTGAAACCCTAGAAAATTATCTGCAAACGGGAACCTTGCCAAAAGGCATGCCTAAGCGTTTATTTGTGGTGGGTATCACTTCATTGCCTCCTCGTTATTTAGATGCGCTAGCGGCTCTTGGGCAACATATTGATGTGCATTTAATGTTTACCAACCCATGTCAACATTATTGGGGTGATTTACGTGATAATAAATACCTAGCAAAATTAGATCGTCAAAATCGAATAGCTAAACGTTTATCATCAGATTTATCTACACTAGAAAATGATGATAGTGATTTATTTACAAACAAATCAGAGAATTCTTTATTAGCGTCATGGGGTAAGTTAGGTAGGGATAACTTTCAATTACTGTTAGATTTAGAACCGAATGAATATAAAATTTTTGTGCCAACAGGAAGGGAAGATCTTCTACATTCTATCCAATCTGATATTTTAAATTTAGAAGAACGCAGTCGTGATGATGTGCTTGATAACAGTGAGCACAAGCAACCAATCAGCCCTGATGACCGTTCGATTCTTTTGCATTCATGTCATAGCCCAATGCGTGAAGTAGAAGTTTTACACGATCAATTATTGGATATGTTTGCCAATGATCCAGAATTAAAACCTCGCGATATTATTGTGATGGTAGCAGATATCAATGTGTACAGTGCGGCGATCCAAGCCGTCTTTGGTAACGCAGCATTCGATCGCTACATTCCTTTTGCTATTTCCGATCAAAGTGCCGAGCAAGAAAACCCAGTGCTATTGGCTTTTATGAATTTGATGGCGTTGCCTGAAAATCGTTGTGGTTTGTCAGAGCTATTAAGTTTGTTGGAAGTTCCTGCGGTCATGTCACGTTTTAAATTTAATGCCGAGCAGTTTGAAATAGTAAAACGATGGGCAGAAGAAACCGGCATTCGCTGGGGATTGGATAACAGCACCTCTGCGCATTTTGATCTTCCTGAACATAATCAAAATTCATGGTTATTTGGTATTCAGAGAATGTTGCTTGGTTATGCGATGGAGCAAGACGCGGGCTTATTTGAAGGCATGGCGAGCTACGAACAAGTGCAAGGCATGAATGCCGAAATAGCAGGTAACTTAGCGCACTTTATTGATCAGCTTTTGACTTATCAGATTACCCTAGGCCAAGCGCAAAAAATTAATGCATGGCGCACCATTATTAACCAACTAATGGACGATTTTTTACTTGTTGAATTAGAAGGTGAACTGGTCGTTAAAAGCATTCGAGATCAATTGCAAAAACTGGAAGAAAATCTTGAAGACGCCGGATTTGATGCACCAATCTCTGCACCAATTATTAATAATTACCTAAAAAACAATTTATCAGGAGGAAAAGCGAGTCAGCGTTTCTTAGCGGGGAAAGTAAATTTCTGTACCTTAATGCCAATGCGCTCAATTCCATTTGATGTGATCTGTTTACTTGGTATGACGGATGGGTCTTATCCGCGAACGATGCCGGTTGAAGGTTTCGATTTAATGCAGAAACGAATGAAGCCGGGTGACCGTTCTCGTCGAGATGATGATAGATATTTATTTTTAGAAGCACTGCAATCGGCGAATAAAGCGTTTTATCTCAGCTATATAGGTCGTTCTATTCGAGATAATACAGAAAAAGCCCCTTCTGTTTTGGTGAGTGAACTGCTTGAATATTGTCAGCAAAGTTATTGTCTAGATGGCGATAGTGAGCTGAAC
Organism: Aliivibrio salmonicida LFI1238; assembly: GCF_000196495.1. Lineage (NCBI taxonomy): Bacteria > Pseudomonadati > Pseudomonadota > Gammaproteobacteria > Vibrionales > Vibrionaceae > Aliivibrio > Aliivibrio salmonicida. The sequence continues at coordinate 759,721 of NC_011312.1, forward strand.
CCTGAAGAGTCTGCTAAACACCTAGTTAAAAAATTAACAATAGAACATCCATTAGTCCCATATAGCCAACAGAGTTTTGTGGGTGATAACACCAGTTATGCCAGTGAATGGTTACCAACCGCAAAACTAGAAGGCCAAGCCGCGCCAGAATTCCAAACTGAACCTTTAGTGTTTGCACCAGAATCAAAAGAGCTTGAATTAACCGAACTACAACGCTTTTGGCGCTTGCCTGTCGCCTATTTCTTTAACCGTGGTTTAAAAGTATTTTTTGAAACGGTAGAGAGCCGAGTTGAAGATGATGAACCGTTTTCTATTGATGGTCGTACTGGTTATGGAATGAAATCAGAATTGCTAGAAGAGTTATTGGCCTATGATGATCCTAACCAAGTATTTCAACTAAGTCGTGAGTTTTATCAGCAACAAAAAGCGCAAGGAAAATTACCGATTGGTAGCTTTGGTGAGATCGCGGCAGACAAAGAAGTGAACACGGTAAAAGAGTTAGTGGATCATATTCAGCCATTAACGACATCACCATTAGAGGATCAAGAAGTGCGTTTACGCTTTACTTTTCCTCATGGTGAGATGGAATTACAAGGCTGGCTAAAGCAGCGTTATAAAGAAGGAATGCTGCGTTATCGTGGTGGTAAAATTCGTTCTCATGAAGTCTTAGCAACGTGGATTGATCATCTGTGTTTGTGTGCCATGAAGCAACAGCAATTTACTCACCTCTTTGGGACCGATGCGATATATCATTTTGAGCCAATTGAAACAGAAAAAGCGTATCAACATTTAGAAGTGATATTAAGCCTTTATATTTCTGGTAACTGTGCGCCATTGCCTTATTTACCAAAAGCCGCGTTGGCCGGGCTAGAAGCACACATTGATAAAAAAGGTGTGTGGAATGACGATGATGAAACCCATGAAAAAGCACTGAAAAAAATGGCTGATGAATACAGTGGAACTCGTTACGCGGGTGAAAACAGCAATGATTATGTCATGCGTATGTGGCCCGAGTGGAATGACGAATTAGGTCAGACTATTTTTGATAATGCGAAAAATGTATTACATGATGCCTTGTTACACAGTGAGAAAGAAAAACTGTAATTTAAAACAAAGCAATGCTTAGGAAAGAAGGTATAGAAGAAGCACGGAAGAAAAGAGTAGGGTGGCCGCGAGTAAATCATTTTTAGTGTAGGGCGTTCGCTGTACGGCCACAGGTCAGAGGTTGACCGAATCCTTTAATACAAATGCACATTTAATGGGCTCTTTGTAAGTGGCGCTGAGTGTAACAAAGCATAAAAAGTGAACCGTGAGAAAGATCTCACATTGGTCGCTTTATTAATTTTATTATCGTTGTTCCTAATGAACTTCGATATGGGTCACACAAATAGTCTGTAAAAACAGAGTGTTGATGATAAATAAAAATGGTGATGTTCGATGACGACAATCGCAGCTCCAAATCAATTGAATGCAATGACGTTTCCTTTACATGGGACACGTTTAATTGAAGCTTCCGCAGGTACTGGTAAAACCTTTACCATTGCCAGTTTATATCTACGTTTACTATTAGGGCATGGTGATGAGAACAGTCGCCATAGTGAAGAATTAACCGTAGATAAAATACTGGTAGTGACTTTTACGGAAGCGGCAACCGCAGAATTAAGAGAACGTATTCGAGCTAAGATCCATGATGCTCGTTTAGCGTTTGCTCGTGCTGTGCATAAAAGTGATTATAAGAGTGGCGATCCCGTTATTGACCCGTTATTAGCGGCTATTTCTGATCATAAGTCGGCAGCACACATATTATTGAATGCTGAACGCAGTATGGATGAAGCCTCAATCTTTACCATTCATGGCTTTTGCCAGCGCATGCTAACCCAAAATGCCTTTGAATCTGGTGCCCAGTTCGAAAGTGAATTTGTCACCGACCAAGCCAAATTAATGCACCAAGTGGCCGCAGATTTTTGGCGTCGTAGTTTTTATCATCTGCCAAAAATGGTGGCTGAAAGTGTTTACGATTGCTGGCCAAGCCCTTCTGCATTATTAGGTGATATGGGCAATAGTCTTACTGGTGTCCCAAAGCATTTAACGGTTGAGCCATTAGAGAAGTCATTAGAAGATTTCTGTCAGCAAGGCATTGCTCGTATTGATGAATTAAAAAAACAGTGGTCAGAACATTGTGTAGATTTTGAAGCGCTAATTTCAGGTTCAGGTGTTGATAAACGCAGTTACACTAAAAAGAATTTACCAAATTGGTTGGATCAAGTGTCAATATGGGCAAGTAATCCAACGACTTCGCTGCAAATTCATGACAAATTAGAAAAGTTTTCTCAATCGTTATTAATTGATAAAACCAAAAAAGGCGAAGCACCAGAACACGCAGTATTTAAATTAATTGATGACTTTTTAGCGCAACCATTAGAAATAAAACAGCCGTTGTTGTCATTAGCCATTCATAAGTGCCGAGAAACCTTACAGCAAGCAAAAGAGCAGAAGAACTGGTTATCGTTTGATGACTTGCTGACTCAATTGTCGGCTGCAACCAAAAATCAAGAGAACGCTTTACTGCTAGAAAAGATCCGCGAGCAATACCCAATTGCCTTGATTGATGAATTCCAAGATACCGATCCACTTCAATATTCTATTTTTAATACCATCTATCAAGATCAATCACAGTGTGGTTTGTTCATGATTGGCGATCCAAAGCAGGCTATTTATGCTTTCCGTGGCGCAGATATATTTACTTATATTCAGGCTCGTCGCCAAGTGGCGGATCACTACACTCTTGATACTAACTGGCGATCAACTGCCGATATGGTGTCGTCAGTAAACCGTATTTTTGAGCATGGTAAACAACCGTTTTTATACGATGATGATATTCCGTTTTATCCGGTGAAATATAATCCGATTAATGCGGAACAAAAATCGTGGTCGTTAGATAATCAAACTCAGCCTGCAATGACGTTTTGGTTACAAGAAAGCAAAGATGGTAACCCGATAAACAAAGGCAATTACCAACGAGTAATGGCGGAATCGACGGCGGCGCAAATTCAAACCATTTTGACCGGATCTCAACAAGGGTCTGCGCACCTGCAAAATGGAGAGAAAAAAGAAGCGATTAAAGCCGGGAATATTGCCGTACTGGTTCGTACTGGTAAAGAAGGGAAATTGGTTCGTGAAGCCTTATCAAAGCAAGGTATTGCGAGTGTTTATTTATCTAACCGAGACAGTGTGTTTTCTTCTCCTTTAGCTAAAGACATTTTACGTTTATTGCAGGCTGCAATGACGCCAACGGATGCACGAGCGGTTCGTTCTGCATTAGCCTCGTCTTTGTTTGCTTATACGGCCGATCAACTACATCAATTTAATGTCGATGAAATGCAGTGGGAATTAGCCGTTAATGAGTTCCGCACCTACCGTAAGCATTGGTTACAACGTGGCATCATGCCTATGTTGCATCAAATTATTACTCAACAAGGTATTTCAGAGCGTTTATTAGCTGAAAATGGCGGCGAACGTCATTTAACTGATTTACTTCATATTGGTGAATTATTACAACAAACAAGCCAAACCCTCGACAGTGATTATGGATTGTTGCGTTGGTTATCTGATGCGATTTCTGAACCTAATGGTGATGCTGAAGAGCAAACGGTACGTTTAGAATCTGAGCGTAATTTGGTGCAGATCGTGACGATTCATAAATCAAAAGGGTTGGAATACGATCTCGTCTTTTTGCCTTTTGTTTGCTCCTATCGAGCCGTGGATAAAAAAGGCGAAGTTAGCTTTTATGATGAAGACAATCGTTATTCTGTCTTAGATTTATTAAAGGAAGATGAGTCGGTCGAAAAAGCCGAGAAAGAACGCTTAGCAGAAGATTTACGCTTAATTTATGTTGCGCTAACTCGTGCTGTTTACGCTTGTTATATTGGCATGGCACCTATCGGTAAAGGCACATCGAAAAAACCACCAACGGGTGTACACCTTTCTGGTTTAGGGTATTTAATCCAACAAGCGGATGAATGTGATATTGCTGAGCTTCAAGCGTGCCTTGAAAAATTAATAGCAGGCAATTCGCCTATGGTGATCCAGTCACCTCAAACCTTAAGTGATGTGCTTTATAAAGAGACAGAAGACAACTTATTCGCATTAACAGCCAACAAATTGAGTAAGCCTGTGAAAAGTAATTGGTGGATGACCAGTTATTCGGGTTTGGTGAAACAAGGTAACCATCATAACGATTCGTCATTAGAATTGATTAATTTGGATGTGGATTCCGCTGAAGATAAAGACGACAAAGAGTTAGATTTAGAGCCAGAGCGAACGATATTTACTTTCCCTCGTGGTGCGAGAGCGGGTACGTTTTTACACTCATTGTTTGAAGAGGTTGAATTTACTCAACCAATTAACAGCGAAGAAAATACACAAATAATCATCAAGCTATTAGAAAAAGAAAACTACGATGTGGAATGGTTAGACGTCGTTCAAAGCATGATGCAACGCGTGCTCGATTGTCCGTTGGATGGTCACGATTTACGATTGGCAACCAAAGGCCCAACTCAACGTTTGGTTGAAATGGAGTTTTTATTGCCGATAACGCTATTGAACTCAAGCTTGGTCAATAAAACCATCGCTAAACACGATGAAGTCTCTGCACGTGCGGGTGAGTTAGGCTTTTCTACCGTGAGTGGAATGTTGAAAGGCTTTATCGATTTAGTGTTTGAGCATGAAGGCAAATATTACGTTCTCGATTGGAAATCTAACCATTTAGGCGATTCTCCAGAATGCTACGGCGGTGACGCTTTAATTGAAGCAATGCGAGATCATCGTTATGACTTCCAATATCAGCTGTATGCTTTAGCGTTGCATCGATTCTTGAAAAGTCGTATTGCCGATTATAATTACGACACTCATTTTGGTGGAGCGTATTATATTTTCTTGCGTGGTATTGAAGAGAGTCATGAGGGGCATGATAGCAATTCAAATGGGGTCTTTTATTCAAAACCAAGTGAAGTGTTATTAGAAGAATTAGAGCAATTGGTAAATGGAGAAACAGTCGATGCTTAAGCAATTACAACACTTAATGGCTCATGGTGTACTTCGCCCATTGGATCTTCAATTTGCTAAGTTTTTAGGCCAACAGGAAAAGAACAGCGATAAAAACTTAATCATGTTGCTCGCAGCAATGACTAGCCATGAGTTAGGTAAAGGCCATGTGTGTATTGATATCGAGCAAGTAGAGCAAGGTGATCTGTTTACGTTGCCTGCAAAATATCGTGATGCATTGTTAGCGTTAGTACCAGAGAAAAATCAGTGGATTAGTGAGTTATCTGCGGCATCGACGATATCTAATGGCACAGAAGCAACGCCACTAGCCTTTGATGGAACTCGTTTGTATTTACAACGTTATTGGTCGTTTGAACAGCGTGTTGCCAACCGTATAACTAAAGCGGCGCAAAGTGTGGCGGTAAACGCTCAGTTATCGAATACATTGGATGAGCTATTTGCTCGCCAATACCATTTTTTATTCAGTGGGCTTAAAAAATTAGAGAATAATAATCAAGTATCTCGTCAGCAATTAGTGTGCGATATGCTCGATGTTGTGGGATCTAGTTCTAGTGAGTTAGATTGGCAAGCGATTGATGGGGTTTTACTCTCAGCCACTAAGTCTTCAGAATTAGAGCCGCTGGATAACTTAATCCCAACCAAACACTGTGTGAATTGGCAGAAAGTTGCGGCAGCGGTAGCGTTAACTCGTCGATTCTCGGTGATCTCTGGTGGTCCAGGAACGGGTAAAACAACCACGGTTACCAAGCTTTTGGCTTCCCTAGTGACTCAAGCTCAGCAAGATAATAAAAGCATCGCAATTAAGTTAGTTGCTCCAACGGGTAAAGCGGCAGCGCGTTTGACTGAATCCATTGGTCAAGCGGTGCAATCTATTGGTTTAGCACCAGAAGTAAAAGAAGCGATCCCGACAGACGCAAGTACGCTGCATCGCTTGCTTGGTTATATTCCAAACCAAGTGGATTTTCGTCATAACAAAAGCAATCCATTACACCTTGATGTATTGGTGGTGGATGAAGCCTCGATGGTCGATTTACCTATGATGGCCCGACTACTCGATGCGGTACCAGAACACGCGCGTGTTATTTTATTGGGCGATAAAGATCAGCTAGCCTCGGTTGAAGCGGGAGCGGTGTTAGGTGATATCTGTCAATTTACTAAAATGGGTTACAGCCAGAATCAAGCACAACAATTATCTCAATTAACAGGCTATGCTTTGCCTGTGCAATCGCACAATAACGCGGTCGCCGATAGCTTGTGTATGCTGCAAAAGAGTTACCGTTTTGATGCGCGCTCAGGGATTGGACAATTAGCTAAAGCCATTAATGAAGGCTGTAAATTTAAAGTAGAAGCGGTGTGGGCCAAAGGGTTCTCTGATATTCGTTTTCATGATTTAAGTAATGACAGCTATAACGCAATGATCACCATGATGGTGAATGGCTATCGCAGTTATTTAGGTCATATCCATGCGGGCGATAAACCAGAAGTGGCACTAAAAGCCTTTAGCCAAATTCAATTATTGTGTGCAATGCGCGAAGGGGACTTTGGGGTTGTAGGACTTAATCAACGAATTGAAAAAGGATTAAGAAAATCTGATTTGATTCCTCATGGTGATGAAGTGTGGTATTCCGGTCGCCCGGTGATGGTGACTCAAAATGATTATGGCGTAGGTCTTTATAATGGTGATATTGGTATTGCGATGCCAGATCCTGTTGATCAACGTTTACGTGTTTATTTTGATATGCCAGATGGTTCGATTCGTGGAGTATTACCAAGTCAATTACCAGAGCATGAAACCGTGTATGCGATGACGATTCATAAATCTCAAGGGTCTGAGTTTGAACATACAGTTTTAGCTTTACCTGCTGAGTTCAGCCCAATCTTAACGCGAGAGTTGATTTATACGGGTGTCACACGAGCTAAGAAAAAACTCGATCTGTTCGCAACAGAGAAAGTGGTGGCGAGAGGTGTAATGATTAAAACTCAGAGAAACAGTGGATTAGCTGCGTTGATGAGCTAAATAAATACAGTGATTAACCTTAATATATTTGATGATATTGAGGATTTCATTATTAATATTGATTACGAGATTATATTTGTAGCCTATTTTTATGCTGCTAACAATCAGTAGAGTCCATCTAAAAATAGACCACCAATTTTAGTTGGTAGTCTATTTTATATAGCGATGCATTTATTAATAACGTATCGATTCTAGCAAAGAGTGCAAACGTTAAAAAACAATTTTTGAAATGAAGTAACCAGCAGTTACCGATGAAATAACCATGACAAAACCAGGAAGTATGTAACTATGGTTTATAACATAAGTGCCTAATCGGGTTGTGCCTGTACGGTCAAAAGATAAACAACCAATTTGACCTGTACCTGGAACTATGAAATCTCCACAGGTTGCAGGGTATAGTGCAACGAGTAAACCAGGAGGGATCCCCATTGCTGCGCCAAGGGGCATTAATGCAGAAACAGTTGCTGATGGGCTAAAGATAACCGCAGAAAAACAGAACAAAATCAAACCGAACATCATTGGTGCTGTTTCTACCATACCTTCAAAGGTTGTTTCAAAGAATGGCTGGTAAGCATTGAAGAACGTTCCTGTCATCCAAGAAATACCGAATACACCCACGACACCAATAAGACCAGAACGGAATACTGATCCTGATGCAAACTTGTCACTTGGTACTTTGGCAAACACGATGATAAATAATGCACTGGCTAACATCACCATTTGGATTAGCATCGGTGTAGATAGTACAACCGTTTTACCGTCAATATCCCAAGATGGTAGTAGGCTCTTAAAAGTACCAAATAAAATAACAGTAGCAACACCTAATCCGAACACAAGTACGCTTGCCTTAACCCCTGTTGACGGTTTGTATTCTTCTTCTGGTGAATTGACATCTTCATGAATAAGTTGATATTCACCTGATGCGACGCGACGCTGAAATTCAGGATCTTGCTCAAGTTCTAAACCACGCTTGTATACGAATGCACAGCCGCATAATGCCCCAATTAAAAATGCAGGCATACTAACGGCAAGGATTTGGAAGAAGGATACGTCATAAAGAGAAAGTGAGGCGATCATACCTGCTGTTGCAGCACTCATTGGGCTTGCTGTAATCGCAATACCTGAAGCTATAACAGCCATTGACATAGGACGCTCTGGGCGGATTTTTGCTTCAGCAGCAACTTCGGCAATAACTGGATAAACTGCGAATGCTACATAAGATGTACCACAAAAAATAACAAACATTGAGGAAATTAAAGGGCCGAGAAATGTAATAGCACTCGGCTTCTTACGAAGAAGTTTTTCAGCGATACGAACTAAAAAATCGAGACCGCCAGCGCCTTGTAGTACGCTGGTACAAGCGATTACAGCGATAATGATTAGTAGTACCGTTACTGGAGGAGATGCAGGCTGTAGACCAAAACCTAAGACTAATAAACAGACACCTAAACCACCAGCGGCACCTAATCCAACTCCGCCAAATCGTCCGCCAATACCGATACAGCCTAAAACTACAGCAAGCTGTAGCCAAAAATCAATATTCATAAAGAAATACCTATCATACGGTTAAGTAGTTGTTAATAATTAAAAATAAGAAGGGAGGCTACTAGCCGAATTCCAGCGAGTAGCCTGTGTTGTTCTAATTAACCCGCAGTAACAATAGATTCAGCGTGTTGGATTTGGGCTTCAACAGCTTGTGGTGCAGTACCGCCATATGAGCCACGGGCAGATACGCAAGCTTCTAAAGTTATATTTTGATAGATGTCATCTTCAATTAGATTACTAAATGAACGGAATTCATCAATGGTTAGATCATCCAGTTTTTTGTCGTGTTTGATACAGTAATTAACCGTAGAACCGACAATATGGTGAGCTTCTCGGAAAGGTAATCCTTTACGTACTAAGTAATCAGCCATGTCAGTTGCGGTTGAGAAACCACGGTCTGCTGCATTGCGAGTGTTAGCTTCAATAATTATCATTTTTTCAATCATTGGCGTCATTACTTGAAGTGACAATTGTAGCGTATCCATTGAATCGTATACGGCTTCTTTATCTTCACTCATGTCTGTATTATAAGCCAGTGGTAGACCTTTCATTGTTGTTAATATGGCCATTAGGTTGCCGTACATACGACCGGTTTTACCACGAATTTTTTCTGCGATATCAGGATTTTTCTTTTGTGGCATAATACTTGAACCAGTACAGAAATCGTCTGATAGTTCAATAAACTTAAAGTCCTGACTAGAAAATAATACTATTTCTTCAGAGAGGCGACTTAGGTGCATAAAGCAAATTGCTGCTGTAGAGTTGAATTCGACCATATGATCGCGATCACTCACTGAGTCAATGCTATTTGGTGTAGGTTCATCAAAACCTAATAGTTCTGCAGTATAGAAGCGATCTATTGGGAAAGTTGTACCAGCTAATGCGGCGGCTCCTAGTGGGCATTGTCCCATACGTCTGTACAGATCTTGGAAACGAGAATAATCACGTTCTAACATCCAAAAATAAGCCATGATCCAATGTGAAAATAGAATTGGTTGGCCCGTTTGAAGGTGTGTATAACCAGGCATAATTACGTTAATTTCGCCTTTAGCACGCTGGATTATTATTTCTTGCATTTGACGAATAAGTGCGAGGTTCTCTTTAATCGTTGCTCGCATGTGTATTTTTGAATCGAGTGTAGTTTGGTCATTACGGCTACGGGCTGTATGTAGTTTCCCGCCGACAGAGCCTATAATCTCTGTCATGCGTTTCTCGATAGACATGTGAACATCTTCATCCGCTGTATCATAAACAAATGAACCTTCTTCTATTTCTTTTGCTACAGCTTGTAGGCCAGAAATAATCTGTTCAGCTTCTATTTGAGTGATTATTTTTTGTTTCTCCAGCATAGTAGCATGAGCAATACTTCCTTTAATATCTACTGGGAATAGACGTTTTTCAATTAAAATTGTTGCGTTGAATTCTTCAACAAGTTTATTTGTTGGTAGATCAAATCTACCACCCCATAATTTAGAAGACATATAAAACCTCGTATATAAACCAATGTTGTTAATGCAATGGTATAAAGTAAATGATAATTTAAAAATAATTATTAATACAGGCGTGACTAATTATCACGCTTTTAATTAATATAGGCATAACTGATTTATAATAGACATGAGATTAATATAGACGTATTTAGTTTTAATAGTTGCGTTTAATTAATATAGATACGGGTAATTACAACGAACGTATTTAATTAAGGCACAGCTAATTAAGCCAAATATAGCAAAATATTATAGGCATGACTAATTTATAATTGCGATTTATATTAATTTACTAAAAAAAACAGATGGTTAAACCCCTGCTTAAAATTCATAGAATTTAGTTATTCTTAGTTTCAATAAAACGACAATACTTGGAATGTTGATTAATAGTAATAAATATTTATATTAATCAATTTAGTAGGTTAGGTGATGGAATCGAAGTTTAAACGACGATAATTACCTTGAAACGTAAGGCGTACTGGCACGGGGAATCCTTTTAAATGTGCTGTCTTTGAGCGGATAATATATCTTTATTACGTGGTGTTATGTGTCCGGTATTAAATAAAAATAAAATTATCAGTTAATATTGAATTAATCTTTAAGGGGGCGTATTTATGTTATAAATAAGATACATATAATTAACACCACCTTTGTTTTTATATTGAATATTGAAGTGGTCCCTCATTAATAGAGGTATTTCTTTATTTTGTTTTTATAATTTTCATGATATGCAGTTATTGATGTTTATAAATGCATATTCTTTCTTCTATCGACATACTCTATGTTAATTTTTTAAATCCGGTAGGTTATTAAATCTTAAATCGCTAATTTTTACAGTAAAGGCCGCAGCTAAGTTATTTCGCTGCGGTATTTATTATTGAATTTTTAACACTAAGATCTTTGATTTACGTTGATAGTTATACAATTTTTGTTTTGTCATTGGTAATTGCGAGACATCAACTTCAACAAACCCTTGCTCTCTAAACCAATGAAGGCTACGAGTGGTAAGAACAAACAGTTGTAATAATTTAAATTGCTTGGCTTTAAAGCGTAAGCGATTGAGTAATGTGACTCCGCGATCTCCGTCTCGGTAATCAGGGTGAACCGCAACGCAGCCCATTTCAGCCATACCATCTTCAGGAAAAGGGTAAAGAGCGGCGCAAGCAATCACTAATCCGTCTTTTTCAATAATGGTAAATTGAGCGACTTCTTGTTCTAGTTGCTCACGAGATCGACGAACTAAAATCCCTTCTTCTTCTAATGGATGAATTAAATCCATAATACCACCAATGTCATCAATTTCAGCGTCACGAATTTGTTCAGAGCTGGCCATTACAACTTGGGTACCAATACCATCAAAAGAAAATAACTCTTGAATTAATGCCCCATCTTCTTTGTAACTAATAAGGTGGCTTCTTGGTACGCCCGCTTTACAAGCTGAAATTGCCCCCCTTAAAAAGCGCATGGTGCCCGTAGAGTTTCCATCTTTCGGGTTAAGATCCGTTTCTAATTTCCCAAGTATGGTTTCTGCTTCATTGGGAAATAGCTCGGCTAAAATATGACCTTGGTTATCAACAACACCTTGTTCAGAGCAAAACCCAATTAATTTATCTGCGTTTAATCGAATGGCTAATTGGGTCGCTACGTCTTCAGAGAGCAAGTTAAAACACTCCCCAGTGACGGAACTGGCGACAGGGCCAAGTAAGACGATGGATTGCTGGTCAAGCATACGGCTAATACCATTGGTATCGATACGGCGAACACGACCACTGTGGCAATAATCAATCCCATCATCAACGCCAAGCGGTTGGGCGATAATGAAGTTACCGCTGATAACGTTAATTTGTGCACCTGCCATTGGCGTGTTATTTAAACTCATGGATAGTCGAGCAGTAATATCAAGTTGTAATTGCCCTGCGATTTGCTTGACGAGTTCAAGGGTTTGCTCATCGGTGACTCGGATCCCTTTGTGAAAAGGCGCATGATGACCATTTTCTTTGAGTTGGGAGCGCATTTGAGGTCGAGTGCCGTAAACAATAACAATCCGTAACCCAAGAGAGTTTAGGAGAGCAATATCATTAACGATATTTGCAAAGTTTTGGTCAGCAATGGCTTCACCTCCAAGCATAATCACCACGGTTTTATCACGGTGAGCATTCACATAAGGTGCCGATTGGCGAAAGCCTTTAACTAAAGCAGTACTACGAAACTTCACACGATTCATCCATGAATAATTATTTATGCATTTATAGTGACTAAGTATTTAACTATGTGCAAGTGTTTAGTGCAAGGTCACATAAGTTTTTCTTAATATTTCTACAGATTGCCGATAAGATTAATAACATAATAGTTTTTAGTAGGCGTCATGATGAGTCAGACTCAACAAAAAGAGTTAAAGAAGAGAAAAATTCGTTTATTAGTGTTAATGAGTTTTTTTGCCGTTGGTTTAGTATCTGCGGTGATCGCTGCGATGTTTCGTGTTGGATTTTTTGCTCAAATGCCCGTTTCTCAATTGTATGGTAATTGGATTGAGTTAGGGGTTCCTACTTATGCTCGGGACAGTTTCACGGTGAATTCGAGTGGTGTTTATACTCACGGTCGTTTAATTAATACAAAGTTTGATTTCGATGGGAAGACATTAACTTATATGCATGGTGAAACAGAGTATGTTTACCTTGTAGAAGACAATGATGGTGCTGAATTACTGCGAATGAAACCAACGCATTACAAGTCGAGTTTTCGTAAACAATAATAATAATTTTCTTTCTAAGTAAGTGTCACTACCTGAGCTTACTTAGAATTTAGCCTCTGATTTTGTGTCAATTTTTGTCAAAATTCTCCTTTTCTTACATTTATTCCATTCTAGGGAATTGCTCTCTTTCTATTTGTTTGTCATTCTTGCCGCACTATTTAATAAGTAAGGTCTTATTGTGCTTCGTAAACTTCCTTTTGTTTGTATTCTTCTTGCTTTAGCCGGTTGTGCTGATCAACCGACTGATCGTGCTCAGCAGTATTTGGATGGCAGTTTTAGCAGTAACTTAAATGAAGTCAGTGATATTGATTCAGATAAACCCTCTGATTTTAGTGCATTTAAAAATCAAAGCAAAGAAGTGGTAGAGCGTTCTGAATCCATGTCTTTACGTTATGAAGAGCTTTATACGAAACTTCAACAGTGGATTGATGAAAGTTCAAATCCTGCTAAATTATCAAATTACGGAATTCAATTTGCTCAAATGGGTGGTGGTGATAAACAAGGGAACGTGATGTTTACTGGTTATTTTTCACCAGTGATTGAAATGCGTCATAAGCCAACGGATAAATTTAAATACCCTGTTTATGATAAACCAGCATGTGGTTCTAATTGTCCAACACGTGCTGAAATAAATGCAGGCGCTTTATCTGGGTTAGGTTTAGAGCTTGGTTACTCAGATAATATGATTGACCCATTTATTATGGAAGTGCAAGGCAGTGGTTTTATTCATTTTGGTGACGATGACAAGCTAGAGTATTTTGCCTACGGTGGGAAGAATAACCATCCTTATGTGAGTATTGGTAAAGTACTTATTGAACGCGGTGAAGTTGAACGCAAAGACATGTCGTTAAAAGCGATTAAAGAATGGGTTGAAAGAAACGATGATGCGACCGTTCGTGAATTGTTAGAAACTAACCCATCGTATGTTTTCTTTTCACCAAGGGACGCCAATCATGTATTAGGTACGGCGGGTATCCCTTTAATTGCAGGGGCAGCTGTTGCAGCAGATCGTACTTTATTGCCTATGGGAACCCCTATACTTGCGGAAGTTCCACAATTGGATAAAGACGGTAAATGGACAGGTAAGCATGTACTTAAAGTTCTACTTGCATTAGATACCGGTGGCGCAGTAAAAGAAAATCATTTAGACCAATATTATGGAATGGGGCCAGAAGCGGGTATTGCTGCAGGGCACTTTAAACATTTTGGTCGAGTATGGAAATTAGGTTTAAAAGATTCTGAAACTGAAAATCCATGGGAAATGCCAAAAAAGAAATAGGGCTGAAATAAACCTGGATTTCTTAAAGCTTGATCTTCTAAAAAAGAGTGCGTATAAATCGTGCTCTTTTTTTGTTTTTGAGTAAGGAAAACCCATGCGCGAATTAACCACGCCTGCTTCTGAAAGTTATGACCAACGCTTTGGTGGCACTCGCCGTTTGTATGGTAATAGTGAAGTAGAAATAATGCGTGCTGCACATGTCTGTGTGGTAGGTATCGGTGGTGTCGGATCGTGGGCTGTAGAGGCATTAGTTCGTACTGGTCTTGGTGAGATTACCTTGATTGATATGGATGATGTGTGTGTGACGAATATTAACCGTCAGATCCATGCTATGACGGGTACAATCGGCCAAAGTAAAATTGAAGTAATGGCTGAACGCATTAAATTAATTAATCCTGAATGTAAGATTAATTTGATTGATGACTTCATCACCCCTGAAAACCAAGCAGAATATATTTCTAAAGAATTTGATTACGTACTTGATGCCATTGATAGCATGAAACCTAAAGCGGCGTTATTAGCTTATTGTAAGAGCAATAAGATTAAAGTAATTACAACCGGTGGTGCAGGTGGTCAAACTGACCCTACTCAAATTGCGATTACGGATTTATCCAAAACAATTCAAGATCCTTTAGCAAAGAAATTGCGTGATACGTTACGTCATCATCATAACTTTACTAAGAATACAAAACGTAAATTTGGTATTGATTGTGTGTACTCGACTGAGCATTTGAAGTACCCACAAGCGGATGGTTCTGTGTGTGCAACTAAAGCAACAGCAGAAGGGCCTAAACGTATGGATTGTGCGACGGGTTTTGGTGCTGCAACGGTGGTAACTGCGACCTTTGGTTTTGTTGCGGTGTCGAGAATTGTAGAGAAGTTGATTGAGAAACACTCTACTAGAGACTAGAGACTAGAGACTAGAGACTAGAGACTAGAGACTATAAGTGCGTGTATGGCTGGTGTGGAAAGTATTGCTATCAATACCAGCATTTTCTGCTCTTATAGTATCTAGTTAGCGAAGCGTATAGTTTCTATCTATCTGAACGAATGGCCTTATTAATGGTTTCAATGATTGCTTTAAGTCCATTACCACGTGATGGGCTTAAATGTTCAATTAACCCTAATTGAGCAAAGTATCCATCCATATCAAATGCGCTAATCTCTTCTGCGGTTTTATTATTAACCGCAGCCATTACTAATGCGATAAGTCCTCGAACAATACGCGCATCAGAATCAGCACAGAAAAAATAAACCCCATCGACCACTTCATGTTGTAACCACACTTTGCTTTCACAGCCAGAAATAGTCACGGTCTCTTGTTGAAGTTTTTCTGGCATTTTAGGCAGTTTTTTACCTAATTGAATCACGTTACGATAACGATCTTCCCAGCCTTTCGCTTCACTCATGAAATCCAATACCGTGGTGTGAGTGACGTCAAAGCCAAAAGGTGATGAAGGGAATGTAGACATAAATAAAATACCTTAAACTTGGGCTTATAGCATATCAGCGGCTTTATTTAGCGCGTCGATAAAACGTTGAACATCTTGCTTAGTATTATACAAGGCAAATGAAACGCGTACAGTTCCCGTTAATCCTAATGCGTCTAACATAGGGTGCGCACAATGGTTACCTGAGCGTACAGCAATGCCTTGTTGATCTAATAAAGTCGCAATATCTTGGTGGTGAACACCATCAATCACAAAAGAAAATAAACTCGCATTATCTTGTAGCCCTATAAAACGTAAGTCTTCAATGTCTTTAATTCCATCAATGGCCATATGACGAAGTTCGTTAATATGAGTATTTAGATCATCGTGGGCGAATTGTTTAATCCACTTAATTGCAGTAGCAAAGGCAATCGCACCAGCTACATTTGGTGTTCCCGCTTCAAATTTCCCCGGAAGTTCTGCAAACGTGGTTTTTTCAAATGAAACCTTTTCAACCATTTTACCGCCACCATGCCAAACTGGCATCGACTCCAATAGATGCTGTTTACCATAGAGAGCCCCAATGCCTGCTGGCGCAAACAGTTTATGCCCAGAGAAAACGTAAAAATCCGCATCCATTGCTTGGACATCAATATCGTGATGAACAATACCTTGAGCACCGTCAATAACGACAATAGCTCCCACGTTATGCGCTGCTTTTATTATGGTATCAATCGGGTTTAATGTTCCTGTTACATTGGTTACTTGAGCGATAGCGATGATTTTTGTGTTCTGGGTTACCAATGACTCAAAAGCTAACATATCTAATGTGCAATCTTGTTTCATTGGTATTTTTATAATCTTTGCGCCAGTTTGCTCTGCCACAATTTGCCAAGGCACAATATTAGCATGATGTTCCAATTCACTAATTAGGATCTCATTACCTGGCTGTAATGTGCTACGAGCGTAAGTTTGCGCGATTAGATTGATAGCCTCTGTTGCCCCGCGAGTCCAAATTATTTCTTTAGCGTTTTTCGCATTAATAAACTGCTGAACGGTTGCTCTTGCTTGTTCAAATTTTAAGGTTGCGGAGGCGGTTAGACTGTGACTACCACGATGCACGTTAGCATTATCATTTTGGTAATAATCTTGAATCGCATTTAATACCACTTTTGGTTTTTGAGTGGTGGCAGCGCTGTCAAAATAAGCGATAGGTTGCCCGTTAATTTTTTGTGATAGAGCGGGAAATTGAGAACGAACAGCGTCAATAGTAAATGCGGTCATAGTGATTTTCTTTAGTGGTTAGCAAACTGGGGGAATGATGCGGATTTCTTGGCCGTAAGTCAAAATTACAGACAAAAAAAAGCACCGTATTAAACGGTGCTAACAATTTTTTTTAACCAAAGGCTAAAAAGACAGTAAGTATGGATTACTAATCATAATGACAGTAATTCCGGGCTTGAAGAGTCAAGCCAATATATGCAAACACAACATTGCAGCTTAGAGATTGAAAAATACTCAGGGAGGAATATAGGTCGTTCCTCTAAACTGCAAAGCAATAGTAGGTTTTATCTGGTAGTTCGACAATGGACAATTTATAATAGTTAGCATTAAAAAAACTAATGATTCAGAATGTGAGTTCTTATGTCTCGAAGATTACCACCGTTAAATTCTCTGCGTGTGTTTGAAGCGGCAGCTCGACACCTAAGTTTCACCCGTGCAGCAGAAGAATTATTTGTTACGCAGGCTGCGGTTAGCCATCAAATCAAAGCGTTAGAAGAATTTCTAGGGCTTAAGCTTTTTCGTCGTCGTAATCGTTCTTTACTTCTAACAGAGGAAGGGCAAGGTTACTTTTTAGATATCAAAGAGATTTTTTCATCTCTATCTGAAGCAACAGATAAAGTATTGGAAAGAAGTGCGAAAGGCGCGTTAACCATTAGTTTACCGCCAAGCTTCGCAATTCAATGGTTAGTTCCTCGTTTGTCTGATTTTAATCAGAAAGAACCAGATATTGATGTGCGAATTAAAGCCGTTGATATGGATGAAGGCTCATTAACAGAAGATGTTGATGTTGCGATTTATTACGGTCGAGGTAATTGGCCGGGGTTAAGAGTTGAACTGTTGTATCAAGAGCAATTATTACCGCTGTGTTCACCTCAAGTGTTATTGAACGAAAAGCCATTAGCGACGATTGATGATCTTCGATTCCATACGTTATTGCATGATACCTCACGTAAAGATTGGAAGCTGTTTGTTAAACAGTTTGAATTACAAGGTATGAATGTAAACCAAGGCCCAATTTTTAGTCACTCTACCATGGTGTTGCAAGCCGCGGCACACGGACAGGGCATTGCATTAGGTAATAATGTATTAGCTCAACCAGAATTAGATGCAGGTCGACTCGTTGCCCCATTTGAAGAATTACTTATTAGTAAAAATGCATTTTATCTGGTGTGTAATGAAAAGCAGGCCGATACGGGTCGTATTGCCACCTTTAGAGAGTGGGTGCTAAGCAAAGCACGCAGTGAGCAAGATGTGGTGGATGATGAATAGTCGTCTATGCTTTCTTATTGCAGGCTTAAGTGGGGCATTAACCGTGGGTTTAGGCGCTTTTGGATCTCATGGTTTAAAAGACGTATTATCACCGTATCTCCTTGATGTATATCAGACTGCGGTACAGTACCAAATGTGGCATACTCTGGCTTTATTTGGTTGTGGAATTTTGTTGAGAAATTCCATGTCAAAAGGGGTATCATACGCCGCCTTGCTATTTACCATTGGCATAATTTTCTTCAGTGGTAGCTTATATGCATTAGTGTTCACAGGAATTAAGTGGTTTGGGCCAATAACTCCATTAGGTGGACTCTGTTTTATTAGCGGTTGGCTGACGCTGGCTGTTTCAACTTATCGTTTGACTGAGGTTTCAAAGTGAAACAAGTAATGTTCTATTGTCGCTCTGGTTTTGAAAAAGAGTGTGCAGGTGAGATCCAAGATAAAGCCACTCAACTTGAAGTGTTTGGTTTTCCTCGCCTAAAAAGTAACACTGGCTATGTATTATTTGAATGCTATCAGGAAGGCGATGCAGATAAACTGATTCAACAGATTAAATTTAATGAGCTTATTTTTGCTCGTCAAATGTTTGCTGTTGCAACAGAATTAAGTGACCTACCAACAGAAGATCGTATTTCTCCGATCCTTAATGCATTAAGCAGTGTTGAAGGCGTGCCTCATTGTGGTGATATTCGTATTGAAACTCCGGATACGAATGAAGCGAAAGAGCTCTTAAAATTCTGTCGTAAATTTACTGTGCCGCTTCGTCAAGCATTACGCGGCAAGCAAATGCTAACAGCAAGAGATACTGACCGAATCCCAGTAATGCACGTGTGCTTTATTGAGCCTGGCCATTGTTATGTTGGTTACTCATATACGAATAATAATTCAAAATTCTTTATGGGTATTCCTCGTTTAAAATTCCCTTCAGATTCACCAAGTCGTTCTACATTGAAATTGGAAGAAGCGTTTCACGTATTCATTCCAAGAGATGAATGGGATACTCGTTTGGCTTCTGGTATGTGGGCTGTTGATTTAGGTGCCTGTCCTGGCGGTTGGACTTACCAACTGGTTAAGCGCTCTATGTTTGTTCATGCGATTGATAATGGCATGATGGCACAAAGCTTAATGGATACAGGTCAAGTTAAACACCACATGGTTGATGGTTTTAAATTTGAACCACAAAGAAAGAACGTAACGTGGATCGTGTGTGACATGATTGAAAAACCTGCACGAGTGGCTCACCTTATGGGTGAATGGTTAATTAAAGGTTGGGCTAAAGAAGCACTATTCAACCTTAAGTTACCAATGAAAGGTCGTTACGACGAAGTTCTTCAAGATATTGAAAACTTAAAAGAATTTTTAAATAAGAATGGCTTTAAATACAAACTTCAAGCGAAGCATTTGTATCATGACCGTGAAGAAATTACGGTACATATTCAAGCGATTACAAATATCTCTCCACATTAATTTTGCTATGAGATAAAACGCTCTTGCAAGATAAATGCAAAACGCCCGTAGATCGTCTGATCTACGGGCGTTTTTATTTAAATACAGTGTTGAATATGATGTGCTTTGGCGCAAAAAAACTGTTTGTCATCGACGTAATAACCACATCAAATACAGCCATCTTTCTTTTGTAGAAAAGCACATTATATTCATTGTTTTAATTTCAACTACTCAGGCTTCTCATATCGTATATCTTGTAAGTTAAATCCAAGTTCAATATCGGTTCTTAAACCGGCGACTTTTCGACATAGAATCGCGGTATTGTAATACTCATCAAATTTCTTACGGTATTTCTTTGGTAATTCATCGGATTCATTGGCCGCTTCAATTGTCGGAAATTGAGTCAAAATTTCTAATGCTGCTTTAGGGCCTATCCCTGGGATCCCTGTTATTTTACTTGAGCTAATTCCAGCTAATCCCCAGTAATCGGCCAATTGTTCCGGCTTTAGTCCAAACTCTTTTTCAATAAAAGGTTCATCTAACCAACGATGTTGGAAATAATCACGAATTCGTAGCGTCGGGGAAAGTAACTGGCAATAACCTTTGTCTGTAGAGACTATTGTGACTTGTTCGTTGCGAGAGGCGACTTTATTGGCAAGTGTTGCGACTAAATCGTCAGCTTCATCTCCATCAGATAAAAGAGAGTCAATACCCAGTTTCCACCAAGATTCTTGAATTGCATCCATGCCTTTTTGCAGTGCTTCAGGCATTGGTTTTCTGTCTTCTTTGTATTTAGGCAATACTTCGGCTCGCCAGCCCCGGTCTTGAAGGTGGTGATCAAAGACGGCAATGATATGAGTCGGTTCGGTTTCTTTTAAAATACGATTAATTGTACGACCTGTCGTTGTCACTACTGCTTGGATATCATCTTGGTTTGGTTGTGCTGAATGAACACGACGAATGAGATTGAGAGCATCGATAATAACCAGATGAATTGCCATAACGTATTCATTCCTATGTATAAAAAGAAAGAGACCTAGTAGGCCTCTTATTGTACGTTAGTGATGAGGTGAGATTCCACCCCTAATCAACGACGATTTCATAACAAGGGACGTATTTAGAGCCAGGAAGCTTCATTCGGCCTTGCTCAACAAAATCTTGAAGTAGACGATCCATTTTTTTCATCAATTCTGGTTCGCCGTGTAACTTAAATACACCGTGCTTTTCAATTTCGGCAATGCCTTCCGCTTTGACATTACCCGTCACAATACCAGAGAAAGCTTGGCGCAAGTTGGCTGCAAGACTTTCTGTTGGTTGGTTAAGGTGCAAATCAAGTGACGCCATTGCTTCATGATTGGGTTCGAATGGCAGTTGGAACTCAGGCTCTATTTTTAATGCCCAGTTAAAGCTGTAAGAATCATCGGTTGCTTTACGATATTCTTTCACTTTTTTGATCCCGTGATTAATGATCACTGCTGCTTTTTCAGGATCGCCAACGACAATACTGTAATACTGAGTCGCCTCTTCCCCTAATGTTTCACGAATAAAGGTATCAATTGAAAGGAAGTAAGCTTCACTCTCTTTTGGACCGGTAAGAACGATAGGCATCGGTTGCTGACGATTAGCCGGGTTCATCATAATCCCTAAAATATACAGTAATTCTTCAGCAGTACCTGGGCCACCAGGAAAAATAACGATCCCATGTGCCATACGAACAAACGCTTCTAAACGTTTCTCAATATCAGGCATGATAATCAGTTCATTGACGATAGGGTTTGGTGGCTCAGCGGCGATAATTGAGGGCTCAGTTAATCCAACAAAACGACTTTGAGAATAACGCTGTTTAGCGTGACCAATCGCGGCGCCCTTCATTGGACCTTCCATTGCTCCTGGACCACAACCAGTACAGATATTGAGCTCTCGTAGGCCAAGTTCATGACCAACTTCACGAGTGTACTGATATTCGATTGGGTTAATTGAATGACCCCCCCAACACACGACAAGGTTAGGTTCAATTCCGGTATGAAGCGCTTTTGCGTTACGTAATATACTAAAAACGAGATTAGTTAAATGAGTTGCTTTGGTTAAATTCAATCGATTGTGATCCGCTATTTGCATGTTCACATATACCATATCGCGTAACACAGAGAAAAGGTGCTCTTGGATCCCTTTAATGATATTTCCATCAACAAATGCATGTTCTGGTGGGTTGCTTAACTCAAGCTTAATACCACGATCACGTCGTGTTACTGAAACATCAAATGATTTATATTTATCGAGGAGTTCTTTTGAGCTATCAGTGTGACTGCCTGAGTTTAGAACCGCTAAAGTGCAATTGCGATACATTCTATAGACATCACTCGATGCGGTTTTTTTTAGTTGGTCGATTTCTAATTGCGATAGCAAATCCATGCTACCTGCTGGGCTTATATGAGTGATCATATGCGCCTCCCTAGCTTATTTTTATTATTGTTCGAATAATAAACTTACACAGCAATGGGGACTTTAGCTAGAAAAAGAGTAAAAAAGTGAGAGGGTTATGTATTTATCGTAGGCAATATAAAAGGTAATTATGCACAAATGCGTTGTTGAGTGCCTTTGGTTTTTTGTTTGTATAGCGCTTGAACTGATCGTTCGATGACTTTTTCAGGAATATCACTGTTGGTAAATTCAGAACTGCAAATAGAAACCGTGACTTGAACGTGATTGCCTTTAAATTTGAAGGGTAATTTTGCGATGGCAGCTTGGATCGCTTTAAGCACCGTTTCTCGTTCTTCTTTCGTGGTTTCTGTAAAGAGGATTAAAAACTCTTTACCACTGAATCGAGCGACAAAATCAGTATTCGAGACTTGTTTTTCTATGGTTTTTGCGATGATTTTAAGTGCTTTATCACCAGCGAGGTGTCCAAATTGCTCATTGATACGTTTAAACTGATCAATGTCTATCATGCTTAATACTAGAGAGTGTTGATGACGGACCCAGCGTTTATATTCTAAATCTAAACGTTCATGCATAGCGGCGCGATTATAAACATTGGTTAATGGATCTTTAAACACTCTTTGTTGTTGATCGTTTAATTGACGACGATATTCTAGAGTTTCTTGATAGACGCTATTTAATTTTTTTGTTGTGTATTCATGACGTTCTATTAGTGCGGCTTCTCGCTCCTGCATGGCTTTATTTCGCTCTGCAAGATCGCTCATTTCATTGAGCAATAACGACATTTTTGTTTTGTGTTCTTGTGCGCTTATTTTACTTTCTAGAATGTTTTCGGCTTGTTTGATTAAAAGGCCATATTCTTCATTTAATAATGAACGTTGATCTAAATAAGATTGGCCTTGTTCTTGGTTTTGCTCACTCGTTTTTATGATTTGAGCCACTTGAGTGTTCATCTCACCAACAAAGACTTGGGATGCTTTACGTTCTTTATTTGTGCCTTGAAGAACGAGTTGTAACGTTTGTAGGGCTAAATCAATTAGAGATACAGCATCAACGCCAGTGAGCAGTTTATTTCTGATATCAAGGAGGTCTTCACCGGAGGTGTTATTGAAATCAAGCTCTGAGATCAGGTGTTGCAATTCATTACTTAATTGCTCTTGAGTATCAACATCAATGATTTCATTGGCATTGATTTCGGAAGAGACGCTACCCGCTGAAATAAACTTAATTGCTCTTTCGTACAGCTCAATAAGGCGAACAATACGTTGGATATGTTTAGTTCCATCTTGAGATGGATGCCTAAGTAGATTACGTAAGTCTCTTTTTAAACCTGTCGGCAATCCAACAACACGCTGTAATGTCTCGCCACAATAAGAAATATGTTCTTCCATTACTGAATGTTCTTTTTGGACATTTAATTGATAGCGGTTAATTAAGCGTTCAAAAGTTGCAATACGGACGGTTAAATCTGAGGTGTTTTCGATATGTTCAATATCATGAGCAAGCTCAATTATTTCTTTATCCAGATCGCTATCATGATGTTTACACGCAGCACAAAATCGCAAAATAATGCGTTTAAGCAACAAAATTTCACGGCGTGATTTCAACGAGGTGTCACGGTGTGATAAGCGCGTTTGATCTAATTGTTGCTTTAATTGGCTTAACTCTGAGGCAACAATGGATACTTCAATCATAATAACTTACATAAAACTCATATTAGAATAAGTGGCAGTGTATATATTGAGAAATTCAATACTCTTCATAATAACAAATTTATAATTAACAGACTAAAAAAAATAACGGTGTTTGTATAGTTGATAATCATTTGTAGCTAAATTTTATTAAATTTGTGAGTTGTTTTTTAAAATGATTATGTATTTCTTGACGAGTACACTTTGATTAAGCCTTGATTGATGGCTTGTTCACACGCTGAACGTATATTATTCGTGGCAAAACTTGCCGCTGGTGCGTTATCTATTGCTCGATAATGCACCCATTGACTGCCTGATTCTTGGGCGTGGATATCTCTTGCCGTGTTCGTTGCCATCAATAAAATATCAATCAGCTCCCGATCATTAATCGCAGTATATGCTCGGGGTAAAAATGGGTATTCAACCATTCCTATATTAACGGTTTTATCTGTCATAACATCGGATGTGAAGTTGTTTATCCATTGTTGAACGGTTTCTGCCATTTCTTGTGCGCAACTTGTTGTGTCTGATTTATGCTCTATGTAAAGAAAGCTCGCATCTGAAAAATGATAAATACGGCTAGGGGATCTCACTACAGCCGATAAATGATCGCCAAATTCTTTCTCTATTGCTAACCCTTCTTGATACCCTTGAGTCATATATAAATCTTGTAGCATAGGTACATTAAAAAGGGTAAAGCGTAAGCGGTCACTTAATGGTTCATTGATTAGTTCACCTAAATGCCATTGCTCTAAGTTGGAACTGCTTTGTTGTAAAGACGAAGGTAAACGCTCTGTTAGCAATCGTAAGTTACGTAATCCACTTCTTGGATGGGTATAGTATTTATTGAGTAATAAATGTAAGCGTTTTTTTAAGAATCGATTTACCTGTTGTTTTCTAAAAGAATAAATAGCCAATACAGTCAGTAATACGACTAAGAAGCCGGCAATCTTTTGTATTTTAAGCGTTTGAATGTGGTTTTCTTTTAATTGCTCTTCTAAACCTTGGTAATGTAAAGATTGTTCAATAATACTTTTTTGTTGGCGGAAAACTTCTTCATTGATCTGGTTTTGAGCAGCTTGAAGCGATGAATTTAATGTTTCGTATTCACGTTGTGCAACCAGTGCTTTTTTAAATAATCCCATTTTTTCATAGGTCTCAGAAAGAAGTTTCTGAGACTGTAATTTTAATGAAATATTATTATCTTGATTACTGTATTTAATTGCTTTTTGAATGTCGCTAACAGCCAGTTTCGGTTTGTTGTGCACTAGGTTTAGTTTTGCCTGAAGTAAGTTGGCAAAGGCTTGCTCTTTTGGTAAATCAACGTATTCGTTTAGGTTGTTTGCTTGTTTTAAGTAATGCTCACTAAGGGCGTAGTTATAAAGTAAGAAATACGTATTCGCGATGTCTAAACGAAGTGAGATCAGTTTATTTACGTTATTCTTTTCTTTCTCTTGATCGAGGGCATTAAAATATTGAACAAGCGCTAAGTTGAATCGGCCTTGCTCAAGGTGGATCTTCGCGATTAACACAAGCACATTAGAAAGCTGTTCACTTTTATTATAGCGACCATAAAACTCGGCAGATTGAGAAGCATGCTCAAGGGCTTTATCAAGTACTTTTCGTTGGAAGAAAAGCTGACCTAATAAATAGTTAGTACTTGCTAATTGGCCACTATTATCAGCCTCAATAGATTGCCAATAAGCACTTAATAGTTCCGTTAAGGCTTGGTCAAATTGCTTGTTCTTCAAGAAATGTCGACCGTAAGAGATATGATAATAAATCATGCTACTTGGATCGTTCAGTGAATTACCGTAGCTCATGGCTTCGCTAAAGTAGCGTTGGGCTTTATTGTTGTTTCCTTGCTCTGACTCGACTTGAGCATGAATTAATGCTAATCTAAAATATATTTTTTGATGGATATCTGTCTTGGTATTTAATTGAGATAAACTTTGTTGGATTTCGTCTAAAATAGTATTCGTTTCATCAATGTCTTTCGTTAAATCCCACCATAAACTGGCATAAATTAGTTTTGATTCAAGGTAGCTTGATTTTAAACTGAAATCATCAGCCAAAGAGATTGCTTGTTTAATTGATTCTATGGATTCACGATTTCGACTTAATCGTTTATTGGCGAGTGCTTTTATTTGAAATGCCTCAACAGTACTGATTGGCGTACGAATAGTACGCTCAGAATCATTGTTGATTTGAATTCGATTAGGATCTTGGCTTGGTGATATCTGGCGTTGTTCTAGATATTGATTAGCAATAGAGAGGGATTGCTCTGGGTTTGTTTCTAATAATTGATAAGCATCATTTAGAATTGGCGCAGAGAAAAATTTAGCCCAAGCAGAAAGCGGGAATAAAATCAAAATAACAAGAAAGCATTGACGCAAAGGCATGTAAATCATCCACTAAAAAACAACTATTACATACTATCGTTGTCATGAAATTTGTCTACTAAGAAAACGGTTCAAAGTAGACAAATTAGACGATAAATATGTGCTTTTCGTGTTATTTCTTATTGGCGAGCCAAACGTAGATTATGTTCAGGCTTAATTAAATGAGAACTGCGGAATGGGTTAATATCTAATCCGCCACGACGAGTGTAACGAGCAAATACCGTTAATGATTTTGGTGAGCAGAATTTCATAATATCCGTATAAATACGTTCAACACATTGCTCATGAAACTCATTATGTTGGCGGAACGAAATTAAGTAGCGAAGCAATTTTTCATGATCAATTTTATTGCCCTCGTAATTAATTTCAACACTGCCCCAGTCTGGTTGATTGGTGATCAGACAATTTGATTTTAGTAGATGGCTATGCAGAACTTCATTGACCATTTTTTCTGATGTACTTGATTCTAAATAGTTAGCATCAAACTCATAGCTATCAATAACAATGTCTTGGTTATCAATACATTCACCTTGCATATCGACAATAGGTTGTTGTGAGTAAGCTTGAACAGGGTGGATGTTAACCATAACTTCTTCACCAGCACATACGCTTAAATCTTTAATTAGCGTACTGGTTACGTCTTCCCATGATGAAAATTTAGTTTGGTTAAAGCTGTTTAAATACAATTTAAAGGACTTAGATTCAACTAAATTAGGGCTTGTTGCAGGTAATACAACGTCCCCGATGGCAACTTGAGGTAAACCATTTTGGTTCAACCAAGACAGTTCATAGAGTGTCCATACATCACAACCAACAAAAGGTAATTCATCACCAAGAGCTAGATCATCGCGGTTTAAACTGCGAGGAACTGCTTGCAGCAACTCTGGCTCATAGCTGTGTTTGTATTCAGTTTTTTGGCCAAGAGTCAGTGATTTTAGCTCATCAGCGTTCGTGTATTTAGTCATATTGAAAATGCCAAAAGTAGATTAGAATAAAGGTCGCTTAGTAAATTAGCGTTATTTGATGCAATTGACGCTAGTTTACTTGAATTTTTGTCTTATTAGGAGAATCGAATGCCACTTTCGGTAGAGCAAGCGCTTGCTAACTTTAGTCAACGTTATGTCGAAGCATGGAAAGAAAAACATGATAGCCTTCCGATAAATGAAGAATTAGTGGGATTAGCTTCTCCTTGTATTGATGAAACGCGCAATTTAGAGGTTTTATGGCAACCCGTCGCTCGCGATGAAAGTATTCGATTAGTTAATATCGAGAATGGCATTGAACTCGATCTGCATGATGACTTTCATGCGTTTTATGGTGCTCAATTTAGTGCTGATATGACGGCTAAATTTGAAGGTATGAATGTTGAATTACTTCAAATTTGGAGTGATGAAGATCTTGAAAATTTACAAGGGAACATGCTAGGGCACCTTGTTATGCAGCGTCGATTAAAATTAGTCCCTACGTTGTTTATTGCGGTGACGGATGATGAGATGGAAGTGATTTCTATTTGTAATCAATCAGGGGAAGTGATTCTAGATACCGTAGGAACGAAAAAGCGAAAAGTATTAGCAGAAAGTATGGCTGAGTTTTTAGAAAAGCTTGAACCCGTTGTCGCGTAAATAAAAATTATTGTGTTAGGTAACGAGCAGAGTTAAATGGATTCCGATAAGGTGTATGTATCGGAATTTTTATTTTTAAAGTTGTAGTAGGAAAGACACGTTAATGTTTGTAACTGAGTTAGATTTTGAAGTGTACTGCGATACCTCAATGGCAGCGGTAGAGAAAGCGATAAATTACTGTTTAGATTGTTTGCGTTATAACGGACAAGTGATTGGACGTGAACTACCAGTCTTAATGAAGGGCACTAACTTTGTTGCTCGTGTTGTTTGTCCAGAAGAAGACTCCCTTCATCCTGATAATCACAGTCCGCAAGTGAATCTAGCGCTTAAGCAACTAAGTGATTTCGGATTACTGCAACCAAAAATAAGAGTGGTTGGCCAAGACATGAACTCGGATCCAAGTGATGAGAGTGAAAAGGTGAGCTGGCAAATTCTGTACACTACTCATTTACATACTTGCTCGCCAATTCGTCACGGTGAGACATTTCAACCTATTCCTCTTTATCGCTTACCGGCGGTTGCCAATGGCGATCAAAAACAATTCATAAAATGGCAAGAAGATTGGAGTGCGTGTGATCAATTGCAAATGAATGGGTCAGTGGTTGAGCATCCAGCATTGCATGAAGTGAGCTCAAGTGAGAGTCGTTTGTTTAAGCGCGGTTGGGATTTGTGTCGTCGTATGGAAGTACTGAGTGGTATTTCAACGTATTTGTACATTTATCGCGTGGGTGGTGAAAGCAAAGAAAAAGAATTAGCACGTAAATGCCCTGTATGCGATGGAGATTGGGCGTTAGAAGAGCCAATCCATGACGTGTTTGATTTTAAGTGCGATGAATGCCGATTAGTCAGTAATTTATCTTGGGACTTTAAAGAGTAGATAGAGCTGAATAGGATCCCGCGATGAATGCGGGATCTTTATTTATACCAATGAAGATCGATTAAATTGTTTTTTTCACTTTCGCTAAAATACGATCCAATTGATTGGCAAATTCACGTCGATCTGTCTGCGATAATGCCGCAGGACCTCCCGTTTGAATACCACTTGCTCGCATTGTATCCATAAAGTCACGGATATTCAGTCGCGCTTTAATCGTCGCTTCAGTATAGAGCTCGCCGCGAGGATTCAATACTTGAACTTTCTTTTCGATAAGTTCAGCGGCCAGTGGAATATCCCCACTAATAACTAAGTCACCCGCTTCAGAGCGCCTTACTATTTCATCATCTGCAACATCAAAGCCTGATTCAACTTGTATAGATTTAATATTTGGCGCTGTCGGAACCGGTACGTAGTGGTTAGCAACAAAAGTAATTTGAAGCCCTGTACGTGTAGCGGCGCGACAAAGAACTTCTTTCACTACTTTTGGACACGCGTCAGCATCTACCCAAATTTGCATTATTTATTCTCCAAAGCGTTTAAACGCTGGGTTAATTCTTTTATTTGTTGTTCAAGCTGAGCAATACGCTCATCTGCAGTCAATGACGTTTCACGGACTTCAATTTTTGGAACTTGAGCACTGGATTTAAATGATTTAATCGCTGTAATAATTGCAGGGATCGGAACTTGAGTGCTTAAGCGAGATTTAACGAGAGCGGTGGTTGGTTTTTTACCTTCATTGATTAAATCCTGCATTATTGTTTGCAGTTCATCCGTTACATTTTTCATTATGACTTCCTATGCTTCATCTTTCGCCATGATATCGAATACTGATCTAATTCACCACAGAAGTCATTCGCTAAGGTATATAGAACATTTAAAGAGGGAGTAAAGACATAGTAGAAGCAACGTGTAAGAGATCGCTTACAAGATGATTGAGATATATAGTTTTTTTTATCGGCTTTAGTTTGTGGTCGTTTTTTATCTTATTGTTTTTTATCATTATTTATTTTTAACCTTATATCTCACCCCCTATTTCTTTAAAAGTTTGTATGCAAGGGATTGTTCAAAAAAGTAAAAAGCGTAATCTTATTGGTGTCGGAAGGAGACTGACACGGAATAGGAACGACCAAGGATTTGGTACGCTTTAGGATGAAGCACTCGGTTACTTAGGATGAGTAATCGGCATGGAAAGCAAATTTGGACATTGAATGGATTCAATAGTAACTAGGATGGTTACTACTAAGGAAAGACAGTGGACACCTCTAGGATAGAGGAAGGATAAAGCATCAGGATGATGTAAAGGACACCGCTTAAGGATAAGTGAAGAGAGTTAGCGACGGACTGTTAACGGATCAGGATTAGATCATGGACACCGCTAGGATAGCGATGGAAGGGATACGCTGACGGATTTCAGCATACTATCAAGGAATTGATGCACGGAGCCCCATTAGTAGCCGGACTGCTGCGAGTAGAGTTATGACCCCATTAGGCGAAAGCTTAGTGGGGTTTTTCTTTTTTATCTGCTTTAAAAGATCATTTCCCTCATAACTTCAGTAATAAATTACGTAGATCACATTTTTATTATTCGTTTAATTAATAAGCGTGAGTTGAATCAAACTTGCTCAATTATGGCGTGTAACCGGTTACTGAAACCGGTTACATTGATTTCAGGTTAAATTAATTCGCATGTTTAAAATTCAATTCAGGGGTGAAAAATGAGTACGCAAGCGGCAACGATGCAAAGCACAATAATGGAGAAGGTAAACAAAATCCTTCCTAAGCTCTTAAAGGTAGTGAATTCAAAACCAATTGTAGCCATTAAAGAAGGCTTCATGTTAACCATGCCATTGACCATCATTGGCTCGGTATTCTTGTTATTGGCCTTTGTTCCTATTGATGGCTATGACCAATTTATGGCGGGAATTTTTGGTGCTGAATGGTCAACACCATTGTTTCAAGTTGTTGGCGCTACTTTTGATATTTTGGCACTGATTGGAGCTTTTGGTATTGCGTATACTTACGTGAAGTATGAAGGACACAATGGCGTAAATGCGGGGGTGTTAGCCATTGTTTCTTTACTTATCGTAATGAACGCTTTTGTTGTGGCGCCAGATGGCGTGAGGCACATAGGTGGAGTGATACCGAAAGCCTTCCTTGGTGGTAAAGGCATGATTGCAGCTATCGTTATTGGTTTAGTTGTTGGCATGATTTACTCAATGGCCTTTAACCGTAACTGGGTGATTAAACTGCCAGACAGCGTGCCAGAAGGGGTGTCGAATGCTTTTAAATCGCTTATTCCTGGTTTTTTAATTATCACTCTTGCTTTCTTAACATACATATTTTTTGAAGTAGTTTTTGAAAGAACGTTTATTGAGACTATTTACCATATTATTCAAACACCATTACAAAGTATGTCTGATTCTTTCTTTGGTGCGGTAGGTATTGCATTGCTTATTTCTCTACTTTGGTGGTGTGGTGTTCATGGCCCCGTCATTGTTATGGGAATTATGGGACCAATCGTAACGGCGAATGCACTCCATAATCAATCAATTGTAAATGCGGGTGAAGTACTGATTGCAGGTGAGAATGGAAAAATAGTAACGAACCAATTTGTTGACCAATTTATTACGGTCGGTGGCTCAGGACTTACCTTCGGCTTAGTGTGTTGCATGGTCTTATTTGCTCGCTCTGTTCAGTTTAAGCAATTAGGTCGTCTCTCTTTTATCCCAGGCATTTTTAATATCAATGAGCCCGTAATTTTCGCAACACCAATCATCTTTAACCCAATTATGTTTATTCCATTTGTGACTGCTCCAGTGCTGTCAGCAATCATGGTTTATACCTCAATTAACATGGGGTTTGTTGGACCATTCACGGCCGTTCAAGTGCCATGGACAACGCCAATAGTATTGAGTGGATTTATTGTTGGGGGGGTGGAGTGCCGCTGTATTACAAGTCACCGTGTTCTGTATGACGTTATGTGTGTATTTCCCATTCTTTAAGTATCTAGACAAATTAACGGCGCAAGAAGAAGCTAAATCAACAGCGCCAGAAACAGAATCTGTAACAACGACAGCAACAGCTTAATTGAAATTTATTAGATTATTATCGAGGTTATTATGAAAAAGATTTTACTACTATGTGCGGCGGGCATGTCTACATCAATGGTTGTTAAAAAAATGGGAGAAGCAGCGGTACAGCAAGGATTGGAGATTCATATCGAAGCTCATGGTGTTGAGACCATTCAAGATTATTTAGCTGAATATGATTTATTTTTATTAGGGCCACAAATCCGCTTCAAGAAAGATGAGCTTCAGAAATTGGCAGATGAAGTAAATAAAAAGGTAGAAGTCATCGACATGATGGATTACGGCATGATGAAAGGCGATAAGATCCTTAAAGATGCATTGGTACTTTTAAGTTAATCATATTCTAGGCCTAAGAAGACTTAGGCCAATACAAACATCAGTTGGCTATCGATTTGTTAGCAGCAGTAGAGCAGGAATTCGAGATGAAATTTGCAAATGATTTTTTATTAGGCGCAGCAACGGCTTCTTACCAAATAGAAGGCGCATGGGATCAAGATGGAAAAGGTCCAACAAACTGGGATGAGTTTACTAAAATTCCAGGGAAAACCTTTGAAGGAACTAATGGCGACATCGCAATTGATCATTATAATCGCTATAAAGAAGACATCGCATTAATGGCTGAAATGGGCTTAGAGTCTTATCGCTTTTCAATATCTTGGGCTCGTATTTTTCCAAATGGCACCGGAGAGATTAATCAAAAAGGAATCGACTTTTACAATAATGTCATTGATGAATGCTTGAAATATGGCATCGTTCCTTTTGTTACCTTATATCACTGGGATCTACCTCTTACGTTAGAAAAAGAAGGTTCATGGTTAAATAAAGCCACCTGTGATGCGTATGTTGAATTTGCAAAGTTATGTTTTAATGAATTTGGAGATCGTGTTAAACATTTCATTACTTTTAATGAAACCGTTGTGTTTTGCGCATTAGGCTATATGGCAGGCGCACACCCACCAGGGATTCAAAATGATCCTAAGAAATATTTTCAAGCGACGCACAACGTATTTTATGCACACGCTAAAGCCGTCATTGAGTATAAAAAACTGAATCAATTTGGTGAGATTGGCTTGAGTCATGTATTTAGCCCTGCATTTGGGGTCGATGATTCAGAGGCGAGTCACTTTGCCGCAATACATGCGAACCAATTTAGTATGAATTGGTTCTATGATCCTATCCTATTAGGTAAGTATCCTGAATACGTGGTTAAGCAACTACAAGAAGAAGGTAACTTGCCCGATTGGACTGATGAAGAACTACAAACTATTTTTGAAGCCGCACCGTTGAATGACTTTATGGGACTGAATTACTACCAACCACAACGTGTTGAAAAAATTGAAAGTGGTATGGAAATTCGTAAAATCACTCGTGAAAATTCGACTGGTTCTCCGGGCAACCCAAGTTACGATAATGTATATCGCACAGTTAAAATGGACGATAAAAAATACACTAAATGGGATTGGGAAATTTCACCTGAAGGGTTTGTTGCTGGGCTTGAAATGATAAAAGAGCATTATGGTCAGATCAAACTGTACATTACAGAAAATGGATTGGGTGATGAAGATCCGATTATTGATGGTGAAGTGTGTGATATTCCGCGAATCAATTTTATTAAAGATCATCTAGGTGCAGTAAAAGAAGCGGTTCGTCGTGGTGTTCACATTAAGGGGTATTACGCATGGTCAGCGATTGATTTATTGAGCTGGTTAAACGGTTACAAAAAGCAATATGGGTTCATTTATGTTGATCATCAAAATGGACTAGAGCGTAAGAAAAAAGCGTCTTTCCATTGGTTTAAAGATGTTATCGCGACTCGTGGTGAAAATATCTAGCGTTATATTAGAAATGGGAAAGTCGAATTATGGCAACGTATTTATCGTTTGATATTGGTGGAACAGACATTAAGTTTGGCGTGTTGAATGAACACGGCCACATTCTAGATCAAGGCAAGGTGCAAACTGAGTCAAGTGGGGATCAAATCATTCAAACCATTGTTGATATAAAAGAGCAATGGTCTACACGATATACGTTTGATGGTGCGGCTTTCTCATTACCTGGTTTTGTTGATGTAAACACGGGGTATTTAAAAACCGGTGGAGCCATTGATGATTTTTATGGATTTCAATTTAAAGAGGTAATGGTTGCAAAATTGTCATTACCGGTTGAATTAGAAAATGACGTTAATTGTGTGGCTTTAGCTGAAAAGTGGCTTGGTAAAGCACAATCGGTTGATAATTTCATCTGCATTACGATAGGCACAGGTATCGGTGGTGCTATCTATATCAATAATCAAATGGTTCGAGGTCATGGTTTCATGGCAGGTGAATTTGGTTATATGTTCACAAAAAATATATTTGATACTAAAGATAAAACGACAGCAACAATGAGTTTTACTGCATCAGTAAGAGAAGGACTTAGGCGTCGATATTCTAAATTAAAGAATATTAATAGTATTGAAAACTTATCAGGAAAGGATATATTTAAATTAGCGGATTCTGGAGATAATATTGCAATTAATATTATTGATGACTTTTATAAGAATATAGCCATTGGCTTATATAATTTAACGTTTATTTTAAATCCAGAGAAAATAATCATTGGTGGTGCAATAAGTAATCGAGATGATTTAATTTCAAATATAGAAAATAAATTTGAAGAGATTATACAAACTCAACCATCAATAAATAAATTTAATGTTAAAGAGTTAGTTGCTATTGAAAAAAGTACGTTTAATAATGACAGCGGATTAATTGGATCTGTGTATCACTTTTTATCAATGACCAATCAAATTAAATAGGAATAAAGCGATGTTAGTCGGTGAAGAACTAGAAAGCACGGTAATGGAACTGATCATTAATGCTGGTGAATCAAAATCATGCGCAATGGAAGCACTTCGAGCTGCAAAATCGGGTGAATGGGATAAAGTTGATGAGTTATTAACACAATCAGCAGAAGCATCAAAAAGAGCTCATGATGTGCAAACGCAGTTAATTGGTCTTGATGAAGGGGAAGGTAAAGTTCCGGTAAATTTAATTATGGTGCATGCTCAAGATCATATAATGACTTCTATGCTTGCAAAAGAAATGATCCAAGAGTTGATTGAGATCCATCGAGTTTTGCAAAATAAATAATAAAGTGTATTTAGCGTAATAACTTAGCTATTATTACGCTAGTTCTTTTTGGGTGTATTTGGTGGGTGAATGGCAACAATTAATGATGTATGTAAGCTTGCTGGTGTTTCTAAAGCGACGGTTTCTCGAGTAATGAATGGGAAAGGGCCGGTAAAGGAAGAAACCAAAAAACTGATTTTTGATGCAATGGAAACATTGAACTATAAACCGAGCCTCGTCGCTCAAGCATTGGCAACAAATAGTTCAAATAGCATTGGTCTTATTGTCTCTTTCTTTGATGGTTATTATTTTGGTATTTTACTCAAAGAAGCAACAAGAATTGCAGAAGAATCAGGTAAGCAGTTAATTGTTACTGATGGTCATAACCAACTTGAAACCGAAATAGAAGCGATTAATTCATTAGTTGCTAGAAAGTGTGATGCTATTTTAATTTATAGCCGAACCATGACAGCGACTGATTATTGTAAGATCCAAGAAACACTGCCTATTCCTTTAGTTGTTATTAATAGAACATTACCTGATGGGTTAGGGCATGCTGTTGCTTTTGATCAATATGATGCAAGTCGAATGGCAATAGAGCATCTTATTGAATTAAAACATAAAAATATTGCAATTATTACAATTAGTTTGGCTTCAAGTACCGGACAAATAAGATTACAAGGCGCGAAAGAAACACTAGAAAAACATGGTGTACATTACGATGAGAGCTTAACCATCGTGAAGCATGGTAAGTTGGAAGATGGTTATCAAGCATGCAAAGAATTATTGAGTAAATCAGATAAAATTACCGCTATATTTTGTTTTAATGATCATTTAGCTCTAGGGGCAATAAAGGCATTAAAAGAAATGAACCTGCGAGTACCTGAAGATATTTCAATTGTAGGTATTGATAATGATGAGATATCCGCGTTCTTATCTCCTGCATTAACAACAATTAATGTTCCAATACAAGAAATAACACAACTAGCAATGAATAAAGCATTAGCGTTAATCTCGGATAAAGACATCAAACCAACAACCGAAGTATTAACTGGGGAACTTATTATTCGTGATTCTAGTATATATAATAAAAACAAGTAACTAATATAAATATCCGTACGTAGGTATTATTCGTTCGGATTTAACTATTCTGTTTAAAGCACAAAAATAAAATATATATAAATATAAAAGTCATGTGATTAACTTAATAGTTAACACTTTCTGTATTTGAATGTATTTGAATGTATTTGAATGTATTTGAATGTATTTGAATGTATTTAAGTAAGTGTTTAATAATTAAATAGAGAATAAATGAATAACTTTAATTAGTGCATTTTTGCATTGATTTGTTTTTTGCTGTCTAAATATTTAAAGGAATATAAAATGAAGTTATTACCTGTTGCTTTTGCTGTTACAGCTGCACTTTCTTCACCAATCATTTTGGCTGAAACAGAATTGCTAGATAATATTCAATTAGATGATCAACAACCCTTAGTTATTTCTCCGGAAACAGACATACCTGATGGTATTGTATTTTCAGGGTACGCTCGTTATGGTTTTCACTTTTCAGATGACACAGAGAAATACGTTTCTGCTGATGGTCAATTGATTGGAAATGCTACGGGTCGTTTAGGTTACGAAAGTAATGGGGGGGAATTTCAATTTGCTAAAGGATTCGTCTCTGATAATGGTACGATTTGGGATGTCGTTTTAATGTTAGAGCATTGGGGTGATGAAGTTGGTTTGAAAAAATTCTATGCGGGGGCGACGAATGTTTTTGAATCACAACCTAATGCTTATATTTGGGCTGGCCGAGATTTCCATAATCGTCCTCAAACAGGGTTAAATGATTACTTTTGGATGCAGAATGATGCTCAAGGTGCTGGTATTAAAAACCTTGAATTTGGCAGTGTAAAATTTGACATGGCAGCGGTTGCGCAAGTTGATGACAATGGCGGTACTGGTGATAGCGGAAATTATGCGATTACCTCTAAATTGCATGATATTAACCTGACAGATGCATTAGCATTATCACTGTATGCTAACTATGGTTTCTCTTCTAAAAATACAGAGACAGATAAAGATACGCAAACATGTACGGGCACTGGGCTGGATAAACAGTGCTATGTGGATGATATTGATTCATACCAATTAGCCATTCAACTTGATCATACTTATGGTGCAATGACGAATAAGTTTGTTACTCGTTATGGCAACAATGTCGATAATAATATCTTTAATAAAACGGAAGATCTAACTACGTTGCTTATGCAGTTAGAAGGTAAGTTGGTTATTAGTAATCAAACCAATATTGAATATTTAGCAGGTTATCAATCGTTAGAAGATAAAAATGCAAGTCAGGATGACCGAGCGAACTACAGTGCAATTGTCCGACCAACATATGCATGGAATAGTATTCATTCTACTTGGTTGGAAGCGGGTTATTCTGTGGTTGATTTTGATAATCAAAGTGGACAGAACGACGCGTGGAAAGTCACACTATCTCAAAATATCAGTTTTGATATGGACTCAGGAGCACGCCCAATGTTGAGATTCTATGCAACGGTTGGTGATTCAAATACTGAGGTAGATTTAACTCGCGGAGAAACCGGTAAGCAAGAGACATTTGCAGTGGGTGCAATGTGGGAGGCGTGGTGGTAATTATCATCGTATAACTTAAGCTCTTAAGTGGGTAGCATTGAGTTACTACCCACTTAACCGTTTGTATTAAAACTCACCATCAATACGATATGGAGGTAGATTAAATTTAGCGGCTTTAAATCCAACCATGATCAATTTCCCCGTATAGTGATCATCACCAATGGAAGAAAATTCAAATTCATACGTAGTATAAAGGCGCTTTTTTCCACTAGGTAGACGAAAACCATAAGAGCCTCTTGCGACACTTAATAGCTGTAATTCCATTTTTTTACAATAATGTTGAATTGCTTGGTTAGCAAATTCTGATTGTCTTCGTTGCTGCCAAAATAGAAAGCAAAAAAACGTTAAGCCGAGTATCGCAAAGAGATTCTCCATTTTTATTCACTCTTCGTATTTTGCTGTAGTTTGACTAATGCTTGAGCCAGTTGAGAGTCGGCATCACTGTGTAGAATTTGTAACATACACATACGTAATGTTGGTTGCATTACGAGATCGGCAAACAGTTGATTAAAGAGTTGCTGATCACCGGTTTGGGCCAAACGAAGTAAAAATTGATTCGCAATAGCAATGTCTTCTAATCCTCCCCAGCAACGCCCTGCAATTGCGACTAATACTTCAGGGTGGCTTAATCGTTCACTACGTAGAATTTGAGCTAATGCTTCAGAAAGGACCTTTTTAGGTGCGCCAGAAAGGGCGCGAATGTGGGCTGATAATAAAAATAAATCAGCAGCATCTGAGTCGCAAAGATCATTAATGATTTCAAGTTGTCTTTGAGCTAGTTTTTCTGGCAATTTAATGTGCTCTAAGCACCCTAGCGTTGCGTATAAAACTGTATTTGGTAGGTGGGTTAATGCGTTACGCAGTGCGACTGAGTTATTGTCTTTATTTAGATTTGCACATACATCAGCTAACCCTTGAACGCCAACCGATTGCCAATTAGTCCAACCATTATTGCCAGAAAGATAGGTTTTCGCCTGTTCGTAATATTGACTCATTGGCTGTTTTAAGTCAGCACGTAAGAGGCTATGAAACATCGCCATCTTGTTATCTTTAGGCTTAAACGTGTATGGATTGTTGGACAGATTTTGTTGTTGATCTTCATTTAACTCACTGCTTAGTGAGACTCCAATCGCTTCAATTACATACTTAATAAAATTACCTACATCAGCTTGTTGCAACAGACTGCGTTCATCTAGAGGTAGTTTTAAAAACCAAATCCAAGGTTGTTTTGTTTCATTCCAATAAGCGATAGCTAAGTGAGCATGACGTTGCAAAGGAAAAAGATAAGGTTGTTGTGCCGCTTCAATTGACTCAAATTGTTTACTGTCAATGCGTTGGACACGACGACCTAAATCATAAATAGCATACTCACAATTGGACTGTTGGATTAGTTGGCTAAGCGTATAAATCTGTTCCATGATATATCTTATTCAATGGTTAATGCTTCGATTATACCCAACCGTTGATAAGATGGTATCCTTTGTCATTAAAAGTATTAGAGAGTGCGAGAACAATCGGTTATGACAACTTCATTATCATTAACGGTGTTATTAAAGCAGTTAACTGAGCAATTACAGCATCATGGTCATTGGCAGACAGCAACTCCGTCTTTGTCTGCGTTGGCGAGTACAGAACCTTTTGCTATTGATACGTTATCTTCAACAGAGTGGTTGCAGTGGATTTTTATCCCTAAGATGTTTATTTTAATCGAAAATGGGCACCCATTACCGAAAGGATTCTCTATCGCGCCTTATATCGAAGAAGCATTGAAAAATCAAAAAGGAACTACTGAGATCATCGGTATTTGCCAGAATATTGATAAGTTAGGTAAGATTTTGTGAACATTAATAAACACAATATAAACACTGAAGCGTTGAGCGAAAATGAAGAAAAACCAAAGCCGATTGAATTAGAGATCGTGTATCGTGATGACGATTTGATAGCCATTAATAAACCGGCAGGAATGCTTGTTCACCGCTCGTGGCTTGATAAACATGAAACCGTATTTGCGATGCAAACATTACGAGATCAAATTGGCCAACATGTTTTTCCATTACACCGCTTAGATAGACCTACATCTGGCATTTTGTTTTTTGCGTTATCAAGCGCGGTGGCTGCTCAATTTTCACCGTTATTTGCAAGTCGAGAAATTAAAAAAACGTATCATGCTATTGTGCGTGGCTGGATAGAAGAGGGGGATATTCTTGATTACCCACTTAAAGAACAATTAGATAAAATTGCGGATAAAAAGGCGTCAAAAGACGTTGAGGCAAAAGAAGCAATAACGGAATATAAACCCTTGGCTAACGTTGAATTACCCTATTCAACAGGTAAATTCCCAACCAGTCGATATTGCTTGATGGAATTAAAGCCGCATACAGGCAGAAAACATCAGCTACGTCGTCACATGGCGCATTTACGCCACCCAATTGTTGGGGATACGACTCATGGCGATAGCAAACATAATCGATTATTTCAAAATAATTTAGATAGTCACCGTTTATTATTACACGCGTCTGAATTGAGTTTCATTCATCCGAGCACGAATAAGCATGTTGTAATAAAAGCGAGTGTTGGTGAAAAGTGGAATAAACTAATGGCTGATTTTGGGTGGGAAATTGAGTTGTGATCGATCATCAATAACATCGAGATAATAAAAAAGGGAAGTGAATTAATTCACTTCCCTTTTTTTAATTCAATTTTCAATCAATGACAATTATGTCGTCAACGCGTCTATTTAGTAAGAGCTTCGCTGCCGTTGTCACGGATTTTTTTAAGCATAGACTTAACCATACGTGGGCTACCAGCAACTAGGTTACCTGTTTTCATGTAGTCAGTATTGCCAGTGAAGTCAGTACAGATAACGCCAGATTCACGAGCGATTAGGTCTGCTGCTGAGATTTCCCAAGGCTTAAGACCTAGAGCGAAGAAACCATCAATACGAGCTGCTGCTAAATAACATAAATCTAGAGAAGGGCAACCAGAACTGCGGATATCAGAACATTCAACAAACATTGCGCCTAGGATTTTTGTGTAGCTTTCAGCGTGTTGTTTTTGACGGTAAGGAAGACCTGTTGCAAGAATGGTTTCATTCATGTCTTTTAATTCTTGCACACGCATACGTTGGTTGTTGCGTTGAGCACCAGAACCACGTTGAGCTGTGAATAATTCATTACGGATTGGATCGTATACACAAGCAACTTCTGTGCGACCTTTAATGCGAACCGCAATAGAGATAGCGAAGTGTGGGATACCTTTAACGAAGTTAGTAGTGCCATCTAATGGGTCAATGATCCATTGAACGTCAGCGTCTCTGCCTTCGATTAGGCCAGACTCTTCAGAAATGATGCTGTGATCAGGGTAAGATTTCTTGATCATATCAACAAGCATATATTGAGCATCGTTTTCGATGTTCGTAATAAACTCATTATTGCCTTTTTTTGTTGTTTCAATTTTGTCAGTTTGCTCAAAAGATTTAGCAACAAAGTCACCGGCTTTACGCGCAGTACGTATAGCAATATTTAGCATTGGATGCATAGTTATATCCCAAAAGATGTTAAAGAACAGAAATCGGCCGCGAGTATACATAAATTAATAATTAAAAGGAAGCGTTTATTTTTTGTTCAGTTAGTGTCTTTATTATGAAAAAAGCGATTACAGGTTAAAATCTCTGGTATATAAAGAAGAAAGGGATATTGCTTTATGGTAGTATCCGGCGGCTCTTTTCATCATATGGAAAAATAACATGTTAGATAGAATTCGTATTGTCCTTGTTGGTACTAGCCATTCAGGAAACATTGGGTCAGCGGCTCGTGCCATGAAAGTAATGGGCTTAACTAATATGGTATTAGTTGCGCCTGAATGTGAAGTTGATGGTCAAGCCATCGCATTAGCTGCCGGTGCAAGTGATATTGCGAATCGAGCGCGTATTGTTAGTACATTAGATGAAGCTATCTCTGATT
The DNA here is from genome assembly GCF_000196495.1 of Aliivibrio salmonicida LFI1238. Taxonomy (NCBI): domain Bacteria; kingdom Pseudomonadati; phylum Pseudomonadota; class Gammaproteobacteria; order Vibrionales; family Vibrionaceae; genus Aliivibrio; species Aliivibrio salmonicida. The sequence continues at coordinate 801,147 of NC_011312.1, forward strand.
GTGGTTTAGTTATTGGTTCAAGTGCTCGTTCAAGAACACTCGAATGGCCAATGTTAGAACCAAGAGAAGCGGGCGTCAAAGCAATAGAAGAAGCGCCGTCTCATCCTATTGCGTTTGTATTTGGTCGAGAAAGAGTTGGATTAACCAATGAAGAATTACAGAAATGTCATTTTCATGTATGTATTCCAGCAAATCCTGAATACAGCTCATTAAATTTAGCCATGGCAGTGCAAACAATTAGTTATGAAGCGCGTGTTGCTTGGTTAGATAGTCAGGCGTATAAAGGTGAATCTAAAGAAGCGGAATATCCTTTAAATAACGAATTAGAATTATTCTATGAGCACCTTGAAAAAGTGATGATGGATACCGACTTTATTAATAAGGCTCATCCAGGACAAGTAATGAATAAGATGCGCCGCATGTTTAATCGTGCTCGTCCTGAGATTCATGAATTACGTACATTACGCGGTATATTAACTGCGGTAGAAAGAAGCTCAAATATTAAAAAATAGATGCAATCAGAATACTTGACTAAAATAGTAGGATAAATACTTGACCAAAATGGTCAGGTATGGGAAACTTCATTCCATACGAATAGTGTGGGTATGAGGTAACTTATGAAATTAACTTCGAAAGGAAGGTATGCAGTAACGGCAATGCTTGATGTTGCACTGCATGCTCAAGAAGGGCCTGTGCCACTTGCCGATATATCGGAACGACAGGGAATTTCATTATCTTATCTTGAACAATTATTCTCTAAATTACGCAAAGCTGGTTTAGTTGCTAGTGTTCGAGGTCCAGGTGGTGGTTATCGCTTAGGATTAAAACCAGATGAAATTGCGGTTGGAATGGTTATTTCGGCGGTTGATGAATCGGTTGATGCAACTAAGTGCCATGGTAAAGAAGGTTGTCAAGGTGGCACGCGTTGTTTAACGCACACATTGTGGCGTGATTTAAGTTCACGTATCAGTAGCTTCTTAGATGGTATAAGCCTTGGTGAGTTGATGGTTGATAATGAAGTTCAACAAGTATCAGATCGACAAAACATCGATGCAGCCTTAAATAATGGGTTAGTAACGAATTCAAAATTAACAAATTCTGTGGGTGTTAATGTCCGCTTTTGACGGTCAAACGTCTGTATTCTCGGAGATGAAAATGAAACTGCCAATTTACTTTGATTATTCGGCGACTTGTCCTGTTGATAAGCGCGTAGCCGATAAAATGGTTCAACATATGACTATGGATGGATGCTTTGGTAACCCAGCATCACGTTCACACCGTTACGGATGGCAGGCTGAAGAAGCAGTAGATACTGCTCGTGACAATATTGCTGCTTTATTAAATGCCGATCCACGTGAGATCGTATTTACATCAGGCGCTACAGAATCAGATAACCTTGCAATTAAAGGTGCTGCGCATTTCTATCATAAGAAAGGTAAGCACGTAATTACATGTAAAACTGAGCATAAAGCGGTTCTTGATCCATGTCGTCAACTTGAGCGCGAAGGCTATGAAGTGACGTACTTAGATCCAGAATCAAATGGTTTGGTTGATTTCGCTAAATTAGAAGCAGCAATGCGTGAAGACACGGTTCTTGTTTCTATTATGCACGTAAATAATGAAATTGGTGTGATTCAAGATATCACGGCAATCGGTGAACTTTGTCGTTCACGTAAAATTGTTTTCCATGTAGATGCGGCGCAATCAGCGGGTAAAATCCCACTTGATGTACAAGAAGTGAAAGTAGATTTAATCTCACTTTCTGCTCATAAAATGTATGGCCCTAAAGGCATTGGTGCATTGTACGTTCGTCGTAAACCACGTATTCGTTTAGAAGCACAAATGCACGGTGGTGGCCACGAACGAGGTTTCCGTTCTGGTACATTAGCAACTCACCAAATTGTTGGTATGGGTGAAGCCTGTCGTATTGCAAAAGAAGAGATGCAAAAAGATTACGACCATTGCCTAGCAATGCGTGATCGTCTTCTTGATGGTGTTAAAGATATGGAAGCGGTACACATTAATGGTGATTTAGACCAACGTGTACCACATAACTTAAACATCAGCTTTGAGTTTGTTGAAGGTGAATCATTGCTAATGGCATTGAAAGATCTTGCTGTTTCTTCTGGTTCAGCATGTACTTCAGCGAGTCTTGAACCATCGTATGTATTGCGTGCATTAGGCTTGAATGATGAATTAGCACACAGTTCAATTCGTTTCTCTTTTGGTCGTTATACAACGGCAGAAGACATTGATCATGCAATTACACAAATTAGCCAGGCAGTAAATAAACTGCGTGATATGTCTCCGTTATGGGATATGTACAAAGAAGGCATCGACTTAAACACGGTTGAGTGGGCACACCACTAAACACGGACGTTTCAGAATTTAGAGGTATTTATCATGGCTTATAGCGAAAAAGTAATCGATCACTACGAAAACCCACGTAACGTAGGTTCATTTGAAAAAGATGATCCATCAGTTGGTAGCGGCATGGTTGGTGCTCCAGCGTGTGGTGACGTAATGAAATTGCAAATCAAAGTGTCTCCAGAAGGCATTATTGAAGATGCAAAATTCAAAACATACGGTTGCGGTTCTGCAATTGCGTCAAGCTCATTAGTAACTGAATGGGTTAAAGGTAAAACTCTTGACGAAGCTGCTGCATTGAAAAATGCTGAAATTGCAGAAGAGCTAGAATTACCACCAGTAAAAGTTCACTGTTCAATCTTAGCGGAAGATGCAATTAAAGCAGCGGTACTTGATTACCGTAATAAGCACTAAGATTAAGCAATCTAATAAAGCGTTTTGTTTGTAATATAGTAAAGCGCTTTGTTATCTAAGTAGGTCATTATTAGTTAATGACATCCATGACCACAAAACAAATATAGTAAAGGTTGTAGTATGGCCATTTCAGTAACCGAAGCAGCAGCAAGCCGTGTTCAAACATTTCTTGAAAACCGAGGAAAAGGCATTGGTCTACGTTTAGGCGTAAGAACCTCTGGTTGCTCTGGTATGGCGTATATTCTTGAGTTTGTTGATGATCTAAATGAAGAAGACGAAGTCTTTGAAAAGTTTGGTGTAAAAATCATCATCGATCCAAAAAGTTTAGCTTATATGGATGGCACTGAATTAGACTTTGCCAAAGAAGGTCTAAATGAAGGCTTCAAGTTCAACAACCCTAACGTAAAAAGTGAATGTGGGTGTGGTGAAAGCTTCAACGTATAGAGCATAACGTTAACTATGAATCATTTTGAATTATTTGGGCTACCAAACCAGTTTGAACTGGATGGTGGCCTTCTTTCTGCTCAGTTCCTTGAATTGCAGAAACGATTCCACCCCGACAATTTCGCGACCTCTTCAGAGCGTGACCGCTTGCTTTCCGTTCAAAAAGCGGCACAAATCAACGACGCTTATCAAACGCTTAAAAATCCAGTCACTCGTGCAGAGTATATATTATCAGAGCAAGGACATGACATTCGTGGTGAACAAACCACAATGCAAGATCCTATGTTTCTAATGCAACAGATGGAGTTACGAGAAGATCTCGAAGACTTGCTATCAAGTTCAGATCCTGAAAGTGCACTGTTTGATTTTTCAGAAAATGTTTCTGCAATGCGTAAAACTCAATTAGCTGAATTAAAGCAGCAATTAGAATCAGAGTTATGGCAAGAAGCGGCACAAAGCGTTCGTAAACTTAAGTTTATTGATAAGCTAAACCAAGAAGTCGAAAAGTTAGAAGATAAATTATTAGGTTAATCTTTGTTAGATTAACTAAGTGAAGGATATTACCGATGGCATTTCTACAAATTTCTGAACCTGGACAAAGTGCTGCACCGCATCAACATAAGTTAGCGGTTGGCATTGATTTAGGAACCACTAACTCGCTGGTAGCCTCTGTTAGAAGTGGTGAAGCGAATACATTGCCTGATATGAAAGGTAACGTGATTCTTCCATCTGTAGTGCAATATCAAGATGATAAAATTTGTGTAGGTGCTAATGCTTACCAATCGGCTGCTTCTGATCCTCAAAATACCATTATTTCAGTAAAGCGTTTAATGGGTCGTTCATTGAAAGACATTCAGACTCGTTATCCTGATTTACCGTATCAATTTACGGAAAGCGATAATGGGTTACCTGTTATCCATACTACTCAGGGTGATGTTAACCCAATTCAAGTTTCTGCTGAAATTTTAAAATCATTATCCAATCGCGCAGAAGTCACTTTAGGTGGCAGTCTTGAAGGTGTCGTAATTACGGTTCCTGCCTATTTTGACGATGCTCAACGAGCAGGAACAAAAGACGCAGCAACACTTGCGGGTTTAAATGTTCTACGTTTATTAAATGAACCAACGGCCGCAGCGATTGCTTATGGTCTTGATTCTGGTCAAGAAGGTATTATTGCGGTTTATGACCTTGGTGGTGGTACGTTTGATATTTCAATATTACGTTTATCAAAAGGCGTATTTGAAGTACTAGCTACAGGGGGCGACTCAGCACTCGGTGGTGATGATTTTGACCATGTACTATCCCAATGGATTAAAGATCAAGCAGAAATTACGACGGCACTTTCTAATCAAGAACAACGTGAGCTTTTGACATTAGCAACAGAAACCAAAGTAGCATTGTCAGATGCCGATTCAGTCACGGTTTCTTTTAAAGAATGGTCAGGCACGATTACGGCTGATATCTTTAATCAATTAATTCAATCATTAGTAAAGAAAACACTAATGGCGTGCCGCCGTGCTCTTAAAGATGCCGATATTAGTTCTGAAGACGTAATGGAAGTGGTCATGGTTGGTGGTTCAACAAGAACTCCTATCGTTCGACGTTCTGTTGGTGATTATTTTGCTAAAACACCATTAACCAGTATCGATCCTGATCAAGTGGTTGCTATTGGCGCAGCCATTCAAGCGGATATTTTAGTGGGAAATAAACCAGACACAGAAATGTTATTACTCGATGTAATTCCACTGTCTCTGGGTATTGAAACCATGGGGGGATTAGTTGAAAAAATTATCCCTCGTAATACCACGATCCCAGTAGCTAAAGCACAAGAATTTACGACTTTTAAAGACGGTCAAACAGGCATGATGGTTCATGTTGTTCAAGGTGAGCGTGAAATGGTAGAAGATGGGCGCTCATTAGCGCGCTTCTCATTGAAAGGCATTCCTCCAATGACCGCTGGTGCTGCACATATTCGAGTGACTTACCAAGTGGATGCCGATGGTCTTTTATCTGTTACGGCAATGGAAAAAAGCACCGGTGTTCAATCTCATATTCAAGTTAAGCCATCTTATGGCTTGAGTGATAATGAAGTCGCTACAATGTTAAAAGATTCTATGACCTATGCAAAAGATGATATGAAAGCACGAGCACTGGCTGAGCAACAAGTTGAGGCCGATCGTGTTATCGAAGGATTAGTCGTAGCGTTAAATAACGATGGTGATGCATTGTTATCGAAAGAAGAACAAACAGTAATATTACAAGCAGTTGAAGCGTTAATTACGGTACGTAAAGGTACTGATACGCAAGCAATTGAAGACGGAATTAAACACGCTGATGAAGCAAGCCAAGAGTTTGCAGCGCGTCGAATGGATGCCTCTATTCGTGCCGCATTAGCTGGTCAATCTATTGATGAGGTATAGAAATGCCAAAGATAATTGTTCTACCACACAGTGAATTATGTCCTGACGGCGCAGTGCTTGAAGCGAATGAAGGCGATACCGTTTTAGATGTTGCATTAAAAAATGGTATTGCTATTGAGCATGCATGTGAAAAATCATGTGCCTGTACAACGTGCCACATTGTTATTCGTGAAGGGTTTGATTCATTAGAAGAAAGTGATGAGCTTGAAGATGACATGCTAGATAAAGCATGGGGTCTAGAGCCTGAATCTCGTTTAGGTTGCCAAGCAAGAATGGCAAAACAAGATTTAGTGGTAGAAATTCCAAAATATACACTAAACTTAGCATCAGAAGAGCATTAATTTTAACGAATTAATTAGCCTCTTCTAAAAAGGTAAGGGATGAGATGTGAGTAATAGCTTACCCCTCAGAACTTACCTTTTTTTATATTAGTAAGTTAATGGTATCAACATAATTTAAGGATGTGATTATGAGCTTAAAATGGATAGATTCTCAAGATATTGCGATTGAATTAGTAGAAAAATACCCAGAAGTTGACCCTAAAACGGTTCGCTTTACGGATTTACTTGAGTGGATATTGGAATTGGATGATTTTGATGACGATCCAAAGCACTCTGGAGAGAAGGTATTAGAAGCTATCATTCTTTGTTGGATGGATGAGTGGGATTAGTCTTAATGAAGGATCTCGTCTGAAATGTATGAAATATCAGCAATTGGTTGGCTCCATCTCTTAGAATTAACCTAAGTTCCTTGAATCACGGGTTTAAAGTAGGCAAATTGACTTAAAAATCGAACGTTCTGTTCGTTTAACCGAATACAAAAATGCAATAAAAATCAATGGCAAGTTGAATTGGTATGATCATGACTTATTGTTGAGTGGTGTTGCGTTTTATAAAGGAGATACATGATGTCACAGAAGATGACAGTACAACTTTCAAATACAAAAGCTCTTGCTCATTGGGGGAATAACGCACTGCTTTCATTTACCACAGAAGGCGCCGTCATTCATAATACTGACAATGATGTATACAGTACGGTTCAACGTGCTGCACGAAAGTTAAATACTCAAGGTATTGTTGATGTAGCTTTGGATGGCGCGTCATGGGATCTCGAATCTATTTGGTCTTTTATTCAAGGCTTCCGTGGTTCGAAAAGTAATAATGATATCGCTTGGAACTCACTCTCAGATCATGACGAAAAAGAATTAAATGCACGTATTTTAACGACCAACTGGACCCGTGACATTATTAATAAAACGGCAGAAGAAGTTGCCCCACGCCAGTTGGCGAGTATGGCTGCCGAATTCATTAAATCAGTTGCTCCGGAAGGAACGGTAAAAGCTAAAATTGTAAAAGATAAAGATCTTTTAACGGAAGGATGGACGGGAACATATGCCGTTGGTCGTGGTTCAGAACGTACGTCTGCGATGCTGCAATTAGACTACAACCCAACGGGTGATGAAAATACGCCTGTATACGCTTGTCTTGTAGGTAAAGGCATTACGTTTGATTCTGGTGGTTACAGCATTAAACCTTCAGGTGGCATGGCATCAATGAAGGCTGACATGGGCGGAGCTGCGCTTGTTACTGCAGGTCTTGCAATGTCGATTCTTCGTGGTTTAGATAAGCGCGTTAAGCTAATTCTATGTTGTGCTGAAAATATGATTTCAGGCCGAGCTTTAAAACTGGGTGATATCATTACCTATAAAAATGGCAAAACAGTTGAGATTTTGAATACAGATGCAGAAGGACGTTTAGTCTTAGCGGATGGCCTTCAATTTGCTTCTGAGCAAACCCCCGAATTAATTATCGATTGTGCAACGCTAACGGGATCCGCTAAAATGGCGGTTGGTAATGATTTTCATTCATTATTGAGTTTTGATGAAAAGTTAAGCCAGCAAGCATTAATTTCAGCTCAAGAAGAGAACGAAGGTTTATGGCGTTTGCCGTTAATGGAATTTCATCGTGAGATGTTGCCTTCTAATTTTGCTGATTTAGCGAATATTGGTTCTGGAGCCTATTCACCAGGCGCAAGTACGGCCGCGGGTTTTCTTTCTTATTTTGTTGATGATTATAAGAAAGGCTGGTTGCATATGGATTGCTCTGCAACTTACCGAACCGCTCCCTCAGACAAGTGGTCTGCAGGGGCAACGGGTGTCGGTGTAAGAACATTAGCGAACATTCTTACAAAATAAATAAGAAAAGATCGGGCAATAGACTCGGTCTTTTTTCTAATAATTATAATAGCTTTTAAGAAGTAAAAGAAACTTGAAGGAAAGTAGAATGACAATAGAACGTACTTTTTCAATTGTAAAACCAGATGCGGTTAAGCGTAATTTAATCGGTGCTATTTACCGTCGTATTGAAAAAACGGGTATGCAAGTTGTAGCCGCTAAAATGCTCTCTCTAACAAAAGAACAGGCTCAAGGTTTTTATGCCGAGCATGAAGGCAAAGAATTTTTTGATGCACTCGTTGAGTACATGACATCAGGCCCTGTTATGGTTCAAGTGCTTGAAGGTGAAAGTGTTATTACTCGCTACCGTGAATTGATGGGAAAAACAAATCCAGATGAAGCGGCCTGTGGTAGCTTGCGTTCTGATTATGCGATCAGCATGCGTTATAACTCTGTGCATGGTTCGGACAGTCCTGAATCAGCCGCTCGTGAGATTGCTTATTTCTTTGTTGAAGATGAAATTTGCCCACGCCCTGCTGAGTAAATTGAACTAAGAGTTTAGAATGTTTGCAGGCTCCCTGAAGATTCAGAGGAGCTTGTATTTACTGTAATATGAATACCCTAGATAACAGAACGATAAATACGATAACCTTTTTATTGTTAAATGAACTCCCTCCTAACGGCTCTCGTGCCTGAAACTCTAGTAATATCTTCTCAAAGCTTGTACAATTCTGCGCCCATATTAGCGGTGATGTTATTTATCAGAGAGGCAACATGACTACAACTAAAACCAATCTACTGGACTTTGATCGTAAAGGACTTCGAGCATTTTTTTCTGAGGAATTAGGAGAGAAAGCCTTCCGAGCAGATCAAATCATGAAGTGGATGTATCACTTTGGTTGTGATGACTTCGATCAAATGAACAACATCAACAAAAAGCTTCGTGAAAAGCTAAAGCAGAAATGTGAAATTCGAGCACCCTACGTATCTGAAGCTCAGCATTCAGTTGATGGCACCATCAAATGGGCGATGAAAGTAGGCGATCAAGATGTTGAGACGGTTTATATCCCTGATGGCGATCGCGCAACCTTATGCGTATCTTCTCAAGTGGGCTGTGCACTTGCTTGTACATTCTGCTCAACAGCACAACAAGGCTTTAACCGTAACCTTAAAGTTTCTGAAATTGTCGGTCAAATTTGGCGTGCCGCTCGTGAAATTGGTTTAGAAAAAGAAACGGGTCGCCGTCCAATTACGAATGTCGTAATGATGGGCATGGGTGAACCATTGCTTAATATGAAAAATCTAATGCCATCATTAGATATCATGCTTGATGATCTAGGTTTTGGTTTGTCTAAACGTCGTGTCACTGTATCTACATCAGGTGTTGTTTCTGGCTTAGAACAAATGATCGGCAAAGTTGATGTCGCTTTAGCTATTTCTCTTCATGCACCTACGGATAAATTGCGCAGTGAGATCATGCCAATTAATGATCGTTGGAATATTGAAGCGTTTTTAGCGTGTGTTCGTGAATACATTGCATCATCAAATGCTAACCGTGGCCGTGTAACGGTAGAGTATGTACTTTTAGATCATATAAATGACGATATGGATCATGCAAGACAACTCGCAGAATTGCTAAAAGATACCCCGGCAAAGATTAATTTGATTCCATTTAACCCATATCCTGGGTCACCATACAAAAAGCCAAGTAATTCACGTATCGATCGATTCATGAAAACATTGATGGAATACGATTTTACGGTAACGGTTCGTAGAACTCGTGGTGATGATATTGATGCCGCTTGTGGTCAATTGGTCGGTGATGTAATCGATAGAACTAAACGCACTCAAGTTAAACAGCAAGGTGAGGCTATCCCTGTAAAACTGTTTAATCTTGATGTATTACAGCAAGGGAAAGCAGAATGATAAAATGGAGTGCAGCATGGTTAGCAATTGGATTGTTAACCAGTGCCGGTTGTGTCACGGTTAATGAAGCCGATGAGATGACCGACGATGAGATAATTCGAGCTTCCGAAGCTCGAATTACTCTCGGATTAGGTTACTTAAATGCGGGCAATATGATGAAGGCCCGTGAGAATTTGGAACTGGCTGCACAATATGCTCCTGACTACTACCGCTCTCAAACTTCCCTCGCTTATTATTATCAACAAGTAGAAGAAAATGAATTAGCTGAAAAGGCTTACAAACGAGCATTACGTTATTCATCAAAAAATGGTAATGTATTAAACGACTACGGGGTTTTTCTCTGTAGAAAAGGCCGTTATGAGGAAGCACAGCAAAAGTTTACTCTGGCAATTGAACAACCTTATTACTATTTAGTGTCAGCAAGCTATGAAAATGCAGCGATGTGCGCCCTAAGTAGTGGAGATAACGTAACAGCAAAAACGTATTTTGAGCGTTCACTCGCTCACGATCCCCATCGAGTTCGTTCCACCCTTCAATTGGCTAAATTGAATATTGATGAAGGCAACTATTCAGAACCGAGGATTTCGCTGTTTAAATTTAATAAGAAGTACGGATATAAACCCGTTAGCCTAAGCTTACTCATAGAATTAGAAAAAAAAGCAGGCAATGCACATTTGGTTACTAAATATGCAAACATTTTGGGACAAAAATATCCGGACTCCAAAGAATATCAGACCTATATAAATCATGACTATTGAACATACAGAAGACAACATTGAAACCATTATCGCTCCAGGGCAGTTGTTAAAAAACGCTCGTGAAGCATCAAATCTAACGTTAGAAGATATTTCAGCGCGCTTACGACTGCGTGTAGAAGTTCTCGAGCAGATAGAAGCTGATCAGTTTGATATGGGAAAACTTGCCACATTTACTCGTGGTTATTATCGCTCATATGCAAAAGCCGTTAATGTTCCAGAAATGGCGGTATTGAATGGGTTGGATATACTGGGTAAAGCGCAAATTGAAGAACACGATATGCAAAGTTTTTCTCGTAAAACAAAAAGAGAAAAACACGATAACCGTATTATGAAGCTAACATGGGTTATTTTTGCGCTTATTCTAAGTATGTCTGTACTGTGGTGGTGGCAAGAACAAGCTCAATTTGAAACCGCAGAGGCAACGTCTCATGTTGAAGAGATAAATAAAGAAGAAGCGGTTATTGTCGATGAGTTAGCTGATAGCTCAACAGAAAGTGCAGTGGCACTTGATGACGGAATTGATACATTAGAGAGTTCTGATACAGTGGCAGCCCCTTTAGCTGAAATAACCGTTACTGATGAAGCGACTGATTCTGTTGAAACGCCGACAGTATCAGAGCAAGCACAAGAAGCAATTATTACTGATGATGTTGTGATTACATTTAATAGTGATTGTTGGCTTCAAGTGAAAGACGCCGCAAACAATCGTTTGTATTCAGGTGTTAAGAAATCAAATCAAACATTAAAACTAACAGGCAAAGCGCCTTATGAGTTGGTGATTGGCGCTCCAAATGCGGTCACATTAAGCTACAAAGGCAAACCTGTTAATTTATCTGCATATCCTGCCGGTAAAGTTGCACGACTAACTTTACCTCAATAATGAGTTGATTCCATGCATATAGAGTCTCCAATTAAACGTCGCCAATCTACTCGCATTTATGTGGGTAATGTTCCTATTGGTGATGGCGCACCAATCGCTGTTCAGTCTATGACGAATACGTTAACAACTGATGTTGCTGCTACCGTTGCACAAATTAATGCACTTCAAAAAGTCGGCGCTGATATTGTTCGTGTTTCAGTGCCAACAATGGATGCGGCAGAAGCCTTTAAGTTGATTAAACAACAGGTTTCGGTTCCATTAGTTGCTGATATCCATTTTGATTATCGTATTGCATTAAAAGTTGCGGAATATGGCGTGGATTGCTTACGTATTAATCCCGGTAATATTGGTAATGAACAACGAATTCGTTCTGTTGTCGATTGTGCAAGAGATAATAATATTCCGATTCGTATTGGTGTGAATGGCGGTTCATTAGAAAAAGACATTCAAGCTAAATATAAAGAACCGACAGCAGAAGCATTACTAGAGTCCGCAATGCGCCATGTCGATATATTAGATCGTATGAACTTTGACCAGTTCAAGGTCAGTGTCAAAGCTTCTGATGTCTTTTTAGCTGTCGATTCTTATCGTTTGCTAGCAAAACAGATAGTGCAACCATTGCACCTTGGAATTACCGAGGCAGGTGGTGCTCGTGCGGGTTCTGTTAAATCAGCCGTTGGTTTAGGTTTATTATTATCAGAAGGCATTGGCGACACATTACGTATTTCGCTAGCGGCAGATCCTATTGAAGAGATCAAAGTTGGTTTTGACATCTTAAAATCATTACGAATTCGTTCTCGTGGTATTAATTTTATTGCGTGCCCAACTTGTTCTCGTCAAGAGTTTGATGTTATTGCTACGGTTAATGAGCTTGAACAGCGTTTAGAAGACTTAATCACACCAATGGATGTATCTTTGATTGGTTGTGTCGTTAATGGCCCTGGCGAGGCGGAAGTGTCTCATATGGGAATTGCGGGAAGTTATCGTAAAAGTGCATTCTATGAAGATGGGATTCGTCAAAAAGAACGTTTTGATAACGACAATATCGTGGATAAGCTAGAAGCTAGGATCCGTGCAAAAGCAGCGATGTTATCAAAAGAAAATCAAATTGATATTAATCAGATCGACTGATTAATATCCAGATATAAATAAAACCCATTGGGAAGTGAACGTGGCTAAAGCAATCCAAGCAATTCGAGGCATGAATGACTGCCTTCCAACACAGTCGCCATTGTGGCACAAAGTAGAAGACAGCGTAAAACGCGTTATTAGTGCGTATGGCTATAGCGAAATTCGCATGCCGATTGTTGAACAGACGCATCTATTTAAGCGTGCTATCGGTGAAGTTACAGACGTTGTTGAAAAAGAAATGTATACGTTTGACGACCGTAATGGTGATAGCTTAGCGCTTCGTCCAGAAGGTACTGCAGGTTGTGTACGTGCAGGGATTGAGAATGGTTTGTTGTACAACCAAGAACAACGTTTATGGTACATGGGACCAATGTTCCGTCATGAACGCCCTCAAAAAGGTCGTTACCGTCAATTCCACCAAGTAGGTGTTGAAGTTTTCGGACTGAACGGTCCTGACGTTGATGCTGAACTTATCATGATGACAGCACGCTTGTGGCGTGAGCTAGGTATTGATAAGCACGTTCATTTAGAGCTTAACTCAATTGGTTCATTGGAAGCTCGTGCTAACTATCGTGTGGTATTAATTGAATTCCTAGAACAACATTTAGATATCTTGGATGAAGATTGTAAGCGTCGTATGTACACTAACCCAATGCGTGTTCTTGATACTAAAAACCCAGCAGTACAAGCTATTTTAGGTGATGCGCCTAAGCTGTCTGAGTATTTAGATGATGATTCAAAAGCACATTTTTCTGGATTATGTGAACTACTTGACGCTGCTGGCATCCAATATCAAGTTAATGAACGCTTAGTTCGTGGTTTAGATTATTATAACCGTACTGTTTTTGAGTGGGTAACTGAAAGTTTAGGCGCTCAAGGTACGGTATGTGCTGGTGGTCGTTACGATGGATTAGTTGAGCAATTGGGTGGAAAAGAGACTTCAGCAGTTGGCTTTGCTATGGGACTTGAACGTTTAGTTCTTTTAATGGAAACATTAGAATTAACAGACGTACGCCGCTCAGTTGATATTTATATGGTGACTTCTGGAGCAGACACATTAATGGCTGGTATGAAACTGGCTGAACGACTGCGTGAACAGGTTCCTGGATTACGAGTAATGTGTCACTTCGGTGGTGGTAATTTTAAAAAGCAATTTAAACGTGCAGACAATGCGGGTGCAGCGGTAGCTCTTATTTTAGGTGAGAGTGAAGTTGCAGAGCTAACTGTAAACGTAAAAGATTTACGTACTGGTGAGCAAGAGACATTCGCTCAAGCAGACGTATTCGCAAAATTAGCAGAATTGATTTAAGAGGATAGGACGTGGAAGCCTACGAAACTGAAGAACAACAAGTTGAAGCCATTAAAAGTTGGTGGAAAGAAAATGGCAAGGCTGTCGTAATTGGTGGTGTTGTTGGTATTGGTGCGATTCTAGGTTGGAAATATTACCAATCGATGCAAGTGACTGCGAAAGAAACGGCTTCTGCAGGTTACGAAAGAACATTGACGGCATTGCACACCTCTGGAGCTAAAGCTGAAGAAACGACTCAAACTTTTATTGCAGCACATGCGAAAAGTGAATATGCCGCATTGGCAGCACTTCAGTTAGCTAAAGTTCAAGTTGAAGCGAATCAATTAGATGCCGCATTAGAACAGTTGATTTGGATTTCAAACAACAGTAAAGATGATGCATTAGTCGCAATGGCTCAAGTTCGTGCTGCTCGTATTCAAGCGGAACAAAATAAGTTTGATGCTGCACTTACTACATTAGCTGGTGTTAAATCAACAAGCTGGTCTGCTCGTGTTGCTGAATTGAAAGGCGACATTGCACTGAGTCAAGGTGATATTGCAACCGCTCGTTCTGAATATACAGAGTCACTTCAAGATGGCATGAATCCATCTGTTCAAATGAAATTGGACGACTTAGCTGAGTAAGGACAACTGAATGCGTAAGGTGTTAAAAAAAGCGGCATTATGTACCTTTGGTTTCTCCATGCTTGTTGGTTGTGCGAGTGAAGAAGATACAATCGTAATGGCACCTGTTCCTGTTGTTCAGAATCAATTTGAACCAACAACGGAATGGACAAGTTCAATTGGTGATGGTGTTGGACACTATTTTTCACGTTTAACACCTGCATATGCTTACGATAAGATTTATGTCGCAAGTCGAGATGGTCTTGTTAAAGCACTTGACCCTAAAAACGGTAAAACCATTTGGGAGCAAGATTTAGAACAAGATGATACTGCTCGATTATCTGGCGGTCTGACGCTGACTTATGGAAAAGTATTCATTGGTTCTGAAAATGGAGAGATTATCACTCTTGATGCAGAAACGGGTGAAGAGCTTTGGCGTGAGAAAGTAGATGGTGAAGTTATTGCTAAACCATTAGCAGACGAAGGTTATGTAATCGTTCATACCAGTCGTGGGGCTTTGGTTGCATTTGATGCGGAAACCGGAACCGAAAAGTGGGAAATTAACAGTGAAGTTCCTAGTTTAACACTTCGTGGTGACAGTGCTCCAGTCAGTATATCTGGTGGTGTCTTTTGGGGAATGTCTAATGGACGTTTAGCAGCAGCATTGATGTCTAAAGGTCAATTATTGTGGCAACAACCAGTAGGAACACCAAAAGGAGCGACTGAAATTGATCGCCTTGTTGATGTCGATTCATCGCCATTAATCCTTGGTGGACGTTTATATACTATTGGCTATAACGGACAGCTGATTGCGTTAGATCTTCGTACTGGTCAACCTGCGTGGAAGCGTAATTACTCTTCTGCCATGGATATGTCTACGGATGGAAAGCGTCTTTTCCTAGTAACAGAAAAAGATCATGTTGTTGCCGTCGATGCACGAAGTGGTACTGAGCTTTGGAACAATAAAGAGCTAGAGTATCGTCAGTTAACATCACCAATTATCATCGATAATTATGTAGTTTTAGCGGATAACGAAGGTTATTTGCATTGGCTAGATAAAGAAAGCGGTTTGTTTGTTTCGCAACAAGAAATTGACAGCGATGGTATTGCGGTTTCACCGATAGTGGTTGGGGATAGTTTCCTAATTGTTACACGTGAAGGCGATATCAAAAAAATGCGAATTAAATAAGTTTTATTTGCTATAATTGTGAATTGGCTCCAAGTCCTTCTGACTTTGGAGCCTTTTATTGTTTTTAGATAGTGAAAGATAATCCAATTTGGTGATGGTTTTTATCCGTTCATATTAAAAAAACTATCATCAAATTGGTATTAGCTCGCGCTATGCCTATGATTAAATTAAGAGGTATATATGATTCCTGTTGTTGCTCTGGTAGGGCGTCCAAATGTTGGTAAGTCGACGCTGTTTAACCGTGTTACACGCACAAGGGATGCATTAGTTGCTGACTTTCCAGGCTTAACGCGTGACCGTAAATATGGTCGAGCTAAGTTAGAAGAGCAAGAATTCATTCTAATCGATACCGGCGGTATTGATGGAACAGAAGAAGGTGTTGAAACTAAAATGGCTGAACAGTCATTAGCTGCGATTGAAGAAGCTGATGTTGTGCTATTTATGGTTGATGGCCGTGCTGGTTTGACATCATCTGATGAAGCGATAGCAAAACACTTACGTTCTCGTGAAAAACCAACATTCTTAGTCGTAAACAAGATTGATGGTATTGATGCAGATGCGGCAAGTGCTGAGTTCTGGCAATTAGGTATGAGTAAAGTATACCAAATCGCCGCTTCACACGGTCGTGGTGTCACTTCTCTGCTTGAGCTTGCTCTTGCACCTTTTATGGAAGAGCTTGTTGAAGAATCTTTAAGAGATGAAAACGGTGAGATTACTGATCTGACTGAATTTGAAGATTTTGAAGACGAAGAAAAAGATCTTACAGAAGAAGATGCAGAGAAAGATTTTGCTCGTCTTCAAGATCAACCAATCAAACTTGCTATTATCGGTCGTCCTAACGTAGGTAAATCAACGCTAATTAACCGTATTTTAGGTGAAGAGCGTGTGGTTGTTTACGATATGCCAGGTACAACTCGTGACTCTATTTACATTCCAATGGAACGTGAAGGTCAAGAATATGTACTGATCGATACTGCGGGTGTTCGTCGTCGCGGTCGTATCAATGAAACCGTTGAAAAATTCTCAGTAATCAAAACATTGAAAGCAATCGAAGATGCTAACGTTGTTTTATTGGTTATTGATGCGCGTGAAAATATTTCAGATCAAGATCTAAGCTTGTTAGGCTTTGCATTGAACGCGGGTCGTTCTTTAGTTATTGCTGTTAATAAGTGGGATGGATTGAATAATGAAGTTAAAGAGAAAGTAAAATCAGAACTAGACCGTCGTTTAGGTTTTGTTGACTTTGCTCGTCTTCACTTTATTTCAGCATTGCATGGTACGGGTGTTGGTCATTTATATGAATCAGTACAAGAAGCCTATGTTTCTGCAACTAAGCGTGTAGGTACATCTGTTCTTACTCGTGTTATGAAGATGGCTCAAGATGATCACCAACCGCCAATGGTTCGTGGCCGTCGTGTGAAATTGAAATACGCGCACGCTGGTGGTTATAACCCACCACTTATCGTTATTCACGGTAACCAAGTAAAAGAATTACCTTCTTCTTACAAACGTTTCTTAATGAACTACTTCCGTAAATCATTAGAAATCATGGGAACACCAATTCGTATTCAATTCCAGAACAGCGAAAACCCATTTGAAGATCGCGGTGGTAAATTAACATTGTCTCAAGAGCGTCAACGTAAACGTCTTGTTGGTGCTGTTAAAAACCGCAATAAAAAATAAATTCAACTAAACGATAAACGCCCAATTAATTGGGCGTTTTTTTAGGTAAAAATCATGACTCAATTCTTTTCAACGGATGTTTTATTCTGTCATCAAACGTGGCAACACACCTCTGAAATTCAATTAATTAAAAAAACAGAACAAGGCCAATGGCTTGTTGTGAAAGAAACGCCTTTTCACCCTGTTAGTCATATTTGGCCAGATCACCCAGAAGATAAAGGAACGATTAGTACTCGTTCAAATGAATATCCAGTACTTGCTTGTCATACTGCTGCTATTGAATTATCGACGGGTACTCTATATACCAATAAAGAAATACCGATTAAACGAGGTGAAGAGGGCTGGGTGTTTGTTGTTGCTCATTTAGTTGAGAGTGCAGTGCCCGTTTCTCTTGGTGATAGCATTGAGTTAACGGTTGATGAAGAACATCAAAAAGCATTAAGCCGAGGACACAGTGCAGGCCATATTGCCTATCTTGCATTAAATAAAGCGCTTCATGCTAAGTATTGGCGTAAAGATGCAGACAGAAAAGATGAATTAGGTCATTACAATTTTAATAACTACGCCCAAGTTACAAGTTTTGTAACAGAAGACAATTGTGAAGACATTTATCGTTTAGGTAAAACACTTCGTAAGCGTGGATTAAACAGCGTTGAAATGCTAGATGATCTTTCTGCTATTGAGCATCAAATAAACCAACAGATTAAAGAGTGGTTATCATTAGGCAGTAAGGTAAGCATGAAGTGTGATGGTAAAGCGTTAACAGACTCACGTTATTGGATTGCTGATTTTGGTATAGATGGTAGTGCAAAATTGCCTTGTGGTGGAACACATGTTGCTTCATTTGATGAATATCAAGAAATTAAGGTGCAACTACAAGTTCAAGGTGAACAAGAATTATTGATGATAACGCAGTCCATAAAGCGATAATAGGAATACATAAATCGAAATTACATGAAGTGTAGAGTACGCTCTGTTATTTACGTAATTAAAGGTAATTCAACTGGAAGAGTCTTCTTGTTCTCTGATTGATGTACTGGATCTTTGTGTTTCACACATCATTATTGGTTTTTTATATCGTTTTAAATTGAAATACAGAATATGTAACTAATGCTTTCGGGGTGTGGTTATATAAATGTTCTTAAAGGGGATGATCGCTGATCAGATCCCTATAAGCGCAAAGATCTGCATTTGTTTAAAGTGAATAGTCGTAGAGGAAGTAAGTGATGCAAGTAAATCAATGCCCAAGCTGCCAATCAGAATTACGCTGGCAGAAAGAGGGTTATCATTGTGATTTTTGTCAGGTTGATTTTAAAAAAATCGCACATTGTCCTGACTGCAATAAAGAAATGGAAAAGCTTAACGCCTGTGGTGCGGCAAATTATTTCTGCCATGAGTGTAATGAGCTGAAGTCAAAATCACGAGTAAAGACTGAGTTAGTACAATTAAGCGATAAGCTGTAAGTTACTTATCGACTGTTGATTGTACTTCACCATCAACAAAGCGGGTCGTAATGGTATCACCAGTATGAACCTGCTGAGTTGATGTTATGAGACTGCCTGATGCATTACGTGTAATTGAATAGCCTCGCTTTAATGTTGCAAGAGGGCTTACGGTATCCAGTTTTTCAGCAGCTAAAGCAAGCTGATGACGTTGCATCAGTAAGTTTCTGTCCATTGAATCTAAAAGACGACGCTTTAATGTCTCTATACGTTGCTTATCTTGGTGTACTTTTCTTGCGGGAGATAAATTACTAAGACGTAAAGAAAGGTTTTCTATTTTATGCTGATTACGCTCTAGTCGCTGTTGAATATGATTTTCTAAGCGTTGATTAAGATCGTCTAAACGTTGGCTTTGTGTATTTAATTGAAGTTGAGGATGTTGTTTTTCAATTCTAAATTGATATGTCGAAAGTCGTTTTTGTTGTTGGGATAAATAACGTTCAATAGCACTGCGTAAACGACGTTTTTGATGCGAGACTATCTGCAATTGAGAAGAGAGATCTCGACTCACTAGTTCTGCCGCAGCAGAAGGTGTTGGGGCACGTACATCGGCAACAAAATCAGCGATAGTGACATCAATTTCATGACCTACAGCACTGACGATTGGTATCTGACTGGCAGCAATGGTTCTTGCCACAATTTCTTCATTAAAGCACCAAAGATCCTCTAATGAACCGCCTCCACGGCCAACGATCAAAATATCACATTCATTACGGCTATTTGCTCGTCCAATGGCTTGCGCTATTTGAATGGCGGCATTTGTGCCTTGAACTAAGGTTGGATAAATGATGACAGGAAGATTTGGATCTCGTCGTTTTAATACGTTTAAAATATCAAAAAGAGCCGCGCCTGTTTTAGACGTAATAATACCGACACATTTCGGTTGCTCTGGTAAGGCCTTTTTAGCGGTCTGAGCGAATAAGCCTTCAGCGGCTAATGACATTTTTAAGTGATCGAATTCTTGTTGAAGACGACCATCCCCTTCAGCTTGCATGCTTTCAATGATTAACTGATAGTCACCACGAGGCTCATATAAAGAGAGACGAGCTTTAACAAGTACTTGCTTACCATTCTGAGGTTTAAACGTTACGCGACGATTATTGCCTTTAAACATGGCACATTTGACTTGAGCTTGGCTGTCTTTAAGAGTGAGATACCAATGGCCAGAAACGGGCATTGTAAGGTTAGACACTTCACCAACAAGCCAAACAATTCCCATTTCATTTTCTAATAATAAACGAACTTCAGAATTCAATCGGGAGACTGTAAAGATGCGGGGATTAGAATCGAGAGACATGAGAATGCCTTAGACATGAATATAGGAATTAGCGGCAATATAATACATATCAAGGGGGTAATTGCAAATTAAAAATAAATAAATGTCTAGCCAAGCGTTTGCGCAGTGCGTATAATCCGTCTGCAATATCAAATCCAAAACACTTTATTATGCGAAACGATAAAGTGGGATTTATTTCTTTTAACACCTTATGTTGTGAGATATTGCAAATGCTACGAATCGCAAAAGAAGCTTTAACCTTCGATGACGTTTTACTCGTCCCAGCACACTCTACTGTTCTTCCTAACACCGCTGATATTCGCACTCAGTTAACGAAGAGCATCTCTCTAAATATCCCAATGATTTCAGCATCAATGGATACCGTGACAGAAGCGCGTCTTGCTATTGCGTTAGCGCAAGAGGGTGGCATCGGTTTTATCCACAAAAACATGTCAATTGAACAGCAAGCTGAAGAAGTTCGCTTAGTAAAAATCTTTGAAGCAGGCGTTGTCTCTGCTCCAGTAACCGTTCGTCCTGACGCAACTATTCAAGATGTGAAAGATCTGACTGAAAAACACGGTTTTGCTGGCTTCCCTGTAGTAACTGAAACTAACGAACTAGTTGGTATCATTACTGGTCGTGATGTTCGTTTCGTAACAGACTTATCTAAGAAAGTTGACGTTGTAATGACGCCAAAATCACGCTTAGCTTCTGTTAAAGAAGGAGCAACTCGTGAAGAAGTTCAAGAGAAAATGCATGAAGCTCGCGTTGAGAAAGTATTGGTAGTGAACGATGAGTTCCAACTAACTGGTATGATCACAGCAAAAGATTTCCATAAAGCAGAACGTAAACCGAATGCATGTAAAGACGAACGTGGTCGTCTACGTGTTGGTGCTGCTGTTGGTGCGGGTGCTGGTAACGAAGAGCGTGTTGCTGCTCTTGTTGAAGCGGGTGTTGACGTTCTACTTATCGATTCATCACACGGTCACTCAGAAGGCGTTTTACAACGTATTCGTGAAACTCGTGCTGCTTTCCCTGATCTACAAATCATTGGTGGTAACGTTGCGACTGGTTTAGGCGCTCAAGCATTAATCGATGCTGGCGTAAGTGCGGTTAAAGTCGGTATTGGCCCGGGTTCAATTTGTACTACTCGCATTGTAACTGGTGTTGGTGTTCCTCAAATTACGGCAATTTCAGACGCAGCTGAAGTGGCAAATGCTCACGGCATTCCTGTTATTGCAGATGGCGGTATTCGTTACTCTGGTGATATTTGTAAAGCAATCGCAGCTGGCGCATCATGCGTTATGGTTGGCTCAATGTTTGCTGGTACAGAGGAAGCTCCGGGTGAAGTCATTCTTTTCCAAGGTCGTTCATACAAATCTTACCGTGGAATGGGCTCTCTGGGTGCAATGTCTCAAGGCTCTTCAGACCGTTACTTCCAATCCGATAATGCAGCGGACAAACTTGTCCCTGAAGGTATTGAAGGCCGCATCGCGTATCGCGGTCGTCTAAAAGAGATCGTTCACCAACAAATGGGTGGTTTACGCTCAAGCATGGGCCTAACGGGTTCTGCAACGATTGAAGACATGCGTACTAAAGCAGAATTTGTAATAATCTCAGGTGCGGGTATGAAAGAATCACACGTACATGATGTTCAGATCACAAAAGAAGCACCAAACTACCGTTTAGGTTAGAAAAAGCGCCTAGGTTAATTTTTCTTAGTTTTTGTAGAATCTTACGGTTTCGTTGTTAAAGGTACTCGTTTGCACATTGTAAATGTTGTACCTTCTCTTCGAGTTCGAGTGATTCTGCTTTGAAATATGAGAAAAATACTTTGTACCAAATTCAATTTTAAGCGTGTGGTTTTATAGTAAAACCACACTAAATAAATGACTTTTTGAGAAAGACTAATGACGACTAATATCCACGCTCAACGCATTCTTATTTTAGATTTTGGTTCTCAATACACGCAGCTTGTTGCGCGTCGTATCCGTGAGATTGGTGTTTACTGTGAGCTTTGGAGCTGGGATGTAGAAGAATCGGATATCCGTGACTTCAATCCTGATGGCATCATCTTATCTGGTGGTCCAGAAAGTGTGACAGAAGCAAATTCTCCACGAGCTCCTCAATATGTATTTGATTCTGGTGTTCCTGTATTCGGCGTATGTTACGGCATGCAAACAATGGCAGAGCAGCTTGGCGGTAAAGTAGCAACGTCTACTGAACGTGAGTTTGGCTATGCCGCAGTTCAAGTAACTGGCGAATCAGCGTTGTTTAAAGATCTTGAAGCAACTCAAGATGTTTGGATGAGCCACGGTGATAAAGTTGTTGAGATCCCATCTGATTTCGTAAAAATTGCAGAGACAGAAACGTGTCCTTACGCTGCAATGGCAAACGAAGAGAAGAAATACTATGGTGTTCAATTCCACCCAGAAGTAACACACACTAAAAATGGTCTAAAAATGCTTGAGAACTTTGTTCTTAACGTATGTGGTTGTGAAGGTCTGTGGACTTCTGCATCAATCATTGAAGATGCCATTGCTCGCATTAAAGAACAAGTGGGTGACGATGAAGTTATTCTTGGTCTTTCTGGTGGTGTTGATTCATCTGTGGTTGCGATGCTTGCTCACCGTGCGATTGGCGATAAACTAACGTGTGTATTTGTTGATAACGGTTTACTTCGTTTAAATGAAGCAGAACAAGTAATGGAAATGTTCAGTGAAGGCTTTGGTCTTAAGATCATTCATGTTGAAGCTGAAGAACGTTTCTTAAGCGCTCTTAGTGGTGAATCAGATCCAGAAGCTAAGCGTAAGATCATTGGTCATGTGTTTGTTGATATTTTTGACGAAGAGTCTAAGAAATTATCAAATGCTAAGTGGTTAGCTCAAGGGACCATTTATCCAGATGTTATTGAGTCTGCGGCGTCTAAAACGGGTAAAGCACACGTTATTAAATCTCACCATAACGTTGGCGGCCTACCTGATGACATGGAAATGGGTCTTGTTGAACCGTTACGTGAATTGTTTAAAGATGAAGTTCGTAAGATTGGTCTAGAATTAGGTCTTCCATACAACATGCTTTATCGTCACCCGTTCCCTGGGCCCGGTCTAGGTGTACGTGTTCTTGGTGAAGTTAAGAAAGAGTACTGTGATTTACTTCGTCGTGCTGATGCGATCTTTATTGAAGAACTTCATAATGCTGATCTTTACAATAAAGTATCTCAAGCATTCACGGTATTCTTACCAGTACGCTCTGTTGGCGTAATGGGTGATGGCCGTAAATACGACTGGGTTGTCTCTCTACGTGCGGTAGAAACCATTGATTTCATGACAGCGCATTGGGCACATTTACCATACGATTTCTTAGGTAAAGTATCTAACCGTATTATTAATGAAGTTGGTGGTATTTCTCGTGTTGTTTACGATATTTCAGGTAAACCACCAGCGACGATTGAGTGGGAATAATTTTCACTTAACTTGCTAATGTATATCAAATAAACAGAAAGCGCCGAAAGGCGCTTTTTTTGTTTCTATTGTAATGCAGTTATTAAGTTTGTTAGTTATATGTTTCACTGAAACATTGATTTACAAATTAAACATTTTCATCGTGGTGAAAATGCAATGTATTAAACTTTTCTTGGCAATATCTGGTTTACACTGATTTAGCAAAGGAATAGATAAAGAATAAAAAAAATCAAAGCTCTTTATCTTTAAATACAACATTTACTACTATGGAATTATGAATGAGTAACCAATCAACAGAGAAGGCACCAAAGCTTAGCGCTATGGACCGCTTTCTAAACACTATTGAACGAGTAGGTAATAAAATTCCAGATCCTGCTTTACTTTTTTTCTGGGGCCTTTTAATTGTTTGGGGGCTTTCAGCGCTATTATCACAGATTAACTTTGATCTAATTCATCCTGTAACCCAAGATGCGGTTCAGGTGAAAAACCTTTTAACGGGTGATTCTTTAGCGAACTTTTTAGCAACAATGGTCACTAATTTTACTAGCTTTGCACCGCTAGGTATTGTACTGGTTGCAATGCTAGGTGTTGGTGTTGCAGATTCTTCAGGCTTTATTCAAACTGGCCTAAAGAAAATGCTTAACTTCACTCCAGCTAAATTATTAACACCAATGCTTGTTTTAGTTGCGATTGTGTCACACACAGCAGCGGATGCAGGTTATGTATTAGTTATCCCACTAGGTGGTATCATTTTCCACGCGGCGGGTCGTCATCCATTAGCGGGTATTGCCGCTGCATTTGCGGGTGTATCAGGTGGTTTTTCTGCCAACTTTATTCCATCAGGCATTGATCCATTATTGGCAGGCTTTACACAAACGGCCGCTCAAGTACTGGACCAATCGTATGTTGTTAATCCATTAGCGAATATTTTCTTTACTGGACTTTCTTCTGTACTGATTGTTGCTATTGGTTGGTATGTGACAGAGAAAATCATTGAACCACGCTTGGCAAATACGCCTGTAGATAAAGATGCAGAAGAAGCGCCAGATCTTGGTTCTTTTACTGAAATCGAATCAAAAGCGTTTAAATATGCAGGCTGGGCTATGGTTGCTGGTATCGCATTATTAATTGCGCTTATCTATCCTGAAGGTTCAGCACTTCGTTCACCAGAAGGTGAAATTACGTCGTTCTCTGCGCCGCTAATGAAGTCTATTGTTCCATTGATTTTTATTCTGTTTGTTATCCCTGGTATCGTTTTTGGACGTGTTTCTGGTAAATTTAAGAGCAGTAATGATGTAATTAAAGCAATGTCAGAAACAATGGGCACAATGGGTGCTTACATGGTTATGTCATTCTTCTGTGCGCAATTCTTAGTGGCATTTAGTCAATCAAACATCGGTACTATTTTAGCGATGTACGGTGCTGATTTCTTGAAGGCGCTTGACCTTCCTGGGCAACTAACGATTGTTGGTATGATTTTACTAACCGCTTTTGTTAATTTACTTATTGGTTCGGCCTCCGCTAAATGGGCACTAATTGGTCCGGTACTGGTTCCAATGCTAATGGGGGTTGGTATTTCACCTGAGCTGTCTCAAGCGGCATATCGTGTGGGTGATTCTGTATCAAACATTATTTCACCTCTGATGGTATTCTTCCCATTAGTTGTGGTTTATTGCCAACGTTATGTTAAGTCTACAGGTATCGGTACATTGGCTTCTCTAATGATGCCTTTCTCTATTGCTATGCTAATTGGTTGGACAATCTTCTTACTAGCGTACTGGGCTCTAGGTATTCCTCTAGGGATACAAGCACCATATACATACCAATTACCTGGTTAATATAAGCACTTCGCTTTATGAAATAGCTTATAAAATAAAAGCCCTGAGAATGATAAGTTCTCAGGGCTTTTTTGTATGACGTTCTTTTCTTTTTTATTATTTAAATTTTCTTAAATAACGATAAACAGAGTCTTTAGATACGTTAAGAATGTTGGCGGTTATTTGAGTTGCATCTTTTATATTAAATGCACCTTGATGATGTAAGCGCTCAACAATCGTTCTTACTCTGCGAGAAACTGTAATGCTTTCGTCTTCCAATACTTCACTTTGTATTCTTGCAATAGAGTCTGTCAGCATTTCAATACTGTCTTTTGCAAAGGTTTCAGGTGACGCTGCTAATTGATTTGCTTGTGGGAATAGGTCCATAAAGAAGCTATTCATTGGCACATCAAGATTAGAGTTGATGCAAAGTAAAGCGATAGGTATTCCCACCTCATTTCTAATCATCGAAGTAACAGAACGAAGTAGTTCACCTTTATCTGTTCTGGTGAAATAAGGGGTAGATACATCGGATCCTGCTTTCAATTTTTCTAATGCAAGATTGGTAATTGGCGCACCAATACCACGACCCGTGACATGACCATTAGCGATTTTAATGATTGATGGATTATCAGAATCAAGAGAGTGCAGTACCACTTCAACATGTTTTCCAAACATAGCAGCAATGCCATCAACAATACTATAAGTTGATTTCAGTATGAGTTTATCGGCAGTAGAAAGTTTATGTAGCATATGTTTTCTTCATGTTGGTAAAAAGATGATGTCACTTAGAATGTAAGTGACATCTTTTCATTATGACGCCATTATTTCAATGATTTCATGATCAATATTTGGCATTCCGGTTGTTATCATTCTGCCTATGTTTTTAATGGTCTTTTCTACATCTTCAGCAATAACACCCTGTTTCGTTACACAATGATTATTTAAGGCAAGTAGGGATGATTTCATTGCTGATTGGGCACTACTGCCTACTTTCATCGCACAAGTCGATTTTGCACCATCGCAGATCATACCGCTGGTGTCACTGATGGTATTTTGTATTGCTGAACAAGATTGTTCGAATGACCCCCCCGCTAAATAGACCATTGCCATTGCTGCAGCCGCAGAGGTTACTGCGTTGCCACAAAAAGCGGATAGTGGAGGATAATGAGATTTAATATAAATAGCACCGAGATGACTCATTATGAATGCTCTTGCCAATGTTTCTTCGTCGGCATTATAAAAGTCAGCCATTTTTACTACAGGAATCGTAGCTGCTATACCCTGGTTTCCGCTGCCATAATTAGACATGGCTGGTAAATTTGCACCACCCATTCGAGCATCGGACGCGGCAGAGGTATAAATTAAAATATCACTGTCTAAGCTTTTTGAAAGTAAACCAGTATCTATGTTCTTTTGATAAGTTCGACCCACTTCTAAGCCGTATGGGTTCTTTAGTCCTTCTTGAGCTAGTGCAATATTGAGATCTTTAGCTTTAAGAATAAATTTAATGTCATCGAATTCAGCGTGAGTTGCAAAGTCATAAATGGATGAAATAGTGATATCTACACCATCACAAATAGAAGCGGTAGAGGCTTTTGGTAATGAAGAATCAAGGGAAAAAATAACATTATCATCAAGTCGTTTTTCTACAATGAGAGTGTGACCCCCACTGATGGTGACTTCTGCGTGATGTTGTGAGCCTTTAACTACAACACGACAATAAATGAACTCATCTGTAGTTTCTCGTTTTACTTGAACTCGGCCAGCATCAATAAGTTGTTGCGCTTCATTTACTTGGGATTGCGTCAGTTTAGCAAGAACTTCTAAACCTGCTTCAGGGTTTCCACCTGTAGCCCCAGCAGCAGCAGCAATGGCAAGACCAACTCTACCTGTTCTTGGAACAAAAACACCCATACTATTTTTATACAAATTATCAGAGACAAAAACATCAATCGTTTCTGCTTTTTCTCCTAGCATTTGCGTTGCTACGCTTGTTGCATAGGCCGCACAAATAGGTTCAGTACAGCCAAGAGCAGGCTTCACGACATTTTTTAAAATAGTAATGTATTGCTTCCAGGTAGAGTTCATTTTGTTCACCTTTTTAGTTATACCGTTGTTTTCTTGTGAGCAATCGCTTCGACTTCAACTAATACGCCAAGCGGAAGATCTTTTACCGCAAAGCAAGAACGAGCAGGGCAGTCGGTATGAAAAACGGTTTTATATACTTCGTTAAATGCAGAAAAATCAGTGATATTAGCAAGGTAGCAGGTTGTTTTTAAAACCGTATTCACATCACCATCAGCGGCTTCAATTACTGAAATTAAGTTTTTAAGAGAC
The DNA here is from genome assembly GCF_000196495.1 of Aliivibrio salmonicida LFI1238. NCBI lineage: Bacteria > Pseudomonadati > Pseudomonadota > Gammaproteobacteria > Vibrionales > Vibrionaceae > Aliivibrio > Aliivibrio salmonicida. Next base: position 828,842 of record NC_011312.1, read on the forward strand.
ATTTCTGATTGAGCGGTAATGCCCCCTTCTACAACAGAGCCTGTTGAGCTATCAACAGGTAATTGACCTGATGTGAAAATAAGACCATTAAATGCAGTACCGTGAGAGTAAGGACCGATTGCTTCTGGAGCTGATTTTGCCACGATAATTTGTTTCATATTTCCCATTCTTTTTTTGCAACTATTGTTGACTTGGTGGTGTGTTATTGGATTATGCAAAAATAATTGCATTTATTTTGTGTGAGTTGAATTTATGCTTATTCGTAAGGGAGTGCAATGACTTTGTGGCAAATATTTGTTTATTTTACGAACTGAGATCTCGATATCATTTCAAATAAAATTGCATTGTTATTTTTTAATTAGAGAGTAGATTCTTCAAAAGTTGCAAGCGCTGGCAGTTAGGCGCTTTGAAATTATAAAAATAATGTTCCCTACAAAGATGGAGTTTTATATGAACACAGCTACATTGGCGAATCCTAGTCATGGTAAAAGTGATATGACTGATTCTGAATGGAAAAAAGCCACCAAATTCGATAGCGTTGATATTGGTTGGATTGTAATTAGTATTGGTATGGCGATAGGGGCAGGGATCGTATTTTTACCTGTTCAAGTAGGTATCATGGGGATCTGGGTTTTTCTTCTGTCTTCGATTATTGGTTACCCAGCCATGTATTTGTTTCAAAAACTTTTCATCAATACTCTTGCTGAAGCAAAAACATGTACAGATTACCCTGGTGTGATTACTGGTTATCTAGGTAAAAATTGGGGCGTCGCTTTAGGTGCTCTTTATTTCATCATGCTTGTTATTTGGGTGTTGGTATATTCACTTGCGGTAACGAATGACAGTTCTTCATATTTACATTCATTTGGTGTAACTGAAGGGCATTTAAATGATAGTTCATTTTATGGTTTGGGCTTAATTTGTGTACTTGCTTTTATTGGTTCTAAAGGTGAAAAGCTACTATTCAAACTGTCTGGATTTATGGCTGTAACAGTACTTTCATTAGTTGCGGTTATGGGGTTGTTATTAGTTTCTCGTTGGGACTTTGCTAATGTTCCTGCTATTGGATCTTTTGGTCCAATGCTAAAAGATGCGATTATTACGCTTCCATTTACACTAACTTCTATTCTTTTTATTCAATCTCTTAGCCCTATGGTTATCTCATACCGTTCACGTGAGAAATCTATTGAAGTTGCGCGTTATAAATCACTAAGAGCGATGAACATTGCTTTTGCTATCTTATTTGTCATTGTTTTCTTCTTTGCTGTGTCATTTACCTTTGCTATCAGCCAAGAGCAAGCCGCTGAAGCGATGAATAAAAACATCTCCGCTCTAGCCATTATTGCTCATTACTTCCCAGGAAGCTGGGCAACGATTACGGGCATTATTATTAATATCTTTGCTGTAGTAACGTCATTCTTTGGTGTATTTATGGCATTCCAAGAAGCGTGTCGTGGTTTAGCGATGAATATCTTACTAAGACGTATGGATGAGTCGGCAATTAACAAAGAGTTAGTTAACCTGAATTCTGGATAAAACATGCTTTAAGCGAGGATTAGTTCAAATTCACATTCTGATAGCTTAATTCGTGGCTTTTGTTTTTTTAAACAATAAGCCACAACGCCTGAAATTACATTTAGCATGAAACCAGTCACGCTACGATGACGGCTATGTTCAATTTGAGAGATATTCTTCAATTGGTCATTTATCGTTTCGATAATGTATCTCTTTGATAACATAGCCTTATCAAAAGCACTTATCTCTTTTGCTTTCATGTTTTTTCGCGAGGTAGTCACTAAATCGACATCAGAGTTCTTTAAGCTCTCACTCAACTTTTTACCTATGTACCCTTTATCAGCGTACAATTTCCCCGAGAGTTCTTTGCATAAATCAGGTACAGGAGTCCTATCATTTACATTGCCAGCTGTGATTTTCAGCGAAATAATTTCTCCAAGATGGTTAATCAATAAATGAAGTTTGAAGCCGAAAAACCATCCCATGGTACCTTTTCCTCTTTTCGCAACACCATCAAAGACTTTATGGCGAGGAATTCGAATGTTATGGCATACTTTAAGACTCGTGGAGTCAACAAAAGCAATGCCAGTCGGCTTACCTTTGATAGATTGAAAATAGGCACACATTGGGGCGATTAGGCTAGGCATTTTGCTCACAAATCGAGTGTAGCTAAGTAAATTTGGAAAGTATCCTTTCCAATATTGATGAACTAACCCGATATAGAAGTTCTTGAAATCTCTATGATTTGATTGATGAAAAGCGATGACAATAGTCATACATTCACTAGTAGACATTACTGACTGACGTTTTCTTTTTCTCTCACTAGCCTCAACAAGGTATTTTTCCCATTGAGATAAGAATTGATAACAAAAATCATCGACATCACAAAATATATCAACTAATTTATTCATCTTGCCCACCTTTTAAAATACGTTCAAATAATTCTTGGTCGAAAGATCTGATCGTTAGGTGGGCAATTAGTTCAGCCTTATCCAGAATTCAGGTTAGTTAATAAATTAATTACGGTATTTATCGTATTACTTGCATGGTCTGCAATAGCATTAAATGCGCCTATCTTATCTTTTACATCAATTTGTAGCCCTGTATTTGGTTTGGTTGGCTGTTTAATCCCTGCTTATCTTGTTCATAAGGTGCCAGCTCTTCATAAATATAAAGGCCTATCAACTAACCTAATCATTGTTACAGGTATTCTTCTTTGTATCTCTCCAGTGTTAGCGTTTATCTAATTATATTAAATTAATATATAGATATAAAAAATCCCAGAGAAGGAGAACCTACTCTGGGATTTTTGCTACTTATTCTTTTACTTATCTTAAATCAGTATTATTTATTTAAATAAGTAGCATGAAATTCTAGGTGCTCATCAATAAAAGTCGACATAAAGAAATAGCTGTGGTCGTAACCTGGTTGCATTCTTACTTCTATATTCGTGCCTGATTGCTCTGCTGAAGAAAGTAGGTACTCAGGTTTTAATTGTTCTTCTAAGAAGCCATCAGCTTCACCTTGGTCAACTAAAATTGGAAGTTTAGACCCTTTTTTAAGAAGCTCAGAGCTGTCGTACTCTTTCCAAGTTTCTTTATTATCACCAAGATATAGACCTAATGCTTTTTGACCCCAAGGGCAATTGATTGGGCTAGATATTGGACTAAATGCAGAAATAGACTGATATGCATCTTGGTTTTTCAAGCCAATGGTAATTGCACCATGACCACCCATGCTGTGACCAGAAATCGATTTTTTATCTGATACAGGGAAGTGCTCTTCAATTAAAGATGGCAGCTCTTTTGTTACGTAATCATACATATGGTAATGACGATTCCATGGCGCTTGAGTTGCATTTAAGTAGAATCCAGCACCTAGACCAAAATCGTAGGCACCTTCTGCATCATCATCAACATCTTCACCACGTGGGCTTGTATCCATAGCGACAATTGCAATGCCTAATTCAGCTGCTTTTTTGAAAGCGCCCGCTTTTTGCATGAAGTTTTCATCAGTACACGTTAAGCCTGATAACCAGTATAAAACAGGAACCGGATTACTTTCAGAGGCGTTGGCTGGTAGGAAGATAGCAAAGCGCATATCGCAATTTAGTGTGGATGATGTATGTGTATATTGTTTGTGCCAACCACCGGCAACTTTGGCTTGGCTAATGTTTTCAACTGTCATGATGAATCCTTATTATATTTAATTCATATCAGTGATTTCACTGCATAGAATGAGGTATCTACTGATTGATTTTAAAGTGCTTTGAAGTAAAGAAAAAAGAGGTGTTGCTATTTAATTCATTATTACGCCACCCGCGTAAAAATGATGCAGTGCTGCTTTTCTTTTACGGGAAAGCACTTTAAAATCAAAAAGTCATTTATAAATTGCTCCCATCAGCATAGAAGATGGGAGCAAAATAAAATCAAGTTCTAGTGGTTTGAGCTAGAATCGAATTTCTTATTTATCCATGTGTAGAACAGTACGGATAGATTTACCTTCGTGCATTAAGTCGAACGCTGCGTTTACATCAGCAAGACCCATTGTGTGAGTGATGAAATCATCAAGAGCGAACTCACCTTGCATGTAACGGTCAACGATACCTGGAAGCTCAGTACGGCCTTTAACGCCACCGAATGCAGAACCACGCCATACACGACCAGTCACAAGTTGGAACGGACGAGTTGAGATCTCTTGACCAGCACCAGCAACACCGATGATGATTGATTCACCCCAACCTTTGTGACAACACTCAAGAGCAGCACGCATAACGTGTACGTTACCGATACACTCAAAAGAGTAATCAACGCCGCCGTCAGTCATTTCAACAATCACTTCTTGAATTGGCTTGTCGAATTTTGTTGGGTTGATGCAATCAGTTGCGCCTAATTTCTTAGCCAGTTCGTATTTGCTTTCGTTCAAGTCAACACCAATGATACGACTTGCACCCGCCATTTTTGCGCCGATGATAGCTGAAAGACCAATACCGCCAAGACCGAATACAGCAACTGTGTCGCCTTTTTCAACTTTAGCCGTGTTAAGAACCGCGCCCATACCCGTAGTTACGCCACAACCTAAAAGACAAACTTCTTCAAGTGGTGCTTCTTTAGATACTTTCGCTAGTGAAATCTCAGGAAGAACTGTGAATTCAGAGAACGTAGAGCAACCCATGTAATGGAAGATAGTTTCACCATTAATAGAGAAACGGCTAGTTCCATCAGGCATAAGGCCTTGACCTTGAGTTTCACGAACTGCTTGGCAAAGGTTAGTTTTACCAGATTTACAGAACTTACATTCGCCACATTCCGCAGTGTAAAGAGGGATAACGTGGTCGCCAACTTCAACGCTTGTCACGCCTTCGCCGATCATTTCAACAATACCGCCGCCTTCATGGCCTAGGATTGAAGGGAAGATACCTTCTGGATCATCACCAGAAAGAGTGAATAAGTCAGTGTGACAAACGCCAGTAGCCACGATGCGAACTAATACTTCGCCCGCTTTAGGAAGTTGAACATCCACTTCTTCCATTTTAAGAGGTTCGCCAGCAGCCCAAGCTACCATTGCTTTAGATTTAATTGATGTTTGACCTGGTTTAATATCAAGAGCCATTGGGTTTTCCTTATTTGGATAATTAGATTGACGATATTAATAGATTATTTCATTTTAAGCATAATGCTATTTTTTTTGTGTCCGTCGTCTTGTTGTGTGCCATTATAAATATTTCTCCTCATTTGATAATACGGTAGAATGGTAAATAATCTTTACATATACGTAATAATACTAATGAGGGACTGGTTGTGATTAATTGGGAAGGGGTAACAGAATTTGTTGCTGTAGCAGAAGCGCAAAGTTTTACTGGGGCAGCAAAAGCACTGGATACTTCAGTAGCACAAATTAGTCGTAAAGTCGCTGCATTAGAAGAACGTTTATCGATAAAACTTTTAATACGAACGACTCGAAAAGTATCAGTAACCGAAGCTGGACAAACTTATTACCAACATTGTCGTCATTTAGTTGAAGGCTTAAAACAAGCAGATAGAGCGATTACTGAATTAAATGCGACCCCTCAAGGGCGTTTAAAAATCACGTCATCAGTCACGTATGGTGAGCAGCTTATCGCGCCATTGCTTAGCGATTTCATGCTCATGTATCCACAACTTGAACTTGAACTTGTGTTATCAAATCAAACGTTCGATCTCGTTGAGCAAGATTTTGATTTGGCGATTCGTTTAGGTCGATTAAGTGATTCAACAATGATGGCAAAACGCTTATCTAGCCGACAAGTACGGGTATGCGCATCGCCTGCTTATATTGAAAAATATGGTGAACCACATACCTTGTCTGAACTTTCTCAGCATAATTGTTTAGTTGGCAGCTTGCCTATTTGGCGATTCATTGAAAATAAAAAAGAAAAAAGCGTAAGAGTAAAGGGATCGGTTCATTGCAATAGTGGCGCAGCCCTAACGAATGCCGCTTTAAAAGGATTAGGCATTGTTCAGTTACCTGATTTTTATGTTCAAGAATCAATGGATAAAGGGGAATTAGTCGAAATACTGGTTCCATATAGAGAGCCTAAAGAAGGTATTTGGGCGGTATATCCAAACAATCGACACCTTTCAACAAAAGTTCGTTTATTGGTTGAGTTCTTAGCAAAAGAGTTAGCAGAATAGAATGACAGATTTAGACGAGAATAAGAGCGCGACGTTCTATATGCAAAGAGCGATAGAGCTTGCCTCAATCGCAGAAGGTGAGGGGGAAGTTCCTGTCGGTGCCGTTATTGTGCTCAATGGCGAGATAATAGGAGAAGGCTGGAACCGTTCAATTGGAACTCATGATGCTACCGCTCATGCTGAGATGATGGCGATTAAGCAAGCGGGGCAAACCGTTGAGAACTATCGACTGGTTAACGCGACGTTATATGTCACTCTTGAGCCTTGTCCAATGTGTGCTGGCGCCATCGTACAGAGTCGAATTAAACAGGTTTTTTTTGGTGCTGCGGATTTAAAAACAGGGGCATCAGGCAGTGTGATTAATTTGTTTACCGCAGCCACTGCTTTTCATTTTGTTGAGTGTGAATCTGGATTAATGGCGGATGAGTGTCGTGAACAGCTACAAGCTTTTTTTAAGCGTAGACGAAAAGAGAAAAAAGAAGAGAAACAATTGCAGCGAGAGGTTGAAAAGAAAGACGAATTAGAGAGTAAATAACAGAAAGCAGAGACAAAAAGGCAAGTTCACGGTTAATTTGCCTTTTTAAAGTGCGTTAACAAAGGACGAATAAAGGTAATTAACGACAAAAGAGCGCTTCATTTTCATCAAAAAGAGACAGTGCATAAGTGCGTTGGCGATGAAGTACTTTTTTATGGTTATTTAATAATTTACGTCGACGCTGAGTACTTCCCCTAAGCGAGGTTTGTGTTTTTAGTTTTCTTCTATTAGAGATCATTGCTCCCCCTTCCATTTAACAAGCAAAAAATTAAGGCCAATTATTTATCCTTAATTCGAGTGATTTTCTAATCTATTTAGCTCAGAGTATGTGGTAATTGTTACCGTTATATGAACGTTCTCATCGAGTCAGCCGTTATCATCCTAATGCCTTTTTTATACAGTAACAAATTACTGACTTGAAACTGCGTGGCTTGTCGTAGACGTTGCTGATGACAATGGAACATCAATGACAGTTAAATCTTCAACAGTGATATCTTCTTGGATTAATTTGTTTGCTTGTTCTTGTTCATAACCAATAATACTTTGGTAATAACGACGGATATTTTCAACGTAGTTTTGAGCTTCATCACCACGAGCAAATCCATAGCGAAGGTATTTGTAATAACGTTTCTGGCGTAACAAAGGCAAATTGTCTTTTACGTCTGTCCATGAGTTAGGATCCCCCCCTAATCGTTGTGTTAAACGACGGGCGTCCATCATGTGTCCGAAACCAATGTTATAAGACGCTAAGGCAAACCAAATTTTCTCATGTTCGGTAATTGAATCTGGTACACGTTTTACTATACGACGTAAATACTCAGCTCCCCCGCGAATGCTTTCTTCTGGATCTAATCGATTTTTAACCCCAACAGATTGAGCCGTTGGTAAGGTGAGCATCATCATGCCACGCACACCTGTAGGAGATTTAGCAACAGGGTTCCAATGTGATTCTTGGTATGAGAGAGCGGCTAAGAAACGCCAATCAAAATCCCCGGCGTATTTTTTAAATAAAGGTTCCCATTTCGGTAACTTACTTTCTAGTGAACGAATGAAAGCACGTGTATCAACGTAATCGAACGTTTCTACGTGACCAAAATATTTTTCTTCTAGTAATGCTAATTTACCACTGCTTTTTAGCTCACCAAAAAACTCAATCAATAATGCCTGAAGGCTATCGTCTTCTGTTTTTTGTAAGAACCAAGCGATAGGTTGATCTTCGGTTAACTCAAAAGCGACAGCGAGATCGGGATGAATTCGTTGGGTAAGAGACAGTTCAACCGAATCGGCTAAGGTGTAATGTATTTCACCGCGTGCGACTTGTTTTAATAGTTCACTTACATCCGTATTATCTTCTGTAGACCATTCTAATTTTTTATATTTTTCTTTTAATTTTAATAAAGTGCCTTCAAAACTAGAATCTTTCACAATCGTTAAGTTTTCATCTAATTCTGTGAGGTTTTTGATATTTCGAGGGCGCCAGTTCCCTTTTTTATACACGACCTGTTGACTAACATAATAATAAATTGGTCCGGTACGAAAGTTTTCTAGACGTTCAGGGGTAATGGTCATATTAGCGGCAACAATATCGAGTTCGTTGCGGTTTAGCGCTGGGAATAAACCTGAATACGTATAAGCAGGCGTGATTTCTAGTTTTACATTTAGCTTTTCAGCAAAGGCTTTCGCAAGATCATAATCAAGCCCTGTAGGACCGTTCGAGCCAATATAATAAGAGAGTTGATTGTTTAATGTACTGACTCTTAAGATGCCACGTTCTCTTACTTGCTCTAGTTTTGTTTTTGGTTCTGATTCTACTTGGCAACCCGTTAAGGTAAATACAAGCGTAGAAATAACCAGGCAAGATTTTAGAAGACGATAATATCGGATGTGGCTCAAGTCAGAATGCTCTTTTAAATAAGTAGGGCGTAGTTATATCAAATGGGAGAAAAAGAGGCAAAAGCGCAGTAACAAATTAGAACAATAAAGAGAGATTAAGGCCAATATTTGCATCAAGTGTACATTTTATATTCAAATTCATTAAAACAGAGGGGCGTTTCTCTTTTTTTGAAAAAAAATACGCAAACGGTTGCTTTGGGTGTTACTTCACAAAACAAAATCCTTTATAATGCGCTCGCAATACCAGAGGTAACATCGGCATAGTCGCTATGTGATTTGAGTAATTAATTGAGTTGATTGCTTTTAACATCATGAAACTATTCCAATATTACCTTTAATTCATTGCCAAAGAGACCTAAGTACATGAGAATTTTGCGTGGTTCACCTGCTCTATCTGTATTTCGTGTTAATAAGCTGCTTGAGCTTTGCCGTGAACTGAGTTTACCTGTAACAGGTATTTATGCTGAGTTTGCCCATTTTGCTGATGTAAAAGCTGACCTTGATGCGTCTGAAGTTGAAAAGTTAGAAAAACTACTGACTTATGGTCCAACGATTGAAGAACATGAACCTGAAGGGTTGTTGCTTCTTTCTGCCCCTCGTCCGGGTACTATCTCTCCTTGGTCTTCAAAATCTACTGATATCGCCCATAACTGTGGTTTATCAAATATCGCACGTTTAGAGCGCGGTACTGCTTATTATGTAGAAACCTCTGAAACACTTTCTGAACTTCAATTAGTCGAACTAAAAGCCATTCTTCATGATCGCATGATGGAAGTGGTCTTTACTGATTTTGAATCGGCAGCGGCATTGTTTACGGTTGCAGAACCGATTCCTTATGCTGAAGTTGATCTACTTGTCGGTGGTCGTAAAGCGCTAGAAAACGCAAACGTTACCCTAGGTCTTGCATTGGCTGAAGATGAAATCGATTACCTTCTTGAAAGCTTTACCGAAAAACTAGGTCGCAACCCGACTGACATTGAATTAATGATGTTTGCACAAGCGAACTCAGAGCATTGTCGCCACAAGATTTTCAATGCAGATTGGACTATTGATGGTGTGAAACAAGATAAAACCTTGTTCAAAATGATCAAAAACACCTTTGAAGTTACCCCTGAGCATGTACTTTCTGCTTACAAAGATAATGCCGCTGTAATGACGGGGTCAACCGTTGGTCGCTTTTTCCCTGATCCAGAAACACGCCAGTACAACTACCACCAAGAGAAAACACATATCTTGATGAAAGTGGAAACCCATAACCACCCAACGGCAATTTCTCCTTGGCCGGGTGCATCAACAGGTTCTGGTGGTGAAATTCGTGATGAAGGCGCAACTGGTATTGGTGGTAAACCAAAAGCTGGTTTGGTTGGTTTCTCTGTATCTAATTTAAAAATCCCTAACTTTGTTCAACCATGGGAAACGGATTTTGGTAAGCCAAGCCGTATCGTAACCGCGCTTGATATTATGCTTGAAGGTCCTCTAGGCGGCGCAGCATTTAACAATGAATTTGGTCGTCCAAATCTATTAGGTTACTTCCGTACTTACGAAGAAAAAGTAAATTCACACAATGGTGAAGAAGTTCGTGGTTACCACAAACCAATCATGCTTGCGGGTGGTTTAGGTAATATCCGTGATGATCATGTTCAGAAGAAAGAGATCCCTGTGGGCGCAAGCTTAATTGTTCTTGGTGGTCCAGCAATGAACATCGGTCTTGGTGGTGGTGCTGCATCGTCAATGGCATCAGGTCAATCGGCTGAAGATCTTGATTTTGCTTCAGTGCAACGTGAAAACCCAGAAATGGAACGTCGTTGTCAGGAAGTTATCGACCGTTGTTGGCAGCTTGGTGATGCAAACCCAATTGCATTTATCCACGATGTAGGCGCAGGTGGTATTTCAAACGCATTACCTGAGCTTGTTGATGATGGTGAACGTGGTGGTATCTTCAATCTACGTGATGTACCAAATGATGAGCCGGGCATGAGCCCACTTGAAATTTGGTGTAACGAATCTCAAGAACGTTATGTTATGGCTGTTGCTGATAAAGATTTAGCAACGTTTGAAGCGATTTGTAAGCGTGAACGTGCACCTTATGCAGTCGTTGGTAAAGCAACAGAAGAGCGTGATCTAAAATTAGAAGATTCACATTTCGACAATACGCCAATTGATATGCCAATGGACATCCTTTTAGGTAAGACACCTAAGATGCACCGCGATGCTAAGACACTAAAAGCAAATAACTCGGCGCTTGATTGTTCTGGCATTGAATTGAATGAGGCGATTGAGCGTGTTCTTCGTTTACCTACCGTCGCTGAAAAAACATTCCTAATCACCATTGGCGATCGCTCAGTAACAGGTCTTGTTGCTCGTGATCAAATGGTTGGTCCTTGGCAGGTTCCTGTTGCGAACTGTGCAGTAACAGCGGCAAGTTATGATACTTACCACGGTGAAGCGATGTCACTGGGTGAACGTACACCGGTTGCTTTATTAGACTTTGGTGCATCAGCACGCTTAGCGGTTGGTGAGGCCATTACCAACATTGCAGCAACGAATGTGGGTGATATTAAACACATTAAACTGTCTGCAAACTGGATGTCTCCAGCGGGTCACCCTGGTGAAGATGCGGGTCTTTATGAAGCAGTTAAAGCCGTTGGTGAAGAGCTTTGCCCTGCACTTGGTTTGACTATCCCGGTGGGTAAAGACTCAATGTCGATGAAAACCAAATGGGAAGAAAATGGCGAGCAGAAAGAAGTGACGTCTCCACTTTCTCTTGTCATCACTGCTTTTGCTCGAATTGAAGACGTTCGTAAAACAGTGACTCCTCAGTTAAGAACCGACAAAGGTGAAACATCGTTAGTTCTTATTGACTTGGGCAACGGTAAAAACCGCATGGGTGCAACGGCACTGGCACAAGTTTACAAACAATTGGGTGATAAACCGGCTGATGTCGATAACGCAGTACAGCTGAAAGGTTTCTACGAAGGCATTCAAACATTGGTTGCTAATGATCAACTAGTGGCTTACCACGATAAGGGCGACGGCGGTTTATTTGTAACACTTGCTGAAATGGCGTTTGCTGGTCACTGTGGTGTGAACGCGAATATTGAAGCACTGTTACTTGAATCAGAGAGCAATGAAAATACGCTTGCTGTGTTGTTCAATGAAGAATTAGGCGCAGTAATTCAAGTTCGTAACGAAGATCTAGATTCCGTTCTATCAACATTAGCAGCAAATGAGCTAGGTGAATGTTCACACGTTATCGGCTCTGTTGCTGATTCAGACGAGCTAGTGATTAAATCTGGTGAGACGGTTGTCGTTGAACGTAACCGTACTGAGTTACGTACTATTTGGGCTGAAACAACACATAAAATGCAAGGATTACGTGATAACCCTGAATGTGCAGACCAAGAACACGAAGCGAAGAAAGACAATTCAGACCCTGGCCTAAACGTTAGCCTTAGTTTTGATGTGAACGAAGACATTGCGGCTCCAATCATTGAAGCGGCTATGATCAATAAAGGGGCTAAGCCTAAAATGGCAATCTTGCGTGAGCAAGGCGTTAACTCACATGTTGAAATGGCAGCAGCGTTTGACCGCGCAGGTTTTGAAGCCACTGATATTCACATGAGTGACATTCTTACTGGCTCTGCGGTACTTGAAGAGTACAACGGTCTTGTCGCGTGTGGTGGTTTCTCTTACGGTGATGTATTGGGCGCTGGTGAAGGTTGGGCTAAATCGGTTCTGTTCAACGAAAAGACTCGTAATCAATTTGAAGATTTCTTCAAACGTGAAGATACGTTCTCTCTAGGTGTATGTAACGGGTGTCAAATGCTGTCTAACTTGCGTGAATTGATTCCTGGTGCTGAGTATTGGCCTCGTTTCGTTCGTAATGAATCAGAGCGTTTTGAAGCACGTTTCAGCCTAGTTGAAGTTCAGAAATCTGATTCTGTTTTCTTCAATGGAATGGAAGGTTCTCGCATGCCTATTGCTGTTTCTCATGGCGAAGGGCGTGTTGAAGTTCGTGATAATGATCACCTAAATGCAATCGAAAACTCAGGAACTGTTGCGCTACGTTATGTTGATAATAATGGCAATCAGACGCAACAGTACCCGAATAACCCGAACGGTTCACCAAATGCAATAACTGGTTTAACAACGACGGATGGTCGAGTGACGATCATGATGCCTCACCCTGAGCGTGTCTTCCGTACGGTTGCTAACTCTTGGGCGCCTGAGTCTTGGGGGGAAAATGGGGCATGGATGCGTATGTTCCAAAATGCACGTAAGAACATTGGTTGATTTGCCGTTTTAATGAGCAGGAAATCAAACATTAATTAAAAAATGTGATTAATTAGAATAAATTTATTTCTAATTTTGTTTTACAATAAGATAAAGGGTTGGGTAAAGACGACTCTTTTATTAAAAACCGTTGGGATGAAAATCTCAGCGGTTTTTTTATGTGTAAAATATGAGTTATTGGCTTATGCCAATAATTAGGTGTATGGTGTGATCATTCAATGTTACTTAATGAGGTTTTTATGATTTACGCCATTCCAAGTCATCGAGATAAAATCGCCCCCCATTTTTCTAAAGCTGAGCAGTTTTTAATTCTGGATGATAGAAAAGGAAGGTCTATTTCTATTGATAATCCGGCGAAGGTGATTACTGGCTGCAAAGGAAAGAAAGCATTATTGGACATGTTAATAATGAATGGAGTTGAAGCGGTGGTGGTTCGTAATATCGGAGAGCGATTATTAACTAAGTTATTGAGCCGTAATGTGGATATTTACCAAGCAACAAGAATGAGTCAATTGTCTTCAATTCATCCCTCTGGGTTAGAAAAAATTATGGATTGCAGTGCTGCAAAACAATCTATAAATCATTTAAATAAAGTGGGGTGCTCTGAGGGGCGAAAAACAGAAAGAACTCAAGCAAAAATATTAGCGCCTCGTTTGATTGGAGTAGTCGCTAAAATGCTTAATTTCCGTAAAGGTGAGGAGGGATTATGATGACATTCATGGTGACTTTTTGTGTTTTTTTAGCCGTGATTTTAATGATGGCCATCGGCGTTATTTTTCACCGACAAAGTATTAAAGGCAGTTGCGGAGGGTTAAGTATTTTAAAGGTAAAGCGTGTTTGTAATTGCAAGACAACCTGTATTGAAGAGGCGAAACAATCGTTATATCAAATTCAAGAACCTCAACGTTAGTGGTTTCAAACAAAGCACTACTTGCTTAGCATTAGTGCTTTTCCTTCAATGATACTTTGTGCTGTTTTTGCTCGTGCTCGTTTAATGGTGTTTCCAAACGTTTGACGAGATATTCCCATTTGGTCAGCACAAGCTTGTTGATTGAGCCCATTAAGATCGGATAGGCGAATGGCTTCAAATTCATCAGGTAATAATGACACTTGTTCTAGTTCTGTCATGGGAATGCCATTAGGTTTGAAGCAACTATGAGCGGGTCTACAGCGTATATTTCGTTCTATTATTGGTCTGGCCATGAAAGTGTCCTCTGCTTTAATGGGGTAACCATAAATGAGAGACGTAAATATGCCAATGATTATTATATAAAGGGCATGACATTAATCGATATAATCATGATTGATAACTCCAACTATCCCTCTTAGGTTCTCTTTGGTAAAATGCGTGCTCTTTAATTTGAGAGTACGGAACAATAATGAAAAATACGCATGTCACAATTGGTTTAAGTAACCCAAAAAGTCCGACGAATGTTGGCGCAGTGATGCGTGCTGCTGGTTGTTATCAAGTGGATGATGTTCGTTATACTGGTGAAAGGTATGACCGTGCTACTAAATTTCAAACCGATACAAAAAAAGCAGTAAATAAAATCCCGTTAACTAGCGTTGAGTGCTTACTTGATAACTTAGCCGATGACATGAAAATTGTGTGTGTTGAGTTAGCTGAAGGCGCTGTTTCATTACCTGAATTCAAACACCCAGATAAAGCGATATATGTATTTGGTCCAGAAGATGGTTCTATCACACAACAAGTGGCTGACCGTGCTGATCACGTTGTTTATATTCCAACCGTGGGCTGCATGAATTTAGCCGCAACGGTTAATGTACTTTTATATGATCGTTTAGCTAAATCAGTCGATATTGTAAAAGGTGATGAACTGATTCGCAGTAGCCGAGATAATAGAAATCACTTAGTTATTAAAGAGAAAGAATAATCTTTCTGGATGTTTTTCATATAAGACCTATGCTTTTAAAGTGTGAACACTATATTAAGTAGAGGGAATTATGAAGAAAAGCATCATCAAAGTCATTGCAATATCGGCCGTAGCACTAACGTTATCGGGTTGTGTTGGTAGTAATGCCGTCACGGGAATGTTGATGAAATTTAACGTTCAAGTCGTGGATAACCGTTATGCTCGTGCCGGAGTTAACTTCTTGTTAGCCCCTGTTTATGCTCTGACATTAGCATCGGATTATATTGTCTTTAACTCATTAGAATTTTGGACGGGTAAAAACGTACTGACTGGAACACCTCATATCTTTGATAGTAAAGTCGATACGATGATGAAGATTAATGACAGCCTTGATGATTCATTAAAAACAGCACCAATTCCTCTTTCATCAAATCGTGCTATCGAATTTGGTCAAATGAAGCAAATTGATGAAAATACGATTCAAATGGACATTACTTATAATAATGGCGAGAAAGCCGTGTTATTAGGAGTAAGAGATGGCAATTACATTACTTACTATATGGATGGACAAATCGTATCAGAAACAAGTATCGAAGCACTTGAAGAACTGGCTGCATCAAGAAGCTAACGTCTCATTCAAATAAATATAAATAACGGTTGATGAGCTCATCAATCGTTTTTTTTAAAAAAATAAACGATTGGTTCGATTTCGGTTTTAATTTACGTCAAACTTACTCTTGGTATTATGGTTGCTATCTTCGACGAATAATAGGTTGAAGATATGTCGTATCGAGATCTTGGTAAGAGAAGGATTAACGATGATAATGGCTTGGAAGGAAACGATATATCTTTTGGGCGCGTGCTAATTTCAATTTTATACTTTTCGAGGGATGCTCATTACATCTTTTTGGTGCATTTTTATTGAAATGTGTTCTAATAGCGGGCATTAAAGGGAATGCAAGTATTATACTGCAGTTATAGATGGATTTTTAAGTAATGATCTATCCCTTAACTATCGAATTCTAGGAAATAAAAATGGCAAAGTTTGATTACCGTATTGTAGAAAAACGCAACGCTTGGGCTGCTGAAATTACGCGCCAAGTTACTTCTCGCAGAACGGTTGTATCTAAGCGTCAACTTGGTTTTGAAAGCGAAGCTGAAGCAGTTGAATGGGCTCAAAAAGAGCTTGTTGAATTTGCAAAGACTCAAGCTGTTCGTAATGATCGTAAAGCTGATCAACGTAGCGAAAAAGAAGAAATGATCGCTCGTAAGAAAGAAAAATCAGCGGCACAAAAAGCAGAATATGAAGCTGCTCGTGATGCGAAAGAAGACGAAAGCGAATACGATTACGACGAAGAGTAATCTTCTCTATCTATTTAAAATAAAAAAGGCGCTTACTTGAGCGCCTTTTTTGTGCCTGTTGTTTTATGTTATTGAGCGTTCATTAATGTCAGTTTCTCGCCAATCGGTTGTGAGAAATTAAACCCATCATGTTTATCCCAGTTAATTGACCATGTCATCACACCACCAAAATTCGGGTATAATTTATTTGGAACAACGGTGCTGCATGCTGAGCCATAAGTGACACAATCTAATGCATCTATAATGTTTTGTGTTGGCGCTTGTCCGGAGTTTGCTGAACTTGGCCCTGAAGGTAGACCAATAGCGACTTGATCATCTCTTAGTGGAGCAAAGAAAGAGCCATCAGCGAGTTCAAACCCTTCAACGAGCATTTTTACCGACGCTACCATCATATCAACGGATCCTTCTGGAGCCGCTCCTGGCATGTATGGGTTTGCTAATCCGCCATTGTTATATAATTGAACATGAAGAAGATCTAATGTATCTCGAACTTGGTCTATTACTGGAATATAAGCGCCCCAAATACCGCTGTAAGCAACCATTCCACCTTGAACATAAGGATGTTCTGGCGCCATGGTTAAATACATGTCTCCGCCCATATTCATTTCTATTTGTTTTAGTGCCGTAGGTAAGCGAGCTTGAATTTGTGTGCCATGAAGTAAATTCGATCCGCTTTCTAAATCGATATCTAGCCCATCAAAGCCCCATTCATCAATAAGTGCGGTTAAACTACTGACAAAATTGGCTTCATCTTGTTCTGTATTTAAGGTTATTGTGCCTTCTGCACCACCAAGAGAAAGTACAAATATTTTTCCTTTTGCCTGTAACGCGGCCATGTCTTGTTTAAATTGATTAGGATCTAGAGCGAGACAGCTACTGTGAATATCGCCAGAGTAGAGGTTGAAATGCACCGTTCCGTTGCTGTTTCTATCATTATCAGCAAATGCAATATCGATAACGTCCCACTCATCAGGCATTTCCGATAAACGAATAGGGCAACCAGAACCGTTAACGAAATTATGCCAATAACCAATTAATTTATGCGTTGCTTGGCTTTGTTCTAGAACGGCAATACTTGATGCTATTGAGAGTGCTTTATTTCCTTGGGCATCAGTGGCCTCTGTTGAAATGGAGTAAGAACCAATAGCACTTGGTGTCCAATTGGTATTGTATGGTGTTGTTGTGTCTGACCCAACGATTGCCCCATTAATTAAGAAATCAACCTGAGTTATCGAGCTGGTTAATGAAGTTGCGGTTGCACTTAGTTGAGTAACTTTTCCTAAGGCAAGGCTCGATCCAGATGCAGGGGAAGTTAGACTTGTCACTACGTTTTGATCACTGACAGTAACAAGAATACTATTGTCACTGTTATTTCCTTCATTATCGGTTGCTACGGCTTTTAGTGTGTTATTTCCAATTAAGGCGGCAGTCCAAGTCATGGAATAAGGGGCTTGAGTATCAGCGCCTAGTGTCATGTCATTTGCAAAGAATTCTACGCCAACAATGCTGCCATCACTGTCGCTTGCGGTGGCATTTATTATAATGGACGATCCTGCAAGAATGACGCTGTTATCACTTGGTGAAGTAATGGCGACCTCTGGTGGAGTGCTACAAACGCCTAGCCCTGTCCATGCATCTTGCCAGCTTGAGCCTGTGCCTGGAGCATACGCCCAATCAGATGAAGAAGAACACCAGCCACCGACATCACAACGATATTTTTGATTAATATTTTGTATTTCATCGCCTTGAGTGTAAGCCGTTCCTGATTTGTATTGAGGTAAGCCTGCACAACCACCGCTAGATGGTTCCGTGATGGTTAAGATACTTTCTTGGCTGATGCTTGACTGTTCATCATTATCGATCGCTTTTGCTTTAAAACGATGCGTTCCCTTTGTTGCTGTCCATAAGTGTTCAAAAGGCGCTGAACTGTCTGTAAAAACCAGTTCGCTATCAACATAAAACTCGACATAAGCTATTTGACCATCGTTATCTATTGCGTCTGCGGACATTAATAAATCATCGCCGACAGAGAGAACTTCATTGCCCGTTGGTGAGAGAAGTTGTATTGATGGTGGGATTAAATCCCCGGTTGATTGTACGCGAATAGAGACGGATTCAGTCGTTGAACTGCCTTCATTATCAGTAGCGATCACTGAAATTGATGTCGTGTTTTTTAGTGCTACCCAATCCGTGTTATACGGTGGGGCGGTGATTATCGTAATGGATTGGCTATCCGCTAAAAATTCAACACGAGTAATTTCTCCGTCACTATCCACTGCATTGGCTTGTAATGTGATGGCACTTCCTTCTGCAATCGCAGCATTATTTAAGGGGGAGATGATCGACAGTGTTGGTGCGGTATTCCCGCCACTATTATCGCATTGACCTAAACGTTTCCATTTTTGCCATTCACCTGAATGTGTTTCTGGTGAATTTCCTTGGGACCACCATTGTGCTTGGTATGCAATCTGATTTTGTTGTATTTCAGCACCACCGCTGTAGGGTTCTGAATTTTGCCAAAGAGGGAGTGAACTGCAATCAAAAGCATTGGCTCCGTATGAAATAAAAAGGGCAGAGGCAATAGCACTGTTAATGAAAATCCGTTTCATAGATATATCCTTAATCGAGTAAGTCGGGGGGATTGACTCTTAAGTTTTAGTCGATAATTAAGAAGATATTTCATTTTGTTTTGCTATTTAACAGGAGATCACAGGGATTCACTCTATTCTCATTGAGTTACGATTCTTTTTGGAAATACTTCACATTAAAAATGGGATAGGAAGTTAAAGCGGCCCTCTTTATTTTTGTTATGATAAGCGGTCGATTTTATGGGTTATCTAACATGATAGAAAAAGAAGCGTTATTAGATTCAATCATTCAACAATTACGTCAAGTTCACCAAATGGCGTTAGAGGCGACACAGCGAGCGATTGAACAAGCGACAGATAAAGAAGCCATTGCTCGAAGTAAGTATGAAACGTTTGGTTTAGAAGCCTCGTATTTAGCGCATGGGCAAGCTCGAAGAGTGTCAGAATGTGACGCCGATATTTTAGCGTATCGTAAATTACCACGCTTAGAATACGGTGAAGATAGTGTGATAAATCAGTGTGCGTTAGTGACATTAGTGAATCAGGATGATATCGAAAGTCAGTTCTTTATTGGACCGTCAGCGGGGGGGGGGGTAAAAGTGACTCATGAAGACATGACATTTTTGTTGATCACGCCATCAGCACCCTTAGGTAAGGCCATGATAGGAAAGCAGCTTGGAGATGAATTCGAACTTGATTTATCGGGAAGAAAACAACAATACGAAATTATTGGTGTTCAGTAATGCCGGTAAATATTGTGGATAAAATAAGAGAGGCGAACCTCTCTTATTTTTGTTTTTGGTATCGAAATATCAAAGGGTAGATGTTGTGATCTGCCCATTCGTTAGTTGATCAGTATCGGCATCAATCATTTCATCGATGTACGTTTCAACTGTTTGACCGACCATCTCATCATCTTCAGAAAAGTAAGCTAAATTGAAAATAGCGTCCCCTTCATTAACTAATGGTAATGTTTGTTGGCCAATAACGATGCCACCTTTATGTGCGATAATCTCGATCTCACCGTGGCCAAGTGGCGCACTGATATAAGCAAGAACTTGATCTTTTTCAACTTGCTCACCGAGTGTCACGATAGTACGTAAGATACCGTCGCTTTCTGCTCTAAGCCAGCCAGTTGATTTCGCAATAATGGCTGTTGGTAAGCGCTTTCTACTGGCTTTTAACATACCAATAGATTGCATTACTCGTTGTACACCCACATATCCAGCATTGATCGCTATCGGTTCAAAGCGCAATGCTTCACCGGCTTCGTATGTTAATACTGGAATACCGCAACGTTCAGCTTCACTGCGTAACGAACCATCTCGTAATGGCGAATCTACAATCAATGGTGTTGCGAATGCTTTTGCAATTCGTAACGTTTCAGGATTACTTAGATTGGCACGAATTTGAGGTAAGTTTGTTCGATGAATCGCTCCGGTGTGCAAGTCAACAATATAATCACAACGTTTTGCTATTTGGGTGAAAAAGGTATTTGCCATGCGTGATGCCAAAGAGCCTTTTTCTGAACCTGGGAAGCAACGGTTTAAATCTCGGCGATCGGGTAGATAACGAGATTTATGAATGAAACCAAAAACGTTAACAATAGGCACTGCAATTAAAGTGCCTTTTAGGGTTTTTGGGTCAATGTTATTGATTAACTGTCGAACAATTTCAACCCCATTGAGCTCATCACCATGAATGGCCGCATTGACCATCAGGATTGGGCCAGCATGCTGGCCATTAATGATTTCTACAGGGATAGATAAAGGTGAGTGGGTATAAAGCTTTGCGGCTTCAATCTCAATGACCTTTCTTTCACCGGGTGCAACTGAATACGTTAGTATGTCGAATGCTTTGTTCTGTCTAGCCTTTGCCACGAGTTTTAGTCCCTTTTGTCGCTGCATTTTTCTCAATAAAATCAACAATTAAACCAGCAACGTCTTTACCTGTAGCGGCTTCAATGCCTTCTAAGCCAGGTGAAGAGTTCACTTCCATAACTAATGGACCACGATCAGAGCGAAGTAAATCGACACCTGCTACGTTCAATCCCATGATATTTGCTGCTGCTACTGCTGTTTTACGTTCTTCTGGAGTCAGTTTAACCAGTGACGCAGAACCACCACGGTGTAGGTTAGAACGGAATTCGCCTTCTGCACCTTGACGTTTCATTGCTGCAATCACTTTGCCACCAATAACGAAACAACGGATATCTGCACCACCAGCTTCTTTGATGAACTCTTGAACCATAATATTCGCTTTTAAGCCCATAAATGCTTCAACAACACTTTCTGCTGCTTTTCTTGTTTCTGCAAGAACAACACCAATACCTTGAGTGCCTTCTAAGAGCTTGATCACAACTGGCCCGCCGCCAACCATATCAAGTAAATCTTTTACATCATCAGGCTTGCTTGCAAAACCCGTGATTGGCATACCAATGCCTTTACGAGAAAGCAGTTGCATTGAACGTAATTTATCGCGAGAACGAGTGATAGCAACAGATTCGTTCACCGGGTAGACATTCATCATTTCAAATTGACGTAATACAGCAGTACCATAAAAAGTAACTGATGCGCCAATACGAGGGATAATCGCATCGTAATTAATCAGTTCTTCACCTTTGAAGTGAATTTGAGGTTTTTCTGAATTGATATTCATATAACAGCGTAATGCATCAATTACTTTTACTTCATGACCACGGCTTTCCGCCGCTTCAATTAAACGGCGAGTAGAGTAAAGGTCTTGGTTACGAGATAAAATACCGATTTTCATTATACAATTTCCTCAAAATCAACTAGGTAAGACGACGATGGATCAACAACAATGCGGTCTTGCATTGATGATCTGCCAAGTAACATACGAAACACCATTGTTTCTCGGTTACTTAATGTTATTTCTGCTGGCCATTCTTGGCCTGCTAGTCGGATCATGGTTCTGATCACATAGCGCATTTCTTCTTGCCCACTTGAGCTTTTTACTACTCGCTTATCAACAATTGGAGCTTCGCATATTTGAACAAAATCATTATTACGTTTTTCAGGATGGATCCAGAAGCGAACCCATGCTTCACCATCTTTGGTAAAGGGCTCAACTTTAAACGCATGTAAACAAGATGTTTGGGCGCCAGTGTCGACTTTTGCCTTAATTAATTTAATACCAAGCTCGGGAAGGCTAAGAGACTCTCGCCATCCAACCATGATTTTATTTGTCATTAATATTTTCTCAAATAGAAAAATCTACAACAAGTATAGTAAATACGTTGCAGATATCTAACCCATTTGGCTACCATCTAATTTGTCTGAACTGATATGTTCAGTAGTCTGGAGTTTGGTGGAATACGTAGAGAGGTGTTATAGGATGTGTACACCGTGACTCAATAGGCGCGAATTTATCAGCAGTTTTAAATTTCGTCAAATAAAATATTCATTATAATTTTGACGCACATCCCATTAGTTTTTTTAATGGATAGCCATTTGTGAATGGAATTAAGATTTCTATTCACACTGTTTAAAAAAAGAGCACAATGTTAGTGGGTATTTTGACAAATAATGAATAGATATTATGTTGTTTTCTTATTTTAAAGTAGATGGAGTCTCTGCTTTCTTATTGTTAAGAGAAATAAATGAATGAAGCGAGTATTTAAATCTGGTGTTTAATTACGAGTGAAGTTATCATTCGCTTATTGTACTAGTGTGGTGATACAGAGATGACAACAGGTAACAGAGAAAGTTTTAGTTCACGATTAGGGTTTATATTATCAGCTGCTGGTGCAGCGGTGGGTCTGGGTAATATTTGGGGCTTCCCAACTCAGGCAGCAAGTAATGGTGGTGGTGCCTTTCTATTGGTTTATCTCATCATGATCCTTGTGGTGGCTTTCCCTATGCTTGTTGTCGAAATGGCGATCGGTCGTCATGGTCAAGCAAACCCAGTAGACAGTATGCGAGCTCTGACTTCAAATCCAATGGGTAAGCGTTTTGGTGCTTTTGTTGGGTGGATTGGTCTGAGTGTACCTAGTGTTGTACTGATGTTTTATAGCATTGTTGGTGGTTGGTTAATCTGTTTTCTATTTGGTGCGATGGCCAATGTTGTTGGATTGCATGATCTCGCTGAGTGGTTTAAAGGTTTTAGCATTGAACGTAATTTACTGGGTACGATACTCTTTTATGTATTAACTATTTTAATCGTACAAGGTGGAATTAAAGACGGTATTGAAAAATGGTCTACTCGTTTGATGCCGGCATTATTTGTTTTATTTGGATTATTGTTTGTTTATATCATGATGCAGCAGGGTGCTGTTGAAGGGCTAAAGCACTATCTGATTCCTGATTTTGAAAAAGTAATGGATAAAAAATTGATTCTAGCAGCCATGGGGCAAGGCTTTTTCTCGCTAACCATTGGTGGCTGTTCAATGCTGATTTACGGATCGTATTTAAGTAAGACAGAGAATTTACCTAAAATGGCGATGAACGTTACTTTAGTGGATACCGCTGTGGCATTTGTTGCGGGCTTAGTGGTTATGCCTGCAATGTTTGTTGCAATGCAAAAGGGCGTTCAAATTTATGCCGAAGATGGATCGTTATTAAGTTCTGACACGTTGGTGTTTACGGTTTTACCAATGATGTTTGATAGCTTAGGTTTATTGGGCGATCTGTTCGCCATTGCTTTCTTCTTATTATTAACCATCGCTGCATTAACGTCTTCAATCTCAATGCTTGAATGTTCAGTTTCTTTAGTGAGTGAGCGATTTGAAACGAGAAGAACACCAACAAGCTGGGTATTAGGTTTATTAATTGCCGTGTTTAGTGTGGTGATTGTCTTTAATTTTTCTGAACTATTTGGCTTAGTTGCGATGATTGCAACGCAATATTTACAACCTGTCGCAGCATTATTGTTCTGTGTATTTGGTGGCTGGGTGTGGAGTCGTCACTCTAAAATTAAAGAGCTTGAGCAAGGTTATCCTGAATTCCAACAAGGATTCTTTGGTAAAGTTTGGCCTCTGTATGTGAAATTTGTGTGTCCTGTTTTAGTTATCGCCGTATTGTGGGCATCGTTCTTATTCGCTTATAAATAAACAGCATTAAGATAGAAAAAAGCCAGCAGATAAATGCTGGCTGTTTTATTTTTTAACTATCGAAAAATACGATACATTCAGTGGTTAATGCTTATTTTTTATCCCATGCATTAGCCCAAAGTTGGCTCTCTGCTGGAGCATAAGAAGAGCTTGAGCACCATGGAGTGTAAGGCCAAGCTTTACACTGATAAACATTACCATCTGTCGCTAAGACTTGGTCACCTTCAGCGTATGTTTTCCCTGCTTCATAAGCGGGAACATCTGTTGTTGGTGGAGTTGTCGTATCTTCCGATACCAGATTAAAACTGTAACGTTCCTCTACTGAATTATCATCATTTGATGCCAATAGACGCATAGAGTAAT
Organism: Aliivibrio salmonicida LFI1238; assembly: GCF_000196495.1. Taxonomy (NCBI): domain Bacteria; kingdom Pseudomonadati; phylum Pseudomonadota; class Gammaproteobacteria; order Vibrionales; family Vibrionaceae; genus Aliivibrio; species Aliivibrio salmonicida. The sequence goes on from NC_011312.1 coordinate 853,009, forward strand.
ACCCTTCTTCAACATTCGTTAATGGTAACGAAATCGCTTGGGTTCCTGTGACTTGTTCTGAGTATGACGTCACGCTGTTTCCCATACGGTCAATGATATCGACGGTAGTTGAGGCCATCTCATTCGTCGTAATTGTAAACGTGCTCGTTGCTGCTGAATCAATGACGGAATACTCGTTACTAAGTCCTGTAATTTTAGCGCTTAACTCTGCTTCTGGATCAGGTATTACGCCGCCACAATCGGTATCACCAATCAGTTTCCAAACGCCCCATTCACCAGTGGTTCCCGGTTCATCGCCTTGAGTCCACCAGTCAGCTTGCCACGTTTTGCCATTGTGACGTAAGCGTGCGGGGAACTACACCTTGTCTTTTACATTCCAAGGTAAAAGTGAATCGATATCTGGCGATCCAACACATAAACGATCTAGACAATACCTAATATAATCGTAAGGGATTAATCCGTTTGCCTTTGCTGTTTCTACAATGCTGTAAAGCATTGCACTTGAATCTGCACCAGCCGTTGAACCCGAAAATAACCAGTTTTTCCGGCCGATAACAAACGGTTTAACCGCTCGCTCTGCTCGATGTAATCAATAGATAACAATCCATCATCAATATAACGAACTAATTTATCCCATTGATTTATGTATAGCTAATCGCCTCACCTAATTTTGTTTTAGGTGATACTCGACTAACTGCGCTATCAAGCCAATCACGGAGCTCTTTAAGTAAATCGCGGGCTTCTGTCTGCCTAGCAACATACTTGGCTTCAGGGGAAGCCTCTTTTAATAACGATTCGATCCGGTATAGCTTTTGGATTTTACTCAATACCCAATCTGCACTCCCTGTTTTCCCTTTTACTTGAACACGTTGAGCCTCAATAAATCGTCGACGTGCGTGTGCCCAACAGCCAACTAAAATCGCTTCAGTTTGTTCATAACCTTGGTAACCATCGGTATGTAAATACCCGTTATAACCTTTTAAAAAGTTAACTGGATGGTAGCCATGCCTGCTAGATTGATAATCATAAAGTACAATTCCAGGCAAAACACCAGAGCCTGGAGAATCATAGCCAGAGCAGTAGACCCACATATAACATTTTGCTTTTTCAACATCCAACACATTTACCGTTGTTTCATCACAATGCAGAGTGGGTTGTTCAAGCAAAATACGATGTAACTCGTTATTAAGAGGGGTAAATAGTACCGAGCATTTTATTAACCAATCCGCCATCGTTCGCCGTCCAATAATGATACCCCATTGCTGAAATAACGTTTCTTGACGATAAAGTGGAAGACTGTATTGAAATTTAGCCGTAATAATTTGAGCAAGTAAACTTGCGGTCGCAATCCCTTTAGGGATTGGTGACGCTGGCATTGGGGCTTGTTTAATGTCTACTGAAGTATTGTTTTTTTCACAATTTCGGCAAGCATATTTAGGACGAACATGTTGAATAACTTCCACTTTAGCTGGTACAAATTCCAACTTTTCACTGATGTCTTTACCCATCGCATGCATCTCTAGACCGCAACACTTACAAGTTTTATCTTTTATGTCGTGGATAATAACAGTACGCGGTAAGTCTTCAGGTAAGCGTTGGCGTTTTGGCTTTTGACGAGTGTAGGTAATCGTTTGTGTGTCATCATTTTCAATGATGATTTCTTCTTCTGTTTCATTGAATAAATCAAATTGAGTCGAGTCAGATTCACTGCTTTTACCAAAGCGCTGATGTTGAGCCAGCCGAAATTGCTCTAGAAGACGGTTATATTTATTTTCAAGCTGAAGCACAAGTGCTTTCAGCTCGTCAATGGTATCAGGAAGTGGTTTTATTTTATCAGTCATGTAGATGACTATATAACGATAATACAGGTAATCAATCGGTTGCCTCCTATTCTTGACTGAGAATCAACTATTTAAAGGGTTGTTTGATAATGTACCGGTTGATGTCCTAAGATATCAAAACCTTGTAATAGCAGTGTCAGTTGCTGCTCTGATAATGCTAACGTATCGTTATTTATATTTCGTGGCCATTTGAAGCGGTCTTCATCTAATCGCTTGTACCATAAAGCGAATCCTGTTTTATCCCAATACAATATTTTGAGTTTATCACGAGGCTTATTGCAAAATATAAATAGAGCATCACTAAACGGTGATAGTTACATTTCTTGCTCAACAATCACGACAAGGCCATTAATGGCCTTGCGAAAATCGACAAAATCACGATGAAGATAAATGGTGGAAACATCAGTAAATACATTCATGATTGATACCCTTTTAATAAGAGTCCTATCCAGTGAGGTTCAGTATTAGCTGGCAATGTTAATCGCAATTTTCCGATAGAAAGTTGAATATCTGGTAATTGTGGAGTGGCGATGATAGTTGATGTTAACGCTTCTACTTTCAAGAAAGTAGAAGCGTTAATCTTTTGTTTCCATCGTGCTTTACGTGCACTAAATGTCTTTGGCAGAATATTATGGTTACGACAAAATTCAGCGGCACTAAGCTTGCTAGATTGCTGAGATTCAAATAGAGCGTGCCATTGCTCTGGTGTTCTCTTTTTATCTTTTTGCATAATTACGTTCTCGTTAAATGAAAGATCGTAAGATACGCATAATGAATTTTATTTGTTAGGTGTAGTTCCCCGCACGCTTACACGACGACGACCGATTCATCTTGAATTCGACGTAACCAGTAACTATTACGGGGTTTTACTTCGCCCTTAACGTTCAATGGCACTCGCGTAATAGGATCGCGCACCAGTACGTCTTTATTGGTTGGTTTGATTTTTATTTCACGCATTTATGGCTCCATATTTATGACTAATTCATCCCTTATCATGGTCATCAATTCACGCTCCAGAGAGGGGGTCCAACCGATGAAGGTTCGCTTTGGCATTCGATAGTTATTCTTGGTCTTAACTCCGCCTTTCCATCGACTGGTTTTTGAGTCATAAAAACCATTAACGTGAGTGGTAAAGGATAAGGTTTGACCTTCATTATGCTCTCGTCCAATCTTTGCTGGGATACCCGTTAACCCCACCTCAAACGCCTCTCCAGTCACGTTTGTTCTTAACGATCGACTCAATCCCATCAGCATATTCCGGTTGCTTTTTGTATTGAGTACCACCTTAGGATCCGCCTGTTGCTTTTTAGTGCGCCGAGTTCGAGATTGGTATGGGGTATTATCAATGTCTCGCTGATGGCTAATTTGCGATCGAAAGAACCGGCGTGAATGATTGGCCAGTTTTTGGTTAAGTTGAAATTGTTGTCTTGGGTTTAATGCGACATTCTCCAACATCGAGGTTAAGTGCTCAGGGTTAGTTAATCGCATTCAGGTAAGTCCCTATCATGAGCGCCCACAAACTCAAGAAGAGGCAGCTCTTCTTCAATTGCGGCAAGGGCAAAATCACTGACGCAATCAAAACGAATGCCGCCTTGTTGCCATACTCCGTGCTCACTTTCTTCGACTGAATAGGATTCTTTCATGTCGATTTTCAGTTTGATGTCACATCGGCCGTTATCTAATATCTCAGTCGCAAAAGAAGGGGCGGGTAGCCCTTTTGTTGATCTATCTACATCGTATTGATTAAGCCAGAGCACCAAATGCATCATTAAGGTTTCAGGCTGAACATCAACATCGCTCATGTTGATGTTTACGGTGTAAGCAATATCAAATCCGTCGACAGAAACGCCTTGAGCGCACTCAATCTGGCCATCTTCCGCCCACAATTCGACGTTCTTTGCATCGGTTACCGATTGGGTAAACAACTCCGTTAAACTTTGTAAGGCTTTCATTGGTTACACCACCTCAAAGGTATAGGTTTCTTTTCCATGAAGAAGCAAATCAACCGCTCGGCGATAGTGAACCAAACAGTTGTCCGCTTTCTGTTGCAAGGCGTCTTGTCGCTCGGCCGCTTCTGCGGTCGCGTCCATGCTGAGCTTATTGCCTACGATATAATTGGCGGCGAGAGAGAACACGGCTTGCTTATAAAGAGCGTTGCCTGTGTCGGTATCCCCAAACCAATATTCGGAAGCATTATCAAGTGTTCCATGTGTGTTCATCAGATCTAACAGCTCGCTATTCACGGTGATGCGAGCAAGGGTTAGGTTGTGCAAAATACCTATCTCTGTTTCATTACTTAAAAAATGAAACACCGCTTGAAACTCTGCAACAACGAGCTTTGGGTGGTGTATTGTTGCGGGTAATTCGCCGAGGTAAGCGTCGTCTTTATTTCCTACAAAGGCCATGCGACTCATGTGATATTCCTTTAAAACACAAGCGAAGCGCGTAGCGAATAACAAGAAACGTATTTTCTTGTTAACGTAAGCGCAGGCTTGTGAGGGGGGTGTTTCTTATACCCATTCACCATCAATCAATAATCTAACGTTATCGAATTCAACCGCGGCCGCTTTTTCCAATTGTTCAATGACGTAAGCCATGTTCATGGATTCAAAGTTTTCAATTTGATCGCGTTCGTCATTTCGTTTTGCTACCGCTCGACGAATGGAGCCTTCTTGAATGTAGATGGATAAGTTCTTATAGCTTGTGACGAGAATGCCGCTTGGTGGAAATCCAGGCACAGAGACCGCAGGTAAACCACCGTACGTACCAATAATCTGCATCTCTTCAATTTTGGCTTTTTCGCTTGGGGTATTGCCGTGTTTTACATAGAATTTTGCTTTTTCATAAGCGAGTAAATCTGAGCCGATAATGGCGATTAAATCTGGCGCATTTTCACACGCATCATGGAGTAATCCTTTTACGTTCATGACCGCCAAATCGAGGTTCACAAAGTCGCCACCTTCACCAATGCGGATTTCATTTTCGGTTTTACCCTGAACAAGAAGGGCGGCTGGATTGTGCTCACGAAGCGCTTGGAACCAGCCTTTGCACACATCCTCACCGTTTGGATTGGCTTTTGGATCGGTATTCGCTGCGCATTCTTTGCCGTAAAACCCGATGGTGATTTTGTTGGTGTCTATCTGCTCGCGCGTTTGCATTGAGATGATGATGGCGAAGTTCTTCATGTGCGCAAACGCATCTAACTGGTTGTAGCGCATATGAGTATCAAAGTTAATTTGCTCACACAGGTACGGCATTGCCTTTAGGTTAAAGACGGTTTTTGTTTTACGTGTAGTACCCTCTGATGTATCTGTACGACTGGCAATCATGCCAGTGACACCCAATCCTAACGCTTCGCCTTTTTGGTTACTGACGGAGATAATGTTGATCTTGCCAAGAAACCAGTTACTCTCACGAATTTGGGCAATGATCCGCTGTGTCTGTACGGGGGTAACACTGAATTTTTCAGTGACATCGCTGACACCGTATTTTTTAGCGACGGCTTTTGCGTACGCCGCCAGTACGACTTTTGTTGCTTCTTGCATAATCAATACTCGATAAAAATAAGAATACCCAGAGGACAATCATTCTGTTTGCTATAACCAGCGCTCAGCGTCGTCGTCACCGCCTTCACCCGCCAATAGACGTCCTTTTTCATCCGTCATGGCACTCAGTTTGGTGGTTAATTCACTCAGTTGAGTGGATAACGCGTCGACTTTTGCAGATAATTCGGTGTTACCTTCTGCAATGGCGTTAGATCCGTCCGCAGGAGGTGCCGGTGTTGTTGGGGTAAGCGATGTCTCGCCAACGTTGCCTACTGACAGTTTTTCAACCGCCGTAGCTAATATGTTTAATGCCGTCGCCACCGCTTCATTTTGCTCCGTGTTTTTTGTCAGTAACCCTTTCAGCTCTTCATTCATGTCGTTATCCTCTTCATTATTTTGCTCTTGATGGCGGTTACTACTCATAAAGCTCATGAGTTTAGTGATAAATGATCGTTCTTCTTGCTCGTCTAACACATTGCCCGTTAGCATTTTTTTGCTGATAGTGCTTCCCGTTGAAAGGAGATCTTTTCCTTTATCTTCGGGTCTTCTTGCCGAAAGGTGAATTTCGGTGGTTCCCAGAGACGCGGGGTCGTCCGTTAATGCCAATCCGGTTAAGTAATATTTTCCTGAGTCGGCGAAGTTTTTCTGAATTTCGCAGGAGGTATGCAGTAATTGACCTTCTTCAATGGTACTGAGCAGTTTTGAATTGGGTTTTAATATCGCCATTAATTGATTGCCACGTTTTTCAACTGACAGGACTGAGCCAAATTTTTCACCCCAATACCAGTGCTCTTCATTAATTCGAGCGTTGTAGCGCTCAGGATCGTACTGCTCGACGATGTCATCTATCACTTGTTGTTCAATATGACGACCATCAATGGTCGGCCCTGCGGTTAAAATACAAATTGGCTCTGACTGAAACATCCACGTGCTCTCCTGTGTTTTCTAAATTTAATGTAGTGAATCATTCCTCTCTTTAATAGCAGCCGTTTTTCTGTATCCCCCTATACAGAAAAACCAATGGCTGAGTCACGCCCTTATTTGTAGCACTCTATGTTGAGCCTGAGTAAAACGCAGAGAAATATGAAAGAGAAAACCAAGCGCAGTAATGACATCCCCATTTATACCCAAGAGCAAACACTCGCCTTGGGGTATTACTTACGTCAGTACGAAACTAAAGAGATCGCTGAGGAAACGAACGTCAATCCACGCACCGTTCAGCAATGGATAGCCAAATTTGGGTGGAAGAAAATGCGCGATGATTCGCCGGTGGAATTAATGCTGCGCCAACGCATTGCCTATTTGTTGTGGATTGATAGAAAACACGCTGAGCAGTTGGCTGAGCTTGAGATGTTACTTGAGCAAAAATACAAACGAGACAGGGCGGCGGAGTACAAAAAAAGAAAAGCCAGTCATGCCGACGGTGGTGATGCACCGGCTCGAGGGCGACCAAGTAACAAAGTTAAAAATGACGTATCTGGGATCACGGCTGAGATGCTTTCTGAGTATTACGAGACGAAATATTTTCAATATCAGAAAGACATTCATGCGCATAAAGGCGATGAGCGCATTAATGAGCAGCGATTTTATTTGAAGTCACGCCAAATTGGGTTAAGTGATTATTTCTCATTTGAGGCGTTTGAAGATGCGGTACTGACAGGGGATAACCAGGTCTTTATTTCCGCCTCTCGTAAGCAGGCTGAGATATTCAAAAATTACATCAGAAAGTTCGCGCTGCAGATTGGCGGTGTGGAATTAAAAGGCAAAGACAGCATTACGTTGAGCAATGGCGCTGAGTTTCATTTCATGTCAACCAATGTGTTTACCAGTCAGGGCTTTAACGGTCATATGTATTATGACGAAGTTTTTTGGATGCCTAATTTTCAACGATTGGATGATTATGCGGGTGGAATGTCCATCCAGGCACAGTATCGAACTACGTACTTATCAACACCGTCATCAACGGCCCACGAAGCGTACCCTAAATGGACGGGACCAAAAGACAAAGGGATTGATATCAGCCACAAAGCCCTTAAAAAAGGGGCAATGGGTGTGGATGGCGTTTTCCGTCAAATGATCACGGTGGATGATGCCATCAAAGGAGGCGCGACCTTCTTTAATATGGATAAGTTACGCCGTAAATACCCGATAAAAAGTATTTTTGATAACGTGCTTCGTTGTGTGTTTTTAGATGATTCTGCGTCATTTTTCAATATCAAAGCCTTACTCGCCTGCAAAACCGATACGTCAAAATGGAAAACCATTGATATGGGGAAATGTCGACCTGCAGGCGATCTTGAGGTGTTGGTCGGTTACGATCCAAGAGGGGGCGGACAAGCGGATGGCTCGGATGACGCGGGGTTAGTTATTTCATTAAAACCCCTTAAAAAAGGCGGTGTGTTTCGATTCTTGGAGCGCATTAGATTGAAGGGCTCAAGTTATGAAGAGCAGGCCAAGGCCATTGAGGGCATCACTGAAAAATACCATGTTGTGCATTTAGAGATGGATACCAGTGGTGTTGGCTCCGCGGTGGCTGAGCTGGTCAGAAAGTTTTACCCAAGTTTAAAGGAAGTGAATTACAGCCCCGAAGTTAAACGGATGATGGCGTATAAAGCGCGTGAAATTATTAATGCGGGCCGCCTTCAATTTGATGACAGTTGGGATGATGTGGTTCATTCCTTTTTGATGATACGACAACACACCACTAAGGCCAGCAATCAGATCACGATGATATCAACGCGAACAAAACGAGGCTCTCATGCTGATTTAGCCTGGGCTGCAATGCATGTATTGCATTGGGAGCCGATTGACATTTTAAATGACCATTCAACGACCGTTTCATTCTCATAGGGGAGCGTATTTTGATTACATTTGACACACCAGAAAGCGTCATGAGCGCCGACATTCTTAATTATATGGAGGTGGCTCTTGTTAATGGATTGTATGAGCCACCCATTCCACTTGATACTTTAGCCAAGGCCGTAAGAGCAAACCCAATGCATGGCTCTGCACTGTATGTGAAAGGTAACATGGCAAGCAGCTCTGTCACGCTATTATCACAAATGAAAAAACGGGATTTTAGACGTTTTATGGCTGATTTTTTAACGTTTGGTAATGGGTATTTGCAGATTGTTCGCAATGGGTTTCGTGAGATTGTGGCCATCAAGCACTTGCCTGCGTTATTCATGCGTCGTAAAGAGAATACAGATGAATATTGTTATAAGCCCAAAGAGTTCAGTGATGAGGGGCGAGTCGATTATCGTGCTGGGCAAGTCTTCCATTTAACGGAATACGATGTGTGCCAAGAGCTCTACGGTTTACCGCAATACATTGGCGCACTGAGTTCAATTTGGTTGAATGAAGATGCGACCTTGTTTCGCCGTAAATACTACATCAATGGATCTCATGCGGGGTATTTGCTCTACATGAATGATCCAAATCTCACGAAAGAACAAGAAAGAACAAGAAAGAGAAATTAAACAAAAGCTGTCCAAAGGAGGGGCTTTTCAAAACTTATACGTAAACGCAAAAGGAAAGGACGGTAAAAAGCCAGAGCTGACACCGATTGGTCAGGTGGAAGCAAAAGATGCGTTTAAAGACATTAAGAGCATGACAACGAATGATGTCCTGGCGAGTCATCGTATTCCGTTGGAGTTAATGAGTATTGTTCGAGAGGGGTTTACTTCAAGCAGTGATTTGAACAAAGTGGATCGTGTTTTTTATAAAAACGAACTGGTGCCTCTGTTGGAGTTAGTGAGTGAATTGAATGAATTTGTTGGGATGGATGTTATTACGATTAAAGACTATGAAGGGTTGGACGGTCCTTCTAAGGCGGCATAGTGCAAGCAAAAAAAAGCCCAATACCTTTTAAGGGTTGTATTGGGCTGGGACAATTATCGTGATGCTGTCAGGTGTATCCCTAATAGAGCTAGGCTATTGCAATTAAAAATATGTAGTTATGAAGATCTCCCGATTTATCGTTATCATCGACAACTAGGATATCGATGATAACGTTATGGGTTTTAATTTTGTGTCAGAGGCTACTAGATGCGATATAATCTATTGATTATTATCTAAGCCTTCATAACATTGACTGAATTTATTCGTAAATTTATCGACATTATCTTTATATAATCCATGCTCTAATAATATTTCATTCAGAATCGCACATGGCTTACCTGTTAAATTTTGACTTTTAAATTTATGTCTATTAATGCTATAACGGTTATATCGGAGTAACTCCATAAATTGTTCGTTAGAATCAGACTTAATTTCCTTACCAATAAGGTTTTTAAGTATTTTATCTTCATCAGGATTAGTTATTCCATCAGGGAGTAAAGGGGCAAGTAAAACAGATATGGTATAACTCTCTGGGAAGATACGTGAAAAATTAAATAAAGAACGCATAGCGTGGTAGTTATTCGTTATAACTAACCAATTTTTTATTTTATTTAATGATGGATTTTCTTGAATTGTAAAATAAGAAAACTCCGCATTTCCAACAGTATCTAACGATTCTGATTCTTTATACATACGTTTTGTTTCTATCCCTTTATCTTTCAGATAATCGTACATATAGTCAGCTTCTATAACATTATTTTTTCGACCTTTACCTGATAATATAATAGGCATGTTTGGATATTTAATCGCTAGCGTATAAGCCTGATTTAATCGACTCTCCAAAATACCTAATTTAGGCGTTGACCCCAAGACAATCAGTCCATTAGGCTTATAATTATTATTTCTTCTTGGTATGATTTTTCCCGTGTTATTCTTAACTGTATTATATGCATAATCAATAATATTACGCTGATCATCAGCCAGTTTATTGACCACATCCGTCGTACCTATCGTTGGTGAAAAATGTTGCATATTTATTTTTTCAGATTCAATGTTATCGTAAAGAGAGAATACAGCATCAAAATCCCCTGAGATGATGTCGGCCCTCACACTATGACTCGATATCATAATATTATTCAAATTTTGAATTCTCTTACTTAATGGAGAATCTACAGATGCGTATGTGTTAAAAGTAAAAGCCATTAAAACTAATGCAATTAAGTTCTTTTTCATAAAACCTCAATAATGATTATTTAAATTAATAGAATTGGTTTGTTTATCTTTAAGTATGAAGGTAATTGTCGCAATCAGTACTTATAAGAGAAAATATTCAAACTAATAATTTATTCATAGTTCAACCTAACATTATAAGTGCCACGAATAGGATAATTATTTTCACGGATAAATTTTATTCCTGAAAGTATCGAATTGATATCAGGACGAGCGAACGGTGCATTTGATATATCTATTATTTGTACTCTACCTTCAGAGTTAATAATAAATAAAGCAGGTTCAGAAAAGACATGATCGGTTTCACTCATGCCATCAGGTTTAACTCGAGGCATAGAGATATAAAGACCAAGTCGCATCATATGACCGGCTTTCATTCCATGGGCTATTGGGTAGGTAATGGATAGTTTTTTACTATGCTCATGTACTTGCGCCCTGTCATCAGCAGACACAGCAATAATATCAATACCTAGTTTTATAAAATCATTTTTATATTTTTCGATTTCATTCAAATAATTTGTGCATAAAGGGCAGTGTTCACCGCGATAGACTATTACCATTTTCCAATCTCCCACTTTTTGTGGGGTGCCAATATCAACGGTATTTCTAATTCTATTACCATTAAATTAAGGCAGTTTAATTTTAGGAAACGTATCACCAGCATTAAATTTGATTGATGAGGTTAATGTAGGTTCCATAGTAAAATCCTTAATTTTAAAACTTAGATTAATGTTTGTTCTTTTGTGTTCAATGTTGCGCTATTTAAAATATTTTTCAACGAGTGCAAACAGTATGGAGAGGGTTTCAAGATCCGCTACCCCAGTAGTTCTTCGAGGTCTAAAGTGCAATTGAAACGCACGAACAAGCAGTGAATATTCACCGTCAACGGCATAACCATATTTTTTAAAGGCAGCTAATATGTCCTTTTTATCAGGTAAGCCAGTGCTGAGTTTAGTGGTGTATTTTTGTTTTTTGTCTTCGTCATACCAAGCCCCAACCCCCTCATCGTAAAGTGCTTTCCATGGAAAAGCAGGGCCTGGATCGACCTTTCTTCCGACGGCGATATCACTGTGACCGACGACGTTAGTCGGTGAGAGATCTGGGTATCGTTGCAATATATTTTTTGATAGGGATATTAGTGCTTGAATTTGAGTTGGGCTATAAGGTGGAAAAGTAAACACTCCTTTATCATCAGAAGCTTCATTAACTATTTCAATCCCAATAGAAGAATCATTTAACCCATTACGTCCCGCCCATGAGCTGACGCCTGCGTGCCAAGCCCTTTCATTTTCATCGACTAAATTAAAGATCCTCATATCCCCAAAACCTGCGTTTTGATAAGTGATATCTAAAGGGTTAGGGACGAGGTAATGAGCACTTACGGTTGCCTCTTTTCCTGTTAATGCGTTAATGGATGCGGAGAAATTAATAGCCGTATAATGCATAACAAGAAAACGAACTCTGCGGTTGTAACTGGAAACAGAGCGATAAGAATTATAATCAATATGACACATCGTATTTACCAATGTTGTTGTAAGTGAAATTACAATAAACATCTTTTTTTTTAATACAACACAATACAATATAATGCAATTCCTAACATAAATTTGACAAATCAAAGGGTTTTTTTTCTCAAATAAATTGTCTAGTACAACTTTTTGGCTAAGATACGCTGCTTTGCTCTACAGGCTTGATATAAGATTATAATGTCCTTTTTCCACTGAAAGTGGGCGGCACTATCAGCGCTCTCTGGTACGGGAAGAGGAGGGCAAGGTTCAGACAGCATGCTGTCAATATGTTTATTAATGGGTGTTGGCAAGGTGAGTGAGTCGTTGTAGCTCGCGCAGCTCGTCAGCATCAATACCAACAACATACTCACTGCTTTGTTGTTCATGCTCTTCTTCCTTGTTATGGTGCGGTTGTGTTAATAATACTGATCCTGTGTTTGTTTCAACACGCTTAATAAAATCAGTTTGTTTTGTCATAAATTCACGGATAACTCTTTTATCATTGTTAATAGTTGTATTGGCTTTCTTAATCGCAATATTGATTTGTTCTAAGTGCTGAGTTTGTATTTTATTCATCGTCATCGAAAAACCGTTGTTATATCCTTCGCGATAGACTCCAACAAGCAGCGTAACGAGAGCGACGATAGTTATCAGCACAAATCTAATCGGCATTGAGTCGTTTTCCTGTATCCATGTAGAACTTGCAGAATCCAATGAATACACCGGTGATGGCCGCGTATTGCACTAGAGCAAATTCACTGTGTTGGTTAATAGGGATAGAGAAAAAATAAGTATTAAACTCTACCCACATGTACCCCACAAAGAGACTCATTAATCGTGGCCATACCCGCCATGCATCAAACTGTTTAGGCGTCATTACTCGCTAACTCAAAATGCATTAAGTCATCAAAGGTATTGTCTTTGAGATCGAAGTCTCTGTCCCAATCGCCGCCCCAACGAATAGCGATCCCCATTGAGGCACCGACACCCATCACAATGCCCGCAAAATAACTGAAACGTTCACGATCATCTTCATCGTATGGATACGGGGTTGCATCGACAGCCTCGCTTGGTAATGAGTTATGTTTACTGTTTGGGTATCGAACTTGAGTGTTGGTACTTGGCAGCGCATTTTGCTCTTCCTTTGTTCGATGGCCGCAAAGAATAGAGCAGTCACAAATCTCAAGAACGCGAGTAAATACGGTTATTAAATCAGGGTGGCAAGTGGCCAATCGTGACGCACTTTTTTTGCTGAATTTATTCATTATATCGCCTTAATTGCAACCATCGTTGCAATAATGAGTGAGGATAGAATTAGTGTAAGCGTGCGGGGAACTACACCTAACAAATAAAATTCATTATGCGTATCTTACGATCTTTCATTTAACGAGAACGTAATTATGCAAAAAGATAAAAAGAGAACACCAGAGCAATGGCACGCTCTATTTGAATCTCAGCAATCTAGCAAGCTTAGTGCCGCTGAATTTTGTCGTAACCATAATATTCTGCCAAAGACATTTAGTGCACGTAAAGCACGATGGAAACAAAAGATTAACGCTTCTACTTTCTTGAAAGTAGAAGCGTTAACATCAACTATCATCGCCACTCCACAATTACCAGATATTCAACTTTCTATCGGAAAATTGCGATTAACATTGCCAGCTAATACTGAACCTCACTGGATAGGACTCTTATTAAAAGGGTATCAATCATGAATGTATTTACTGATGTTTCCACCATTTATCTTCATCGTGATTTTGTCGATTTTCGCAAGGCCATTAATGGCCTTGTCGTGATTGTTGAGCAAGAAATGCAACTATCACCGTTTAGTGATGCTCTATTTATATTTTGCAATAAGCCTCGTGATAAACTCAAAATATTGTATTGGGATAAAACAGGATTCGCTTTATGGTACAAGCGATTAGATGAAGACCGCTTCAAATGGCCACGAAATATAAATAACGATACGTTAGCATTATCAGAGCAGCAACTGACACTGCTATTACAAGGTTTTGATATCTTAGGACATCAACCGGTACATTATCAAACAACCCTTTAAATAGTTGATTCTCAGTCAAGAATAGGAGGCAACCGATTGATTACCTGTATTATCGTTATATAGTCATCTACATGACTGATAAAATAAAACCACTTCCTGATACCATTGACGAGCTGAAAGCACTTGTGCTTCAGCTTGAAAATAAATATAACCGTCTTCTAGAGCAATTTCGGCTGGCTCAACATCAGCGCTTTGGTAAAAGCAGTGAATCTGACTCGACTCAATTTGATTTATTCAATGAAACAGAAGAAGAAATCATCATTGAAAATGATGACACACAAACGATTACCTACACTCGTCAAAAGCCAAAACGCCAACGCTTACCTGAAGACTTACCGCGTACTGTTATTATCCACGACATAAAAGATAAAACTTGTAAGTGTTGCGGTCTAGAGATGCATGCGATGGGTAAAGACATCAGTGAAAAGTTGGAATTTGTACCAGCTAAAGTGGAAGTTATTCAACATGTTCGTCCTAAATATGCTTGCCGAAATTGTGAAAAAAACAATACTTCAGTAGACATTAAACAAGCCCCAATGCCAGCGTCACCAATCCCTAAAGGGATTGCGACCGCAAGTTTACTTGCTCAAATTATTACGGCTAAATTTCAATACAGTCTTCCACTTTATCGTCAAGAAACGTTATTTCAGCAATGGGGTATCATTATTGGACGGCGAACGATGGCGGATTGGTTAATAAAATGCTCGGTACTATTTACCCCTCTTAATAACGAGTTACATCGTATTTTGCTTGAACAACCCACTCTGCATTGTGATGAAACAACGGTAAATGTGTTGGATGTTGAAAAAGCAAAATGTTATATGTGGGTCTACTGCTCTGGCTATGATTCTCCAGGCTCTGGTGTTTTGCCTGGAATTGTACTTTATGATTATCAATCTAGCAGGCATGGCTACCATCCAGTTAACTTTTTAAAAGGTTATAACGGGTATTTACATACCGATGGTTACCAAGGTTATGAACAAACTGAAGCGATGTTAGTTGGCTGTTGGGCACACGCACGTCGACGATTTATTGAGGCTCAACGTGTTCAAGTAAAAGGGAAAACAGGGAGTGCAGATTGGGTATTGAGTAAAATCCAAAAGCTATACCGGATCGAATCGTTATTAAAAGAGGCTTCCCCTGAAGCCAAGTATGTTGCTAGGCAGACAGAAGCCCGCGATTTACTTAAAGAGCTCCGTGATTGGCTTGATAGCGCAGTTAGTCGAGTATCACCTAAAACAAAATTAGGTGAGGCGATTAGCTATACATTAAATCAATGGGATAAATTAGTTCGTTATATTGATGATGGATTGTTATCTATTGATAACAATCGAGCAGAGCGAGCGGTTAAACCGTTTGTTATCGGCCGGAAAAACTGGTTATTTTCGGGTTCAACGGCTGGTGCAGATTCAAGTGCAATGCTTTACAGCATTGTAGAAACAGCAAAGGCAAACGGATTAATCCCTTACGATTATATTAGGTATTGTCTAGATCGTTTATGTGTTGGATCGCCAGATATCGATTCACTTTTACCTTGGAATGTAAAAGACAAGGTGTAGTTCCCCGCACGCTTACCATTAATACGATTTAGCTTTAGAAGCAGAAGCAAGGAAAAGAGCGATCTTTAAGAAGAATGTACAGACGAAAAAAAAGCCCATCAAATTAATGATGAGCTTTTTTAAAGTGGTTGGGATACCTGGATTTGAACCAGGGAATGCCGGCATCAAAAGCCGGTGCCTTACCGCTTGGCGATATCCCAACAGAGAAGATTACGTTAGTAATTAAACTAAGATAATGCCTCTTTAAATATGGTGCGGACGGAGAGACTTGAACTCTCACACCTTACGGCGCCAGAACCTAAATCTGGTGCGTCTACCAATTCCGCCACGTCCGCGTTCTTCTAGTTGTTAATTAAAACAAAGAGTAGAAATTTTTTATAGTTAGAAGACGAATTGGAGAGTCTTTCTAACGTTGTCATAATTAATCAGGTTGCATCAATTATGTAAATAGTGGTTGGGATACCTGGATTTGAACCAGGGAATGCCGGCATCAAAAGCCGGTGCCTTACCGCTTGGCGATATCCCAACAGAGAAGATTACATTAGTAATTAAACTAAGATAATGCCTCTTTAAATATGGTGCGGACGGAGAGACTTGAACTCTCACACCTTACGGCGCCAGAACCTAAATCTGGTGCGTCTACCAATTCCGCCACGTCCGCGTTCTTCTAGTTGTTAATTAAAACAAAGAGTAGAAATTTTTTATAGTTAGAATACGAATTGGAGAGTCTTTCTAACGTTGTCATAATCAATCAGGTTGCATCAATTATGTAAATAATGGTTGGGATACCTGGATTTGAACCAGGGAATGCCGGCATCAAAAGCCGGTGCCTTACCGCTTGGCGATATCCCAACAGAGAAGACTACGTTAGCGATTAAACTAAGGTAATACCTCTTTAAATATGGTGCGGACGGAGAGACTTGAACTCTCACACCTTACGGCGCCAGAACCTAAATCTGGTGCGTCTACCAATTCCGCCACGTCCGCGTTCTATAACTCGCTTAAGCAAGTCATAGATATTTCGTATTTTAATCGGTGAATGGTAAACCAATTAAAAGTTGTATGGTGGCTACTACGGGATTTGAACCTGTGACCCCATCATTATGAGTGATGTGCTCTACCCAGCTGAGCTAAGTAGCCAATGACTATTTTTAATAAAACAGTCAAAAATATGGTGCGGACGGAGAGACTTGAACTCTCACACCTTACGGCGCCAGAACCTAAATCTGGTGCGTCTACCAATTCCGCCACGTCCGCGTTCTTCTAGTTGTTAGTTAAAACAAAGAGTAGAAATTTTTTATAGTTAGAAGACGAATTGGAGAGTCTTTCTAACGTTGTCATAATCAATCAGGTTGCATCAATTATGTAAATAATGGTTGGGATACCTGGATTTGAACCAGGGAATGCCGGCATCAAAAGCCGGTGCCTTACCGCTTGGCGATATCCCAACAGAGAAGATTACGTTAGCGATTAAACTAAGATAATGCATCTTTAAATATGGTGCGGACGGAGAGACTTGAACTCTCACACCTTACGGCGCCAGAACCTAAATCTGGTGCGTCTACCAATTCCGCCACGTCCGCGTTCTACTATTTGATTATTAAGGGCTATCGCCACTTAATCTGCAAAGAGTAGATATTCTATATTTTAATCGACGATTGGTAAATCAATTAAAAGTTGTATGGTGGCTACTACGGGATTTGAACCTGTGACCCCATCATTATGAGTGATGTGCTCTAACCAGCTGAGCTAAGTAGCCAAATTGTTTCTTTATTTCTTTCTCATCTCTCATTCGCCTTAGCGGTGAGGACGGAGCGCATTATGCGTATCTGAGGCTTATGCGTCAACACTTTTTTGAAAAAAACATAAAATCTTTGCGTGTTCGAACGGATTTTAATCAAAGCGTGCTTTTTATATGCAAATCAGAGTGAATAAGAACAAAAGAATAAGAATAAGGATGGAAAACAAGAAGTGAGTGTTGATGCATTACTAAGGATTAAAATCATTTAAGTGGTTGAAATCTAGGTGACTAATAAAAAGGCCAGCAAATATGCTGGCCTTTTTTATTATACGTTGAAGCGGAAATGTACAACATCACCATCTTTAACGATGTAATCTTTACCTTCTAGACGCCATTTACCGGCTTCTTTAGCGCCACTCTCACCGCTAAATTCAATAAAGTTGTCGTAACCTACAACTTCTGCACGAATAAAGCCTTTTTCAAAGTCAGTGTGGATCTTACCTGCCGCTTGTGGTGCCGTAGCTCCAACAGGAATAGTCCAAGCGCGAACTTCTTTAACGCCAGCCGTAAAATATGTCTGCAGAGCAAGTAGATCATAACCAGAACGAATTACACGGTTTAGACCAGGCTCTTCAATGCCCATATCAGCAAAGAATTCTTCACGATCTTCATCATCAAGTTCAGACAGTTCTGATTCAATCGCAGCACATACTGCAACAACTACGTTGTTTTCTGCTGTTGCATAATCACGAACAAGATCTAAGAATGGATTATTTTCAAAACCATCTTCAGCAACGTTAGCAATATACATTGTTGGTTTTAACGTTAGGAAGTTAAGGTAAGAAACCGCTGCAACTTCTTCTTTTGAAAGTTCAACAGTACGAGCCATGCCACCTTCTGTAAAAACAGGTAATAGCTTTTCAAGTACTGAAATTTCAAACTTAGCCGTTTGATCGCCGCCTTTTGCTTTTTTCGCTTGACGCAGGATCGCACGTTCACATGAATCTAAATCGGCAAGAGCAAGCTCAAGATTGATAATTTCAATGTCTTCAATTGGTGATATTTTACCAGCAACGTGAATGATATTGTCATCTTCAAAACAGCGAACAACATGACCAATCGCATCAGTTTCTCGGATGTTAGCAAGGAATTTATTACCTAGACCTTCACCTTTAGATGCGCCCGCAACTAAACCAGCAATATCTACAAATTCCATTGTAGTAGGAAGAACACGTTCTGGATTTACGATTTTAGCTAATACATCTAAACGTAGATCAGGAACAGGAACCACACCGGTGTTTGGTTCAATAGTACAGAAAGGGAAGTTTGCTGCTTCGATTCCAGCTTTAGTTAGTGCGTTAAACAGTGTTGATTTACCAACGTTTGGAAGACCAACGATTCCGCATTTAAAACCCATGATGTAAACCTTATCTTTGTTATTCAGCTTTGAATGTGTGTAAACGATTTTGTGCTTTACTTAGTCCGTCTTTAAGTAAGATATCTAAGCAACGAGTAGA
Organism: Aliivibrio salmonicida LFI1238; assembly: GCF_000196495.1. Taxonomy (NCBI): domain Bacteria; kingdom Pseudomonadati; phylum Pseudomonadota; class Gammaproteobacteria; order Vibrionales; family Vibrionaceae; genus Aliivibrio; species Aliivibrio salmonicida. The sequence continues at coordinate 871,849 of NC_011312.1, forward strand.
TTCATCTACTGCTGCATCGATCAACTCTTGCTCTTTAGTCGGCGCTTTCCCTAATACAAAACCGGCAACTTTGTCTTTATGGCCAGGATGGCCAATGCCAATACGAAGGCGATAAAACTCTTTCGTATTCGCTAATTTACTAATGGTGTCACGAAGACCATTATGGCCACCATGCCCGCCACCTTTTTTAAATTTAGCAACACCAGGAGGAAGATCTAATTCATCATGAGCGACGAGGATCTCTTCTGGTTTTATTTGGTAAAACTTAGCAATCGAAGCAATGGCTTTTCCTGATAAGTTCATAAATGTTGTAGGGATTAGTAATCGAAGATCCTGACCATTGGTTTGAATTCGACCTGTTAATCCAAAAAACTTAGCTTCTTCACGCATTGGAATGTTATGAATGCGAGCGAGTTCTTCAACTACCCATGCCCCAGCATTATGGCGAGTTCTTTTGTACTCAAGGCCGGGGTTTGCTAGTCCAACAAGAAGTTTGATCTGATTACTCAAAGAATTATCTCTCTATCTTGGATACTAATATGATTAATGAACTTGTTTAGCGCTGAGAGCTAAAGACAATTAATGATATTAGTATGTACCATTAAAAAGGCGCGCCATATTACCACAAGAATTCCAAATACAAAAACGCCCCGCAATAGCAGGGCGTTTGGATATTGTTTTTGTTTGAAATTAGTGATCAAACATTGCCGATATAGACTCTTCGTTGCTAATGCGACGAATTGCTTCAGCTAGCATACGAGATAGGCTTAGTTCAGTTACTTTGCCTGTCGCTGCCATCTCTTTAGATAGAGGGATTGAATCCGTTACAACAACTTGGTCTATTACTGAGTTTGCAATGTTATGTGCAGCAGTGCCAGAGAAAACAGCGTGAGTTGCGTAAGCGAATACACGTTTTGCGCCGCGTTCTTTTAGTGCTTCAGCTGCTTTACATAATGTGCCGCCCGTATCGATCATGTCATCAACGATAACACAGTCACGGCCGTCAACATCACCAATAAGGTTCATTACTTCTGAAACGTTAGCACGTGGACGACGCTTATCAACGATAGCGATGTCTACATCACCTAATGCTTTAGCAGTAGCACGGGCACGTACAACACCACCTAAATCAGGAGAAACAACAACAGGGTTTTCTAAACCACGAGTACGCATATCATCAAGTAATACTGGAGTACCGAAGATGTTATCTACTGGTACGTCGAAGAAACCTTGAATTTGTTCAGCGTGTAAGTCGATAGTTAAAACGCGGTCAACACCAACGTTTGAAAGCATATCAGCAATAACTTTTGCAGTGATTGGTACACGAGCAGAACGTACACGACGGTCTTGACGAGCATAGCCAAAGTAAGGAATTACCGCAGTAATACGACCTGCAGAAGCACGGCGAAGTGCATCGATCATTACTACTAATTCCATGATGTTGTCATTAGTAGGAGCACACGTAGACTGGATAATGAATACATCACTACCACGTACGTTTTCGTTAATTTGAACGGCTACTTCACCGTCAGAAAAACGATCTACAGTAGCGTCGCCAAGTGAAATGTATAGTCGTTCGGCGATACGTTGGGCAAGTTCAGGAGTTGCATTACCAGTAAATAGCTTCATGTCAGGCACGGTGGAAACCTCAGGGTTGCGTCCAAATTGTGAGAATTTTATATGTTGCATAATGATTTATACTCTTCCAACGCTTGGTTGAGTGGTGAAGTATTTCTACCTCGGGTGATAAATCCAGTTGCGTTATCAGGAATTAATGAAAAAACGTGTTGTGCTTCTTTTTCGTTAATAAACTCAGCGAAAACACAAGCGCCTGTTCCAGTCAATCTTGATGGTGCATATTCTAACAGCCATGAAAGTTGGTAATCAACCTCTGGATACACTCTTCTGACAATTTTTTCGCAATCGTTTTCGTAAGAGGCACTTAAAAGTACGTTAAGTGGCTGTTTTGCTGTATTTCTAATCAATTCTGGGTGAGAGAATACATCAACAGTTGCGATACTCACTTCTGGTTTTATTAATACGTACCATAACTCTTTAGGGTTGGCCGGTTGTAATTTTTCACCAATACCCTCTGCAAAGGCGGAAAAACCATGAACAAAAATAGGAACGTCAGCGCCTAGAGTGACCCCTAAATCGGCCAATTCTTTATTCGTGAGATTTAGATCCCATAAGAAATTAAGTGCAACTAACGTTGTCGCTGCATTCGATGAACCACCGCCAATGCCACCGCCAATGGGTAATATTTTTTCTAGTTCAATATGAGCACCAAGAGGACACAGAGTGTGTTCTTGTAGCTGCGTTGCTGCTTTCCAGATTAAATTATCTTTTTTCTCTACACCGGGAATCGGAGGAGAAAGCGTGATCTCTCCTGAATCGTTAGGGGTAATCGTTAGGTGATCACAAAGATCGATAAATTGAAAAAGGGTCTGTAATTCATGATAACCATTATCATGCTGCCCATTTATATACAGGAATAAATTGAGTTTAGCTGGAGAAGGCCAGCGAGTTGCTGTCGTTATCATTGAGATATAATCCAATTTGAAGCAATGATTTTTATTGTGGTGTCTTTTTGTGTCAATTTCATTGAATTCGGCAGCAGTAACCCATTGGTTTCGATATAGCTGTTATATCTAAGATGCCAATTGGTTTGACTGATTTGTTTTGATAGGTGCTCTACGGTATTTAATTCATTGAGTTCAAATGCATCTGCAGAGGTTGGTAACCCTTTAAGCCAATCACTTAGGTAGGCGATAGGAATTGTCATGCCCGTTAATCCGTATAGTAAGCGTCCCGGATCATTACCTTCAAATTTCTTACCATCGCCGGTTTCAATGGTGGCTTTATTTTTGGATAACGTCAGTTTCATTATGGTTTGCCCAAGAAATGTGGTGAGCAACAATTGACTGTTATCTTCCTTTTGAGTCCATTGGAAGTTGAGGCTGTGGCGTTGTTCTAGGTCTTGATATCCAATTTTCCCTGTCACTTTATACTGAGTTAATTGCTCAATATTAGATTGATGTTTATTCCAATTAGTTGACTGTTGTGGGGTTAATGGGGTCGTAGAACAAGCGCTGAGAAAAAACAGCAGAAAGAAAACGGAAGCAAAAAAAGAAAGAGGACGGCGTAGCATAAATAAAGAACTCACTGTTAATTCGAGACAGATTATAGGATTGTATCAAATCCATTGATTGTTTGGGTATCAAGATTTACACAATAAGTAGGTTAAATATCACTAATTTTCGATGTAGAAGCTCTGATGCCTTTTAAAATTCGGCTTCATCAAGTAAAATCCGCCCTTGTTATTTTTCTAAATTGGTCTTGTTTGCCGAATGTCATTGCTTGTTATTGGAATTAATCATACTTCAGCCACAGTTGATTTACGTGAGAAAGTTGCCTTTTCTCCTGATAAATTAACCAAAGCGCTAGATGAATTAAAAAACAGTGATGCAATTAAAAGTGGCGTAATTTTATCGACCTGTAATCGCACTGAAATCTACTGTGAAGTGAAATTAGGCATTAGCAGTGGCTACGTCATCAATTGGCTCGCTGAATTTCATCATGTGGCATTAGATTTACTCATGCCGAGTATTTATATCTATGAAGAACAAGCCGCCGTTAAGCACCTTATGCGAGTGTCTTGTGGTTTGGATTCTTTGGTTCTCGGAGAGCCTCAAATTCTTGGGCAAGTAAAAAAAGCGTTTGCTGATGCTAGAGAACACAATGCGGTTGAAGGTGTCGTTGAAAAATTATTTCAAAGTGACTTTTCAGTCGCTAAACGAGTCCGTACTGAAACGAATATTGGTGGTAACGCGGTGTCTGTTGCTTATGCAGCATGTACATTAGCTCGACAAATATTTGAGTCTCTTGCTGAATCAACTGTCATGTTGGTTGGAGCAGGAGAAACCATTGAATTAGTCGCGAAACATTTAAATGATGCCGGCTGTAAACAATTGATTGTGGCGAATAGAACTCGAGAAAGAGCCATGATATTAGCCGACCAATTTAATGCTGATGTGATCAGCCTGCCCGAGATCCCTGAGCACCTTTCTAAAGCGGATATCATTATTAGCTCAACCGCCAGTCCGTTACCTATTATCGGTAAAGGAATGGTTGAAAGCGCACTAAAACAGCGCAGACACCAACCTATGTTATTTGTGGATATTGCGGTTCCGCGTGATATCGAAAGTGAAGTCGCGGATCTTAATGACGTCTACTTGTATTCAGTTGATGATCTTAAATCGATCATTGACCATAATATTGAACAACGAAAAATTGAAGCGATTCAAGCTGAAGCGATAGTCAGTGAAGAAAGTGCAGGGTTTATGACGTGGATACGTTCTCGTCAAGCTGTTAACAGTATTCGCCAATACCGAGAGAATTCAGAATCTATTCGTATCGAATTATTGCAAAAAAGTATTCAGGCCCTAGCTTCTGGTCAAAATGCAGAAAAAGTTTTAGCAGAATTAAGCAATAAATTAACGAATAAACTCATTCATGCACCAACACTTGCGATGCAGCAGGCCGCCAAAAATGGTGAGCCGGACAAACTTGCTGTGATCCGTACCAGTATTGGTCTAGACAACTAAGTGTAGCTTCTGCTACCAACATAAAGAATCAATTATAATATGAAAGCATCAATTCGAGTAAAATTGGAAACGCTGGTTGAGCGTTATGAAGAAGTACAGCATTTATTGGGGGATCCAGGTGTTATTGGTGATCAAAATAAATTCCGTGCGTTATCTCGTGAATACTCTCAACTGGAAGAAGTAACACAATGCTTCCAAGCGTATGAAAAAGTACAAGAAGATCTTGTTGCTGCTCAAGAAATGGCACAGGAAGATGATGCTGAAATGCGCGAAATGGCGCAAGACGAAATTAAAGAAGCGAAAGAAGCAAGTGAACGTCTAACGGATGAATTACAAGTGCTTCTTATTCCAAAAGATCCAAATGATGAACGTAACTGTTTCTTAGAGATCCGTGCCGGTGCTGGTGGTGATGAAGCGGGTATTTTTGCGGGGAACCTTTTCCGTATGTATTCTCGTTTTGCTGAGAAAAAAGGGTGGCGTATTGAGGTCATGAGTTCTCATGCTTCAGAACAAGGCGGCTTTAAAGAAATGATTGCAAAAGTAAGCGGCGATGGCGCTTATGGTATATTGAAATTTGAATCAGGTGGTCACCGAGTTCAACGTGTACCAGAAACTGAATCGCAAGGTCGTGTGCATACTTCAGCGTGTACTATTGCTGTAATGGCTGAAATTCCAGAAGCGGATTTACCCGAGATTAAATCGTCTGATTTGAAAATTGATACTTTCCGTTCATCAGGAGCTGGTGGTCAGCACGTTAACACCACCGATTCCGCTATTCGTATTACTCACTTACCAACGGGTACCGTTGTAGAGTGTCAAGATGAGCGTTCACAGCATAAAAACAAAGCAAAAGCGATGTCGGTTCTTGCTGCCCGTATTATTCAAGCTGAAGAAGCTCGTCGTGCCGCAGTTGTTTCTGATACGCGTCGTAATCTATTAGGTTCGGGTGACCGTTCAGACCGTATTCGTACGTACAACTACCCACAAAGTCGTGTGTCTGATCACCGTATTAACCTGACTATCTACCGTTTGAATGAAGTGATGGAAGGGGATCTAGCGGCGTTGATTGAACCTGTCGTATTAGAATATCAAGCTGATCAACTAGCGGCTTTAGCTGAACAAAACTAATGAGCATTTCTATTGAAGCGCTATTAATGCGTTCAATTCAATTGCTGAAACTTGAGGGGAGTGATTCTCCTCAAGTTGATGCTGCTGTATTGCTGTGTCATGTTTTAGATAAGCCAAGAAGCTACTTACTTACTTGGCCTGAAAAGCTCGTCGCTGAAACCGAATACAATGCATTTGAATCATTATTATCTCGACGCCTTTCTGGTGAACCAATCGCTTACATTATTGGTTATCGAGAGTTTTGGTCATTACCGTTAAAAGTCTCGCCAACAACATTAATTCCTCGTCCTGATACTGAACGTTTGGTAGAAGTTGCGTTAGAGCATCTATCGCCATCATCTGAAAAGGTATTGGATTTGGGGACGGGAACAGGAGCCATTGCATTAGCTATCGCCTCTGAAATGCCTGATATGTGTGTTATTGGTGTTGATTATCAATATGACGCGGTTGCGTTAGCGAAAGATAATGCCAAAGACAACAATATATTGAATACTGAATTTCGTCAGGGAAGTTGGTTTGATCCGATTAGAATGGATGAACAGTTTTCAATTATTGTGAGTAACCCGCCTTATATTGATGGGAATGATCCCCATTTGTCTCAAGGTGATGTACGGTTCGAGCCTCAAACCGCTTTGGTTGCTGAGAAAGAAGGTTTTGCGGACTTAATCCATATTATGGAGCACAGTCGTACTCATTTAGTTGAGAACGGTTGGTTATTAATGGAACATGGCTTTGAACAAGGTAAGCAATTACGTGATTACTTTGAAGAATATGGCTTCATTAATGTTAAAACAGAACAAGATTACGCTGGCAATGATCGAGTTACATTAGGTCAGTGGATCACAAACACAGAGAATAAAGGATAATTCATGTATACCGCTGTTAAACACATTCACTTATTTATGATCGCTTGTAGCGTACTATTATTTATCGTTCGTTATGCGTTAATGATGGTTGATTCCGATCTTCGTAATAAAGCTTTTTTTAAACGAGTGCCTCACGTTGTTGATACGGCAATGCTATTAAGTGGCGTTGCACTTATTTTTATTACTGGATTCATTCCATTTACAGGTGCGGCTCCTTGGTTAACTGAGAAATTGACTTGTGTTTTGGTTTATATCGCTCTGGGGTTTGTCACTCTAGGAAACAGTAAAAACAAAGTATTTAAAACATTTGCCTTTCTTGGCGCATTAGGTTGGTTAATGGTTGCAGCTAATATTGCGATGACGAAAGCAACATTTCTGGGGTAAATATGTTTCAGTTGCTTGATGAAAATTTAGAAGACCTTAGCCTTGTTGAAGGTGCATTAGCTCTAAATTTAGCCATTAATCCAGATATACAAAGACAGCGTGTTGATATTAAACTGCGAGAAATGTGTATTGAAGCAGAGCAAACGCTTGTTCACGAACCAACTGATGAGCAGCGTTTAGAGCGATTAATTCAACTGTTTTATGTTGAGTGGGGCTACCAAGGTGATGTTTATACGTATTTTAATTCAGAGAATGCGTTTATTGATCATGTGCTTGAAAGTAAAAAAGGGATCCCGGTAACGTTAGGGGCGATTTTTTTACATATTTGTCAGTATGTGAATTTACCTGTGAGTGCGATTAATTTCCCCACTCAGTTAGTTTTACAGGTTGAATGGCCAAATCAAGCACCCCGTTACTTAAACCCTTTTGATGGACAATATGTTAGTACGCATTTAATGACGGCATGGCTAATTGGCTATGGTGGACCATTGGCTGAGATCTTGCCGATACATTTAGAGAAAATAGATAATCCAACATTAGTCGGCCGTTTATTAGCGGTGATTAAAACGGCATGCATTAGAGAGCGTAAATTTTCATTTGCTTTAACTTGCAGTGATCTCGCATTGAATGTCGTGCCCGATGATCCTTTTGAAATTCGTGATAGAGGCTTAATCTATCAACAGCTACACTGTAATGATGTAGCGAAAACCGATTTAATCTATTTTATTGAACAGTGCCCTAATGATCCATCGACCTTGATGATGAAAGAGCAAGTTCAATTATTAGAACAACACCCTACCGTTCTCCATTAAGAGTGAAGATAATGCAAAATCAAAAAACAGTAAAAATTGGCAATATCGATGTAGCAAATGATAAGCCGTTTACCTTATTTGCAGGTATGAATGTATTAGAGTCTCGTGATTTGGCTATGCGCATGTGTGAGACTTACGTAGAGATCACTGATCGATTAGGCATCCCATACGTATTTAAAGCGTCTTTTGATAAAGCAAACCGTTCGTCAGTTCATTCGTACCGTGGTCCTGGTATGGAAGAAGGTCTAAAGATTTTTCAAGAATTGAAAGATACGTTTGGTGTGAAAATCATTACGGATATTCATACAGAGGCACAAGCTCAACCTGTTGCTGATGTGGTGGACGTTATTCAACTTCCTGCTTTCCTTGCTCGTCAAACTGATTTAGTTGAGACAATGGCTAGAACGGGTGCTGTCATTAACGTGAAAAAACCACAATTCATGAGCCCTGATCAAGTCGGCAATATTGTTGATAAGTTTGCTGAGTGTGGTAATGAAAATATCATTCTTTGTGAGCGTGGTTCATGCATGGGTTATGACAACCTAGTGGTTGACATGCTTGGCTTTGGTGTGATGAAAAAAGTATCAAATGGCAGCCCAATCATTTTTGATGTGACGCATTCTTTACAGAATCGCGATCCAAGTGGTAAAGCATCTGGTGGTCGTCGTTCACAAACGGTTGAACTTGCTAAAGCAGGTTTAGCGACGGGTATTGCTGGGTTATTTATTGAAGCTCACCCAACGCCAGATAAAGCACTGTGTGACGGTCCTTCTGCATTACCATTAGATCAACTAGAACCTTTCTTAAAACAAATGAAAGCGTTAGATGACTTAATTAAAGGCTTTGAGCACATCGATATTAAATAATATTGTTGCGAGTCTATAAATAAAAAAGCCTAAGAGATTTTCTTGGGCTTTTTTGTATTTAGAATAGGGCGTGCTTACTTATTTATTCATTACTCAGCATTTGTTGGAGTAAACCAATCTAACTTATGATGCAATGTAGTTACGCTACCGACGACAATTAAAGAAGGACTAATCGCATTTTTTGCCATTTGAGCTAATTCTGAAATAGTACCGGTAAAGACTTTTTGTTTTTGAGTCGTACCACGTTCAATAATAGCGCAAGGGGTATCCGCAGCTAAACCGTGCTCGATCAGTTGAGTTGAAATATGAGACGATTGTTTTAGTCCCATATAAAATACCAGAGTGTTGTTTGAACGAACCAATGCATCCCATTCAATTTCAGCCCCATCTTTTTGGACATGAGCCGTAATAAATTGCACGCTTTGAGCATGATCTCGATGTGTTAGTGGGATCCCTGCATAAGAGGTCGCGCCTGCTGCGGCTGTAATACCAGGAACGACTTCAAATCGAACCCCATTTTCTGCAAGCGTTTCTAATTCTTCACCACCACGGCCAAAGATAAAAGAATCTCCCCCCTTAAGGCGAACAACGTGTTTACCTTCTTGGGCTTTATCAACCAATATTTGATTAATTTTGTCTTGAGGGACGAAATGAAAATCGAGTTTCTTACCGACATAAATCATTTCAGCAGTATCATTTGCGAGCGCTAAGATTTCTTTAGAGACAAGGCGATCATACACAACCACATCGGCTTGTTGTATTAAGCGGTAACCTTTTACGGTTAAGAGATCGGCATCACCAGGACCTGGACCAACAAGAGAAACAAATCCGTTTTGTTTTTTTTGCTCAGACTGAGCTTGAATACTTGGCATAATAGGGTTCCAGAATAATATGATGAATATTGATGCTGACTCCATTATGTAAGAGTCGATAAAAAAAATCACCCTTAATACCTGATCAAGAGTGATTTTATTTGAATGAGTTATAACAAATGTGATGACTTATTTTACTGTTATTTAAGATCCAATGATGGTGCTGTTTTCGCGTGTGTTAGGTACAGAGGAATACACGTAAATAGAAGGCCACCCACAAGGTTACCAAGCAGCGTTGGAATTAAGTTCCAGTTTAACCAATCCATAATAGTGAAATCAGCACCTAGCATCATACCTAATGGGAATAGGAACATGTTAACTACGGCGTGTTCAAATACTAATGCAAAGAAAATAAATATTGGAAGCCACATTGCCGCAATCTTACCTGCAACAGAGCGAGACGTCATATTGCCGATAACGCCTAAACATACCATTAGGTTACAAAGAATTGCTTTGACAAATACGGTGATCCAACCATCCATACCATGTGCGGCGTAGCCTATAGTACGACTTGTTGCAGCAGCGATGAATTTTTGACCTACCGCGCCCGCTTCAACACTAAAGTTCATAGTAAAAACAAGTGCAATAAGAAAAGCAACAAGTAGAGAACCGATTAGGTTTCCAAGACCAACCCATCCCCATGTTCTAAAGATTCGACCCCAAGTGATACCAGGACGGTTATCAAACTTAGCAAGTGGTGCAAGACCAAAAACACCCGTTAATAAGTCGTAGCCCATAAGGCTTAGAATACAAAAACCGACAGGGAAGACTAAAGCACCAACAATACCAACACCGGTTTGCACAATTGTTGTAATCGCAACGACAACAGCAAGAGAAAGGATGATACCGGCCATCGTGCCACGTAAAAGAAGATCACGACTTGATGTTTTTACTTTTGCTTCGCCAATATCGATCATCGTTTGAACTAATTCAGCAGGTTTTACATAAGACATAAGAGTCCCTTATTAAAAGTTAAAAGTTAAAGATTAAAATTAGATAGGAAAGGGCTTCCAGATGAGGCTAGAAACCCTTGAACTATCGAATCTCAGTTTATGCTGCGATTTCTACAGTGTTTTTGATGACTCGAACGCTATACGCTTTTACGTTAAAGCGTTCGTCTTCCATACAAACCCCAGTAGTAAGGTTAAAGCGTTGTTTTTTTAATGGGCTTGCAACCCAAAGTTCGCCTTGGTGTTGAACAGTAAGGCCGCGAGACAATACGTTAGAGTTTGCAAATGGGTCACGATTACTGATGGCAAACACTTGGTCATCAGCGTTTGGACGAAATATCGCCACTTGTTCACCGTTAATTAATGCACAAACGCCTGTACCTGGAATGATGTCGTCTAGTGGACAGATTTTTTGGAATTTAGTCGTCATGATTATTTCTCCACACTTGTGTCAGTTAGAGCAACATGCAATATATCGCCTTTCGCGTTTGGATTTTTTTCTGTGTACGTTGCAGGGCGGTGTTGTTCACGGCCATCAGAAACAAACACAACATTATCATCGCGTTCTTCAGAGTTAATGAAGTGGGAGAAACGTTTTAGTTGAGCTTCATCGTTAATGGTGTCTGTCCATTCACAGCTGAAGTTATTAATCAGTGATGCAACATCGGTTTCAAGTTGGTCGTTAATGCCAAGCTTATTATCCACAATCACTTCACGTAAATAATCAACGCCACCTTCAAGGTTATCCATCCATACAGAGGTACGTTGCAGTGGAGCGGCTGTTCGAATGTAGAACATCATGAAACGGTCGATGTATTTAATCAGCGTTTCTTGGTCTAGATCCGTTGCCAATAAGTCAGCATGGCGAGGTTTCATCCCCCCATTACCACACACGTACATGTTCCAACCTGCATCTGTTGCAATAATGCCTAAATCTTTACCTTGTGCTTCTGCACACTCACGAGTACAACCCGAGACACCAAATTTCATTTTATGGGGAGTACGGATACCTTTGTAGCGATTCTCAAGTGTGACGCCCAAGCCTACAGAGTCTTGGACACCGTAACGACACCATGTTGAACCAACGCACGTCTTAGCCATACGTAAGGCTTTACCGTAAGCTTGTCCTGTCTCGTAACCTGCTTCAATGAGTTTTTTCCATATGGTTGGAAGATCGTCTTTTTGAGCACCGAATAGACCGATACGTTGAGCACCCGTAATTTTAGTATAAAGGTTATATTCAGCAGCAACGGCCGCTAATGCACCTAGTGCTTGTGGTGTGACTTCACCGCCAGCCATACGTGGAATGACAGAGTAAGTACCATCTTTTTGAATGTTACCTAGGAAGTTATCGTTGGTATCGTGCAGTTTAACCAATGCTGGTTTAAGGATGTGCTCACCCCAACAAGAAGCAAGGATAGATCCCGCTAGTGGTTTACACACTTCACAGCCGTAACCTTTACCGTATTTCTCTAATAGTTCATCGAATGTCTTGATTTCTTCGATGCGAATTAGGTGGAATAACTCTTGGCGAGAATAAGCAAAGTGCTCACAAACGTCGTTTTTAACTTCGATGCCTGATTTAGCCAATTCAGCATTAAGAACCGATGCGACAAGAGGAAGACAACCGCCACAACCTGTACCGGCGCCAGTCACGGCTTTAATTTCAGCCATTGTGTGATTGCCATTTGCAACTGCTTGAGCAATTTTGCCTTTCGTTACATCAAAACATGAACAAATCACGGCAGTTTCAGGCAGAGAGTCTGCGCCTAAAGACGGCTTTTCTGCACCAGCGTGAGCTGGAAGAATAAGAAGGTCGGGGTGATCAGGTAAATCAATGTCGTTCAGTTTAAGCTGAAGTAGATCGCCGTAATCTGAAGTATCACCAACCATTACTGCGCCAAGTAGTTTCTTACCATCTTCAGATACGATAATGCGTTTATAAACTTCGTCTTCTTCGTTTTGGTAAACGTAGCTCTTACAACCAGGAGTACGACCGTTTGCATCCCCAATAGAGCCAACCTTCACACCAAGAAGTTTTAGTTTTGCGCTCATGTCAGCGCCTTCAAACGTACTGTCGTTACCAACTAAGTGATCAACTGCAACGGTTGCCATTTTGTAGCCTGGAGCGACAAGACCATAGAAAGTTTGATTCCATGACGCACATTCACCAATCGCGTAGATGTGTTCATCTGAAGTTTGGCAGTTGTTGTTAATCGCAATACCACCACGAGAAGCGATATCAAGCTCCATTTGGCGAGCAAGCTTATCTTGAGGGCGGATGCCAGCAGAGAAGACAATGAAGTCAGTCTCAAGCTCTGTACCATCAGCAAAACGCATTACATTACGTGCTTCTGTGCCTTCAGGTGCTATTTCTAATGTGTTTTTACCGGTATGAACTTGAACACCCATGCGTTCAATTTTATTACGAAGTTGTAAGCCACCTTGTAAATCAAGCTGCTCAGCCATTAATACAGGTGCAAATTCGACAACATGAGTTGTTACGCCAAGTGCTTTTAATGCGCCAGCCGCTTCAAGACCAAGGAGGCCACCACCGATAACAACACCGCTTTTACTTTTTTTCGCCGTGGCTTCGATTGATTTAAGATCTTCAATAGTACGGTAAACAAAACAGTCTTTGCTTTCGTTGCCTTTGATTGGCGGTACGAATGGGAAAGAGCCCGTAGCAAGGACGAGTTTGTCGTATTGGATTTCACGACCAGTGCTTGAATATACAATTTTGTTTTCACGGTTAATATTAATAGCGCGTTCGCCGATTAATACGTTGATACCGTGTTTGTCATAGAATCCTTCTTTTACAAGAGAGAGCTCATCAGCCGTGTGGTGAGAAAAGTAAGAAGAGAGGTGAACACGGTCATAAGCGACACGTGGTTCTTCACAGAACACGGTGATATCCATGTTTTGAACATCAGTTTTCTCTACTAAATCTTCGATGTAGGGATGACCGACCATGCCATTACCGATGATGACTAGTTTCATCTTGCTCATAAGGAATCCTATTATATTTGGTATAGATATATGATGAATTATGAATGGATATGTCGATATGATGTAGATCAATTACGAAATAAAACTACTCCAAAGTAGTAGTTGTGGTGTCCTTATGGTTGTTTTTACTTCTAATTCAATAACTTACGTGTGGCACGTAGATGGTGTGCGTAGTTTTATTACAAAAAAAGGTGTTTTGTGCGGTATTTATCTGTTCATTAATCGGTTTTTTCTGAAAAAAAAAGACAGAATATAAAAATATATTCTGTCTTTTGACGAAGTAAGTAAGAGGTTACAGTTTAAATCTGTCTATTTCTTGTTTTAGTTCGTTTGATAATTCAGATAATTGTGATGCTTGAATAACCGATTGCTGTGTTTCGGTCGTTAATTCATTTGATACATCACGAACCGCTTCGGTGTTACGCGTAATTTCTTCTGTAACCGATGATTGCTCTTCAGCCGCCGCTGCAATTTGAGCCGCCATGTCGCTAATTAATGTCACTGAATTTGTAATCTGAAGCAAACTAGCAGAGGCTGATTGTGCATCTTCAACACTGGTGTTGGCTAGATTTTGGCTGTCTTCCATGATGCCAACCGCTTTTTGAGTTGTGCCTTGCAATGTCTCTATCATTTGTTGAATTTCTTGAGTCGACGCGTGTGTACGTTGACTTAAAATTCGAACTTCATCAGCAACAACGGCAAAACCACGACCTTGTTCACCGGCACGTGCCGCTTCAATTGCGGCATTGAGTGCGAGTAAGTTCGTTTGTTCTGCAATGTTTTGAATGGTGGATAGGATCGTATTGATGTTTTGTGCGTTGTGATGCAATTCGCCGATAACTTGTGTTGCGGTTTCTACTTCTTTTGCCAAGTTATCAATTGAATGTTGGCTTTGACTTACTTGCTCAGCACCATGGTTTGAAGCACTAACGGTTTGTTCAGCTGTTTGAGCTGTATTATCTGCGTTGCTTGCAATTTCTTGAGTCGCAGCTGCCATTTCATTAATTGCGGTTGCAACCATGTTGATCTCATCCATTTGATGTTGGATTCGAACATTACGTTCTTCAGCACTTTCTGCGGTTAAATTGGCTTGGTTAGCTAACGTAAGTGATATGTCACGTAAGCGACACACCATTGAGTGCATATTGCCCACAAAGGTATTGAAGTTGATAGCAAGTTGGCCAACTTCATCATTACTGTTTGGAATTAAACGTTGAGTTAAATCCCCTTCACCTGATGAAATTTCAGCAAGCGCATCAGATACTCGAAGTAGATCTCTAAATAGGACGTTAACCAAGGTGGTTACACCGATAACAACAATGACTGTTAATACAATGCTAAGCAGGATGATTTCACGAAGGAGTGCGCTGTGTGCGGCTTCTTCTGTTGCTTGTGTCATTTCAACGGCAAATGTCCATTTTGTATTAGGTACTTTTGCAAAATAAACCAGCTTATTACTGCCGTTGATTTCTGCGAATTCAATGGTTTTTGAATTAATGGATTCTTGAATACTTTGAGGCGTCATACCCGAGAAATAACGATTTACTTCTTTTTTGATAAGCGACGTATTTGGATGCGTTAAGAAAGTGCCATCGCTATCAATTAACATTGTGATGGTGTCTTTACCTGCATCTAGGCTGATGACATCGTCAATTAGTTGATCAATTAGTACATCGGCACCGACAACACCAAGAAATTGACCATTCTTATAAACAGGTTCAGCAATGGTTACCAGAAGAGATTGAGTAATGGCATCTTGATAGGCGGAAGTAATGATTTGTTTGTTTTCTCGTTGAGCTTCTTGATACCAAGGGCGTTGACGAGGATCGTAATCGGCACGATTTCTTTCAGGATGAGAGCGGTACATATCCCCTTGAGGTGTACCAAAGAAAATATTATCAAAACCACCCGCTTTACGGCTTAACTGTAAAAAAGAGACCACGTCATCTTCTTGAGTGTAGTCATTAATAGCATGCGCAATTTCAGCTTTAATTGAAATCCAATTAGAAATTCCGGTAGTGGCAGAAGATGTCACACTTTCAGCTCGAGAATAAACGCCATTTCGAGTTTGTTCAAACAACTGATTTGACGCGAGCCATGTTAATGCAGCAGCCGTCACGATAACAGCAAGTAGACTGGCCCCGATTAATTTATGTTTTAATTTCATTATATCATCCAAATTGTAGTGAAATTTTATATATTAAATTTCTATTTTTATTATCTATTTGTACATTTATGTATATGGTATCGGGCAAAAATGAAATAACTTGATGGTTTTTTTTTATTTAAAGCACATAAAGAAGTGATTATATTTTTAAGCTTAAACAGAAGGCGATTTGAAGTGATGGTAAACCGTTGAATTAAAAACCATCAAAGTGAACGATTGCGTTGGTTTAAAATTTAAAATTTCGCTAGCATTTACCTTTTTTTACTTATTTATTAGCCATTTTTAGTGATCCAATAGACATATTTATGAGATCAATGTGAGAGTGAAAAGCAATTCTTTTAAACTCGGTCAGGTTATTTGATTATTAAAGTGGTTTTCCCTTTTTTGATCTAACTTATCCCCTTGAATTTAAATGGTGAAACATGATGGAACGTCTTTCTCTTAAAACAGCGATTGCTGCCGCATTACTTACTACATTGGCTGGTTGCGCTACAACGTCTGAACATGCGTGGCAAGAAGACACTACGTATAAGTTAACTGTGCTACATACTAACGATAACCATGGCCGCTTTTGGCAAAATAAATATGGTGAGTACGGTATGGCAGCGCGTAAGACGTTGATTGATGAATTACGTGCCGATGTTCAAGCTGAAGGGGGGAGTGTTTTACTTCTTTCTGGTGGTGATATTAATACCGGTGTACCTGAGTCTGATTTACAAGATGCAGAGCCTGATTTTAAAGGCATGAATAAAATTGGATATGATGCGATTGCATTAGGTAACCATGAATTTGATAACCCATTAGATGTGCTTCAAAAGCAAATAGATTGGGCTAAATTCCCAATGCTGTCTGCCAACATTTATGATAAAGAAACTGGTGAGCGCATGTATCAAGCTTACGAGATTTTTGAAAAGCAAGGCATTAAAATTGCGGTTATTGGTTTCACGACAGAAGACACGGCTAAAATTGGTAACCCTGAATACATCGGTGGTATTGATTTCCGAGATCCAAAAGAAGAAGCAAAGAAAGTCATTGCTGAACTGAATGAATCAGAAAAACCCGATCTTATTTTTGCAGTTACTCACATGGGTCACTATGAAAATGGTCAACGTGGTATTAATGCACCAGGTGATGTAGCACTTGCTCGTTCTCTTGAATTAGGTGAGTTGGATATGATTGTGGGTGGCCACTCACAAGAGCCTGTTTGTATGGAAGGGGCGAACGTTGTTAAACAAAACTTTAAGCCTGGTGACGAATGTCAACCTGATCAACAAAATGGCACTTGGATCGTTCAAGCTCATGAATGGGGCAAGTACGTAGGTCGTGCTGATTTTGAATTCCGTAATGGTGAATTGGAAATGGTGAGTTATAACCTAATCCCGGTTAACTTGAAGAAGAAAATAAAAGTTGATGGCAAAAGTGAGCGTGTCTTTATTCAAGATGAAATTGTGCAAGATCCTGAGTTATTGGCTTTCCTAACGCCTTACCAAGAAAAAGGTCAAGGCCAGTTGAATGTGAAAATTGCAGAAACGAATGGAAAGTTAGAAGGTGACCGTAATGTGGTTCGTTTTGAGCAGACTAACCTTGGGCGTTTAATTGCGACTTCTCACATGGTTCGTGCAAAAGCCGATTTTGCGGTAATGAATTCGGGTGGTGTACGTGATTCGATTGAAATGGGTGATGTTACTTATAAAGATGTTCTAACGGTGCAGCCATTTGGTAATATTGTTAGTTATGTTGATATGAATCGCGCTGAAGTATTAGATTACCTAAATGTGGTGGCGACTAAACCAATCGATTCTGGTGCCTATGCTCAGTTCGCAGGTATTAAAATGACCGTTGAAGCCGGTAAAGTATCTAACGTATTCATTGGTGGTAAGCAACTGCGTTTAGACAAAACGTACCGTTTTACTATTCCAAGCTACAACGCCGCGGGTGGTGATGGTTACCCTAAAGTGTCGGGTCATTCGGGTTATGTAAATACGGGCTTTGTTGATGCCGAAGTATTAAAAGAGTTTTTAGAAACAAATAGCCCAATTGATGTGAATGAATTCGCACCACGTGGTGAAATTGTTTATAAGTAATAGATAAAAAGTAAACTGATCCCCTCAGATTGTTATTTACTGAGGGGATTTAGTTGTAAATTCAACGTCTTTGCTGAATAAATGACCGAACAAATTAAAAAGTTAAAATAATACTTGTCAAAAAAATCCTGAGCAGTATTATAGCCCTCGTTGACACGGACACAGTCCTTTGTTTAACAGCTCGGTGAATAGCGCAGCTTGGTAGCGCATCTGGTTTGGGACCAGAGGGTCGGGGGTTCGAATCCCTCTTCACCGACCACCTTCAAAAAAGCCGCATCAGAAATGATGCGGCTTTTTTACGTCTGATGCATTTAAAAAACAAGCTAAGTCGTGCTAAATAACAAAAAGCTATGTTAATTAACTCAACATGGCTTTATTTATCAATTAGTTAGATTTTAATTATGAGTGTTGAATATTGCCAATTTACCATTCTCTTTAAATGCGATAACTTGGTAGGTGTCTTTTTTATCGCCATATTCCATCCCTGGTGATCCCATTGGCATTCCAGGAACCGCTAATCCTTTAAAATCTCTTGGTTCTGCTAGAAATTGTTTAATATCCTCTGCTGGTATATGCCCTTCAAATACGTAACCATCAATAACAGCGGTATGACATGATGCGAGGCGTGGCTCTACACCTAGTTTCTCTTTGATTGGATTCATGTCTTCATGATCTTCAATCTTTACCGTGAAACCGTTATCTTCCATGTGCTCTACCCATTCAGAGCAACAACCACAATATGGTGATTTATAAGTCATGACTTCGGTAGAGGCGTAAGCGGATGTTGTTAAGAAAAGCAATGAAGCAAAAGTGAGTTTAAATAATTTCATTGTTGTGTCCTAAGGTTATTTTGAATGTGGTGAAAGCCAAAACCAATAAATAATGGCAATAATAAGTATGACTCCAAGCAAATTAATCATGTCAAGCTCCTAGTCAGTATGTTTGTTTGAAAACTGAGATTTAAAAAGTCGTAATCTATTTGCATTGGATACAACGGTAATAGAAGAAAGTGCCATCGCTGCTCCTGCTACAACAGGACTGAGTAACATACCAGTAAATGAAAAAAGAATACCGGCAGCAATAGGAATGCCTATCGCATTATAAATAAAGGCACCGAATAAGTTCTGTTTCATATTTGTAATGGTTGCTCTTGAAAGCTCAATCGCATTAACGGCGGTAAGCAGTGAGTGTCGTATTAAGGTCAATTGAGCGCTTTCAATCGCGACATCACTGCCATTGCCCATCGCAATCCCTACTTCTGCCTGAGCTAACGCTGGGGCATCATTAATGCCATCCCCAATCATAGCTACTTTCTTTCCTTGAGCTTGTAAGTCTTTTATTGTCTGAGCTTTCCCATCGGGTAATACCCCCGAAACAACATGAGTTATTCCGAGTTGTTGAGCCACATAATTAGCAGTTTCTTTGCGATCACCTGTGAGCATTACGACATTAATACCGAGTTGAGTAAATTGGGCTACAGCAAGTTTTGAATCGGGTCGAATTGCATCACTTACTTCAATAACACCAATACATTCTTTATTTATCGCCACAAAGAGAGGCGTTGATGCAGGAGATAATTCAACGTCAGGAGTGGCAATCTCATTGTTTAATAAATAAGAGGTATTTCCTATGAACACAGTCTCGCCAGCAATGTTTGCAGAAGCTCCTAGGCCTAATTGAGCATTAAACTGTGTACTGGTGACTAAATCCCATGAATGCTGATTGAGATATGTCATTACTGCATGAGCGAGTGGGTGTTCAGAGTGACTTTCGATTGCTGCTGCGAATGAAATGATGTCTTTTTCATTGTAAGCCGCAAAGCTTGTCACTTTACTGACCGTGGGTTTTCCTTCTGTTAATGTGCCCGTTTTATCAACCACCACGGTATCGATATGACTTGCTGTTTGTAAAACGTCAGCGTCTTTTATTAATGCGCCAAACTCAGCGGCTTTACCGACACCAACAGTCACTGACATTGGTGTTGCAAGACCTAAAGCACAAGGGCAGGCAATGATGAGTACCGTTGTAGCAACAACAAGCATGTAGCTCGATGTTGGTTCTGGACCAAAGTTATACCAAAGTAAAGCCGAAAAAATGGCGATGATCATAACGCTTGGGACAAATACGGATGAGATTTTATCCGCGAGCTTAGCCAGTTTTGGTTTGCTACTTTGCGCGTTACGTACCATGGCAATGATCCGAGCAAGCATAGTATGTTCACCGACATTCGTTGCTGTGAAAGTAAAGCTACCCTGTTGATTGATGGTTCCTGCATGCACAACATCGTCTTTTATTTTTAAACAAGGAAGAGGCTCTCCAGTAAGCATTGCTTCATCTAAATAGCTTTCACCGCTGATGATCGAACCATCAACTGGGATTTTCTCTCCCGGTTTAATTTTAATGATCATCCCTTTCGTTACGAGTGCCACTGGCAACTCTACTTCTTTTCCATCTTGGATAACCGTAGCGGTTTGAGGCTGAAGATTGAGCAGCTTTTCGATGGCATTTGATGTGCGATTACGAGCTTTGGTTTCGATTAGATTTCCGAGCGTAATTAATCCTAAGATCATTGCGGTGGCTTCAAAATAAACATGACGAGCTTGCTCTGGGAAAAATGCAGGATAGATCACCAGTGCCATAGAGTAGAGCCAAGCTGAACCAGTACCAAGAGACACTAACGTATCCATTGTCGCTCTGTGATGAGTAAATGCTTTCCAGGCATTAACAAAAAAATGTTTCCCAGCGGTAAGTAATAAACCTAAACAAATAAGCCCAATGAGTCCCCAAGCAAGTTGGTCGTTAACGGTTGTTATTTGCATGTTGCCACCAAATACCCCCCAAAGCATCAATGGCGCGCCTATTGCGAGCGACATAATGGTATTTCTTTTATGTGCTACGGTGGTTTTTAGGTATTGTTCTTTTTGGCTTTTACGGCGTTGTTCTTCGCTTAAACTGATCTCTGCACCATAACCGCCTTTTTCTATTGCTTTGATCAGTTCAGGTGCATTGATATCACCATAAATTAAAGCGGTACGTTCCGCTAAATTAACACTGACAGATTGAACATTAGCAACGGCTGAAATTATTTTTTCTACAGAGGCGACACAGCTAGCGCAAGTCATTCCCGATAAAATTAATTGTGTTGTTTTTTCTATTTTTTGTTTTTCAGTTTTGCTTTGATCTGTCGGTGTTTCTTTATTCAGAGTAATGACCTCTTCTTTAGGTAAGGGACTATCTGGAATGAAGGGGGCAGAGCTTGCTTGAAAACCGATGGATTCAATTAATTCAATGATGCTTTCTTGAGAGTGCACGGTGTTTAGCGTGATTTTATCTTTTGAAATAGACTCAATAGAGGTATGCGACAAGGTACTTAACGTGTCTGTGGTTTTATTTATGCATTTACCACACTTTAATCCTGCTAGGTACAAAGTGATGAGTTCGGGTTCAGGAATGGAGTAGCCTAATTGCGTAATATTCTCTGCGATTTCTTCATAAGAGAGTGTCGTCGTTAATGTTAATTCTGTTTTGGTTACCGAGAAATGAGATATCTTCGGGATCTCTGAAAGTGCTTTTTCCACTTTTGCGATACAACGACCACAATTTAATCCCGCTAGGGGTAGGGTAAGTTTCTGACTCATAATTAACCTCGATAACAAATCTTGATGTTATGTAGAATAAACCTTACAGTAAATGGAAGGTCAAGCTATAAAGTAGAGTAAAGAGAAATGAATATTAGTGACGTTGCAAAATTAACGGGATTAACGACGAAAGCCATTCGTTTTTATGAAAGTAAAGGCGTAATAAGAGAAGCGAATCGAAGTGCAAATGGCTATCGACAGTACACTAAAAATCAAGTGGAAGAGTTGCAACTCATTCGCCGCTCAAGGCTAGTTGGTTTTAGTCTAGAAGAATGCCAAGAATTATTAAGCTTATCGAATAATCCGAATCGTCGTAGTGCGGATGTGAAAAGAAAGACGTTAGAAAAAGTGACAGAAATTGAGGCTAAAATTAAAGAGTTAGAGGGGATGAAGCAAACGTTGTTAGAACTTGCTAATGCGTGCCCTGGAGATGAAAGTCATGATTGTCCAATAATCAAAGGATTAACCTGTTGCCATAATAAATAACAACAGGCGATTCTCAACTATTGATTAATAAAGTAATGAGTACAACTGGCGACGGTATTTTCCTGCAATAGGGTTACCTTGACCAAGAGCAGACAGAATATCCATCATGGTTTTTTTAACTTGCCCATCTTCAGCATTGAGATCTTTTAATAAAATCGCAATTAAGATATCTAGAGCTTCTTCTTGTCGATTAACTTGGCTGTATTGAATTGCCAATTCTAAAGCGATTTCATTATTGGTTGTATCGGCTTTGTATTGATCTTCTAAGGCTTGAATTTCTGGCGTATTACCGGCTTGTTTATGCAGTTGAAGCTTTGCAATTAGTTCTTTGTATTTGCTGTCTTGATCTTGCATTAATATCTCAGACAAGATGGTTTCAGCTTGTTCATAAGATTGTGTTTCAATGTAACACTGCGCGATATGTAATTTGATTTGACCATTACCACCAAAATGTTCAAGTAAAGCCAATAGGATAGGGAGAGCGCTTTGGTAATTGCCTTCTTCGACTAACTTAAATGCTTGGCCTAATTGTAATTCTTCTTGGCTTGGTAGGTGTTTATCTAACATTCCTAGTATTGCATCAATTGATTGGGGGCCACCCATTCCATCAATGGCTTGGCCACTTTTAAATAGGGCGATAGTTGGAAGCGTTTGAACGCCAAATTGCTGAGCAAGGCCTTGCTGTTCTTCGCAGTTTAATAAAACAAGAGTAACCGCGTCTCCGTATTGCTGAGCAAGTTGTTGTAGTGCAGGAATAACCGTAATGCTTTCTTGACTCATTGGTGCCCAGAAGTGAATTAAGACAGGAGTCTGGGTTGAGCCTTCAAGAATTTGTTGGAAGTTTTGTTCGTTAAGTTCAACGCTGTGTTCTGACTGCATGGTTTTTTCCTAAAATAGTATTTTCTATATAGATATATACAGTTATATGGGGTTTAGGATAGATTTTCAAGGCGCCAGATACGAAGAAAGCCACTATGCTGAGCATAATGGCTTGTCTATCGTAAGCGAAAGTAACAGTTAGATCAGTATGAATACCGCAACGGCTACACTCACACAGATCCAGTTGATTTTTCCTAGCGTCATATTCCCCCCGAAAAAACACTAACGACTGGATAGGAATAAATATAATCTTGCAATGTGACACTAATATTACATTATTGTTCTTTTTTTATATTTCTTCTCTATTTGGTTGAAACAAACTTAAAATATGACATTAGTCACTCTTATTTAAGATCATATCTAACCACTTAGTTGGTAATAATCGTTTTAATATTGCAAATAAATGAGTAGGAAAGGTAACTCTATATCGTGCTTTAGGTTTTTTGCTATTAAGTGCATGAAGCAATGGTGACATAATCGATTCAGGAGGGAGTACAAAGGCACTTCCGGAGGCTTCTTTCTCTAACCGCTGTTGTTGCATAAGGTATTTTTCTTTATGTGGACTATTCTCGATAGTTACCCATTTTTTAAATGCTTTCAATGCATTAGATCTAAAGTTTGTCTCGATAGGACCGGGTTCAATTAAACTGATCTGGATATTAGTCTGCATTAACTCTAAACGTAATGTATCGCTCCAACCTTCAATTGCGAATTTTGAAGAATTGTATGCACCACGGTATTTCATCGCCACAATGCCAAGTACTGAGCTGTTTTGTATGATCCTTCCATAGCCTTGCTTTCTCATTATTGGTAGTAACTCTATTACTAACTGATGCCAACCAAAGAAGTTTGCTTCAAACTGCTCTTTTAGTGCCTCTCTAGGCAGATCTTCCAGTGCACCCGCTTGTCCATACGCGCCATTATTGAATAAAGCGTACAACTTTCCATCAGTAAGTGCTAATAACTCGCTGACCGCCAGAGAAATGCTCTCTGAGTCCGAATAATCTAAGTGTAAGCACGTTAATCCTTCATTTTGCAATCGTAAAACGTCTTCTTTTTTACGGCATGAAGCAATGACATGAAAACCATGTTTTGAGAGTTGATGAGCGGTGGTGTAACCAATGCCAGTTGAACAACCAGTGATAAAAATAGCGCGTTGCATTCATTGCTTCCTTTGCATGAATGGATAATTACTGATGTAACTACCCATGTAAGTCGATAAAAACCAAACTAAGAAAGAAAATAATGACGTCAAAATGACGATATTGCAATGAGAGGAATGGTAATGGTTTAGCCTAAAAGATGCTTTAATGCTGATTCAATCCTAGAGTAACGGAACTTAAATCCTTCGTTTACGAGTCGTTTAGGTCTAATCCGTTGACTATCCGTAAGAAGCACAGAAGCTTCTCCTAAAAGAATTTTTATCACTAACGTTGGTGTTACTAATAAATGTGGTCGTTTTAATGTACTTGCGAGCGTTTGGCTAAACTCTTTATTAGTGACAGGGTGTGGGGCAGTGAGGTTATAAATACCCTGACTTTTCTCGTGCTCTAATAGAAATAAGATTGCATAAACCATATCATCAATATGAATCCATGACATATATTGTGCGCCTTTACCTATTGGGCCGCCAACACCACATTGATAAGGCAAAAGCATTTTCTTAAGAGCTCCGCCTGATGTTGCTAAAACAACGCCTGTTCTGAGTATACAGACCCGTGTACCTTCATTGTTTGCTTTTAAGGCAACGTCTTCCCACTCTTTACAAACACGATGAGCGAAATCATTACTAGAGATAACGGTTGATTCATCAATGTCGTTGCTTCCTTGATCCGAATAATAACCCACTGCAGAGCCAGAAATAAAACAACGAGGTGGCGTTGAAGACGCCAAACACAATTGAGTTAATGCATGGGTTAGCTCACAACGGCTATCTAAAATGGTTCTTTTTTGTTTGTTGGTCCATTTTTTATCGGCAATGGGTTCTCCCGCCAAATTGATGATGGTATCAAAATCATTTAAATGAGAAAGCGTAGACAGATCAGAAATGAAGTCAGCATGAGGTAATGCTAAATGATTTAATGCTGTTTGTGCTTTTTTTATATTACGAGTAAGTAAGACTAAATGATGACCTTTTAAATGGTCTAATAATTTTTTTCCTATTAACCCGGTACTGCCTGTAATTAGTATTTTCATCTCGTTTCCTGCAAGATATTTCGAACATCCAATAGCCTAAGTATAAATCGAGTTTATTGATTGGCAACTTTCATGTAATTTTCCTTTATAATTAATCTCGTTATTTATGTGTATTATTAATCTAGGACACCACGTGAAATTATTTTTTGCTTCTGATCTACATGGCTCTTTACCGGCGACTCAGCGCATGATTGAGCTTTTTTTGGCTTCTAAAGCTGAACATTTAATTTTACTGGGTGATTTAATTAATTTTGGGCCAAGAAATCCATTGCCTGAAGGGCATAATCCAATTGCAGTGGCCGAATTATTAAATGAACATGCCGAGTCTATCATTGCAGTAAGAGGGAATTGTGACAGTGAGGTCGATCAAATGCTGTTATCGTTTCCTATCATGGCCGACTTCCATATTGTGTTGTTACCAACGGGACAAAAAATATTTTTAACTCATGGCCATATTTATAATGCAGAAAAACGTCCTCTTCTGAGAAAAGGCGACATTATTGCTCATGGGCATACACATATAACGGTTGCTGAATGGCAGGGCGAACACATTATTTTTAACCCAGGTTCAACGACTTTTCCGCGCATTGTAGGAGAAAAGCCTAGTTACGGTTTATTGGATGAGTTGACGTTATCTGTTTATGATTTTGATGGCAATACATTGAATTCAATCGGTTTGTCGTCTTAAGTCCTTAGATATAAAAAAAGAAGCCAATGAGGGCTAATGCCGATCATTTAAGGTAAATATGATCGGTTGACCGATCCTTTTTAGATGTCAAAATCCAAGTGTATTTTATGCACTTGGATTTTTTTATGGATGTTTCTCAAGCTCTAAACATAATCAATGACTGGAAACCTAGCAACGTAGAGACTCTCGCTGATTTACTTCCAATCCATCTGATTGATGAGGCTTATTCTCTCACTGATACGGTGACGATGAGGAAGCGAAAGCTTACTCTTGAATCAATGGTATGGTTACTTGTTGGTATGGCTATCTATAACAATAAATCCATGAAGGATTTAGTTAATCAGCTTGATATTGTAGACCGTACAGGTAAAGCTTTTGTCGCTCCTAGTGCCCTTACTCAGCGCCGAAAAAATCTAGGTGAAGCAGCAATGAAAGCAGTCTTTGAGCGAATGACAAGTTCCTGGCTTAAGAGTGCTAATCTTCCTAAATGGAATGGACTAACTCTCTTAGGCGTTGATGGTGTTGTATGGAGAGCACCTGATAACCAGAAAAATGAAGAGGCTTTTTCTCGCCAAAAAGGAACTCAATATCCACAGGTAAGAATGGTTTGCCAAATGGAGCTAAGCAGTCATCTTATTACAGCGAGCGCTTTCGATAATTACAATACAAATGAAATGATATTGGCAGAGAAGTTAATAGATAGTACACCTGACCATAGCGTAACTATGTTCGATAAGGGGTTCTATTCATTAGGATTACTACATAAATGGCAGATGACAGGCTCAGAGCGTCACTGGCTTATTCCCCTTAAAAAAAATACTCAATATGAAATAATTCGATCGCTAGGTCGTAATGACAAACTTGTTATTCTTCGGAGTAACCCAAGAGCAAGAAAACTGTTTTCTAATTTACCTGAAACGATGACTGCTCGTCTCGTGACTCGAAAGTAAGCGTGCGGGGAACTACACCTAACAAATAAAATTCATTATGCGTATCTTACGATCTTTCATTTAACGAGAACGTAATTATGCAAAAAGATAAAAAGAGAACACCAGAGCAATGGCACGCTCTATTTGAATCTCAGCAATCTAGCAAGCTTAGTGCCGCTGAATTTTGTAGTAACCATAATATTCTGCCAAAGACATTTAGTGCACGTAAAGCACGATGGAAACAAAAGATTAACGCTTCTACTTTCTTGAAAGTAGAAGCGTTAACATCAACTATCATCGCCACTCCACAATTACCAGATATTCAACTTTCTATCGGAAAATTGCGATTAACATTGCCAGCTACTGAACCTCACTGGATAGGACTCTTATTAAAAGGGTATCAATCATGAATGTATTTACTGATGTTTCCACCATTTATCTTCATCGTGATTTTGTCGATTTTCGCAAGGCCATTAATGGCCTTGTCGTGATTGTTGAGCAAGAAATGCAACTATCACCGTTTAGTGATGCTCTATTTATATTTTGCAATAAGCCTCGTGATAAACTCAAAATATTGTATTGGGATAAAACAGGATTCGCTTTATGGTACAAGCGATTAGATGAAGACCGCTTCAAATGGCCACGAAATATAAATAACGATACGTTAGCATTATCAGAGCAGCAACTGACACTGCTATTACAAGGTTTTGATATCTTAGGACATCAACCGGTACATTATCAAACAACCCTTTAAATAGTTGATTCTCAGTCAAGAATAGGAGGCAACCGATTGATTACCTGTATTATCGTTATATAGTCATCTACATGACTGATAAAATAAAACCACTTCCTGATACCATTGACGAGCTGAAAGCACTTGTGCTTCAGCTTGAAAATAAATATAACCGTCTTCTAGAGCAATTTCGACTGGCTCAACATCAGCGCTTTGGTAAAAGCAGTGAATCTGACTCGACTCAATTTGATTTATTCAATGAAACAGAAGAAGAAATCATCATTGAAAATGATGACACACAAACGATTACCTACACTCGTCAAAAGCCAAAACGCCAACGCTTACCTGAAGACTTACCGCGTACTGTTATTATCCACGACATAAAAGATAAAACTTGTAAGTGTTGCGGTCTAGAGATGCATGCGATGGGTAAAGACATCAGTGAAAAGTTGGAATTTGTACCAGCTAAAGTGGAAGTTATTCAACATGTTCGTCCTAAATATGCTTGCCGAAATTGTGAAAAAAACAATACTTCAGTAGACATTAAACAAGCCCCAATGCCAGCGTCACCAATCCCTAAAGGGATTGCGACCGCAAGTTTACTTGCTCAAATTATTACGGCTAAATTTCAATACAGTCTTCCACTTTATCGTCAAGAAACGTTATTTCAGCAATGGGGTATCATTATTGGACGGCGAACGATGGCGGATTGGTTAATAAAATGCTCGGTACTATTTACCCCTCTTAATAACGAGTTACATCGTATTTTGCTTGAACAACCCACTCTGCATTGTGATGAAACAACGGTAAATGTGTTGGATGTTGAAAAAGCAAAATGTTATATGTGGGTCTACTGCTCTGGCTATGATTCTCCAGGCTCTGGTGTTTTGCCTGGAATTGTACTTTATGATTATCAATCTAGCAGGCATGGCTACCATCCAGTTAACTTTTTAAAAGGTTATAACGGGTATTTACATACCGATGGTTACCAAGGTTATGAACAAACTGAAGCGATTTTAGTTGGCTGTTGGGCACACGCACGTCGACGATTTATTGAGGCTCAACGTGTTCAAGTAAAAGGGAAAACAGGGAGTGCAGATTGGGTATTGAGTAAAATCCAAAAGCTATACCGGATCGAATCGTTATTAAAAGAGGCTTCCCCTGAAGCCAAGTATGTTGCTAGGCAGACAGAAGCCCGCGATTTACTTAAAGAGCTCCGTGATTGGCTTGATAGCGCAGTTAGTCGAGTATCACCTAAAACAAAATTAGGTGAGGCGATTAGCTATACATTAAATCAATGGGATAAATTAGTTCGTTATATTGATGATGGATTGTTATCTATTGATAACAATCGAGCAGAGCGAGCGGTTAAACCGTTTGTTATCGGCCGGAAAAACTGGTTATTTTCGGGTTCAACGGCTGGTGCAGATTCAAGTGCAATGCTTTACAGCATTGTAGAAACAGCAAAGGCAAACGGATTAATCCCTTACGATTATATTAGGTATTGTCTAGATCGTTTATGTGTTGGATCGCCAGATATCGATTCACTTTTACCTTGGAATGTAAAAGACAAGGTGTAGTTCCCCGCACGCTTACACTCGAAAAATTAAAGGAAAAGATTATCAAGTTCTGACGTCAATGATTGACCCATTACGTTACCCATTGAAAGATATAGTCGGTCTTTATGAGCATCGTTGGGAAATAGAATTGGGTTACCGAGAGCAGAAACAATACATGTTAGGAAATCGCTTAACACTACGAAGCCGTCTGCCTGAATTAGTGAAACAAGAACTATGGGGTATCTTGTTGACTTATAATTTAATTCGCTACCAAATGGTAGAGCTTTGCTTTAATTTAAAAGGAAATTATCTCCCTTATCAATTGAGTTTTAATGGGACACTTGCTCATGTATCTGCATTATTAGTTGGTTTACCATACTCAACGCCAGGAGCGATCCCTCGACAATTAAAAGGCTTCCACCAGATGGCTGAAAGCTTAATACTTGATAGGCGAAGGGAAAGAACATTCCCTCGAATGGTAAAACCAAGACCTCAACGATATGCCAGAAACAAGAATGCCATTCACCCTTAAGTGAACGGCATTAGCCAATGAGGGCTTCTTTTTTTATACGCTAAGCAAACTTACTTAATGAGAGAACAGAATATCTGAGCCATAATTTAAGCTAGTAAGCAATAATGTCTTATCATTTAATACATCAACACGTTTGCTTTGCTGTGCGTCCATTCTAAATACACGCATAATGAGTTCTTTTTGAGAGCCTGTGAACTCTTTATTATCGTTTGAAGTAACATCTTTAAATTCAGTAGGATCAATCAATAAATAGTCACCGCTGTAATCCCAATTCCCTGTCTCCATGACATTTATCGTCAATGGTTGTTGCTTATCATCAGATGGACTGAAAAGCGTGAGGTTTGATGATTTTGAGTAAGTCTTATTTGGAAGATAAACGACATTAGAGCGAATATCTGCTCGTTTGAGTGGCCCCATGTCTTCGTAGTTAGTATCAATACGAATGGTTCTCATACTTTGCCACTCTTTAGAGGTCAGTAATTGTTCCACTTTACTGTCACTTGCCCAATAAAACCAAGCACTGCCTAAAATAGAGAGTAAAAGTAACGCAAGAGGAAAGAAGCGTTTCATGAGAGGCACCTGCTCTTTGTTTAACCACATATATTATCCACCTCTTTCTGATTTATCATTAAACGAACACTAATACTCTGATCGCTGTATTCGCTACTATGAATGTAGTTAAGGGTGATTTGGTTTGGTTTACCACCCGTTGCAATGACTTCAATCGGCTTTAACAAGTCAGTATGCTTCGAGTTATATGACACAATACATCGTTCAATTAATGGCTTCCATTGGTCTATATTTGGGTGATTTACTGGAATCAATACCGGTGTATTATCATAACTTGCGATTTGAACGAATGCGTCTGATTTTGGTGTATGGTTGATGTAAGCAATAATCGGCAATATAAAAGCAAAAATTAAGGTAATCGTACCTAATAAAGATAAATGTGCTTGAGGTTTTGCCACTACAACATCAGAGTCTACAGGTGCTTTTTTGTCAGAATATTCAGGTGTAATAGGTGTTGGTTCATTTGACGTAATCGATTCCTCAATGATTAATACTTCACTTTGTTGAAGCTCGCTTTCGAAGGGATTACTTTCTTCTGTTTCTGACGTTGCTTGAGGTATTGCTGTTGAAATGAATTGATATCCACGTTTAGGCACTGTCTTTACGTATAAAGGCAGTTTTGTTGGATCTTGTAGCATTTTTCTTAACGTAGAAATAGCTTGTGTTAGGCTTGAATCATCTACTTCAAAACCTTGATCTCTCCATACATATTCATGTAATTCGTGACGACTAACAACCTTCCCTGGTTCTTGAATAAGTAGGCTTAAAACTCGGCTTTCATTGCCACCCAAGCGAAGGATTTCATCATCATTTAATGTATCGATGAGGCTATTATCGTTTGGATCGAATAGGAACCGGTTGCCAATAATGATTTTTTATTTTCTATATTCATTGGTTGTTAACTCAGTAGTGTGATTCTCGATAATGATATCCAAGTATCATTTTTAGAATGTCTATTTTATGTCAAAACTTATCATTACGCATTTTATAGTATAAAAAAAGCAAAAAAACACCGTTTTTTACATTGGTTTACCTTGAATTGATATTTTATGCCCTTATTACTTTATCAAGTTAATAAACATTATCCTTTTTTGGAGTTTTATAGATGAGCGAACAAACTATTAATAACAAAGAAACACGCGGCTTTCAGTCAGAAGTTAAACAACTACTTCATCTAATGATTCATTCTTTATATTCAAATAAAGAAATATTTTTACGTGAGCTTATTTCAAACGCATCAGATGCTTCAGATAAATTACGTTTTAAAGCGTTATCAAACGGCGATTTATACGAAGGCAATGCCGATTTAGGTGTGAAAATTTCGTTTAATGTTGAAGCGAATACTCTAACCATTTCAGATAATGGTATTGGTATGGGTCGTGAAGATGTTATTGAACATTTGGGCACTATCGCGAAATCTGGTACGGCTGATTTCTTCTCAAAATTGTCAGAAGATCAAAGTAAAGATTCTCAACTTATCGGTCAGTTTGGCGTTGGTTTCTACTCTGCATTTATTGTCGCAGATGCGGTAACGGTTCGTACTCGTGTTGCTGGTGCAGCAAAAGATCAGGCAGTGCAATGGCACTCTGAAGGCGAAGGCGATTACACAATAGAAGATGTGACTAAAGAATCTCGTGGTACGGACATTATTCTTCACATGCGTGATGAAGGTAAAGAGTTCTTAAGTGAGTGGCGTCTAAAAGAAGTGATTGGTAAATATTCAGATCACATCGGCATCCCGGTTTCTATTTGGACTGTTGAAAAAGACGAAGAAGGTAAAGAGACTGAAGGTAAGTGGGAGCAAGTAAATAAAGCTCAAGCGCTTTGGACTCGTAATAAATCAGAAATTGAAGACGCAGAATACCAAGAATTTTATAAGCATGTATCTCATGACTTTGCTGATCCACTGACGTGGAGTCACAATAAAGTAGAAGGTAAAAACGACTACACTAGCTTATTGTATATTCCAGCTAAAGCTCCGTTTGATATGATGAATCGTGATCATAAAAGTGGTCTTAAACTTTATGTTCAACGCGTGTTTGTTATGGATGATGCTGAGCAGTTCATGCCGAGTTACCTACGATTTGTTAAAGGATTAATCGACTCGAATGATTTGGCTCTGAATGTTTCTCGCGAAATACTTCAAGACAACAAAGTGACTCAATCATTACGTGGTGCGTGTACAAAACGTGTATTAAGTATGCTTGAGAAGATAGCTAAAAAAGATAATGATAAATATTTATCTTTTTGGAAAGAGTTTGGGCAAGTATTAAAAGAAGGTTTGGCTGAAGATTTCGCCAATAAAGATAAAATTGCAGGCCTACTACGTTTTGCTTCTACTAATAAAGACAGCTCAGAACAAGCGATTAGCCTTGCGAGTTATGTTGAGCGCATGAAAGAAGATCAAGATAAGATTTTCTACCTAACATCTGATAGCTATGCGGCTGCGAAAAATAGCCCACACTTAGAGCAATTCAAATCAAAAGGCATTGAAGTTGTCTTAATGTATGACCGCATCGATGAGTGGCTAATGAGCTACTTAACTGAATTTGATGGCAAACAATTCCAATCAATTACCAAAGCTGGTTTGGATTTAAGCAAATTTGAAAACGAAGCGGAAAAAGAAAAACAAAAAGAAACAACAGAAGAATTTAAGTCAGTAGTTGAACGTACAAAAGCTTACTTAGGTGATCGTGTTAAAGAGGTTCGTACTACGTTTAAATTAGCGACTACGCCAGCCGTTGTTGTTACCGATGATTTTGAAATGGGTACACAAATGGCGAAACTTTTAGAAGCGGCTGGTCAAGCGGCGCCTGAAGTGAAGTACATTTTTGAAATTAACCCTGAGCATGCCCTGATTAAGCAAATGGCAGATGAAGCGGATGAAGAAGCATTTGGCCGTTGGGTTGAAATGCTACTTGGTCAAGCGATGCTAGCAGAGCGCGGCTCTTTAGATGATCCATCACAATTTCTAAGTGCAATGAATCAGTTATTATCAAAGTAATTGAGATATAACCGTAAACAGTAAAATTAATGAGATCTTGAGTGACAATAGTGCACTAAGGTCTCATTGTTTTTTATTGGGATTAGTTACATTCTTACTCGGTTTGGTTTTGCTATTTTCATCTCAAACTTGATAGCGTTCTCAGTTCCGTGTATCTTTCACGGCTTATTTTTAGAAATAAAACTTATACCTAAATTTATAAATTGAAATGCCGTGCGTATTTTTAGTTTGTAAGGTTTGGTATAAATTCCGAAATAAATTTTTAAGGGGAAAACAATGCGTATCATCCTTTTAGGTGCACCAGGTGCGGGTAAAGGTACTCAAGCTCAGTTCATCATGGATAAATTTGGTATTCCACAAATATCTACAGGTGACATGCTACGTGCAGCGATTATTAAAGCGGGCACTGAAATGGGCAAACAAGCGAAATCAGTAATTGATGCGGGTCAACTTGTCTCTGATGAGATCATTCTTGGTCTTGTTAAAGAGCGTATTGCTCAAGAAGATTGCGCTAAAGGTTTCCTATTAGATGGTTTCCCTCGTACGATCCCTCAAGCAGATGGCCTAAAAGAAAATGGCGTATCAATCGATTACGTTCTTGAGTTTGACGTTGCTGACGAAGTGATTGTTGAGCGTATGTCTGGTCGTCGTGCTCATCTTCCTTCTGGTCGTACTTATCATGTTACGTTCAACCCATCTAAGGTTGAAGGTCAAGATGATGTAACTGGCGAACCGCTGGTTATTCGTGAGGATGATAAACCAGAAACAGTTCTTGCTCGTTTAGGTGTTTACCATGAGCAAACTGCACCACTGATTGCTTATTACACTAAAGAAGCAGAAGCAGGTAAAACAGAATATCTTAAATTTGATGGTACTAAATTAGTAGCAGAAGTGAGTGCTGAGATCGAAAAAGTACTTTCGTAATCTTACCTAAGTCATCATTTATTGTTATATTGAAGGCGGCCTTATTGGTCGCCTTTTTTTATAGACAATAATGGATAATAACAGTGAATAATAAAAAAGCAGGGGTGCTATTAGTTAACCTAGGTACACCTACGGCGCCAACAGCAGCGGCAGTAAAAACGTTTTTATCAGAATTCTTACATGATAAGAGAGTTGTTGATATGAACCGTTTTATTTGGTGCCCTTTGCTTCATGGGGTGATTCTACCGATTAGAGCGCCTAAAGTTGCAAAGCTATACCAGAGTGTTTGGATGGAAGACGATTCACCATTAATGGTTTATTCACAACGTCAAGTGAGCGCATTACAAGATCGTCTTTCTCTTCCTGTCGCTTTAGGCATGACTTACGGTCAACCTGCGATTAAGTCTGGAATTGAGTTATTAGAAGAGCAAGGTTGTGATGAGATAATCATTTTACCGTTATATCCACAATATTCTAGAACAACAACGGCGGCTGTTTTTGACCAAATCGGTAAGCAATATAAAACAACATCGGTGTTGCCTAATTTTACGATGGTTCATAATTACCACGATCACCCACTTTATATAAAAGCACTTGCAGAGTCGATTCGCCTTTCTTGGAAAGAAAAAGGAAAAGGGGATTATGTGTTATGTTCTTATCATGGTATCCCACAGCGTTTCGTTGATAATGGGGATATCTATGCTGAACATTGTATACGTACGACAGAATTACTTGCTGAAGAGCTTGGCTTAAACTCAGAACAAATTGGCATGAGTTATCAGTCGCGTTTTGGTCGAGAAGCATGGTTGCAACCCTATACTTCTGAAACATTAAAAGAACTGGCGCCAAAAGGGATAAAATCATTAGATATTATTAGCCCTGCGTTTTCTGTTGATTGTTTAGAAACACTTGAAGAGTTGTCTGAAGAGTGTAAAGAAATTTATATGACAGCAGGTGGTGAAAAATACACCTTTATTCCTTGTTTAAATGACGATGAATTACATATTGAGATGATGGCAGCTATTGTCAGTAGTAAGATTTCACGTAGTTAACCTCGTTTTTTAGAAAAAAAAGCGTTTAAAAGGGTTGAAAAATACTAGTCATTGCCCAATTTCTTATTAAAGATTATCTACGTGTGTAGTGAGCCTCGACATAGATGGGTCAGATCGCTACAATATCGCGTCTTATTTTGCCACTTGGCTAAATGTCGTATTTTATTCAATGAAATACGCGATCTACTTATTATTAAGATAAGCAGATAGAAGAAAGATACCCAAGTTTGGTATCACGAATCATAGGGGTTACGGTTTCTATTTTATTAGGCCTGTAACGCAAGGATGCGACACGTATTTTTTGTCGCAAACTCAGAGAACCTGAGTCGATTTTGAGGTTTATATAAACATGCAAGTTACCGTTGAAACTAAAGAAGGCCTAGAGCGCGTTCTAACTATTACTGTTCCTGCTGCAAACATTGAAGATGCTGTAAATGCAGAGCTTCGTAACATCGCTAAAAATCGTCGTTTTGATGGCTTCCGTAAAGGTAAAGTTCCAATGAAGATGGTTGCTAAAATGTACGGCAGTGCTGTTCGTCACGATAAAATGGGTGAAGTTATGCAACGTCACTTCATTGAAGCGATCGTTAAAGACAAAATCAACCCAGCAGGCGCTCCAACATTTGCACCAGTTGAATTTGCTGAAGGCCAAGATTTAGTATTCACTGCAACATTTGAAATCTACCCAGAAGTAACACTTCAAGGTCTAGACAAAGTTGTTGTTGAGAAACCACAAGTTGAAGTTAAAGACGAAGACGTAGCAGAAATGCTAGAAACGTTACGTAAGCAACAAGCTACTTGGTCAGATGCTGACGTTGCGGCTGAAGATGGCACTCGCGCTACAATCAACTTTGTTGGTTCTATCGATGGTGAGCTATTTGAAGGCGGAAAAGCAGATAACTTCCCTCTAGAAATGGGCCAAGGTCGTATGATCCCTGGTTTCGAAGACGGTATCAAAGGTAAGAAAGCAGGCGACGAACTAACTATCAATGTTAACTTCCCTGAAGATTACCACGCTGAAAACCTAAAAGGTAAAGCTGCAGAATTTGCTATTACAGTAGTTAAAGTTGAAGCTCGTGAACTTCCAGAAATGAACGATGAGTTCGTAACTAAGTTTGGTGCTCAAGGCGGCGTTGAAGGTCTTAAAACTGAAGTTCGTAAGAACATGGAGCGTGAATTAGCTCAAACAGTTAAAAACAAGATCAAAGAACAAGCAATCAATGGCCTAGTTGAACAAAACAACATTGACGTACCTTCTGCTCTTATCGATCAAGAAGTTCAAGTTTTACGTCAACAAGCAGTTCAACGTTTTGGCGGTAACGCGGATTCAGCTCCTGAGCTTCCACGTGAATTGTTCGAAGAACAAGCTAAGCGTCGTGTAGTTGTAGGTCTTCTTCTTGGTGAAGTAATCAAAACTGAAGAACTAAAAGCTGACGATGAGAAAGTAAAAGCACTTATCAACGAAATGGCTTCTGCTTACGAAGATCCAACTGAAGTTGTTGCTTACTACGAAGGCAACGAACAAATGATGAACAACATGCGTAATGTTGCTCTAGAAGAACAAGCGATTGATGCTATTTTAGCTAAAGCGCAAGTTTCTGAAAAAGCGGTTGGCTTTAACGAACTAATGAATCAACAACCAGCTTAATTTAAAATTAATTAAGTAGTTGACTTAGTTTCAAAAGATCTGCTAATAATGGTTCGAATGAAGCGTCATTCGGACCATTTATTTTATAAGGGATACGGTTATGAGCTATCAAGAAAACAATGCAATGCCTTCTATTATGGATGCACTTGTTCCTATGGTTGTTGAACAAACTTCACGTGGTGAGCGTTCGTATGATATTTATTCCCGTCTGTTAAAAGAGCGCGTTATCTTTTTAACAGGTCAAGTTGAAGATCACATGGCCAACCTAGTTGTGGCACAGTTGCTTTTCCTTGAGTCTGAAAACCCTGATAAGGATATCTTCCTATATATTAACTCTCCAGGCGGCTCAGTTACTGCAGGTATGTCTATCTATGACACCATGCAGTTTATTAAGCCAAATGTAAGTACGGTATGTATGGGTCAAGCATGTTCTATGGGTGCTTTCTTACTTGCAGGTGGCGCACCAGGTAAACGTTATGTATTACCTAATTCTCGTGTGATGATTCACCAACCACTTGGTGGTTTCCAAGGCCAAGCATCTGATATTCAAATTCATGCGCAAGAAATCTTAACGATTAAAAAGAAATTGAATACATTACTTGCTGAGCATACAGGCCAACCATTAGAAGTGATCGAAAAAGATACAGATCGTGATAACTTCATGGCTGCAGATGATGCAGTGAAATATGGTCTTGTAGATGCTGTGCTAAATAAGCGTGACTAATTAATAAAAAAGCAGTAACGTTTACAGTAAAGAAGGTAAGTTGGTATAGACTTACAGCATAAAGGCAACGTTTAAGAGGTTAGCAAATGACAGACAAGCGTAAAGACGAAAATAGTGGAAAGTTACTATATTGCTCTTTTTGCGGAAAAAGCCAGCATGAAGTTCGTAAACTAATTGCAGGTCCTTCTGTTTATGTTTGTGATGAGTGTGTTGATTTATGTAACGACATTATTCGCGAAGAGCTAAAAGATAATACTCTGTCTTCAAAAGAGAGCAGTGAAGAACTACCAACACCGCAAAATATTCGTGGTCATCTAGATGAGTACGTTATTGGTCAAGAACATGCTAAAAAAGTATTAGCGGTAGCGGTATACAATCACTACAAGCGTTTACGTAATGGCGATACTACAAAAGATGGCGTTGAGCTTGGTAAGAGTAATATTCTACTTATCGGACCAACAGGTAGTGGTAAAACATTACTTGCTGAAACGCTAGCTCGTTTCTTGGATGTTCCGTTTACTATGGCGGATGCAACCACATTAACAGAAGCCGGCTATGTAGGTGAAGATGTAGAAAACATCATTCAAAAGCTGCTACAAAAATGCGATTACGATCCAGCAAAAGCGGAACGTGGCATTGTATATATCGATGAAATTGACAAAATTTCTCGTAAGTCTGAAAACCCATCGATCACACGTGATGTCTCTGGTGAAGGTGTTCAGCAAGCATTATTGAAATTGATTGAAGGTACAATTGCATCAGTACCACCTCAAGGTGGACGTAAACATCCACAACAAGAATTCTTACAAGTAGATACTTCTAAGATTTTATTTATTTGTGGCGGTGCGTTTGCAGGCTTAGATAAAGTAATTGAACAACGAGTTGCAATTGGCACGGGTATTGGCTTTGCTGCTGATGTTCGTTCTAAAGATGACAAAGCAACCGTCGGTGACTTATTGAAGCAAATTGAGCCTGAAGATTTAATTAAATTCGGTTTAATTCCAGAGTTTATTGGTCGTTTACCAGTAACCACGACATTAACTGAATTAGATGAAGAAGCGTTGATCCAAATTTTAAGTCAACCTAAGAATGCATTAACTAAGCAATATGCTGCGTTATTTGATTTGGAAGGTGCTGAATTCTGATGAATCCCCTAATGATTTTGGTAAAAATCATTAAGTTAAGGTGGATACACATCTTGTCATATGATCAAATGGTTTCGCGAAAAATCAATAATCAGACAACAAGATGTGCGAACTCGATATTTTACACGACTCTCTTTACCAATTCTGCCCCGAATTACACTTAAAACGACTCAACAGCTTAACGTTGGCTTGCCACGCATTACTTGACTGTAAAACTCTCACTCTTACCGAACTTGGCCGTAACCTGCCAACCAAAGCGAGAACAAAACATAACATCAAACGAATCGACCGATTGTTAGGTAATCGTCACCTCCACAAAGAGCGACTCGCTGTATACCGTTGGCATGCTAGCTTTATCTGTTCGGGCAATACGATGCCCATTGTACTTGTTGACTGGTCTGATATTCGTGAGCAAAAACGACTTATGGTATTGCGAGCTTCAGTCGCACTACACGGTCGTTCTGTTACTCTTTATGAGAAAGCGTTCCCGCTTTCAGAGCAATGTTCAAAGAAAGCTCATGACCAATTTCTAGCCGACCTTGCGAGCATTCTACCGAGTAACACCACACCGCTCATTGTCAGTGATGCTGGCTTTAAAGTGCCATGGTATAAATCCGTTGAGAAGCTGGGTTGGTACTGGTTAAGTCGAGTAAGAGGAAAAGTACAATATGCAGACCTAGGAGCGGAAAACTGGAAACCTATCAGCAACTTACATGATATGTCATCTAGTCACTCAAAGACTTTAGGCTATAAGAGGCTGACTAAAAGCAATCCAATCTCATGCCAAATTCTATTGTATAAATCTCGCTCTAAAGGCCGAAAAAATCAGCGCTCGACACGGACTCATTGTCACCACCCGTCACCTAAAATCTACTCAGCGTCGGCAAAGGAGCCATGGGTTCTAGCAACTAACTTACCTGTTGAAATTCGAACACCCAAACAACTTGTTAATATCTATTCGAAGCGAATGCAGATTGAAGAAACCTTCCGAGACTTGAAAAGTCCTGCCTACGGACTAGGCCTACGCCATAGCCGAACGAGCAGCTCAGAGCGTTTTGATATCATGCTGCTAATCGCCCTGATGCTTCAACTAACATGTTGGCTTGCGGGCGTTCATGCTCAGAAACAAGGTTGGGACAAGCACTTCCAGGCTAACACAGTCAGAAATCGAAACGTACTCTCAACAGTTCGCTTAGGCATGGAAGTTTTGCGGCATTCTGGCTACACAATAACAAGGGAAGACTTACTCGTGGCTGCAACCCTACTAGCTCAAAATTTATTCACACATGGTTACGCTTTGGGGAAATTATGAGGGGATCTCTCAGTGCTGAATTAGAATTTCGTGAAGATGCTTTGAGAGCAATTGCTAAAAAAGCAATGAGCCGTAAAACAGGTGCTCGTGGTCTTCGTTCAATTTTAGAAGCGATATTATTAGATACTATGTATGAATTACCATCTAAAGAAGGTGTTTCTAAAGTAGTTATCGACGAGTCTGTAATTAACGGTGAGTCAGAACCATTGTTGATGTTTGAAAATACAGAAACGAAAGCAATATCTGCAGAATAGTGTAATTTAGCTAATAAACAGACAAAAAGGAGGCATTGGCCTCCTTTTTTATTTTTTAATTTAAAATAATGTTGAATCTTAGCTACTTGCCCCCATATTATTTCTATAGATACTGACGGAGAGAGAGAAGAATATGAACCTGGAGCGTTCCGAGCGCATTGAGATACCAGTTCTGCCATTACGAGATGTAGTGGTGTATCCGCATATGGTTATTCCACTATTTGTGGGCCGTGAAAAATCCATCCGTTGCTTAGAAGCTGCAATGGAGCAGAACAAACAAGTCTTGCTTGTGGCACAAAAAGAAGCCGCTAAAGAAGAGCCGCAACTAGATGACCTGCACAGTGTTGGTACTATCGCGACTATTTTGCAACTATTGAAGTTGCCTGATGGTACTGTAAAGGTATTAGTTGAAGGTCAGCAGCGTGCAAAAATACATCAATTTTTAGAAGCAGATTTTTTTACTGCGGATGCCGAATTTTTAGTTACCCCTGAAATTGATGATGCTGAACAAGAAGTGATTATGCGTTCTGCAATTAATCAATTCGATGGTTTTATCAAACTGAATAAAAAGATCCCACCAGAAGTTCTGACTTCTTTGAGTGGTATTGAAGATGCCGCGCGTTTAGCCGATACCATTGCTGCTCATATGCCACTAAAGCTTGCTGATAAGCAAGAAGTGTTAGAGTTGATTGATGTGATCGCTCGTTTAGAGTTTTTGATGGGCATGATGGAGTCTGAAATAGACCTTCTGCAAATTGAAAAACGCATTCGTGGCCGCGTTAAAAAACAAATGGAAAAGAGTCAGCGTGAGTACTATTTGAATGAGCAAATGAAAGCCATTCAAAAAGAACTGGGCGACTTAGATGACGCTCCTGATGAATTTGAAGCTCTGCAAAAGAAAATTGCAGACGCTAAAATGCCAAAAGAAGCGCAAGAAAAAGCGGAACAAGAATTACAGAAGCTAAAGATGATGTCTCCGATGTCAGCAGAAGCAACCGTGGTTCGTAGTTACATTGACTGTATGGTTGGTGTGCCTTGGTTTAAGCGCTCTAAAGTCAAAAAAGACTTAGCTAAAGCAGAAGATATCCTAAACGCTGACCACTATGGCTTAGAACGTGTTAAAGAACGTATTCTTGAGTATTTAGCGGTTCAAAGTCGAGTGACTAAACTTAAAGGTCCGATTCTTTGTTTAGTTGGACCTCCTGGTGTTGGTAAAACATCATTAGGGCAATCTATTGCGAGAGCGACAGGGCGTAAATATACACGAATGGCACTTGGTGGCGTTCGTGACGAAGCTGAGATTCGTGGTCATAGACGCACGTATATTGGTTCTTTACCTGGTAAATTAATTCAAAAAATGTCAAAAGTTGAGGTTAAAAACCCACTTTTCTTATTAGATGAAATTGATAAAATGTCTTCTGATATGCGCGGTGATCCAGCCTCTGCACTTCTTGAGGTGTTGGATCCAGAGCAAAACAGCACATTTAGTGATCATTATTTAGAAGTTGATTACGATTTATCTGATGTCATGTTTGTTGCAACATCGAATTCTATGAATATTCCAGGTCCATTGCTTGACCGTATGGAAGTGATTCGTTTATCTGGGTATACCGAAGACGAAAAGCTAAACATAGCTAAAAATCATTTATTGATGAAGCAAGTAAAGCGCAATGGTCTTAAAGAAGATGAAATTCAAATCGATG
The DNA here is from genome assembly GCF_000196495.1 of Aliivibrio salmonicida LFI1238. Classification (NCBI taxonomy): domain Bacteria; kingdom Pseudomonadati; phylum Pseudomonadota; class Gammaproteobacteria; order Vibrionales; family Vibrionaceae; genus Aliivibrio; species Aliivibrio salmonicida. The sequence continues at coordinate 913,570 of NC_011312.1, forward strand.
ATTCAGCCATTATGGGAATTATCCGTTATTACACTAGAGAAGCTGGTGTACGTAGCTTAGAGAGAGAAATCTCTAAATTATGTCGTAAAGCAGTGAAGCAAATCTTACTTGATAAATCGATTAAAAAAGTAACGATTAATCAAGATAATCTAAAAGATTTCTTAGGTGTTCAACGTTGTGATTACGGTAAAGCAGACACTGAAAATCGAGTGGGTCAGGTTGTTGGTTTAGCATGGACTGAAGTCGGTGGTGATCTATTGACGATTGAAGCGGAATCTATGATTGGTAAAGGCAAACTTGCTTATACTGGTTCTCTTGGTGACGTTATGAAAGAGTCAATTCAAGCGGCAATGACGGTGGTTCGTACTCGAGCTGAAAAATTAGGTATTAATCCTGATTTTTATGAGAAACGTGATATTCATGTTCACGTACCAGAAGGCGCTACACCAAAAGATGGTCCAAGTGCTGGTGTTGGTATGTGTACTGCACTTGTATCAAGCTTAACGGGTAATCCGGTTCGTTCTGATGTTGCAATGACAGGTGAAATTACATTACGTGGTGAAGTACTGCCAATTGGTGGTTTAAAAGAAAAATTATTAGCTGCTCACCGTGGTGGTATTAAAACTGTCATTATTCCAAAAGATAATGAACGTGACTTAGAAGAAATCCCAGCAAACGTAATTGCTGATCTTTCGGTTCATCCTGTGAAGTGGATTGACGAGGTATTAACACTTGCTTTACAAAATGATCCTCAAGGCTTTAGTCTTGAATCGTCTCAAAAAAGTGATGTGTAGCAAAAAACGTTGATATAACAGGGCTGACAGGTCGAAAATACTTGTCAGCTTATAATGAGATAGCTAAGTTAGACACAGTGTTGTGATTTGTTTTTCACACCAAAATTACTATATATGGACTCATTCAATAAATATATGAATGAATAATTTAAAGGGGAATACCGTGAATAAATCTCAATTAGTTGATCAGATTGCTGAAAATGCAGATATCTCAAAAGCAGCAGCAGGCCGTGCTTTAGATGCATTAGTTGAAACAGTGACAGAGACACTAAAAAGTGGCGATCAAGTAACACTTGTTGGTTTCGGCTCGTTTATCGTTCGTGAGCGTGCTGCTCGTACAGGTCGTAATCCTAAGACTGGTGAAGCAATCGAGATTTCTGCTGCAAAAGTACCTGCGTTTAAAGCAGGTAAAGCATTAAAAGATGCGTGTAACTAATCGAAAAAAAGATAAAACTCTACACAAGCCAAGTTAAGGCTAGTAAACTAGAGTGATTGATCGTAGGCGCATCCGATGATGCGCTTTTTTATTGTTAAATTTTTCTTTTGTTGAACTATTTTTAATTTTCACTATCAATAGAAATTAACGTTTTCTTAGGGATTATCATCCCAATTCAGTGATTAGGAGCTAAAACATATTATGATGGATCGAATTCGCGAAGGTTCAACTGGCCTCGTTGTTAAGATCATTCTCGGTCTAATTATTTTCTCATTTGTGTTTGCAGGTGTAGGTAGTTATTTAGTCGGTGGTAGTCAACCTCTAGCGGCTAAAGTCGGTGAGCGTGAAATAACACGAAATGATTTTGAACAAGTTTATCAAAATGAACGCAACCGTATGCAATCTCAACTGGGCGAATATTTTTCGACTCTACTTGGTGACCCTGCGTATGTAGAGCAATTCCGAAAGTCAGTTTTAGATCGTATGGTCAATGATGCTTTACTCGATAACCAAGCTCAAGAACTTGGTTTACGTGTAAGTGATGAACAAATACGCCAAGCAATTTTATCTATGCCTCAGTTCCAAAAAGATGGAAAGTTTGACGAAGAAATCTTTAATGTCTCATTACGCCGCGCTGGTTTCACTTCAGACAGCTTCGCTGAGTATTTACGTGGTGATCTTGTTCGTAATCAATTAGTGTCAGCGTTAGAATCAACGGAATTTACGCTAAGTAATGAAGTTAAAGCGCAAGGTGAACTTGAAGGTCAGCAACGTGAAATTCGTACCATTACTTTAGATACAGCAACATTTGCTAAAAATGCAAAAGTGACTGAAGAAGAAGTAAAAGAATACTATGATGCGAATAAACAACAATTTGTTCGTCCAGAACAAGTTAAAGTTTCTTATATTGAATTATCTGGTGAATCATTGAAGGCACAAGCGCCAATTACTGATGAAGAAATTCAAACGTATTACAATGAGAATCAAGATAAGTACTCAACGCAAGAAAAACGTGAAGTAAGCCATATTCTTATCAAAGGTGACGAAGCTGACGCTCAAGCGGTTCTTGCTCGTTTAGATGCAGGTGAAGATTTCGCTACTGTAGCGAAAGAAGACTCGCAAGATATTCCAACAGCAAAAGAAGGTGGTTCTTTAGGTTGGATTGAACGCGGTGTGATTGATCCTGAATTTGAAGATGCCGCTTTCCAACTTGTTAATGTAGGCGATCATTCAGGCTTAGTTAAATCTGCATTTGGTTATCATATTATTCAATTAGATGCGATTGAAGCACCAAAAACTAAGCCTTTGGCTAAAGTAAGTGCGGACATTAAAGCGTTTTTAGTTGATGAGCACGCTGCAGATGCTTTTTATAGCATGCAGACAGAATTAGCAGAAAAAGCATTTGAATCTCCTGATTCACTAGATGATGCTGCTGAAGCCGTAAATGCAAAAGTAATTACTTCTGATTTCTTCTCTCAAGCGGATGCACCAGCATTGCTAGCAAATAGTGATGTGCTTCAAGCTATTTATAGCGCAGAAGTAAAAGAAGATGGCTTAAATTCTGATGTTATTGAGATTGCTCCTGAACACGTAGTTGTTGTTCGTGTTGAAGAGTCTCGTGATGAAATGGTATTACCGTTAGAAGAGGTTAAAGCGTCTGTTATTACTCGCTTATCTCAAGCTAAAGGTGAGCAAAAAGCATTAGAGTTAGCGAAGAATATAATTACGGCGTTAAATAAAGACGATGATGCATATTTATCAGAGCAAGGCTTAGTATTTACAGAAGCACGAATGATTACTCGTGCAGATGAACTTGCTAACGATGTTTACCGTTTACAAAAACCGACTGCTGATAAGCCTACATACGCTCAAGTAATGGATCGACAAGGTAATAATGTCATTGTTGCTTTGGATGACGTACTAGAACTTGATAATAGCGCAATGGCTGAACAAGTAAGTACTCGTCTGCTTAGAACTCAGACACAACAAGATTTAACGGCGACACTTGATACGCTTAAATCTAATACTGAAATTAGTTATCCATTATTAGAGCAATAATTTAGTTCAATGTAATTGATAAGTAAATCAGACGGGCTCCTTATTGGAGCCCGTCGTGTTTTTAAAGAAGGCAAAGTTTTCTTCATTGGGCTAATTCATCGCTTCCACTAATATAAATTTGATGATTGAAATGGATAAGCATTTTCCTGTTGTCTCAGCATCATGGTTACCATTCATTAAATGATAAGGGAAGAGAATGAAAGTTATGTCAGTGTTTATTAATACTCTGTTACTAAGTTTTTGCTTGTTTACTAGCGGTGTAATAAGTGCAAGTGAAAAGGCCATTGATAAACATGAAGGTATTGAGATCGTTGTTAATATAAATAAAGCAGACATCGAAGAGTTAGATACATTACTTATTGGTGTGGGTGAATCTAAAGCTCAAGCGATTATAGATTACCGCAACGAAAATGGTAAATTCACAACGATTAATGAATTAGCTAATGTGAAAGGTATTGGTGAAAAATTGATCGAGAAGAATAAAAACCGTATTAAGTTATAATATAGTTACCTAAAAAAGCCATTTCATACGATGAAATGGCTTTTTAGTTTTAGCCATGTCGTTATTACTTAAATAAGTATTACGATATAACTAGTGTGCTTTTTCAGCCCCGTGCATCCAGCGGATCAACGTTCCTGAAATCATCAATAGTAAAATCCCTGAGATAGTTGCCGAAATTGCGATACCAGCAAAGATGTCTAGTGCCCCTAAACTCTCGACGTGAGAGCCTACAACACCCGCAATGTAATTTGAGATAGCATTGAAACCAAACCATGTCCCCATCATTAAAGAGGCTAAGCGTAGTGGTGCTAATTTAGTGACTAAAGAGAGCCCAATAGGGGATAAACATAATTCGCCTAAAGTATGAAAGAAATAGGCGCCGACTAACCAATACATTGATGTTTTGATTGTTAAGTCCCCACCTTGCTGCATTACAGCACCAACCATGCAAAGAAAACCAATCGCTAAAAAGAATAAGGCGAGAGCAAACTTTATTGGTGAGCTTGGCTCTTTAGGACCTAATTTTATCCATAGGATGGCAATAAGTGGGGCTAATGTAATGATGAAGAATGGATTTAACGATTGAAACCAAGCCGCAGGGACTTCAAATGAACCAATCATTCTATCTGTGTATTGTTGAGAATATATATTCATTAAGCCACCAGCTTGTTCAAAACCGGCCCAAAAGACAATAACGAACAATCCCATCACCATAATAACTTTTAGACGATCGGTTTCTACTTTACTTAAAACATGATGGGATGTTCCTTTTGCTTCTGCTCTTTCTTTTGCAATGTGTGCAGCAGGGCGAACACCGATATCACCTAAGAAGCGTTGTGCAAAAAAGGTCTGAATAATTAAGCTAATAATCATACCAATACCTGCAGCAGCAAAGCCGGCTTTCCATCCCCATATTCCAGTAACAGAACCAGAAACAACACCAGCCAGTAATGAGCCTAAATTGATCCCCATATAGAAGATCGTGAATGCACCATCACGACGATGATCGCCATTTTGGTATAAATCACCCACCATTGTGGATACATTTGGTTTGAATAATCCATTACCAGCAATAAGGAATCCTAAACCAACATAAAAGAGAGTCTCAACCGAGAGTGGCAAGGTATTATGAGGAAGAGCCAACGTAAATTGGCCGATGACCATTAAAAAACCACCAATAAGTAATGATTTTCGTTGGCCAAGATAATTATCTGCTAACCAACCACCAATGAGTGGTGTGATATACATAAGAGCGGTATAGGTACCATATAGGCTTAATGCATCCTTAACGGTCCAGCCTAAACCACCATTAATGGTTCTATCTGTTAAATATAAGACTAAAATCGCCCTCATGGCGTAATAAGAGAATCGTTCCCATAATTCAGTTCCAAAAAGTAGGAAAAGCCCTTGAGGGTGTCCCATTAATAACTTGTTGTTATTTGGCATAATGCTCTCTTTAGTCAATTTTATTTTAATTTTTTATAGTAGTTAAATTTATACTCTCTCAATGTAATTACTGCAACAAAGTTTGAATAAATGTGATCTATTTAACACCCTAAGTCATTGAAATATTTAGAAACACCTTGCGCATAGTTGGGATTCTATCCTAGAGTTCACTATAACCATAGTTGTCATTATCTATTGTAGTGCCTATTTTGGGTTTATTATCTTATTTTCTGTTGATTTCTAGTTTTTTAATCTTATTTATGCAATGTTAATGAAGTTAACATCTTATTGATGTGTGTATCTTAATTCTATGCTGCCTTTATACAAGGTAGAAATTCTTTTCATTTTGATAGCGTGATATTATTAGCACTGGTTAGGTGCAGGGATAGAGATAATGAAACTGTGGTATTTACTTTATTGTAAACGTGGAGATCAGCAACGAGCAAAGTTGCATCTAGAAAATCAGAATGTAGAGTGTTTTTATCCTGAAATTGACGTCGAAAAGATGATAAGGGGAAAACGAACGACAGTGAAGGAGCCTTTATTTCCTTGTTATATGTTCGTAAGGTTTGATTTTACTGTTGGACCGACCTTTACGACGATTCGTTCAACACGTGGTATTAGTGATTTTGTGCGTTTTGGGTCACAACCTACCGTTTTAAATGGTGATCTTATTTATTCATTAAAGCAATTAGGTGAAAATCTGCATCATAAAAAAACCATAGAGTGCTTGCCTGAAAGTGGACAAAAAGTAGATATTATCGAAGGGCCATATACTGGGATTGATGCTATTTATAAAGAAGCAGATGGAGAAATGCGTTCAATTCTTTTGATTACATTAATAAATAAAAAAGTAGAAATAAAAATAGAAAATATTAATGTGGGTTTCTAAATAAAAAAAGCGCTAAGAGCGCTTTTTTTATGAATGCTTATTTTAGTTAGCTATAAGCTTCGTTATGTATGGCTTGAACGGCTCGTCCTGATGGGTCTGCACAGTTTTTAAATGATTCATCCCACTCAATTGCCTTTGCAGAAGAACAAGCGATAGAAGGTCCGCCAGGTACGCATTTAGCTGCATCTTCAAGAGGAAACAGTTCTTCAAAGATCTCACGATATACATAAGCTTCTTTGGTTAATGGAGTATTGTATGGAAAGCGAAATTTTGCTGATTCCATTTGTTGATCTGTTACTTTTACTTCAGCAGTTTCACGTAAAGAATCAATCCAACCATAACCTACGCCATCAGAGAATTGTTCTTTTTGTCTCCAAGCAATGGCTTCTGGTAAGTCATCTTCAAAACATTCACGAAGAATGTGTTTTTCCATTTTTCCGTTACCACACATCTTATCTTGTGGATTCAATCTCATAGCAACATCAATAAATTCTTTGTCTAAGAAAGGAACGCGGCCTTCAACTCCCCAAGCGGCGAGTGATTTATTGGCACGGGCACAATCAAACATATTTAAAGCAAGCAGCTTACGTACTGTTTCTTCATGGAATTCTTTTTTATTTGGTGCTTTATGGAAATATAAGTAACCACCAAAGATTTCATCAGCACCTTCACCTGAAAGTACCATTTTGATGCCCATTGCTTTGATTTTACGACCCAATAAATACATTGGCGTAGAAGCTCGAATTGTTGTTACATCATATGTTTCAATGTGATAAATAACATCACGAATAGCGTCAAGGCCTTCTTGAATGGTATAAGTCATTTCATGATGGACAGTACCTATTTGGTTAGCAACTTCACGAGCTGCTTTTAAATCAGGTGCACCTTCTAAGCCAACGGCGAATGAGTGCAGTTGCGGCCACCATGCTTCAGATTTTTCGTTGTCTTCAATACGCATAGCTGCGAATTTCTTTGCAACCGCTGAAGTAATTGATGAATCAAGACCACCAGATAGAAGGACACCATAAGGTACATCTGTCATTAATTGACGTTTAACGGCATCTTCTAATGCTTGTTTAAGATCGTCTTTGCTAGTTGGGTTATCTTTTACTGCATCATATTCCATCCAATCTCGTACATAATAACGAGTTGGTTCCGCATCTTTTGAAGAATAGAAGTGACCCGGAGGAAATTCACTCATTGATTTACATACAGGAACAAGCGCTTTCATTTCAGAAGCAATATAATAGTTACCATGCTCATCATAGCCGTGATACATAGGAATGATACCAATGTGGTCACGACCAATTAAGTATTCGTCTTTTTCTTCATCATAAAGAATAAAAGCAAAAATTCCGTTTAGGTCTTCTAATAAATCAGCGCCTTTATCACGATACAGAGCTAAAATAACTTCACAGTCAGAATCTGTTTGGAAATCATAATCATCGGCGTATTTTGCACGAAGCTCTTTATGGTTATAGATTTCACCATTTACAGCGAGGATGTGTTGCTTATCTTTGCTGTATAAAGGTTGAGCACCACTGTTCAAACCGACAATAGCAAGACGTTCATGTGCTAAAATTGCTTTATCTGATGAATAAATTCCAGACCAATCCGGTCCTCTGTGACGTAGTTTTTTTGACATCTCAAGCGCAACTTTGCGAAGTGGCGTAGGGTCACTTTTTATATCTAAAATTCCAAAAATTGAGCACATAAAATTCCCTCTTTTTTTCTTAATTTTTATCGTAAATTATTGTCTTGAATACAATTTGACATAATAACTAAAAAAAACAACCCAGAAATACAAATAAAATCACAAAAACGTAACCTGATTAGAATATATCTAATATTTTAAGTAAAAATTGATTGAATCGTTAATGTAAGAGCCAAAATCAATCGATTTGAAGGGAAAACGAAAGGAAATAAGAAGGAATTGATATCATCCCCTCCTATTTGATGTGCTTGACTATCTTTTGAGTGATTATAAATAAAACGTTATTGATTGAATTTAGGGTTAAGTTGCTCTGTGACATGGCGAGCAAAACCGTTACCTGCTTCATTGTATATATTAAAGGCTGCATCAACCCCTTGCTCTACTAAGCCATCGATTTGGTCATTATAAGCGGCAATTGCGGCGGTTTGTCCTTTGTAATTTCTCGATTTTAGTTGCTCTAAAGCAAATTGATTACCTTGATGGTTTGGCATCGCAAGTAAAACAAGTTTAACGTGAGATGTTGATAAAATGCGTTCCCAAAAATCAGGATCGGTAGCATCACCAGTGATCACGTTTCGTCTTAGTTCTTGATGATGTTTTGCTGCATCGTCTTTAAGTTCTATGCCTAAAATAATATCCCCATATTTATCTTTAAGCTCATCGTAAGCACCGCTACCTATACTACCCATACCTAAAATTAATATTTGTGCTCTACCTGGATTAATCAGTTTATCCATTGAATTTAGCTTTTCTGCGGTATGTTCTTTTAACCAATGGCGAGATCGTTGGTAAATGGAGTGTCCGAAATTATTTAATGGCGCTGAAATAATAAATGATATAGAAACGGCTATAGCGATGGCAACTAGAGTGTCTCCTGGTAACCAACCCATTTTAAAGGCCAGGCCACCAACAATAAGACCAAACTCACTGTAATTAAACAGTGTGAGGGAGGCGAGTAAAGAAGTACGTACACGGAATTTAAATTTATTGATAATAATAAAATATAAAAATCCTTTTACTGGAAGTAATAAAACGAGAAGTAGAGCAAGAGTCAGTCCAGATAGCGTAGGTGCTGCTGATAAACCTATATTTAAGAAGAAACAAATAAGGAGTATTTCTTTTAAGTTAAATAGAGATTTAGATAACTCGGATGCTTTTGAATGGCCAGCGAGTAGCATTCCTAAAATAAGTGCGCCAAGATCCGGTTTCATTCCAACCAATTCAAATGTACCAGCTCCTGCGACTAACGCTAAGAAAATACCATAGAGTACGAGCATCTCACCATGACCCGCCCAATCTAATAGTTTGAAGAAAAGGGGTCTAAATAAAGGAAGGGCAAATAAAGCAAGGGCGGTGATTTCAGGGGTTTTTCCAGTCGATACACTTAAGAATACAACAGCAAAAATATCCTGCATGACCAGAATACCAATGGCTAATGTCCCATAGGTTGCATTCATTTCCCCTTTTTCTTGTAAGGCTTTAACTGCAAAAACGGTACTAGAAAAAGAAAGAGCAAAGCCAAATAACACTAATTGTGCTATTTCTATATTTGCTAGCATGGTAATGCCAAGTAACTTTAACCCTAATAATGCGAGGGTGAAAAATAAGGTTGAAAATACATTATGAAGTGTGGCACCTAACCAAATTTCTTTTGCTAGTAGTGTTTTTATATCAAGTTTTAAACCAATAGAAAATAAGAGAAGAGTGACACCAAGATCAGCAAAAGTAGATAATGTATCGTTAGATTGAAAGCCGAAAGCGTGTAAGCCGAACCCTGCTAATAAAAAGCCTACCAATGGAGGTAAATTAATTTTTAGTGCGATAAAGCCCATAACAAAGGCTGCGATAATAAAGAGCAACTCCATAAAAATATATTTTCCTGAAAGTAATAAAAAGGGCCGCAAATGCAGCCCTTAGAGTAACATGACAAAAATTATTCGTTCTTATTCATCTAATAATTTTTGTAACAAGACACCATTAAGCATTGCGCGCTTAACCATTGAGAAGGCGCCAATAGTTGGTTGGTTGTCGAGTTGTGAGGCTACAACGGGTAAGTTTTTATGGAAAGCGGTTAATGATTGATTTTTAATGCAATTCTGTATTGCAGCAAAGACTATTTTATCCGCTTGGGTGATTGCTCCTGCGATGACTATTTTTTGTGGATTAAATAGGTTTACAGTCATTGCAATCGCTTTACCAAGTTGATTACCAACGCGTAATAAAGTCTGTATTGCTAATTCATCTCCATGGTTTGCGGCATGGCAGATATCAGACATTGTTATCGTTTCTAATTGAGAGAGACTAGATGGATAACCCTGTTCAAGTAACGTTTCTATACGTGAAATAATTGCAGGGTTTGCGGCAACTGTTTCTAAGCAACCAAAGTTACCACATTGGCATTTATCACCGATTGGATCGATTTGAATATGACCGATTTCTCCAACGTTTCGATTGTGCCCTAGAAATACTTTACCATTAACAATAATACCAGCACCGGTTCCTCTATGAACACTCACTAGAATAGAATCTCGGCAATCTTGAGAGGCTCCGAAATAGTGTTCAGCGAGCGCTAAACCTCGAATATCATTACCAACAAAGCATTGAATATCAAAAGTTTCTTTAATGAAGTCAGCCAATGCTAGTTTGTCTATATCGGTATTTGGCATATATTCTACAACGCCCGTTTCTGGGTTAACCAAACCAGGGAGTGTGATACCAATAGCGATGAGTTGTTTGATGGTGTCTTGATTACGGGTAATGAAGTTTTGAAGTAATTTATTTAGGCCATCTAAAAGGTGTTCTTGGTTACTATAATGAAATTCTTGGTATTCACTGGCTAATTCTTTTGTTGAAAGATCAAACAGACTCAGTTGAATATAATCACGACCTAAGCGCACTGCGATTGAATGAAAGGGTGAGGTTTCGGTAGTCAAAGAAATTGCTCTTCGACCACCTGTTGATGCTTGTTGCGCGACTTCTTTAATTAAGCCACGCTCTAATAATTGACGGGTTATCTTGGTAACACTTGCTGGTGCAAGTTGACTAACGTCTGCGATTTGAATTCGAGAAATCGGTCCTTTTTGGTCGATTAAACGATAAACAGCGGCACTGTTTAATTGTTTTACTAGATCTACATTACCAATTTGTCCGTCAGTCATATTAACTTTGCTCGTATTGTCCGTTAACAACAGTCGCTTTTACATTAAAGTCACGATCAAAAATAGCAAGGTTAGCTACCATGTCTTTTTTGATTCGACCAAGTTTATTATCTACACCAATTGCTTGAGCAGGATATAACGTAGCCATACGTAGAGCTTCATCTAAAGCGATTCCAACGTGTTCAACTGTATTCTGAACTGCTTCAATCATAGTCAGAGCTGAGCCACCTAATGTGCCATTTTCATCAACACATTTACCATCCTTGTAATATACTTTCTTCCCCACAAAAATAAAGTATTCCATGTCAGCACCTGCAGGAGCTGTGGCATCGGTCACTAATACTAACTTTTCTTTCTTTATTTTGTGCGCGATACGAATGTTTGCGTAATCAACATGGAAGCCATCAGCGATAATGCCAGCATAAACGTCTGGTGTATCGTAGATGGCACCAACAACACCTGGTTCGCGACCTACCATTGGTGTCATTGCATTAAATAAATGAGTAGCGAATGTAATGCCTGACTCAAAACCTTGCCGAGCTTCAGCATACGTTGCGTTTGTGTGGCCAATTGAAACAACAATACCAGCCTTGTGAAGACGCTCAATATGTTCAGGATCATTTTGCTCAGGAGCCAATGTCACTTTGGTGATTAAATCAGCGTTATCACACATAAGTTGGATCATATCTGAATCTGAGTGACGGATATGATCAACGCTGTGAATGCCTTTTTTCATGACATTTAGGTACGGACCTTCAAGGTGTAAACCTAAAGATTGGTTTTGATATTTATTGTGATATTCACGAGCAGCTTCAATAGAAGCGCGCATATCTTCGTCTGAAGAAGTGATTAATGTAGGTAAAAAGCTAGTACAACCTGATTTAAGGTTTGCTTCATGCATTATTTGCATGGTTTTTGCTGTAATTTCATCATTTAGCATTACACCACCACAGCCATTTAGCTGAAGGTCGATGAAACCAGGGCTTAAATTAGCACCGTCTAAATCTTTACGTTCGATGCCATCAGGAAGTTCAGATGTTAGGCAGATTTTTTCAATATTGGTGCCGTTGATAATCACTGAGTGATCAACAAGAACATCATTACCAGTATAGACTTTACAGTTAGTTAGCGCATACATAGCGTGAATCCTTTAAGTTATAATTTAGTATACAAAAAAAATAGAACTTTTTTTGTGGAAATTTTTAAGCAAGTAAAAAATAAAACTGCTTACTGAGCGGTACACTCTATGTCCTAAATGTTTCGTTCAGTAATGACAAAATTGAGTCTATTTATGACCAAATATTATTCTGGATGTTTTATTCTTTCGAATGATAAAATAAGTTTTATGATCTCGCTAGCAAAATACCTTAAATATTCCCTCTGCAGGTGATAATGATCACAATTAGCTCGCTTTTAATTTGCGGGGCGAAATTAATCCCTTACACTGACCCTGTTAATAACGAGTAGCGAAATAAGTTTATAATAAGCTAACGTAAGCTACTCAAAAAAATCTAAAATCCTTATAGGGGGAATCTAAAGGTGAATATTTTAGGAAAGTTTCAAAAAGTAGGTAAAGCACTGATGGTACCAGTTGCTACATTACCTGCAGCGGCCATTTTAATGGGTATTGGTTACTGGATTGATCCGGTGGCTTGGGGCGGCAATAGTGCATTAGCAGCGTTTTTAATCAAAGCTGGTGCGTCTATTATTGATAACATGTCTGTACTATTCGCAATTGGTGTTGCTTATGGTATGTCTAAAGATAAAGATGGTGCAGCGGCACTTTCTGGTTTTGTTGGTTTCCTTGTTGTAACGAATCTTCTTTCACCAGGTGCGGTAGCTCAAATTCAAGGCATTGATCCTGCTGCTGTTCCTGCTGCTTTTAGTAAGATCAACAACCAATTTGTTGGTATTTTAGTTGGTATCATATCTGCTGAAATTTACAACCGTTTCTCTGCTGTTGAATTGCATAAAACACTTGCATTCTTCTCAGGTAAACGTCTTGTACCTATTCTAACGTCATTTGCAGGTATTTTAATTGCGTTCGTGCTTATGTACGTATGGCCAGCAATCTACGATGGTCTTGTTCACTTCGGCGAATCAATTCAAGGTATGGGTGCTACGGGTGCAGGTATCTATGCATTCTTCAACCGTCTATTGATTCCTGTAGGTCTTCACCATGCACTTAACTCAGTGTTCTGGTTCGACGTTGCTGGTATTAACGACATCCCTAACTTCCTAGGTGGCGCTAAGTCTATCGCTGAAGGTACTGCAACTGTCGGTGTTACCGGTATGTACCAAGCTGGTTTCTTCCCAATCATGATGTTTGGTCTACCAGGCGCAGCACTAGCTATCTACCACACTGCAAAAGTTGAGAACAAAGAAAAAGTAGCATCGATTATGATCGCTGCAGGTTTCGCATCGTTCTTTACGGGTGTAACTGAACCTCTAGAATTCTCATTCATGTTCCTTGCTCCTGCATTGTATGTAGTTCACGCAGCATTGACGGGTATCTCTGTATTCATCGCAGCATCTATGCATTGGATTGCAGGCTTCGGTTTCTCTGCCGGCCTAGTTGATATGGTTCTTTCTAGTCGTAACCCACTAGCGGTTAATTGGTATATGCTAATTATCCAAGGTATCGTTTTCTTCGCTCTATACTACTTTATCTTCCGCGCTGTAATCCTTAAGTTTAACCTTAAGACTCCAGGACGTGAAGACGATGATGAAGAAGAAAGCTCAATCCGTGGTTCTAAAGAAACTGGTGAACTAGCTAAGCAATACCTTAAAGCGCTTGGTGGTCACGACAATATAGAAAACATTGATGCTTGTATTACTCGTTTACGCTTAACTCTTAGAGATACTAGCGTAATCAGCGAGAAGCAACTTAAAGGTCTTGGTGCAATGGGTGTTGTTAAACTTGGTTCAAACAATGTTCAAGTTATCCTAGGTCCTCTTACTGAAATCGTTGCTGGTGAAATGAAAAAAATCCCAGCGTCTGAAGACTTAACAGCAGTTGCACTACCATAATTATTGAGTAAATTAACTCGATTTAATAAGCCGCTCTAATTAGAGCGGCTTTTTTATGGAAATAAAGCAACTATTTGATTCTATATATTGAGTATTGGCCCATAATTGTGGATCATAGGGAGATATGAACAATTTGTTCTTTCTCCTAATACCAATGAGGTGCTTTAGATGAGTGAAACTGAAACTCGTCCTACCAACTTTATCCGTCAAATTATTGATGAAGACCTAAAGTCAGGTAAACATTCCAGTGTCCATACTCGTTTCCCGCCAGAGCCAAACGGTTATCTGCATATCGGACACGCAAAATCTATCTGTTTGAATTTTGGTATTGCTCAAGATTACCAGGGACAGTGTAATCTACGTTTTGATGATACTAACCCTGAAAAAGAAGATATTGAATACGTTGAATCAATCAAAAATGACGTTAAATGGTTAGGTTTTGATTGGAGTGGTGATATTCATTATTCTTCGAATTACTTCGATAAATTGTATGATTACGCGGTCGAATTGATTGAGAAAGGACTGGCTTATGTTGATGAGTTAACCTCTGATCAAATCCGTGAGTACCGTGGTTCTCTTAAAGAGCCGGGTAAAAATAGCCCATACCGTGATCGTAGTGTCGAAGAGAACCTTGCGCTATTTGAACAAATGCGTGATGGTAAATTTAAAGAAGGCACTATTTGCTTACGTGCAAAAATCGACATGGCTTCTTCATTTATCGTTATGCGCGATCCTGTTATTTATCGTATTCGTTTTGCTACTCATCACCAAACTGGCGATAAGTGGTGTATTTACCCAATGTACGATTTTACTCATTGTATTTCGGATGCACTTGAAGGCATTACGCATTCTATCTGTACATTAGAATTCCAAGACAACCGTCGTTTATATGATTGGGTTTTGGAAAATATTACGATTGATTGCCAACCACATCAATATGAGTTTAGCCGTTTAAACTTAGAATACACGATCATGTCTAAGCGTAAGCTTAATGAACTGGTTACTGAGAAATTAGTAAACGGTTGGGATGATCCACGTATGCCTACGGTTTCTGGTTTACGTCGTCGTGGTTTTACTGCGGGGTCTATTCGTGAATTCTGTAAGCGCATTGGTGTAACTAAGCAAGAGAACATGATTGAATTTGGTTCATTAGAATCGTGTATTCGTGATGATCTAAATGAAAATGCACCTCGTGCAATGGCTGTACTTGAACCTGTAAAAGTAGTGATTGAAAACTACGAAGAAGGTAAAGTCGAAACGCTAAACGTTGCAAATCATCCAAATAAACCAGAAATGGGTACTCGTGAAGTTCCATTTACTCGTGAAATTTATATTGAGCAAGATGATTTCCGTGAAGAAGCAAACAAGAAATACAAACGTTTAGTACTTGGTAAAGAAGTGCGTTTACGCGGTGCTTATGTTATTCAAGCAAATCGAATTGAAAAAGACGAAGCGGGTAACATCACGACTATTTTCTGTAGCTATGATACAGAAACGCTAGGTAAAAACCCAGCAGATGGTCGTAAAGTGAAGGGCGTTATTCATTGGGTATCTGCAGACAAAGCGTTCCCTGCAGAAATTCGTCTATATGATCGTTTATTCACAGTGCCAAACTCTGCGGCTTTAGAGGATTTTTCAGAAAGTATTAATCCTGAATCATTAATTACTAAACAGGGTTTTGTTGAACCAAGTTTAGTAACTGCAGAAGCGGAAGCTGGCTATCAATTTGAACGTACAGGCTATTTCTGTATTGATAACAAAGACTCTACTCCAGAGGCTCTTGTATTCAACCGTACAGTAGGTTTACGTGATACTTGGGAAGGTTAATCCTAATCAAGTAATTTATAGATAATAAAAAACCAGCAGAGATGCTGGTTTTTTTATGCACGTAAACTAAATATTAGCCATTATGAGCAGTGGTATTTTCTATGCAGTCACCAGTAATACAATGACCATATAGATATAAGCTGTGATTAGTTAAGCGAACATTGTATTTATTCGCAATGTCTTTCTGACGTTCTTCTATTAGATCATCAGAGAACTCGATTACTTTGCCGCAATCTAGACATACAAGATGATCGTGGTGATGTTGTGTTGCTAGTTCAAAGACCGATTTACCGCCTTCAAAATGATGGCGAGTAACAATACCTGCATCATCAAATTGGTTTAGTACGCGATAAACAGTAGCAAGTCCAATCTCTTCACCAATATCGATTAATTTTTTATATAAATCTTCAGCGCTAATATGTTGGCTCTCGGGTTGCTGTAAGATTTCTAAAATTTTAAGACGCGGAAGAGTTACCTTTAAACCGGCTTTTTTCAGTGCTTGGTTGTTATCTGACATTGACTTTTCCTGTATTGGCATTCTGCATCGATTTCTTGTGCAGTTTTAATAACTTAATTATAGGGAACATTCAATTCAGTTGAAACCTTATCTGCAAGATCTCTTACAAAAAAATAGATGTTGATCTTTTGTTAATATACAAACTATTATGAGGTCTGACCAGAATTAAAGGGAAATAAATATGTACCGTTACTTTACCCCAAAAATAGTCCGATGGGCATTAAATATTTGGCCTCCATTTTGGGGAGCAGGGATATCGATCAAAAACATTTCAGAAAATTTTCAAGATGTTCGAGTTGTACTAAAAGATCGATTTTGGAATAGGAATGCGAATCGTACCCAATATGGAGGAAGTATTTTTTCTATGACTGATCCGGTTTTTTCGTTGATGCTAATGGGTATTTTTCGGGAAGAATATTTTGTATGGGATAAAAAAGCAGAAATCGATTTTATTTCGCCGGGAACAAGTAACCTAGAGGCTCATTTTGTTATTTCCGATGAAAAAATAAAAGAAATTAAACAATTAACGGAAAATGGAAATAAATGCTTTCCAGAGTTTGAAGTGTATATTTATGATAAGAATGGAAAGGTGGTGGCAAGAGTTAATCGAACATTGTACGTAAGGAAAAAACCTCAATTTAGATAATGCCCTCATGAAAGAGGGCACTCATAAAAACTAAAATTTAGTCTTCAAGTTCTGCTAAACACATTTCTTCATGGATTTGTTTCACCCATGCAGTAACACGTTCTTCAGTCAGTTCTGGTTGGCGATCTTCATCAATACAAAGACCAACAAAGTTATTTTCATCAACGAGAGCTTTAGATGCTTCGAATTCATAGCCTTCTGTTGGCCAGTAACCAATTACTGTGCCGCCTTTTGCTTCTACGATGTCACGAATATTGCCCATCGCATCACAGAAATACTCAGCGTAATCTTCTTGGTCGCCACAACCAAAAATAGCAACAAGCTTAGTTGAGAAATCAATGCCTTCTAACTCTGGGAAGAAATCATCCCAATCACATTGAGCTTCACCGTAATACCATGTAGGGATACCTAAAAGAAGAAGGTCAAAGTTATCAATGTCTTCTTTACTGCTTTTCGCAATATCTTGTACATGAACTAGCTTTTTACCAAGCTGTTTTTGAATCATCTTGCCAATAGCTTCAGTGTTACCTGTATCGCTACCAAAGAAGAGTCCTACACTTGCCATATGATGAATACCTGTATTTTTCTAATTAATGAAATTTGGTGTTATTTGATTAGTTGAATTTAGCCAAGCCCTGCGCCTTCCCAGCTAAGCTGAATAAGACCTTTCGCAATAAAACCAGTACAACCAAGAAAGAGTACTAGCCAAACAATACGTCGGCCAAAAGATGGGACATTCCCCTGTTTTAAAACATCTTTTATTGCCATACCGATAAAGAAAAAAATCGAGGCAAACAATAAATCTAATCCAATAGATTCAATAAGATCAAAATGTTCATACAGCATGATTCACCCTTACATTATGCAGGTTTGCTAAACTAATCATATAATGACGCAAAACTATACCATAGCTTTGCGCTGGTTGGTATTGATTATCTTTTACGACTATTTTCTATAAAGCGATTAATTATGCGATAAATCGTCTCTGGTTTTTCTGCATGCAACCAATGCCCGGTTCCATTCACTACATGCGCTTTTGCAGTAGGGAATTGAGCCATGATGCTGGCTCTATGCCCAGGCAGAATATAATCGGAATTTTCTCCTTTTATAAATAAGACATGGCCTGAAAAAGGAGTGATGTCATGCCAACCAATAATGTCAGAATACTGATTAAATAACGTCGACACGTTAAATCTAAAAGTTAACGTATTATTTATTTTATGCAATGACTTACTTAAAAATTGTCTAACTCCGGGGTCAATAATTGAGGTTGATAATAAGACATCTGCTTCTTTTCGAGACGTTGGTGGCGTTGTTATTACACGTTGTAATCCAGTAAAAACAGCATCATGTTTTCGTTCTGAGTATGAAACTGGGGCCATGTCTAAGATAGAAAGAGAATTAATTTTTTCTGGGGAAGATCCTGCAATAGCCATTGCTACTTTGCCTCCCATTGAATGCCCAATAATGTGAGCAGACGTAATGGAAAGATGATCCATTAATTCAATTACATCAGTCGCAAGTAAGTCATAATTATGTTCATTAGAGTGAAAAGAAAGTCCGTGATTACGAAGATCAACACTGATCACTTGATAGCTACTTTCAAATTGACGTGCTATCAATCCTAGGTTATCTAAGCTTCCGAATAGACCATGAATAAGGATCAATGGATCCCCGTTTCCTTGTTGTTTGTAATTAAGTCGCTTCATTTTTTTATGTTGTGTTAGGTTTGTCGTAGAGTATCACGATTATACAAGGTATAATTGTGCCTTCATAAATAGATTAAGAATACGAACCATATAATGAAGACAATTGAAGTAGATGAAGAACTATACCGCTTTATTGCGAGCCAAACTCAACACATCGGTGAAAGTGCCTCTGATATTTTACGTCGTATCTTAATGCAATCATCCGCAACTGAACTTGTTGTTACAGCGCCTTCTGCTGTTATCAAACGAGGCATTGTAGTTAGTAAAGATGCCGGCAAAGAGAGCTCTGTTGATCGAGTGAAAGCAGTACGTACCTTATTAATTTCTGATGAATTCTCCTCACTAGATAAAGCGATCGATCGCTTTTTAACTGTATTATCAGAATTATATACCATTGACTCTAAAGCTTTTTCTGAAGCAACAGAAGTTAAAGGTCGAACTCGAGTTTATTTTGCTGATAATCAAGATACCTTAATAGCAAGTGGTAAAACGACTAAGCCTCGAGAAATCAAAGGAACGCCTTTCTGGGTTATTACAAACACGAATACTAATCGCAAGCGCCACATGGTTGAATTATTAATGGAACGTATGGGTTTCCAACATGACTTAACAGAAAAAGTGTGCGCGGCGATTTAATTTTTTGAGTTAGCACTCAAATCATAATTTGTCACAAGGAATCGTCAAATGGCTATACATCCTCGCGCTGGGCAAAAAGCTCAGCAAGAAGATTTACACAATATCCCAGTATTAGTTGCTAATTATTTTTTATTAGAGCCAAACCCAGCTAATGCCGATCAGAAAGTGCAATTTGGTACTTCTGGACACCGTGGAACGGCGGATAAATCAACGTTTAATCAGCATCATATTTGGGCAATTGCTCAAGCGGTTGTTGATGTTCGTAAAGCGAATGGAGTGACTGGTCCTCTGTTTTTAGGGAAAGATACTCACGCATTATCTGAACCTGCATTTACGTCTGCAATTGAAGTATTTGTTGCAAATGGCGTTGAAGTTATTATTCAAGAGAATAATGGCTACACTCCGACCCCTGGTATTTCGCATGCAATTTTAACGCATAATGTTAAATTTGATGAGAAAGCTGATGGTATTGTGATTACACCTTCTCATAACCCACCTCAAGATGGCGGCATTAAATATAATCCTGTTCATGGAGGACCGGCAGAAGGTGAGCTGACGACAGCCATTGAAAATCGTGCGAATCAATTGATTGCGAATGAATTAAAAGAAGTTAAACGCGTTTCTATAACAGAGGCAATGGCTTCTGATCTTGTTAAGCAAATTGACTTAGTTCAACCGTATATTGATGATCTGAAAAATGTGATTAATATTGAAGCGATTCAAAAAGCAAATTTAAAATTAGGTGTGGATCCACTTGGCGGTTCTGGCATTGAATATTGGCGTCAAATTGGTCAGGCGTTTGAACTTGATTTGACTCTTGTGAGTGAAGCTATCGATCCGTCATTCCAGTTTATGTCGTTAGATAAAGACGGTGTAGTTCGTATGGACTGTTCTTCACCTTATGCAATGGCTGGATTATTATCATTAAAAGATGATTATGATTTAGCGTTCGGTAATGATCCTGATTATGATCGCCATGGTATTGTTACACCATCAGGACTAATGAACCCAAACCATTACCTTGCAGTATGTATTGATTATTTATATCAAAATCGACCTCAGTGGAAAAGCGAAGTTGCTGTAGGTAAAACTCTCGTTTCTTCAGCTATTATTGATAAGGTTGTGGCTGATTTAGGCCGTGATTTATGTGAAGTTCCTGTTGGTTTTAAGTGGTTTGTTGATGGTTTATACAATGGGACACTAGGCTTTGGTGGTGAAGAAAGTGCAGGTGCTTCTTTCTTACGTTTTGATGGTACACCATGGTCAACAGATAAAGATGGTATTCTTTTGTGTCTACTTGCTGCTGAAATTACAGCAATAACTGGTATGAACCCGCAAGAATATTATAATAAACTTGCTGCTCAACACGGTGAATCAAGTTATAACCGTATTCAAGCGGTTGCGAATAAAGAACAAAAAGCGGTATTAAGTAAACTCTCTCCAGAGATGGTGTCTGCAACAACATTAGCAGGTGATGAGATTACTGCACGTTTAACGCATGCTCCTGGTAACGGTGCTGCGATTGGTGGTTTGAAAGTAACAACGGCGAATGGTTGGTTTGCTGCACGCCCATCTGGAACTGAAGAGATTTATAAAATTTACTGCGAAAGTTTTAAAGGTGCTGATCATTTGGCATTGATTGAGCAAGAAGCACAAGAAATTGTAAGTAATGTATTTAAAGACGCTGGATTATAGTGGTCTAGTATAATTTCAGTAAAATGTTAATAAAAAAAGCAGCGCATGTCGCTGCTTTTTTTATTTTAAATATAGGGACGTGATAGTGAATAATTTTCAGTTAGAAACAGTACTAAATAATGAATTAAAGCCTCAATTAATTAAAGACTATTGCCCAAATGGACTTCAAGTTGAAGGTAAAAATGAAGTAAAGAAAATTATTACAGGTGTAACTGCTTCTCAAGCACTTATTGACGCTGCGATAGAGTATAAAGCAGATGCATTATTAGTTCATCATGGCTACTTCTGGAAGGGCGAAAATGAGTCAATTAAAGGGATGAAAGGGAATCGTATTCGTTCTTTAATTAAAAATGACATTAATTTATTTGCTTACCATCTTCCTTTAGATATACACCCAACACTTGGTAATAATGCGGAGTTAGCTCGTTTATTTTCAATTATAAATGTTGAAGGGCTAGAGCCAACGCCTCAATCCATAGCAATGAAAGGAGAGTTTGACGTTGCATTATCTGGCGAAGATCTTAGTTTAAGAATCAGCCAAATATTGAATAGAGAGCCCTTACACATTACCCCTGATGTTAATAAAAATATTAAAACAGTGGCTTGGTGCTCCGGTGGAGGTCAAGATTATATTGAGTTGGCGGCAGAGCAGGGGATAGATGCGTTTATATCAGGAGAAATATCTGAAAGAACGACTTATATCGCACGTGAATTAGGCATTCATTATTTTGCAGCTGGTCATCATGCAACGGAACGTTATGGAGTTAAAGCTCTTGGTGAGTGGTTGGTAAGAGAGCACGGATTTGACGTTAAATTTATTGATATTGATAACCCAGTATAGGCATTTACTTATGGATTCATTATTTGATGTTATTTAAATTAAATCAGAATAAAAAAGGTTGATGCTAACGCATCAACCTTTTTATTTAAGAGATAGTGATTACCTACATGAACTCTAAATTATTCACGTTCGTGAAGTGGTTTAAATTCGCGTAACTCTTCACCTGTATAAAGTTGGCGAGGACGACCAATACGGTTATCTGGATCACTGTGCATTTCGCTCCAGTGTGCGATCCAACCAACAGTACGAGACAGTGCAAAAATAACAGTAAACATTGATGCAGGGATCCCAATCGCTTTTAGAATAATACCTGAGTAGAAATCTACGTTTGGATACAGTTTTTTAGATACAAAGTATTCATCAGATAGCGCAATTCGTTCAAGTTCCATTGCTACATCTAACAGTGGATCTTTAATGTTTAGCTCTTTCAATACTTCATGACACGCTTCACGCATTACTGTTGCTCGTGGATCGTAGTTTTTATAAACACGGTGTCCAAAGCCCATTAATCGGAAAGGGTCTTCCTTATCTTTTGCTTTTGCAACGTACTCATCAATATTATCAAGAGAGCCAATTTCTTCAAGCATACGCAAACAAGCTTCATTTGCACCACCATGTGCTGGTCCCCAAAGAGAAGCAATACCTGCGGCGATACATGCAAATGGGTTTGCACCTGAAGAGCCCGCTAAACGAACTGTTGATGTTGACGCATTTTGTTCATGATCAGCATGCAGAGTAAATATTTTATCCATAGCACGAGCAACAACAGGATTTACTTCATATTCTTCACATGGGTTTGCGAACATCATGTGCAAGAAGTTTTCAGCATACGTTAAGTCGTTACGTGGATAGATAAACGGTTGACCAATCGAATATTTGTAGCACATCGCTGAAAGTGTTGGCATTTTAGATAGAAGTCTAAATGCCGCAATTTCACGATGTTCATCATTATTAATATCTAGTGAATCATGGTAGAAGGCCGCTAATGCACCAACTACACCACACATTACAGCCATTGGGTGAGCATCACGACGGAACCCATGGAAGAAGCTTGAAATTTGTTCGTGAACCATCGTATGACGGGTAACAATATCTTTGAACGTTTCGTATTCTTCACGGCTTGGTGCTTGGCCATTCAGTAGTATGTAACATACTTCTAAGTAATCAGCATTATTTGCTAACTGATCGATTGGGAAGCCACGGTGTAGTAATACACCTTTGTCACCATCAATGTAGGTAATTTGAGATTCACAAGATGCAGTGGCAAGAAAACCAGGGTCAAAAGTGAAGTAACCATTAGCGCCTAATTTGCGTACATCAATCACTTCAGGTCCGATAGTGCCTTCCATTACTGGCATGTCTATTGGTGCTTGACCTTCAATGTGAAGAGTTGCTTTCTTATCAGCCATAACATTCTCCTTTTGTTATATTTTTATTCTATCCCGGATATGAGAGTGACAACTTTGTACCCATTACACGGGCTAATGTCAATTTTTGTGCGCTTATGTGTGCACTTGTTTATATTTTTGATGAAAAAAAAGTTAATTTTCTGTGGTGTGATGTAGGTGTTATTTATGCGTTTGTAATCAGATGTTTCACATCGTATACTGCGGCTGAGTCTCTGGTCTGTCCCTTGTATTATATAGGGTTAACGTGAATTTCATCTACTTAAAAATAGAGTTTTATTTGTTAAATAACTCGCATAAAGAGATGTTGCTCACAACGAAAGTTATGAAAATGTTAAATTTAACTGACTTTTGATAGATCAGGGGTATCTATAACAATAAAATGCTCAATGGAGCTGAGTGAGCCCCTTGTGAAAGTTAAGAAGTCAAGACCTGTCAACTTAGATCTACAAACGATCCGTTTTCCAATAACGGCTATCGCCTCTATTTTACACCGTGTAAGTGGTGTAATTACTTTTGTTTCTGTTGGAATATTGCTTTGGTTATTAAACCTATCGCTTTCTTCACCTATTGGATTTGCACAAGCCGCTGATCATATCGATGGCTTTTTTGTGACGTTCATTATGTGGGGTATCCTGACTGCTCTCGCTTATCATATTGTTGTTGGTATTCGTCATTTACTGATGGATATGGGACATTTTGAAGAGTTAGAGTCAGCCAGTCAAAGCGCTAAAATTGCGTTTGTAATTACAGCAGTGTTATCTCTTTTAGCAGGAGTATTGGTATGGTAGCTAATGTATCTTCCCTTGGTCGTAGCGGAGTTCATGATTTTATCTTGATCCGTGCTAGTGCGATCATCCTAACCCTCTACACACTATATATTGTTGGTTTTTGTGTTTTTGGCCCAGAGCTAACCTATATGTCATGGACTAACTTCTTTGGTGGTTTGTTCACCAAAGTATTCACCATGCTAGCTTTACTCTCCATAATCATTCATGCGTGGATAGGTTTATGGCAAGTACTTACAGATTATATTAAACCAGTATTGTTGCGTGCTCTGCTTCAACTAGGTTTGGTTGCTGTTTTGCTTGGGTATTTCTTCTCTGGTTTAATTATTGTGTGGGGTGTGTAGTGAGTATTGCTGTTAGAGAATTTGACGCTGTTGTAATCGGCGCTGGTGGTGCAGGAATGCGAGCTGCACTACAAATTTCAGAACAAGGCTTATCATGTGCTTTGTTATCAAAAGTGTTTCCAACTCGTTCTCATACTGTATCTGCTCAAGGTGGTATTACCGTTGCTCTCGGTAATGCGCATGAAGATCACTGGGAACAACATATGTACGATACCGTAAAAGGTTCCGATTATATTGGTGACCAAGATGCAATCGAATACATGTGTAAGAATGGCCCTGAATCAGTTATCGAATTAGAGAAGATGGGATTGCCTTTTTCTCGTTTTGATGACGGTACGATTTATCAGCGACCATTCGGTGGTCAATCTAAAAACTTCGGTGGTGAGCAAGCGGCACGTACTGCGGCGGCAGCTGACCGTACTGGGCACGCTTTGCTTCATACGTTATACCAACAAAATATTAAGCACAAAACGACCATTTTTTCTGAGTGGTACGCGCTTGACCTTGTTAAAAATGAAGACGGTGCCATTTTAGGCTGTACCGCGCTTTGCATGGAAACAGGGGAGATTTGTTACTTTAAATCGAAAGCAACCATCCTTGCTACAGGTGGCGCTGGTCGTATTTATGCGTCAACAACGAATGCACACATTAATACCGGTGATGGTGTTGGTATGGCGATTCGTGCTGGCGTTCCAATGCAAGATATCGAAATGTGGCAATTCCATCCGACGGGCATTGCCGGTGCGGGTGTTCTTGTTACTGAAGGTTGTCGTGGTGAAGGTGGTTATCTTCTAAATAAAGACGGTGAGCGCTTCATGGAGCGTTATGCTCCAAACGCGAAAGATCTTGCTGGTCGTGATGTTGTTGCTCGTTCAATGATGGTTGAAATTCGCGAAGGTCGTGGTTGTGATGGTCCTTGGGGTCCTCACCTTAAACTGAAGTTGGATCATTTAGGCAAAGAAACGCTTGAATCTCGCCTACCTGGTGTGTGTGAGCTATCTCGTACCTTTGCTCATGTTGATCCAGTAAAAGAACCAATCCCAGTGATTCCTACTTGTCATTACATGATGGGTGGCGTACCAACACAAGTGTCTGGTCAAGCAATTAAGCAAGACCCAACGGGCGCAGATGTAGAAATTCAAGGTCTATTTGCTTGTGGTGAAATTGCGTCGGTATCGGTCCATGGTGCAAACCGCCTAGGTGGTAATTCACTGCTTGATTTAGTCGTGTTTGGTCGTGCAACCGGTCTTCATTTAGGTGAAACACTGAAGAAACAAGCAGAAGCTAAGCCGGCTACTGAAGCGGATATTGAAGCGTCTCTTGATCGTTACAATCGTTGGGAGAACAGTACGGGTGGTGAAGACCCAGTTCAAATCCGCAAAGACTTACAACAATGTATGCAAAATAACTTCTCGGTATTCCGTGAAGGCGATGCAATGGCTAAAGGTCTTGAAGAGCTTAAAGCGATTCGTGAGCGTTTGAAAAATGCTTATCTTGCCGATAAATCAACAGAATTTAACACTCAACGTATCGAATGTTTAGAGTTAGAAAACTTGATGGAAACGGCATTTGCGACGGCAGTTGCAGCAAACTATCGTACAGAAAGTCGTGGAGCACATGCTCGTTTTGACTTCCCTGATCGTGATGATGTGAATTGGTTATGTCATTCAGTGTATAACCCTGAGACAGAATCGATGACTAAGCGTGGTGTGAACATGGAGCCTATCCATCGTGAAGCATTTCCACCTAAAGCACGTACGTATTAAGAGAGGGCAGAAAGATGAAATTAAATTTTTCAATCTATCGTTATAATCCGGATGTAGATAATGCTCCTCACATGAAGGCGTATACGTTAGAAGTGGAAGAAGGCTCTGACATGATGGTGCTAGATGCACTTATCTTATTAAAAGAGCAAGATCCTACAATCTCATTCCGTCGCTCATGCCGAGAAGGGGTATGTGGTTCTGATGGTTTAAATATGAATGGTAAAAATGGGCTGGCTTGTATCACACCGTTATCAGAGTTAATTGGTAAAGGTGATCTTGTTATTCGTCCATTACCAGGCTTACCTGTCGTTCGAGATTTAATTGTCGATATGGCGCAGTTCTATGAAAATTATGAGAAAGTGAAACCTTTCCTAATCAGTGATGGTGCTACACCGCCTTCAAGAGAAAACCTACAGTCTCCTGAAGAACGTGAACACTTAGATGGGTTGTATGAATGTATTATGTGCGCATGTTGTACGACATCATGCCCATCATTCTGGTGGAACCCTGATAAGTTCATTGGACCTGCTGGGCTTCTTGCTGCTTACCGTTGGTTAATTGATAGTCGTGATACCGCAACAAACGAACGTTTGTCTAATTTAGACGATGCATTCAGTGTTTTTCGTTGCCATGGCATAATGAATTGTGTAAGTGTATGTCCTAAAGGGTTAAATCCGACAAAAGCGATTGGTCATATTAAGACCATGCTATTGAAGAAAGCGGTATAACCATACTGCCTCAACTTACTCATTGGTTTTATGAATCTTATTAAGCGGTGAGTAAGTTGAAGTTTATAAGCCCGGTACAAAAGACCGGGATAGACGTGAAACTACTGGATTAAGGGAAAATAATGCAGAATAGCGTGATGAAGGCATGGTTTGAGTCTTCACATTTAGCTGGCGCTAATGCAACGTACGTAGAAGAACTCTACGAACTCTATCTCAGTGACCCGGAAATCGTTAGCGATGAATGGAGAGAAGTTTTTGATACACTTCCAGTTGAGAATACTGGTGTATCAGAACAAGCCCATTCCCCTGTACGAGATTATTTCCGTCGTCTTGCGAAAGAAACAAAGCAAGTTAGTGCTCAAGTTAATGATCCAGATGTAGATGCTAAGCAAGTACGTGTTTTGCAGTTAATTAATGCATACCGTTTCCGTGGTCACCAAAATGCGAATTTAGACCCATTAGAGCTACAACAACATGAATATGTTGCAGAGTTAGAACCTGCTTTTCATAATCTAACTGACGCCGATTTCTCCGAAACGTTTAATGTTGGTTCTTTTGCTTCTGGGCAAGAGACAATGAAGCTTTCTGATTTGTATGAAGCACTACGAGGCACTTATTGTGGTTCTGTTGGTGCAGAATACATGCATATCACTAATACAGAAGAGAAACGTTGGATCCAACAACGTTTAGAATCTGTTGCGGGTAAACCAACATTTACGCCTCAAGAAAAGTTAACCTTCCTTGAGGAGCTAACTGCCGCCGAAGGGCTAGAGCGTTACTTAGGAGCTAAATTCCCTGGCGCCAAACGATTCTCATTGGAAGGTGGCGATGCCATGGTTCCGATGGTGAAAGAAATTATTCGCCGTGGTGGTGAAAATGGATGTCGTGAAATCGTTATCGGAATGGCTCACCGTGGACGTTTGAATATGTTAATCAACGTCCTTGGTAAAAAACCTCAAGACTTATTCGATGAATTTGCGGGTAAACATGGCGAATCATGGGGTACTGGTGATGTAAAATATCATCAAGGTTTCTCTTCTGATTTTGCTACGCCAGGTGGTAATGTTCACCTAGCTCTAGCGTTTAATCCCTCTCATCTTGAAATTGTTAACCCTGTAGTTATCGGTTCAGTTCGTGCTCGTCAAGATCGTTTGAATGATGCCGCAGGTGACAAAGTCATTCCAATTACTATCCATGGTGATTCTGCGATTGCGGGTCAAGGTGTGGTGGCTGAAACATTCAATATGTCTCAGGCTCGTGCATTCCATGTTGGTGGTACGATTCGTATTGTTATTAATAACCAAGTTGGTTTTACAACATCGAATCCTAAAGATATGCGTTCAACGCAGTATTGTACTGATATTGCTAAAATGGTTCAGGCACCGATTTTCCATGTGAATGCGGATGATCCTGAAGCGGTTGCTTTTGTTACTCGTATTGCTCTTGATTATCGTAATGAATTCAAACGTGATGTTGTGATTGATTTAGTTTGTTATCGCCGTCATGGTCATAACGAAGCTGATGAACCAAATGCAACTCAGCCATTGATGTATCAAAAAATCAAAAAACATCCCACGCCTCGTAAGTTGTATGCAGATACATTGATTGCGCGTCAAGATCTTGAGCTAGAAACAACGACACAATTGATCAATGAGTATCGTGATGCACTTGACCATGGTGAAGTCGTGGTTAAAGAGTGGCGTCCAATGCAACTGCATAACGTTGACTGGACTCCATTTCTCGGTCATGACTGGAATATTGAATGGGACAATAAATTCGATAAAACTCGTTTAGTTGAGCTTGGTCAGCGTGTTTGTCAGTATCCAGAGAGTCATAAATTACACAGTCGTGTAAATAAGATGTGTAATGACCGTATCTCTATGGTTGCTGGTGAAAAAGCCATTGATTGGGGCATGGCTGAAACATTAGCTTATGCAACATTAGTTGATGAAGGCCAGCGAATTCGTATTACTGGACAAGATTCAGGCCGTGGTACTTTTTTCCACCGTCATGCTGTACTGCATAATCAATCTGATGCGAGTACGTATGTTCCGTTGGCAAATATTCATGATAAGCAAGGCCCATTTGAAGTACATGATTCCGTGCTTTCAGAAGCGGCGGTACTTGCGTTTGAATATGGTTATGCAACGGCAGAACCAAGTGGTTTAACCATTTGGGAAGCACAATTTGGTGATTTTGCTAACTGTGCTCAAGTGGTTATTGACCAATTTATCTCTTCTGGTGAGCAAAAATGGGGTCGTATGTGCGGTCTTACAATGCTATTACCTCACGGTTATGAAGGTCAAGGTCCTGAGCATTCATCTGCACGACTTGAGCGTTTCTTACAAATGTGTGCTGAACAAAATATGCAAGTTGTTGTTCCATCAACACCTGCACAGGTTTACCACATGCTGCGCCGTCAAGTTGTTCGTCCAATGCGTCGTCCATTGATCGTAATGTCACCGAAATCATTACTACGTCATCCTTTATGTACATCGTCACTAGAAGATCTTGCTGAAGGTAATTTCCAACCAGCAATCCCTGAAATCGATGCACTGGATCCTGCGTTAGTTAAACGCGTCGTGTTCTGTTCTGGTAAGGTTTATTTTGATCTTTTAGAGCAGCGTCGTACTAATGAACAGAATGATGTTGCTATTGTTCGTATTGAGCAGCTTTACCCATTCCCTAAAGAAGACGTAGAAGCCGCCATCGCACAATATACAAATGTAGTGGATTATGTTTGGTGTCAAGAAGAGCCACAAAACCAAGGTGCTTGGTACTCAAGCCAACATAACTTCCGTTCAGCATTACCTGCGAGCGCAATATTACACTATGCAGGACGTCCAGCGTCTGCCTCTCCGGCAGTTGGCTATATGTCAGTGCACGTGAAACAACAAAAAGCGTTAGTTGAAGACGCTCTGACCCTAGATAAGAACTAGAAAGTATAGGAAAACGGATATGACAATCGAAATTCTGGTTCCAGATTTACCTGAATCTGTAGCAGACGCTACTGTAGCTACATGGCATAAAAAACCTGGTGATACAGTTGAGCGTGATGAAATACTTGTAGATATTGAAACAGATAAAGTGGTTCTTGAAGTACCGGCTCCTGAAGCTGGTGTACTCGAAGCTATTTTTGAAGATGAAGGTGCGACGGTTCTTTCTAAACAGTTGCTTGCTAAAATCAAACTAGGTGCAGTTGTTGGTGAGCCAACAAAAGATGTGACGAATGAGACGGAGTCTTCTCCTGATAAACGTCACACCGCATCGTTAGCAGAAGAGAAAAATGACGCATTAAGCCCTGCGGTACGTCGTTTACTTGGTGAGCATGACATTAAAGCATCAGATGTAAAAGGCACTGGTGTTGGTGGTCGAATTACTCGTGAAGATGTTGATGCACATGTTGCAGCATTAAAAGCAACATCAGCAAAAGCCACGGTATCTAATGAGCCAGCTGCGCCATTAGCTCATCGTAGCCAAAAGCGCGTACCAATGACTCGTCTTCGTAAAACAGTAGCAAGACGTTTATTGGAAGCGAAAAACAGCACGGCAATGCTAACGACGTTTAATGAAGTAAACATGAAACCAATCATGGAACTTCGTAAGCAGTATCAAGAGCAGTTTGAAAAGCGTCACGGCACTCGTTTAGGTTTCATGTCTTTCTATGTGAAAGCGGTAACTGAAGCACTTAAACGCTACCCTGAAGTGAACGCATCCATTGATGGTGATGATATTATTTATCATAACTATTTTGATATTAGTATGGCGGTATCTACGCCACGTGGTTTAGTGACTCCAGTACTAAAAGACTGTGATGCACTTGGTTTTGCCGATATTGAAAAAGGCATTAAAGAACTGGCGATTAAAGGCCGTGATGGAAAACTAGCGGTTGAAGATTTAATCGGTGGTAACTTTACTATCACTAATGGTGGTGTGTTTGGTTCGCTTATGTCGACACCAATTATTAACCCACCACAAGCGGCAATTTTAGGTATGCATAAAATCCAAGACCGTCCAATGGCTGTCAATGGAAAAGTAGAAATTCTACCAATGATGTACCTTGCACTCTCTTATGATCACCGTCTAATCGATGGTCGTGAATCAGTAGGTTTCCTTGTAACGATTAAAGAGTTACTTGAAGATCCTGCTCGCTTACTACTAGACGTTTAGTAATAAATATCTAGAAATAAACAAAGGCTATCATGCTCACGGTAGCCTCTTATTCAACTTCATTATTGGATAAAAATAGAAAGATGCCTTAGAGCGTCTTAGGACATTAAAAATTCCCATTAAAGGGAATAACTAAAATGGATAGAACATAATGAACCTACATGAATATCAAGCAAAGCAACTCTTTGCAGAATACGGCCTTCCTGTACCTGAAGGTTATGCTTGTGATACCGCTCAAGAGGCTTTTGAAGCTGCTGGACGTATTAGCACTGCGAAAAAAGTGGTTAAGTGTCAAGTCCACGCTGGTGGTCGCGGTAAAGCGGGCGGTGTTGAACTGCATGACACAAAAGAAGGCGTTAAAGAATTCGCTCAAAAGTGGTTAGGTAAAAACCTAGTGACTTTCCAAACAGACGCTAAGGGTCAACCAGTCACAAAAGTATTGGTTGAAGAAGCGTCAAATATTGCAAATGAATTATACCTAGGTGCGGTTGTTGACCGTGCTACGCGTCGTATCGTGTTCATGGCATCGACTGAAGGTGGTGTGGATATTGAGAAGATTGCTGAAGAAACTCCAGAGTTAATTCACCAAGCGGCGATTGATCCATTAGTTGGTCCTCAAGCTTTCCAAGGCCGTGAATTAGCCTTTAAACTTGGTCTTGAAGGCGATCAAATTAAGCAATTCGTTAAGATCTTTCTAGGTCTTGGCAACATGTTTGCTCAGTATGATTTAGCGCTACTTGAAATTAACCCACTTGTGGTGACGGCAGAAGGTAACCTTCTGTGTTTAGATGGTAAAATTAACATTGATTCTAATGCTATGTACCGTCAACCAAAACTGCGTGAAATGCATGATCCATCTCAAGAAGATGAGCGCGAAGCACATGCAGCACAATGGGAATTAAACTACGTTGCCCTAGATGGTAGCATTGGTTGTATGGTAAATGGTGCAGGCCTTGCTATGGGCACAATGGATATCGTGAATCTACACGGTGGCCAACCTGCTAACTTCCTAGATGTTGGCGGCGGTGCAACAAAAGAACGTGTAACAGAAGCCTTTAAGATCATCTTATCAGACAGCAATGTAAAAGCGGTTTTGGTTAACATCTTTGGTGGTATTGTTCGCTGTGACCTTATTGCTGATGGCATTATTGGTGCGGTTGAAGAAGTGGGTGTAAAAGTGCCTGTTGTTGTTCGCCTTGAAGGTAATAACGCACCACTAGGGTCACAAAAACTGGCTGAAAGTGGCCTAAATATCATTGCGGCTACTTCATTAACTGAAGCAGCTGAAAAAGTTGTTGCTGCTGCGGAGGGCAAATAATGTCTGTACTAATTAATAAAGATACAAAAGTTATCTGCCAAGGTTTCACTGGTGGCCAAGGAACATTCCACTCAGAGCAAGCAATTGATTACGGAACAAAAATGGTTGGTGGCGTATCACCAGGCAAAGGCGGTCAAGTTCATTTAGGTCTTCCTGTATTTAACACCGTTCGTGATGCAGTTGAAGCAACTGGCGCAACCGCTTCTGTTAT
The DNA here is from genome assembly GCF_000196495.1 of Aliivibrio salmonicida LFI1238. NCBI lineage: Bacteria > Pseudomonadati > Pseudomonadota > Gammaproteobacteria > Vibrionales > Vibrionaceae > Aliivibrio > Aliivibrio salmonicida. Next base: position 946,202 of record NC_011312.1, read on the forward strand.
TTATGTACCTGCACCTTTCTGTAAAGATGCGATTCTTGAAGCAATCGATGCGGGCATCAAATTAATCATAACGATTACAGAAGGTATTCCTACGCTTGATCTTCTTGACGTTAAAGTTCGTCTAGATGCTGAAGGTGTTGTGATGATCGGTCCTAACTGTCCGGGTGTAATTACTCCTGATGAATGTAAGATTGGTATTATGCCAGGTCACATTCATAAAAAAGGTAAAGTAGGTATTGTCTCTCGTTCAGGTACATTGACTTATGAAGCCGTAAAGCAAACAACGGATGAAGGTTTCGGCCAATCAACGTGCGTTGGTATCGGTGGTGATCCAATTCCTGGTTCAAACTTTATTGATATCTTAAAGTTATTCCAAGAAGATCCAGAGACTGAAGCAATTGTTATGATTGGTGAAATCGGTGGTACTGCGGAAGAAGAAGCTGCTGAGTTTATTAAACACAATGTAACTAAGCCTGTTGTTTCTTACATTGCGGGTGTTACCGCGCCTCCTGGTAAGCGTATGGGGCATGCTGGTGCAATCATCTCTGGTGGTAAAGGTACTGCTGAAGATAAGTTTGCAGCACTTGAAGCCGCAGGCGTTAAAACAGTTAAGAGCCTTGCTGATATCGGTAAAGGATTGCGTGAAATCACTGGTTGGTAATCAACTGCTGATATTCCCGTAAAAATAAACCCCGAGTTCTTGTGAGCTCGGGGTTTTTATTTACAGGTATTATCTAAAGCTTATTATTATATTAAGACTGTTATTGAGTCGTTTTCTTTAACTGAGATAACATAAAGATAGCAGCGCCAGAAACAACAACGGAAGGGCCCGCTGGGGTATCGTAGTGCCAAGAAAGGGCAAGACCTGCAATAACGGCAATACAACCAAAGATTGATGCGAATAGCACCATTTGTTCTGGTGAACGAGAAAAACGTCGAGCGGTAGCCGCAGGAATAATTAGCAACGAAGTAATAATTAATGCACCAACAAACTTCATTGATATCGCAATAACCAACCCAACCATTAACATTAAGACCAAGCGCATTAATTCAACGTTAACCCCTTCAACTTGAGCTAATTCTTCACTAATTGTAGATGATAATAATGGTCTCCAGACAATGTATATCTGGCCTAAAACGATAATCACACCAGTATAGATATACAATAAATCGTTATAAGTTACGGCAAGTAAATCACCGAATAAATAAGACATTAAGTCGACTCGAACATTATCTAAAAAGCTGACAGCAACGAGTCCTAGCGAGAGAGAGCTATGCGCTAAAATACCAAGTAAGGTATCAGTTGCGACTAAACGTTGTTTTTGTAGCGTAACTAATAATAATGCGATGGCAATACAGCAGACGATCAACGCTAAATTTAAGTTGATGTCGAATAAAAAGCCAAGAGATAACCCAAGTAAAGAGGCATGAGCGAGAGTATCGCCAAAATAGGCCATTTTTCTCCATACAACAAAAGAACCTAATGGCCCTGCAAGTAATGCAATGCCTAATCCTGCTAAAAGAGCAGGAAGCAAAAACTCAATCATGATGATGCCTTTTTATTTTTACTGCAGCATGAACCATTTGTTGGTTCACCAGAAAGATCATGATTGTGGTGGTGGTCATGATGGTAGAAGGCCAATTCTTGATCTCGTTGTTGACCAAATAATGCAATGTATTTAGGGTGTTTAGAGATCGATTCTGGCGCACCAGAACAACAAATGTGATGTTGCAGACAAATGACTTCGTCTGTTTTGGCCATCACAAGATGCAAATCATGAGAAACCATAAATATTGCGCAATTAAAGCGATGACGAATTGACTCTATTAGCGCATACAAACTGATTTGACCTTGAACATCGACACCTTGGGCTGGTTCATCAAGTACTAGTAAGTCTGGGCGTTGTAGCAGTGCTCTTGCGAGTAATACCCGCTGAGATTCGCCACCCGATAATTTATGCATATTTGAGTTAAGTAAATGTTCAGCCTCGACCAGCTTTAATGCATCAAGGTATTCTTGTTGGCTGTATTTCCCCGCTAACTTCAAAAAGCCTTGTACTGTTAGAGGAAGGGAATCATTTAAATGTATTTTTTGAGGTACGTAACCAATGCGTAATTTTTTTTCTCTTTTAATCTGACCACTGGTCGGTTTTTGCAAACCGAGAATAGCTTTCACTAACGTTGATTTACCTGCACCATTGGGACCAATCAAAGTAATGATCTTATTTGATTCGATGGATAATGAAATATTATCGAGAACATGACGGTCATCAAAGACAACGCAGACATCTTGTAAAGTGAGTAAAGTAGTCATTTTAAAATAAGAGTCGTTTGCAATTAGTAAGTGTTATAATGTAACATTTTAGAAATCCAACCGCCATCACATTTTTTAAGAGAAGAAAATGAGTAAAAAAAATCAATTTATTGCCTTATGTTTATGTACATTGCTAAGCGCTCAAGCTCAAGCAATGAACGTGTTGTCATCAGTGAAACCGATTAACCTAATCGTGCAAGAACTGACAAATGGCGTATCGGAATCCTCTTACTTGGTTCCACAAAGTGCTTCTCCACATGATTATGCATTACGTCCTTCTGACATTAAAAAAATAAAAAATGCCGATATGATCATTTGGTACGGAAATGATTTAGAACCTTTCCTAAGTAAAGTGTTAGCGGACCAAAAAAATGTCATCACCATCAGTGAATTTAGTTCGGTTGATTTTTATCACTTTGACCAACATGGGGATGACGCTCATGCCGAAGAAAGCGGGCACCATCACAATACTGATCCGCATTTTTGGTTAGGCCCAAAAGAAGCTTTGGGTGTAGCAAAAGAGATAACGGTTCAATTGATTAAAATTGATCCATTGAATAAAGACCAATATAAGTCTAATCTTGCAGCCTTTGAAAATAAGTTAGCACAGGCTGTGGAGACTATTTCAAAGCAATTAAAACCAGTGCAGAGTAAAGGCTACTTTGTTTTTCATGACGCATATGGTTATTTTGAACGTTATTTTGGAATGAATAACTTGGGGCACTTTACGGTGAGTCCGGATAGAAAACCGGGTGCAAAAACTTTGATTAATATAAAAAAATCACTTTTAAATCAACAAGCGGTATGTGTTTTTTCTGAACCTCAGTTTGAACCGGCAATTGTGACTACAATTACCAGAGGAACAGAAGTGCATAAAGGGGAACTTGATCCTTTAGCCATACAGCAAGCGGATGAAAATGGGGCTTATTTTATATTTCTATCAACCATCAGTAATGAGTTATCACGTTGTCTAAGTCAATAAAATATAAAAAAGCCATCGCGGCTAAAGTAGGTACATTATCAAAAAGACATAAGTTTATTTTATTGTCTTTATCTCTGTTTACCTGCGTTATCTTAATTTGGGAACCTACCCACAGTCTAGGTACTTCCTCATCAGTTCAAGGTCGAAATGAAGTGTCATTATCAAGTGATAATCTTCAAACATTAGCCGATCAAAACAGTGAACCTGTTGAGACAATCTTTGAACAAGATGATCCTAATTTCAATGCACCTAAAGATGAACTCGATAAACAGTTAGATGCAGCAGATACTGTGCATTCTCATACTGTTGCAAGCGGTGAAACACTCGGTGAAATATTCAAACAATATGCGCTACCAATGGCGGATATGTATTCATTATTGGATGTGAATAAGTCAGCAGCGAACATGAGAGTTGGTGCTGATCTTGAGTGGCAGCAAGATAATGATGGAAAATTAACTGAACTTAAAATTCATCGTAATATAAAAGACACTGATGTTTATGCGTGGAGTGGCGATAAATACACATTTACGCAGTTAGAAGAGAAAGGTGAAATTAAACCGGTATTTCTAACGGGCAGAGTGACGAGTAACTTTTATAACTCAGCACGTTCAGCAGGATTAACGCCTGGACAAATTCAAACATTGACCAAGCAATTGCAATGGAAATTTGATTTTGGCAGAGAAGCACGTAAAGGTGATAAATTTGCGGTTGAGATAAATAAAGAATTTATTGATGGAAAGGCCGTGTCATCTGGTGAGGTTGAAGCGGTACTGTACAAAAATGGCAGTAGAGAAATTACCTTACTGAAACATACGGATGGTCATTATTATGATGTTCAAGGCCGAAGCTTAAACCGAGCATTGGATCGTTATCCAACACATGAGCGTTTTAGAATCAGTTCGCCATTTAACCCATATCGAAAACACCCAATTACAGGGCGTATTTCACCACATAATGGGACTGACTTTGCTGCTCCTGTAGGCACCTCTGTTTATGCGACGGGTGATGGAGTGGTTGTTCGAGCTTTACACCATCCTTTAGCGGGTAATTATGTGATTATTAAGCATGGCCGTGAATACATGACGCGTTATCTTCACTTGAGTAAGATTTTGGTGAAGAAAGGGCAGAAAGTATCTATGGGCGATAAAATTGCTTTAAGTGGTAATACAGGACGTTCAACAGGGCCACACCTGCATTATGAGCTGATTAAAAATGGGCGAGCGGTAAATGCAATGAAAGTTCCTTTACCTCAAGCTTCGCCTGTAGATAATAGCGAAAGAGCACACTTTAAACAGCAAGCAAAACTCACGATTGATGCATTGCGTGATCAAGTTTAATTATCCAGTGTGATAAAAAATGTAAGCCTTTTCTAATACAGAAAAGGCTTTTTTATTGATTAAGCCAGAGCTTGTGTTGGGAGGTAAGATTTCCAAGCGTTAGCATATAAAGATTGAGATAATGCTCTCAGTTTTGTTATGCGTGCTTGTTCAAATTCAGTGAAGTTCCTGTCCTCGACAAATACAAGACGTTCCATATTTTGTATTTCTTCGTAAATTTTATGTTCAGCGCCATTCTTAACAATCGCGATGTCTTTTAAATGCAATTGGACTTCTGCAACGAGTTTTGTTTTTGGCAATTCAACTAATAGTTTTATATCTCGATACCCTGATTTAGCAGGTGTTGAAAAACGATTCGTTACACTCAGTATGGTTGTTTCTCTATTTAATGATTCATAAGCAGTCACGAGATCAGGAATGGAATCAGCGACGATGGTTGCTCGTGCGATGTCTGTGAGCTTATTTACCTGCCCGTTTAATTCTTGCTCTATTTTTAATAAAGCGCGTTCGCTACTTTTTACGCCAGCAAATTGAGGCTGAGTATTTGAAATCAGAGCGGTTTCTTTACAAATATTTTCTAACTCTCGTTGAGCTTGATGAGCTTTAGAATTTAAGATGTCGAAATCGGAATAAGGTTGATGTGAAAACTGGTTCCAACTTTCAATAGAAAGTAGGCCATTTAAGCTATGAAGGACATGATGGCGATCTAATTCTGATTGGTTAGCTTCTTGAAAATCAGGTTCAATGGACTCAATTAAAGAGGCTGCTTGTACTTGAGGTCGTCCAAAGACGAGAACCATTAAGACGGCAGCGCGGGCAAACTTTTTCATTCTTTTTCCTTAGCAAGATAGAAAGAAATAGCAACTAAGTAAAGCGTATCTTAGCAACACCTACTAATGAAATATGGGCATAGTTAGCAGATTCAATACCTAGCAAATAACCATTATTTAGGTTTGAGTTAGGCATCACAAAATGACACTTTATGACGTAAATATAGGTCAAAATTTGAACTTTTCTAATCGGGAAATGAAAGCAATTGTAACGAGAATATTTGATATTAATTAATCATAAGAGATTGATACGGCGACGAAGTGCCTTTTTAGTCACTAACTCTGTTATTTAGCCGCTAAATGTGTAAAATCGAGACTTCTTTTTTATACCGAAATTTAGAGTACAAGTAGGTTATCTATGACAGCAACAAATGAATTATTGCAGGATTTAAAAGCTCGTGGGCTTATTGCACAGTGTACAGCAGATGAAGAACTTGCTGAGCACCTATCTACAGACTGTCGTACTCTCTATTGTGGTTTCGATCCGACAGCAGACAGCTTACATATTGGTAGCCTTGTTCCTCTTTTAGTGCTTAAACGTTTTCAACAAGCAGGTCATAAGCCATTAGCGCTTGTTGGCGGTGCAACTGGCCTAATTGGTGACCCAAGCTTTAAAGCGGCTGAGCGTCAATTAAATACATCTGATGTTGTTGGTGATTGGGTTAATAAAATCCGTGCACAAGTGTCTGCATTTGTTGATTTTAATGAATCAAAAAATGGCGCAGAAGTGGTGAATAACCTAGATTGGATTGGTGAAATCAATGTAATCGAATTCATGCGTGATATCGGCAAGCACTTCAGCGTAAACTCAATGATTCAAAAAGAATCAGTGAAGCAGCGTATTGACCGTGAAGGTTCTGGTATTTCATTTACTGAATTCAGCTACATGCTACTTCAATCATACGATTTTGCTGCATTGAATAAAGCGAAAGAATGTACGCTTCAAATCGGTGGTTCTGATCAATGGGGTAACATTACTGGCGGTATCGACCTAACTCGCCGTATGAACCGTAATAAAGTATTTGGTTTAACGCTACCTCTAGTGACTAAATCCGACGGTACTAAATTCGGCAAAACAGAATCAGGTACAATTTGGTTAGACCCAAGCAAAACGTCACCATACGCATTCTTCCAATTCTGGTTGGGAACAGCAGATGCTGATGTATATGATTTCTTACGTTTCTTCACATTCTTATCTGTTGATGAGATTGCTGCTTTTGAAGAGAGTGACAAAAGTGTACAAGGTCGTCCTGCAGGCCAAGGTGTACTAGCTAAAGAAGTGACTCGCTTAGTGCATGGTGAAGAAGGTTTAGCGTCTTCTGAGCGCATTACAGCCGCGTTATTCTCTGGTGACTTAGCCTCTCTAACTGAAACCGATTTAGCACAATTAGCACAAGATGGTCTACCAACGACTGAACTTGAGGCTTCTGAGCAAACTATCGTTGAAGTACTGACTCAATCTGAACTAGCAAAATCAAATAAGATGGCGCGTGAATTTATTGGTAACGGTGCGGTTTCAGTGAATGGTGAAAAAGTGGCTGATGCTGAAGTGATTCTGAAAAAAGAAGACGCATTATTCGGTAAATACAGCGTAATTAAGCGTGGTAAGAAACTGTTTAACTTATACATCTGGAAATAATATTAGCTTCCGTTGATGAGGGATTTGTCTCTCATTAATGGGAGATAAATTATTCATTGTTCAGATAATAAAAAAGCGAACCGACAAGGTTCGCTTTTTTTATGCATGTTAATTTGTTCTATTTAAGAAACCGTAATTAACGGTGTTTTGGTTTATTACGTTTTGGTGCTGAACCGCTTGGCTTATTTGCAGTAGGTTTACTGCTACCAGGTTTGCCATTACCACTTGGTTTGTTGTTTGAATAACCGTTGCGAACCCCATTCTTTTGACCGCTAGAGGCTGGTTTATCTGAACCAGAATTCCCTGTACGGTTTTGTTGCTGTCCTTGTGTAGCAGGCTTGCCACTGCGGTTACTATTATTTTGACCACTGCGATTATTGCTAGTACGAGGATCACCATCAAACTGCGCTTGCGTATGCTTAGTTGCAAAGCGTTTTGCGCCATGACGACCTGTTTGACGACGTTCAGCCGGTGTTTGTGTATCAATGTCATGTTCAGGCACTAAACAGTGTGGTTTGTCACCAATAAGGTGCTTTTTACCCATCTCAGTTAATGCTTCACGGATCATTTTCCAGTTTTTAGGATCATGATAACGCAATAGGCCTTTGTGCAGTCGGCGTTGACGCTCACCTTTTGCAACGGTCACATCTTCACGTTTTTTATATTTAACGCGTTTTAGTGGGTTGGTTTCTGAGTAATACATTGACGTTGCATTACACATTGGTGATGGATAGAAGTTCTGAACCTGATCACACTCAAGGTTGTTCTTTTTCAGCCACATCGCTAGATTCAGCATGTCTTCATCTTCTGTGCCCGGGTGAGCCGAGATAAAGTAAGGAATTAGATATTGTTTCTTACCTGCTTCTTTGCTGTATTTCTCAAACATTGTTTTGAAGCGATCGTATGACCCCATCTCAGGCTTCATCATAAGATCTAATGGGCCTTTTTCAGTATGTTCAGGGGCAATTTTTAAGTAACCACCAACGTGGTGAGTCACTAACTCACGTACGTATTCTGGCGATTCAATCGCTAAGTCGTAACGAACACCAGAGGCAATTAAGACTTTCTTTATGCCTTTTACTTGGCGTGCTTCACGGTACAAATCAATCGTATGTACGTGATCGGTATTTAACTTGTCACAGATCTTAGGGAAAACACAAGATGGTCGACGACACGTTGCTTCCGCTTTTGGTATTGAACAACCTAAACGGTACATATTTGCTGTTGGGCCACCAAGATCTGAGATCGTACCGGTAAATCCAGGAACCTTGTCGCGAATTTCTTCTAATTCATTAAGAATTGATTTTTTAGAGCGGTTTTGAATGATACGACCTTCGTGCTCTGTAATACTACAGAACGAACAACCACCAAAACAACCACGCATAATGTTGACTGATGTTTTAATCATTTCATACGCAGGGATTTTTGCTTTGCCATACATTGGGTGTGGTACGCGTGCATAAGGCAGATCAAACACAAAATCCATTTCTTCTGTTGTCAGAGGAATTGGCGCTTGGTTTACCCATAACTCACGATCACCATGACGTTGGATTAATGCACGACCAGAATATGGGTTCGTTTCTAAATGCATAATACGACTAGCATGAGCATAAAGAATACGGTCACTGTTTAATTTTTCAAACGGTGGAATGCGAATTGCTGTTGTTTTTGAATCATGGCGAGAAGCGGTTACCGTAATAACTTGTGGTTGCTCTTCTTTCACTTCAGCTTTATTGGTTTCGCATTGTTCTTCTGTTGCGTATGGGTTAATAGGCACAAACATAGTTTTGCCTGGCTTCTCAATACGAGATGAATCAATGATTTTAAATCCTTCCGGTTCCGCTGCGAGGTTAACGGCAGTACCACGGATGTTGGTCATTGTTTTCACGTCTTCACCACTAGCAAGACGGTGAGCAACCTCAACCAATGCACGTTCCGCATTACCAAACAGAAGAATGTCGCCTTTTGCATCAAATAATACAGAACGACGAACTTTGTCAGACCAGTAATCATAATGCGCTAGACGACGAAGACTTGCCTCAATACCACCCAATACGATAGGGGTGTCTTTAAACGCTTCACGACAACGTTGAGAATAGACTAATACTGCACGATCAGGGCGCTTACCGCCTTCATTGTTTGGAGTATAAGCATCATCGTGACGAAGTTTTTTATCCGAGGTATAACGGTTGATCATGGAATCCATGTTACCTGCAGTGATACCAAAGAATAAGTTTGGTTGACCAAGGATCATGAACTCGTCTTTGTTTTCCCATTTTGGCTGGGCAATGATACCAACGCGGAAGCCTTGTGCTTCTAGCAAACGTCCGATGATCGCCATACCAAAACTTGGGTGATCCACATACGCATCCCCAGTTACAATGATAATGTCGCAGCTATCCCAACCAAGTTGGTCCATTTCTTTACGAGAAGTAGGAAAGAAAGGGGCTGTTCCATAGCATTCTGCCCAGAATTTCGGGTATTCGTTTATTGGAGTTACGTTGTGCATTAGTTCACCTCAGAATTTGGAGGCCGAATTATACCGATTTGAGAGTGTTTTAACCAGAAAAGAAAGGCCCCTTTCTAAGTAAGAGAATTATTTGAAGAAATATTATAAAAATAAGCGGTAAAGATAAGCGACGGAAGTGGCGGAGAGAAAGAGAGCGACAAGGATGGCTGTTTGTCTAATCATTACTAATTTACCTATTAATTGTAGATTCATATTTGAGGTAAATATATAGGCTATCGATGCATTTTGGGTGAGCAAACTGTAAATTCTTTGTGATAAAGGTGCCTACTATAATAAAAAACGCCAGTACTTTTACACTACTGGCGTTAATATCACTTTTTACTTAATTATACGTACATAGGAACCAGTACCATTGTGCCTACGATAACCGTAATTAAACCGCAGATAACAGGAACAGAGGTACGTTTAACTACTTCAAATGGACTGATTTTAGCCATACCAGATGTCGCAACAATAACACCAGATACCGGTGAAATAGTACGACCAAGGTTAGATGCTTGAAGCATCGGAATGATTAAGAATGCAGGGCTTAGACCCATTTTATCAGCAAGTTGTGGAGCAAGCTCAACAAAGGCATAAAATGGTGCGTTACCAGAACCGGTAGCAATTGCAGCGGCTACGGTTAAACCAGTAAGAAGAAGCATTAACGCCATACCACCAGCACCAGCAGAATCAGCAAGGTGAAGTAGGTTATCAATGGCACCTACTGACATTAGACCTTGTGCAAATACGCCAGCGGCTACCAATAGCATTACCACGCCTTTAAATGCATCGGCCATGCCTTCGTAGCATGATTCTAAATCTTCAAGTGTTGCTCTGCCGTTAAAGCGGTTAGTAATGAAATTGACGATCGCGCCAATAAAGATAGACGCTACAACGATAGTATAAATATCTAAAGATAAACCAGGGATAGTTTGGCCGTTGAAGATAAAAACACCCACAATTGGCAAGAAAGGCAAAATCGCGTAATAAGACGGCGCGTTTACTTCCATTGCCGAAATATCCACTTTTTCCATTGGCGTGTTTTCTTTCTTATCTAGATACTTGTTCCAGAAGAAAGCGGCGGCGGCCATTACAATGATTGCACAGATAGAAACAGGTAATACCGTTTCAACCGCAAAGGTATGTAAAGGAAGGCCAGACTTTTCTGCTGCAACAATAACATCACCAGAAGTCGGAGAAAGAATGATTGCGGCTGGTGAAGCACAAACGGCTACTGCTGCTGGGCGAGAAATACCCATTGCTGTCATCATTGGGAAAAGGGTTGCCATTAACAGCACACCAAGACCTGTTGCCGAACTTACAGCAAGGGACATTAAACATGCCACAATGTAAGCCGCTACAAGTAACACATAAGGTGATTTAATAAATGCTAATGGTTTAGAAAATTGTTTAACAACGACATTATTTGCGCCAATGTGAGTCATATAAGAAGCAAAACCACAAAGTAGCATGATTTGCATACCCAAGCCGCCCCCACGATATTGCAGCATGTATTTCACGTATTCTAATGCGTCGGTTAATAAGTTACCTGTTGTCGCAACTTTAGCCGGTAAAACAGTATGGCCTAATAAACCCGCAATCATTAATAACGCTAAACCCGCAGTCAGTAGAACACCGGCAGCCTTATATCCTTTGACAATAAAGTAACCAACCAAAACGGTGATCACTAAACCAATCATTAACTCCAACATGGAATTTCCTTCTAATAAAGTTTCAAAAATACAAAAATTGTGTAACTTACATACATTTTCTTACACATTTCATAATAGAAACTTACCTAAGTTTTGTTTGTGGCACATCACCTAGTTAACCTCATTATGATCTAAAACAAACAATAATTAATTTTGTTAATAACATGCTATTGGCTTGTTGTTCTTGTTGCTATAAAAGGATAATAAGTTGAAAGAGATGACGTGATGTTTTGAGATGTTGAGTAGATATGGTTGTTTTTTCACCGTACTAGACGAAGTGAAAATAGGGTTTATACTAGCGTTATTCTAATCCAGTGGCGTAATTATGTTTTTTCAAACCTTACAATATATTCTTATTCCTGCACTGTTAGGTGCACAAATCCTGTTAACTATTATTTTGCATAAAGGCGATATTTGTCCTGGTCAACGAGGACGAATTCACAAATGGTTACCAGTATTAATTTTAGGTTGGTGCCTTATTGCGGGCGTTGGGATGACTTACGCGATGGTTTTTGCCATTAATCTTATTCCTGCAATTGCCATTGCTGGGTTTTATTTTAGTGTTAAAACAAGTAAAACTCGAGATAAAGGGCCTCTAATTATTATGGCTCTAGCGAATGGGTTTGCAGCCGCAAGTTTTGTTAATTTGGCGTTAGGCTCCGGCTCATTTACGCAATTGTTTTTTGCTCTTATTGGTCCTTTCTTGTTTGGTGCTTTGTTAACTCATCTTTTATTAACGTTGGCACGAACTCGCTTACAGGCATTTCATCGATTATTACCCATCAGTGGAATTATTAGCGGCATAGTGATGGTTGTTATCTTACTATGTCAAACCCTAAGTATTCATGAAATCTTCTTAGACAGAATGGCTGTTAAGTTGGGTATTGGTTTAGGACTGATGTTACTGAGCCTTGGTTTATGGAACTTTCACTTGTTTAATAAGCAAGCCGCTAAATGGCAATTTTTAGTACCAGCAAGCATTATTATGGCTATTTCTGGTTATTATCAATTTCAGTTGTTTTTTGTGATGTAGCCCACGTCTTGCTTCCAAAATCTGGTCTATTCTAATCTTGTCTCTTAAGCAATATGGAGGGTGAAGATTGGATTTAAGTAATGCTCATGGCCTAGAAAGTGGAATTCTGCTCGGCATCATTAACGAAAAATTGCGATTGGAATGTCACAGTCTAGAAGAATTATCCAGAATGTATGAGCTTGATACAGAAGGAGTTCAAGACAAGCTCAGTGGCTTGGGTTATAAATATGACCCATTAACGAATCAATTCAAGAATAAATGATTTTAAACATACCTCATTTAAGTCATTTTAATACCATCTAAATGACTCTGGCTCTGCTGTTTCGCAGTAGAGAAAAATGCTTGTAAATATTTTTTATCATGTTCGCTGTCTCTAACGGCAGCGAACAATCTTCGCCATAACCCTTTTCCTAATGGTTTACTTTCAATCAACCCCTGTCGTGAAAATTCGCTAATTGCCCAATTTGGCAATGCTGCAACCCCTAATCCTGCGGATACCATCTGTATTAACATTAATGTGTTTTCTGCCTGCTTCCATTTAGCGGGTTCAACGTTGTTTGGCGATAAAAAATGCTTAACCACGTCCAATCGTTGCTTTTGTACTGGGTACGTCATCATGGTTTGATCGATCAAATCTTCCGGTTCAATGTATTCTTTACTTGCAAGAGGGTGATTGGTTGCCATGACCAGGCGCATTTCAAAATCGAACAAAGGTTCGTAATGTACTTCATTACGAGGTTGAATATCAGAAGTGATAACCAGATCTAAATCTCCATTAACTAATGCCGGTAAAGGTTCAAAACCAAAGCCAGATGAAAAATCCAATTCTACTTCTGGCCAACCGACTTGATACTCTTTAATTGCAGGCATTAACCATTGAAAGCAAGAATGACATTCGATAGCCATGTGCAGCCTTCCATGAAGATCTTCTTTTAAACTTGCGATGTCATATTCAGCTCTGGCCATTTTAGGCAAAATATCATCAGCAAGAGTTAACAGTATTTCACCTTCAGACGTAAATTTGACTGGGCGAGTTTTTCGTAAAAAAACAGTGCCACCAAGGCGAGTTTCAAAATCTTTTAATTGATGAGACAGTGCTGATTGAGTGAGGTGTAGGGCATTTGCTGTTGCGGTTAATGATCCCGTATCTCTAAGTGTGACTAAGGTTTTTAGGTGTTTTAATTCAATCATTATAATTCCTCAAGTTCCGTTTGAGTCAGTTCAATAATCTTCACAGTAAAGTGAAAAACCTTCAAAGTAAACATCTAGACGGCTAAATGATGTTAATACTTTAATTGAAAAATTATTGTTGTTGAAATAAATTCATAATCAATGTGAATATTTCTCCGTTGTGCCTGGTAAAGAAAAGAGTCATTGTTTAGCCATCCAAACGGCTAAGGGAATTAGAGCAATGACAACAGAATTGAAAACAAAAACAGTAACGCATATTTTAGGTTATCCACGAGTAGGCGCTCAACGTGAACTTAAGTTCGCACAAGAGAAATATTGGCGCGGGGAGATCGAACAAAAAGAATTATTATCAGTAGGCAGTGAGCTTCGTCAGCGTCATTGGAATGATCAGGCGGCGTCTGGATTGGGTTTTGTTACTGCGGGTGATTTTGCTTGGTATGATCATGTATTAACGACAAGTTTATTATTAGGTCATGTACCTGCACGTCACAATACCGGTTTTCCTGATTTAGATACCTTATTTAACCTGAATTCTGGATAAGGCTGAACTAATTGCCCACCTAACGATCAGATCTTTCGACCAAGAATTATTTGAACGTATTTTAAAAGGTGGGCAAGATGAATAAATTAGTTGATATATTTTGTGATGTCGATGATTTTTGTTATCAATTCTTATCTCAATGGGAAAAATACCTTGTTGAGGCTAGTGAGAGAAAAAGAAAACGTCAGTCAGTAATGTCTACTAGTGAATGTATGACTATTGTCATCGCTTTTCATCAATCAAATCATAGAGATTTCAAGAACTTCTATATCGGGTTAGTTCATCAATATTGGAAAGGATACTTTCCAAATTTACTTAGCTACACTCGATTTGTGAGCAAAATGCCTAGCCTAATCGCCCCAATGTGTGCCTATTTTCAATCTATCAAAGGTAAGCCGACTGGCATTGCTTTTGTTGACTCCACGAGTCTTAAAGTATGCCATAACATTCGAATTCCTCGCCATAAAGTCTTTGATGGTGTTGCGAAAAGAGGAAAAGGTACCATGGGATGGTTTTTCGGCTTCAAACTTCATTTATTGATTAACCATCTTGGAGAAATTATTTCGCTGAAAATCACAGCTGGCAATGTAAATGATAGGACTCCTGTACCTGATTTATGCAAAGAACTCTCGGGGAAATTGTACGCTGATAAAGGGTACATAGGTAAAAAGTTGAGTGAGAGCTTAAAGAACTCTGATGTCGATTTAGTGACTACCTCGCGAAAAAACATGAAAGCAAAAGAGATAAGTGCTTTTGATAAGGCTATGTTATCAAAGAGATACATTATCGAAACGATAAATGACCAATTGAAGAATATCTCTCAAATTGAACATAGCCGTCATCGTAGCGTGACTGGTTTCATGCTAAATGTAATTTCAGGCGTTGTGGCTTATTGTTTAAAAAAACAAAAGCCACGAATTAAGCTATCAGAATGTGAATTTGAACTAATCCTCGCTTAAAGCATGTTTTATCCAGAATTCAGGTTAACTAAACTCATTAAGATCAGCTGTCTTAACGTTATTAAGAGCAGTCGTATAAATAAATGAGCCCGTATCTATTTCAGCAATTGGAGCCGTTGATGACTCAGGGGCATTTATCCACTCACCTTTTGCGCTATCAGGATCCTTTTTCCACCACGCTGCTTTTTCAACACCAATAAGATTAAACGATGCAATCGTTGAACCTCCACTCAGAACCTCAGTTGGCTTAACATAAATTAGACCACCATAAGGCACTTTAAAGGTCAGTAATCTTCCATCATAAGCATAACTAGTTTGCATTCTTGGTGGACGATTTAGACTGGTTTCATGCTGAGGTTTACCCGTTAGATCATCCGCCATCATGACGGTGATCGTTGCCGAAACCCCGCCATTAATAGTGATATCGCTAAGTTGGGGCGCCCATAACCCCGTAGATTGATTATTTCCTGCAGAATAACTGACCGCTTTACCTGCCGTCTCGATATTTACGGTCTCTGTGATCGTTGAAGCGACGGTTCTACCTGGGTACTTAGTCGTATCAACCGTGATTTCATGATCCCAGAAAGAACGACCTAACATAATACGAGTTAGTGGTTTTTCCATGTAGTTTAGTGGGTAACTTGGATTCATTTGCCCAACAAGTTCACCTTCACCATAAATCATTCCATTTTTAATTAACTTAGTCGCTAAATCATCAGGACACGTTAATCCATTGCCATGCGCATTATTCGTGTAGCAATTAAGAAAACCTACCGCAGTTTTAAAGCCGAGTTCATCTTGAACGTTTGAATCATAAGCATAAGCGTTGTCATTCCACATCCAAATAGAAAGATTATCGTAAGTTTGATTTAACTCGACGGAAGATAAACGAATGCCTTGCTTACCTTTGGTGCGGTAATAAAGCTCATGCTCCATTAGTGCATTAAAGTTATCACCAAGGTTTGCCGCTTTAACCATACTTTCTACAACGTCTTGACTCATTTGATAGCGTTCAAAATCTGCACGTCCGTACGACCCACGAACTTCTATACCATCACCTTGACGAGTTTCTATGCAGTTAAACTCATATTCATAACCATTAGAGCATAAAGGAGTGCCTTTAAACGCTGTTTGTAATTCAGAGATTGCAGCCGCTCTTTCTTCTTCATTTTTAACAAAAATACGAGCAAATTTGGTTTCCATTACTGGAACACCATTTTTATCTAATACTGGCTGACCTTTATCATCACGTTTGATCATTTCATAGGTTGGGATTTCAAATTTGATCTTAGTTTCATCTTTGATCCACTCGACCGAACCATCCTGAGTAACTGTATAAGGTTGCTTTCCGTCCACATCTTGGAAACGTTCAAGAACCACCATTTCATACTGACTCTTTACATGAAGATTTGGGGATGGTACTTGACAATAATATGACGAGCCACAAAATGCTTGCGATGTGGGCGTTACGTTACTTCCACCTAATGATACACCTGCAGAGTCAGCTAAACGCCCAATAGGTTCAGGGTTAGTGATTCTATCGATAGCGTCCATAAATAGAACGCTACCACCATCATTAATGTACGTAATTAAAGCGGTAATATCATCTTGACTCAGGTTTGGATTCTCTAAATCAGCAATAAAACGATGACTCATGCCATCACCTTGGGGCTTCGGAGGGTAAGCTTGAAGAATTAACAACGGTGTTTCTGATGCCGATAAATGCCCTGAAAAACCATCTTTAGTTAACATTTCAACAGAAGAAAAGCCAAAAGATGGATTAACAAAGAAATCATATGCAGTTCCATGAGAAGTACCAGAACGTAAAGCTGTAGCAACGTCTATATTGGAAGCAACATTGATGCCATTGATTGTCTTATCATTATTTAACCATGTAAATAAATTAGAGAAAAAGGTCTTCATACTGCCGTTATCATTACGAGGATCATTTGCTAGATCAAATGACGATGTACATGATTTTTTGACACTATCAATACGTAAAGCACCATTAGCCCAATAGTTATCAGGGCACGAAATGATACTCGGGTACATGCTATTCCCCATAAATACCACTTTACCCGCACCAATTTCACCGGCGGTAACGAATGGGAAACCGAACGTTGCATTATCTTTCGATACAACAGGGATAGCTGGCATCTTATCTATTCCTGGGTATTCCGCAATATAAGGACGACCTTCACGAGTCCATGCTTGCTGCTGACCAAATGGGATGTCTTTATTAATATCAGCACGAGGCATCATTATTGGAAATGCTCGATTAGATAAATTTAATGCGCGCATTCCTCGAGTGTAACCTGTCGCACCATAGAAACTGCCGTTGTCATTAAATACATGGAAACTGCCAACCCCCTTGAATATTGCAGTGAGAGAGTCGGTAACATAGGTACCACTATCTACAGCAAATACATGTGGATAATCTGAAAAATAAAATGATGACCCTTGCGGTTGTAACTCTGCATCAATAGCGGCAGTTAAACCATGTTCAAATTGTGCATCAAATTCATTCGGAATCGAGAACTGTGTGCCTTCAATCATTCCACCGCTAGGTAAATTCAGATTAATTAATTCATTGATTACGTTAGGATAAAGAGAGAAAACCTCTTGTACTCGATTTGATATAAGCAGTGTATTATTACTATTTTCTGCATATCGAGTGATTAATGACTGAATATTTGATTTTACAATTTCATTATCGCTGACATCTGTAATTTTATAGTTAATTTGGTTGCCGGTTACACTACCAAATTCAAAAGTATCAATACTAAAGGTAAGTTTGTCACCCCACAGGTATTCAAATTCACCATTGTCATCCGTGATCCCAATAGCATTAGTAGAAAAGAAATTAACCCCAGCTAATGGTGTACTATTATCACCTGTTAATTTACTTTTAGTTAACACCTGTGCCGCTGAACTTGGTTTATAAGCGTAACTGTCTTCTGCGCTGGCTGATACAAACCCACTATTGAGGTCATTGCTTGTACCAGGCGTGACAACTGGCGCTATTTCAGCATCAACATGAGAACTTGGTGCTTTACCGACGTCATCAGTGGCTTCTTCTTCTTTCGGCTTTAAAAATTCATTCACGGACTCATTATTATCTAAGTCTAAGTAAATATCTTGAATATCAAATGCATTTATTTCATTTAAACAAATACCATCTTGCAGCTCACATGTGGAAATGGATTGTAGAACTTTCGTTACGTTAACCCCTTTACTGTCTTGAAGATCAAAAGAAGCAGGCACGATTGTATTAACCAAATCGATTGATTTAACCTTAGGAAAAGAAGCTTTAAAACGACCTAACTCTACCGCACCAAAAGAACAGTTAAATTCATTCCCTTGTTTAACGGTAAATGTACTTGTATTTTCATCTAAAACTACGCCGTTACACCAGACGTCACCAGAAACGGTTTTACCCGAAGCCATCAAGGTACCAACGTATGTCACCGGAGGAATAATATCCGTTGGTGGTATCGGTTCTGGCGTTGGTTCAGGCTTGGGAGGAGTCACCGACCCACCGCCAGTTCCGACATCAGGAATTGCTCCTGATGTATCTATATTCTCGTCATTACACCCAGCAAGCAGC
Organism: Aliivibrio salmonicida LFI1238; assembly: GCF_000196495.1. Taxonomy (NCBI): domain Bacteria; kingdom Pseudomonadati; phylum Pseudomonadota; class Gammaproteobacteria; order Vibrionales; family Vibrionaceae; genus Aliivibrio; species Aliivibrio salmonicida. The sequence goes on from NC_011312.1 coordinate 964,859, forward strand.
ATCGATATTAACGACGCTAATAATAATTTTTTACTCATGGCTCAACCTTTTAAAAGTGCCGAAACTAATCGTCCAGTTCACTAAGGCCGAAACATATCACATTTATTTTCACTCAATCTTATAAATAATACAGAAATAGAATAAAAATCATGAATGTGAATTATATTTACATTGAATTACTGAATGTTATGTAGTTATCTTCTCCAATCTGCACATTAATCACATAAAGAAATACAACCCTCAACAGTTCATTAAATTTTAGGCAATAAAAAAGGCCAACCTATAACAGGCTGACCTTTTCAATTTTTAAAACTGAATTAAAAATTAAGCGTATACAGGTAAACGCTTACAGATTTCTAATACTTTCGCTTTAGTTGCTTCGATAACAGACTCATCACCCATGTTGTCTAGAATGTCACACATCCAGCCAGCAAGGTTCTTCGCGTCTTCTTCAGAGAAACCACGACGAGTAATTGAAGGAGAACCAACACGGATACCAGAAGTAACAAACGGGCTACGTGGATCGTTTGGTACTGAGTTTTTATTCACGGTAATGTTAGCTGAACCCAGAGCCGCATCGGCTTCTTTACCAGTGATGTCTTTGTCGATTAAATCAACCAAGAACAAGTGGTTTTCAGTAGAGCCTGAAACGATGTTGTAACCACGAGCAAGAAACTCTGCAACCATTGCTTTTGCATTAGCAACAACACGAACTTGGTATTCTTTAAATTCTGGTTCTAGTGCTTCTTTAAATGCCACCGCTTTACCAGCGATAACGTGCATTAGAGGGCCACCTTGACCACCAGGGAATACTGCTGAGTTCAGTTTCTTGTAAAGATCTTCGCCTTCGTTAGAAAGAATAAGACCACCACGAGGACCAGCCAATGTTTTATGCGTTGTTGTTGTTACTACGTGAGCGTGTGGGACAGGGTTAGGGTAAACACCAGCAGCAATAAGACCCGCTACGTGAGCCATATCAACGAAAAAGTAAGCACCAACTTTGTCTGCGATTTCACGCATACGCGCCCAATCACAAATTTGAGAGTAAGCAGAGAAACCACCGATGATCATCTTAGGTTTATGTTCTATTGCTAGCGCTTCCATTTCTTCGTAGTCAATTTGACCCGCTTCATCAATACCGTAAGGAATGATGTTGTAAAGCTTACCAGAGAAGTTTACTGGAGAACCGTGAGTTAAGTGACCACCGTGAGCAAGGCTCATACCTAACACGGTATCGCCAGCGTTTAGTAGTGCCATGTAAACGGCATTGTTCGCTTGAGAACCTGAATGCGGTTGTACGTTTGCGTACTCTGCGCCAAACAATTCACATGCACGGTTGATAGCCAGTGTTTCCACTTTATCAACGAACTCACAGCCACCGTAGTAACGCTTACCAGGGTAACCTTCAGCATACTTGTTTGTTAGTTGTGAACCTTGAGCTTCCATCACTCGTGGGCTAGTGTAGTTTTCAGAAGCAATCAGCTCGATATGCTCTTCTTGACGTACTGTCTCTTCCTGGATTGCTGCAAACAAGTCTGCATCGTAATCTGCAATGTTCATATCACGCTTAAGCATCTGTATCTCCTGACTCAGATAAATATAAAACCCAAAAATAGCCCAATGACGCAAACGATTACGTCACTAGCCTTAACTGGTCGTTATTCTACATAATTTGATCTGGATCAGATAGCCTCAATTGTACTTTTCTTTGTTATTTTTGTTGGGGATTACTCATTATCAACATGAAAGATATTCATTAAGTGTCAATTTTTAGCTTTACACTGTGTAAAGGGTTAACTACAAACTACGCCGGATATTTGTAGCCAACAGATTGCATAAAATCCATCTCACCCTATGCTAGCCTGCATTATTTTGTTGGTATCGATATTATGGAAAAAATCAAACACACTCACAAAGAAGATGTCATTGCGATTTTAACAGGGACATTTTTAGTCTCTCAAGGGATCTTCTTTTTGCAAGCCGCTAATTTATTAACGGGCGGAACAACAGGCTTAGCATTGCTGTTAAGCCAAATGACAGACATCAGTTTTGGGGTTTTATACTTTGTATGTAACCTCCCTTTTTATGCGCTAGCTTGGAATCGATTCGGTAAGAAGTTTGCACTAACAAGCTTAATTTCAGGTGCACTCGTTTCTATCATGACCGATCATCTAAATATGATGATTTCAGTTGACCATATTAATGATATTTATTGTGCAGTTGCTGGCGGTTTATTGATGGGGTTAGGTATGCTGATATTATTTAGACACCGTTCAAGTCTTGGTGGCTTTAATGTCTTATGTTTATTCATTCAAGAGAAGTTTGGCATTTCAGTAGGCAAGGTTCAAATGGCAATTGATTTCTGCATTTTAAGCGCCTCTTTCTTCTTTATTACGCCTTCGTTATTACTGATTTCCGTTCTTGGTGCTATCGTATTAAACATTGTGCTTGCAATGAATCACAAACCAAATCGTTATATTGTGACTTACGGGTCGTAGTTTCCTCATAAACAAAAGTGACATGAAATGGCCATGTAATGTCAACTACGTGGCCATTTTCAGATCCAACAATTACTGTATTACGGTGCACTCTTTAAGAACAACGCGACCTAACTCAAGAATTGCAGAATCCCCCTTCCCATGAAAGACAATCGTCTTACTCACATCAGGCATTCCATCATCTGAAATGTATTTCATCCCTGATGCTGATACTGCTCTTTTTAATGCATAATCTTCTTTTGGTAATTGCAGTAACGCGTTATCGTCATTAAATGTTATTTGAAAATTACGTCCTGCTTCGCACGTATAGTGCACGGGTTGTGCCGTTCCCATATCTGGCATCGTCGTCGAACAACCAGCAAGCGTCATCACAGCAGCCAAAGCGAATAATTTTTTCATACCTTCCTCAATCGTTTTATTTTTACTGATTATAGAATAAATGAACTCAAAAAAGAGGGTTCAAAATAGATATTTATTCAACTCATCCGTTAAATAACAGCCACTACTCCCCCCTGATATCTGTTATTCATATAGGTGACAAGCAACATCATGCTCAGCACTATCAATACACTGTCTTTGTGGTTCTATCTCAACGCATCTTTTTTCAGCTTTTGGGCATCGAGTCGAAAAACGGCACCCTTTAGGTGGGTTAATTGGCGAGGGTACGTCGCCTTTTAGTATGATTCTTTTTTTTCCTCTAAGTCGAGGATGAGCACCCGGAATCGCAGACAATAACGCTTCTGTATAAGGATGTTTAGGTGAATGATATAAATCCTCTGAATTGCCGTACTCAACAATCTTCCCTAAATACATAACCGCCACTTTATCTGAAATATGTTTCACTACAGAAAGATCATGAGCAATAAATATAAGGGCTAAATTCATCTCCTTTTGAAGATCTAATAACAGATTAATGATTTGCGCTTGTACTGATACATCCAATGCCGATACCGACTCATCACACACTATCAATTTTGGTTTTAAAGCAATGGCTCTCGCAATACCAATTCGTTGTTTTTGTCCCCCAGAAAACTCATGTGGATAACGAGTAATCGCACTGGGTGATAATCCCACTTTAACTAACAGATCCTTTACCCACTCTTTGCGCTCTTTCGCTGTCCCTATACCGTGAATAATGAAAGGTTCTTCTAAAATCATTTCAATAGTATGCCTTGGGTTTAACTATTCTGTAGGATCTTGAAAGATAATCTGCATGTCTTGACGCAGAGATCGCATTGCTTTATTTCCAAGATCAGTAATGTCTTCTCCTTCAAAAAAAATGTTACCAGCCGTTGGTTCAAACAACTTCAGCAAACTGCGCCCTAGTGTGCTTTTTCCACATCCAGACTCCCCAACTAATCCTAACGTCTCACCTTCAGTAACACTCAGAGATACGCCATCCACAGCATGTACAATGTATCCTTTATTAAATACACCTTTACCTGAAATGAAATGTTGTTTTAACCCCTCAATTCTTAATAACTCCGTCATAATGTCCCCTCTGATTTATTCTCAATCAACTGACCAGAAAAGTGACAGCTCACATTATGCAACGGTGAAATCTGAGTCAATTCAGGAACCACTAAATCACATTGGTCTTGTTTGAATTTACAACGAGTAGAGAAGCGACACCCTTGAGGCATTTCATTTAATGATGGTACGGTACCCTGAATGGTTTCAAGCTCTGTTTTAGGTTGTAAACTTAAGCTTGGCATTGAGGACATTAATCCTTGAGTATAAGGATGCAGAGGATTATCAAATAACTCAAAAATGTCAGCTTGCTCAGCCACTCGACCAGCGTACATCACCACCACTTCGTCACAGATTTCAGCCACAACACCAAGATCATGAGTAATAAAAATGATCGACATTCCCGTCTCGTCTTGCAGTTTTTTCATTAACGTTAAAATTTGCGCTTGAATCGTGACATCAAGTGCCGTCGTTGGCTCATCACAAATCAATATATCTGGCTCACACGCTAATGCGATTGCGATCATCACTCGCTGCCTCATCCCCCCTGATAAACTATGAGGGTATTCATGTAAGCGAGATTCAGGAGATGGCATGCCTACTTTTTCAAGCATTTCGATAGAATACGCTAAACGCTGTTTTTTGTTTAAATCAGAGCGATGCAATTCCAACACTTCATTGAGTTGTTTCCCAATCGTATGTACCGGGTTTAGTGCCGTCATTGGATCTTGAAAAATCATCGAAATGTGATTGCCACGCATTTCATATAATTGACTTGGACTAAGTTGAACTAAATTTGTATTACCATATAAAATCTGTCCAGATACGACATTGCCGTAAGGCTTAGGCAATAAGCCCATAATAGACAATGCTGTTACGCTTTTTCCACAACCTGATTCTCCAACAATGCCAATGGTTTTCCCTTTAGGGACATCAAAACTGACACCATCAAGTACTCGAATGATCCCTTCATCGGTTTCAAATTCAGTGATCACATTTTCCACTGACAATATGATTTGTCTATCCATGCGCATCTTCACTATTTTTATAGTTATAATTTATAGGTTTCATCAATAATAATAACGGGCTCAAATGCCTTACCTGATTTCATCGCCGCTTTGGTTTCCTTTTTTATCGATGCATCAATCCAGAACGTACTGAAGGTTTGAGAAAAACCCCAACCATGGAATAAATAACCCGTTTGTTTGGTTGCCATTTTTTCGGGTAACTTCATCCAACGCCAATAACCAGAACGAGCGTAAGGCACCATATAACCGGGAACAATAACATTAGCATCTGCAATCGCTTGTTGAATTTCGCGAGACAATGCCTGTTTTTTATCAATATCAAATTCGTTTTTAAATGAATCGATTAAGGTATCCAGTTCAGGTGACGTAAAATTAGTAAAATGATTGGTTTGCGGTTTATTTGCATTGTCTGAATGAAAATATTCCCAATACGCAGGGATCTCACTGGTTCCCATATTATGAAAAGAAATGTCGTGCTTCTTCTCAAGTACGTATTTAAACATGCTTGAACCATCGATCAGGTTTAACTCAAAATCGACTCCAGCAAGCTTGGCTTGTTCACGTAATACCGCAATTCGAGGAGTATGAGCTTGAGCGGAATACGTGATGGCGAAACTGAGTCGTTCACCCTTGGCGTTTATTCGAATGCCATCAGGGCCTATTTTTTCAAATCCGGCTTTCTCAAAATATTCGATGGCTTTTTTCGCATCAAATGTAGGTGCATTGATGGTGGTATTATCGTAGCCAATATGACCAAATCCCATCCCATTGGGTTTACGTGAATAGTCCCCTCTCAACACTTTGGCGATCATCATGTCAAAATCGGTGGCATACATAATGCCTTTACGAATGTTCATGTCATTCAGCATCGGTTTTGCTGTGTTTAGCCATAACCCACCCGCACCAACAGGGGCTTGGTTATATACCCAGGCCTTCTGAATATACCCATTTTGATAGTTTTTACCGTTCGATTTCTCATGCCATAAATCGGGACGAAGTAACGTAAAAGAATCTAAATTTCCTTTTTCAAAATGCTTTAATGCTATGTCATCATCACGGATCACTTTGATATTGATTTTCTCTACGTTGTAGCGATTCTGATTGTATTTATTTTCATAGCCCCACCAATCTTCACCCACATGTTTAAAAACAATATTTTTTCCTTTTCTGATTTTATCGATGTAATAAGGTCCTGTAACTGGTTCTGGTTTAAAGTTATATTTACGAACAAATTTATCGTCAATACCATCGTTGTTTTCATCGAGTTTTGGTTTGCCATAGAAATGCGCTGGACGGGGCATTAAATTAGTATATTGAATCAACTCATCACGATTACGTTCTTTGGCTGAAACAACCCCAATCGTATGAGCGTCATAAGAAATAACATCGGCGATTTCATTGGTAAAAAAATCGTTATACCACGGCGCGACAATGTCTTTTGAGCGCATTAACGTTAGCATGAATTGGTAATCATCCGCGGTTACCGGCTTTCCATCACTCCATGTTGCTTTTGGATTTAATTTGAAATACATCGTTTTATTATCGTCACCAAACGCCCACGATGTCGCCAAGCCAGGCAGCCACTCACCCGTATTTGGGTGTTGAATTAACGGCGGTAAATTGGCCTCTACAATCCAAGAACGAAAAGCACCATTTGAATCGGGACCAACCGAGCGAAATGTCTGCGGAAAACTCAACGAATACGTACGATAAGTGCCACCAAACACGGCCTCTGGTGAAGCAAACGTCGGCGCTAAATCATTCGTTTTCCATTCTAAATTTGTCGGTAATTCAGCAGAAAAAAGTCCGACGCTAAATAACGCTGCAGATGCCGAAAATAACGTCATTTTATTTTTTATTGTCATAGATTCCTTCCTATTATTTATTCTTTTTGGCTTACACATAACGCGTGTGTTTTTTAGGGTCAAAAGCTTCTCGTATTCCCTCACCAATAAAAGTCACCATAATCAATACTGTAACAATAGCAGTCACGACCGAACTTGCTATCCAAGGAGAATCTAAATTGGATTTACCTTGCTGTAATAATTCCCCCCAACTCGGTGTGGGTGGCATAAGCCCTAATCCTAAATAATCCAAAGCGGTTAGCGCGGTAATATTAGCCACAATCGTAAATGGTGCTAATGTCACTATCATCACCATCGTATTGGGTAAAATGTGATGAAATAAAATTCGTGAATTTGAAGCCCCTAACGCTTTCGCAGCCATAACGTACTCACGAGATTTCTCTTTATAGGTCATTGTTCGCATGTACCATGTCATCCCCATCCACCCAAACATGACATTAATTAGTGTGAATAGCATGAAGCTAGGTTTCATTATGGAAACAAGGATCATGATGACGAATAAAAAAGGCACCATTGACCATATTTCAATAAAGCGCTGAAAAAACAGATCAAACTTGCCCCCAAAGAACCCCATTGCACAGCCAACCGATACACCTATCGCATATGAAATGACTAAAGTAATAAGCGCAAAGCCTATCGCAATCCTAAAGCCATAAACTAACCGCGATACAATATCTCGCCCAATGGTATCGGTACCCAAATAATGCTGCGCTTCAACACTAGGCGCGGTAGGCGGAAAATCCCCTGAGAAATCTTGTTCATAAGGATTCCAAGGCACAATCGGCATAACAACAAAATCACCATTATCTTGTTCTTTAAATTCAGCTTTTAAGTCTCGATAATTCGTTTCATGGACATAATCTAATCCAAACATTTCGCCTGATTTAACATCACCGTACGTTGGAAAGTGCCACTCACCTTGGTAACTCACCAGTAAAGCTCGACTGTTTACAAAGACTTCAGCAAAGATCGACAACACAAGCAATAAGAGCAGAATAATGAAAGACCAATAACTGCGTTTTATCGCTTTAAAGCGCTGTATTTTTTTCTGCGTTAATGGACTTACTTTTAAGATAGACGACATAGTTAGGCTCCAAACTTAACGCGAGGATCAACCACCGCCACACACACATCAGATAAAATATTCCCTATCATCAGCATCATTGCGTTAATAGCGAACAACCCCATCACAACCGGGTAATCTCGCTCCATGATCGCTTCATAACCCAGCAACCCAATACCATCAATATTAAATATCACCTCAATCAAAAATGATCCCGTCATAAAAAACATCAACGAATTACCAAAATGACTCGCGACCGGAATTAGACTGTTTCTTAATGCGTGTTTACGTACGGCCGTTTTAAATGGCAACCCTTTTGCAATGGCCGTTCTTACATAATCGGCCGTCAAATTTTCCATCAAATTGTTTTTCATCGTCATTGTAAGCAATGCAAAATCGCCAATCAGATAACAAAACAGAGGCAAAACCGCATGCCACATAATGTCTTTTATTTGTTCTATCGCACCGTAGTCATCAAAATCATCACTGACAAATCCCCCCATCGGGAACCACTCCATTTGATAACTAAATAAACTAATTAAGAAAACGCCAATGACATAACCGGGCAAAGAAAAGCCAACAAAAATAGCGACAGAGGACATAGAATCGAGGATGGAACCGTGCTTTAAGGCTTTAAAGTAACCCAGAGGAATTGAAATAAGGTAACTGAGTAAAAAGGTCATTCCTCCATAAAATAAAGACACGGGTAATCGTTCAGAGATCATGTCCCATACGGGTTCGTAATAGCGGGTGGATTCACCGAGATCAAGAACGACCAATTTTGTTAACCAATCATAATAAGCTTCAAACACGGGCTTATCTAATCCATAAAAGGCGTTAAGTTCTGCGATTTGCTCTTCAGATAATGCATTATTTCCATCAGTAACGCTGCTGGTTCCCCCAGTTTCAGAACTCCCTTGCATTTGTAAACTCAGCAGCATTCTTTCTACTGGTCCACCAGGCACAAATCGGGTTAGCGCAAAAATGAGTAAGGTAATACCGATGAAAGTAGGGACAACCAATAAAAGCCGTCTAAATAAATAAGATATCATCCGTGATTAGTACTCCATGTCCAAGGCGCAGACTCCGCTGCTTATCATTATTTTTTATAATAGTTTTATTAAGTTAGCTCAATAAATAGAGAATCACAATGAAGGCTAGTGAGAATGCAATCAAGTTAACAGTTTGCAGAACTCTCATGGAAGGGAGAGCGAAAAAGTGTTTGGCACTATTAAAATAAAAGTGCCCCACATAAAAGTTAAAGCGGTAATGTATCGACAATCAGAAAAAGAAGTTAACGCCGAGGATTATTGAAAAGGTACTTCGGTTAAGTGAGCCAAAATATCTTGTTGTTGCTCATCGGTCAGCTGATCCCATGTATTTATCGAATCGTTTGACTGAGCAGGTTGAGTAGGCAACGTTTTTATGGTTTCTTCATCTGAAACCATGCTGTTTTTATCTAATTTATTCATATAAATCACCATACCCTTTTGCTCTTTAATTAAGACTTAACGCAATATTGTACTTAAAGTACTTTGCATTCATTTTACTACTGAGTCAATAGTATAAAAAACGCCCATCGTTTTCACCATGAGCGTTGTCATCTTAATCGTTAACTATGTATGGTTTCAGGCTAGCTCTCCCGCACCTTTTAACGATTGCTCACTGTTTTCGACTAAAATAGCGGTCGCTGTTTTTTTCAAACTTTCCCAATCAGCATCATCAACCTGAATGCCATGACTCCATGCATTTTCTTGTGATCCATTCAGCTCAGCCGAATTAATATGAATGCTGTACCCTTCAGATAAAGCAACCACATCAAAATCTCGTACTGATAATTCAATGGTCATGTCATTTAATTTTCCACTGTTGAGCTCAACGTCATCTGACAAAAACAATTCAGGTGATACACACCCTCGATTTAAAACATACAAGGTCCGTTTAGGGCTAGTGCCATTTTCCCACTCGGCTTTACAAGCGATGCCTTTTGCTGCCAACTTCACCAACTCACTGTAGGCGAGCCAACGGTTATGACATTTGGTTAATGTGATGCTTAAGCGTTTACGTTTCACCATTTTTTCAACCGCGTAATCAACAATCACAGGTAAATGGCAAGCCACACTGCAACCGTGTAAATCCACCACTAAATTACCTGATTTGCTCATGGTTATTTCGACAGGACAATCCTCCTCAACCGTTAAAAATTTGGTCGAATTATTAAAATGTCTGACGCCATTCAACCCAACCATTTGCAGATCTGCCACCATATTGGCAATAACATCGGCTTCTCCGCACGTTCGGCGCATGCCTAAGAATGCCTTATTAGTTACCGCTACTAATTCATTGTGTGACACGATCATTGGCCTTCTCCTGCATTTGGCAATAACGGGAATAACCATTCCCCATCATGAACTTCATCTAACAAAGGCGCGCCTTGAAAAAAAGTAACTCGAACCCAGCGATCGGATCGTGGATCAAACTTCGTTGCACCAAAGACGGCTAATTTACAACGTAATAAATGCATTGGTAAAGACGACTTATGTAGTACATTCATTTGAATATCACCTAACGCTTTATGTCCTAATGTCCATACTCTGCGGCTTATTGCGCGATATTGAGGATGCTCCACTAAGAACTCTGCTAAAGACATTGATGCCTCACATTTCAATAATGCGTGATAAAGACGATACACTTGACGGCCAATATCAAGAGGCAATTCTCTGTCTTCGCCTTTCTCTTCACCTCGAACCCCAAGACGCGGTTCTTCTTTATCTTGTGAGCGATACCAAAACCAATAATTATTTTCAGGTTTAGTGAAGTCCGTTTTAATTGCCCACTGATAGCACGCTTCTAAGGTCGTGATTAAGTCTTGAATCTTTTTTCCACTAGGTAAAGATAGATTTTCATTGCCGTTCATTTGTTCTTCAAAGCGATCAACTAATTCAGGATAGATTTCCATCAAACAAGAGAGCAACATTTCTTGAGCTTCTAAACTCATACCATTTGAATGGGTAACGACGTCTTCCCAAGTCGAACTTTTCGCCACGATGTTATCTAAACTGGCAATCAATTCGTTAAGCTCAGAAACCGCACGATGATTTAGCGCATCTTGGTGTTCATTAATCGTGATCACTTGCTGTAAATGTCTTACGCCTTTGCGCAATAACGTTTGTAATGGCTCTTTTCTCTCTCGTATTACAGGCGCATTAAGTACCGCAGATAACGCCATTTCTCGTGCGAACATCCACTGATCAACAATGCAAGGATGGTTAATTAAATAAGGAGCCATCCCTAACCCTGTCGCATTACCAACACCAAGATAGCGTTGCAATTCACGATCGAGAGTAACGGCATTCACTCCCCCTTGCTCTGTCGCTAAATAATGAACCCAGTCCAAACTGAACTGACGTAATAAATAAACAGCACACATTTGAGCGCTAAAAGACTGATTAAAATCGGCATTGTTTTCTAACAATTTAAAGTCTGCAATACCAAATTTACCATTACCATACACCGCGGTCGTTCTTAAAATATACCCCACCTCGGCAAGCTCTTTTTGATTGGGTTGTTCGCCTCTAGATAAATGAGAGACAAGATGATCAAACACTCGAACACTTTTATTTGCTCTTGCTAACACCAAGACATTATTTGAGTTTCTACCCGCTTCTTGCAATGGAACATTGGCTCTTAATTGGCTTAATAAATCGACATTTACCTCCCCAAGAACCAAAGCAAACGTTACGTCCCACTTTTCAGCAATAACACGATCATTACGTTCTTCATCTGCAATTTCGTCACAAAAAACAACCAAATGATACGTATCATTCGGTGTCACTAATTTATAAATAACATGACCAAAACCTTGTGGTGATAATTGCCATTCATACTTAGTGACTTGCCACTCTTGCTGTGCCATTTTGCGTATTAAGCTACGAACAAAACTGATTCTATTTTGGTGCATTGCACCCAGTCTTTCCGGCGCCATTACAATTTCAGGTTTACGCAGATGAGTTTCAGCGTACGTTGAACGATGTGCATCCATGTTGCTCACCACCATTTCTAATTATAGGTGTATTGATAGGGGCTCTTTTATTAGAATTTAGTTCATTATTAGAGCCAAGTTGAGCGGCAAACACCGCTCTTGCTTCACGTTATTGGATGGGTTTACAACCCTTGTTCTTTTGCCATCCTCATGGCGATCCGTGGTGCATCCCAAAGTGAGGGCAACAAGATTAAAGAGACAGGAACAGCGGTAATGACAATGAAGGATTGCAATGCTGATATACCACCAGATCCAAGAGAGATAAGGATTAATGCCGTTACCCCCATCATCACGCCCCAAAAGGTTCTGATAATGGCATTTGGCTCTGTTTCTCCACTGATAACCACACTGATGGTGTATGTCATCGAGTCACCCGTGGTCACAATAAAGATGGTGGTTAAAATTAGAAATAGGATTGACGTTACCATTGGCATTGGCAATTGAGAGGTCACGGCCAATAAAGCCCCCGGTAAGTTAAACCCTTCAAAAGCCGAGCTCACACTGCCTGGATTCGCAATTTCAAAAGCCAATCCTGAACCACCGACTATCGTGAACCAAAAGCACGTCACAAGCGGTGCAATAATACTAATGGTAGAGATCAATTGGCGAATACTGCGGCCGCGTGATATGCGAGCAATAAAAATCGCCATCATTGGTCCGTACCCTAAGAACCATCCCCAGAAAAATACCGTCCACCAACTTAACCAGCCTTCATCACCACGATAGGTTGCCATCGGAATGAAATTATCAATCATGCTGCCCACCCCTTGGATGTAGCCATTGACGATAAAGTTAGTTGGACCAAAAACAAGCACATAAATCATCAATGCTGACGCTAAAATAACGTTATAACGGCTAAGCATTTGCATACCACGATTCAAACCACTTAACGCAGAAATTGTGTATAGAGCGATAGCGAATAATATGATGATGAGCTGTGTGGTAAAACCATCTGGTATATCAAACAGAGCGTTTAACGCATAGCTCACCTGTAGACCTAAGAAACCAATCGGACCAATTGTCCCTGCCGCAACCGCGACAATACAACACGCATCAATCAATGCACCTGTGTGGCCAGTCAGTACGCGTTTACCAAAGAGAGGATAAAGTAAAATTCTCGGTTTAAGCGGTAACCCTTTGTCATAATGAAGATGCATAACAACAATGGACGTTAAGCTCCCCACGATTGCCCATGCTAAGAATCCCCAATGCATGAAAGATTGTGATAACGCATTAACCGCCGCTTGCTGTACGTTCTCTTGCGCGCCATATAATGGTGGTGCACTAACAAAATGAGCTATCGGCTCAGCCGCGGCCCAAAATACGCCTCCACCCGCTAATAAAGTACAAAAGATGATCGCCATCCAGCGGAATCCGTCCATTTCAGGTTTATCTATTCCCCCCAAAATAACTCGACCAGTACGTCCTGCTGCCAACCCTAAACCAATTAGGAATGTCAGTAATAATAAGATTTGCCAATAAGGACCAAAGACACTCACAGCCCATGCAAATCCACTATTAACAATGGTCGACAGTAATTCAGCATTCACTAACGCAAGTGAGACAAATAAAGCGATAAAACCACCGCTATACCATAAAGCGGGGTTATCGAGCCCCAGTTTTTCTGCCGTGGATTCATTCTCTTTTATTGACGAATTCTTGCTTGAACTTTTCATGTTATCGGTTACATCAGACATACTCTGGCTCCAGTATTCAATTTGCAGCTGCAAAGGTGTGCTTGCTACCTACCCTATTATTGTTGTATTGAGTAGGTGCTCCATGTATGGGTTTCGTTTTACGAAATAGGCTCTAGTCCTTGCTTTAAAAAGTTAAACCAGTTTTCACCCAGTACTTTTCCGGCCTCAGATTCACTGAATCCATGACGCATTAATCCGTTGTAGATATTTTCCATTCCTGCACTGCCACAAAACCATGGGAGTGCATCGGGCCATCCTGAATTACTGGCGGACCCCTCTCCATAATTCATCGCTTTTGACCAACGACCATTACGCATCCATTCCAACACTTCTTGTGGTTGGTTTAAGCACAAATCACTGCCAATACCTAAATGTTCTATTCCGACCATATCGGCAGTTGTTGCTACCATTTGGCAAAAATCATCTAGGCTACATTGACTGCCATTTGGCAAATGAAATGGATATAAACTAAAACCAAGTAGTCCACCACGTTCTGCTAATGCTTTAATTACCGTGTCTGATTTATTACGTAATGCATCATGAGCAAAAGAAGGATTGGCATGACTAATACAAATAGGGCGTGACGATAAATCAATTGCTTCAAGCGTTGAACGCTCTGCACTGTGAGACATATCGACGATCATCCCTACGCGGTTCATCTCTTCAATCACTTGCTGACCAAAACGAGTAATACCAGTATCATTTTTTTCATAACATCCCGTCGCGAGTAGACTTTGGTTGTTATAGGTCAATTGCATGATGAGCAACCCTTGTTGACGCATGACTTCAACTAAGCCAATTTCATCATCAATCGGAGAGCAGTTTTGCGCACCAAAGAAAATACCCACCTTGCCTTCCGCTTTCGCCAATTCAATATCCGCCATTGAATAGACAGGCATTATAAGATCGGCATTTTGCTCAAAGCGTAAGTTCCACTCAGCAAAACGACTCAACGTTTCTCGTGCGTTTTCGTGGTACACCATGGTGGCATGAACCGCTGTAATGCCACTGGCTTTTAGAGTCTGAAAATACTCTCTATCCCAATTGCAGTATTGCAAACCATCGATAACAATCCGTTGTTGATACATAACACGCTCCTTATTTCATTTCGGTTTCATCTAGTTGAGTAGATTTTCCATCCATTTTAATAAGGACGTTGATAAGCCGTTTTCACTACCGTATAAAATTCTTTTGCGTATTGGCCTTGCTCTCGTGGACCAAAGCTTGATTCTTTACGACCGCCAAATGGAACATGATAATCCGTACCTGCGGTTGGTAAGTTGACCATGACACAGCCCGTTTGAGCTTGTTGTTTGAATAACGCACTGGTACGTAAACTTTGCGTAATAATGCCGCCGGTTAACCCAAAACGAGTATCATTGGTGGTTGCGATAGCCTCTTCTAAGTCAGCCACTCGGATCACACTTGCCATTGGTGCAAACACTTCTTCTTGGTTCACTTCCCATTTATTACTGGTATTAATAAACAGCGTTGGAGACATGTAATAGCCTTCATGCTCAAGACTTAAACGCTCACCACCAAACGCCAATTCTGCGCCACTTTGACGTGCGTTTTCCATCCAACCAAAGTTCGCATCCAGTTGATTACCATCAACTACCGGTCCCATGAATACGCCTTCTTCCAATGCATGCCCCACTTTAAGTTGGCTCATTCGTTTGATTAACGCTTCAACGTACGCATCATGAATGCCATCCATAACAACCAAACGAGATGACGCGGTACATTTCTGGCCCGCCCCTGAAAACGATCCGGCAATGGTGGCTTCAACCGCAATGTTAATATCGGCATCATCTGCAATAACGAGTGCATTTTTACTGCCCATTTCTAGCTGACAACGCACAAAGTTTGGAGCGGTTGCTGTTGCTACTTTACGACCAGTATCAACAGAGCCCGTAAAGCTCACACCGTTTATCTCTTTTGAGTTAATCAGTGCGTTACCTACTTGAGATCCATTGCCTAACACCAGATTGAACGTCCCTTCGGGTAAACCTTGGCGGTGAATAATTTCAGTTAATGCCACGGCACTTGCAGGCGTTAGATTTGCAGGCTTCCAAATGACGCTATTACCAAACGCCAATGCTGGTGCAATTTTCCAAGCAGCGGTTGCGGTTGGGAAATTCCAAGGCGAAATAACCGCAATCACCCCAACGGCTTCACGCGTCACTTCAACAGAAACACCCGGTCTTACAGAATCGGCACTGTCTCCGATTTGACGTAACACTTCAGCTGCAAAATATTGGAAGAACTGACCCGCACGATAAATCTCACCACGACCTTCCATAAAAGGCTTACCTTCTTCACTCGAAAGTAAACGGCCTAATTCATCACAACGTGCAATTAACTCATCACCAATCGCTTGTAATACGGCTTGCTTACGCTCTAGTGGTGTTCTTTCCCACTCAGGCTGTGCTTTTTTGGCCGCTGAAATCGCATCTTGAACTTGGCTTTCACTGGCTTGAGCAAAATGACCTAAATGTTGGCTAATATCTGATGGGTTAATGTTCGCAATCGTACTGATGCCTGATTGCCATTCTCCGCCGATGTACAACGATTTTTCTGCTGAGATATTTTGTGCTTGAACTGTCATGCTACTTTCCTTGTCTCTGAGATCCACTGCCTTTAAGTCTGGCAATAAATGATGTTTATACAAATTTAATCAAAACTACTTTCCCGCTATTTTGGTTCAACCGCTGCATACACAACAAATTCAACCAACATTTCTTCGCGAGCTAACCCCGCAACAATCATTGCTGCACGGTTTGGATAAGGGGCATTAAAGTATTCTGCGTACACTTTATTTACGGTTGCTAAGTACGCTCTGTCAGTCACATAAATCAATACTTGAAGTACAGAATCTAACGACTCTCCTGCACATTCCAAAGTGTGTACTAAGTTTTTAAACGTTTGGTGAGTTTGCGCTTCAATCCCTCCCTCAACGACCGCGCCTGATTGATCAATCGGAATTTGAGCCGTATATAGCGTGCCGTTGTTAACAATTGCCCACTCAAGAGGCGCTTTAGAGGCAAATAAATCGGTTTTTACTGAATGCTTTTTCATTTTAGTCTCACGCTCTCATTCGTCATGTAATCACAATGTTTCAATACGGTTAAATATTGCACATTGACAGATGATAAATCTAACGGTAAATTTATTACGTTCGATAAGAAAAACTTATCACTCTAGTGAGAGTTCGATAAATAAAGGGCTAACAAGGCGGTCGATAAAATGAGCATTAAATTACAACAATTAAAACATTTTACTTTAGTCGTAGAAGAAGGCGGGTTTCGTGCCGCCTCTGGCCGTGCAAATCGATCGCAAGCCGCACTATCAACCTCAATTAAAGAACTCGAACGAATTTTAGAACAACCTTTATTTGAAGCCGGAAACAAATCAAAACTAACGCCTTTTGGTGAAATTTGCTTTCCAAAAATAACTCAGTTTTTAGACGTCTATGACCGACTCACTAATGATTTACGTGCGGATGCCGCAGGACAACAAGGACGCGTTCGGATTGCCAGTGTTCCTTCTGTTGCCGCAAAATTAATCCCGAGTGTGCTAGGCGCATTCAGTGAAAAATACCCTAACGTAGAAGTCAGCCTAATTGATGACAATGCCGCAGGTGTAGAAGCTCGCCTACTGTCAGGAGAGGTCGATTTAGCGCTAGGAAATTATTCACAATTGGAAGAAAAAGCCATTCACTTTACCCCGTTGATAAGCGATCCTATTGGTGTTGTCTGCTTAAAAGACAATCCTATCGCCACTCATCCTGAAGGGATCGAATGGAAAACATTACTTAAACAAACTTTCATTAGAAACGGAACTTGTACATTGCTTAACTCAACACCAGCTCGAGTACTCAGTGAGCAAGCCTTATATTCTGTTGAAAACATTACTTCTTTATTTTCAATATTAGAATTAGGAATAGGAATAACGACACTTCCGAAATTAGCCTTCCCAACCAATGAGACTCGTTTAGTGTGGATCCCTCTTATCGATCCTCCATTAGAGCGACAAATTGGCATATTTCAACTCGCTGATAGAACTATTTCGCCACAAGCACAGCAGTTTTATGATCTTTGCATTCAATATTTAAATTATAAATAACAATTTATTATTTTCATATAACAGAGATAACTAAATATATTATTAAGTGAATAAGATCACAACATTCATTTCTCATGGTTATATTTTATAAATAAATCTTCATAATAATAATTCCAATCCATTACCGTAAACATAAGATGACTATATTATATCGAACTATTTTTTCAATCAGCCGTTTACAAAGGGCAAACCTCTAAATTTGAATTAAAAGAAGGCGACGCGGCGATTGTTATGCCAAATATTAGAATGGATGAACTAGAAGTGTTGATTAATAGGAATAGTACATTTGAGGTAACGGCTATTAACATCACTCAGGAAGGGAATCACGTTATATATAGAGAAATTAGTTTAAACGATATCGGAGAACGACCAATTAAAGACATGCACACTGGAGAAAATATATCAGCATCAGAAGTCTGTCTGTTTAAAAAAACCATCAATAGTAAATAACAAAATCCATAATATATATACCACAATATTTCAAATTAACTATTAATAGCCATAAACTTATTTATTCCATTAAATAAAAATAGGTCTCCTCATAATTAGGAGACCTTTATGTTTAAATACAAAAAAGAGATGAACGGGAACGTAAGGATATTTCATCGCCACTAAAACTGTCATAAATAGCAACATCAGGTTCGATACTCAAATGACGTCCAGGATTTTTTATCTCCTTTAATTTAATGAAGTTGTATTCTATCGAATGTCGTTCAATCGCTTCCACCTGAAAATACGTATTGGGTTTAACCAGAATTTCAGCTTCATCAGGCTTAAAGGTGTAATCGCTAATAGCCCTACCTGACGATTTTAAATCAATTTTAAATTGAGCAGCAGAAAGAGAGACTTCTTCATTCGTTGCTGAAGCAGAAAAGTTTCTCGCAAAACTAGAGTTTGTACTCGTTGATAGAAAGGCTTTTTCATGCAAAATATCACCAACATTGAGTTTTTCTAACAAGCTATCTTTGATTGAAGATCCTCGATACACCGTTCCCCGATAATTCGGGAGTTTATTAAGAGCCCCTCGTAAGCTATCTACCTTTCCTTTTACACTTTCATATATCCCTAGTTTCAAAAAGTCCGTCGATTTTCCTGTCCGTAGAAATTGATTCATAATATGATGATCAACTCGGCCATACGCTTTCATAGCCGAGTACTCATTTGGGAGCAATTTTTTTGCAGCCTTAACATGGTGAGCCTTTACCCAATCCATTAGATTTTCTGTAATTTTCTCTTCTTCAAAGAAAGTTAATTCCCTTCCTTTAAACTCTGAGAAATCTTCGGATTGCGCTAAGAATGACATAAACGTAAAAAAGATAACTACCACAGTTTTAAACATTCGTATATTTCCTAAATTAATGAATTAACGACAGAACATCTGCTGCCAACGAGAAGGAGGCAGCTGCTCACCTGAATATAAATTGAACAGTCGATCGCTTCCCATACGAACCGATCTTGGCAACACCGTTTCTAGTGAGATGTAATTATTAAGAGCGCCTCGTTCAATACCTGTCACCTTAAAATAACTGTTCGGAGAAATAACCACTTCGGCCTCTGAGCTATAGTCTGAAATGGATGCAATTGAAAAACTGCGTCGATTTGTCTCAATATGAAAAAGAGCCCTTACTGTGCGATTACCTGAATTAGGAGGCACAACGGCAAAACGTCGAGCAACTTCAGGAATAACAGAGGTAGACAAAAAGCCTGATTCATACATAACATCGCCTACCTCTAGCTGTTCTATCATCGCTTTATTTGACCATGTACCTCGATAAGTTGTGCCGCGATACTCTGGCATTTTGTTTAACCCAGATTTCAATGTGCGAACAAAACCTTTGATCTCTCTACCCGATGAACCCCACGATTTCGTTTCAGCCGCATGTAAATATTGATTGGCCGTCCGGTACCCTGATATAGAAAAATCTTCCAAAGCTTCCGCTTCTGCATTGCTTAATAATTTAGATTTCCAATTGGCATTACTTTTAGACCAATCCTTAAACCCTTCAGAAAGTTCCGTTATGGCCTCTTTCGAACGAGTGGGTTGTTTGAAAACCTCAAAAGGAGACGCAAAGGTAAACGCTGCCCACGCCCATAAAATCAAAAGAATATATTTTTTCATTGCCTATTCTCCTGAGATTATTGGTAAGAGAGGCTATTGGGACTGATACCACATTCAATCCCAAACTCAGTTTGTTTTCTCGATCCCCATCCAATCACCGCCTGGCTCGTTAATTGTTGACGCGTTAAATTATCCAACCAACTCGATATAGGTGATAGCCAATACAATGATTCATCACCTGAAATAGCAAGTAAGGTTTCTTTTAGAGGCATAAAGTTGATGTCACACGTTCTATTTGAACGGTCATTAAGTGTTTGATTAACGTCTACAAGTTGTGTGATCTTTTGGCCTAACTCTGAAGAAGGGTCATACAAAGCATTAATAGAATTAACCAAACGAGCATCGTAACTGTCTGGAATTAAATCAGACACTAAATAACGTAAAATATAAGCAGGCAGCATCTCTGAAAATAAAACGGGGGTTTCTTCCATTTCAGGCGCGTGACGCCCAACACTGGTATGTTGTGAATGAACAATTGCGGCATAACGTTGAAAGTCACCAACCTGAGAAAGTAACCAATCAGATCCATTTTGTTCACCTAATTCAACCGCTTCAATCAAGCGCGATTTTACAATCCCTTTTGCTAATGGGAGTGCATTACCTGATAAATTAGTCACATCAAGGGTTGAGCTTTTCAATGCAGAGGCAATCAATGGCGCGTATTTTTCCATATCAAAACTGCTCGGATAAGCGTAACTATAAAACTGACTGCCTTGCGTGGCTTTCCAATCGCTTTCTAAAGCGGGTTTAATTAATTCATCCAGTTTTTCCAATCGTTTACGATGAATGTACGCTCCTCGACCCGAGTAATCCGCCAACCAACGAGCAATATGAGCAAGAGAAGAAGTTCGAGACAGATTTTCTTTGGCTAAATATGACGAACTCCATCCTGAACATTCTCGCTCACCGATGCATTCACTCCCCAGTTGGGCGCGTGAATCAAACAACCAACGATAGATTTCAGCTTTATTTTCTCGGCTCTGAACCATCTGATTTTGTTGTTCTGAATAATCGAGAATTTGTTGCTCAAGCCATTGTTCTTCGACTTCTGAATTCCAACCCTCTTTAATCAATAGGTTAAGCGTGGTAGCAAATACCTCGTAATACGTTTCACGTAACGGCATTTTTATTTGGCTAGTCACATCATCTTGAGAAGAGTCAAATCGACGCGTTTCTGCTGGCTCCCATGTATATTTTAGACACCCCCTAAAATTAGGATCTCCCGCTAAAACGCCAACACTAGAACAATACTTATAAGTCTCTTTCAGTACTAAAACCTTAGAAGAAAGCTCTCTTGAAGTTGCAGGTCGATACAGCAAACTTCTCGCCATCTCATCAACCGCATAGCGACTTGCTTGCTCTTTAAAAAATGCATTCGCTTTTTCTACCGAACCCGAATCAAAAAGCCGATTAATTAGCGCTAAACCATCATTTTTCATTGAGTTTTGTAATTTCATACTCGTAATACGAACATGATTATCGGCCGTTTCAGCAATCTTCTTCTTTGCGTTCAATGTACGTGTATAAAGTTGAGTTAGCGCAAGATGGTTCAAACCATTCAACTGCCCATTACGTATTTCATCCAGCTTAGTCACCGCTTGATCAAGAATGTATTGCTGACAATGTTGCAGCGCGGCTAACGTACGATTTGCGACACGAGCTGAAGGAACCGAAGGTGGACGATTATTATTTTCTTGTTGGTTAGGATAAAGAGCAAATAAAGCGTCAGTTTCTGTTCGGCACGTACTTGCTATATCCGACGAAAATAATCGTGACCCCTCTTTATTTATTCCTAATTGAAAATGAAGTGTCTTTTCCAATTCCTGATCTACAGCACTTATCAATTCATTGGCAAGTAATGCTTGTGCCTTGACCGTTTCTTGATAATGCAGTTGGTATTTTAATGCGACATCAGAAGCATAGCTTTTTACTATTGATTCAAGGGTTCTGTGCTGATTACTCGCCAATTCCGCCCAGTGTTTCTTATCCCTTAAATCTTGCTGCGTCACAATATCATCATAAATAGTAAAACTGTAATGATTACCAGAAGCCATGCTGTCCCAACGATTACTAATAATATAACGATCAACAGCACGCTCAGGAAGTTTGAGAACCCCAAACCAATCCACCAACCCCATAACGGTTGCAAAACGATCGTAGGATGTCCGAGATTCATCTTCAAATGTATCCGCGACATCACGCGCCCAAAGGCCTACTGCAGCGGCTTCTCCAATTGGTCCTAACGCCTCAAGTGCAGCACTGCCTGCTTCAGATGCAGATCGTCCAATAGTAGACAATAAGCGCGAAGCTTCTTCTGTTTCTACAGCAAAAGAGCTTGCAGGACCGGTTTCGAGTAAAGAAGAAGTGTCGCTGTAAACGTGGGTGGCTTCGCTTAGATTCGGTTTTAAACTTGAGAAATGGTCTGGTACTTTTGGGAAAAGATCCTCTGGCATAATTTCATCACTAAAAGAACGGTAATTTTTCTTACTTAAATTATTAAACGACTCTTTATCGAGAACATTGATTTCATCGCCTACCCGGCACAGTTCTAAAGCGGAAGCGCCCGTTGAGAGCAAGGAACAAACAAGCATCAAATTATTTAATTTCATATTATTAATTATTCTTATATTTTTGAAAAAACACTCAATAGGCAAACTAAAAAACTAGAAAATGGACTTCAAGCTTATTGAGTGAATTAAAAATGAAAAAAGGGACTTATAAATCTAGAGGGGAATGATTAGCAACAACTAATCTATCTAGGACATGAGCAGGTATGCTATGAATAAATTCTGCTAAATCCACTGACCGTGGGCCAGTAAATCCTGCTCGGCACATAGAGCTTGGATACACACCAACAATGAGCAACTGTGGTGTTGCACCATTCCATTGCAATTTAGCTTCGATATCAAGATCGCTAATATTAATACCGCAATTGTATGTTCTTGACGTTAATATTCCATTTTCAATTTGATATCCACCAACCAATGGTACTGGCGTTTTATCTTTAGGAAAAACAATCTCGGTTTCTATTCTAGCATTATTTTCAGAATCAGGAAAGACAATGGCGTTTGCAAAAGCAGAGATTGAGGTAGTAAAGGCAACTAAGCCAATAAATGTCATAGTTTTCATGGTTACTCCGTTAAACTTACTATAAATAGAAATGAGAACTTATATCAATTAGATATATTCATCAATAAGCCGAAGTCTCAATAGCTTGTAAGACATTCACCATTTTGATGAGTTAACGTCGAAAAATAAAATTAAATGCCGAGAGTAATCAATCAGTTGTGATTTTATAAAATTTAACTATTAATAAATCAATTACTTGACCTTTGTTCCAATAAAGATCAAAAAAAACGCCTATAGATTTCTCTATAGGCGTCTGAAATTTCATTGTATCGGTATTAATTAAGCAAATAAAAACTTAGGCACATCCGCAATACTATCAAGTACCGTTGTTGCTAATGCTTCGCCTTCTTCTGTTACAGGTTTACCCGTACGAACAAGAATACGTGTACCAACGCCAGCCACTTGAGCTGCCATCATGTCTTCTTTCTTATCACCGATCATCACAGATTTTTCCATGTCGATATCTAAGAAGCTTTGAGCTGACATGAACATACCAGGATTTGGTTTACGACAATCACACTCTTCTTTGTACTGTTCTACTGTCGCTTCAGGGTGATGCGGACAATAGTAAATGCCATCAAAATCGATGTCATGCTCAGCAAAGTTCCAATCCATCCATTCAGTTAATGTTTCAAACTGCTCTTCAGTAAAGATACCACGTGCAATGCCTGATTGATTGGTCACTAATACAAGTAAGTAGCCCATGTCTTTGCATATCTTAACAGCATCGAACACACCATCAATGTATTCAAAGTCATCACGCTTATGAACGTAGCCACGATCAACGTTAATCACGCCATCTCTATCAATAAATATTGCTGGTTTAGACAAGGTAAAACCCTCTAATTGTCGAATCTCTTAATGATAAAATTATCTCACGCTTTTAAATGATTAGCATCTTATTTATACGTTTAGCCGTCTAGACGTAAAAATATCTATTGACTTAATTATCCATTCGAAATAGCATCGTCCTACATTAAAAAATAATTTAAAATGCGATATAGCTCAACTTTTGCAACATTGTGAACTTTTGTGTAACGTTATTTAAATTCCAATTGCTTAGCAGTTCAGTTCAAGGCGAATCATGATTGAAATAAACCGCGTCAATAAGGTCTTTTATCAAGGTGCAAAGGAAATTAATGCCCTTAAAGATATTAACCTTCATATTGCCCAAGGCACCATCTTCGGTGTTATTGGTTCATCAGGTGCAGGGAAAAGCACACTGATACGCTGTGTAAACATGTTAGAAAAACCAACCAATGGCGAAGTCATTGTGGATGGTGTTGATTTAACTAAACTGTCGTCAAGTGAATTAAGCAAGGCTCGTCGTAATATTGGGATGATCTTTCAGCACTTTAATCTTTTGTCTTCTCGCACTGTATTTGAAAATGTAGCTTTACCTTTAGAGCTTGCAGGAAAATCAAAACAAGAGATTAATAAGAAAGTGAATGACTTATTAGATCTCGTCGGACTGTCAGACAAACACCACACTTACCCTGCTAATTTAAGCGGTGGTCAAAAACAACGTGTGGCCATTGCTCGTGCGCTTTCAACCGATCCAAAAGTATTGTTATGTGATGAAGCAACCAGTGCGCTTGATCCTGCGACAACGAAATCAATTCTAGAACTGATTAAAGATCTAAATCGTAAATTAAGCATCACTATCTTAATTATTACTCATGAAATGGAAGTGGTAAAAAACATCTGTCATGAAGTCGCGATCATCGGTGATGGTGAATTGGTTGAGAAAGGCATTGTGAGTGATATTTTTGCTCACCCTAAAACCGTTTTAGCTCAAGAATTCATTCGAGCGACATTAGATTTATCAATTCCTGACGATTTTAAAACGCGTCTACACGATACTTATGTCGAAGGCAGTTACCCTCTGATCCGTTTAGAGTTTACTGGCGCAACGGTGAATGCACCGGTTATCAGTCAAATATCTCGTGAATTCAATATTGATATCAGTATTTTAAGCTCTGATATTGATTACGCTGGCGGCGTTAAATTTGGCCTAATGCTTGCTGAGTTTTTCGGTAACCAAGAGTCAACAAAACAAGCGATTGAATTCTTACGTAATCATCATGTAAAAGTAGAGGTGTTAGGTTATGTCGTTTGATGTGATTTCCGCATGGCTTGATTTAAACAGCAAGCTATTATTAAACGCGACTGGCGAAACTCTGTACATGGTTTCTGTTGCTGGAATTGTCGGTTTTGCTATTGGTATTCCACTGGGTGTTATTTTGCATATCACCAAAAAAGGTGGATTAATGGAAAACCCAGCGTTCAATAGCATCCTTGGTGCTGTTGTAAATATGGGGCGTTCTGTGCCTTTCTTGGTACTCATGGTTGCTATCATTCCGGTGACTAAGTTTATTGTGGGCAGCTTTATTGGTACCACGGCAGCCATTGTTCCATTAACCATCGGGGCAATTCCTTTTGTTGCTCGTTTAGTTGAAGGCGCATTAATTGAAGTACCAAGTGGGTTAGTTGAAGCCGCACAATCAATGGGCGCAACTCCTCTTCAAATTATAACTAAGGTATTGCTTCCTGAAGCTTTGCCTATGATAGTGAACTCAGTGACTATCACTCTGGTTACCCTCGTTAGCTACTCAGCAATGGCTGGAACAGTTGGCGGCGGCGGGTTAGGTGATGTAGCGATTCGTTATGGTTTCCACCGTTATGATTTAACCATCATGGCTGTGACCGTTGTTATGTTGATTGTTTTGGTTCAAATCATTCAATCAATTGGTGATAACTTAGTTAAAAAAGTTGATCACCGTTAATCTAATTTAAAATTTAAATGGAATTCATTTTTAAGGAGTAAATAATGGTATTGAACATAAAAAAACTGGCAGCAATAGCGGGTCTAGCATCAACGCTTATTCTTACTGGTTGTGGCCAAGAAGAAACAAACACAAACCTAATTAAAGTAGGTGTAATGGCAGGTGCTGAAGCACAAGTCGCTGAAGTTGCAGCAAAAGTAGCAAAAGAGCAATACGGTCTTGATGTTGAGTTAGTGACATTTACCGATTACGTAACACCAAACGCAGCATTAGATGATGGTTCAATTGACTTGAACGCATTCCAACACAAACCATACTTAGACCAACAAGTCGCTGACCGTGGTTACAAAATTGAAGTTGCTGGTAATTCATTTGTTTACCCAATTGCTGGTTACTCTAAGCAAGTAACTGCTGTTGACCAAATTGAAGACGGTGCACGTATTGCGGTACCAAACGATCCAACTAATCTTGGCCGTTCTCTTCTTCTTCTTCAAGAACAAGGTCTAATCACATTACGTGACGGTTCAGGTCTTGCTGCAACGGTTCGTGATATTACCGCTAACCCTAAAAACATCACAATTGTTGAGCTAGATGCGGCACAACTTCCTCGTTCTCTTGATGATGTGGCCCTGTCTGTAATCAACACAACTTACGCAAGTAGCCTAAACCTTACACCGGAAAAAGACGGCATCTTTGTTGAAGATAAAGACTCTCCATACGTAAACTTAATTGTTGGTCGTACTGATAACGTAAACACTGAAAACGTAAAGACTTTTGTTAAAGCTTACCAATCAGAAGAAGTTTACCAAGCCGCTCTAAAAACATTTAAAGGTGGCGTAGTTAAAGGTTGGTAACCCCTCTTTTAACGCAATCAAACCTAAAAAGGTTGGCATCACTGCCAACCTTTTTTATGTCTTACTTTTTCTTCTTTCCTTGAACCGCTTTAAATCGAGGGTTTGTTTTACAAATAACAAAGACTCGCCCCTTTCGCTTTACGATTTGACAGTCTTTATGTCGAGATTTAGCACTTTTCAATGAGCTTAATACTTTCATTATACCTTACCTTTTAATGCACCAAATCGACGATTGAAGTTTGCAACTCGTCCTTCCGTAGAAACCACTCTTTGTTCACCCGTATAAAATGGGTGTGATTCAGAAGAGATATCCAATGTCATGTAAGGGTATTCCTTTCCATCTTCCCATTTCATCGTTCTGTCTGTTTGTAATGTTGACCCGATAAGAAAATATTTATTAACACTCGTATCGTGAAAAAGAACCTTTCTGTATGTTGGATGAATGCCTTCTTTCATTTTTCTCTCCCTATAAATCGCCACTAATTGTTATGTTATAACATAACAATTAGCAATTGCGAACTATTATCATATAAAGTAAAAAAGTGACGATTCATTAGTTATGATAAAATTCATCCATATTCACCGTTGAGCTTACATAAATGACTTATCACATCGATCCTGTTGGTTTTATTCAATCGCCTTATAAAGAAAAGTTTGCGGTTCCTCGTCAACCTCGTTTAGTACCTAGCGCGACATCTCGCCTAAAATTGGTGGGAGATGCAAATTCACCAGAAGCGGTTCGTGGGATTGAACAGTTTTCTCATTTATGGTTATTATTCTTATTTGACCAAAATCTAGAAGCAGGCTGGAGACCCACAGTTCGCCCACCACGTTTAGGCGGAAACGAACGCATTGGAGTTTTTGCTTCACGAGCGACCTTTCGTCCCAATGGTATTGGTATGTCAGCCGTCGAATTAAAAGGCGTTATTCAAGAAGGTAATCAAACGTATTTAGAATTAGGCAGCGTTGATTTGGTAGATAGCACACCGATTATCGACATAAAACCCTACATCCCTTATTCCGATTCAATCCCTACTGCATTGGGGGGATTTGCAGAAAAAGAACCCGATGTTCTCAACGTGTACTTATCGATTGAGGCGCAAAAATCACTCGCATCACACCCTCAAAAATCACACATTGAAGCCGTGATAAAAGAAGTTCTTGGACAAGATCCCCGCCCAGCCTATAAAAAAGGCAAAGTGGATACTAAGGAATATGCGGTAAATTTGTTTGATTTGAACGTGAAATTCACCGTTGACAGCAATTCCATCACGGTAACTGCAATTGATCGCTTTTGAGATCGCTTTTAGGCTGATATCATGGAGGGCTTAATTTTAGGTTTGAGCCCATTCTTAAAGAACATACTCTTACTAAAATTGAACTCTCGGTTTAACTGTTTAAATCGAGCTATTCCAATATTCATAACTAACAAATGGATGAAAACATGCGCACTAGCAAATACCTTCTTTCAACACTGAAGGAGACTCCAAACGACGCAGAAGTAGTGAGCCACCAGCTCATGCTACGTGCAGGTATGATCCGTCGTCTAGCTTCAGGTTTATATACTTGGCTACCGACTGGTCTACGTGTATTGCGTAAAGTCGAAAATATCGTTCGTCAAGAGATCGACAATGCAGGTGCAATCGAAACGTTGATGCCCGTAGTTCAGCCGTTTGAGCTTTGGGAAGAAACAGGCCGTTCTGAAGAGATGGGGCCTGAACTGCTTCGTTTTACTGACCGTCATGCTCGTCCATTTGTACTTAGCCCAACGGCTGAAGAAGTTATCACTAGCCTTGTGCGTAACGAAGTGAACTCTTACAAGCAACTTCCGCTAAACCTATACCAAATCCAAACTAAATTCCGTGATGAACGTCGTCCACGCTTTGGTGTAATGCGTGCACGTGAATTCTGCATGATGGATGCGTACAGCTTCGATATCGATAAAGAAGGCCTACAAAAGTCTTACGATGCGATGCACGATGCTTACTGCAGAGCATTCGACCGTATGGGTCTTGAGTACCGTCCAGTATTGGCTGACTCAGGCGCTATCGGCGGCAGTGGTTCTCAAGAGTTCCACGTACTTGCAGAAAGCGGCGAAGATTTAATCGCATTCTCAACAGAATCTGATTACGCTGCAAACATCGAAAAAGCAGAAGCACTAGCACCGACAACTGAACGTGCTGCTCCTACTCAAGAGATGACAACGGTTGATACACCAAATGCAAAAACAATTGCAGAATTGGTTGAGCAACACGGTATCGCAATTGAAAAAACAGTGAAAACATTATTTGTTAAAGCATCTGATGAAGTTGATGCTGATATCATTGCACTTATCATCCGTGGTGATCACGAGCTTAACGAAGTTAAAGCTGAAAACCTTCCACACGTTTTATCTCCACTAGAGATGGCTGACGAAGCACAACTTCGTGATCTAATCGGTGCTGGTGCTGGTTCTCTTGGTCCTGTAGGCCTAGAACTGCCATTCATCGTTGACCGCTCTGTTGCGGTAATGAGTGATTTTAGTACAGGCGCAAACATCGATGGTAAACACTTCTTTGGTGTGAACTGGGATCGTGATGTACAGCTTGGTCAAATTGAAGATTTACGCAGCGTAGTTGAAGGTGACCTAAGCCCATGTGGCCAAGGTACTCTACAACTGAAACGCGGTATCGAAGTCGGTCACATCTTCCAATTAGGTACAGCCTACTCAGAAGCAATGAACTGTGGCGTACTTGATGCTAACGGTAAAAACTCTATCCTTGAGATGGGTTGTTACGGTATCGGTGTTTCACGTGTTGTTGCATCAGCTATCGAGCAAAACAATGACGAATACGGCATTGTATGGCCAGAAGCGCTTGCACCATTTACGGTTGCTATCGTTCCAATGAACATGTACAAATCTGATCGCGTTAAAGAAGCGGCAGAAAAACTGTATGCAGAATTAACAGCGATGGGTATCGACGTTCTATTTGATGATCGTAAAGAGCGCCCAGGTGTTATGTTCAAGGATATCGAGCTTATCGGTATTCCACATACCGTTGTGATCGGCGATCGTAGCATGGACGAAGGTAACTTTGAGTATAAGAACCGTCGTGCAAACAGCAAAGAAGTAATCGAAATTGCAAACATCGTTGAGCACATTAAAGCACAACTAAGCTAATTCGACACTTCATCAAACACAAAAAGCTAAGTCGTATGACTTAGCTTTTTTTATGCATTAAATCAGATAAATTAACTGAGTAAGCTGCGATGTACCTTAATGACTATTTTTTTAATTGGCATCGATTGTTCTACTAAACAGCCCGGTTTATGCGGTTCTTCAGGAAAGAAAATCGCAAACATCTTTGGGTGCATAATCACTTCACTACACTGATGCATGCTCTCTACTAAATAAAAATCGTTCTCTTCATCGTACGCTTTAGCTATTGGGTTTACTTCATTTTCCAACGAATATTGAATTCGTTCTTCCCCATGAATTAAGCATTGAACATCAATATATTCTTTATGCACCTCCGCTTGTTTGTCATTCGCAAACCCCGTATCAAACTCCATCACATTAGCAAAAATACGCTCACCATCAATGATGTGTTTTCCCGTTGTTAATCGCGCTAAATCCGTCTCATTTAAATACGTTAAACATTGTTGAATAACTGGCGGTAAATACTGATTTGTTACTTGATGTTCAATATGACCATAAATCATAAACAGTCCTTAGAAGAGCCTCTACAATAAAATAAAGGCTCAGATAAATAATAAAATTACGCTTTAGCGGCTTGTGTTGATTTCTTTTCTTTTACTGCACTTAACTCATCAATTTCATCTGAGTTTAAGTCATTTTTGAAAAGAGGCGCGGTGAAATAGCCCACAATCACGACTACCAACGTCCCGATAACACCATAGAAGAAGAAGTTTAAATCGGTTGCTGAACGGACCCACAGTACCGTAACAATACTTGCAATGACGCCTAATAAAGCACTGTTCGCATTTGCTCTACGGAAAAAGATGCCAAGCATAAAGAGTCCCGTCATAGGCCCCCCCATTAAACCAAGTAAACTATTAAAGGCATCCCATATTTCACTTTCATTCGACATAATTAAGTACGTTGACGCAATTACCCCTAAGATCCCCGCAATAACCGTTAAAATCCGACCTACTTTTAGTTTTTGCTCTGAGGTCGGGTTATTACTGAGTTTTTCATAAATATCAGAAGTAAAACACGCCGCAATACTGTTTAAGCTGCTTGAGATACTTGATTGTGATGCGGCGAAAATAGCGGCAATAATTAAACCCGCAATACCAACCGGCATTTGAGAAATAATATAGAAAGGTAAGATCCCCCCGGTATTAAAATCCGCAGGAAGCAACTCAGGATTTTGAGTGTAATAAGCAAATAACGCACTCCCCACAGCAAAGAAGAAGACAGGAACACACGCCACTAACTTGGCATTCGTAATCAATGCTTTCTTCGTTTCTTCAATATTCTCTGTCACGATATAACGTTGAACCACATCTTGGCTTGCCGTAAACTGTTGTAAAGAAGCAAAGAAGAACCCAATCATTAATACAGGGATTGTGCTCTCTGTCCAACTCCAACTAAATTGTTCCGCGGGAAAATATTTATTCGCTTGATTTGACATGCTGAACACTTCAACAATACCGCCATCAACATTAAAACAAACCACCACAAAGATAAAAATAGCCGCAACAGATAACATTATGCCTTGAATTACATCAGTCCAAATGACCCCTTCAATGCCCCCTAAAAACGTATAAATAATACAAAGAACACCAATTAAAAACACAATCATCAACGGGCTAATATCAATAAATGGCATTAGCGCTAATGCGGTTAGATAAGTAACGATTGCTATTCGCCCAATATGAAAAAGCATAAAAGAAATACTGCCAAATAAGCGCATCTTCACATCAAAACGTCTTTCTAAGTATTCGTATACAGAGGTTAAATTTAATTTACGAAAGAAAGGGATGTAAAACCAAAAAACGATAGGAAGAATAGCAATAGCAACGTATTGCCCTATTAAGAATGTCCAATCACTGGTGTATGCTTTTGCTGGAATAGACATAAACGTTATCGAACTGAGGGTTGTTGCAAAAACACTGAATCCTGCGGCCCAACCGGGGATACGCCCCCCAGCTTTAAAGTAGTCATCCGCTGACTTTTGGCGACGAGCAAAATAGACACCCACCCCCATAATCGCCCCAAGATAAACAAAGAGCGCGATGTAGTTTAGTGGTAAGCGTGCGGGGAACTACACCTAACAAATAAAATTCATTATGCGTATCTTACGATCTTTCATTTAACGAGAACGTAATTATGCAAAAAGATAAAAAGAGAACACCAGAGCAATGGCACGCTCTATTTGAATCTCAGCAATCTAGCAAGCTTAGTGCCGCTGAATTTTGTAGTAACCATAATATTCTGCCAAAGACATTTAGTGCACGTAAAGCACGATGGAAACAAAAGATTAACGCTTCTACTTTCTTGAAAGTAGAAGCGTTAACATCAACTATCATCGCCACTCCACAATTACCAGATATTCAACTTTCTATCGGAAAATTGCGATTAACATTGCCAGCTAATACTGAACCTCACTGGATAGGACTCTTATTAAAAGGGTATCAATCATGAATGTATTTACTGATGTTTCCACCATTTATCTTCATCGTGATTTTGTCGATTTTCGCAAGGCCATTAATGGCCTTGTCGTGATTGTTGAGCAAGAAATGCAACTATCACCGTTTAGTGATGCTCTATTTATATTTTGCAATAAGCCTCGTGATAAACTCAAAATATTGTATTGGGATAAAACAGGATTCGCTTTATGGTACAAGCGATTAGATGAAGACCGCTTCAAATGGCCACGAAATATAAATAACGATACGTTAGCATTATCAGAGCAGCAACTGACACTGCTATTACAAGGTTTTGATATCTTAGGACATCAACCGGTACATTATCAAACAACCCTTTAAATAGTTGATTCTCAGTCAAGAATAGGAGGCAACCGATTGATTACCTGTATTATCGTTATATAGTCATCTACATGACTGATAAAATAAAACCACTTCCTGATACCATTGACGAGCTGAAAGCACTTGTGCTTCAGCTTGAAAATAAATATAACCGTCTTCTAGAGCAATTTCGACTGGCTCAACATCAGCGCTTTGGTAAAAGCAGTGAATCTGACTCGACTCAATTTGATTTATTCAATGAAACAGAAGAAGAAATCATCATTGAAAATGATGACACACAAACGATTACCTGAAGACTTACCGCGTACTGTTATTATCCACGACATAAAAGATAAAACTTGTAAGTGTTGCGGTCTAGAGATGCATGCGATGGGTAAAGACATCAGTGAAAAGTTGGAATTTGTACCAGCTAAAGTGGAAGTTATTCAACATGTTCGTCCTAAATATGCTTGCCGAAATTGTGAAAAAAACAATACTTCAGTAGACATTAAACAAGCCCCAATGCCAGCGTCACCAATCCCTAAAGGGATTGCGACCGCAAGTTTACTTGCTCAAATTATTACGGCTAAATTTCAATACAGTCTTCCACTTTATCGTCAAGAAACGTTATTTCAGCAATGGGGTATCATTATTGGACGGCGAACGATGGCGGATTGGTTAATAAAATGCTCGGTACTATTTACCCCTCTTAATAACGAGTTACATCGTATTTTGCTTGAACAACCCACTCTGCATTGTGATGAAACAACGGTAAATGTGTTGGATGTTGAAAAAGCAAAATGTTATATGTGGGTCTACTGCTCTGGCTATGATTCTCCAGGCTCTGGTGTTTTGCCTGGAATTGTACTTTATGATTATCAATCTAGCAGGCATGGCTACCATCCAGTTAACTTTTTAAAAGGTTATAACGGGTATTTACATACCGATGGTTACCAAGGTTATGAACAAACTGAAGCGATTTTAGTTGGCTGTTGGGCACACGCACGTCGACGATTTATTGAGGCTCAACGTGTTCAAGTAAAAGGGAAAACAGGGAGTGCAGATTGGGTATTGAGTAAAATCCAAAAGCTATACCGGATCGAATCGTTATTAAAAGAGGCTTCCCCTGAAGCCAAGTATGTTGCTAGGCAGACAGAAGCCCGCGATTTACTTAAAGAGCTCCGTGATTGGCTTGATAGCGCAGTTAGTCGAGTATCACCTAAAACAAAATTAGGTGAGGCGATTAGCTATACATTAAATCAATGGGATAAATTAGTTCGTTATATTGATGATGGATTGTTATCTATTGATAACAATCGAGCAGAGCGAGCGGTTAAACCGTTTGTTATCGGCCGGAAAAACTGGTTATTTTCGGGTTCAACGGCTGGTGCAGATTCAAGTGCAATGCTTTACAGCATTGTAGAAACAGCAAAGGCAAACGGATTAATCCCTTACGATTATATTAGGTATTGTCTAGATCGTTTATGTGTTGGATCGCCAGATATCGATTCACTTTTACCTTGGAATGTAAAAGACAAGGTGTAGTTCCCCGCACGCTTACGGTAAATTAGCTTATCAACGATAATAAAACCGCGAGCAGAGATCCTACTCGCGGTTTCTTTTATTAGGATTTATGACACAACGCTTCCGTTGTCTTCAATTTATTGGCTTTTGCACCATTGATGTCTCGTTTCACTAATAAGGTATAAATTAAATCCAATACAAATAACTGTGAAATTTTCGTACCAATAGAATCACCTTGTAATTGGCCTTGTCTATTGCCATTAACCAACACGTAATCAGAATACTTAGTAATATCAGAGCGTGGGTTATGGGTTATCGCAATCGTCGTAGCCCCGTTATCTTTGGCTAAACGCAACGCTTTAGTCGTTTCGACTGAACACCCAGAATGGCTAATACCCACAGCAAAATCGCCAGGTTGCATTAGCGATGACTTTACATACATAAAATGATTATTGGTAAATGCATCTACATTTAGACCAATTCGCATAAACTTATGCTTTGCGCTTTCTGCCGTTAATCCAGAAGAACCAACCCCAAAAAAATAAATCGCTTTCGCATCTTTTAATGCTTCTGCTACCAACTCCAAAGACTGAAAATTAAGTAAGTTCATGGTCTCTGACAATACACTTTCAATCGTAGCTTGAAGTTTGTGCCCTATGACTTCCGCATTATCTTCCGCAGTCACATCCGTATCAAAAATTTCTTTTTCGCGACCTTGAAGATTAGACACTTCAATCGCAAGTTCCATTTTAAAATCTTGGTAGCCTTTAAATCCTAAAGTACGACAAAAACGAATGATGGTCGCATCACCCGCATTAACGATCTGTGATAACTCTGCAATAGAGTGCTTGCTCACTTGTGTCGCGTTAGCCATAACATAATCAGCAATGCGTTTTGATGATGGCGTTAAGCTATTATAAAGACTGCCTATCATATCAATGATATTGCCAGCTTTGATTTGAATATGATGGTTGGACATTATTAAATGATCCTTGAATAAAACAACCTACTGATTTTATTTTGTCACGGCACTCCTTATTTGTGAAGTGTAACTCCGTGATTAGTTTGTACTAACCGCCCCTAAAAACCGAAAATCAGGCGCATATAAAAATTTTATCTGAAAAATTGGGCTTACAGATCACATTTACAGCATCCCCCTCCCATTTTCATATTGCAAAATGAAACTTTACTCCATAGTATTAGTTTAACTCCAAAGTATTTAAATTAATGAAGAATGACTTCAAAAAGATAATCTAATGAGGATGACATGAAAAAGTTAACAGGTTTAATTGCAGCTCCACATACTCCATTCGATAGTTCAAGTAACGTTAATTTTGAAGAGATTGATAAAATTGCCAAGCATTTAATTAATGATGGCGTAAAAGGTATTTATGTCTGTGGCACAACAGGTGAAGGCATTCATTGCAGCGTAGAAGAACGTAAAGCAATTGCTGAACGCTGGGTAAGTGCTTGTAATCATAAACTCGACATCATTGTTCACACTGGTGCGCTTAGCATTGTAGATACATTAGAACTAACTCGTCATGCCGATACGCTTGATATTTTAGCGACCTCAGCCATTGGTCCTTGTTTCTTTAAACCAGGTAGCGTGTCTGACCTAGTGGAATACTGTGCAACTATCGCGGCAGCAGCTCCATCTAAAGGTTTCTATTACTATCATTCGGGAATGTCTGGCGTAAACTTGAATATGGAAGAATTTTTAATCCAAGCCGATAAACGCATTCCTAACTTATCTGGTTTAAAATTTAACAGCGGTGATTTATACGAATACCAACGTTGTCTTCGTGCTTGTGATGGTAAATTTGATGTACCGTTTGGTGTTGATGAGTTCCTACCCGGCGCATTAGCCGTTGGTGCAAAAAGTGCAGTAGGCAGTACTTATAACTACGCAGCACCTCACTTTAATTCTATTATTGAGGCTTTCAATAAGGGTGACCACGACGCTGTATTTAATAAAATGACCAACGTTATTGAATTAATCCGAGTGCTGGTTGAGTTTGGTGGTGTGGCCGCAGGAAAAATCGCGATGGAACTTCACGACATTAATGCTGGTGATCCTCGTTTACCACTAATGCCGCTAAGCGCAGAGCAAAAGTTAACGGTCGTTGAAAAAATGAGAGCCGCAAATTTTCTTAAATAAAGAATAACTTAGTTAACCACACGCCTTAATTTAGCTCCTAAGCTGAAAAACGTTTCCCCTTACGTTTTTCAGCTTTTTTTAATCTATGTTTTCCTTATTTCTCAGTGTAAACTTCATAACAGTTATCATTTTAAGATGGAAAGTATTATGAAAGTATACGATTGTTGTGACATGGTTCGTGAACTGTACTCATTAATTGGCAGTGGCGATCAAGGTTATATTCCTCAAGCGATTAACTGTGCAGTTAAATCATTAAACGACATTGCAGCCGACGATTCTCTTCCAAAAGAAACCCGTGAAAAAGCCGCATTTGCTGCTGCAAACTTATTAATTTCTGATTTTGAGGATGCGTAATGACACCTGAAAAAGTCGCTTCAATGGATCCAATTATGTTAATGAGTATCGTTAATATGAAAATTCGTGATGAATTTGGGGATCTTCACTGTTTCGTGAAATTCTATGAATTAGATCAAGATGCATTAATAAAGAGATTAGCTGACGCTGGTTTCGATTATTTAGAAGAAGCCAAACAATTCAGATAATCTATTTAACAAGGGAAATTAATATATCGTTTCCCTTTTAATAACACTTCTCGCCTCTCCCTTATTTCCTTGCTTACTTTATTATTAAATTTATATATTAATATTTATATTTAATCATTTCATCAATATAAAAACAACAAACGTTAATATAAAAAGAGACATTACTCCCACCTTATTTTAACTATTCCCAATCGAATATATTGATAATAACGCAACTAAAGTGATACTTATTCCAGATTTACCCAATAAAACCGAACTTAATTATTATCGTTAATAATTAATTACTTAACTTAAAAATACCTGCTTTCTTCATTGTTAATCACACAAATAAATAATATTAAATTAAAAATATTCTTTACGGAAACATCTTATTACATTTGTAAAATATAACTTTTAAATATCCATGATAATTTCATTTCTCTTTATTAATCACCGTTAATTAAATCTATTAATATATTTAATTAATCCGATTAACTTACCTTTTATGAGTGAATTATGTATGGCATTACTAACAAATAAAATGAAGCTAAACACTATCGCATTAGCGTTATTAGGTGCTGGTTTTTCAGTTCAATCCCACGCAAATGATATGACAAACCCTGAAGGCGGTATTGTTGTTGGTTATTGGCACAACTGGTGTGATGGCCGTGGTTACCAAGCAGGTAACGCGCCTTATATGACACTTAAAGAAACAAACCCAATGTATAACGTGGTCGATATTTCATTCATGAAAGTATACGACACCGCTGAAGGTCGTATCCCTACTTTCCGTCTTGATCCTACCGTTGGTTTAAGTGAAGCGGAATTCATCGAACAAATTAAAGAATTAAATGCACAAGGTCGATCTGTTGTGATTGCTCTTGGTGGTGCTGATGCACACATCGAATTAAAGCGTGGCGACGAAACGGCATTTGCAGACGAAATAATTCGTCTTGTTGAAGTGTATGGCTTTGATGGCCTAGACATCGATTTAGAACAAGCCGCCGTCACCGCAGCAGATAACCAATGGGTAATTCCTGAAGCATTAAAAATGGTGAAAGATCATTACCGTACTCAAGGTAAAAACTTTCTCATCACAATGGCTCCTGAATTCCCTTACTTAAAAGCAGGCGACAAGTACATCCCATACCTTGAACGTCTAGAAGGTTACTACGATTGGATAAACCCACAGTTCTATAACCAAGGTGGTGATGGTGTCTGGGTTGATGAAGAGAACGCTTGGATTACTCAAAACAGTGATGCTATGAAAGAGAAGTTTATTTATTACATCTCTGACTCTCTGATCAATGGAACTCGTGGTTTCCATAAGATCCCTCATGACAAGCTTGTTTTCGGTATTCCTACCAATAGCGATGCAGCTGCAACAGGGTTTGTTAAAGAACCTCAAGATCTTTACAACGCATTCGATGCACTAAAACAACAAGGCCAACCATTACGTGGCGTAATGACATGGTCAATTAACTGGGATGTCGGTACAGATGCAGCGGGTAACCCATACAACAGCAGTTTCATTAATGATTATGGCCCTTATGTTCATGGTCAAACACCACCGCCGCCAGTCGTTGGTAAACCTGTATTTAGCGGCCTATCTGATACACGAGTTCAACACGGTACCGTATTCTCGCCATTAGCGGGTGTAAAAGCGATGGACAAAGAAGACGGCGATGTAACGTCATCAATCACGGTCGAAGGCTCAGTAAACACACAAGTACTTGGTGATAATGTACTTACTTATAGCGTGACCGATTCTGATGGCAACGAAACAAAACAAGGCCGTAATGTCGAAGTTTACAGTGCATTACCTGAACTTACAGGTGTAACCAATACGACAATCAAAATCGACTCTACATTTGATCCATTAGCGGGCGTAAAAGCAACAGACGCTGAAGACGGTGACCTAACGCCTCAAATCAACGTTGAAGGATCAGTCGATACGACTCTTGCTGGTAAATACTCATTAACGTATTCAGTAAAAGACAGTGCAAATCAAACAGCGACAGCAACACGTACTGTTACCGTAAATGACGGTTCTGAAGTCTGCGTGAGCCCTTGGAAAGCAGACCAAGTGTATTTAACAGATGAAACGACAAGTCACAATGTAAGCGTGCGGGGAACTACACCTAACAAATAAAATTCATTATGCGTATCTTACGATCTTTCATTTAACGAGAACGTAATTATGCAAAAAGATAAAAAGAGAACACCAGAGCAATGGCACGCTCTATTTGAATCTCAGCAATCTAGCAAGCTTAGTGCCGCTGAATTTTGTCGTAACCATAATATTCTGCCAAAGACATTTAGTGCACGTAAAGCACGATGGAAACAAAAGATTAACGCTTCTACTTTCTTGAAAGTAGAAGCGTT
Organism: Aliivibrio salmonicida LFI1238; assembly: GCF_000196495.1. Classification (NCBI taxonomy): domain Bacteria; kingdom Pseudomonadati; phylum Pseudomonadota; class Gammaproteobacteria; order Vibrionales; family Vibrionaceae; genus Aliivibrio; species Aliivibrio salmonicida. The sequence continues at coordinate 1,004,099 of NC_011312.1, forward strand.
AACATCAACTATCATCGCCACTCCACAATTACCAGATATTCAACTTTCTATCGGAAAATTGCGATTAACATTGCCAGCTAATACTGAACCTCACTGGATAGGACTCTTATTAAAAGGGTATCAATCATGAATGTATTTACTGATGTTTCCACCATTTATCTTCATCGTGATTTTGTCGATTTTCGCAAGGCCATTAATGGCCTTGTCGTGATTGTTGAGCAAGAAATGCAACTATCACCGTTTAGTGATGCTCTATTTATATTTTGCAATAAGCCTCGTGATAAACTCAAAATATTGTATTGGGATAAAACAGGATTCGCTTTATGGTACAAGCGATTAGATGAAGACCGCTTCAAATGGCCACGAAATATAAATAACGATACGTTAGCATTATCAGAGCAGCAACTGACACTGCTATTACAAGGTTTTGATATCTTAGGACATCAACCAGTACATTATCAAACAACCCTTTAAATAGTTGATTCTCAGTCAAGAATAGGAGGCAACCGATTGATTACCTGTATTATCGTTATATAGTCATCTACATGACTGATAAAATAAAACCACTTCCTGATACCATTGACGAGCTGAAAGCACTTGTGCTTCAGCTTGAAAATAAATATAACCGTCTTCTAGAGCAATTTCGACTGGCTCAACATCAGCGCTTTGGTAAAAGCAGTGAATCTGACTCGACTCAATTTGATTTATTCAATGAAACAGAAGAAGAAATCATCATTGAAAATGATGACACACAAACGATTACCTACACTCGTCAAAAGCCAAAACGCCAACGCTTACCTGAAGACTTACCGCGTACTGTTATTATCCACGACATAAAAGATAAAACTTGTAAGTGTTGCGGTCTAGAGATGCATGCGATGGGTAAAGACATCAGTGAAAAGTGGAATTTGTACCAGCTAAAGTGGAAGTTATTCAACATGTTCGTCCTAAATATGCTTGCCGAAATTGTGAAAAAACAATACTTCAGTAGACATTAAACAAGCCCCAATGCCAGCGTCACCAATCCCTAAAGGGATGCGACCGCAAGTTTACTTGCTCAAATTATTACGGCTAAATTTCAATACAGTCTTCCACTTTATCGTCAAGAAACGTTATTTCAGCAATGGGGTATCATTATTGGACGGCGAACGATGGCGGATTGGTTAATAAAATGCTCGGTACTATTTACCCCTCTTAATAACGAGTTACATCGTATTTTGCTTGAACAACCCACTCTGCATTGTGATGAAACAACGGTAAATGTGTTGGATGTTGAAAAAGCAAAATGTTATATGTGGGTCTACTGCTCTGGCTATGATTCTCCAGGCTCTGGTGTTTTGCCTGGAATTGTACTTTATGATTATCAATCTAGCAGGCATGGCTACCATCCAGTTAACTTTTTAAAAGGTTATAACGGGTATTTACATACCGATGGTTACCAAGGTTATGAACAAACTGAAGCGATGTTAGTTGGCTGTTGGGCACACGCACGTCGACGATTTATTGAGGCTCAACGTGTTCAAGTAAAAGGGAAAACAGGGAGTGCAGATTGGGTATTGAGTAAAATCCAAAAGCTATACCGGATCGAATCGTTATTAAAAGAGGCTTCCCCTGAAGCCAAGTATGTTGCTAGGCAGACAGAAGCCCGCGATTTACTTAAAGAGCTCCGTGATTGGCTTGATAGCGCAGTTAGTCGAGTATCACCTAAAACAAAATTAGGTGAGGCGATTAGCTATACATTAAATCAATGGGATAAATTAGTTCGTTATATTGATGATGGATTGTTATCTATTGATAACAATCGAGCAGAGCGAGCGGTTAAACCGTTTGTTATCGGCCGGAAAAACTGGTTATTTTCGGGTTCAACGGCTGGTGCAGATTCAAGTGCAATGCTTTACAGCATTGTAGAAACAGCAAAGGCAAACGGATTAATCCCTTACGATTATATTAGGTATTGTCTAGATCGTTTATGTGTTGGATCGCCAGATATCGATTCACTTTTACCTTGGAATGTAAAAGACAAGGTGTAGTTCCCCGCACGCTTACGTTGGATGAGGTTTACCTACTGCTGCAACTTCTAATACTTTGCCATGCAGTGCAACAACATCTTCAATCTCATTAGGGTATACATTAAAACCAGAAACCAAGATCATGTCTTTTTTACGGTCAACAATATGTAGGAAGCCTTCATCAAACTTAACGATATCGCCAGTGCTTACCCAGCCATCTTCCGTGATCATATCTTTAGTGGCTTCAGGTTGATTCCAATAACCTTTCATAACTTGAGGGCCACGAACTTGAAGCTCACCAACCTCATCATTTCCAACAACGTTACCTTCATCATCAACCATACGAACTTCGGTTGATGGAACTGGCAAACCAATTGAACCATTATATGACGTTAAATTATGAGGATAAGCTGCAACTAGTGGTGAACACTCAGTCAAACCATAGCCTTCAAGTAAATAACAACCAGTATGCTGCTGCCATTGTTCTGCAACTGCACGTTGCACAGCCATGCCACCACCAACAGATAAGCGTAGGTTACTGAAATCTAACCCATGAAAATCTTCATTATTAACCAGCGCATTAAACAGTGTATTTACACCGGTTATGGCCGTAAATGGGTATTTCTGTAGCTCTTTAATAAAGCCAGGAATATCACGAGGATTCGTAATTAGTAAATTACGGCCTCCCATTTCAATAAATAATAAACAGTTCACTGTTAATGCAAATACATGATACAGAGGTAATGCCGTAACGATAAGCTCACGCCCTTCCGTTAGTACAGGCCCATAAGCACCTTTAGCTTGCATTACATTCGCCACCATATTGCGGTGAGTTAGCATTGCACCTTTCGCAACGCCCGTCGTACCACCCGTGTATTGTAGAAAAGCTAAGTCTTCACTATCAATAAATGGTTTTATGTACTGCATTCTACGACCTTTACGTAATGCATTACGCATAGAGGTCGCATGTGGCAAACTGTATTTAGGCACCATTTTTTTCACGTATTTAACAACGAAATTGACAATGGTCCCTTTCGCTCTTGGTAACTGCTCACCAAGATTCGTTAAAATAACGTGTTTAACCGGCGTATTATCTACGATTTTTTCTAGTGTACTGGCAAAGTTTGAAACAATAACAATCGCAGCAGCACCTGAATCGGTTAATTGATGCTCTAATTCACGTGGGGTATAAAGAGGATTAACATTGACCGCAATCATACCAGCACGTAATACACCAAATAATGCAATTGGGTATTGCAGTAAATTTGGCATCATCAATGCAACACGGTCACCTTTTTTAAGCTTCAGATCATTTTGTAAGTAAGCGGCAAAGGCACGACTGCGCTCTTCTAACTTACGAAACGTCATGACTGAACCCATGTTAATAAATGCAGGTTGGTCTGCATGTTTTTGAACTGATTGCTCAAACATATCAACTAATGAGGTGTATGCATCAGGGTTAATTTCTGCAGGTACGTCTTCTGGGTAACGTGAAAGCCAAACTTTATCCACGCTTTTCTCCTATATCTTTATAAGAGACTCATTGTTTATCTCACAATAAGCCTCAGGCTGTGATAAGCATCACTTTAAGTGGGTAGACTATTTACTCTAGTATTATAGTCAACTTATTTTATTATCAATTATAGATTTGACTGAAATTTCATCATGAATGTGACGAAAGTTTACATTTAAACGTTTTTTAAGTATTAATTTTGTTAAATAACACATTTAAATACGTTGATATTTTTTCCGGGTGTTGTAAATGACAATGATGCCCACCCTCGATTTGAAAAGACTCAACGTGTTGAATATAAGAATAGCGATGCTCTTTTTGCTTTAAATGTTCATACCCGTCAACCCCAATAATGACAATCACGGGACATGTTATATCAGACAGTAGAGCCAATGCGTGGGCTTCTGACATTCGATACAAAGATTCGCATTTTACTTTCGCATCCGTCGTCCACTGCACCCCATCAGAGGTTGAACGTACTGCTCTTTGCATTATAGGTTCTAATAACACTTCTGGTAATTGGTTTACCTTAGAGCGCAACGCTAACGCTGCTTGCCTATCTTTTAATGTTCTTTGTGGCTTATGACGATAACGCTGACGACTTAATACACCTTCACGTAATCGTTCGGATGTTTTCTCCGCCTCTTCACTTAAAGGGCCTAATGCTTCTATCATCATTAATGCAGCCACTTTTTCAGGAAAAGCCGCGCTATAAGCACTCGCAATCAACCCGCCCAATGAATGCCCCACCAAAATAACGCTATCTAGTTTTAAAGACAGTATCGCCTGATGAAGATCATCAACATAATCAAAAAAATGATAAAAATGATCGACGCCTTTATGATCAGATAATCCGTGCCCAAACCAATCAAATGCAATTAAGCGACAGGTCGGGTTAGAAACTGAAAAAGCCGTCATTGTACTTAAAAACGTAGCCGCGTTATCTTGCCAACCATGTAAAAATAAAACTACATTATCGGCATTGTTAGGTCCAAGCTCTATTACCGCTAACGAACCGTGATGAAGCGATAGGTCATATTGATGAAATGCGTGCATAATCGCTTATTGAACTTCCTGAACGACTTTGCCACGACGAGTATCAATATGACTGCGTTGATACATACAGCGCGTTCCTCGACATGGCATATAATCCATATCAAAATCATTCGTTACTACGTATTCTTGAATTTGCCATAAATGCAGTGCACTGCCATTAATCACAGGAAATGAATATTCATAGTCACCAACATTCCCTTTTTCAATCGATGCTGTTTTTCCTAACACAGTAATAAGTCGTCCCTTCGCGTAAGCGATTAGATCAACAAAACCATCCATATAAACAACAAATCGTCCATTCGGTTCTTCTGATATATCGGGTTTTCCAGCCGATGAGATCGGTAGGTTAACGACTTCAATTCGAGTTTTTTCTGCTTGATTATCAATACGAGCAATCACTCCCCCTAAACGAACAGCAACCACGCTTCCTGATTCCGACGCATCAGAAAATGGCGTATAGGTAACAATCGTATTTTCTTGGTTTGACTCTAGCTCGGTCGGTAAAGAACTACACCCAGCTAAAAACAAAGCACATAATAAAAATAATGAACGTTTCATAATCACTTTCTCCTTATTAATTTAGATATAAAGATCGACACCCACTAATTGAGCAAGTTCGTCTCGACGTTTCTGCAACATGATATCCATGTATTCTTCCATCGCATGACGATTTCGCCCCTCAGGTAAATCATATTGAAGTCGAGAATCAGCATAAGCAGATGCATCAAGGTGTTTAATGTGATTAGTTACTGCTTTGGCCACTTGAGATGGCTGAGAAACAGAAGCTTTATCACCTCCTGCTTTCTTTACCTGATTTTTCTTTCCTACTGCTTGCTGCTTTTGTATTAGCGCAGGAGGTAAACCCTGAATAGAAACCATAGTGGCCTTTTAAATTAATAATAACAGCGAGCTAATTAAGCTCGCTGTTAGAGATAGAAAGATTACTCACGACCTGGTAATTTTTTCCATGTCACGGTATCACGAACATAAACAGGCGTTGATTCCTCAACAGGAACCGCTAAGCCTTGTTCAAATTTTTGTAATGCAAGTATCGCCATATCCTGAGCTTCAGGGTATAGAATATCACTCGCCTTTGTCTCAAGAGGCAATGTCTCTAATGCATCAGGATAAGCATCCCAACCAGTGCCTACCGTTAGCCATTCACCCGTTTGATCTGGTAGTTTAGCCGCTAATTCAGCCGGAACTGAAACCATATCAGAGACAAGTGGTGACCACGTTGCATCGTCATTACGTTGATACATGCCAAAATAGACTTCACTCATTCGTGCATCAATTGCGCCTGCAATTTGTGTTGCACCATGAATACGGTAAGCCGCTTGAGCCATTGCTTCTAATGTAGAAATACCTATCATAGGTAAATCGGCACCAAACGCCAAACCTTGAGCAATACCAATACCAATACGAACACCGGTAAAGCTACCAGGACCTTGTCCAAATGCTAATGCATCTAAATCTTGCAAACGCACACCCGCTTCTTTTAATACTTCATCCACAAACGGAAGAATCTTAATGGTGTGTTCACGCGGTGCCACTGCACTTCGAGAATGGACTTTTCCGTCAATGATTAATGCGACAGAACAGTTTTCAGTGGCGGTATCTACCGCTAAAATTTTTACGCTCATTAGTGCCTCAATTTTCTAAAATAACTTCTTGTTTCTCTAATTTTTTATGTTGATCTGCTTTCGCTAAAAATTCAGACACATTTTTTAAATCTCGAGTTCTTGGTATCGGCGGTAAACTTTGTAGAAACGTAGCCCCATAAGGCCTAGTAACTAAACGATTGTCACAAATAATCAATACCCCTTTGTCTTTGGTATCGCGAATTAATCGTCCTACCCCTTGCTTTAAGGTTATAACAGCATCAGGTATTTGTACTTGTGAAAATGCGTCACCACCACTTAGCTGACAATCTTCAATGCGCGCTTTCAAGAGCGGATCATCAGGGGCAGTAAAGGGAAGTTTGTCGATGATAACACAGCTTAGCGCATCACCTCTAACGTCAATACCTTCCCAGAAAGCCCCTGTAGCAACCAATAACGCGTTGCCAAGTTCCATAAACTCCGCCAACAATTTTTGCTTGGTCGTCTCACCTTGCATTAATACCGGCAGATCTAACATCTCTCTGAACTGTCCTGCCAAATCCCGCATCATTTGATGTGACGTGCACAAAAAGAAACACCGACCATTATTTTGTTTAATCACTGGTAGCAGTAATTCCACAAGTTTATTCGCAATACCATGACTGTTCGGTTCAGGAAGAAAACGCGGAACACACAACAACGCTTGAGTTTGATAATCAAACGGACTCGGTAATGAAAACTGTTTTGTTGGTTCCAACCCCAAGCGCTCGGTAAAATGAGAAAAATCATCATTTACGCCCAGTGTTGCCGACGTAAATATCCAAGCCCCTTCTTTATCTGCCACTTGTTCTTTAAACTTATCAGCGACAGACAATGGTGTAATATTCAAACTAAAATGACGAGGAGTACATTCAAACCAATAGGAATAACCACCAATCGTGGTATCACATACACGCTCTAGACGATTCTTTAATAAGGCACAACGATCAAAAGCGGCATCCAATAGCTGGCTACGCCCTAATGCTAATTTCAAAACATCATGAGCCAGCTCAAACGCATCATTTATACGTACAATTTCACGTTGAACCGCCGCCGACTTAATGGCCTCTCGCCAATTACCTCGAAATCCGGGTTCACCTAATACAATACGTAAGTCCATTGCTGCACCCGCTAGACGCTCTGCTACTTTTTGCAATTGGCGCATGTCTCTTGCTTCGGTGCGATAGCCAATTTCGATGTCTTTTGCTAATTCGGTCAACTGGCGGCTAGATAGGTTTTGCCCAAAATATTGACTCGCAATATCCGGTAATTGATGGGCTTCATCAAAAATAAAAATATCGGCTTCTGGAATCAGTTCACCAAAACCTGTTTCTTTGATCGCTAAATCAGCAAGAAATAGATGATGGTTCACCACCACGACATCAGCATCCATTGCTTTCTTTCGCGCTTTAACCACAAAACACTCATCAAAGCTCGGGCAATCTTTACCTAAACAGTTGTCGTTGGTGGAAGTAATTGAAGGAATTATCGGGCTGTCTTCGGCAATCGCGGTGCAATCACCAAGATCCCCTGTTTTTGTTTCTGATGACCAAGCACGCACCTTAACAAGTTGCGTTAATAACTCAGGATCAGCTTGAGGAGTATGACTTTCGACTAATTGCTGGTTTAAACGCTCTGGACAAAGGTAGTTTGAGCGTCCTTTTAATAAAGCCACTTGACCATAAAAACCCAGTGAAGATGTCATTAAAGGTAAATCACGATGAAAAAGCTGTTCTTGTAAGTTTTTAGAACCCGTACTGATAATGGTCTTTTTGCCACTAATCAGAGCAGGAACAAGATAAGCAAACGTCTTTCCTGTACCCGTACCCGCTTCTACCACTAATTGTGTACCATCTTTGATAGCAGCATGAACCGCATGAGCCATATCTAATTGAGGTTGACGAGGTTGGAAACCCGGAATCGCTTTTCCTAACGCGCCTGATGACGAAAAAATCTTAGCAATCATATCAACCCATACTCATCGTGATTTTAAAATAGGGTTAAGATTATGCCAAGATTTACAGAGAAACTAAACGTTAAGTTTACTTATTCAGATAACGAGTTGGTCATAAACGTTGAATTAGCGGACTCAGTACTTTGTCTTCATAACCCCAATAAATATTATTTCTAACAAACCAAGTAATTTACTCTCATCAACATGACATTATGGCGTTTTACATAATTGATGCTCCACCGACTTTATAATGTTTATTCGCCAGCATCTTAACCATCGCGCAGTTCCTTAATTACAATGCATTATGATCGGTATCTTATTTATATTTTTTGATTTTTCAGGGCGAAAAACACTTTACGTTCTCTTCTTTTGTCGGTACAACCATAGACAGTCCAAATTTATAGACACACTTTGTGAGCACGAGAGATATAATGGAAAAGAAAATATTATTAACGGATTGCCCTGATTCTCGTGGGCTAATCGCCAAAATAACCAACATTTGTTACAAACATCAACTGAACATTGTTCACAATAATGAATACGTAGACAACGTTACGGGTCAATTTTTCATGAGAACGGAACTTGAAGGGATCTTTAATGATGAAACCTTCTTACTCGATATTGATCAAGCATTGCCGCCAGGCAGCCAACGAAAGTTAGTATTAGAACCAAAAAAGAAAGTCGTTATTCTTGTCACTAAAGAAGCTCATTGTATTGGCGATATTCTAATCAAAGCCTATTCTGGTGCGATGAACATCGAGATCTCGGCGGTTATTGGCAACCACGATACATTAGGTGCCTTGATTGAGAAGTTTGATATTCCTTTTCATTATGTATCTCATGAAGGCTTGTCACGTGGCGAGCATGAAGACAAAATGCTAAGCATTATTCATTCATACGATCCTGAATACGTCGTTTTAGCAAAATACATGCGTGTACTTACCCCTGAATTTGTTGAGCAATTTCCAAAAAGAATCATCAATATCCATCACAGTTTCTTACCTGCATTCATTGGTGCAAAACCGTATCAGCAAGCTTATGATCGTGGTGTGAAAATCATTGGTGCCACAGCACACTTTGTCACCAATAATTTAGATGAAGGTCCAATCATCAAACAAGATGTTATCCCTATTGATCATAACTTCAGTGCAGAAGATATGGCAATGGCAGGACGTGACGTTGAGAAATCAGTATTAAGTAAAGCCTTAACAAAAGTTCTGAATGACCATGTATTTGTTTATGGTAATAAGACCGTTATTCTTTAAATAATGTCGTAAATACAAAAAAACGGAGATCATCATGATCTCCGTTTTTATTTGTTCTTAATTTGAATTCAATTATTGTGCAGTAATAAACTCTATCGCGTGTTTATTAAATTCTCTCGGCCTGTCGATATTACATACGTGACCACATTCTGGAATTTGCAATAAATGACTGTGTTCATGTACCGCAACCATTTCTTGTACTGGTTTCATGAACATGTAGTCATTTTCACCCATGACATACAACGTGGGGATTGGTAATTCTTTATCTTTAAAACAGCGCATTAATGGATTCACATCCGCAGCTAATTTAAACCAACGTTTAAACTCTTTCTGGCATAATTTCTTAGCTTCTCTGGTGAAAATATGACGCGATTCTTTTTGGCTTTTTTGTGGCATGACAACATAAGCAAACAATTTATACAGCCACATATAAGGCATGATATTTTTAGTAATATCGCCCATTTTAATCAAAAACTGAGAGCGGAAATTAAAACGCGTAATTGCACCGGCTAATACCATCGAACTGACTCTGTCTTGTGCCAGTTCCGCTAGGTTACGAATAATGATGGTGCCAAGAGACATACCAACAAAATGTGCTGATTTAATATTAAGGTGATCAAGGACATCGATAATATCTTGGCTTACGACCTTAAAAGAATACTGTTTATTAATGAATTCTTTTAATTGTGAGAAGTGACTTGAGCGACCGTGGCCACGTAAATCAATAAGCAAAATATTAAAATTCTTTCTAAAAGCAGCGATTTGTTTGAACCATGTAGTGGAACTTCCACCTGCTCCATGAACAAATACAACCCACTTTGAGCTTGATTCATGTTCATAGGTTTTATGGAATAACAAAGAATTAGACATTCACTCTACTTTTAATATGAGAAAGATATGGAGTCAGACTATACCATCCTATATCAACGATGAATACTCACAAGGAAGTAGACTGATAGAAATCTGACATACGGTTACAAAACATTACTAAGTTATTGATTTTTTAGTTAAGTTCAGAGTTATTACTCTATATATACTATTAAAATAATCAATATAAGCTAAGCTACCTTGTTCTTTTTCTATGTAACAATTTAATACAAACAGTGCATTTGTCTCATAAAAATCATACTCATCAAGACCATCAAACTGAAGAATATTAATTTGCGACACTAATTGTGCTATCAAATTGACAAGAAGAGACCTAAAACAACTTTAAGAGCTTATTAGTTGCGAGGTATTTTATAGCATCTATATTTAATATAAATAGCTAATCATTAGATTTAACAAAATGTACGGCGTCATTTGGTTATTTTATATAAATATCAATAAAGATGAACTGATGTTACTTCGAAAAATCACATAACCCTTGATATATCGCTTAACAAAAAGACAGCATACAAACTATATGCATTTATTTAACAAACTTAATTAGGGATATCATGAACAAGCTCGTATTAATTATTCTGTGTGTTTTACTTCCTCCTGTCGGTGTTTTCTTTGCTAAAGGCGTAGGTAAAGATCTATTGATCAATATCATTCTAACTGTCTTTTTCTGGATACCAGGAGTGATTCATGGTCTTTGGATCGCAACTCGATAATCATAACTATTTAAACAATAAAAAAGCGAAGCTAATATAGCTTCGCTTTTTCTATTTAATACACGATATTTAAGCCGCGTTAACTTGCCATTTCTTACGTAATGCTTTTGCGGCTTTTACCATGTTTTCAAGCGCAGCTTCTGTCTCTTTCCAGTTTCGAGTTTTAAGGCCACAATCTGGGTTCACCCATAAACGCTCTACAGGAACTTTCGCTGCTGCTGTCTCAATTAAACCGATAATCCATTCTTCACTTGGAATATTGGGTGAGTGAATATCATAAACACCCGGTCCAATTTCGTTTGGATAATTAAAATCTTCAAACGCTTTTAATAATTCCATGTTTGAACGAGACGTTTCAATCGTTATCACATCCGCATCAAGTGCCGCCACCGATTCAATAATCTCATTAAATTCGCTGTAACACATGTGGGTATGAATTTGTGTTTCTGATTTTGCACTGGCTGCTGAGATCTTAAACGCTTCAACTGCCCAATCTAAATAACCTGAATTCTGGATAAAACATGCTTTAAGCGAGGATTAGTTCAAATTCACATTCTGATAGCTTAATTCGTGGCTTTTGTTTTTTTAAACAATAAGCCACAACGCCTGAAATTACATTTAGCATGAAACCAGTCACGCTACGATGACGGCTATGTTCAATTTGAGAGATATTCTTCAATTGGTCATTTATCGTTTCGATAATGTATCTCTTTGATAACATAGCCTTATCAAAAGCACTTATCTCTTTTGCTTTCATGTTTTTTCGCGAGGTAGTCACTAAATCGACATCAGAGTTCTTTAAGCTCTCACTCAACTTTTTACCTATGTACCCTTTATCAGCGTACAATTTCCCCGAGAGTTCTTTGCATAAATCAGGTACAGGAGTCCTATCATTTACATTGCCAGCTGTGATTTTCAGCGAAATAATTTCTCCAAGATGGTTAATCAATAAATGAAGTTTGAAGCCGAAAAACCATCCCATGGTACCTTTTCCTCTTTTCGCAACACCATCAAAGACTTTATGGCGAGGAATTCGAATGTTATGGCATACTTTAAGACTCGTGGAGTCAACAAAAGCAATGCCAGTCGGCTTACCTTTGATAGATTGAAAATAGGCACACATTGGGGCGATTAGGCTAGGCATTTTGCTCACAAATCGAGTGTAGCTAAGTAAATTTGGAAAGTATCCTTTCCAATATTGATGAACTAACCCGATATAGAAGTTCTTGAAATCTCTATGATTTGATTGATGAAAAGCGATGACAATAGTCATACATTCACTAGTAGACATTACTGACTGACGTTTTCTTTTTCTCTCACTAGCCTCAACAAGGTATTTTTCCCATTGAGATAAGAATTGATAACAAAAATCATCGACATCACAAAATATATCAACTAATTTATTCATCTTGCCCACCTTTTAAAATACGTTCAAATAATTCTTGGTCGAAAGATCTGATCGTTAGGTGGGCAATTAGTTCAGCCTTATCCAGAATTCAGGTTAGTTATAATATGAACCGCTTTGCTAATGCAGCAAGTGATTTTTATGGGCGTGATGAAGTGAGTGAAGGTGGCCAACATCGTCGCTTTACTTACCCTGCATTAAAAGAGTTCCGCCATCGTTTTGTTAATGATGTGCAAATTTCTATTGGTGCAGCGCACTCAGGTTATCCTGTAATGAGCAGTTCATTTAACGTAGACGCAACGAAGCCACCAACGAATGCAATTGATGATTGGTTGGTATGGCATGAAGTTGGTCATAATCTAGCTTCTGCACCATTTTCTGTTCCTGGCAGTACTGAAGTGACGAATAATATTCTAGCGTTATATATGCAAGAATTAGACGGTCGTAATGATAAGCCTGAAATGGATCGAATTAGAACGAGTATTCAAAAAGCGCCTATTTGGTTAAGTTCTAATGATGGTCACGCATGGAGTCAAGGCGATGCTGGACTTCGTTTAGTTATGTTTGGTCAGTTGAAAATTTGGGCAGAAAGCCATTTTAAAATTGATGACTGGTATGTTGATGGTGATGTTAAACCGACGATTTACAATCAAGATCAAGGTTGGAATATGGTTAAATTAATGCACAGAAAAGCTCGAGGCGATCAACAAGGTGATAATGGCGTAAATTATTGTAGTTCTCGTGATAGTGGACTAAACGCGGGTGATTTAATGATGGTATGCAGCTCTTACGTATCAGGTTATGATTTAAGAGATTTTTTCATGACATGGAATGTGGGTGAAACTTCAGTAACGAATGCTGATGGAACTAAAGTATATTCTGGCGGGATCAGTGATGCAGGATTAAATGCATTAACGAGATTACGTTTAGAAAAACCTGAGATAGATCCGTTAACGATTAATGCTTTGCCTAATTAATAGTTAGCCAATCGTGTGATTAAAAAAGCCCCCGAACGATTATCGTTTGAGGGCTTTTTACTATCTGTTATCTAAGCTGAAAATTACTTATTAATATTAATCAACGCGCCAGACTTACATTGGAAAGTATAGTAACGGCTTGTTTCATTAAATTTGCCTAGACCTTCACCTGTACAATAGTCAACATTGATATCTCTCATGACATCTAATGTTTTTTCTGTGTTCAGTTGGAATTTAGAACCATCGCTACAGATGATACGAACGCGACCATCATCACTTACTGAATAGACTTTTACTTCTGTATTACATAGCTCAAAAGACGCATCTTGGTAATTGTCTTGTTGTTTTGGTGCGCTGCTACAACCGGCTAAAACAAGTGCGAAAGCACACGCTAGACTGATTTTTTTCATGTTGACTATTCCTTAAGCAAAATTATGCCTTCAATATATCTTGTTAATAAAATGAATGCGAGTTTCTAACTTATAAAACGAGAATTCGTACCATGATTTTTAGACGGTTATGGTATTAATTTGAGTGGTTAATTCACTCATTTTCGTTTCAAGTTGCTTCATTTCATGTTCAAGATGATGAATTAATTCGTTCGTACTGTTTGCCAGAGAGGCCAACTCATCAATATCAGTATTAACCGCATTTGCTGTTTCTGATTGCTCTAATGTTGCCGCTGAAATACTGGTGTTAAAGTTATCTATTTCAGAAACCGAATGACTAAGTGACTCTATGTATTGAGCGGAATCCGTGACACTGTCCTGAGTTGTTTCACTCAATAACTTACTTTCTTCCATTAATAAAAAGGATTGTTTTGCATTAACCCCAATGCCATCAAGTAGTTGACGAATGTCATGAGTGGCTTCTTGGCTACGTTGAGCGAGTTTTCTTACTTCATCCGCAACAACCGCAAATCCTCGTCCTTGTTCTCCGGCACGGGCCGCTTCAATTGCCGCATTAAGGGCCAGTAAATTGGTTTGGTCAGAGACCGCTGTAATCGTATCTAATATTTCAGACACATTGAGTGTCTGTTTTTCTAAATGTTCAACGTGTTGGTGAGTATTAATAATACTGCTATGCAGTTCGTTAACCGTCTCTGTTGTGGCTAGAGTTTGGTTTTTACATTCTGTTGCGTTCGCGGTTGCTTGTGTTGTTGTTTCATGAGCGCTGTTGGTAACCCCTGCAATTTCAGAGCTTGTTTGTGCCATTTCAGTCATAGCTGTCGCGATACTGTCACAATGAGTCAGCGTTGTTTGACTTGATTGCGTCGCTTGTTTCAAGTGTTCACTTAGTAAGTTTAGTTCATTTTGTGTTTGAGAGGCGACGTTATGCGCTGAACGTAGCGGGAGTGCTATATTTTCAAGTAATGAATTAATATCTCTTGCGATAGCATCGAACTTATTCTCATTGTTGTTTTCCAATGTGAGTGTTAAATTTTTACTGGCAGATATTTCATTAATACGAAGGCTAAACGAAGTCATTCGGCTATTGATCGATTTCGCGGTAAAAAAACTAATGAAAATAATAGGTAATATGAGGCACAGAGCAACCGCTATGTAGCCGTTTCGAATGAATGCTGATTGTGACATTTCTTTTGTTGCAGCGATATTAAGACTTTTTGATAGATTATCGGTGATCGTTTTTATGAGGCCAATACGTTGAGTGGCCATTGGAAACCAAACATTTGCGCTTGGTCCTTGTAATGTTGCCAATGTATTTTTTTGAGACAGATAAATAGACTGCGTATCCGTCACTTTTTTCCAAGTATTAGAAGACATCGCGTTGTTTAACTGTTGAACAAAATCAGCAGAAAGAATCGATTTAGCTTGGCGAATAGAAAAATATTCAGTTGAAAGGTAACTGCTAATGTCAGCATATTTATCAAGGCTTGATGTCTTACCTGCAAATGCACCATTTAAAGCCCCTCTCACTTTTCCTGCTTCTTCTTTGACTTGTAATAATGCGGATAACCCCTGCATTTCGCTGCGTAATATAGGAGAATTTATTTTTGATACAATAATAGAGATAGAGTCTAGAGAGAGTTGATTAAGCGTTGAATAATAAACAAATGGAGAGTGTGTAATTGAAAAGTTATCGACTTGAGAGCGAATGCTATTTTTATTATTTAATTGCTGGGTTACCTCAAAGAGTAAAGATGACACAATCGTTTTTTCTAAAAAATTAGGAGTAAAGTTACGTAATGCCTGTTCAGCTGTGTCTGATTTTTTTCTTTGTTCAATGAGCTTACTATTACCTGATTTCCCTTGGGAGGCGAGATAACCTGCGGTTATTCCTCGTTCAACGGCAAAGTTATGGGCGACATTATCCAGTAAGTTAAATAAAGAAACGGCTTCTAATGAGTAATTAGCGTCATGAACTTTTTGATTTTCTTGAATGAGTAGCTGAGTTAAAAATAGAGTAATGATTAGGGTTGGTAAGAGTGATATGAGCAATAAGCGAGTTTTTATACTTTTTAGAATAGATAACTTCATCGAGTAACCTTTTAATTATTATGGGTATGCCGACATATCGGCAACAAGTTGGAAACCTTTAGTAAAGAATAAGTAAAAACTTTGTATTAGTTACGTCTTCTTAGTCTCGGTGATAGGCACCGATCCGCTTTTCTTGTACACTAAACAAAAAATAATAGGAGGCAAGAATGCATTGTCCATTTTGTAGTGCTACAGACACAAAAGTTATCGATTCTCGATTGGTTTCTGATGGTCATCAAGTTCGTCGTCGTCGCCAATGTTTGGCGTGCAGTGAACGATTTACTACGTTTGAATCCGCTGAACTTGTTATGCCTAAAGTGATTAAGTCTAATGGCAATCGTGAACCGTTTGATGAAGATAAATTATCGGGTGGTTTGTATCGTTCATTAGAAAAACGTCCCGTAAGTGCTGATTTAGTTGAGCTTGCTTTGAATACAATTAAATCAAAGCTAAGAGCTACTGGTGAACGTGAAGTACCTTCGGAGATGATCGGCAATTTCGTTATGGATCAACTAAAGGAACTCGATAAAGTGGCGTATATTCGATTTGCATCCGTATATCGTAGCTTTGAAGACATTAAAGAGTTCGGCGAAGAAATTGCAAAACTAGAGAAATAAAATGAAATTTACTCCTCAAGATCACTTGATGATGCAGCGCGCTATTCAATTAGCTAAACGTGGTATTTATACGACGGCACCGAATCCAAATGTGGGCTGCGTACTCGTTAAAAATGGTCTTATTGTTGGTGAAGGGGCACACCTTAAAGCGGGTGAGCCTCATGCTGAAGTTCATGCTTTACGCCAAGCAAGTGAGAATGCGAAGGGGGCAACGGCTTACGTTACTTTAGAACCGTGTTCTCATTATGGTCGAACCCCACCTTGTGCTGAGGGGCTAATAAAAGCAGGCGTAGTAAAAGTTATTTGTGCCATGGTTGATCCAAACCCACAAGTAGCGGGTCGAGGTTTAGCGATGCTAGAAGCCGCAGGAATAGAGACAGCGTCGGGCTTATTAGAAACGGAGTCTCGTGCACTGAATCCTTCATTTTTAACTCGAATGGAAACGGGTAAACCGTTTGTTCAATTAAAAATGGCGGCCAGCTTAGATGGTAAAACAGCGCTGAAAAATGGTGTAAGTCAATGGATCACATCAAAAGAAGCACGACAAGATGTACAGCGTTATCGTGCACAAGCCGGAGTGATTCTATCGACGGCAAAAACGGTCATTGAGGATAATGCCTCCCTTAATGTTCGTTGGAGTGATTTACCTAATTCAATTCAAGAATCGTATTTAGAAGCAGAGGTAAGGCAGCCATTACGTGTCATTTTAGATCGTCAACATCAACTTACTTCTGAACTTGCTCTGTTTAACACTACTGGGAACGTGGTTACCGTTTCTCACCAACCTTCACATCCTCTTAGCCATCCAGAAAGCCACTTGTATTGTGATCTTGATAATAATAAACAATTAGTATTGTCTGATGTAATACAAAAAATAGCCCAAGAACATAATGTAAACCATCTTTGGGTTGAAGCTGGTGCAACACTTGCTGCAAGTATGATTTGCGAAGGTCTGGTCGATGAACTTATTATCTATTTAGCGCCAAAGTTAATGGGTGCAGATGGCCGAAGTATAGTGAACCTCATCGGATTAGAAGCGATGTCTGAAGCAATTAATTTAGACATTAGTGATATTCGAATGGTCGGCAAAGATATTCGAATTACAGCAACAATAGTAAGGTAACGTATGTTTACAGGAATTATTGAATCAATCGGTACACTTCAAGCCATCACGCCTAAAGGTGAAGATGTTAGTGTCACAGTTAATGTTGGCAAATTAGACATGGGCGATGTGAAATTAGGCGACAGTATTGCGACTAATGGCGTTTGTCTAACCGTCGTAGCGATGACAAAAAATAGTTATACCGCTGATTTGTCTTTAGAGACATTAAAGCGTACTGGTTTTGTCCATTATAAAGCAGGCGATAAAGTCAATCTTGAAAAAGCGATGTTGCCGACAACTCGTTTTGGTGGACACATTGTCTCTGGCCATGTTGATGCGGTAGGGGAAATAATTGAACGTCACCAAACAGGCAGAGCGGTCGAGTTTTGGATCCAATTACCTCAGGATTTAGCTAAATATGTGGTAGAAAAAGGCTCAATAACGATCGATGGCATCAGTTTGACCGTGAATGATTTACGTAAAAATGCATTTAAACTTACTATTGTGCCCCACACTGCATCGGAAACAACGATGGATACATTCACTGTTGGAAAAAAAGTGAATCTAGAAGTGGACTTAATTGCACGATATTTAGAAAAACTTGTGATCGGACAGAAAGAAGAGCAACCTCAGTCTTCTGTTACGATGGATCTTTTGGCAAAATCAGGTTTTTTAAATTAACCATTTAACCTAACTAATATATTAAAGGTATTTCACATGGCAATTAGCTCAGCAAAAGACATTATTGAAGATATTCGCTTAGGTAAGATGGTTATTCTGATGGATGATGAAGATCGTGAAAATGAAGGCGATTTAATCATTGCAGCAGAAAAAATTACACCAGAAGCAATCAATTTCATGGCAACACATGGCCGTGGTTTAATTTGTTTAACAATGACAAAAGATCGCTGTGAAAAGTTAGGTCTGCCACCAATGGTGCAAGACAATAACGCACAATTTACAACTAACTTTACGGTTTCTATTGAAGCCGCTGAAGGGGTGACTACGGGTATTTCAGCAGCAGACCGTTCTCGTACTGTTGAAGCTGCAGTTGCTAAAAATGCCGTTGCTGCTGATCTTGTTCAGCCAGGCCACATTTTCCCTCTTGCTGCACAAGAAGGCGGTGTGTTAACTCGTGCTGGACACACTGAAGCGGGTTGTGATTTAGCTCGTTTAGCCGGTTTTGAACCTGCAGGTGTTATCGTTGAAATCCTAAATGATGATGGCTCTATGGCTCGTCGTCCTGACTTGGAAATTTTTGCTGAAAAACACGATGTTAAATTGGGTACGATTGCTGACTTAATTGAATACCGTAATAATAACGAAACAACGATTGAACGTGTTGCTGAGTGTAAATTACCAACAGAGTTTGGTGATTTTGATCTAGTGACGTACCGTGACACGATTGATAATCAGCTTCATTATGCAATGAAAAAAGAAAATACATCAGGCATTGCGCCATTAGTACGAGTTCACCTTCAAGACACCTTCACTGATATTCTTTATTCAGATCGTTGTGCAGAACGTAGCTGGACATTACCAATGGCAATGCAACGTATAGCGGCCGAAGGTGGTGTACTTATTATTCTTGGTAATGAAGAATCAACGGACAGCATTGTTCATAAAATCAAAGCATTAGAGCGTCAGGATAATGGTGAGTCGCCTACAATGGCGAAGAAGCAAGGTACGTCGCGTCGCGTTGGTGTAGGCTCACAAATCTTAGCGGATATGGGTATCTCAGACATGCGTCTGCTGTCATCTTCTTCAAAGCGCTATCATTCATTGTCAGGCTTTGGTCTGAATGTAGTAGAATACGTCTCAAAATAAGTGTATTGATGGGCTCTATTGTGTAAATAGAGCCCAAATAATTAGATATTTGTCACAAAGCTGTGATAGAATTCGCCGATTCTCACTATGATATGTAGTTGAAAATAGTTACCCAGTTTAATTGGAATAATATAGATACAGGAAGGCTTATGAACGTAATTGAAGGCGGCGTTGCTGCTCCTAATGCGAAAATTGCAATTGTCATTTCTCGCTTTAATAGCTTTATTAATGAAAGTCTACTTTCAGGCGCTATCGATACTCTAAAGCGTTTTGGTCAAGTATCTGAAGAAAACATCACTGTTGTTCGCTGCCCTGGCGCCGTAGAATTACCATTAGTTGCTCAACGAGTAGCTAAAACAGCAAAATATGATGCAATTGTTTCATTGGGTTCTGTTATCCGTGGTGGTACACCACATTTTGAATACGTATGTAGTGAATGCAATAAGGGTCTAGCACAAGTATCTTTGGAATATAGCATTCCAGTGGCATTTGGTGTTTTGACTGTTGATACAATCGATCAAGCAATCGAGCGCGCCGGTACCAAGGCTGGTAATAAAGGGGCGGAGGCTGCACTAAGCGCACTCGAAATGATTAATGTTCTGTCTCAAATAGAATCCTAATGG
Organism: Aliivibrio salmonicida LFI1238; assembly: GCF_000196495.1. Classification (NCBI taxonomy): domain Bacteria; kingdom Pseudomonadati; phylum Pseudomonadota; class Gammaproteobacteria; order Vibrionales; family Vibrionaceae; genus Aliivibrio; species Aliivibrio salmonicida. Next base: position 1,024,183 of record NC_011312.1, read on the forward strand.
GAGTTAGTGTGAAACCAGCCGCACGTCGTAATGCACGTCAATTTGCGCTTCAAGCAATTTATTCATGGCAAATAAGCAAAGAAAATGTTGCTGCTATTGAAGAACAGTTTTTAACTGCAGATAAGTATGATGAAGAAGAGCATCATGCAAAAGAGCCTAAACTACAAGCTCCAGAGACAGATGTAGCGTACTTCCGCGATCTTTTCTCAGGTGTTGCTCTTAACCACATTAAGTTAGACGGTAAAATGCGTCCATACTTATCTCGTCCACTTCAGGATCTTGATCAGATGGAACTTGCGTTATTACGTATGTCTATCTATGAAATGATGAATCGTGACGATGTACCTTACAAAGTAGTTATCAATGAAGCGATTGAACTTGCAAAAGTGTTCGCAGCAGAAGATAGCCACAAATTTGTAAATGGTGTATTAGATAAAGCGGCTCCAACATTACGTAAAAAGTAAGTTGGAATTAGCATACTAATTAATACTAAAGGTCAGCTAATTGCTGGCCTTTTTTATATCTTAAATACAAGATAAGAATACTTAATAATATGACCAGTGAATTTAATTTAATTGAACGGTTCTTTGTTGAAGGGAACTTATCAAGAAAAGACGTAGAACTTGGTATTGGAGATGATTGCGCTTTAGTGTCAGTACCAGAAAATCACCATGTAGCCATTACGACAGATACTTTAGCTGCAGGAACTCATTTTCTTTTAACTGCTGACCCTGTCAATGTTGGTTACAAAGCGCTTGCTTCAAATTTAAGTGACTTAGCTGCGATGGGAGCAAAACCTACATGGGTGTCTTTGGCATTAACATTACCAGAGCCAAATGAAGAATGGCTTAAAGGGTTCTGTGAAGGTTTTTTTTGTTTAGCGAAATTGCATAACGTGCAACTTATCGGTGGAGATACAACAAAAGGGCCATTAAGTATTACAATTACAGTTCAAGGTATTGTTCCAAAGGGGGAAGCGATGACTCGTAAAGGTGCACTCTGCGGTGATGATATTTATGTGACAGGAACATTAGGTGATAGCGCTGCAGGTCTTGAGGTTATCCTTGAACAGACAAATGATATTGAATTACCCTTAGCAAAAGAGCTTGAACATCGACATTATTATTCATCACCACGAATCGAATTAGCGCAAGAAATACGTCATTTATGCCATTCGGCACTGGATATTTCTGATGGTGTAATTTCTGATTTAGGCCATATACTGAAACAATCAAACGTGAATGCATTATTAGAAGTCACTCTTTTGCCTATCTCTAATGAGCTAAAATCTTATCATCATGGTGATGATGAGAAGTGTCAAAAAATGGCATTAATAAGTGGAGAAGAATATGAACTTTGCTTTACTGCACCAAGAGAGAATCGCGAAGCAATAAAAAAAATAACGACTCTTTTAAATCAAAACGTTAGTATAATTGGTGAAATAACACAGGGTCCATTTACTAATTTACAGAGTGGCGTACAATTAGTGAAAGAAGGCAAGCAATTAGATTGGAGTCTATACGGTTACGATCATTTCAGGAGTTAAGCATGACAAATCCATTAGCACTTATTAGTTTAAAAAATCCGTGGCATTTATTAGCGACAGGCTTTGGCAGTGGTTTGGCTCCTATTATTCCGGGAACGATGGGCACCCTTGCTGCGATACCATTTTATTTATTATTGGCTCAGCTTCCCTTTTACCTTTTTGTAATTGCAGTGATTTTTTCTGCTCTTATTGGTATTAAGATTTGTGATATTACGTCTTCAGATATGAAAGTACATGATCACGGATCTATTGTGTGGGACGAGTTTGTTGGTCTTTGGATCACTATGAGCATTGTGCCTTATTTAAATTTATCAGTAACAGATTGGAAATGGTTACTTACAGGGTTTATATTATTTCGATTTTTCGACATGGTAAAACCTTGGCCAATTGGATGGCTAGATAGTAAAGTTCATGGCGGCGTTGGTATTATGATTGATGATATTGTCGCTGGATTTATGGCTCTAATTAGCTTGTGGTTAATTGGTAAATATTCTGGTTGGTTGTAAATGAGTAAAACTTGTTTAACGTTAAGATCTCTATTTGTTGTTACTTTTTATTGTTTAAGTAGCGTGAGTTTTGCTCACGCTGACCCAGTGCTTGTTGGTTATTGGTTATTGGGGATATGATGAGTATTTAGCAGAGCACCCAAAAGAAAAAGTGCTTACAAATGAGTTAAGAGTCATGGTTAATAATGAACCTATTCCATTGACGATTAAACAAGAAAGACCAATTAAAATTTCCTTTATTTATCCAGGTGAGCAGTCATCTGATTATTGGACTCGAAATATTGTCGCATTTGAATCTCGATTAAAATCTTTAGGTATTAATTATGAATTAATACAAGTATCGACACGCCTCAATGTTGATTTTAAAGAACAGAGTCGATCATTATATGAAGCCATAAATAATAAATCTGATTATTTAATTTTTACATTAAATACAAGTCGACATCGTAAGTTTGTGGAGCATGTAATTCAAAGCCCCGATATTAAAATAATACTTCAAAATATAACGACACCAGTAAAAGCATGGGCTGATAGTCAACCATTGTTGGATTTGACCATATTATTGGTACGAGGTTAATTGCTGATTACTTTAAAAATCGATTTCCTGATGGTGCTAAATACGGAATGCTTTATTATTCGTATGGTTATTTAAGTACGGCAAGAGGCGATGTTTTTGTACAATCAATGGATAATAATAAATATACATTAACGTCGTCATATTATACGGAAGCGACGGCAGAGAGTGCCTATAAAGCGACTCAAAATATCATGAAAAATAACAGTGATGTTGATTTTATTTATGCATCATCAACAGATATCGCTCTTGGTTCAATTGAAGCGTTAGGGGAGATGCCGACTTTGAATCCCCTTGTTAATGGATGGGGAGGAGGCTCTTTAGAGCTAGAGGCGATTGAAGATGGAAGGTTAGATGCAACCGTTATGCGTATGAATGACGATACCGGAGTGGCAATGGCTGAAGCGATAAAGCTGGATTTAGAGGGAAAGGAAGTACCGACTGTATTTTCTGGCGATTTTGAAATGGTAACATCAGAAACGACAGAAGAAGAGTTACGTCAATTTAAAGAATGCGCATTCCGTTACTCAGGAATTGATTGATCGCATGAATGATAAAAGAAAAGTACTGAAAAAAGCGTCGTTAGCCGATTTAATATTTCGTGCTATTTTTATTATATTTTCTATTTTGACCGTAGGCATTACTATTCATACTTATCAATTAAGCGTGAATACCATTAATGAAGAAGTTAAACGGAATTTAGAACAAACATCGGCACTATTAGAAAATTATTTTAATCATCGTTTAGCTATTTTACAAATTAGACAAGATACCGATGCGGGCAGCCTCGGACTAACAGATCATTATGGTAATGGTCGAATTTTAAATTTAGAACAATATTTTTCAGATATAGAAGCTAAAGAACCCTCAAACTCACCTGACTTTCGTTTTCTTGAAGCAAATAATCATGTTTTTTGGAGCGATGATAATCATTTGTTTCTTGGTATGAACTCTGAAAATTTAAAATATATTATAGATAAAAACATTTATATTAATACGTGGTATTACTTAACGGTTACTACAGATGAAAAAATAACGCATCTTTTGATTAGGCGAACACCTGTTGTTAGTTCTTTTACTGGAGAAGTTAGAAGTTATTTATACAATGCCGCAATATTAAATAATAATATTTCGTTTGTTCATAGTTTAAAGAGAGTGAGTCGTAGCCAAGAAATATTTATCGTTAATAATAAAAAATTAATATCGTCAACGATAAAGAAAAGTACCCCTAGATACGCAGAGGTCGAAAAGTGTATCGGAAATGGTGTAGATACCTTTTCTGGAAAAATATTAAATTATACCCCGCTAAAAATAAAATCATTAAATGGTTCTTTATCGATCGTATCGTTAAAAAATAAAGAGAATGTGACTTTACTTGAACAGCGTTTTATTTACAGTGTTGTTCTTTCCTTTTTTGTATTGATTGCTATTGCGGTATTAGTCCGTGGCCTATTTGAACACCGAATTTTATTAGCATTAAACGCGCTTCTTTCTTATGCAAAAAGTGTATCGAAAAAGAATGGGAATAAGCATTATCTTGGCAGTGGGATTCTTGAATTTGATCAAATAGGCGCAAAGCTTGAAGGTATCTTTATTGAGCTTATTGAGGCAAAAGAAGAGAGTCATAAAGCACAAGCAGCCGCTGAAAAATTAACGCTAGTAAAATCTGATTTTCTTGCAAGAATGAGCCATGAAATCCGCACGCCACTGAATGGTATTCTAGGGATCTCTGGTTTATTAAAACAAGCGCAACTTCCTTTAGAGCAGAAAAAACAAATTCAAATCATTCATCAAGGGGGAGAGCATTTATTAGCGGTATTAAACGATATTTTAGATTTCTCTCAGATAGAGCAAGATAAGTTAAATATTAATTTTGAAGAGTTTGTTCTTGATGATGTACTCGATACGATTAATGCGATATATACGCCACTTTGTATGGAAAAAAATATTACGTTCAATCTAAATAATAACATTGATAATAATGTTATTTTATATACAGATAAAGTTCGATTAACTCAAATCCTATTTAATTTATTGAGTAATGGCGTGAAGTTTACTGAGATTGGACAGGTCACCCTTAGCTTAAATCTTGAATCAAAAAATGGACAAATATTTTTATGTTTTGATGTTGAGGATACCGGGGTTGGTATTGATATTGAAAACCAAGCATCGGTGTTTGACCCATTTATACAAGTGGAATCGACTGGAACAAGAAAATTTGGTGGCAGTGGTCTCGGTTTGGCGATCGTTAAGCAATTATTGCATTTGCTTAATGGGTCGATTACGGTTGTTAGCTCACCGGGTTTAGGGACGTCATTTACGATTAGGCTTCCTGTTGAAGTGATCGAGTATAAAAAAGAACTGCCTTTAGCCGCTTCAAGTCATAATGAATATTTATTGCCAACAAATTTGAAAGTATTATTGGTAGAAGATAATAAATCTAATGCGTATATCGCAAAAGCATACTGTCAAAAATACAGCTTAGATGTAACGTGGGTAACTTCTGCGGCTGAAGGGATTCAAATGATTAAAGAACACTCATTTGATTTGGTTTTGATGGATAATCAAATGCCAGAAATGAGTGGGATAGAAGCCACAAGATACATAAGAAAAATACTTAATTTGAGTCTGCCAATTTATGCTTATACTGCAGATGTTTTAGAAGACGCGACAAACGAATTCTTATCTGCAGGTGCGGATTACATTATAACTAAGCCAATTAAAGAAAAATCGATTTTAGATGCTTTGGTTTTTTATAAAGCAGAGCTAAAACGGAAAAATTAACTGCGTTTAATTCGAACAACTTTCATTATTTCAAGTTCAAAACCGGCAAGAGACTCAGTACTAGGATAGTAAGTCATGTTTACGTTCGCGCCTTTAAGTGATTTGTAGGCTTGGCTTCGTTTAAATTTAAACGGAGTATTGCAGTTTTCAATCATAACGGTATGCAGCACCCAATCCCCAACTTCACGTTGAGTGTGAGAGGTTACTTTCATATCCGTACTATGAGTTAAGTCTTGATGTTTATTCAACATTTTATCTACGTCTGATTTCATTGGGCTCACCAGTAATATATATACAAAACCATGATAATCTTATTTTCAACGCATTGTTACTATTCAACCATAATATAGGGAAATTACCATGTCTAAGAAAGTCTATTGCATTGCTCAATTTTTACCAAAAGAAGGTAAATTGAATGAACTATTTCGTGTGCTGCAAGCGTTAGAGCCTAACACTATGCGAGAAGATGGTTGTCAGCAATATACAGTGACTCGTCAGTTACAGAGTCCATTTGCTGAAGGAGAAAGCTATCCTATTGCATTCAATGAGATTTGGGCTAATAACGATGTATTTGAGGCTCATTGCCAACGTGAAGAAATTAAACAATTTTTTGAGCAGCAATGCATTGCTGAAGATGGGTTGGTCGATAAGTGGAATGTATGTATTTATAGTGATGAACCGAATGATTTTGATGCACCGAAATTAAATTAGATAATCGTACTTATTACAGTGATAAAAAATGCCACAACGTTGTGGCATTTTTTTATGAAATGATATGAATTATAAATCCAGATAATCTCGGATTTGTTTTTCAATACCTGTTGCATCTAACATTAACTCAGCATGCATTTCTTCTTGTGTTCCTTGAGCAATAAATTGGTCAGGTAAGCCAAGTTGAAGTACTGGTTTGATTAGACGGTTTTTCATTAGGAACTCAATAACGCCTGAGCCGGCACCACCTGAAATTGCATTTTCTTCGATGGTCACTAATACATCATGGCTTGTGACTAACTCACAAAGTAAGGTTTCATCTAACGGTTTAGCAAAGCGCATATCGGCAACCGTTGCGTCTAGTTTTTCTGCTGCTTCTACACTGTTCGATAAAAAGGTGCCGAAGTTTAAGATAGCAACACGTTCGCCTTTTTCTGTGATTTTAGTTTCACGGATTAATCGACCTTTACCTATTTCTAACGCTTGCATCTCTTTATTAACCTCAATACCGGTCGCACTTCCTCGAGGATAGCGAACAGCACTTGGTCCAGTATGTTTATGTCCCGTATAAAGCATCTGGCGACATTCGTTTTCATCGCTTGGGGTCATAATTACCATGTTTGGAATACAGCGCATAAAGCTGATGTCAAAAGCACCTTGATGGGTTTGACCATCGGCACCAACCAGACCAGCACGGTCGATAGCAAACATTACAGGTAAATTCATGATGGCAACATCATGAATCAGTTGGTCATAACCACGTTGTAAGAACGTTGAATAAATGGCGACAATAGGATTATAACCTGCGATAGCCATACCACTGGCTAGCGTTACTGCGTGTTGCTCTGCAATTGCGGTATCAAAATATTGACCTGGGAATTCTTTTGAAAAACGAACCATGCCAGATCCTTCACGCATTGCAGGCGTGATGGCCATTAATTTGTCATCGTCCTTTGCCATATCACAAAGAAAATCACCAAAAATATTTGAGAACGTTGGTTTTCCACCTGATGACTTCGGTAATGAGTGATTGCTTGGATCAAATTTAGGTACACCATGGTAGCTAATAGGATCTTTTTCTGCAGGCTCATAGCCTTTGCCTTTTTTCGTCATAATGTGTAAGAACTGCGGACCTTTTAGGTTGCGCATATTCTTAAGAGTACGAACTAATTCGTTTACATCATGACCATCGACAGGGCCAATATAGTTAAAGCCTAGTTCTTCGAACATCGTTCCAGGAATGACCATCCCTTTGATATGTTCTTCAGTACGCTTAAGTAATTCTTTAATCGTAGGGGTACCAGAGAGTACTTTTTTACCACCTTCACGAATGGAGGTGTATAAACTGCCTGATAATACGCGAGCTAATTGATTATTAAGTGCGCCAACATTTTCTGAAATTGACATCTCATTGTCATTTAAGACAACTAACATATCTGGATGTATATCACCGGCGTGGTTTAATGCTTCAAACGCCATGCCTGCCGTAATAGCACCATCACCAATAACACTAATGACTTTTCTATTGGCTTGCTCTTTTTCAGCACAGATAGCTAAACCCAGAGCGGCGCTTATCGAAGTTGAAGAGTGACCAACAGAAAGCACATCATATTCGCTTTCATCGCGCCATGGGAAAGGGTGTAATCCATCTTTTTGACGAATGGTAGACAGTTTTTCACGACGACCCGTTAAGATCTTATGAGGGTAAGCTTGATGGCCTACATCCCAAATAAGTTGATCAAATGGGGTATTGTAGACGTAATGTAAAGCGACAGTCAGTTCAACAACACCAAGCCCAGAAGCTAAATGGCCACTCGATTTACTGACAGACTTTAAAAGATAAGCACGAAGCTCATCACATAAAGCAGGTAGGCTTTCTTTTGGCAAAGAACGTAGTTCATCTGGTGTGTTTGCCAAAGCCAGAATTGGGTATTTTGAAATATCAAGTGACATAATTATTCAGCGCTTATCTGTTTTAGTTTTTACGCTCGATGACGTATTGAGCGAACGCTTGCATTGCATCCGTGTTATATGGAATATCATCTAATGCAGTGATAGCCGTTTGGTATAATTGTTCTGCTTTCAGTTTAGCACCATCAAGGCCTAATAAAGCAGGATAGGTACTTTTCTCTAAGGCTATATCAGAGCCTTGAGGTTTTCCTAATGTTTCGGTGTCACTTGTGATATCTAAGATATCATCTTGAACTTGAAAGGCGAGACCAATAGCGTCTGCGTATTTTTCAAGTTGTGGAAGTATTTGTTTGCCTTTTTCACCAGCACATAACGCACCAAGTTGAATGGCACTTTTCATTAATGCACCGGTTTTGTTGGCATGGATTTGCTCTAAAGAGAGTAAATCAACTTGCTTCCCTTCGGCTTGTAGGTCAAGTGATTGACCCATACACATCCCTGATGCCCCTGATGCTTTAGATAATACTCGGATCATATCAATACGCGAGGATTCTGCTTCTTCTGCTAGGGTACCGTTAGCCAAAATTTCAAAGGCTAAGGTTTGCAATGCATCGCCAGCGAGAATGGCTGTTGCTTCATCGAATTTAATATGACAAGTCGCATGACCACGACGTAAATCGTCATTATCCATAGCTGGTAAATCATCATGAATTAATGAGTAAGAATGAATACATTCAACTGCCGCCGCAGGTGCATCTGCATGCTCACTATCTATGCCTAACATGTTAGCCGTAATATAGACGAGATAAGGACGTGCGCGTTTGCCACCTAATAGTAATGCGTATTTCATTGCATCAGTAAGCGGTTGTTGTTGAATTTCAATCTTTTCAAACCATTGATTTAAATGTTCAATGTTACGCTGTTGAAAAATAGGCAGTTGTTGTTTTAGTGAATCAGTCATCATTGGCATCAAAAGGGGTTAGTTCTGCATTATCATCAGCTTGAAGGAGAATATCGACACGTTGTTCAGCTTGAGTCAGTTTTTCTTGACCTGCTCGTGCTAATGAAATGCCACGCTCAAATTTCTTTAAGGCATCTTCAAGGGGCAAGTCGCCACTTTCTAACTGATTAACGACAGAATCCAATTCTTCAATTGCCGCTTCAAACGTCAAATTTTCCGGTTTTTTTACAGCCATAATGATTCACTCTTAAAATGATCCAAGAAAGGTAACTCAGAGAGGGGAGAGGGTCAATTGAACTGGTGAGAAAGTGTAGGATAAAGGTAAAATTTAGTAATAAAGGGTTACTTTTTAATCTAACGCGCTTTAAAGCATGTTTTTTCACAAATAAAATTAAACCATCCTGCATTGTGGTCGATATAAAAAGAAGCGGTAAAAATCTGCCATATATTAGTGGCTTAATTTTTGCTTAGCACACTATACATAAACACAAGCAGCAAGATAGGGGAGCGCTCTGTGGATTTAGCAACGTTAATAGGCTTAGTTGGTAGTTTTGCATTTATCATCATGGCAATGGTACTAGCGGGTGGCCTAGCCATCTTTATGGATGTTACATCAGTTCTTATTGTATTTGGTGGTTCAATATTTGTTGTACTAATGAAGTTTACGGTAGGTCAATTTTTTGGCGCAGGTAAAATTGCGGCTAAAGCTTTTATTTTTAAAACCGATGAACCCGTTGATTTAATTGTCACCATTGTTGAAATGGCTGATGCTGCTCGAAAGGGAGGTTTTCTTGCACTAGAAGAAAAAGAGATCAGCAATTCATTTATGCAAAAAGGCATTGATTTATTGGTTGATGGTCATGATGCGGAAGTCGTTAAAGCGACACTGCAAAAAGACATCGCATTGACGAATGAGCGACATGAAAAAGGCATTGGTGTTTTTACCGCCTTTGGTGATGTAGCACCTGCAATGGGTATGATCGGTACACTAATCGGCTTGGTCGGTATGTTATCAAACATGGATGATCCTAAGTCAATTGGTCCTGCCATGGCTGTCGCACTTTTAACGACGCTTTATGGTTCAGTTATTTCAAATATGATTGCATTCCCTATTGCACATAAATTGGAATTACGTAAAGAACAAGAAAAACTAAACCGTCGTTTGATCCTTGATGGCATTCTTGCTATTCAAGATGGTCAAAATCCTCGTGTTATTGATAGTTATCTACGTAATTATTTAAACGAGAAAAAACGCGTTGTTGATACTGGCGAAGAATAGACTAGGAGCTCATGATGGAAGATGAAGATAAGTGTAAATGTCCTCCTGGTTCCCCTATATGGATGGCAATATTTGCGGATTTAGCAACGCTATTGATGTGTTTCTTTGTTTTATTGCTTTCTTTTTCGGAAATGGATGTACTGAAATTTAAACAAATTGCAGGCTCCATGAAATTCGCGTTCGGCGTTCAGAATGTGCTTGAAGTAAAAGACATTCCAAAAGGGACAAGTGTGATTGCGCAAGAGTTTAGACCTGGGCGACCAGAGCCGACACCGATTGAAGTGATTATGCAGCAAACGATCGATATTCCTCAGAAAACATTGGATTTTCATGATGGAGAATCGGATCGTGCGGGTGGTTCAAAACGCGAAGCTGGTAATTTAACTGGTGGAGAATCATCGTCCACATCGACGCAAACTAATGCGCAAAGTGACGCTGAATCTCAAAGTCAAAACCAGAGTCAGCAAGAGTTAGAAGAGACAATTAAAAAAGCGTTAGAGCGTGAAATTGCGGAAGGTGCAGTAGAAGTTGAAAACTTAGGTCAGCAACTTGTTATTCGTATTCGTGAAAAAGGTGCATTCCCTGCGGGGTCCGCATTTTTACAACCTAAATTTCGCCCGTTGATTCGTCAGATTGGTGAGCTAGTTAAAGATGTTCCGGGCATTATTCGTGTTTCTGGTCACACTGATAACCAACCATTAGAGTCGGAATTATACCGTTCTAATTGGGATCTATCAGCTCAGAGAGCGGTATCGGTTGGGCATGAAATGCTGCGAGTTAAAGGGTTTAATAGCGATCGTTTACGAGTTCGTGGTATGGCATCAACAGAACCATTAGGTCCTAATAAAACAGCCGCGCAACGGGCTCGAAACCGTAGAGTTGAAATCAGTATCATGCAAGGTAAACCGTATGAAAGTGATGAAGTACCTGTAGCGAAAAACTAAACAAGACTAATTACGTAACGTAATTAGGGATATTAAACAGGAAAGGCGGGTTGAATTAGCAACCTGCCTTTTTTTTGGGTATAATCTTGCGCCTCAGATTAGGGCATCGCCAATCTAATCTAATCGTATTTATTTGATCGTTACACCACACCAGTGAAGCCTATTTATGAAGTTTATCGTTAAGCCACATCCAGAAGTTTTTGTTAAAAGTGATTCAGTACGTAAGCGTTTTATTCGTATTCTTGAAACGAATTTACGTAGCATCATTCAACGTGATACCAAAGGCGTTGAAGTGATTAACCGTCGTGATTACATTGAAGTTTCAGGTCTTGATGGCACATACCGTAATCAAGTACTTACGGCTGTAACGCATACTCCGGGTATTCACCATACGTTAGAAGTAAAACAAACAGCATTTGCTGATATGCACGACATTTATGAACAATGTTTAGAGATGAACCGTGAGATCATTGAAGGCAAAACATTCTGTGTTCGTGTGAAGCGTCGTGGTACTCATCCATTTACCTCGATTGAATTAGAGCGTTACGTAGGTGGCGGTTTAAATCAGGCGGTTGAATCTGCAAAAGTAAAATTAAAAAATCCTGACGTTACCGTTAAGTTTGAAGTTGAAAATGAAAAACTAAACTTAGTGATTGCTCGTCATAAAGGTCTTGGTGGTTTCCCTCTTGGAACTCAAGAAGACGTATTAAGCTTGATCTCTGGTGGCTTTGATTCAGGCGTTTCAAGTTATTTACATATCAAGCGTGGCTCAAAAGTGCATTACATGTTCTTTAACCTAGGTGGCCCTGCTCACGAAATTGGTGTTAAACAAGTTTCTCATTTCTTATGGAAGAAATATGGTTCATCTGCAAAAGTAAAATTCATTGCGGTCGATTTTGAACCTGTGGTTGCTGAGATCCTTGAGAAAGTTGATGATGGTCAAATGGGTGTTATCCTAAAGCGTATGTTTATGCGTGCAGGTGGCATGGTTGCTGAGAAGTTAGGTATCCAAGGTATGGTTACTGGTGAAGCGCTAGGTCAAGTATCAAGCCAAACACTGACTAACTTACGTCACATTGATAATGTCACTGATACATTGATTCTTCGCCCGCTAATCAACTGGGATAAAGAAGACATCATTAATGTTGCTCGTGATATTGGTACCGAAGATTTTGCTAAAACAATGCCTGAGTACTGTGGTGTTATTTCTAAGAAACCAACCATCAAAGCTGAAAAGTTAAAATTAGAGAAAGAAGAAGCTAAGTTTGATTTTTCTATTCTTGATCAAGTAATTTACGATGCTCGTGTGATGGATATTCGTGCGATTGAAAAAGAAAGCCAAGAGCAAGCACCTGAAGTTGAAATGGTGTCTGAGTTAGGTTCTGATGTGGTTGTTCTTGATATCCGTAGTGCGGAAGAAGAAGATGAAAGTCCATTAATCATTGAAGGCGTAGAGGTTAAACACTTACCTTTCTTTAGAATTGCGACTCAGTTTGGTGATTTAGACCAATCTAAAGAGTACTTATTGTACTGTGATCACGGTGTAATGAGCCGACTTCAAGCGTTATTGTTAATTGAAAATGGCTATAAAAATGTGAAAGTTTACCGTCCGTAACACGCGACGTGTTAATTCGGTAGAATGAGATAAAGAGAGCTGAATAATTAGCTCTCTTTTTTTATGTCTGCGTTTTAAATTGTTGAACCATGAAATCAATAAATACTCTCAACCGATTAGGCATATGATTACTTCTTAAGAACTGCATGATGATCTCACCTGTGTAATTTCCCTGAAGTGTCCAATCTGGCATTACTTCTATTAACTTCCCATGAGTAAGATCTTCTCTTACAACAAAGTCAGGAAAGACACCAATACCAAGATGGTGTTTAACTGCATCCAATCGCATTTCTGTGTGGTTAACAATAAACCGACCATTAACCGTCATGGTTAAGCACTCATTACCTTTCTCAAATAGCCATTGGTTATCATGTTGAGTTTCACCAAGGTATAAACAGTCGTAAGCACTTAATTCCATAGGATGGTTGGGGATTCCTTTTTGTTTTAAATACTCTGGAGAAGCACAAAGGATCAAATCTACATCCCCTAGTTTTTTAGCGACTAAGTTTTCTTGAGGACTATTTGTAAGTTTGAAAATTAAGTCAAGATTGTCATGAATAGGATCGCAAGGTTGATCGGTTACTTTTATCTTGAGAGTAATGTGTGGGTAGTGATGAACAAAGATACGAAGAAGAGGTTGCAGCACTTTATTACCAAAGGCTTTCGGTGTGGCAATCCTTAATTCACCTTCAATTTTATTGTTATTACTGTCAGATACGTTTACAACCTCTTGAGCGTTATCGACAATGTTTTTACAATAATTATAAGTATCTTGTCCAGCAACGGTCAGAATTTGTTTTCTAGTCGTTCTTTCTAATAGCTTCACTTGTAGTGCTTTTTCAAGACGAGAAACCTGACGACTTACTCCTGATGGTGTCATATCAAGAATGATCGCAGCTTTACTGAAACTTCCTGAGTCCACCACGGTTACAAAGGCAGCCATATCTGGTAATAGGGTAATTAGCTTATTTATGTCCATCAGTCACAAAAGATTTGATTTAAGAGGGGATTATTTAACCTATCAGTTTCCAGTATGTTAGTGCAAATAAGGATGTGAGTTATGTTATCTCACAAAGAAAAAAGAGAATAGCGATGGAAAGCTGTGTAACTAGAGAGCAACAAGGTTCCCTTAATCAATATATTCCTCCTTTGATGTTATTACTTGTCGCTATATTTTGGGGAACAAGTTATGGGATTGCGAAAGAAGCCCTTTTATTTACTGGAGTGTTGGTTTTTTTAATGATTCGGTTTGTTATGACGACACTCATTTTATTACCCATCGTTATTTATCGAAAAAATATAGCGCATTGGAAATCGGTTATTCCAACAGGATTTATTTTATTTTTAATCTTCATTTGTGAAACGTATGGAATAAAAAACACGACAGCGTCTAATGCTGCTTTCCTTATTAGTTTATTTGTCGTTTTTACTCCATTTGTTGAATGGCTGATAAATAAAAATAGACCCACGAATAAGCTCTTCTTTTTATCTATTATGTCTGTCATTGGTGTGTTTTTATTAACCAATGCTAACGTTCATCAAATTAATATAAATATTGGCGATGTTTTAATGTTAATGGCGGCCGTATTAAGAGGGTTTATGGTCGTATTGACTAAAAAAGTGATGGTTGATAAAGAGGTTGACCCTATTATGGTGACAAGCGTTCAATCAAGTGTTGTCTCGATTCTTTCTATTATTTTATTGTTGTCTATTCATGGTACTGAATTTATTGACACCATTCCAATGGAGTTCTCTTTCTGGCTGTTAGCTCTTTATCTTGTTTTATTTTGTACCGTATTTGCTTTCTATGCTCAAAATTACAGCGTGAAGAGGATGTCACCGATCAGAGTGTCTATTTTAATGGGAAGTGAGCCTATATTCGGTGCTCTGTTTGCTTTTTTATGGTTGAGTGAAAGTTTTACTGTTATTCAAATAATGGGAGCAAGTCTTATTTTTATCGTAACCTTCATAGTGACGAGAAAAGAAACCGTATCATAGTGTAGAGAAAGAAAAAAGAAGGAAATCCCAATGGCAATTTTATTTGGTATTGGGATTTCAAGCATCCGATTAGGCTTGATGGTAATTTAATGTTGGTAGTGTTACTAAGTCAGTCGCTAATTGAGCGGTCAGTTCTTTACCACCAAATTGCGTCACAATTTCCATTGCAAACTCCAGTGCAGAACCCGGGCCTTGACTTGTAATTAGGTTATTTAGTACATCGGTAAACACACGTTTTACTCGGCGATTTTGTTCTGGGATGTGGTGCATTAGTGCTGGGTAACACGTCATTAAAGCGGCAGGATAAATATTATGATGTTGGAGTACGATGGCAGGCGCTGCGCAAATTGCTGCAACCCATTTACCATCGTCTTTTTGTTGTTTTAGTAGCTCAATTAATAATGTACTGTCGCGGAAGTTTTCAGAGCCTTTTAATCCACCAGGAAGGACAATACAGTCAAATTCTTCATCAGCCACATCGACTAATTTTACGTCTGCCGTTAGTGTTACTCGTTGAGCTGCTTTCATTGTTAATGAACCATCAAAGGCCGTACTAGCAATGGTGACCTTAAATTTAGCGCGCTCTAAAATATCAATAACGGTAATTGCTTCAAGTTCTTCCGTTCCGGGAGCAAGACAGACTAGAATATTGGTGGTCATAATAAGTACTCTTCTAATTGTTTAATTTTATTATACAAGGCTTGGTTGGTTGGGATTGAAATGCGATGTTTCTTGGCTTGCTGTAAAAGATAACCAGTAATGAAGTCGATTTCACTTTTTCGTTGATAAAAACAATCTCGATTCATTGACGAGTAATTTACAGACGTTGCGGTAATCACTTGATTAACGGTGGTGATTAATTCCTTTAAAGACCAATCACTGTGATTTTTTTCAAGCACCAGATAGACTTCATTACAGATAGTTAAAACATCACTATGCAATTTAGGATGCAGTAGATCGCCATTTTTGCATTGATGGATTGCGGTTAATGGGTTTATTGCGCAGTTAATGGCGAGCTTTTTCCAAAGTGCGGGTTGGATTGAGTCATTCCATTCAACATTAGTAAGAGAGTGATCGAGTACCTCTTTCATAAATAAGCATTGCTTACCTAATGAGTTAAATGGACCAATAACCGTTGCACCTACACCAGTATGCTCTACGTGGTTTTTATTGTGTTTTAGTGCCGCGTGCGTCGTTGTGGCTTGCAGTATAGGGTGATGCGTTAGTTCATTTTCCATGGTATCAATTGCACCCATACCATTATGCATGAAAAGCAATATGGTCTCTTTTGATAAAAGAGGAAGTAACGGAAGAAGGGCGAGGTTAACTTGCCATGCTTTGACTGTAATAAAAAGTAAATCACAATGGGGTAATGATTCAGGATTGTCACAAGAGAATTGATGAGATGAGTTTTCTTGTGCAGACAAAGACAGTGATATATCTGAAGGGACGGTATTTCTTGTCCATAAAGAGACGTTATGACCTGCTTTTTGAAAATAACATGCCCACAATGAACCTACGGCTCCAGGGCCAAGAATGGTGATATTCACACTCATATCCGTCGAAGATAAATAATGAAAGTAGTGTAATGGGTTTACTGGAAAAAACAAAGGCGCTCATGATGAGCGCCTTAATAAAATCGAGATTCTAGCTTAAATTAGAATTTGTAAGTAACACTTACATAGTGGCTCACGCCTGATGATTCCCATTTGCCAGTATCACCTGTGAAGAAGTTAGTTGCAGAACCATCATCTAAACCGTAAATATCTTGGTAAGCTTTTAGGCCGTAACCAACAGCAAACTGGTTTGAATGCCAGTAGATACCATTAAACATAGCTCCACCATTGCTCTTTGTACCAGCCTTATCATCGTCCATACCTAATTGGTAATCAATGTAACCTTGGTAAGAAATGAATGAACCATTATCGAAGAAGTAGAATGGTTTGAACCAGTTAGCTGACACTTGGTAGCCGTTCCAATCTTTAGTGTTTAAATCGTAAAGACCATAAACATTAAGACCAACTTTACCTAACCAAGGAACCATGATATCAGAGCCTAAACCCCAGAAAGAGTTATTTACGCCGCCGTTATTGCCGCCCCAGTTAAATAGAGTTGCAACGTACAGTTCTTGAATAGGACCCATAGATAAATCTTTACCAGTTAGTCCATCTAAAGACATACGTGGTGCAAATTTCATGAACATTTTATCTGGTGATGTAGATTTATCTGTGTCGTCTTTGTTTGCTAGGTTGAATACATCAACGTAACCATAAAGATCAAAGATCCCAGAGCGACCGCCAAATTCCATCTCTAAATAGTCATGTGTGTTTTCTGCAGCTGTGCTTGATGCTGGCTTCTCATCAATTGAATACATGTAGTTAAACTACATGAATTTAAAATCGTTTTTATGAGTATCGCCGTCGGTGTAATCAGCAGCGAAAGTAGGAGCAGAAAGAGTAGCAAGAACAGATAGAGCTAAAAGGGATTTACGCATAATGGCATCTCTATAGTTATGTATTACTAATAATCAGCAAGTAGGTTTAATTCTTGCCCTTAAGTTGTGCACATAATATAGATAAAGTTCACTTTTTTAAATGCAAAAAATGTAATGTTGATGTTATATGTAGATCTTGATCTTGTTTATAAATTTAACTTTAAATAAACAGTGATCAAAATCACTTACTTGACGTTAATTTGACATGATTTTGTGATCTGGAAACAATAAAGCCCCCGAGTTAGGGGGGCTTTGGTAGCAAACTTGTTATGACTTCTCTGGTTTAAGAACCTTGAGACTTATCAAGTAGGGCTTTAAAGTGATCTTTAAGCATAAGCAACATAATTAGGCTTGGGATAACCATTACCGCTGTCAATATGAAGAATAGAGGCCAACTATTTAGATAGTCGGCAAGCTCTCCACTGAAAGAGGCTAATGTCGTCCGACCTAAGTTCCCTAAAGAGGCAAGTAAGGCGTACTGCGTTGCAGAGAAAGCTTCGCCAGTTAAAATAGTTAAGAAGGACACAAAGGCAACGGTAGAAAAAGCCGTTGTGAAATTATCAACAATGATGGTTGCTAAGAATAAGTGTTCGTTAGGGCCAACATTTGCAATCAATGCAAACATCAAATTACTTGCTGCCATCGCTACCCCACCAATCATTAGACCTTTAATAACACCAAAACGGACATTAATTAAACTGCCTAAAAGTGTAAAGAAGATGGTCGCTCCCCAACCAATTAATTTTGAGTAATAACCAATCTGTTCATTACTGAATCCAATTTCTTTGTAAAACGTAATCGACATTCTTCCTAAAAAGGCTTCGCCAATTTTAAATAAGAAAACGAATAACAACAGGGTACAAGCGGTTTTTACGCCATTACGTTTAAAGAAATCATAAAATGGTTCGATGATCGTTACGGAAAACCAAGTAGCCGTTTTTGAGCCAATGACTTTATTGTATCGTTCTTCTGCTTCATGTTGCAGTTCATCACGTTTAGTTTTTGGTTCTCCAACTAATAAAGTGAAGACCATTAATAGAGCCACAATCGCGGTCATACCGTAGTAGACATTATTCCATCCGATAGTATCTGCATTAACAAAAGCAAAATATCCAGGGAGGGAGTAACCAGTCCACCAACCAATAACGGCCATTGCAGAAGCTTGTGGCATTTTGGTTGACTCTGATTTAGGAAAAGTGTCTATACGGAAGGCATCAATGGCAATGTCTTGAGTAGAAGAAGCGATTGAAATAACGAGTGCGAACATTGAGATAAGCACCAGATTATCGGTAGGGTTTAAACCTGCAATTTGGAAGGTTGAGACTAATACAATGCCTTGGCAGAGGAAAATCCAACTTTTACGTTGCCCTAATTTTTTACTCAGGAAAGGTAATTTTACACGGTCAACCAAAGGTGCCCACATAAAATTAATGGCATAAACTGCAAATACTGAACCGAAATAGCCAATAGCAGCACGAGTTAACCCTGCATCTTGAAGCCAACCTGACATATTTGAGCCGATAAGAACCCACGGGAAACCACTTGAACAACCAAGCATAAAAACCCAAAGTAGGCGTTTATCCATGTAACTTTTAATTGCGGTTTTCCATTGCATCGAATGGGACATGTAACGCTCCTTGTTATTCTTATAATAGGAATAAAAGAGGGAAATAATTCAGCATAAACAACAGAGCAGCTCGAAAGCTGCTCTGTAATTGGATTATCTTAACTTGATTATTTAATCAATGTTGCTTTAGTTATGATAATTGGCTCAACGGGAATATCACGCATCCCATTGGCAAGGGCTTTGGTTGGTTTTGAGGCCATTTTTTGAATAATGTCAAAACCTTGGGTTACTTTACCAAAAACAGCATAACCTGGTGGACGTTGATTTGCGTTTAAGAAATCATTGTCATTTAAGTTAATGTAAAACTGACGAGTTGCTGAATCCGGGTTATTGGTACGAGCCATTGCAACCGTAGCGGTATCATTACCTAAACCGTTATAACCTTCGTTTTTAATTGGGCCATAATTCGATTTTTTCAGCATGTCTTTATCAAAACCGCCGCCTTGAGCCATAAAGCCAGGGATCACTCGATGGAATTGCGTTCCTACGTAGCTTCCATCTTCGACATAGCGAATAAAGTTAGCGACAGAAATTGGCGCTTTCTCTGCATTGAGCTCAATAGTAAAGCTCCCTAATGTGGTATCAAATTTTACGGATTCAGCCAATGCTGATTGATTGAAGCCAAGTGCGGCAATTAAAAGAGCCACTTTTGATGTTAGTTTCATGATTAGAAATTACCTTTAATGTAGGTTTGAAGTTCTTCATCAACGGCAATCTTATCTAATACTGCATTGATAAGATCGTTAAGTACGCCTTCAATTGCTTCATTATCAGCACTCATCGCGCCCGTTTTCTCAGAAACACCAGTGTAGGTTTTAACAAATTTACCTTGTGGAGTTTCAGCGGTTATTTGAAGTTTCACTTCTGTTTTCATGTCATTGCTCATTAGAGAGTGTTGAACACTGACTAATGCTTCAATGATGTCTAAACGTAAGGTGTTATCACTGTCTACGGTAATTACAAACCCTTGAGCTTTCAATTGAGTAGATAACGCATCTTCCAGCGTTACGCGTAAATTTTGCTTAGCGTGAATAGGTTGTACGTTCTGGCGTCCGTTATCAATAACAGCGACGTATTGTGCTGTTCTAAGATCGCTACTATCCAAAGTAAGCGTCGTGCCATCAACAATTTGGTGTGCACTTGAAGAAGCAACAGGTCGGATATCCAACTGAGGATCAGAAGGAGCACTACATGCAGCTAAAAATAGAGCAGAAAGGGCAATAATGGCCTTTTTCATTGGGGAATCCTTTTTATTTTGATTTTTCAGCTTTAACGGCTTCTAAAATAACGAATTTGGAATTGCTAGCAATGGTGGTGACGTTTTCTTCACCGAACAAGCGACATAATTTATCATCATAATCAAGATGACGGTTTCCAATAACTAATAATTTCCCTTCTTTGCATAAGATGTGCTTAGCATCACAGAACATTTGCCATGCAATATGGTCAGTAACGGCTTGGCCTTGATGAAAAGGAGGATTACATAATACTAAGTAACTGCTGTGTTTTTTAAATCCATCCAAACAGTTATTCGCAATAAACTGAAATTGACGTTCTTTGCCTAGATTGACTTCTAAATTACGACGAGCTGATTCTACAGCCATAAAGCTTTCATCTATGCAGGTAATTCGTGCTTCTGGATTTAGTTGAGCAGCTTTAACACTCAAAACACCATTGCCACAACCTAAGTCGATGATATGACGCAATTCTGCATCAACTGGAATATGTTCAAGCATAAAACGAGCGCCTTGATCTAAACGCTCACCTGAATACACATTAGGGTAATTTAGCAGATCGATATCTTCATTATCAACACTCCAACACACGGCTTCTGCAATGGTTAGTGGATTGGTTGCATTTGCATTTGAGAAAACTAGGCGGTGTTTTTTCCAAGCTAATGATGTCTTGGTTTCCCCTAAATAGTCTTCAAAAACTTCAAGTGTTGAGCTGTGTATTTCTTTCGCTTTATTTACGGCAATAATTGGGCATTCAGCCGTCATTGATTGGCGAAGCTGTTGAAGTTGCCAAGCGAGCATTCGATTGTTTTTTGGGATTTGCATTATCACAAGGTCGAAACCTTCAGGCATTTCCTCCGTTGAAGAGATCAACTGTACGCGGTTACATTGATTACGTTGTAGGTTTTTTAATGTACCTCGTTGAGAAACAAACGAATCGGTCATCATGGTGACATTGTGCTTTTCAGAGAACCAGCAAGATAAAGCACCAAAATTATCATTTAAGATAAGGATGTTTTTATTGTCTTCTAGGTTTAGCTCTTCTTCTACATGCTTAATGATGAACTCATCACCGGCATCCCATGCTTGTAATAATTCTTGAGCACGTTTTGGGTAACGCTGTAGATTGAGAGTACGATCAAACAAACATAATTCAGTTTTCATATATAGGATCTTCAAATAAGGAACGCTTCTGGCTATTGTCGCAAATGGTGTATAAAGTGGAAATAGAAGAATTGAAATAAAGAAGGGATTTATATGATTCAGCAACAAATAGAGCAAAAATTACACTCAGAGCTGTCTTCATCATACTTAAAAGTATTGAATGAGAGTTATATGCACAATGTACCAGAAGGATCTGAGAGCCATTTTAAAGTCATAGTGGTTAGTGATCAGTTTAATGATAAGCGCTTATTAGCTCGTCATCGAATGATTAATGCAATATTAGCGGATGAATTGGCGAACCATATTCATGCACTAGCCATTCATACTTACACGGAATCAGAATGGCAGGCGTTGGATTCTGAATTGGTTCCGAGCTCACCTAATTGTATGGGTGGATCAAAAAGTTAATGATGAAACAAGATTGTTTATTCCTTAACATTAAGCAAACAATGGTTACTTTTTCTTGTTGATTTTTTACGTGTTACCCATGTCATTGCCACTAAGGTGGTATTTTTGATTTTTGAGCAATAATTGTGCACTGGATCTAAAATGCGTAAAGCATTTCAATGATTTCTAACAATGAAGAGCAAAAAATTGTGGGAATCTGGCTATTGAGCGTGGCATGCACACTATAAAAAATGCTAGAATCTTCCGCCTTAAAATAGCTTTTTTCGTCTTTATGTAAAAAGCATATTACTAGATTGTTATTGTGTTGATAGTTTTAATTATTAACACTGAACATGAATTAGTAATGTCGTGTCTTATATAGAATCCTTTTTCCCAATTAAATTAGTGCAAGTGCGTATGATTACAATAAAAAAGGGTTTGGATCTTCCTATAGCAGGAGTTCCAACTCAGGTGATTAATGATGGTAATTCCATCACTAAAGTCGCCTTGCTTGGCGAAGAGTATGTTGGTATGCGTCCTACGATGCATGCTCGCGTTGAAGATGTAGTTAAAAAAGGTCAGATTCTTTTTGCTGATAAAAAGAATCCTGGTGTTATTTTTACATCTCCAGTAAGTGGTAAAGTTGTTGAAATTAACCGTGGTGCTAAACGTGTACTTCAATCTGTAGTAATTGCAGTTGAAGGCGAAGAGCAGGTTACTTTTAATAGCTATGCAGCAAATCAGTTGGCTTCTCTTGATCGTGATGCGATCAAGCAACAGCTTATTGATTCTGGTGCATGGACTGCATTACGTACTCGTCCGTTCAGCAAGGTTCCAGCGATCGATTCTGAAACAAAGGCTATCTTTGTAACTGCTATGGATACTAATCCTTTAGCAGCTGATGCAGAAGTGATCATCAACCAACAAGAAGACGCTTTTGTTGCAGGCCTAGATTTATTATCTGTGTTAACAGGTGAGAAGGTTTATGTATGTAAGAAAGGTGGGAGTTTACCTCGCTCTTCTCAAGGCAATGTTGAAGAACATGTATTTGATGGCCCTCATCCAGCAGGGTTAGCGGGTACTCACATGCATTATTTGTATCCTGTGGATCTAAATAATGTGGCGTGGAGCATTGGCTACCAAGACGTTATTGCTTTTGGTCAATTATTCTTAACGGGTGAAATCTACTCTGACAGAATCGTATCTTTAGCTGGACCTGCCGTAAATAATCCTCGTTTAGTTCGTACTATTACTGGTGCTAGCTTACTTGAATTAACTGACAGCGAAGTAATGCCTGGTGAAGTACGAATCATTTCTGGTTCTGTATTAAATGGTACTCAAGCGTCTGGCCCTCATGCCTACCTTGGTCCTTACCATCAGCAAGTATGTGTTCTTCGTGAAGGTCGTGAGAAAGAGTTTTTAGGCTGGGCTGTCCCTGGTAAAAACAAATTCTCTGTTACTCGTTCATTCCTAAGCCATGTATTCTCAGGTCAATTGTTTAACATGACAACAACTACCAATGGTAGTGATCGTGCAATGGTGCCAATTGGTAGTTACGAACGTGTAATGCCTTTAGACATGGAACCTACCATGTTATTGCGTGACCTTTGTGCTGGTGATGTTGACAGTGCTGCACGTTTAGGTGCATTAGAATTAGATGAAGATGATCTAGGTCTATGTACGTATGTGTGCCCTGGTAAATATGAGTATGGTCCAATGCTTCGTGAGATTTTGGATACCATCGAGAAGGAAGGGTAATCAATGAGCCTGTTAAAGATTATTGAAAAAATTGAACCTCATTTTGAACCTGGCGGTAAATATGAGAAGTGGTTTGCGCTTTATGAAGCGGCTGCAACTCTGTTTTATACGCCTGGTTTAGTTACCAAAGGTGGTTCACATGTACGTGATAGCGTTGATTTAAAACGTATCATGATCATGGTTTGGTTTGCTGTATTCCCTGCAACATTTTGGGGTATGTACAACTCAGGTCATCAAGCGATTGTTGCTCTTGAGCACATGTACTCTGGCGCTGAATTAGCAGCTGTCGTTTCTGGTGACTGGCACTACTGGTTTACCGAAATGCTTGGCGGCACTATAAGTGCTGATGCAGGTTGGGGCAGTAGCATGCTACTGGGTGCAACTTACTTCTTACCAATATATGCCGTTGTGTTTATTGTTGGTGGCTTCTGGGAAGTGTTGTTCTGTATGGTGCGTAAGCATGAAGTAAACGAAGGTTTCTTTGTTACTTCGATTCTTTTCGCATTGATCGTTCCACCAACTCTTCCACTATGGCAAGCAGCGTTAGGTATTACCTTTGGTGTTGTTGTAGCAAAAGAAATTTTTGGTGGTACTGGTCGTAACTTCCTAAACCCAGCGCTTGCGGGTCGTGCATTCTTATTCTTTGCATACCCAGCTCAAATTTCAGGTGATACAGTTTGGACTGCTGCTGATGGCTTCTCTGGTGCTACAGCACTTAGCCAATGGGCACAAGGCGGTCAAGGTGGCTTAGTTAATACAGTCACTGGTAACACTATCTCTTGGATGGACGCATTCATTGGTAATATCCCAGGTTCAATTGGTGAGGTTTCAACACTTGCTCTGATCCTTGGTGGCCTAATGATCGTTTACATGCGTATTGCATCTTGGCGTATTATTGCGGGTGTTATGATTGGTATGGTTGCAGTCTCTACACTGTTTAATCTTATCGGCTCTGATACAAACGCAATGTTTAGCATGCCTTGGCACTGGCACCTAGTTCTTGGTGGTTTTGCGTTTGGTATGATCTTTATGGCAACAGACCCTGTATCGGCTTCATTTACCAGTAAAGGTAAGTGGTGGTACGGTATTTTAATTGGTGGTATGGCTGTAATGATCCGTGTAGTTAACCCTGCGTACCCAGAAGGTATGATGTTAGCTATTCTGTTTGCAAACTTATTTGCTCCACTGTTTGATAACCTTGTTGTTGAAGGTAACGTGAAACGGAGACTAAAACGCTATGGCAAGTAATAACGATAGCATTAAAAAGACACTGCTAGTTGTTGTCGGCTTGAGTTTAGTGTGCTCACTTGTCGTATCAATGGCGGCTTCTTTATTAAAAGATAAGCAACAATATAATGCGGTTCTTGATAAGCAAAAAAATATTGTTGCTGTTGCTAGCTTAAATGACAAAGGCACAGATATTCCTGCGATATACCAAGAATATATTGAGCCTCGTTTAGTTGATTTTTCAACAGGTGAATTCGTTGAAGGCAATGCAGCAAGTTTTAACCAACGTGCTTCTGCTAAAGATTCAGCAACATCAATTAAGCTTACGCCTGAACAAGATAAAGCGAAAATCATTCGTCGTTCTAATATTGGGTTAGTTTACCTAGTAAAAGAAGACAATGAGCTTACTCGTATTATTTTACCTATTCATGGGTCTGGTCTTTGGTCGATGATGTACGCGTTTTTAGCGATTGAGACTGATGGTAATACTATTGCTGGTATTACATATTACGATCAAGCTGAAACCCCAGGACTTGGTGGCGAAGTAGAAAATCCACAATGGCGCGCACAATTCATCGGAAAGAAACTGTTTAACGCTGATGGCACTCTTGCTATTAAAGTCGTTAAAGGTGGCGCTCCTGCTGATTCTGTATCAGGCGTAGATGGATTATCTGGCGCAACATTAACAAGTAACGGTGTTCAGCATACGTTTGATTTTTGGCTTGGCGATATGGGTTTCGGTCCTTTCCTTGCTAAAGTGAAAGCAGGAGACCTTAACTAATGAATACTAAAGATCTTAAAAAGAATATTTTAGCGCCAGTATTGGATAACAACCCAATCGCGTTGCAAGTTCTTGGTGTATGTTCTGCGCTTGCAGTAACAACGAAATTAGAAACAGCATTTGTTATGACTATTGCAGTAATGTTTGTTACTGCATTCTCTAACTTTTTTGTTTCATTAATTCGTAATCATATACCTAGTAGTGTGCGTATTATTGTTCAAATGGCAATCATCGCATCATTAGTAATTGTTGTTGACCAAATCTTAAGAGCTTATCTTTACGATATTTCTAAGCAACTGTCTGTTTTTGTCGGTCTGATTATTACAAACTGTATTGTAATGGGACGTGCTGAAGCTTTTGCTATGAAATCTAAGCCGTTACCATCTTTTATTGATGGTATTGGCAATGGTTTAGGCTATGGTTTTGTTCTTATCACTGTTGCATTTTTCCGTGAGCTATTAGGTTCTGGTAAATTGTTTGGTGTTGAAGTTCTTCCGTTAGTTTCTAATGGCGGTTGGTATCAACCAAATGGCTTAATGTTACTAGCACCATCAGCATTCTTCTTAATTGGTTTTATGATTTGGGCTATCCGTATCTTTAAGCCTGAACAAGTAGAAGCGAAGGAGTAAGGTCGAAATGGAACATTATATTAGTTTGCTTGTAAAATCGATCTTCATCGAGAACATGGCACTTTCATTTTTCTTAGGTATGTGTACGTTTCTTGCCGTATCTAAAAAAGTAAAGACGTCATTTGGTCTTGGTGTTGCAGTAGTTGTTGTACTGACTCTTGCTGTGCCTTTAAATAACTTGGTTTATACCTACTTATTAAAAGATGGCGCGCTAGTAGAAGGTGTGGATTTAAGTTTCCTTAACTTCATAACTTTCATCGGTGTTATTGCCGCTCTTGTACAAATCTTAGAAATGGTTTTAGACCGTTTCTTCCCACCTTTGTACAATGCATTAGGTATCTTCCTTCCGTTAATCACAGTTAACTGTGCAATTTTCGGTGGTGTATCTTTCATGGTACAACGTGACTATAACTTCACTGAATCGATCGTATACGGATTTGGTTCTGGTGTTGGTTGGATGTTAGCTATCGTGGCACTTGCGGGTATTCGTGAGAAAATGAAATATTCAGATGTACCTCCAGGTCTTCGTGGCCTAGGTATTACTTTCATTACAGTAGGTTTGATGGCGTTAGGCTTTATGTCTTTCTCTGGTGTTCAACTGTAGGGTAAGCACCCAATTATAAGGAATAAAAAATGCAAAGCATTATTCTTGGTGTAGCGATGTTTACCATTATTGTATTAATTTTAGTATTAGTGATTTTATTCGCTAAATCTAAATTAGTACCTGCAGGTGACATTACTATCTCTGTAAACGGCGATCCTGAAAAAGCGATCATTACACAACCAGGTAGCAAGCTACTTAGTGCTCTTGGTAGCGCTGGTATCTTTGTATCATCTGCGTGTGGTGGCGGTGGTTCTTGTGGTCAGTGTCGTGTAAAAGTGAAGTCTGGTGGTGGTGATATTCTACCAACAGAGCTTGATCATATTTCTAAAGGTGAGGCTCGTGAAGGCGAGCGTCTAGCATGTCAAGTTGCAATGAAAACTGACATGGAAATTGAACTTCCAGAAGAAATCTTTGGTGTTAAAAAGTGGGAATGTACTGTTACTTCGAATGACAACGAAGCCACTTTTATCAAAGAATTGGTTCTTGCTATCCCTGATGGCGAAGAAGTTCCGTTCCGTGCTGGTGGTTACATTCAAATTGAAGCTGAACCACATCATATTAAATACGCTGATTATGATATTCCTGAAGAATATCGTGGTGATTGGGATAAATTTAATTTATTCCGTTACGAGTCAATCGTTAAAGAGCATTCGATCCGTGCTTACTCTATGGCTTCATACCCAGAAGAGAAAGGCATTATCAAGCTTAATGTACGTATTGCTACTCCGCCACCAAATAATCCAAACGTAGCGCCTGGTATCATGTCATCTTATATCTGGTCTTTAAAAGAAGGCGACAAATGTACTATTTCTGGTCCATTTGGTGAATTCTTTGCAAAAGACACTGATAATGAAATGGTATTTATCGGTGGTGGTGCTGGTATGGCGCCAATGCGTTCTCATATCTTTGACCAACTTCTACGCCTTAAATCAACGCGTAAAATGTCTTACTGGTATGGTGCGCGTTCTAAACGTGAAATGTTCTACGTTGAAGATTTTGATGGCCTAGCGGCTAACAATGATAACTTCGTATGGCATTGTGCTTTATCTGATCCTATGCCAGAAGATAACTGGGATGGTTACACAGGTTTCATTCACAACGTACTTTATGAAAACTACTTGAAAGATCATGAAGCACCAGAAGATTGTGAGTATTACATGTGTGGTCCACCAATGATGAATGCTGCTGTTATCAGTATGCTGAAAGATCTTGGTGTTGAAGATGAAAACATCTTACTAGATGACTTCGGTGGTTAATCTCTCGAAGTGAAAAATATTGGCTGGCTCATCAATTGAGTCAGCCTTTTTTCGTATTAGTGCACTACATTTAACCAGACAAAGTACAGGGTTATAGGTTTTTTGGAATGTATATTCCTGTGTATTGTTTTGTTATTTAAATTTATGTTAATTAAGGAGTTGGCAGTGATTGTCAGTGTTACTCATTTAGTGAATAGAACCAAACTGATTTTGTTATCTTGTTTTGCTTTACTACTACTTACCGGTTGTGGTGAACAACAACGTGAACAAGTGTATTTAAATGGTCCAACGATGGGGACAAGCTATAATATTAAATTTATTAATAAAGATGGCTTACCAAAGCAAGATGTTATTCATGCAGAGATAGATAAACGACTAGAGTTAGTAAATGACCAAATGTCGACGTACCGTAAAGACTCAGAACTGAGTCAATTTAATCAGAGTACAGCATTAACGCCATTTACGGTTTCTAAAGATACAGCCACAGTGATTAGTGAAGCGATTCGCTTAAATAAAGTCACTTTGGGTGCATTAGATATCACGGTTGGTCCTTTAGTTAATATATGGGGTTTTGGTCCAGAAGCTCGTCCTGAGGTTGTTCCTACTGAAGATGAATTGAATGCTCGTCGTGCTATTGTCGGTATTCAGCATTTAAGTGCGACAGAAACAACCGTTACAAAAGATATCCCTAACCTTTATGTTGATTTATCAACAATAGCAAAAGGCTGGGGAGTTGACGTTGTTGCTAATTATTTAGAAGGATTAGGCATTACTGACTATATGGTCGAAGTCGGTGGTGAAATGCGAGTTAAAGGGAATAATAAAGAGAATGTTGCTTGGCGTATCGCGATAGAAAAGCCAACGGTTGATGAACGTTCTATTCAAGAAATAATAGAACCAGGGCATCATGCGGTTGCAACGTCTGGTGATTACCGTATTTACTTTGAAAAAGAAGGTGTACGTTACTCTCATATTATTAATCCTATTACAGGGAACCCAATAGCAAATAAAGTTGTCTCAGTTACAGTACTTGATAAATCATCAATGACTGCTGATGGACTTGCTACAGGGTTAATGGTGTTAGGTGAAGAGCAAGGCATGGCCGTTGCGAATAAACATAACATTCCTGTTTTCATGATTGTGAAAACTAAAAATGGCTTTAAAGAACTCTCTTCTGAAGCCTTTAAGCCTTTTTTGAAATAAGTGAGTAGATAATGAATACTTTTCTAATTACGTTTGGTGTTTTTCTTACTGTTATTGGTGCAATGGCTATTGGTTATATTGTACAACGTAAAGTAGTGAAAGGCAGTTGTGGTGGCCTTGGTTCTGTTGGGATAGATAAAGTGTGTAACTGTCCAGAACCTTGTGATGCACGAAAAAAACGTGAAGCTAAAGAAATCATTCGAGCTGAAAAACTAGCTGCATGGGAAAAAGATCGCATCGCGTAAGTTTTTTACTCTATAACTATCTTAAAACAGCATCTTTATAGATGCTGTTTTTTATTGTAAAAAAATCATTTCATCGCTATTATTTAACTGTGTATTTATACAGTTGATGTGAGTGTTGAGATTGAAAACGTGGAATTAGAAGCAGATAAAAAGGTGCGTAAAATCATTCATATTGATATGGATTGTTTCTATGCAGCGGTTGAAATGCGAGATAATCCTGTATTACGTGACGTTCCTTTGGCCGTTGGTGGAAGTGAAAGACAGCGTGGTGTATTAAGTACGTGTAACTATCAAGCTAGGAAGTTTGGTCTTCATTCTGCAATGCCAACAGGACGTGCGTTATCCCTTTGTCCTCACTTAGTGGTTGTACCTGGTCGCATGCAGGTCTACAAGCAAGTCTCTCATCATATACACCGTATATTTCGTCGCTATACCGATAAAATAGAACCACTCTCTTTAGATGAAGCTTATCTCGATGTTAGTGAATGTACGTTGTTGCATGGTTCGGCGACATTGATAGCTCAACAAATACGTAGAGACATATTTAATGAACTGCAATTAACCGCATCAGCAGGAATTGCCCCTCTTAAATTTTTAGCTAAAATCGCTTCTGATTTAAATAAACCTGATGGTCAGTATGTGATTACTCCGAATATGGTTATGGATGAAATTGACTCATTACCATTGGAGAAAATACCAGGGGTCGGAAAAGTAAGCTTAGAGCGGTTACATCGATCAGGACTGCATACTTGCAAGGACGTCCAACAGTTTGACCAACGTGAATTATTATTGTTATTTGGAAAAATGGGGGCTTCATTATGGAAGCGATCTCATGGAATTGATGAAAGAGAAGTGATTACAGAGCGTAATCGAAAGTCCGTAGGCGTAGAAAGAACATTTTCTCATAATATCAGCATGTTTGAAGAATGCTGGGAAGTCATTAAAACACGCTTGTATCCTGAATTAGAGTCGAGACTAATAAAAGCAAATGGTGATAATTATATTGCTAAGCAAGGTATTAAAATTAAGTTCGCAGACTTCCAACATTTTCCTAATGCATGTTTTTAGCTGATTTATTGTCAATGAATAACAGTATGTAAGTAATTATAATAATTAGCGCATAATGTACTAATAGTGTGTTTAATTCTTAATTAACCTATTGTATGGAACGATAATAGTTTGTCATTGTTCACTAACGGTATACCAATACCTTTTAGATAGATGTGTGTTTGTAAATTTACTGATTTAGTCAGCTGTATGGATGTTTTTTCACCAGAAATTGCGTGGTGTTGTTTTAGTATATTGAGTTACATCATTGTTTTTTAATGATGTTATAGAAGAGTTTATAACTTATAGTACACTATTAGAAACATGAATTGGCAGGGATAAAAATGAACATACGTGAGTTTATAGGGCATTACAGAAACCACCCTGTTTTGTTTGTAGGGGCAAGTTTAAGCCTACGCTATCTAAATAATGCTTTTACATGGGATGGATTATTAAAATACATCTCTTTTGAGCTAAAAGGGAATAATGAGTTTTATCTTGATACCAAAGCTGAATGTCGAGATAACGGTAGATATGATTACACCAAGGTCGCTACAAAAATAGAGCAAGAGTTCAATGCTGAACTGGGAAAAAATCGAAACGGAAAATTTAAAGAAATCAATGATGTTTTCTATCGTGAGATGGAAAAGGAAAACTACCTTAGCCGTTTCAAAATATATATTTCACAGTTAGTTAGTGAACTTGACTACAAAGAAGAAAAGCGAGAAGAACTCGCTGAGCTAAAGAAGATACGCAAAAATATTGGTTCTGTAATCACTACCAATTATGATGGACTGGTAGAGGATGTTTTTGGTTTTGAGCCTCTAGTGGGTAACGATATATTACTTAACCTGAATTCTGGATAAGGCTGAACTAATTGCCCACCTAACGATCAGATCTTTCGACCAAGAATTATTTGAACGTATTTTAAAAGGTGGGCAAGATGAATAAATTAGTTGATATATTTTGTGATGTCGATGATTTTTGTTATCAATTCTTATCTCAATGGGAAAAATACCTTGTTGAGGCTAGTGAGAGAAAAAGAAAACGTCAGTCAGTAATGTCTACTAGTGAATGTATGACTATTGTCATCGCTTTTCATCAATCAAATCATAGAGATTTCAAGAACTTCTATATCGGGTTAGTTCATCAATATTGGAAAGGATACTTTCCAAATTTACTTAGCTACACTCGATTTGTGAGCAAAATGCCTAGCCTAATCGCCCCAATGTGTGCCTATTTTCAATCTATCAAAGGTAAGCCGACTGGCATTGCTTTTGTTGACTCCACGAGTCTTAAAGTATGCCATAACATTCGAATTCCTCGCCATAAAGTCTTTGATGGTGTTGCGAAAAGAGGAAAAGGTACCATGGGATGGTTTTTCGGCTTCAAACTTCATTTATTGATTAACCATCTTGGAGAAATTATTTCGCTGAAAATCACAGCTGGCAATGTAAATGATAGGACTCCTGTACCTGATTTATGCAAAGAACTCTCGGGGAAATTGTACGCTGATAAAGGGTACATAGGTAAAAAGTTGAGTGAGAGCTTAAAGAACTCTGATGTCGATTTAGTGACTACCTCGCGAAAAAACATGAAAGCAAAAGAGATAAGTGCTTTTGATAAGGCTATGTTATCAAAGAGATACATTATCGAAACGATAAATGACCAATTGAAGAATATCTCTCAAATTGAACATAGCCGTCATCGTAGCGTGACTGGTTTCATGCTAAATGTAATTTCAGGCGTTGTGGCTTATTGTTTAAAAAAACAAAAGCCACGAATTAAGCTATCAGAATGTGAATTTGAACTAATCCTCGCTTAAAGCATGTTTTATCCAGAATTCAGGTTACTTAGTAACCCTTATGGTTCAGTTTACAAAATCCATGGCTGTTGTATTGACCCATCGAAAGTAATAATCACAGAAGAGGACTACAGCCAATTCAATGATAAATACGAATTAATTCGAGCTCAGCTACTTTCAATCTTTATCCATAACCCTATTATTTTTATGGGGTACGGTATTGGGGATGATAATATTAAGAGTCTGTTGAAGACTATTTTCACTTATGTTGAATCTAATTCTGCAGATGCAGAAAGAATCCGTAATAATTTTTTATTAGTTGAGTATGAACGTGATTCTCTATCGCATGAAATTAGTGAGCATGATATTGATTTAGAGGGATTTTCAACCATTCGAATCAATAAGCTGAAAACAGATGACTTTAATGAAATCTATACATCGCTTTCTAATCTGAACTTACCTGTTTCTGCAATGGATATTCGAAAGGTTCAGAGCATTGTTAAAGATATCTATTCTGGTGCTAGTGATGATGGAAGTAGTATTAAGGTAAACATTACAGAAGATATAGACTCACTTAACAATAGCGACAAGATTCTCGTAATCGGTTCGGCTAAATCCATTACATATGAACATAAAAACGCATCAAGTTTTATGTCTGACTACTTTGAAATTGTTGAAGAATCAAACCATCATTTGATTAGACTAATCGATAAGATAAAAATAGCGAGTTCGCAATGGTTTCCTATTTATGCATTCGATTTGATTTATTCTGACCTAGAAAATTCAGCAGTATTAAAAGATCAACAATTAAGAAAAATTGATGATAACGTTTCAGGTTTGCCAAGTACCGTTGAAACGACACATATGTGTTTACAAGGTATTTTTGATGATGATTCAGTCACACGAGCGAATGAGCTCAATGCCATTATGTGGTCAGTATGGCATGACAAAGTCCCTTTAGATGAGGTTGAAGTATTTCTTAAGCAGATGCCTGATAAAAAAGGAACTGGATATCGACGACTGCTATGTGCGTACGATTATAAAAGATATTGTTAGTAAAAAACCGCCTTTAGGCGGTTTTTTTATTCAAACTAACTAAAATCAAGTCCGATTTTATTGGCGATCACGTGTCGATATAATTGATTTCAAATAAATTATTTTTAGTAAGATTAGATGGTTTTTTGATGGTGTTGATGTGTGGGTCACCTTTGCTTTTAAGTATTAGTAGCGTATGTAAAGTTTTGTACTAATAAAAGACGAGGTGTAGTGTTCTGCCTAAATTTGTACAATAGCTCCGCGCATAATTAGGAAATATATATATTCATAAAATGTTGAAACAGGATTTTGAGCAATTGGGCAACAACTTGTTGCCCAATTTATCTGATGGAGAGAATCTTATGGTTCGATAGGCATTAAAAATAACTGAATCAGAGATGATCCTTAACATTGTTTACTTTCAGGTTAGTGGCAGCAACTCCGTTACATCACATTCAAGAGCGTCGGCAAGTTTGTAGACTTTCTCAAGGGTGATATTTACTTCACCGCGCTCAATACGACCCACATAACTTCTATCTATATCTGCTATTAATGCTAACTTATCTTGAGATACTCCTTTCACCTTTCGTATTTCTCGTAGTTTTTTACCAAAATTTGCCGCTAAGTATTTCATTTATCGCCCAGACAAAGACAAAAACTATCCTTAGTTGCGACATATAAAGCCACGGACTATAATCCGCATATTGAAAGTAAAGTTATTTAACTCCGGTAACCATTAACCATGACAACCAAATCAATAGATTTAAACCATTCTCTTTACAAAATCCTGATTGAAGACCAACTGGATAGCTTCTCAGTGTTAGAGCTAAGAGATGCATTTATGAAATCCTCTGAGTTACTCCAAGATAAAGATAATGTAAGGCGTTTTGTTTATCGTCATATCTTACGTCTTGAAAGGATGCAGTTACTGGAGAGAGTTATAGAAAAAACTTCCCAAAAAGCTAAATATCGAAAAACAGTCTTATTTTCTAAAGCAGTATGGAATACAGTCATTGAAGAAAGAGCTCCTGAATTAATAGAACCTAAGCATCAGGAGGGAAGCTTCCTTTTTCCTAAAATGACACTTCAAAAGCGGCTTGAGCAATGCGAAAGTGATTTTCTAGCATGTATTCATGAATTTGAAACCTATAAAAGCTTGTGTTCGGAATATCCTCATTTAGCGGATAGCTTACTTGATGTCCAGGGTCAAACTAAAACGCAGAGCTCCAAGCTTGTTGGTGAAATGCGAGCTATTAAGATGGCTCTTACTTTATCATGATGCCTTTACGTCAATGGCAAGCAGAGTGTGTAAAGTTGACGCTAGAGCGTTATGATAGTGGGCATCAACACTTTCTTTGTTTAGCTACCCCAGGAGCTGGAAAATCTGTTATGGCCGCAGAAGTCGCTTTTAGTCTTTTTAAGGGAAACAAAATTGATTTTGTGTTGTGCTTTTCTCCCTCTACAGCAATCTCTCAAGGATTAGAACAGACCTTTACTTCACGTTTAAATTGCCGTTTTGATGGCATTATAGGTGCTTTAGGAGCATCTTATACCTATCAAAACTTACAATTCTTTGATGACAAGTTCTGGGAGTTGATAAAGAAAAATCGTGTATTAGTGGTCTTTGATGAAATTCATCATTGTGCAGGATCAAGCCTTAAGGATGCAAATTCCTGGGGAGAAAAAATAATTGAAAATATTCAATTTCAAGCAACATACACTCTGGCTCTGTCGGGAACACCTTGGCGCTCTGACAAAGCTCCAATATGCTTATCTAATTATATCAATCCTAATAATGAAATCGAATGTAATTACGTTTACGGGTTAAATCAGGCTATAAGCGATGGTGTTTGTCGTTCCCCTAAAATTGTTTTAGTCGATAACGAAAAGATTACTTTAAAGAGCTCAAAGTCTGAAGCAAAGAGTTTTACCTGTATTAATGATTTTTTAAACGATTCTTTTGGTTCTTATCAGACACTAATTAATGATGAAAAGTGCATGATGTACCTGCTTGAAAAAGGCATAGAAAAACTTGAAAAAATCCGTAAAAATAAAAAAAATGCGGCCGGATTAGTCGTAGCATCATCAGTTGAACACGCAATAAGATTATTCTCAATACTATCCAATGAATTCAAGAAAGATACTGTATTGGTTACTTATAAACATAATGATCCAACCAGTACGATAAATCACTTTCGACACAGCGAGGCTGAATGGATTGTAAGTGTTGGTATGGTTAGTGAGGGGACTGATATTCCTCGACTTCAAGTATGCTGCCACTTAAGCAGAGTAAAAACCGAGCTCTATTTTAGGCAGGTATTAGGTCGGATTCTTAGAGTAAACAATGGTGATAATCAAGAAGCATGGTTATACACATTCGCCGAACCAAATTTGGTTGAATATGCTCATAGGATTGATCAAGAAATCCCAGAACAGAATTTAATTTTTTGTGAGGATATGGACGTGGCGGTCTTCACTCCTTTAGAACCAAAAGAAAACGACTCAAAAGGCTTAATATCTGACATAAGAATCGGTCTGGGAGAGTGGTGTCCTTTAAATGAAAAGAGTAGTGAGTTCCCGTTTACGGGAGTTTCTAACTATTTAGAAGAATCGGATGAACACTACTTTGATATTGTGGGTAGCTTTAGGCAACAAATCGTAGATGTGTTTCGATAGATAGTAATGGTAAATATGTTCAATCACACAATGATACGCTCAAAATAAAGTGATATGCACCCATTGCGAGATATTCAATTTGGTTTTTCTATCTCGCTGTGGATAGAAAAATGTTAAAAGCATTTAAAATGTTGTTAACTCCATGGGAGTCAATGTAATGGCAGAATGAAAATCATCTACGAGCCACTATATAGTGAATGAGGAGGAAGAACGATGATAAGTTCTTCCTCTGTTAGTTAGTAATTACGCATTTAGAGTGTATTTATGTGCAATCGATTTTTTTGCTCCTGAGTCAGAGTGTCAATCCTTCCCCATGTTTTTAAATTTTGATACAAAGAAGGATCCTGAGTGAGGACATCATAAAAATTCCGGACTATAAAAGTAACAAACTCTTTTAAGCATAATGGTGATTTTACTGGAATTCGACACGTTTCCTCACTTAAATGCATGTGAACAGTAGGATGATCTTCCGTAGCTTGACTTGGCGCATAATCAAACCGCAAGGGACTCCTAGCTCTAAAAGACTCTATATCACCAGTGCTCATTTTTTCTAGGATAATATCAGTAATATCATTACCATCTAAATCAGATGAATCGACATGAATTGGACAAGGATACCAACATAACCGATGCTTAACGATGGTAGATCGGTCTAATGTATATGAGATCTGAAACAGTGAACCATCACAAAGAAGCATGGAATATTGCCTATTCTCGACCAAACTACAATATTCTGATATTGATGAAAACTCTTCGTCTTTTAGAATATATCCATCATTGCCCCAAGTAATTTCTTTTAAGCCTCCTGCTTTTCTAAAAACAGAATGATTACGAGAGTCGTGAACTAAGCCTTTAATTTGCCATTGAAAAATAAATTTATTAATGGACTCTACTAAATGAACATCTCTAATTTCCATAGTACGTTACTCAAATAGTGATCTAAGGTCTTCTGGAATATCTTCTCTCGAGAGTTCACCACTTTCATACATGGCTTTCAACTTTTTAATCTGACCGAACCCTTCATATAAGTCTTGTTTCTCATCATCTGTTTTATCTTGGTAAGCCGTGCTTAGTAAGGCAAGATTAGTTGCCGTTGGATAATTAAATTCTAATTGGAATTGACGTTCAAAAACTTTATTTATCTCTTTTGACAGGTCATCCATTTCATCACCAACTCCAGTAATGCGGACCCACGCCTTAGCTCGAGTTATTGCAGTAAATAGAGCATTTCTTTTTTTGCCCAACTCAAGACCTGAATTATTATAATTAGCTCCCATTGCGTAAACTAAAGGTGCTTCATTTCCTTTAGCTCTATAAATATGAGTAATAGCAATGGAGTCATCAACAAACACGATATCTCGACTTGTATTTTTGCCAACAACATGACAATTAATATTTCTTTTCCTTAATTCATTCATTAAGAAAGCACTGTCACTGCCAAGGGTATAGGCTTTAGGGAATACGACTAAAACATCACTTGGATCTAATTCATTGTTTTCAATGCTATTTTTATGTCGTTAGCGACCCATACAGCTTCATCTTGTTTTGAATTAAAACTTTCATACTTAATTGAATCTTCAGGAGTTAATAGTCTAGAAAAATAATCAGGAGTACGTTCTGCGCTACGTTGAAGGTTAACGGTACCCCCTAATTCTAATTTACCACCAATAACCTCATAACCAATATGTTTCCAAAAACTTGGGTCATTAAACATTCTAACCAAGCCTTGCTCTCTATAAATACCAAGACCAAGACCAAGAGCAAGTGCCAACGATAGGGTCCATGGTGGATTTCTGTAGCATATAGGTAGCATGATATCTTGAAGCGGCTTGTTTGATTCATTTTCTAAGGTTACTAAAGGAGCACCAAGACTAGTACGTCCAAATAATGTTTCTGGTGGCTGCATTACAAATTCACCTAGATTTTGTAGTTCATCATACGCCCAAATAACTTGTTTTTTACTAGATGCAAACTTGTATATAAGTTTGAAAAATGATGTAGGAAAATCTTGCGCTTCATCAATCAAAATATAATCATACAATGGTTCAATTGATATCTTTTCTGCAACTTCCAAAGCTTCTTGGCATGCTCCTTCAAAGGCTTTATCCTGACCATATTTACTCTGAGCAGCATAAAAGCTTAAAGGCTCAATTCCAAGCTGCTCACAGATTTCTGAATAAAGTCCAACCTCTCTAGTACTTCCCCACGCATGGCGAATTTTTAGAAAATCCCTATCAGGTTCATCTGCAAGATGTTGAAAATAGAATTTATCTATAAGCTTTTCGAATTGCTGGTAAAGAGCCCTTGATTGAAAGGTTACAGCAATTTTAAGTTCTGAATTGTACGCATGTAAATAAGCAGCCTTCATAGCTAAAATAATAGTTTTACCGCAGCCTGCTAGTCCTCTAATTCGTTGAGGTTTTTCTGGTGATTCTATTGCAGCCTTTTTTTGCCATTTATCAAGGTTAGCTATTTCTTTTTCAATTTGCTTCATAATGGTTCCATATGAACCATCAGTTGTTGCTTTATTACGCTTTTTCTGAGGTTTTAATACTGAAGTTTTTTGAATAGATGCATTAATTAGCTTGAACTGTTCGTCACTAATAGCAGCGCATGAAATCAATTGATTTTCAAAATCTGCAGGAGTAATAATTTCAACTTCAATATCAGTTTCAGATAACTGTCTCAAACTAAAAATTGTAATTTCGAAACTTAGTTTACGCCTGATTACCAATGACTTTTCAGTCAAGAATCGTTTCAGCAGACCTCTATATATATCATCTTGGTAATTGAGGATATCATCTTCAGTAGAACCGACTTGAGTTGTTAAGTCGAACGCAACTACACCGTGCTCTTTAGTTACGAGTAAAGCATCTGTTAATAAAGACTCATCATCGACATCGAATATCGGATATCCAACATACAATGTACCTTCTAACTCCAGGGTGTTAAGACACTCAACTAAGCATTCGACTGCCTGTGGGTTACTTTTTTTACCGAATACATACTCAATCATAATGAAGTCACCTAAAAATTTATATTTCTGATATTTTATTATAATCAGATGGTTAAAGGAACCTCAAGGATCAAAGTTATGAAACAAGTAGTTTAAATATTAAAAGAAAAGCAACCGCCCTATTCTATATAGTCATTACTTCGTCACTCATCCTACTATAACGTAGGTTGTCTTGAGAGGAGAGCTATGTATGAATTTTCATAGTGGTTTTGGCTGACTGATGGAAGCGAAATTGAACTGGAATACTTTGAAGGAAATCAGCTTCATGAGAACCATAAATAAACAATAAAATATGGTCGCAATGGGTAACCGACATATTATTTTTTTGTATTTTAAAACTAGCTAATTATCTGAATAATGAAATTTGTAACGTAACAAAATTTGGGACAACAACGAGTTAATTTAAATGCTAATCTATTCTAGAATAAGTTAATTTGACCACTATCTTTTTCTGTATTTAAACCAATAGATATACCTATTAATCTAATGCCTCGGTTTTGTTGTCTTTTTAACCCTTCTCGTAGTAATTCTAAGAAGTAATCTTTATCTAATTGTGATTTTTTATGCTCGATAGTAGTTTGCTTGAAATCCTGAAATTTTAACTTTAACCCTTGCTTTATAATGCTGTTATTACTTGAGGATTTTTGTAGTCTTTCAATTAGTTTTGGATAAAGAACTTCAATAGCTTCAATGCATTCTTGTTCAGAATAAATGTCAGTTTGGAAGGTTCTTTCTACACCAACAGATTTACGAGTTCGATTTGTTTCAATTTTACGGTTATCTATACCATTACATCTTTCCCATATAACTTGACCAAATTTTCCAAAGTTGCTTAGCAGTGTATGATGATCGCACTCCCTAATATCTTGACCTTTATAGAAACCAAACTTATGTAGCTTTTCTAAAGTTACCTTACCAACGCCGGATATTTTTCCTAGTTCAAGCTGTTCAATGAAACTATCTAGTTTGTTTGGGGGAACAACACAGATTCCATTAGGCTTATCTACATCGGATGCAACTTTAGCTATAAATTTTAAAGGTGCTACTCCCGCACTTGCTGTTAGTTGTAACTCGTTCCAGATCGTTTTCCTAATATCTTCTGCAATTAAAGTAGCGGAACCGTGAAATAATGGAGAGTCGGTGACATCGAGATAGGCTTCATCCAATGAAAGTGGTTCAATGAGGTCAGTATATTCTGAGAATATTTTATGAATTTGTTTTGAAACGGTTTTGTATTTATCCATGTTACCAGGTACAACGGTTAAATTCGGGCATAACTGTAGGGCTTTAGCGGTAGACATGGCAGAGCGAACGCCAAATTCCCGTGCTTCATAATTACATGTTGAAAGCACGCCACGATGATGTTGAGAGCCTCCAATGGCAATAGGGATTCCCCGTAACTCTGGGTTGTCTCTCGCTTCAACAGCTGCGTAGTAACAATCAAGGTCAATGTGAATTATTTTTTGAGACAAAACAATTTAGCCTAACGGATTCAATTCAATAATCGTCTATACCATTATACTAAGATTAGGTTTCATGACGGGTTGTTTTAGATTAGTTCTTTAAGTCTAAATTGTACGCGATAACTGTTTAAATATACAGTCAATTGAGGCTTTAATTATCTTCGCTGATGAGTATCAAAATTATGTGTTTATACTATTGTCGATATCTTGCTCAAAGCTATTTAACATTTCATTCAGACGTAAGTTATATTCACCTAGGGTTAGTTCTTTTTTCTTATAGATGTCTTTTAAATCAGTAAGTTGACGTTTTATAAGTGTAACACTGTTTTTTAATGAAACAGCATTATAGGTCTCAGTATACCCGTTGATATCTTCAAAAACTAAATCAATGTAGGTATCCAATGAGCTCAATAGAGTGTGCCCAGTCCATTGCTGCAACTCTTGTTTGAATGCTTTCGTGTGCAATAAATGTTTACGAAAACCATCCTTTCCATTTATTTCATTGTGGGCAAGGATGATTTCTTTCAACTTATCAGTAATAAACGCATGTCTATAAAGGTGAGCATGTAAATTTCCCTCTATACCTATTTCCCTTTTCCACTGGTTTAGGTAAGCGCCCCAAGAACTAGGTGAAAATGCTTCTCCATTGTTTAAATTAATAAACAGCATGTCATGTTTTGTTCTTTTCTTATTCATGACTCTCTTTCGAATTTTTATATAGGGAGCTATGTAATTCAAAACCATTTGGGGAATAGGAAGGAAGCGGTGTTTATCTTCTTTTCGCTTTAATGTAGTTAGTTTTATCGACCCTGTTTTTCTTGCCTCCTCATAATCTGAGATTGTTATAAGGTGAAACTCTGTGATCCTCGCACCAAGTTGCTCCATCACAACATACATTGCCTTATCTCTAGTTCGTTTATCTCTTCCTACTGGTTGTGCCTTGAGGTAGTTCCAGAGTTTTAAGGAATCACTTGAAGATATTGGGTGTCTTGTTCTAATGGCATCTTTAGATGGAATACTATTATGAGAAATTGAAATACATATTTTATATCCCTTATGTCCATCTATTTTTATTTTGTAAGGTTTTTCGGTTGTTCGTATAGCATTGGCTTTATCACTCCCTATGAAGTGAGATAAATCATTAAGGTCTTGAATGAATTTAAGAAAGTCCAAACATTTTTCTGCAATATCAATAACACGATTGTTGGAGCGTTTTAATTCGCCGGTAGGTTCTCTTTCGTTTTGTAAATTTTGAACAAAGAGAGTGAAAGTAGCGTCGGTAAGTTGATTAAAAGAGGTAAGGGAGGGTTGCTGTTCAACAAAGTGGATAAGATGAATAATTAATCCTGCTTCTTGTTTTAATGTTGAATTTGCTATTTTAGCTAGCATTCGTTGATGC
Source organism: Aliivibrio salmonicida LFI1238 (assembly GCF_000196495.1). NCBI lineage: Bacteria > Pseudomonadati > Pseudomonadota > Gammaproteobacteria > Vibrionales > Vibrionaceae > Aliivibrio > Aliivibrio salmonicida. Next base: position 1,066,062 of record NC_011312.1, read on the forward strand.
ACGAACATATTTGCTTCATAACAAGGATTATGATTGCTCCACGTAAAGAATTGTATGTCTTTAGAATAATTAAATTTTAATTTTTTGCTTAGTGGGTCAATATGACTCCAACTTTTAAAATTTCTTAATTTACGATAAGGCATATTAAAACTTCCCATTAAGGGTGTAACTTAATTTTGTTTCGGCCCCTTCGTTGAATTTTCGATAGAGTTCCTTTCGTTCTTCTACAGAACCTTCATAAATAGCGATTTGTTTTAGTTGAGATCGAAGTTCACTTATCATTGTTGTAAGTAAGAAGTTGCTACGGTAAGCGATATCAAGTTTAGCTTCTAACTCTGTCACTCTGTTGTTCAGTCCGGTTTTTGTTCTTTTATTCGATTTTTTACCCTCTATAGTATTTTCAAGAGCATCTTTTGCGTTTAAGCGCAATTCATTTAGTTCAAGGAAACCTCTACCTAAGAGTGTGTCAGAAGTTGTTTTTAGTGTATTTAAGGAGCAGATGGTGATTTCTTGATCTTTATTTTCATATTTCGCAATACCAGTTTGAGATTTTAATGCTTTCTTCAGGACTTCATCGTTTTTAAACTTATGCGGTGTAGTAATAATACACTTCAAAAATGCGATGGTATTAAATACCTTTATTTGATTAATTTCTTTTGCCGACATCTAATTTATCTCATTGAATGTTAATGTTAAATTAAAAGTACTTTCAGTGCTTCCATTGGGGGTTGTTACAATAAAAAAATTAGGTTCAAGAGAGATCACTTCATTATCTAATAATCGGAGAACTTCATTCTCCATAATTTGATTTTTTTCGATTACGCTTATGTGTGGAGTAGTTTCGTAATCACTTTCGTGATAATCATCAATGGTATTACTTAGAGTATTAATGATCACTTCAGCTCTTTCGTTTCCAGCTAATCGTTTTACAAGGAGTTCTCGAAGTTTATCCAGCTGTTTGGCGTCTACATCGCTGATATCCTTATTGAGTACGCTACTTGCGAGAACACTAGCTTTAGCACTATTTAAGACTGCACCTGTTTCTGATTCTGAAATATAGTGATAAAGATGTTCCATATCAGTATGACCAAGCATCCAACGAAGAGCATCGAAGCTTTCTTTTTTCTTTGACCAGAAAAAGACTAACGCAAAGAAGCGTCTAAGCTGATGCTGACGGATATAGTTGCGACGATACTCTCCACTATCCATTAACACCAAGTCCGTTTCAAAGTAATCGCACATAGCATCGTAATTGTTATTGAAGCTATGTGTGTTAGCTGCTGATAGATTACAAGCTTTGGATTCTAAACTATTAAAAAGTGATAACTTACCGGTGGTTAATCCTGCTTTTTCAGTTTCTTGATTAAATTCTTCCAAACGCCAAATGAGTTTTGCAATCGATACTGGGATTGGACGAATAAGGTGTGTGTTTTTCCCTTTGTAACCTGATTTTTTTAGCTTGAATTTTAAATTATATTGAGCCTTAACTGAACCGTCTTTTCCTTTTTTGATAAAGTAGTCTTCATCATCAATAGAAAAAGGATTTTTGTTAGGAATTAGATTGCCGTATGGCTTTAGAGATGACAGTTCATCTTGTCGTCTAGCCATTATCGCACCGACTAAAAACTGAACTGAACCTTCAAGTGCTTGAAATAATTCAAATAAACTTTCATTATTTCTGATGCGCTGATGACGGTTGGGCGTTTTGATATCAAACGCAGCAACTTGCTTAATCCCTTTTTTTTTCCATTTGCTGGTCACGCAATTAATAGCTTCTGTATCAAACCAATGTCCGCGTTCAGAGCCAGACATGTCACTATGAATTGCTTCATCAAATGCTTTGAATGTTGCTTGAGGTTTAAGCTTGTTGCTATTTGATTTCCCTAGTTTACTTCGACCTTCTTTGAGCGCAGTTAAACATTGATTTAGCAATTCATCTTGGTTCTCTTGCGTGAATTGAAAGCATTTTTCAATTAGGTTAAAAATAAGTGATGGAGGCTGCGTCCGAGTACGCATAGTCTTTTTTAGATGCACTCCTTTTATATTATTAATGGAATTTATCGTGAGTGTGTCAGTGATCATTGAAGGTGTGCAGGAATCATTGCGGTCTAAATTGGTATGTATCAACTTTAGGTATGAAATATATTGACCCAAGGACTGAGCATTCATACCAATTGATGAATCATGATTGTTAATTGGTATGTACTCTGTAGATGTTTTTTTTTGTTTTAAATGAAACTCTACAAAATTAGGGGTATTGATATCTTCAAATAAACATTTTCCATTTAAAATAAGGCGGGTGAGAACAGCGCTATTACCATCATATTTTGGTTTTCCTTTATAGGATTTGTAGTATCCCTGTTTGAATAGCCACACACATGATTTTTGTCTGTTTTCTGGATAGATCGATAAGTCATCAGTTGGAAGTTTTGATAGTAATAGAGGATATTTGGCAACGAAATTTACGCATTCTTCATCACTAATGGTAGTTGCTTCCTTATCAATCAATGCTTTTATTCTATCTTTAAACCGATATACCCCTTCAAATGGATCGTAGGTTGCCATATTACTAAAAATAGATAACCAAAAGCTATCATCAACATGAAGTAGGTGATATTCAGCTAATTGCAATTCTTTACTGTGTAATAAGATGGCATTGATTAATTTAATAATATAAGTAACTTTTATATAAATTGTCTTTTTGGAGAACTCAATATTACCGCCGTTCTCTAGTGGGTTATCCGTTGCGGTTATCCAGTATTTAAAAGCATTAAGTAGTTTTATGTGCTTGGGGTCAGTGAGCTTTTTACCATCATTAAGGAAAACAGAGTCCCATCGAATAGTTTTAGGTTTACTTGTTAGCATTAGCGTCCATATAGGAGCCCAAAATTCTGAATCAAGCCATGATGGTTCTCGTTCATTATAATTATAAATACCGGTATTGTGATTTGTTAACATCCTTAAAGCTGTGAAATCACCACTAGCAATTGAAATTTTATACATTTCTTCAAGTTCGAATTTAGAAAGAGAGGAAAATGTACGTTCTTCTGATTTTATATCTTCTATTAGCTTTAAATGAGGTTTTAGCATATTAACGCTCCCATGATTCTATTATTATCCATTGGGTTCGCCCTAGCATTTTCTAGCATATTTTTATAATCATCTTCTTCATTGTATTGGTCTGTTTCTAAAGATAATAGAATAAATAACGCGCATTGATACCAATGTTCGACAATCTCTTTAAATTGTGTATCTTCAATTGCTGTTTCAACTGTTGTTTTTATCGCAATAAGCAATTGCAACAATGCTGTACTGATAGTGAATACGATACCATCAAAAGAAAGAACTATATCTTTTACTTTTGTTTGTGTATTCGCACTGTTCCCTAGATAGAAAGGAATGTCGCTGATACCATGATGTTCAAGAAACTCGGTGATATTTCCTTCTGATATATCGACAGCATCTAAGAGGTACTGAGACTCTTTCATTGCTTCAAATAAAATGGAGTTTTGAAATTGACGTATAATGCGCTCAAGGAAAAAATCCATAAGAGGCTTAGGTAGGTAAACGCCTTCTAGCAAATGTAATTGGACTCTTTTATGTCCTAATGCTCTTGCAACAGCCCCCATGGATTCTGTTTCAAGATAGATTTGTAAGCCCCGGTGGCGGCGAAGTGAACGTAGTGAAAATATTTCAGAAATAGCATTAACATCGTTTTGATTAAGTATGTGTCCATGAGGTAAGTTTTTATAGTTTCTTAAGGTTTCGTAAAAAGAAATATCGCAGGACAAGCTGGAGCCTAAGCTTTTATATGTAGCTACTTTACTTGGTGTGGCGGTGATGATCATTTTTCGCCAGTTAGCATCACCGAGAGCCTTTAATCGCTCTCTCGCCAAAAGAGTATGTTCGATTAAAAAATCAACTATCTCCTTAGATTTCTTATTAAGAACAACCTCTTGTTGTGCAAGAGTTGCTCCTCTTCGATTTTTGAGGGATATAATCATCCATTGGTCCCCAACCTGTTTGTAACCAGATCTATTCCCTTTTTTGTCAAGCAGCTCCCACTCTTGAAGCCAACTAGGTGTAATTTTGGGATGATTTAAAATCAATAGAGATAGAATTGCGTTCAATGTTAAAAGGGTAGGGAGTGCTAGTTCTTTGGTAAGGAGAGGAGTATTGCCTACAAATCCTAAAAAACTACTATAGGCATTATGTTTTCCTCCAATACCGTGATGGAAAAATGTGGCTATGGTGTTTTCAAGATTTTCTGGACCAATAGGGCATTGATCGTTATGTGTTAGTTTTTTTAGAGGTTTAATCTTACCCGCGAGAAGGTATTTCTTATTACGGATATTAATGGCTTTTACTTGCTCAAAAATATGTGTGCATACTAAGTGAATATAGTTTAAATCTTTATTGAGTCGATATTGAATTTCGGCTACTGCCTCTTCGTCTTTGATGTGTAGACCTATATTACTAAACCAACGTTCAGCTTCATTTTCCGTTGTCTTACCACCAATGCTGAATGATAAGTTTTCATTAACAGGTTTTTTCCATTTAGGAGTTAAGAAAGGTTTAATAGGAGCTTCAAAAAAACCGATTTTAATAAAACATACAATATAGGTTTGGATCGCTCGATTCCAGAGAATATAAAAAGTGTTTTCATCGTGACCTTCAATTTTGGCTCTAGCAAAACCTATATCCATAATCTCAGCAAAGTAATGTTGAACATTTCTAGCAGATAATTTGATATAGAGCTCTTTAAGTGATTGATTTTTATTGAGGGTGAAAAAGTACAATAAGTGATAACAAAGAGCGGATGTAGTGCTTTTTAATGTTGCAGATTTGTGTTTTAGTCCATAATTTTGTAATGCATGATGAATTTTTTCAGTAAAGTTAGAGCCATACTGGCAAAAAATTGAGTCAAGATTGACTTCTAAAACTGCCCCTTCTTTTGATTTAATTTGCCAGCCATTGAGGTAGTTCAACTTACCTTGATTAAGGTCTAGATCATTATATTCAACTATATATTGCGTTATATCATCGCTAATTCTACTTTTTTTAATATCAATGCTAGATAAGCTTAGCTGTAAGTTACTCGCTATAGTGGAAAATATCGCATATACGTATCTTGTATGGTCATATTTTGCTCTGGTTCCGAAGCTTATTTCTGAATAGATAAATCCAATCAGTAATTGAAGGTGTTCATTTATTGCATGACTGTTATTTAATATATTCGTTCCTGAGAATGAATAGGGTTTGGGTTCTGTTATGTAAATATAGGCTGCATAAATATTTAAAACTCTATTGCGATAGGAGTCATCATTGATGTGTGTTCTTGCGATAGAGTTTAACCATTCAAAGTATTTGCTAGAGCGTATGACTTCTAATTTGGATAAGCTCTTAAGTGTTGAGGAATTCATGCATATCACTTAAATAATTGTACATAATAAAAGCATATGTAGACGATTGATAACTGTCAATTAAGTTTCGGGTATTCTACTTATTCTTTTTTCTTTATTTTTAACTGTTTAGTAATTATTGATAAGAATTAAGCTTTGGGAATCAAATCAAACGACGATTGAGCATGTGCATAATCAATTAACGTTAGCATTTTTTGAAGAGCTTTTGATTGAAGTATTAGAAAGGCAAAAAGGGAGGGAGATCCGACTTATCGGATTAAACGTAATGCTTAAAGATAAGGAAGTCACTCAACAATTAAGTTTCTTCTAATAAAACTATCAATAATTCTCACTTTTGATGGTTTATAAAATGTTGCATTTGAGTAGCAGTTGTTTTGGTTAGATTACTTGTATATATATAGGTGATTTCAATTTGGTGTTTATCGAGCATATAATGGGCAACCGATTGTTGTATAGACAAATATCATAGAGGCTAAATAACCATCTCTATATAATATAACGTCGTAATTTACGATATAATTATTATACATACGGTTGTTTATGAACTTTACAAAATGTGCTTTGGCGTTAAGCCTTATTTTACCGACATCAGCTATTTCTGCGCCATTATTAACGCTAGACACACTCACTTCTCAAGAGAAAATTCAACAAACAAATGCATGGTTAGAAATTGATACTCAAGCATTTAAACATAATATTGATACATTAAAAAAATCACTTAATTCAGACACTAAAATCTGTGCGATCATGAAAGCGGATGCATACGGTAATGGAATTGAAGGACTCATGGATTCTGTGATTAGTCGTGATGTTGAATGTATTGGTATCATAAGTAACCTGAATTCTGGATAAAACATGCTTTAAGCGAGGATTAGTTCAAATTCACATTCTGATAGCTTAATTCGTGGCTTTTGTTTTTTTAAACAATAAGCCACAACGCCTGAAATTACATTTAGCATGAAACCAGTCACGCTACGATGACGGCTATGTTCAATTTGAGAGATATTCTTCAATTGGTCATTTATCGTTTCGATAATGTATCTCTTTGATAACATAGCCTTATCAAAAGCACTTATCTCTTTTGCTTTCATGTTTTTTCGCGAGGTAGTCACTAAATCGACATCAGAGTTCTTTAAGCTCTCACTCAACTTTTTACCTATGTACCCTTTATCAGCGTACAATTTCCCCGAGAGTTCTTTGCATAAATCAGGTACAGGAGTCCTATCATTTACATTGCCAGCTGTGATTTTCAGCGAAATAATTTCTCCAAGATGGTTAATCAATAAATGAAGTTTGAAGCCGAAAAACCATCCCATGGTACCTTTTCCTCTTTTCGCAACACCATCAAAGACTTTATGGCGAGGAATTCGAATGTTATGGCATACTTTAAGACTCGTGGAGTCAACAAAAGCAATGCCAGTCGGCTTACCTTTGATAGATTGAAAATAGGCACACATTGGGGCGATTAGGCTAGGCATTTTGCTCACAAATCGAGTGTAGCTAAGTAAATTTGGAAAGTATCCTTTCCAATATTGATGAACTAACCCGATATAGAAGTTCTTGAAATCTCTATGATTTGATTGATGAAAAGCGATGACAATAGTCATACATTCACTAGTAGACATTACTGACTGACGTTTTCTTTTTCTCTCACTAGCCTCAACAAGGTATTTTTCCCATTGAGATAAGAATTGATAACAAAAATCATCGACATCACAAAATATATCAACTAATTTATTCATCTTGCCCACCTTTTAAAATACGTTCAAATAATTCTTGGTCGAAAGATCTGATCGTTAGGTGGGCAATTAGTTCAGCCTTATCCAGAATTCAGGTTAAGTAATGAAGAAGCGCGTATTGTTCGAGCGAAAGGATTCTCTGGTGAGATCATGCGTGTTCGTGCTGCGACACCAAATGAAATTGAATCAGGCTTAAATTATCAAATAGAAGAGCTTATTGGTTCAAGTGAGCAAGCAAATACTATTGCTAAATTAGCAAAAAAAAATAATACCGTAATACCTGTTCATCTTGCATTGAATGCGGGCGGAATGGGACGCAATGGCCTTGATTTATCTCAACCTCAAGGGAAAAAAGAGGCGTTAAATATTGCCTTTAATGGTCATATTAATATTGTTGGTATTATGACGCATTTCCCTAATGAATCAGTTGATGAGATCCGTACAAAACTGGATTTATTTAAGCAAGAAAGTAAATGGCTTATTGATGAAGCTCAGTTAAATCGTGAAAACATCACTCTGCATGTCGCAAACTCTTACACCACGATTAATTTACCTGAAGCACATTTAGATATGGTTCGTCCAGGTGGATTGTTGTATGGAGATATGCCAAGTAACCCTGAATATCAGCGTATTGTTCGTTTTAAGACCTCAGTTGCTTCTTTGAATTACTTACCAAAGGGCAGCACGATAGGCTACAGCAGCACTTATGTGTTAGGCCGAGATTCAATTTTAGCTAATTTACCTTTAGGTTATTCTGACGGGTATGTTCGCTCTATTGGTAATAATGGGTATGTGTTGATCAATGGTCAGAAAGCGAATGTAGTTGGTGTGACATCAATGAACACAACAATGGTTGATGTGACTGATATTAAGAATGTTCAGCCTGGTGATGAAGTTGTTCTATTTGGTAAACAAAATGAGCAGACGATTGAAACTAAAGAAATGGAAGCATTTAGTAGCCGAAGTATGCCTGAGCTTTATGTTATTTGGGGGGCAACTAACCCAAAAGTTTATTTTTAATGATTGACGTCATTTGACTATAAATAAAAACGGTCAGCATAAGCTGACCGTTTTTTATAATCCTAATATTAAAGGATTATTTTTTTGGAATGTTCTCTAAAATGGCAACCATTTGTTCCCAGTAAAGAGCAACCGTATCAATTTTCACTTTCTCATCTGGAGAATGAGGGAATTTGATGGTTGGACCAAATGAGATCATGTCCATTTTAGGATAAGGTTCTTTAAATAGACCACACTCTAAACCTGCATGAATTACCATGATGTTTGGCTTATTTCCGTAAATGCCTTCGTAGACATCACGGAACACATGCATGATTTCAGAATCTGCGTCTGGCTTCCAACCTGGATATGTACCAGAGAAGCTGACTTGTGCTCCTGCTAATTCAGCCACAGATGAAAGCATTCCTTCAACCATGCTACGGCCAGAATCCATTAATGAACGGATTAGGCATAGAATTGTGATTGTGCTTTCTTCAGTAGTAATAACGCCCACATTTAAAGACGTTTCTACCACACCCTCAATATCATCACTCATGCGGATAACACCATTTGGACAGGCATTTAGTGTCGCAATGAACGGAGTTTGAGTGGCTAGTGTCAAGACATTTTCAGCAGAGGCTGTCTCGTTGATGCTTACAATATTCGTTTCTACTCGACCTAATTCGTCTTTCAATAGATCGGTATAAAAAGTAAATAGCTCAGCCAGTTTTGCTTCATTCTCAGCAGGAACGGCAACCGTTGCGAATGCTTCACGAGGAATAGCATTACGTAAGCTACCACCACGGAATTCAACAAGGCGTAAATCCAGTTCAACAGCGTGGCCAGCAAGGAATCGACCCAGTAATTTGTTCGCGTTACCACGACCAGTATGAATGTCACAACCAGAATGGCCGCCTTTTAGGCCTTTTAGTGTGATTTGACGAGTAACATAGCCAGCAGGCAGTGCTTCACGTTCGATCATTAATTTGATAGCACCATCAGCACCACCAGCACAACCCATGTAGATTTCCCCTTCTTGTTCTGAATCGGTATTAAGAAGAATATCACCTTCTAACCAACCGGCTTCTAGACCAAAGGCACCAGTCATGCCTGCTTCTTCATCAATGGTTAATAATACTTCTAATGGGCCATGCTTCAATTCTTTTGAGGCTAAAACAGCAAGACATGAAGCCATGCCCATACCATTGTCGGCACCCAGTGTTGTGCCTTTTGCTGTAACCCACTCGCCATCTATATATGGAAGGATTGGATCGTTAGTAAAATCATGGTCAGTATCTTCATTTTTTTGTGGAACCATATCAATATGGGCTTGAAGTACAACACCCTTGCGATCTTCCATTCCCGGCGTTGCCGCTTTTTTGATGAATACATTACCCGTAGGATCGCGGCGAACATCAAGACCTTCGCTTGTTGCCCAATCAATAATATATTGAGCTAATGCATCTTCATGTTTAGATGGGTGGGGGATAGAACAAATTTTATCGAAAAATTGCCAAATAGGTTGTGGTGTTAGTTGACTGATCTCAGACACAAGTATCTCCTTTTGAAAACAGTAAATAGCAAATTAATGCGCTGTCTTTTTGGGTAATTGATTACCAATACAAATAAGTATACCCCTCAAATTAGCTAATTACCCTGTTTGATATCGTAAATTTATTGAATCTTCTTTACTGGGATTAAGGAAAAATACAGACGGATAAATAGCGAGCGTTTTCGTTATTTAGTTACGTAATATTTCAATTGACTGACTGGTTAATGTGTTTTATGTGATCAACTTCAAGTTTTTATTGTAATAAAGTTTCATTGAGAGTATAGTTTTCTCATCTGCTAGAGAGTCTTCAGATACTGTAAATGCTCATAGGATGAGTCCGATTTATCGCCTCCAAGGAACCGAGATCAATTTTATTGTTTTTAACTATCAATTGATAAGGTGATGTTATGTATTGCATAAGCTCTTCTAAATTCTGGAATCAACGCTCTGTATACACAAGTCAATTTGTATACCCAATGAGCTTTGGTTACTAATAAAACTTCGGTTTTATACGTTAAAGTTATACCCCTATAATTGGAATTCTAATTTACCCGCTTGGGTTATATTACATTCTCCGCCATCCAAAATATTTGGGTGGCGTTTTTTTGCCTAAACATTCTCCTCTATGTATCCAACCTATTAATAAATATTATCTTTTTCTATTAGAGCATCCACTTTATTTACTATTAACACAGTAAAAGATAAATAATCGCTAGAAATTCCCATAATACCTCTTTATAATTCTCAGCCAATCGATTACGCAAACGTTTAATCAGTATAAAGCAGACTAGGAATGAGCCCCAATGCTTGAAAAACTATTTCAACTTAAAGCTAATGGTACGAACGTTCGTACTGAAATTATTGCCGGGTTAACCACCTTCTTAACAATGGCTTATGTTATTTTTGTGAATCCAGCAATCTTGGCTGATGCTGGAATGGATAAAGGCGCTGTTTTTGTTGCAACGTGTATTGCTGCTGCAATAGGGTGTTTTATCATGGGATTTGTTGCCAACTTCCCAATAGCTCAAGCTCCAGGTATGGGGTTGAATGCGTTCTTTACCTACACTGTTGTACTGGGAATGGGTCATACATGGCAAGTAGCGCTCGCTGCTGTATTCATGTCAGGTGTGTTATTTATTCTTCTAAGTTTATGTAAAATAAGAGAGTTGATTATTAATTCGATTCCTCTTTCTTTACGCACTGGTATTTCGGCGGGTATTGGTTTATTTTTGGCTTTCATCGCTCTAAAGAATTCAGGCATAGTTGTCGATAATCCGGCAACTTTATTGTCTATTGGTCATATTAATAGCTTTCCTGCCGCTATGGGGGCATTGGCTTTATTTTTAACTATCGCTTTAGTTCATCGTGGCTATAAAGCGGCTGTTATGATCGCTATTTTAGCCGTTACTGGACTTGCCTTGCTTTTTGGTGAAGTTCAATATGCTGGCATTATGTCAATGCCACCAAGTCTTGCACCTACATTTTTACAACTCGATTTTTCAGGTGCTTTTGACATTGGTATGCTAAGCGTTGTTTTTGCTTTCTTATTCGTTGATTTATTTGATACTGCCGGTACGTTAGTTGGTGTATCTCAAAAGGCAGGGATCATGGATAAAGATGGCAATATTCCTCGTCTAAATAGAGCTTTGCTGGCGGATTCAACGGCGACATCTGTAGGGGCTTTATTAGGTACATCAAACACAACATCATACATTGAAAGTGTTGCTGGTGTAGCTGCCGGTGGTCGAACTGGTTTGACGGCTGTTGTTGTGGGCATTCTGTTTTTATTGGCTTTATTCTTTGCTCCATTAGCTGGGATGGTTCCTGCTTATGCAACGGCCGGTGCGTTGTTTTATGTCGCAATCTTAATGATGTCGGGTCTTGTGAGTATTGATTGGAGAGATCTTACTGAAGCGGCGCCAGTTGTTGTGGTATGCTTGCTAATGCCTTTAACCTTCTCTATTGCTGATGGTATTTCACTAGGCTTTATCTCTTATGCAGCGATTAAGTTGTTAAGTGGTAAAGGTCGCGATGTTCATATCAGTGTTTGGGTTCTTGCTGCACTATTCACGCTGAAATTTATTTTTACGGCATAGTTGTTGTTAACTGTGCCACTGAGAGGTTTTGTCTATTATGGCTAATAAATTTGTAATAACTTGGGATAACATGCAGATGTATACTCGTCAGCTTGCTGAACAGTTACTTCCTGCTGAACAATGGAAAGGTATTTTGGCTGTGAGCCGTGGTGGACTTGTCCCTGCGGCAATTCTAGCTCGTGAATTAAATATTCGTTATGTTGATACCGTATGTATTTCAAGTTATGACCACGATCATCAGCGTGATATGACGGTTGTTAAAGCGATGGAAGGTGATGGTGAAGGTTTCATCATCATTGATGATTTAGTTGATAGTGGTGACACTGCCGTTAAATTGCGCCAGATGTACCCTAAAGGTAAATTAGTCACTGTATGTGCAAAACCTGCAGGCATTGATTTAGTTGATGCGTATGTTGTCGATATTCCACAAGATACGTGGATCGAGCAACCATGGGACATGGCTGTAACGTACGTAGATCCTATTTGTAAAAAATAAACTTACGTTATAACCAATAGAAAATGACTCTTTTAAGGGTCATTTTTTTTGCTTGTCATTTATCGATATTAATTAAATTCAAGAGTAAGTTGATTACCCTATTTATAGGCTTTCAGTATATAGTAGGCCTAATTACTTTATGTATATCGGTGTTTGATATGACCCAGCCTGAAAGCGAAAATCTCTCTGTTAAGTTGTTTAAAACCAATAAGCAAGCTTTAGAAACCTCTTGCCTTGTGCCTTATCTTCCAAGCAGTTTAGAACAGATATCAAAAAATTCAGAACGAAATTGGTATCGCGAACTTCGTCGTCCTCAATGGATTTGGCAAGGGGTTTATCCGATTGAGTTAGAAGGAATTTTGTCTAAAATGGCAAGCAGTGATAAAGACAGAACGAAACCTGAATGGTTAGATACTGTCACTGGATATCGCGCTGGTAACTGGGCTTATGAGTGGATTAATGCAGGAATGGAGCATCAGAAATGTGCGTCAGACCTTGAAGGGAACGAGGCTGCGGAACGTTTGTTTAAAGCCAGTTTATATTTTAGCATTGCCGGTTATCCGCATATAAAAGGGGATAATTTAGCCACTCAGGCACAGGTGCTTGCTAGCAAAGCTTATGATATGGCGGCAAAACAGACCTCTCATCGAATTGAAAAGATTTTAGTCCCTTATGATGGTCGAAAAATCACCTGTTATTTGCATTTACCGAATACTGAAAAACCGTTACCTGTCGTTATTGTCAGTGGCGGTATGGATTCGTTACAAACGGACATGTGGTCTTTGTACCGTGATTATTTAGCGCCAAATAATATGGCAATGCTAACATTAGATATGCCATCGATTGGACACAGTTCGTACTGGCCGCTAACTGAAGACTCAAGTTGCTTGCATCAAGCTGTGCTAAATTATTTACCTCATATTCCTTGGGTTGATCGTTTTCATGCTGCTGTTATGGGGTTCCGATTTGGTGGAAATGTCGCATTGCGTTTGTCTTTTCTTGAACCGAATAAACTGAAAACTTGCGTTGCTCTTGGTGCTCCAATCCATCAAGTGTTGTCAAACTCCACACAACTAAAGAAAATGCCAAAAATGTATTTAGACATATTGGCATCTCGCTTGGCAAAACAAGTGGTGGACGTTAATAGTTTAACTGGGCAAATGAAAGCATGGTCTCTTAAGTTCCAAGGTTTTTTATCTGGTGGAAGAAAAACATCGGTATCTATTTTAGCTATTGGGTTAGCGGGGGATCCTGTTTCTCCAAAATCAGATAATAAATTAGCGGCAATGTTCAGTAAATATGGTAAAGGTGTTGAGCTAAAAAATAAGACATTGCACAGTGGTTATGAAGACGCATTAAACCAAATGATTGAATGGATAAAAGAAGAGATGAAACACTAATCTGGCTTTTTATTTCATTGATTTAGATGAAATGTCATAAAATCTTATTTTAGGCTTGTACTGTTCTGATTTGCTTGCTAAAAATAGGGTGATTTTTATATTATTATTACGATGAATGTATTTCGTAATACAAAACATTATTAGTTAATATAGGTAGTAGGGAATTGAATACACAATCTCAAACCATAGTCGTTAAACTTGGTACAAGTGTACTCACTGGTGGCACATTAAAACTAGACAGAGCACACATGGTTGAATTAGTTCGCCAATGTGTGCATCTGAAAAAGTTAGGTCATCAAGTGATTGTTGTAACTTCTGGCGCAATTGCGGCTGGACGTGAACATTTAAATTACCCCGAACTACCCAAAACCATGGCTAACAAGCAGTTATTAGCTGCTGTTGGTCAAAGTTGCTTAATTCAAGCTTGGCAGAGTTTATTTGCTATTTATGGTGTTAACGTTGGCCAAATGTTATTAACTCGAGCGGATTTAGATGATCGTGAACGTTATCTAAATGCCCGTGACATGCTGCAAGCTTTATTAAAAAATGGCATTGTTCCTATCGTTAATGAGAATGATGCGGTTGCAACAAATGAAATTAAGGTTGGGGATAACGATAACCTTTCTGCTTTAGTTGGTATTTTGGCGAGTGCAGATAAATTATTGCTGTTAACGGATCAATCTGGTTTGTTTACGGCTGATCCGCGTAAAGATCCAAAAGCCGAATTGATTAAAGAAGTGCACACCATTGATGAAACACTACGTAAGATTGCAGGTGGTAGTGGGACGGCATTAGGCACCGGTGGCATGGCAACTAAACTTCAAGCGGCTGATATTGCTCGTCGAGCGGGTATTGAAGTTGTTATTGCTGCTGGCAGCGCTGAGAATGTGATTACTGATGTTGTAGATTCAAAGCCTCAAGGAACAAAATTCTTGCCTGTTGAATGTGCGTTAGAGAGTCGTAAACGTTGGATTCTTGCTGGTCCTGCATCTAATGGTACGATTGTTATTGATGACGGTGCTGTGAATGCAGTACAGCAAAAAGGCAGCAGTTTATTGAGCAAAGGGATTTCGTCGATTTCTGGCCACTTTGTTCGCGGTGGTGTTGCTAAGATTGTAAATACGAAAGGTGAGTTAATTGCCCGAGGTATTTCTCGTTATTCAAGTGACGATTTACATAAGATTTTAGGAAAACACAGTCAGGATATTTACGCAGTATTAGGTTATGAATATGGGCCTGTAGCTATCCACCGAGATGATTTAGTACTGATTTAGTAAAGGATATTTATTGTGAATTTAACAAAAATGGGTCAAGCAGCAAAAAATGCAGCGTTTGACTTAGCGGTAGCTCCAACAGCCCAGAAGAACAAAGCATTGGCGATTATTGCTGATGAACTTGAAGCGAACAAAGAGGCGATTCTTGCGGCTAATGCAAAAGACATTAGTGCAGCGGTAGAAGCGGGCATTTCAGAGGCAATGCAAGATCGTTTATTACTAACAGAAGAGCGTTTAGTTGCTATTGCTAATGACGTTCGTAATGTGATCAACTTAAATGATCCTGTTGGTAGTGAAATTGACAGTAAAATGCTTGAAAATGGCATGTCACTTTCTCGCCGCCGTGTACCAATTGGTGTGATTGGTGTGATCTATGAAGCTCGTCCAAATGTAACGATCGATATCGCTTCATTATGTTTAAAAACCGGTAATGCGAGTATTCTACGTGGTGGTAAAGAGACGTTCTTCTCTAATATGGAGTTAGTTAAGGTCATTCAAGTTGCTCTTGAAAAAGCCGGCTTACCAGCTGCATCAGTACAATACATAGAGAAACCAGATCGTGAACTAGTTTCAGAGCTATTACGTCTGGATGACTACGTTGATATGATCATTCCACGTGGTGGTGCTGGTTTGCACAAAATGTGTAAAGAAAACAGTTCAATTCCAGTCATCATTGGCGGGTTTGGTATTAGCCATGCGTTTGTTGATGACAGTGCTGATTTAGAAAGAGCCTTGTTGGTTGTTGATAACTCAAAAGCACAACGCCCATCTGCATGTAATGCACTTGATACACTGTTAGTTCATGAGGCAGTGGCTCCACAATTCTTAGCATTATTAGCGAATAAAATGGCAGGTCGTGTTGAATTGGTTGCTGAACCAAAAGCTTATTCGTTACTAAAAGAGTTTAAAAACGTGTCATTACGTGAAGCACAAGACGGTGATTTTGATACTGAATGGCTAAGTTACACATTAGGTGTGAAAGTGGTGTCTGATGTAAATGAAGCAGCGGCTCATATGCAAACACATAACGCGAGTCATTCTGATACTATTTTAACAAATAATATTGAATCTGCTGAAAAGTTCATTAATACCGCAGGTTCAGCTGCCGTGTATGTGAATGCATCAACACGCTTCACTGATGGGGCTCAGTTTGGTTTAGGCGCTGAAGTTGCGGTATCAACCCAGAAGCTTCATGCTCGTGGTCCAATGGGCTTAGAAGAGCTGACAAGTTACAAATGGGTGGGGAAAGCGGATTATCTTATTCGCCCATAATCATATTGATTAATGTTTAGTAAAAACAAAAAAGGTTGACGCTAAAACGTCAACCTTTTTTATTATTCAGACCCTAGACCCTAGACCCTAGACCCTAGACCCTATTTAACTTCTTCGCCTTTCGCTTGAAGATCAGCATGGTAAGAAGAGCGAACAAATGGACCACAAGCCGCATGGGTAAATCCAAGTTCAAGAGCAATCACTTTTAATTCATCAAACTCTGCAGGTGGAACGTAACGCTCAACGGGTAGGTGATGGCGACTTGGTGCTAAATACTGACCCAGTGTTAACATCGTTACACCGTGAGCACGTAAGTCTTTTAGTACTTCGACTATTTCTTCTTTTGTTTCGCCTAGACCCATCATCACACCAGATTTGGTTGGTACTGTTGGGTGTTGTTCTTTGAATTTCTTCAATAGGTCAAGTGACCACTGGTAATTTGCGCCAGGGCGAACCTTACGGTATAGGCGTGGAGCGGTCTCTAAATTGTGGTTGAATACATCTGGTGGGTTGCTATGCATCGCATCTAATGCGCGATCCATACGACCACGAAAATCAGGAACTAGCGTTTCAATACGGATCTCAGGGTTTAATTCACGAATTTCACGATTACAATCCGCAAAATGTTGTGCTCCGCCATCACGTAAATCATCACGGTCGACTGATGTGATTACCACATATTTCAGTTTCATGTCTTTAATCGTTTTTGCCAGTTTCTTCGGCTCTTCAGCTTCAGGAGTGACTGGGCGTCCATGAGCAACATCACAGAAAGGGCAGCGACGGGTACAAATTGCACCTAAGATCATGAAGGTTGCCGTACCATGGTTAAAGCATTCTGCTAAGTTAGGGCAAGATGCTTCTTCACATACAGAGTGAAGATTATTTTTACGCATTGCTGATTTAATTTCATCAATACGCTTACTGCTTGATGGAAGTTTGATCTTCATCCACTCAGGCTTACGTAATACTTCTTTTTTCTCTGTTGGCATGTTTTTAACTGGAATTAATGCCATTTTATCGGCATCGCGGTATTTAACGCCTTTTTCCATTTGAATTGGCTTACTCATGATGGCTGCTTTCCGTTATGTACTCAATATCAGTGTAATCAAGTAATGTTGTTAATTCTTTAATAAGTAAAGGGTGAACATCTTCAACGTGTTCTGCTTTGTTCTCTACCGTATCATTTTCTTTAATTAAATCGTGCAGTTGTATCATTTCCATTCCAGCATAACCACAAGGGTTAATTCTTAGGAAAGGAGATAAATCCATGTTTACGTTTAGTGCCAGTCCGTGGAATGAACATCCTTTGCGGATACGCAAACCAAGAGAACATATTTTTTTATTATCAACATACACACCCGGAGCATCAGGTCTTGCTGCTGATTCAATAGTAAACTGACTTAATGTGTTGATTACCGTGTTTTCAATGTGTGTGACTAATTCACGGACACCTATTTTCTTTCTGCGTAAGTTAATCAAAACATAAGCGACGAGTTGACCTGGTCCATGGTAGGTTACTTGCCCGCCACGGTCACTTTTTACGACAGGGATATCTCCAGCAGCCAGAACATGTTCTTCTTTACCTGCTTGTCCTTGAGTGAATACTGGATTGTGCTCAACTAACCATACTTCATCACACGAGTTTTCATCGCGTTCGTCAGTAAAGGTATGCATCGCTTTCCATACCGGCTCATAATCTTGTCGGCCAAGGTTTTTAACTACTAGACGCTTGTTCAATAGGATCACACTTGATTTGAAAATTTGGCTAATGATAGCAAGGATAGAAAGGAAGGAATAGATAAGAAATGTAGGGGTATATCAAAATTTAAAAATGGCAGGTAATATTTTCTACTAAATAGTACGCTTATTACCTACCAAATATATTAAAGAACCATACGAACCATTTCGATGTCAGCAAGTTCTTTATACAGTATTTCTACTTGTTCAATCGATGTCGCCGTAATACTTACAGATACAGAGTTGTAGTTACCTTTGCCGCTTGCTTTTACGTGTGGCGTGTAATCACCTGGAGCATGACGTTGAATAACTTCAAGTACAAGGACAGGAAGGTCTTCATGAGCAAGGCCAACGGCTTTATAGGTAAATTTACATGGGAATTCAAGAAGATCTTTTAGCTTTGGTTGCTCTTGCATAACCGTCTCCAATCGAGAGTGGATAAATATTAGAAAGCAATTTTACTGTGACCTAAGTCAGATAACAAGAGTTATAAGTCATCGAGTTTACATCACTAAAAATCAGGTATAAAAAAGGCTGCCTAAGCCGCCTTAATCAATTAGTTAGTCAGCGTTTAGCTTAACCAACCTTTAAATGTCAAAACAATGTAATCAATAAGACGACTGAAAATACCACCTTCGTCAACATTATTTAAAGCAAGTAGAGGATACTCAGCAATATCTTCACCATCAATTTGATAGAAAAGTTTACCAACGACATCACCTTTAGATATTGGTGCTTTCAATGTTTTTTCTAGAACAAAGCTTGCTGTCATTTTCTTCGCTTGACCACGAGGTAAAGTAACATAAGTGTCTTCAGCAACGCCAAGGGCTACTTCATCCGTGCTACCCATCCATACTTTTTCTGTTACGAAAGTTTCGTTTGCTTTGTGTGGAGAAACTGTTTCGAAGAAACGGAAACCATAATTCAGTAATTTTTTGCTTTCTGCTTTACGAGCATTACCTGATTTAGTTCCCATTACTACAGCAACTAAACGCATTTTACCTTCGGTTGCTGAGCTTACTAGATTGTAACCTGCACCGTCAGTATGACCTGTTTTGATGCCATCTACATTCATGCTTTTATCCCACAATAGGCCATTACGGTTATATTGTGTGATGCCGTTATAAGTATATGATTTTTCAGAGTATACGCGATATTCTTCGGGTACATCACGGATCAATGCTTGGCCAATTAATGCCATGTCATAAGGTGTTGAATATAGGTCGTCACGATCTAAACCATGAACGTTTGCAAAGTGTGTGTTTTGAAGATTTAATGTTTTAGACCATGCATTCATTAGATCAACAAAAGCGTCTTCTGAACCAGCAACATGTTCAGCCATTGCCACACAAGCATCATTACCTGATTGAACGATAATACCTTGGTTTAAATCACGAACTTTAACAACGCTACCGACTTCAATAAACATTTTAGAAGAACCTGGGAAGTTTTTCGCCCATGCGTTCTTACTGATGACAACATCGTCATCCATTGAAATATTACCACTCGCAATCTCTTGACCGATAACATAGCTTGTCATCATTTTGGTTAAGCTTGCAGGATTCATACGAACATTCATGTCTTTTTCAGCCAGAACTTTGCCTGAATGATAATCCATTAGTACGTAGCCTTTTGCAGCTATTTGTGGTGCATTTGGAATAACTGCAGGAGCAGCTACAGCAACGGTGGAGCCTAAAATAAAGCTCGATAAGATGATTCGTTTTAACTGTTTAGCTGAATTTTTCATAATAATAACTTTGCACTTTGAGGTAGTGAAACTGCGTACATAATAGCAGATTTGAATATCATAACCAGATGTGTAATTAAATAACTGATTTTCTATGAGAAAGAAAGGTAATAAAAATTCATCGGCTTCATTTTTAATATGGATATATCTTATTGTATTCTAAAGACAATACGGCTAATAATTAGTTCATATAAAATTGCATTTATTACGGCTTCAGGCGATTTAGTTACAATCTTTACTTAATATTGACATTTCTGTTGATAATATGAACCAATTAGGTGTTTATTTCTTTGCTTCTTGGATGATAAACGCTGAGGTGTATTGTCCATTTTTTGCATCGAGCAATGTTTTATCTGCAATATCTCTGTCAATAAACGGGCCCAGACGAACGCGATAAATCGATTTTGATTTCACAATATGTGTCGGTGCATTAAATTGTGTTTGTAGTTTTTTTGCTATTGAATTGGCACTTTGTTCACTTTTTACTGCCACCATTTGAATATAATATTGATTAGGATCGATCGCGTGCCATTCCTGAGCATTCGTTGGTTTATCGATAGAAATATATTCAATTTTTACGTTGGCTGTTCCCGTTTTTATCACATCTAATTTTGTGGCAGCAGCAAAGCTTAAATCTATTATGCGTCCTTCATGGAAAGGACCACGATCATTTACTCGAACAATGGCTGTTTTTCCATTGTCCTTATTGATGACTTTTACATAGCTTGGTATCGGAAGTGTTTTGTGTGCAGCACTCATTGAGTACATATCATAAATCTCACCATTGGAGGTTTTATGACCATGAAATTTATTGCCGTACCAAGAGCTTTTCCCTTCTTGCTTAAATCCTTTAGGATCTCGAACAATAGGATAGTCTTTACCTAATAACGTGTAGTCTTTGTTGCCGTATAAGCTTTTAGGTTCATAACGAGGATGGGCATCTTCTATATGTTCCACCGAAATTGGGGTATTTGGGGCAATATCATTATCTATTTGATAACGCCCTGCATTAGGCTCATCTGTATTTTTTATTGGTGGTTCAGAAGCACAACCAACCAAAATAAGAGAAATAACCAGTAGAAGAATACGCATGAGTTAGTTTGCCTTGGAGTGTATTTTTTTATGTGTGTGTATTGACATTAAAATGCCAAATCCTGCCATCAACGTTACCATTGATGTACCGCCATAACTAACGAGGGGAAGAGGAACGCCAACGACGGGCAAAATACCACTAACCATGCCTATGTTTACAAAAATATAAACAAAAAAGCTTAAAACGACACTGCCCCCCATCATTCGTCCAAAAGCAGTTTGGGCTTGGCTTGCTAAGAATAATCCTCGGCCAATAATGAATAAATAGATCGTGAGCAATACCATGACTCCAATGAGTCCCCATTCTTCTGCGATAACGGCAAAAATGAAATCAGTATGGCGCTCAGGAATAAATTCGAGTTGAGACTGGGTACCATGCAACCACCCTTTGCCGAATAACCCTCCTGAACCGATAGCAATTTTAGATTGGATAATGTGATAGCCAGCGCCTAAAGGATCAGATTCTGGGTTAAATAATGTCTCAACCCTTACTTTTTGGTAAGGCCGCATCAAAAAGAACCATAGGATAGGAATAAACCCCCCAACCGCAATGGCGGCGGCAGTAATTATTTTCCAACTAATGCCCGCTAGAAAGATAACAAAAACACCTGAAGCTGCGATTAAGATAGAAGTACCTAAATCGGGCTGTTTGGCGATCATAATGGTAGGAACAAATACCATCAATAACGCGATAAACAAGGTACGAACCGTTGGAGGAAGAGGTTTATT
Organism: Aliivibrio salmonicida LFI1238; assembly: GCF_000196495.1. Classification (NCBI taxonomy): domain Bacteria; kingdom Pseudomonadati; phylum Pseudomonadota; class Gammaproteobacteria; order Vibrionales; family Vibrionaceae; genus Aliivibrio; species Aliivibrio salmonicida. The sequence goes on from NC_011312.1 coordinate 1,087,618, forward strand.
ACCTATATATCTGGCAATCATTAAGGGAACGGCGAGCTTAATTAATTCCGAAGGTTGAAAACGAACAAATCCTAAGTTTAACCAACGTTGAGCGCCTTTAGAGGATTCACCAAAGAATAAAACCCCTAATAATAAGATAACACCAATAGCAAAGAGATAAGGTGCAGCGACCTCATAAGTTCTTGGTGGTATTTGGGCAAGTAAAGCCATAACGCCTAAGGAGAGTAACATTCGCATTGCTTGCTTATCCATCATCAATAAGCTTTGCCCGCTGGCACTGTACATAATGACAAGAGCACAAGCCATTAATAATAAGATGCCAAGCAGTAAGGGCAAATCTATATGAATTCGATGGAAAAAGTCACGATTTTTTCCTGATGCGATATCAACTCTCATTATTTATTACTCACCTCTCCTGTTGCTGGTAATAACACATGGTCAAATACACTTCGTGCAATTGGGCCGCCTTGGCTAGAACCGCCGCCGCCATTTTCAAGAACGAGCGAGATAATGACTTTTGGATCTTTTGCTGGAGCAAAGCCAGTAAACAAAGCATGGTCACGTAAACGTTCTGCAATCTCATCAGCGTTGTATTCTTGGCCATTTAAACCAAAGACTTGAGATGAGCCTGATTTACCTGCACTAACATAAGGAGTGCCAGCAAACACACGTCTGGCTGTACCTTTAGCACCATTATTCACTAAGATCATGCCATCAATGGCGAGCTGCCAATAACTGTCTCTAATCCCTTCTATTGGAGGGTACGGTTCTGGTTCAAACGGGGTTTCAACGTTACCATCAATAATTGTTTTCAATAAGTGAGGCGCTTGAACTTTACCGCGATTCACGAGCACAGAAGTCGCCTTAGCTATTTGCATCGGTGTTGCAGTCCAATAACCTTGTCCAATACCGACTGGAATCGTATCGCCTTGATACCAAGGTGTACGGAAACGAGCGACTTTCCAATCTCGAGTTGGCATATTTGCTTTGCTTTCTTCATGGATATCGATGCCGGTATAATCACCAAAACCAAATTTCATCATCCATGCTGATAAGCGGTCAATTCCCATATCAAAAGATATTTGGTAGAAGAAAGTATCAACAGATTCTTCTATCGCTTGTTTTAAATTCACGGTTCCATGACCCCAACGTTTCCAATCTCGGAATGGTCTGGTTTTTGAGTTAGGAATACGCCAGTAGCCCGGATCATTGCGGGTGGTGAGCGGAGTAACTATCTTCTCTTCTAATGCAGAGACGGCAATAAAAGGTTTTACCGTTGACGCTGGTGGATAGATACCCAGCGTCGCTCGGTTAACTAATGGGCGATCTGGATTATTCAATAATGCGTTATAGTTTTTACTGGAAATGCCATGTACAAATAAATTTGGATCATAGCTAGGGCTTGATACCATCGCTAATACGGCACTTGTGTTCGGTTCTAATACAATTGCAGCACCACGACGGCCGTCTAATTGTTTAGCCACAAATTTTTGAATTTCGATATCAAGATTTAAAACAATGTCTTTGCCTGGGATTGGTGGGACGTATTTTAATGTACGTACTACGCGACCGCGACTGTTAACCTCGACTTCTTGATAACCCGCCGTACCATGAAGGGTATCTTCGTAGTAGCGTTCGATACCTAGCTTACCTATATCTCGGGTAGCTTGATAATTGGCATCTTTTTCTTCTCTAGCTAATCGAGCTAAATCTCTATCATTAATTTTTGCAACATAGCCCAGTACATGCGTAAACGTTTTTCCATAAGGATAGAAGCGTTTTAGATAAGCCTTTATTTCTACACCAGAAAATTTGTGTTGGTTTACTGAGAAAATGGCCACTTGTTCTTGGGTTAATTGAGACAGAATTGGTATGGATTTAAAACGACGAGTACGACGACGCTCTTTTGTGAAGTCATCAATATTATCTTGCGAAATAGGCAAGATAGTCTGTATTTCAGTAAATAGCGCAGACAGATCTTTCACTTTATCTGGTGTGATTTCTAAATTAAAAACAGGACGATTTTCCGCGAGTGGCATACGATTACGATCATAAATAAGGCCTCGATTTGGGGCTATAGGTACGATTTTTATGCGGTTATCGTTTGAACGTGTTTTATAATCTTGAAATTCATTGATTTGGATATTGTATAAATTAGTCAATAAGAGGCTAATGAGAACCAATATCCCGACAAAAGAGACTATTGCTCTAGAAACAAATAATCTCGATTCTGCATGATAGTCACGTATCTGTGTGCGTCTGCGCTTAAACAACTCTTATTCTCTGTGGTAAGGGTGGTTGGCCGTAATACTCCATGCTCGGTACAGGCTTTCAGCCATAACTACACGAACAAGAGGGTGAGGAAGCGTTAATGGTGACAAAGACCAACTTTGCTCTGCTGCGGTTTTACAAGCGGGAGATAAACCTTCAGGACCACCAATAAGAATTGATACATCGCGAGCATCTAATTTCCAGACTTCTAATTGTTCTGCTAGTTGTTCTGTATTCCAAGGTTTACCTGGGATGTCTAACGTGACAATGCGGTTTCCTTTAGGAACGGCAGCAAGCATTGCTTCTCCTTCTTTTTGAAGAATTCGTGCTATATCTGCATTTTTACCGCGTTTACCTGCGGTGATCTCTATAAGTTCAAGAGGCATGTCTTTTGGGAAGCGACGGCTATATTCTTTATAACCTTCTTCTACCCATTTAGGCATTTTAGTGCCAACAGCAATTAATTGAAGTTTCATGGATTAGCTCCACAGTTTTTCAAGTTGGTATAGCTCACGGTGCTCAGCTTGTAAAATATGGATCATTACATCACCCATATCGACAACAACCCATTCACCTTCGGCTTCTCCATCAACACCATAAGGGATCAGCCCAGCTTCTCTTGCTTTGTCCGATACATTTGAAGCAATTGAGCTGACGTGGCGTTTTGATGTACCCGTACATACAATCATAAAGTCTGTAATGCTTGATTTATCACGTACATCAACTGTTGTAATATTTTCAGCTTTCATGTCATCAACATGATTGAATAGAAAGTCGTGCAGTTCTTTATCTTGCAAAGTATCACCTAGGATCGATTATTTATAAGGAAGTATATCAGTGAACGTCTATGAATGAGATGGTGGAGGTGTCACTGAAATGTGAATATTACAGATATCTAAGCTTAACTGGCTAAGTTGTGGCCAACAGTTGGTATCAAAATCGGTTTTAACGGCAACTTCAAGCTGAGCTAATGATTTTATTAATGCTTGAATTTGTGTCATTGATAAGCGTTGCAATGCTGCTTGATACAATGAACGACGGTTTTGCCATACCTTATAACGATCAAAAACAGTAAACATTGCTTCACCTTGGCTGATTGCTTGTTGAAATGAGAGCAATAAGAACACTTCTTTTTGGATCGTACGTAAGAGAATCACAACTTCAACACTTTCACCTTCTAATTGACGAAGGATTCGTTGTGCACGCTTTGCTTGACCAAATAATAAAGCATCCATTAACTGGAAAGGAGTGAAGTGATTATTACGGTTTAACGCTTCTTCTATTCTAATAAGAGTCAGTAACCCATCGGGGTATAATAAAGACAGTTTGTCTAAACTTTGAGCAAGTGCAAGTAGGTTACCTTCATGCCATTGCGCTAGCATTTGTACTGCTTCTGCGTCAGGTTTTAATTTTAATAATTTACAACGTTGTTGAATAAAACGAGGTAATTGTTGGTTATCAGGGGTGTTACAAGGAATAAATAACCCTTGTTGTGTTAATGCTTTAAACCATTGGGTACTTTCTTGGCTTTTATTGACTCTTGGGCCTTGAAATATCAACAAAATATCGTCGTGTAACATAGGGACGAGTTCTTTTATTTTACTGGTGTGAGCCGCAGTTAAACCTGTATCTGAAACGGTTAATTCGATAATTTGTCTTGATGAAAATAGACTTAATGCTTGAGTGCAATCGAAGATCAGGTTCCAGTCCAATTGTTTGTCTAACGTAAATTGATGCTTTTCTTCAAAACCCTGTTGAAAACTGTGCTTACGGATTTGATCGAGGCATTCTTGTTTTAGAAGTGGCTCATTACCAAATAATAGGTAATTTTGACGTAAACCACGTTCTAAGTTTTGTACTAGCTGTTCAGGGAATACTCGCATGATTATTTTTTATTATCTGTAGAGGTAGCCATACTTTGAGCCATCTCTTTTGTTGTTACTTTAGTTTCTGTTTCGTCTTTGTTGCTAATAATATCAGTATCATCTAATAATTCGCCATCTGCTTTTAAACGCGCCATTTGACGTAGAATTTGTTCTGCGGCTTGAGTTCGCATTTCATCTTCAATCATGTCTCGTTCAACTGATTTGGCTAATGCAGTTAATGGGTTATCAAGATAGTTACGATTTACGGTGGTGGTATAGGTTTTTAAATCATGGCCAGGAATAAGAACACTGTATTGAACCGTATAAGTCAGTTCTATTTCTGCCGCACGGCTATTTTGATAAAGTGAAAGCGTACGCTCACTTGTTGTTTCGCTGATCAGGTTGAGCGTAGGCGTTACCGTTGTCGGTGCAACTTGTTTAACCCCATTCATTCTCAGTTGTTTTTGAACATCACGGGTTAAATTACTGTATTGGTCAAAACTCGTTAATGATACCTCATGAACTTCTTCTGGAAGTAAATAGCTACCACGTAACTGGAAACCGCAAGCTGAGGTCATAATAGAAAGAGCAATAATGATGACTGCGCGGATTGAAAATAGAGATAAAAGTCGTTTCACCGAGAACTCCCTCAAATGGTGATAAAAATGCTTATTTAAACGTGTTTAATAATTTGGCTCATAGTAAGTAATGATAATTAAAGCGCTTAAATAAGCATAAGCAGATAGACTGCTTATGCTTTATAGAAATGAAATGGATAAAATAGTTCCATTTCATTTTTTATTATAGTTTAACTTTATGATCAGTTAGCTACGATGTTTAAAAGCTTACCTGGAACATAGATAACTTTACGTATAGTTAGGCCATCTAGGAATTTAAGTGCATTTTCATCGTTAAGACCAAGCTCTTTCACTTGTTCTTCTGTTGCATCAGCAGCAACAATTAATTTTGCACGTAATTTTCCGTTAATCATAACAACGATTGTTTTTTCATCTTCAATCAGTGCTTTCTCATCGAATGTTGGCCATGCTGTCGTATCAATGTTTGATTCACCTAATGCTTCCCACATCGCAAAACTTGCGTGTGGAGTCATTGGGTAAAGCATAACAACAACGGCTTTCAATGCTTCATCAAGAAGAGCACGATCTTGTGCTGATCCTTGAGGTGCTTTGTTTAGCTTGTTCATTAATTCCATGATTGCAGCAATAGCAGTGTTGAATGTTTGACGACGGCCAATATCATCACTTACTTTAGCAATTGTTTTATGAACATCACGGCGTAGTGCTTTTTGGTCACCAGAAAGAGCGGCAACATCTAACGCTTCAGTTGTGCCTTTTGTTGTGTGCTCGTGTACTAATTTCCACACACGTTTTAGGAAGCGACTTGCACCTTCAACGCCAGATTCTTGCCATTCTAGTGTCATATCTGCAGGTGCTGCAAACATCATAAATAGACGAACCGTATCGGCGCCAAACTTATCAACCATTTCTTGAGGGTCAATACCGTTGTTTTTAGATTTAGACATTTTGATCATGCCTGAGTGTTGAACTTCACGGCCTTGATCATCAACTGCTTTTTCGATTCTACCTTTAGCGTCACGTTCAATGGTAACGTCTGTTGGTGCGATCCACTCTTTTGTGCCTTTTTCATTGGTGTGGTGGAATGCATCAGAAAGCACCATACCTTGACATAAAAGTTGCTTGAATGGTTCGTTTGACGTGACATAACCAGCATCACGTAAAAGCTTGTGGAAGAAACGTGAGTACAATAGGTGCATACAAGCGTGTTCAATACCACCAACGTATTGGTCTACTGGTAACCAGTAGTTTGCTTTTTCTGGGTCTAGAATATCGTCAGCTTGTGGAGAACAGTAACGTGCGTAGTACCAAGATGATTCCATGAAGGTATCAAAGGTATCTGTTTCACGCAGTGCTGGTTCGCCGTTGAATGTTGTTTTTGCCCATTCTTTATCAGCTTTGATTGGGCTAGTTACGCCATCCATCACCACATCTTCAGGAAGAATTACGGGCAGTTGATCCGCAGGTACTGGGTGAACTTCACCGTCTTCAGTGGTTACCATTGGGATTGGGGCACCCCAGTAACGTTGGCGAGAAACACCCCAGTCACGTAGACGGAAGTTTACCGTTTTCTTGCCTTTACCTTCTGCTTCTAGTTTCGCAGCAATCGCATCGAATGCGTCTTGGAAAGCAAGACCGTCGAATTCACCAGAATCAAATAGAACGCCTTTTTCTGTGTAAGCAACGTCAGATACATCAACATCAGAGCCATCTTCTGGCTTGATTACAGGGATGATATCTAGACCGTATTTAGTTGCAAATTCGTAGTCACGTTGATCGTGAGCAGGAACCGCCATTACAGCACCAGTGCCGTAATCCATTAATACGAAGTTTGCGACATAAATTGGCACTTCACGACCATTAAGGGGGTGGATAGCACGTAAGCCTGTATCCATACCTTTCTTTTCCATCGTTGCTAGTTCTGCTTCTGCAACTTTGGTATTACGGCATTCTTCAGTGAAAGCAAACAATTCTGGATTTTTTGCAGCGGCTTGTTCTGCAAGAGGGTGACCTGCAGCGATACCAACGTATGTAACACCCATTAGCGTATCAGGACGGGTGGTATACACTTCTAAAGGTGCTTCTTCGCCGTTAACAGCAAAAGATAATTCAACGCCTTCTGAGCGGCCGATCCAGTTACGTTGCATGGTTTTTACCATGTCAGGCCAACCATCAAGGGTATCTAGATCATCAAGAAGTTCTTGCGCGTACTCGGTGATTTTAATGAACCACTGTGGGATTTTCTTTTGTTCAACAGGGGTATCACAACGCCAACAACAACCGTCTTCAACTTGTTCGTTTGCTAGAACTGTTTGGTCATTTGGGCACCAGTTTACAGAAGAGGTTTTCTTGTAAACTAAGCCTTTGTTGTACAATTTTGTGAAGAACTCTTGTTCCCAACGGTAGTACTCTGGCGTACACGTTGCGAATTCACGGCTCCAATCATAACCAAAGCCTAATAGTTTAAGCTGGTTTTTCATGTATTCGATGTTTTCGTAAGTCCAAGGGGCTGGTGCTGTTTTATTTTTAACAGCCGCATTCTCAGCCGGAAGACCAAACGCATCCCAACCGATAGGTTGCATTACGTTTTTGCCTTGCAGGCGCTGATAGCGAGAAACCACATCACCAATGGTGTAGTTACGAACGTGACCCATGTGTAGACGACCACTTGGGTATGGGAACATTGAGAGGCAATAGAATTTTTCTTTGCTTGCGTCTTCAGTGACAACAAATGTTTTGCTGTCGTCCCAATGTTTTTGGATCTTCTGTTCAAGATCCTGTGGATTATATTGTTCTTGCATCGATTTACCCAGTTATGTCAGTGGATCACAAAATTTGTGAGATCGGTTTGATCAGATAATACTTGATCGGCATAGAATAACGAATGGAGCGCTTATACTCAAGCGACCTGATGTCGTTTAACTAACTCTAAGCTATATTAATAATAGTGATTTCGTGGAGGTGACTTATGTCTAAGCAAAAAAAGGGTTATAACACCATCTTTGAGCATGTGATGAATGTAATGGAACGAAGCCCAGAAGAATTTCAGCGATGGGCTAAATCATCAGAAGAAGTGGTTGATGCCGCCTCTGATATGACCAAAGATGAAATGTCATTGATTTCAAATTACGTTAAGCGTGATATGAAAGAGTTTGCTCAAAACTATGAAGAGAGTAAAACAACGTTTCCTGATTCACCGTTCTACCGTCTTATTGCGGATTCTATTTGGCACGGGTTATTAGAAATCACCGATAAAACACAACTTGAATGGCGTGAAGTGTTTGATGATTTAGAGCATCAAGGAGTCTATCAAGCAGGGGAGGTTGTTGGATTAGGTGTGTTGGTGTGTGAAAAATGTGGCCATAGAGAGCAGTATAATCATGCTCAAATTATTCAATCTTGTACTCATTGTGATAATAACGAATTCACTCGTTTGTCGTTAAAACCGTAGTGTGAAAATGAGGTTAGTAGATTGAATGACCTGTATTCGTATATTTACGCATACAGGCCAAGCATTCTTTTTATTTTTGTTTACGCCAAGCGATGAGTAAAGACAGCATCACAAGTAAGTACAAAGGCCATGTTCCCCAATAGCGATATGGGGTTGTACCTGTCGTTGGAATGACCTCCCCACGCAATACCGCCGTTGTGAACTGAGGAATTTGCTTAATGATGTTTCCTCGGTAATCCGTGATCGCGGTTACGCCATTATTGGTTGAACGAATAACGGGCTTTCCTGTTTCTAAAGCTCTCATCTGAGCCATTTCCATGTGCTGTAATGGACCAATAGAAGTGCCAAACCAAGCGTCATTAGAAAGCGTTAAAATGTAATCAGTTTGTTCGGTAATATTTTCTCTAACTTGTTCACCATAAACAATTTCATAGCATAATGCGGGCGCTAAATGAGAACCACTTGCTTGAATGTTTGGCTGTATATAACTACCACGGCTAAAAGAAGACATTGGTAAGTTAAAAATAGGGGCTAATGGGCGAAGTAATGCTTCAAAAGGTACAAATTCACCAAAAGGAAGTAAATGATGCTTGCTGTACCTTGGCTGTTCAAGGTAATCGTAACCATTTGTTCCATTCTTACCTAACGAGATTATATTATTATAAAAATTACCTGTCGGGCTTTGACCTACAATACCGGTAATTATAGTGCTGTTGTTCATTGTGGCAGCGCTATCAAGGTTACGAAGAAAGCTTGGGATCTCACTTTCTAACGCTGGAATTGCAGCCTCTGGCCATACGATTAAATCAGCATCCCAATTTTTACGACTTAAATCCATGTATTTCATGATGGTTGGCCAACGTTCGCTTGGTAGCCATTTTAATGCTTGATTAACATTCCCCTGAATTAACGCAACTTTAGTGGCTTTCTCAGGTTGTGGTGTTACCCAATCAAATGGTTTTATTGCAAAAGATGTCGCCGCTAAAATTGCAGGAACAAGTAATAAAGTCCATTTTTTCTCTAGTAAGGCGTAAGTGATTGCACCGACAGAAAGGATAATGATGGCGGTAATGCCCTCGACACCAAAAATTGGAGCCCAGGCAGAGAAAGGGCTATCTATTTGACTGTATCCAAGCCATAGCCATGGAAAGCCGGTAAAGACCCAGCCACGCAACCAATCGGTCACTAACCAAAGAGCAGGGAAAGCGAGTAAATATTTATGTAAGGAATGCAAAGAGAAAAAGCGAGTGGCTAAAAAAGCAAATAACATGGGATAAAGAGCAAGATAGCTAATAAGTCCGATCATTAGAAAAAGACTTGCAGCGATAGGCATGCCACCAAAATTATCGATGCTGATATGTATCCAATTTATGCCACTGCCAAAATAACCTATCCCCCAGAAAAAACCAATCCATGTGGATCGTTTGGTTGTTTGGTTATTCAACAACAGAAATAAAACGAGTGGTGCAATAAAAGCAAAAGGCCATAAAGAATAAGGCGCAAAAGCGAGTGTTGCACTGGCACCAAATAATACAGCGATAAGAAGGCGAGAAAGATAATGGTTTAAAAAGGGCATGAAGGATCTCAAACAAATAATGAAATAACAGCTATTTAGTCTCTGGAAGCCAGATAAAGTTCAGCCGCTTATTAATAAGCGGCTGAGAATGTTACTCTTCTTCGTGTTTTTTGTCTGATTCTTTTTCAGGAATCGTCACTTGAAGTTGGATGATGCGACGGTTATCGGCAGCGGTGACTTTAAACGTAAAACCAGATATTTCGATAGTTTCACCACTTTCAGGCAAATGCCCAAAGGTCGTTAATACTAAGCCGCCAACGGTATCAATCTCTTCGTCACTAAAATTTGTTAAGAAAGCGTCGTTAAAGTCATCGATTTCAGTTAATGCTTTCACAGCAAATGTGTGTTTGCTTAACTGACGGATGTCTTTCTCTTCTTCATCATCAAATTCATCTTCAATATCCCCAACAATTTCTTCAAGGATATCTTCGATAGTAACTAAACCAGAAACCCCACCAAACTCATCGACAACGATGGCCATGTGGTAACGTTCTTCTCTAAACTCTTTTAAAAGCTTATCAACACGTTTGCTTTCTGGTACTACAACAGCAGGTCGAATAACTTGTTCAATCTCAAAGGCTTCACAATCTGAACCTAAGTATCTTAATAAGTCCTTCGCAAGGAGTATTCCTTCAACATGGTCTTTGTCTTCACTGATCACAGGGTAGCGTGAGTGTGACGCTTCTATGATTGTTGCTATCAGTGATTCGAGGTTTTGCGTTTTCTCTACAGTGACCATCTGGGAGCGCGGTAACATAATGTCTCGAACTCTCATTTCAGAAATTTCCATGACGCCTTCGAGCATGTCTCGGGTGTCGTGGTCAATAACTTCATTTTCCTCAGAGTCTCTAAATACATCCACCAACTCTTGGCGATCTTTAGGTTCCCCTTGGAACAGTTGTGAAAGGCGTCCTAAGAAGGACTTTCTACTCGGACCTTCTGTATTTTGTGAATTTTCGTCGTTCATGGCTTCTTTAAAAGTAGTTGCTATCAATGTGGATAGCTCACATAGGTAACTGTTGGATTATTCCAACAATTATTTCTCAGCGAGATATGGGTCTTCAAATCCCATTTCTTGCATTAATTCTGTTTCGAGTGATTCCATCTCTTCAGCTTCCTCATCTTCGATATGGTCATAACCTAGCAGATGGAGACTGCCATGTACAACCATATGCGCCCAATGTGCTAATAAAGGCTTGTTTTGTTCAACAGCTTCTTTTTCAACAACTTGACGGCAGATGATTAAATCACCGAGTAAATCAATTTCTACTTCTGGTGGTGCTTCAAAAGGAAATGACAATACATTTGTTGGTTTGTCCATACCACGATATTGATGGTTTAGTTCGTGACTTTCTTTTTCATCTACAATTCGAATCGTTAATTCTGCTTGTGGCTGAAACTGAGGCAACACTGCATTCAACCAAGACATAAAATCTTTTTCTGAAGGCAAGTCTTTTTCATTTTCACATGCAATTTGTAGATCGAGTTCAATGCTCATGGTTCACCTGAAATTATTGTACTAGTTGTTTTCAGAATCGAGTAAACGTGCATCACGTTCTTCTTTTCGACGCTGTTCTCCTAGTTTACGCTCTTTTTGATCATTTGTTTCCCATTTTTCATAGGCATTTACGATACGAGCAACAACAGGGTGGCGAACTACATCATCTGCGATAAAGAAATTAAAACTAATTTCATCAACTTCTGATAATACTTCAACTGCATGACGTAAACCAGATTTCGCACCGCGAGGTAAATCTATCTGAGTAACATCCCCAGTAATAACGGCTCGGGAGTTAAAGCCAATACGCGTTAAGAACATTTTCATTTGTTCTACTGTGGTATTTTGGCTTTCATCTAAAATAATAAAGGCATCATTTAGGGTACGACCACGCATGTAAGCCAGTGGTGCTACTTCAATCACATTACGTTCTATAAGCTTTTCCACTCGCTCAAACCCAAGCATTTCAAAAAGAGCATCATAGAGAGGACGTAAATAAGGATCGACCTTTTGACTTAGATCGCCGGGTAAGAAACCGAGTTTTTCACCGGCCTCTACCGCTGGGCGAGTCAGTAAAATACGGCGAACTTCTTGACGTTCAAGTGCATCGACAGCCGCAGCAACCGCTAAATAGGTTTTACCAGTGCCGGCAGGACCAATGCCAAACGTAATATCATGAGTCACGATATTAGTTACATACTGTGCTTGGTTTTCTGTTCGTGGTTTAATTAGCCCTTTCTTTGTCTTTATGAATATCTCTTTACCATAAGGTAGCGTTGTTACCGCTTCAGAGGGTTGTTCTAATACGCCAGATTCTTTTACAGCCAAATGGATTTGCTCAGGTTCAATATCGGGATATTGATTTTTAATTGGCGCAGTATTAACGTAAAGATCCCTTAAAATATCAACAGCAGCGGAAACCGTATGAGGTTGACCGACAACGGTAAAGAGATTTCCTCGATAATTTACTTCAACACCAAGCCGACGCTCAAGGTGTTTTATATTGTCGTCAAATGGACCACAAAGATTAGATAAACGCTTATTATTAGCTGGCTCTAAGGTCAACTCTAATTTGGTTGTTTTAATGCTCAATGCTGCCTCGCATAATATTGGCTATGGGTTTATCTATTATTTATTGGGGAAAAAGGGGGTTTTCTCAAGGTTAAATAAGAAAAAAGATGATCAAGTAAGCTTAATCATCTTTTTTAGTGTTTGATTTTACTGAGGTGATCACATTATGGCGTAAAAGTACCTACACCAAGATCATCTTCACGGCGAGTTTTCTCTATCATCTCAGAAGGTGATACAGCAACACGTAATCCCATGTCTTTTTCGGTACGAACTAAGGTACCGCGTAAAGAGTTAGTAAATGATTCTGTAATATGAAGGTCAACAAATTGTCCAATGAGTTCTGGACTGCCTGTGAAATTCACTACGCGGTTATTTTCAGTACGAGCTCGTAGTTCCATCGGATTTCTTTTTGATGGGCCTTCAACAAGTGCACGTAGCTCTGTATTTAACATCTGACGAGAGAAGCGTGCAGATTGAAAACTGATCTGTTGTTGAAGCTCAGCAAGGCGATCTTTTTTCGTTTGCTCTGGAATATCACACGGATAATCAGCGGCTGGCGTACCTGGACGTGGAGAGAAGACAAAGCTATAACTCATGTCAAAGTCTACGTCTTTAATTAGCTTCATTGTATCTTGGAAGTCTTTTTCTGACTCACCAGGGAAGGCAACGATGAAATCTGAGCTGATTAAAATGTCAGGACGAGCTTTACGCAACTTACGGATGATTGACTTGTACTCAATAGCAGTATGAGGACGTTTCATCATCGTTAGGATTCGATCTGAGCCACTTTGAACAGGTAGATGCAAGAAGCTTACTAATTCTGGTGTATCTTCGTAAACCGCAACAATATCATCACCAAATTCTAATGGGTGACTGGTTGTGAAGCGTAAACGGTCAATACCATCAATTGAAGCAACCATACGAAGTAAATCAGCAAAGGAACAAATATCACCATCGTACATAGGACCACGGTAAGCATTTACGTTTTGACCTAATAGGTTAACTTCACGTACGCCTTGCTCTGCAAGTTGAGCAATTTCAAATAGCACGTCATCTAATGGACGGCTAACTTCTTCACCGCGAGTATAAGGAACAACACAGTACGTACAGTATTTTGAACAACCTTCCATGATAGAAACAAAAGCAGATACACCATCGGCTTTTGGTTCTGGAAGATTATCGAATTTTTCGATTTCAGGAAATGAAATATCCATAACGGTTTTTTCATTAGAAAGCGATTGTTTGATCATTTGTGGTAAACGGTGAAGCGTTTGAGGACCAAAAATTACATCAACGTAAGGTGCACGTTGACGAATATGATCGCCTTCTTGAGTTGCAACACAACCGCCTACGCCAATCACTAAGTCTGGTTTTTTGTCTTTTAAATGTTTCCAGCGGCCCAGTTGGTGAAACACTTTTTCTTGTGCTTTTTCACGAATTGAACAGGTATTTAATAACAGAACATCCGCTTCTTTTGGATCTTCAGTTAATTCATAACCATTTGCGGCACCTAAAAGATCGGCCATTTTAGATGAATCGTATTCGTTCATCTGGCAGCCCCAGGTTTTGATTAGCAGTTTCTTAGTCATGTAACTTTTTCACTCGTATTTTATTACTAGAATTCGGTACTGTTTTGAGAGACAAGCTCAATCAAAACGGATAGGGCGCGTATTGTACTGCTTTCCAAGCCTTATGACTAGGTATAGACAACCACGAATCTTTTATGGGTATTATTTGAGAGATGTAGATCTGAAGTAAATCGCGGTAGAATAGTTAAAATTGTTGGTTCATATAAGGTCTATGGATGATGAAAGAATATGATTTCGCTATTGTTGGTGGTGGGATGGTTGGTGCCGCTGCCGCTATAGGTTTAGCTAAATTAGGTTATTTAGTCGCTATTATTGAGCATAAAGAGCCAAGTACTTATGACAATAAACAGCCGATGGATATTCGAGTCTCTGCAATCTCTCAATCATCCGTTGATCTGCTTGAAAAACTAGGTGCATGGGAAAGTATTAAAGAAATGCGAGTTTGTCCTTATAAGCGCTTAGAAACATGGGAACACCCTGAGTGTCGAACTCGCTTTCATTCTGATGCACTTAATATGGACCAGCTTGGCTTCATTGTTGAAAATCGTCTTATTCAATTAGGGTTATGGCAGACATTCTCTTGTTATGACAACCTCAACGTTATTACGCCTACAAAAATAACCGATCTTGAGTTTTTTAGTGATCATAATGAACTGACGTTAGAAAATGGAGATAAAATTAAAGCGAAATGGGTTCTTGGTGCTGATGGCGCTAATTCTTATGTTAGACAAAAAACTAACATAGGGATTACGGCTTGGGACTATCGTCAACATTGCATGTTAATTAATATAGAAACAGAGCAACCACAACAAGATATTACGTGGCAATGGTTTACACCGTCAGGTCCTCGCTCATTTCTACCTTTACAGGGTAATAAAGGATCTTTGGTATGGTATGACTCACCAAAACGCATTAAACAGCTTTGCGCGATGAACTCGACTCAATTAGAAAGTGAAATAAAAGCATACTTTCCGAAAGAACTCGGAGAATTTACGGTAGAGCAATATGGTTCTTTCCCTTTAACTCGTCGACATGCTCAAAAATACGTTGATCATCATTGTGTATTGCTTGGTGATGCCGCTCATACAATAAATCCTCTAGCAGGACAGGGCGTTAATCTTGGATTTAAAGACATCAAAGTGCTATTAGAAGAAGTAGAGAAAAAAGGACTGAATACAGATAGAGCTTTTAAAATGTATGAATCAAGACGAAAGATAGATAACTTAGCGATGCAAAGCAGTATGGATTTATTTTACACTTTATTTAGTAACTCTTTACCGCCGGTTAAGTTATTACGAAATATAGGGTTAAAATTAGCGGACTCGTCTGGGAAGTTAAAAACACAAGCGCTGAAGTATGCGTTAGGTTTATAGAAATAATTCTAGGGACTAGAGCTTAGGGACGAGTAAAAGCGAATCTACAGAAAGTAAGGTGATCATTTGGTCACCTTTTTTATTGCGTTAAAACCATTGAATTGGTTCATTAATAGTAAGCGTGCGGGGAACTACACCTAACAAATAAAATTCATTATGCGTATCTTACGATCTTTCATTTAACGAGAACGTAATTATGCAAAAAGATAAAAAGAGAACACCAGAGCAATGGCACGCTCTATTTGAATCTCAGCAATCTAGCAAGCTTAGTGCCGCTGAATTTTGTCGTAACCATAATATTCTGCCAAAGACATTTAGTGCACGTAAAGCACGATGGAAACAAAAGATTAACGCTTCTACTTTCTTGAAAGTAGAAGCGTTAACATCAACTATCATCGCCACTCCACAATTACCAGATATTCAACTTTCTATCGGAAAATTGCGATTAACATTGCCAGCTAATACTGAACCTCACTGGATAGGACTCTTATTAAAAGGGTATCAATCATGAATGTATTTACTGATGTTTCCACCATTTATCTTCATCGTGATTTTGTCGATTTTCGCAAGGCCATTAATGGCCTTGTCGTGATTGTTGAGCAAGAAATGCAACTATCACCGTTTAGTGATGCTCTATTTATATTTTGCAATAAGCCTCGTGATAAACTCAAAATATTGTATTGGGATAAAACAGGATTCGCTTTATGGTACAAGCGATTAGATGAAGACCGCTTCAAATGGCCACGAAATATAAATAACGATACGTTAGCATTATCAGAGCAGCAACTGACACTGCTATTACAAGGTTTTGATATCTTAGGACATCAACCGGTACATTATCAAACAACCCTTTAAATAGTTGATTCTCAGTCAAGAATAGGAGGCAACCGATTGATTACCTGTATTATCGTTATATAGTCATCTACATGATTGATAAAATAAAACCACTTCCTGATACCATTGACGAGCTGAAAGCACTTGTGCTTCAGCTTGAAAATAAATATAACCGTCTTCTAGAGCAATTTCGACTGGCTCAACATCAGCGCTTTGGTAAAAGCAGTGAATCTGACTCGACTCAATTTGATTTATTCAATGAAACAGAAGAAGAAATCATCATTGAAAATGATGACACACAAACGATTACCTACACTCGTCAAAAGCCAAAACGCCAACGCTTACCTGAAGACTTACCGCGTACTGTTATTATCCACGACATAAAAGATAAAACTTGTAAGTGTTGCGGTCTAGAGATGCATGCGATGGGTAAAGACATCAGTGAAAAGTTGGAATTTGTACCAGCTAAAGTGGAAGTTATTCAACATGTTCGTCCTAAATATGCTTGCCGAAATTGTGAAAAAAACAATACTTCAGTAGACATTAAACAAGCCCCAATGCCAGCGTCACCAATCCCTAAAGGGATTGCGACCGCAAGTTTACTTGCTCAAATTATTACGGCTAAATTTCAATACAGTCTTCCACTTTATCGTCAAGAAACGTTATTTCAGCAATGGGGTATCATTATTGGACGGCGAACGATGGCGGATTGGTTAATAAAATGCTCGGTACTATTTACCCCTCTTAATAACGAGTTACATCGTATTTTGCTTGAACAACCCACTCTGCATTGTGATGAAACAACGGTAAATGTGTTGGATGTTGAAAAAGCAAAATGTTATATGTGGGTCTACTGCTCTGGCTATGATTCTCCAGGCTCTGGTGTTTTGCCTGGAATTGTACTTTATGATTATCAATCTAGCAGGCATGGCTACCATCCAGTTAACTTTTTAAAAGGTTATAACGGGTATTTACATACCGATGGTTACCAAGGTTATGAACAAACTGAAGCGATTTTAGTTGGCTGTTGGGCACACGCACGTCGACGATTTATTGAGGCTCAACGTGTTCAAGTAAAAGGGAAAACAGGGAGTGCAGATTGGGTATTGAGTAAAATCCAAAAGCTATACCGGATCGAATCGTTATTAAAAGAGGCTTCCCCTGAAGCCAAGTATGTTGCTAGGCAGACAGAAGCCCGCGATTTACTTAAAGAGCTCCGTGATTGGCTTGAAGGTAAGGAATTTG
The DNA here is from genome assembly GCF_000196495.1 of Aliivibrio salmonicida LFI1238. Classification (NCBI taxonomy): domain Bacteria; kingdom Pseudomonadati; phylum Pseudomonadota; class Gammaproteobacteria; order Vibrionales; family Vibrionaceae; genus Aliivibrio; species Aliivibrio salmonicida. The sequence continues at coordinate 1,104,987 of NC_011312.1, forward strand.
AATGTTGCTGAGTTAGCATTGGCCCGTCTAAAAAAGCCAATTTCACCATCGCTGTTTTTTTAAAAGGTATCGAAAATATAATTATCGGGGATTTTATAACTGTTTTAGCCCTATTTCATGAGTTTTAGATACACTTATCCTACAAACCTTATTATGCTGCCCTCAATTCTGACTGAACTATCGCATGGGTGACTAAATCATTGACCGAATTTCCGACTCGGAAATTCGTAAACACCAGACGACTTTCACATAAAATACATTCGTACGGATCTACTTTTACATATCCTTTTAACATTGCGGCATACCCTGGCATTTTCGGCTCAGCTTCTATTGTCATACCTAAAGCTGCATAAACTCTAGGCAGAGCTTCTCCACGACGACGCATTGATAAAAAACCGTAGTATCGGATCATCTTGAAATGTTTATCAGGATAGTGCTCTACTATCCGTCTTATCATCTCTTCTGGTGATAATGTTAGGCTGTCTGTTGTTCCTGTTCGATGGTCTAAATAATTAAACGTTATCATTCCGCCTTTGGCGTAATGACTTAAACGTGACGCTGAAATTGGGGGCCGTTTTAAATACCGACCAAGATAGTTCATCGTCGGTTTTACATTATTTGTCTTTTTAGCAAAATGAAGCTTCCAACGACGATTATATTGACTGCTTAAAAAGCGTGACCAATCCGTTTTATTACGGATATAGGGGCATTCTTCGCTTGATAAATCAAGCTCATAATAAGCCTTACCCAATAAACTGACGATAGCCGCTCTCCAACAAGGCTCTGTCGTTTTCATTTGGAAGTAAATGGGTTTCCATAAACCGGTACGTTCACAAATTCCCCCACGAGTGACCGATAAATGTAAGTGCGTATTCCAATTCAGTTTTCGACCGTAAGTATGAAGAGCACAAAAGATACCGACATCTATTCCTTTATCTTTTGCCCATCCCAGCAGAATGTTTGCAGCACATTTGAATAATTTATTTAACAGCCAACGGTTATGACGAAAGATAGGCCATAGCGTGTTTGGAAGGGTAAAGGTGATGTGTTGATATTCGCATTCAGGGAAGACATGTTGTTGCTTTTGTATCCATCGCTCTGTGGCTTTCATGCCACAGCTACTGCACGCTCGAGATTTACAGGTTTGGTGAATATATTTGATATGGGTACAGTCAGGGTTGCAACAATGATATTCGCGAGAGCCAAAAGCCGCTGTCCCACAGGACAGCATCTTTGTGACATTTTCAATCACGACCGCTCTTAGGTTAGCTTTGTTATTATGAAGAAATTTAAGCCAGTTATTTTGACTATTAAATAATTGTTTCAGGGGTTTATATGCGTGCATGGCGATAGGATAAACGATTTATTGGCAACAATGGAAGAGGTTGAGTCCTTTTGATTTGCGCCGTAGGCGCCTATTGTTCATAGCGCAGTTAGTCGAGTATCACCTAAAACAAAATTAGGTGAGGCGATTAGCTATACATTAAATCAATGGGATAAATTAGTTCGTTATATTGATGATGGATTGTTATCTATTGATAACAATCGAGCAGAGCGAGCGGTTAAACCGTTTGTTATCGGCCGGAAAAACTGGTTATTTTCGGGTTCAACGGCTGGTGCAGATTCAAGTGCAATGCTTTACAGCATTGTAGAAACAGCAAAGGCAAACGGATTAATCCCTTACGATTATATTAGGTATTGTCTAGATCGTTTATGTGTTGGATCGCCAGATATCGATTCACTTTTACCTTGGAATGTAAAAGACAAGGTGTAGTTCCCCGCACGCTTACGTAGCTTGCGCCTAAAAACCAGAACCAACTTATTCCCATAATTGCTAAAAATACCGCAGGGTTACGTTTGGCGATTTGAATTGTGTGTTTTGTTTGCTTAACTGGACGCCATTGGAAGTTAAGCGTTGGGTTCATGGCTTTGGCGTAAGGAATCGAACGGCTCGTTAAATAGCCTAAGATAGCCAAGAGTACGACAGCGGCGGCGGCGATATAGTGAGCATATTCTTGTGATGCAATAAACCCCGCACCAATGGTCCCAAACAAAATAGCGAGAAAGGTGCCTGTTTCTACTAATGCATTCCCAGAGACTAATTCTTCTTTTTTTAATTGTTGAGGGAGTAGTGCGTATTTTACTGGCCCAAAAAAGGCGGATTGTGTGCCCATTAAAAACAATAAGATTAACAGTAGAGTGTAGTTTTGCAGAATAAAGGCAACAGCTCCCAATAACATAATACCAATTTCGGCTAATTTCACTTTACGGATAAACGCTGATTTTTCATATTTGTCGGCTAAAATTCCGGCAGGTGCAGAGAATAGAAAAAAGGGAAGAATAAATAAACCAGCGGCTAAATTTATAAATAAATTGGATGAGATAGGCAAAGAATCGGCACTGGCAAAAGCTACAAATAATAAAAGGGTATTTTTATAAATATTGTCGTTAAATGCACCTAAAGCTTGAGTCATGAAATATGGAAAAAATCGACGCTGAGTAAGTAGTTGCGCTTGCTTCGCCATAAAAATCCTTTTAGTAACTCAAAAATTAAACTAGCTGATCTTCCACTGATTAATGTAATTATCAAATAAGTTATCGATTAATTGGTGCCCATCAAATGGTAAGCCAGAGAAAAATAAATCATCAACACTTAATTGTGTAATTCCGTGAACGCTTGCCCAAATAACACGACTGGTTACGACTATATCACCATCACTCTTTGAGGGGTTAATGGTTCGAATAATACTTTCTAGCATTGTCATGATTTGATTGATGCGGTCTTCTTGCCATTCCGGTAATAATTCACCATTCATATTATGCTCAAAGATTAGCTGCCAGCGATTAGGGTGTTGTTTTGCAAAGTCGTAATAGCAGTAAGCAATGGCTTTTAATGCTTCTTCTGATGTTGTGCTATTTTCTATACCTAATGCGATTCGTTGCATCAGTTCATCAAGCGTTTGGGCAATGGAGCGAAGCAGTAATAAATTGTAGCTACCAAAAATATTGACGAGCGTGCTAGGGACATAACCAATGCTTTTGGCTAATTTTCTTAAACTGAGTTCATGATGTGAGTGTTCTTCAAGATACAACTTCACATTATTTAATGCCATTTCACGTATTTCTTGATGAGAATGGTCATTTCTGCGAGCCATAATAACCTTTAATGAGTAATGTTGAACAATGTTCTTAATTCTAAATGTAATTGGTGATTCTTCAAGTAAGAGTTTTATCAATTAGGGCGGAAAGCATAATGTTGAGAATCAAACTAATATCGTTTTAACACTCTGAAACATACTCATCCATATTAAAGCTCCCAATGTGCAGCGATGCAGGCTATTATCGGATCAAATTATTTTAATAGAGTAAAGGAAGAGATAATGAAACGTCTTTTATCTGTTGCTGCCCTTATGTTTGTTTTTGTTTTTGCTGCTCCTCATGCAGAGGCAAAAAAATTTGGTGGTGGTAAATCATTTGGTAAGAGCTTTAAAACTGCCCCTGCACCAAAACAAAAACAACAAAATACCAACACAATTGGTAAGCAAGATACCGCTAAAGGAGCATCAAGTAAGAAAGGCCTTATGGGCGGATTACTTGGCGGCCTTCTTGTTGGTGGCCTTCTAGCATCAATGTTTGGCGGCGGTGGCTTTGAAGGTATCCAATTTATGGATATCATCATTATGGCTGGTGTTGCATTTGTTTTATTCAAACTTTTCCGTATGTTTATGGCGTCGAAAGCCGGAAGCATAAATCAGAGGCAAGGGGCCGCCTACGCAGGCCCACAAGCGTCTCATGATGAAAAGCCGAGTTTCCGTGATAACCAACAGTATTTCCAAGGCGATCAAGCTCAACCACAAACACAAACAACAGGTGGTTTTGGTTCGATTGGTTCTGATGAAGTGCCGCATAACTACCCACCGGGTTTTGATTTGCAAGGTTTCATCAATGGTTCTCGTGAGCACTACCGTATTTTACAAGGTGCATGGAACCATAACCAACTTGAAACTATTCAAGAGTACGTATCAATCAGTCTTTACAATGATTTGGTTCAAGAACGTGCAAACCTTGAAGGTGAGCAACATACTGATGTTATGTTTGTTGATGCAGAAGTTGTTCGTGCTGAGCACAATGCAAGCAGTGCACAATTAAGCCTACAGTTCTCAGGACGTTACCGTGATTCAGTGGAAGGTCTTCAAGAAGACATCACTGATGTTTGGCATTTAGAGCGCGATCTTACGCAGCCTAATGCACCATGGTTAATCATCGGTATTCAAGCTTAAGTGCTTTAGATACAAGAAAGTTGATTAAAAAATATCCTCATAGAGAGTAATCCTATGGGGATTTTTTATAGGTGTGATCTAGCTCTGTTTTAATCTTTGAAAGACAGTCTATGCTGAAATCAGTTAATAAATAAGAGAGATTATATATGCCATTTAATAAAGATATTATTGAAGAAATGAACCTTCTCAAGCAATTCCCACTAGAAAGCACTCAAGCGGGTTTAAAAGTTCATTCAGACGCAGCACCCGAAGCAATCGAAGCAATGAAGCGTCTTTTCACGAAAGGATTGGTAACACAAAATGATGGTGGTTATTTAACAGCCCACGGTACTGAAGTCTCAGAGCAAGTACAAAACGTTATTCGCGTATTATCGTAATTAAAGCGTCATTGATTCTAATTCAGTGATCGTTTGCAATGCTTGTTCTGAGGTTGAACCACACACGTCAGGGCAAGCTTTAAATTGGTGACATACCTTTGGACGGTCAGCCTGACCAAATAGCTTACACAGATTCTCATCGTTCAATTGAACACAACGTACACCCGCAGGTTTCCCATTTGGCATTCCAGGAATAAATGAAGTAATACTTGGGGCAATACAGCAGGCACCGCAATATAATCTACATTCCATACATCATCTCATTGCATCAATTAAAGGATGCGCAAAATACCACTCTTCATCTTTCAGGTCAAAGTTAGTCTGGATTCTTATCTTGTGATCTGTAAACCACTTGCACTTTTATCTCAAGATGGGTATAAAACCGCCTCTTCCCATAATGAGTGTAAAGCAATGACTGAGCAATTTTGGCAACAAAAAAAACTAGAAGAGATGACAGAGCAAGAGTGGGAATCTCTTTGTGACGGCTGTGGGAAGTGCTGTTTACATAAATTAATGGATGAAGATACCGATGAAGTTTACTACACCAATGTTGCGTGTAGTTGGCTAAATAGCAAAACGTGCTCATGCAAGGATTACGCTAAGCGTTTTACCTCCGGTGAAGAGTGCTTAAAACTGAGTCGTGAGAACATCGCCGAGTTTAACTGGCTTCCAGTAACTTGTGCGTATCGTTTATTAGCAGAAGGCAATCCGATCCCAGAATGGCACCCATTGATTACTGGATCTAAATCAGCGATGCATGCGGCTGGCGAAAGCGTTAGAAATAAAGTTGTGTATGCGATCGATGTGAAGAACTGGGAAGATCACATTACAAATCACCCTCATAGAAACTAAGCTATACAAGGGTTTTCAGTAACTTAAAAATCAACACTGTACAAATAACCATATATAAATGCACATGTTGGTAAATTATGTAGTCAATTTGTAGTCATTAAATCAATCGGTTTTGTAGTCATTTTTGATGATATAAAGCGGGTTTTTGGTGACTACATCTTCTAAGTGGTCAGGGGCTAAGTGAGCGTATCTCATCGTTTGTTTAATATCGGTATGACCTAATATTCTTTGCAGAGCGATAATATTGCCGCCGTTCATCATGTAATAAGATGCAAAAGTGTGGCGCATAACATGAGCCGCTTGGTGGGTTAGTCGTGGAACTCGTTTTGAAATAAAACGGTAAACAGTAGAGTAGCCTATTTTAAAAAGTGGGCCTGAGTCTTCTTTGTAAATTTCAGCGTAAAGGTCTTGGCTAATTGGAACGGTGCGGTTCTTCTTTCCCTTAGTTTGAGTAAACGTCACTTTATATTTAGAAAGTTGTGAACCAGTTAATTTTGAAACTTCTAAAAAGCGACCGCCAGTAGCCAAACATAATTTAATTATTTTATGCATATCATCGTGGGTTTCGTAATTTTCGGCATCGGTGATCAACAACTTCATTTCATCCATGGTCAAAAACTCCATTTCAGATTCATGCAGTTTAAATTGTCGAACCGATTGAAGCGGGTTTTCGCACTTCCATTCTTCCATGCGGCGCAACTCGTTAATCACCGCGTTCAATAAATCATGCTCAATATTACAAGTGCGAAAAGATACCGGTTCTTTTTTACCGCTAAGGTTTGTAATTTGCCCAGCCAAACGAGCCGTTCTGTATTCTAAAAAGTGTTTGGGCGTTAGCCTGGTATAAATTGGGTCGCCCATGCCAAGCGCAATTACTTTTAGTTTTCGGTAGGTGTATTTTTGATGTGCAAGTGATTGGCCGTGTCTCTCTTGCCACATGTCTATCATATCTAGCAAACTTCGACGTTCGATTTTTTTACCTGCCCATGGCGTGGTGTCGGCTTCTTTTAGCACAAACTTTTCATACGCAAGTGCCTCGCCTTTAGTGGCAAAGTGTTTTCTTACTCGCTTGCCGTTTCTACCTTGCGGGTAAATATCGCAAAGCCATGGTTTTTTAGTGTCGGTGTCTAGTTTTTTTACTGTCATGATATAAGTCTTATTAAAAGAAACCGCCGATTAAAGCGGTTTTCATTGCGGTACCAGATTTATTATTTTTTAGGCAGTCTACCGCCACTGTTTAAACAGTCTTGAATTGTATTGTAGGGCGTGTAATTCTTCGTTCTATTATAAAAAGAACTAAAATTATCATGACATATACCTGAGTTACTTTTTTTAACAATATGGAGCTCTTGACTTGCGTTTATTGATTTGGTTTGAGTTGATGTTACTTTATTTTCTTCAATTGGTTTAGAGACTGTTGTTTCTTCTTTAACACAACTTTTTCGTATTTTTGGTATTACAGTTTTCATTATGTCTGACTGCATTTTTATATTTGAATAGTCACCAGTTCTGGCAGCGCTATACACATCATTTAAAAATAAAGGCATTCGTAATAGGTAGTCAGTGTAAACACTTCTAGCTAATTCGTGTTTTGGGCTCATGACTATATTTGCTGCTAAGTGGTGTTTATTAGATAGATTATTGAATTCAGGATTAAATACTGCTACTCGCCATTCCGCAATCTCTTTATATGAGGCTTTTTCATCTCGAAATTTAATAATTTGATCCATCAGGTTATTTATGTCTGAAAATACATTTAGCGAGTAAGAACAGTTATTTAAGCTCACTTCGGCTTTTGGTTGAGGTGTTTCGATTGTTTTTGGGTTCATGAGTCCAATAGTAAATAAACTGATATAAAGAATTAGCCAGCCGAAAGCTAGAATTTTGTACTTTTTTTCAGTGCCTTTTTTTAGTGTAAACCATGAGAAAATAAATGGCATAATAAATATACCAATTGCTAATGATAGCTTTGATAAAATACTTAATGCTTTTTTCATCTTAAACCTAGCCTTTTAAATATTAATTTTTAATTATTGTAACCGCGATGCGGCCTATTACTTTTATATCGTCATCCGAGAGTTCAATGGTTGCGCCGTTGAAATCTACCAACAATTTATTAGGTAAGCGTTGAATGGTATTTATCGACATTCTTCCATTCGTATCTATTAAGTATGATCCGCTTACTGCGTCGTTCTGTGAAATATCAACCAAATAACGCCCGTCATTTGTTTCTACTTCAATCACATTCTTTGATGCTAAATCCCAACTGTTCATCATTCTCAATGCATACGGGATTTCGCCAGTATCAAGCAACTTTCCATTATTCAAACAAAAGCTTTGCACAATAACCGTTTGGTGTTGTGGGTTTGGCAGTTTCTCAACATTGCTGTTGTAACTATATGCAACGTCTGAAACGCCTAGTTGCTCCATCTTATCGCTTTCATTTTGGTGGACGCCACTAGTTATGGATGATACCCATTCTCTAAAGCCTTCTGGTTTTACTCCATTTTCAAATGCTAATTCTTTTACAGGAACGCCCTTGGCTAAATGTAAGCGAACTGTTAGCTCGTGTGAGTTTCGGTTTGCCATGCGCCACGCGCTAAATGTGGTATTTGGGATGTCAAAGATTTCAGATAAATCAAGCAGTGTATTAGCACCGGTGATCTCTTTTATTTTATTAATGAAAGGTTCGCCAGACATGTATTTGTACGGTTTGGTTGGTTTGTCGGCTTTGTACTTTTTAGGGTTTTTACCTAGGGCCATTGCTTCTACAGGAATGCCATAAATAAGATGCAAGCGCACAATTGACTCAAAGGAAGTGGTGTTTCTGCTATTCCAAGTGGAAATATTTCCTTTTGCAATCCCTAGTAAATGGGCTAGTTCAACAAATGAGTTTGTCCCTGTCACGAATTTTAAATTTTCAGTAAAGTCGAATCCTTTCAGGTAGTTAAAGTTTTCAATCTTATCTAGAGACATGTTTTCCTCCTTATTATTGATATGTGATGGGATTGGCAGTAAACAAAAAGTGGTAAACAAAGTTGCTATTACTGCTTGTAAGTAAACATTTTCCGATCTAATATATCTTTACACCAAGTTAAGCGCGTAAATAACCACAAATGACTGCGCATATAAAAAAGAGGATATCACCATGGCTTCAATCGCAATAGTGCCACCTGCACCTTTTTGGACAAAAAAGAAATTCTCAGAACAAACGGGCGAATCTATGTCGTCAATTGAGAACAATATCAAAAGTGGAAAATACCCAACGCTGCCTAAAGAGGCTGGAAAGGGTCTTGTTCGTATCAACATTGTGAAAATGTTTGAGAACTCTGCACTACAGCAAGTGTGAATTTTCATTTCAAAAATGGTCCTTGTACTTAAATGTAGTCATTAAATGGCAAATATGCGTACTTTTGACGTAATAGAGTGTGAATTATGAGTTCAAATATGGATATGTGCGAATTACGTGAGCGCAAACAGAAGCAGTATGACGCTGTTTGCAGTGATTTCAGACTGAACCACAACATGGAAGAGTTGGCGATAATAACAGGCATGAAAAGCGGCACGTTATTACGCAATAGGTTAAACCCAGAACAATCCCATAAGTTAGACCCAGTAGATTTAGCGATGCTGTGCAAAGCATCAAACGATTACACCATTTTAAATACGATGTTTGCAGATTTGGGCGTAGTCACTATTGCTCTGCCAGGGCAGCAAGATGAAAAGAGTTATTTTGAAAGAACACTTTTGAATAGCAAATACTCAGGTGAGCTTTCTAGCGATGCATTGGACATGTGTAATGCAGAGCGTTTACCACGCAGCAAAAAGCGAAAAACATTAGCAAAAGCACAAGGCGCACTAAGTAATTTAGTTTTGTTGATAAATGATTTAGAGAATCGCACCACAGGCCTACAGCCAATATTGCAGTTTGGCACAGATTTTTTGGCTAACGGTGCGCCACTTCCAGGTTTGATGTGAGGAACGGTTATGAGCCAGTTAGCCAAAAAGCAAGAGATACAAACGCCAACAGCACAAGAAAGCATTGCCGAAGCAAAATCGTTATTTACAAACGGTGGCAAACGCAAGCAGTTAAAAATTGTGTTTAATTCATTTGATAAACAAGGCCGTGGCCTAATTTGCATTGCGGGCGGTTTATCTCCTAAAGATTGTTTTCGTAGTTTTGAAGATTTTGATGATCTTGAATTACAAAAAGTTCGCCGTGGTATGCAGGTTTTGCAAGACATAACTAAGCGAGTTTATTCAAAGGTTGGTGATGTGAATAAGTTAAAACCGAGTCACTTCACCGCTTAGTACCAACACTTGTGAGCCTTTGCCCTCTAATAGGGGCTTTTTTTGTACCTAAATTTTGTTTTATTGCATGGGAGCAATGAATATGAATGACTTAAAAACAGCAAAGCAGTTTTATCAAGCATCACTGGAACACCTTAATAAAGCGAATGAACTGCATGAAAAAATGGAAGCAACAGAAAGAAAAACGGTAGCGTTATTCTCTCGTTTTATTGATGGAACAAAATCTATTTCTGGCGATGTTGAACTTGTAGCGAAAGATAATCTTAAAGCAATCCAACAGCGCGATGTGTTAGCGGTGATTAATTCAATTGTTGCAATGACGATGGACTCGCCATCTTCTTTGGTTGTGAGTTTTAATTTTGGAACTCTTTACGACGGTACAGGGACTTTTTATGTTATTGCGTGGGAAAATACGGAAGAACGTGAAACTAAGCTCCATGAACACGCTGATTTGAGTGAATCTAATGCACTTGCGCGATGTATTCAAATAGAAAGCAAATTTGCTGAACTTATCATTGAAGCAAAAGACAACGCAGAGGTAACGGCATGAGTGTTATTTCTGTATATCAAGCTGATCTAGAATTTGCCCTTCGTGGTGCAGGTTTTACCTCTCGAAAAATCAACATGTTCTTAAAAGCATTTAACAAAGAAACCGTATCACAAGGCGTGATTTGCTCGCTTGATTCACAACGCGCCATGCTTGTGAATGTTAACGGTACTGAGCAAGGTTTATGTCTTTCTGATTTTATCACTGCTTGGTGGTCGTTTTGGGTTGTGGTTTTTGATACGACAAATAACCCTGATTTAGAGCAGCAATCCCTTGGCGCTATTCGTGCCCTTTTCTTTATTTCTTCTTCGTGCCGTTCGGTTGCCCAGCAATCAATGATGCAAACATGGTGGCGTGATTTTGAGCCAGAACACGGCTCGCCAATGTTGGAGTCAATCTAATGAACAAAGATAAGTTCTTAGCGAAGATGTCCATTGCATTTATGCAGAACCACGGCGTTGCACCAACCGAAAGCCAATTAGATGGCTGGTTAGAAGTGTATGCAGTACTTGAAAGTAAAGGGGAATAGAGATGAGTAAATCATGTAATTGTTTTGAAGAAACCCGCAATAAAGCAAAAGAACATATTAGAGCTAAGTTACCAAGAGACATCGTTGATTTTTCTGTAAGTTGGAAAGACGCCGCAATCTTTTTTAGTGGTGATCATGTTCCTGTAAATCCTAGTCTTGAAGTCACTTATCGAAAAATTAAGAAAGATAAAGCACCTGCTAAAAACCTGACTAAAGATTCAATTGGAATTATGTGCAGTTACTGTCCTTTCTGTGGCCGTAAGCTAGGGGAATAATCATGCTTCGTTTCCTTGCAGTTGTTTTAAACAGTGGCGGCGGTGTGGTTCGTGATGCCAAAACTGACGAAATTCAAATTAAAGAGTTAGGCGAGTATGAATCAAAAGAGTTGGCGATTGATAACGCTTGTGTGCAATTGCAGTGCGAGCACATCACCAATGGTATGTTAGTTCGTGGCAATCACACGGGCGGTTTTATGATTTGTGATACACAGGAGTTTGCAGCGTTATGAACATTGTAGATGACCGAGTGAAACCCCGTATCAGTTCTGTTAAAGATGTGTATGAACAGCTTTTTTCTTTGGCTAGATTACTAAAAAATAAAGATTCGTTATTACCAATTATTGGTTTTGAGCATTTTTGTTTTACATCAGATACCTTGTCATCTCACTGTTGTGATTATTTTGACTCGTTGAGTGATCCTGAGTTCTGTAGAGAGATAATTTATAAGGTTGATAATATTGTTAATCCATCAGAGCCTCATGTTTCTATTCAGATTCAATTAATGCCATTAGCTGAGAGGCTATTGCTCCATAAAATGTTCAAGATTAATACTGCTGGCCTCGATATTTCGGATATCCCGTTTTAATGGCAAAGCTTACATTTACCCCTCAAGAACAACGTGCAGCCACTAAAGCTTGTTTAAGCTTTGGTGGTTTGTGCGTATTCCCTCAAAAGCCAAAAGCGATTCAAGCGCCTTATTCTCAAGTAAGCTTTGAAACACCAGAGCCTGAGAACATGACAGTTATCGAGCGCAATTTATATTCGGTCGATAAAGTTGATCATGAATGGCGCAAGCAATTCTTTGCTGATTTACCTTCTTACTTAAGCAAGTACTTTGCTGATCGCTATATTGCCATTTTCAAGAAAAAAGGCCGAGCAGAGGCAAATACTTATCTACGTGAAAGAATGGGTGGAGAGCTGCAACGCCGTGTAAGTTTAGTGTTGTACCGTTACCGCCAATTGCCAACCTACAATAAAATCAAATTGATGAGCGAAGATGAAGACGCTGACCAATGTGATTTTGATGCTACGCCAAAAGAAGGCCAACTACAGTTTGATCTAGAAAAGGTCGAAATCAAAAAGCCAAAGTCTCGCCTACTTGCCGAAATGGAATTAGACGAGTTAAAAGACATGGCGTTTAAAATATCTCAAATCATGAATCGCCGCTTTAATCTGCTAAATAAAAAATACGCAGGCGAAACAGACCAAGAAATAAATGAAGGTTTACTTAATATTTATGACGAGCTGGCAGAGTTAACGTTATCTTTTGGCTTTGCTGCGCCTTGCACAAAGAAAAATCCAAAAACCAGAATAGCCCAAGATGTTTACGGCGATATTTTCCGTATGTTGGATGAGAAGTTTTGGTTAACGAGCCTTAAAAAAGCAAGAAAGATAATGCGTGAGCACTTGGCCATTGCTATGGGGCAGGTGTCTAAACGCGCCTCTGCATATTGCTCTTATGATTGCGTTCGTGAGCATAAAGAACAGCAAAGAAAGAATTGGGAATACATTCAAAACCAAATCTTGGTTGATGATGAAACCCAAGAAGAATGCAGCATGGAAGACATGGTGTTAAAAAGCGTGTCTAACCCTGCTATTCGTCGTCATGAATTAATGACTCGCACGCGTGGCTGTGAAAACATCGCCGAAGAAATGGAGCTATGCGGTTTATTCTTAACATTAACCGCACCAGGTAAATATCATAATAGTTACCAACGTGGCGGTTTTATTGAACACTGGAATGGCTCAAGCCCTCGTGATGCACAAGTGTATTTAAACGGAGTTTGGTCACGTATTCGCGCTAAGTTAGGCCGTGAAGAGTTTCGTTGGTTTGGTATTCGTGTTGCAGAGCCGCATCACGATGGCACACCACACTGGCATTTACTTCTATGGTGCAAGCCAGAAGAAAAAGAAGCCATTACTAAAATATTTATTGATTACGCAACAAAAGAAGACAAGCACGAGCTAATGAAAAAAGGCGTGTTTGATTATTCTGCACGTTGTGACATTAAAGCTATCGACTCAGAGCAAGGTTCAGCAACGGGCTATATTGCCAAGTATATTTCTAAAAACATTGACGGCTATAAAATGGATGATGAAGTTTCAGACGAAACGGATAAACCAATTAAAGATATGGCTAAAAATGTAACAGCGTGGAAAAGTCGCTGGTGTATTCGTCAATTTCAATTTATTGGCGGCGCACCGGTTACCACTTACCGCGAACTTCGTCGTTTAGCAAATCTTGATAAAGCGTCATACATGGATTTCTTACACAGTCAAAAACGTGAAGAGTTATTGACTGTGTACCGTGACATGACCGCTAACGATATGGGTCCGCATCTACCAAGTATCATGCTAACCAAATCAGTCATTATGAAGCGTTTGGGTGATGCGTATAAACCAACCATTAAGCACGAGAACAACAGCGTGGTCGCTACGATGCAATCAGCCGACGAAGGTAATTGGCAAGGTTACATCATGGGCCAAGGCGGTCCATTTGTTAAACGCGCTCAGTTAATGGTTCGTAACGCTTATGAAGAACTGCCGTTTTCGTCTCGCTACTCTGAAACCATTCGTAAGATAGAAGGTATTTTTGCGGCGGGTGAGTTTATTAAAACTCGCGTAAGAAAGTGGACAATTCAAAACAAACCTAAAGTTGTAACTGAACTTGAAGCGGGGGCTCTTGCTCTTGATGGCAGCGCAGCTGCTCCTTGGAGTTCTGTCAATAACTGTACGCGCGATCTCAAAGAGAGCCGCAAAGGACAGGTTAGCGATAAGCTATCTACTTTGTTAACGCCTTTGGGTAAAAAACCAGAATCCCTTGATGAACATGCACTTAATGCCTTTATGAAGGGCAGCACTTTAAACCTTCATGATGGTAGAAAAGTAAAATTACGCTCAGGTTATGTGGATATGGACGGCAACGTTCGTCAACCAGAGCTAATTGAAATAACAAAAGAGCCAGAAAACTTAAGTTGGCTTGATTTTGAAGGTTGGCCAGACGCCCCAACCGACACCAATTCAAACGAATATCAACAACCAGACCTTTCAATCTTCCCAGACTGTGATTTTGGTGACGATGAATGGCCGTTAGTGTGAGGAAATATGACTATGGAAGGGCTTTCGTATTTAAATTCGGGTATTGATTCGTGTTTTTTACTTCGTCTAGATTTAAATAAATACACTTCAATAAAAAAAGAATGTTTTATGTTGGCATCAGGAGACATTTTAGCTGTGGGAGATATTTTCTCAAAAATGGGTAAAAAGGGTTCAGCCGGTAATCAGCAAATAATGCCGATGAAACCATGGGTTCAAAGATATTTAGGAAGATTGTTGATTGATGATGAAATTATAGATTTAGGTTTTCCACCTTCATATAAAGACCGTGATTTTGTTCTTTTTGATGCATTGAATACGGATGATTTAACGGAGGGTTTTGCATTTAATAAGAAAAAAAACGCTTATTTTTCTAGTGAGCAGGGTTATGTAATGGCTTATTTAGATTTGGGGGATGGAACGTTACTGCATATAAGAACAAGTGGTTCATCTTCGGTGTGTAAATGTGATTGTTTAGAAAGAGTCATAGTTTAAATAATTAAGTGAATAAAAGGGTTAGAAATGAGTAACTTTAAATATAAACGAAAATATTTACCGCTAAGGAATAAATCAAGATATTTCATTGGTACTGATTTAGCTAGTAAGGATGGTGATTGCACCTGCACCTGCACCGTTCGGTTTCGTTATACCACCGGAAAATATCAGTTAGTTTCATCTTCATACTGCCATGCTTCACTAAACTAAAGGAATAATTATGAACAACACATTATCAAAAACATTTTGCACATTAGTCCTATTATCATGTGCGGTTACCTCGGCTTATTTAACGTACCTTTACATGAACGAGCTGGGCGCGGCCATTGGTGTTGCGGTTATATTTTCATTAATTGGAATTACCCTTGATTTGGTGAAAACAATCACGCCAACATTTATACCAACAATAGCCAAACAAAACCAATTTGTTGCGTTGTTATTGGTTGGGTTAACTGGCGTTCTTATGGTTATTAGTACCATTGCTTCAATATCTGCAATTGAAAAGGGTGCAGATAACATGGCCGTATCTACAAAACAAAACGTTGCCATTACTGAACAAATAAAACTAAAACAACAGCAGCTCGTTAATTTGCAGCAACTATCAAATGAACAACTTCGCATTAACCACACAACCAAAGCGGCAGAAACCACGGTAATGATCTCAACCGTCACTGATGAATTAAACGCACTTTATCACGCGCAATCAAGTGTAAAAAACACATCTATACTTCGTGAATATAATGCGATTATCACGCTGGTTATTGCTGTATCAATCGAAGTGGTTTCTGTGGTTATGGCCCTTACTTTACACACATTAAATACACTTGAAGTAAGTGTAAAAAGTGTATCAAACCCAGTAAATACAAGGGATGCACCACCAAGTGAAATGCAAGTGGTTCAAAGTGTATTGCCAAGTGTAGAGCCGTTAAAAAGTGTAGAAATGCAGTTTGCCGCCAGTGTGATAGAAGAAGTAAAAGAAGCAATTTTAACTGGTGCCGTAAAGCCAAGCCAACGAGGGTTAAAAGTCGCGTTTAATCTGCCACAAGAGCAAATCAAAATTATTCTAAATACCCTGCATGAGCAAAATATATTAGAGCCGTGGAACAATAACGGCTACAAAGTTAAAGAGGCGTAAAGCTGGCTGGTCATGATAAAAGCGTCGGTCGAGCTTGGGATTTTACGGATCAATAAAATTGATTGTTATTGTTGTTTGTGTGGTGCAGTCAAGGGGTAGGTGATGCGTACCCCTAAAGTGTAACTCAAAAAATAAGAATAAATTTGTTAGTTGAAAACCACTGTATTAATATACAGTAAAGTTATTAGTTAGGAGGTTGCATGTCTGTAGGTTTACTGAGTTTTGAACACCAAAATAATAAAGAAAACGATATTGTATTGGCTGCACTAAATATCATCATTGATGGAATAGCAAGCAGTGAGGTAAGTACTGAAACAAAATGTGCGGCAAATTATATTGCAGGGTTGGTCATGGCGGATAACAAAGGGATATTAGATCCAGAAAAGCAAAAAGCCATCTTATGTATTTTTGAGATGGCTTTTGAAGTAGGCAGTGTTGGCGTAATGGCAAACTAAAACATAGAGAGTTGGCGACCAAGGTCATGTCTTGTTTGAGGGGGCAGTGCTTTAATCAATGAGTATACCAAAGTATCAGTTGTTTTAGCTGATGGGCTTAGGGTGTGACTATAATATAAAGACATAACAAATTGATGCTTACAATTTGTATTTTTACACTCGCAATATAAATCAGCGCAGTCATAAGAAAGACGATTTGTTTTCTTAATGACTGCGCGTTCTCCACATCCGCAACGAATTCGATTCCCTTCCATTGTTGCCCCGTTATGCAATTCAATGTGTGAATGCACTAACGTATGCTTATAGCAAATAGACGTAATAAAAGAATGGCCGCATTCGGCATCTTTACAAGAGCAAGATAATTCACAAACCGCTTCGGTAATATTATTTCGGCTAACGATAGCCGCAGTACCACACTGACATAAAACTCGCATAAACACCTCTCTGACTGACAAAACCATTATATGTTCCTTGCTGTGTTTATGTACAGTAAAACGAAACGGTTTGCGTGAAGGTGTTTTATTCTTTAAGCGGTCTTTTCTATGTCAATGTTAAAGCGTAAATGTAAATGTTTACGGTGGATGATTTCAGGGTCGTTGTTCACTTCATCCATAATTAATTTACAAACAGGGATAACCTCGTCTTTATCGTATTCACGACCTACTTTTTCAGGGTCAGGAAAACTAGAACCAGGTTGCGGCATTATGCCCCCTTTGCCTGCCGGTACTCGATGGCCAACAAGAATATCTTGAGCGGTAATGTTTTTAATTCGCTCAAATTCGTCTTTAGTGGCAATGTCGCCAACCGGAATTAATTGAATGCCTTTCTCTTTACCGTTCGGAATATTCACAAACATACTACGGAAGTTCCCCACGCCTTTAGAGCTGGCAATGGTCTCTTTCATTTTCTTTTCATCTTCTTCGCTTAAGTTGGGATCCGAAGCGTAAAAGATAAAGCCCATGTGTGCGCCGTTCTTGAAGTAACGACGACGGAATAACGTGGCATCTTTATTTAACAAACTGCTTTGTAAGCTGCCTAAATAATCAGGCAGGCCGTAAACTTGTTGCTGTAAATCATCTTGAGCCAAAAAGATAACGTCTTTTGCTTTGTAAGTGCGTTGTTTGCCATCTCGCTCAAGAAGGGCAAAGTCTCCATTTTTACGTTTACGTAAATGCATACTTGGTAAAGGGAAGAGGCGAACCGGCACACCAAAGCCATTGCGTATTTTTAAAAATGCCACATCACCAAAGGTAAAGTAATTATTGCAATAAAATTGAAGTTGTCGACGTGTTAAGCCGCCGCCACCTTCAAAGCGTGCAGATACATAATTAGCTCGAGCCCTAAGCAGTGAGCAATGATAAGCGTTAGCGCGTGAGGTATCAGATAGCCCTTGGCGCGAGATTGGCGGCTCCCAATAATCATCAAACTCGTTATAAAACAAATCAGAGTATGAAGTCATCCAACTGCTTGCATCAACAGCCTCGGGTGATGAGTCGATATGATAAACCGAATCGTCTTTTGGTTTATCTTGTGTTACTAAAGTGTTTGCTTGCTCGGTCATTTTGCGGTTTCCCACGTTGATTTGGTTGGTGATGAGTGATCCAATGGCTCGTTTATGATTGCGTGCGAGATTGCCCAGAAGGCGTCGGCATGGCCTGTGGTTTGGTTTCGTTCAGCTTTAAATGTCATCGCGTTACCGCTTGAGGTAGGTACTCGTTTAATTGACATGAATGCCATGGCAATGTCTTTATGCTCTGCATCAAATTGAAGTCGGTTGGCTTCAACAACATCAATCATTTTCATTACTAGTCGGTTTTTGTTTTCGTTGCTGTAGTGAATAGCGTGAGCTTCACGCGGGTATTTTTTACTTATCAAATCCCAAACACCGCCACCAATACCTGTGGTATCTACGCCGATGTATGTCACCTTGTAACGTTTAAATACTTTATCTATTTCTGAAACGTGATATTGAAAGTTGAGTCCTTTCCAATAGTGTTTTTCTAATACGCGGAATTTTTCAACTACAACAGCGGGTGGAGCAACAACAACCAAACACGCATTATCACGCGTTCGGCTTGGGTCATAACCTAGCCACACTTCACGATGTTCAAACGGTTGTTTATTCTTTGGTTTAAAATCTTGCCAGTGAGCGGCATCGACCATGCCTTTTTCAAGGTCAGAAAATTTAAATACAGAAAGAGAACCATCAACAAACATGCACATAAATAAGTTGTTGAAATCGTCAACGCTGTATTCTTCACGAAGTTCGTCAATGTCGAATAAATCACAGCCGCCATTGGCGGCATCTTCAATCGTGACAACATAACGCCATTGCTTATCATCACAAAGTCTGCCGCCATCACGAAACTCTGCAAAGGTTGGAAACTCTAATTTTTCACGAGATGCTTTGCCTTTTTTCCATGAATCACCAGTCCAGAAAGGATAAGCCTGATGCATTTTTGATGATGGGGTTGAGAAATACGTCTTGCGCCATTTTTTATGCGTAGCCATGGCCGAAGCCAGTTTATTAAGCTCATCAAATTTAGGTATCCAGAAATATTCATCAACATAAACATGGCCGTGATAACTTTGCGCGGTTTTGCTGTTGGTTGATAAAAATCGAAGTTCGGCACCGTTAGATAGAGTGATTGGGTTGCCTGTTAATTCGATATCTAAAAACTCTTTACCGATAGCAATAATGTAGCTACGAAAAACCTCCGCTTGGGCGCGAGAGGCTGAAAGGAATATTTGATTATCCCCAGTAAGAATTGCGTCTTCTAATGCTTCACCGCTGAAATAATAGGTTGCACCAATTTGACGAGATTTAAGAATATTACGAATACGCTGTTTAATGTTGTTGCGCATTACGTGTTGGTATTCAAATAGAGATTCATGCCAATCTACAAAGTCACCTTCAGTTAGGTGCTCTATATTATTTTTGCCTTTGCCCTTCTTCTTGTTACTGCCTCGGCCTTGATTGGATGATCCTGAATCGTTGTCTTTCGAGCTGCCTTGCGAAAGCATTCTTTCAGCTTTAGCTTTTGCATCGCCCATGGCTTTTAATAACTTAACGTGATGGTCAATTAACTTATCCATCTCTTTAAGTTGCTGATCGCTTTTTTCGTCTTTATCTATCAAAACCGCTAAACGGCGATTAATCATTTCCTCAACAGAAAGTTCATTCAACAACAAAGCCCAGCCGAATTTCTCCGCCCAGGTATAAATAATACGGTCACTATTTAAACTAAGATGTGCCGCTATTTCTTTTGGAGGTAATCCGCGTAAATAAAGCTTTTTCGCGGCCTCTTTGATTTCATCTGAATATGCCATAACTGCATCATACCCCTCGAAAAACCGAAAATAGCTAAGTGAAATTCGGATGAATTCGGATAGGGCAAATATCCGAATTATCAGGAATTGAAGTGGCTGAAAGCAATGAATCAAAAGCGTATTGTTTGTCTCACGTTAGTTGTGAATAAAAGTTTGAGACCTAAATAAATGCCGAAAATTAGTGACTGGAAAGTAATAGCAACAGAAGGCCCAACCATCGACGGGCGTAAAATTACCCGTGAATGGTTAACCCAAATGGCCGAAAGCTACGACCAGAAAGAATACACCTCACTAATTTGGCCTGAGCATAAACGTTTTAATGGTTATGGTGATAACTGGGGCAAGGTGGTTGAGTTAAAAGCGGAAGAGCTTGATGGCAAAATGCGCTTGTTTGCAAAGTTACAACCAAATCAATACTTGCTTGAAGCAAATAAATTTGGGCAAAAGCTATTCACATCTATTGAGCCAAATCCCGACTATAAGGGTGAAGGGCGTTGTTACCTAGAAGGGCTCGCAGTGACTGACTCCCCTGCATCAACTGGTGTTTCAGAACTTCACTTTTCACGAAAAGATGGCGAAACCACAAAGCTAGAATGCAGCGTTTTAGAAGAATTTAATTTAGATGAATGCTATTCGCGTAGTGAGCGTTTCTTTTCAATTGTTAATGATTTTTTCAAGTCTGGTGAGCATTCGCCAGAGCAACCCCAAGAAGTGGAACCAGAGGACACCGATGTGACCGAAGAACAACTAAAAGTAGCACTAAAAGAACAATTTGGTGTAATGCGTGAAGAGTTAAAAACAGATCTAAAAAACGAGCTTAAACAAGAGTTTTCGCTAGAAGCCAAACCACCAGTTACGCCCCCAGAAACAGCGCCAGAAGGTACAACGGTAGAGCAATTTTCAGCAGCACTGAAAGAAGCGCTTGAGCCTATTACTGAAAAGCTAGGTGGGCTTGAAACTAAGTTCAATTCTCTTTCGAAAGAAGTACCAGGACAAGAGCCTAACGGCGATGGTGCAGCGGAAGATACGTCTCACTACGCATAAGGAGCAGTGAACAATGCAATTAACTCAAGTCGCTCGCGCACTGTTAGATGAATATTGTGCAAAGCAATGTGAAGTATTTAAATGCCCTGATGTAAGTAAGCAATTTTCTATATCGGGTCCAATTGAAACGCAGCTAAAAAGTAAGTTAATGGAATCGGTTGATTTCTTAAAACTTATCACGGTTGAAGATGTAGACCAAAAAACAGGCCAAGTTATTGAAGTGGGTACCAATAAACTTCATACAGGTCGTAAAAAAGGTGGTCGCCACACTACATCTGGCTCAGTGGATGGTAATACCTATACCTTGGTAGAGACTGATTCATGTGCTGTCGCATCGTGGGATTTATTAAGCGTATGGGCGAACTCGGGCAAGCCGGGCGAGTTCATGAAGCGTTTAAATGAAAACGCAATTCTTAATTTTGCTCAAGACATTCTTCGTGTTGGTTTTAATGGTACTTCGGTAGCAGAAACGACTAATCCAACAACATCGCCAAACGGTGAAGACATTAACAAGGGTTGGAACCAACTGGTGTTAGACAAATCACCAGAGCAAATCATCGATGTTGATGTGTATTTAGACCCAGACGGAAAAGGTGATTATCGAAATTTAGATGCAATGGCATCTGATTTAATCAACACCAAGATCCACCCTGCATTACGTAATGACCCAAGTTTGGTCGTATTGGTGGGCGCTGATTTACTTTCGTTTGAACAAGCGCGTTTATATGACGCCGCAACAACCCCAACAGAGAAAAAAGCAGCACAACAGTTGCCTAACTCTATTGCTGGTCGTCGTGCAATGTCGCCTCCGTTCTTCCCTGGTATGCGAATGACAGTGACAACGTTGAAAAACCTGCATGTCTACACGCAGAAAAACACACGTCACCGTAAGTCTGAACATGCAGAAGATCGTAAACAACATGAAAACTCATACCTACGTTACGAAGGTTATGCCGTGGGCGCTCATGAAGGTTATGCAGGTTTTAACGAAGCAAAAGTGCATTTCGGTGCTACCCCTGCTTAATAAAAGGTAAATAACGATGCGCTTATCTCCAGGTATGAGAGACAACCTTGCAAAAAGAGCAAACAAAGAGCTTAACGCTGTAACCGTAAGCTCAATGGCTGACACCAACAGCTTACACATTAAGCTGATTGACTTCGAAGAAGACCGCAAGCATTTACGCTCTTTTAATGCAATTGCCGATCGTGTTGAGCATAAGCGCAGCGTTTTAGTTCCGAAATACAAACCGTATGTTCAAGCCTATTTAGAAAGTGGCGACCAGTTTGAAAATCCTATTTTTACCAACTTAGTGATCTGGTTATTCGACATTAAAGAACTGGATACCGCAATTGATTGGTGTATGAAGGCAATCGAACGAGATTTGCCAACGCCAGAGAATTTCCGCCGTGATTGGCCGACATTCTGCGCCGATGAAGTATTGGCATGGGCCGAGCGTGAATCAGAACGCGGCCACTCTATTCAACCGTACTTCTCGCAAATATTTGAGAAGGTTCACACTGAATGGCGTTTGCACGAAAAAGTGCAAGCCAAATGGTACAAGTTTGCAGGGTTATCGCTTATTCGAAATGAAGATGGCAACCCACAAGCAACCGCCATTGGCAATGTAGAAACACTAGAAAAAGCATTAGCTTTATTGCAGCTCGCGCATGAGAAACATCGTCATGCAGGCGTAGGTACGCAAGTTAAAAAAATAGAACAACGTATTCGTGCCATTAAAGATGGCAAGAATCTGTAGTCAATAACGACAACGTTAAAAGACTCCCATGCCACCGTGCCTCAGCTGACAAGAAATACAAGTGATTTATCACCCTGTTATTTTCTGTGTTCAGTGGCTTAGAGGCACCCAAATAAAGGAAGAATCAAATGTTTAATATTTTCATGAGCCTTTGCATCTTAGGCGGTATTTATGGCGTTGGATTTTTTAACGTTGATTCTGGTTTTTTAAATTTATCAATTGCTTGGGTTTGGATGCTCGGAGCTCTTGGTGTGCTTTCAACAAGCCCAAGTGTAATTAAAATACACTCTAAAAAATTCAAGCCTAGATTAAGACAATCGGTTAGTAGGGTGCTTGGGTGGATGATATTCACCTCTTTGGTCTTTTTTGGGCATTGGTTTTCTGCGTTGATGGCTTTGATTTATGTTCTTGGAATTTCTTATTTACATTCTCAACTAAGAAAAATCCATAAGGAAGAATCAAATGTTTAGTGGTTCATCAGGCGCAGACTATCAAGACACCGTGATCGAGAATGATGGCTTTTGGCCTAACTTGAATGCCGGTGATTTTGAAAAGCGTCGAAGCATTCCAACTGACATGGATTCAGAAACGGTTGCATATGCTTTAGCAGCAGCAATAGCCCAAATAAACATTGCCTTAATTAATAAGAAAACGGCTTACGAAGCGGAAGGCATTACATCAGCAAGTGATGTTCCAGGGCAGCCAATGATAGATAACAAAAACTTATTGGTGATCTTGTATGAGAAATCGGTATTTGCCAGAGCTAAAGCAGATTTAATCCCTGAGTTCGCCATGGTGCAAACCAAAGATGCCGGTGATCGAGTTGCAGAGAATGAAACCTTAATTACGGAACGTTTATTAGCAGAAAGCCAACAACATATTAGAGCTATTTTTGGTAAGAGCCGAGTAGGGGTTGAATTGCTATGAGTGAGATTCAAAGTCAGCCACAAGCAGGCTTTATGCTGCAAGGGCTTAATCAGCACCTAAGTAATACAACACCAGAGCGCTTGCATAAACACTTTGAATGTTGGATGGAAGATGTAGAGCTGACTCTACAACCAAAAAATCAGGGACAAGGTTTTGATATCGGCTACATGCAATACACCGCTGTATTTAGCTTTGAGAAGTTCCCATTTAAAAAAGTAAATCCGGCAACCGTGATGGTTAATGTGTTGGCGTGGCTCGATGACAATGATGAGTTCAGAGAAAAGTTTAATTTGGCGGAGCCTAGTTTTGATGTCGAACCAGAAAACGACGATACGGTGATCATGACATTAGAGGTGGAATTGATAGAGCCATTAATGGTGATTGAAGATCCTGATGGTGAAATTGTATGGCGTGGTAAGCGTTGGATTAATGCCCCGTATGAGATTTGGGAAGCTGAGCATATTTCAGTAATTAACGCGAATAACCCACCAAGTCCGGTGATTACTGATGATCAAAATTAATGTTGATAAGAAATCAGAGCAAGGGGTTTTAGATTCCCTAAAGCTGATGACACTAACCAAACCGAAGCGTCGAAGAATACTCAATAAAACAGCAAAGGCTTCAGTTAAAACATCACGACAGAATCAAAAGAATCAACAAACACCAACGGGCAAAGCATGGCAGAAGCGGACCAGTAAAAAACGTAAGAAGATGCAAATTCGTTTAGCTCGCTTATTAACGGTTACAGCGTCAAATGAAAACAAAGCAGTGATTGGATGGCGAAAATCTGGCACAGCACAAGTTGCCTCAAAGCAACATCATGGTCATCGGCAAAGACACACCAGAGCCTCGGCAATTAAGGCGCTAAGAAATGAGAAAACCTAAGCGTGACAAAAGTAGATTAAAACAAGCCCTTAATAGCATTGATGGTGGTAAGGGCGGAGCCACTAAAGAGCAAGCCAAAGCATTAAAGCAGGAAGGATTCAGAGTATTTGCTCGCCGTATCAATCCTAATGCTGCTGTGGGGAAAATGAAGTCTCCAACGATGCGATGGATACAACAAAATTTATCTGCAGAGCAAGCCGGATTAATTTTACGAGCCATGCGTGGTAAAGCTCCTGCGGAAGCCTGGGAAACCAAAATACCAGCAAGACCGTTCTTGCAGATAGACAAGAAACAAATGCGAAAAATAGCAAAAGAAGAACTGAATTCTCGTTAACCCAAAAGAGGAAGAGCAATGGCGTGGCCAATTGTACAAATTAATACTCTGAACCTGATGCAAGGACCAGTGAACGAAGTTGAACGTCACTTCCTCTATGTCGGTTTAGGAACTAAGAACGCAGGCAGTTTATTGTCTGTGAACACACAAAGTGATTTTTCAGCGCTATTGGATGATGGCTCAGAATTAAAAGCCAATGTTGAAGCAGCAATGCTGAACGCTGGTCAAAACTGGACTGCAGGCGTTTATGTATTAACAGCCCCTGAAAACTGGGTTGAAGCCGTTAAAACCGCGCAACAAACTCAAAGTTTTGAAGCGGTCGTATTAACAGCGCCAACAACAGATAAAGCCACCGTGACTGCAGCCCAAGCGCTTTATCATGAGCTGATTGCTAAATATGGTCGTTGGACATTCATGATGCTTGCGACACCAGGTATTGATAAGAAAACACAAACCTGGTCTGAATATGAAGCAGCAACCGTTGCCATTCAAGATACGATTGCCGCTGATGGTGTCATGTTAGTACCACAAATATTCCCTGATGCTATTGGCAAACTTGCTGGCCGTTTATGTAATCGAGCCGCTTCAATTGCTGATACACCAATGCGTATTAAAACAGGTCCATTAGTTGGTGATGTCACTTTGCCTGTTGATAGTGCTGGTGCAGAGCTAACAACGGCAACCTTACAAACATTAGAAAGTAATCGTTTTTCAGTCCCTGCTTGGTTTCCTGATTACGATGGTATTTTCTGGGCTGATGGTCGTTTATTAGATGCTGAAGGCGGTGATTATCAGGTGATTGAATATCGCCGAATTATCGACAAAGTGGCTCGTCGTATTCGATTAATTGCCATTTCTGATATTGGTGACCGTTCTTTCAATAGTACGCCTGCTAGTACTGCTCGTGCTCAAAATCGTTATTGTCGACCACTGCGTGAAATGGCTAAATCAGCCACCGTTGGTGAGATGGTATTCCCTGGTGAAATTGAAACCCCAAGTTCAGATGACATCACCATCATGTGGGAAAACAAAAATTCAGTCGGTATTTATATGGCAGCACAGCCGAAAGATTGCCCGAAGAAAATTACGGCAAATCTAATGTTAGATTTAAGTAATCCGGGGGACAAATAATGTCTAAACGTATTTCAGGATTAAGTTTTGATGTTGATATTCATGGTGTACTTATCCATGTGGAAAAAGCGACAGTCACCATTTCAGATGAAAGTGCAGCAGCCTCAACTCGTGGCGTTCCTGATGGTTTCACTGATGGGGCCGTGAGTGCCGAAGGGGATTATGAGTTAGATACTAAAAACTTTAATTTGTTAGGTGAAGCTGCAGCAAAAGCAGGCAGCTGGCGAGCGATTAAACCCCATGATTGTTTGTTCTATGCCAATACGGGCTCTGAAGAATTTAAAGCTGAAGTCTTTGGTGTGAAGTTAATGATCGACAGCTTGTTAGATATTGACCCGTCATCATCGGACAAATCCAAGCACAAAATCAAGTTTGTTGTAACAAGCCCTGATTTTATTCATATCAACGGTACTCCGTATCTTAGCTCAGAAGATACACGAGATCTGATTGGCTAAAAGGGGATTATATGGATGCGTTCGATAGAGCCAGTGCGCTTGAAGCCAAACAGACTGAAGTGGCACTTGCCAACCACATGGCAAAGCAAAAAAACAAAGTGGAAATCAAGAGTGCCGAAGAGTGCATTGAATGTGAAAAGGCTATTCCCAAGGCTCGACAAGAAGCAGTAAAAGGCTGCCAATATTGTGTGAACTGCCAAGAGTTAGCGGATAAGGGGAAGTTATGAAGTATTACACGTTAAAGCGTCGTTACTTTGATTTTGGTACTTATTCTTACTTGTTTCGACAAGATGGCAGCAAAGTATGTTGTTTTGTAGAACCTGTTTGGGCGAATAACCAACCGTTCAAATCGTGTGTACCTGAGGGGGATTATGATCTTGTCCCTCATACCAGTGAGAAGTATGGCGAATGCTACGCTCTTGAATCTGAGTTCTTAGGTGTGACGGTTTATGGTCCAAGTATCCGTGATGCGTGTTTATGGCATATCGCTAATAAACCTTCACAGCTTGTTGGTTGTGGTGCGCCAGGTGTGGATTTTGGTTTTCTTAGCGGTGAATGGAGTGTCAAAAGTTCTGGCGTTGCGTTCAAAGCATTAATGAAAGAATTGGGCGGTAAGCCTGCCCGTTTAACAATAATGAAGGATTAACTATGAATTTTCTCATCGGAATTTTTGGAAAAAGTTTGTTGGATATTGCCAAAGGCATTTTTTTACAAATCACTTGGAAGGTTATTGTCGAGCGTTTTGCAACTCGTATTGTGGTATGGGGGTTGGAAAAGTTAAAGAGTCTTACCACTAATGACGTTATGCAAGACACGGTAGATGATGTGTTGCAATCACTGCAGGGTAAGCGTTTAAAAGAGGTGCCTATTATCTCAGCCAAACAAAAGGAATAGCCATGGATGCAACCTGGACAAACGCTTTAATCGGTGCGCTTTCATTACTAACCTTTTTGCTTGGCGCACTCATTACCAAATTCTTTTCTGTAACAAAAGAGTTAGCCGACTTTAAAACTCACGTAGCAGAAACCTATGCAACAAAAGATGAAGTGAAAGATGCAATTGAGCGTGTAGAACGCCAGATTGAGATCGGCTTCAACCGTATTTATGAAACCTTAAACAAGAGAGATGCAGCATGACAACCCCAATCATCATTACAGCAGCAGGCAAAGATTTACGTTTTACTCCTGATTTACCAACGTACAACAAATACATCAATGAAATGATGCCACATGACAAAGTGTCACCAGCAACCAATTATCTGCGTCGTATCGTTCATAAAGACGATAAAGCACATTTAGATGAAATGCTGAAAATTCCAAGTGCTTTGATGCGTATCCTGGCAAAAGTAAATGACGCTTTTGAAGGTGATCTGGAAATCGAAGTAAAAAACTCTTAAGGCACGTCAAAGCGATTGAAAGTAATGGGCTAGAGCAAGCATTAGCATTGAAAGCCCATTACCTACCCAATCAACCTGATACCACCGAGAATTTAGCCAGAGCACTTTGGCTTGATAAACATAACGCTGAAATCGTCGCAAACGGGATAGCCCTCGCATTTAGCAACGAATAAGGAATTGCCATTAGATGAGTGCCCACCTAGACAAATTGATGATGCAAGTTGCATTGATTGATAGTGTCACCAAACCGCTAAAAGGGATCCAGAATACGGTGACCGAAACAGCGGATGTTGGCCGTTCAGGTTGGGAAAAAATGGCAGGTGGTACGGCTGGCGTGATTGCAGCAGGTTTTGCTGTTCAACAGGCGTTAATGCCAGCCATTGAAATGGATAGGGTGCTTGGTGAAGTTAAATCGCTTGGTGTGGTTGATGAAGATTTACAGCAACTTCAAAAAACCGCATTAGCCTTTTCGGTTGAGTATGGAAAGTCAGCACAAGAAGTGGTTGGTGCGGCCTATGACATCAAATCGGCTTTCGGGGATATTACTGGACCAGAGTTATCTGATATTACCAAAAGCTCTGCCGTTCTTGCTGCAGCAACTAAAGCGGATACAGCAACCATAACTGATTATATGGGCACCATGTATGGGGTGTTTAAGAATCAGGCCAATGACATGGGTGTGGGCATTTGGTCAAAGAACGTAGCAGGCATGACGGCTCAATCTGTGGAGATGTTTAAAACAACGGGTAAAGGCATGAGTGATGCGTTTACCAGTGTTGGAGCAAACGCAACCGCTGCAGGTATCAAGATGAATGAGCAGATGGCTATTCTTGGTACGTTGCAATCCACGATGTCAGGCAGTGAAGCCGGTACTAAATATAAATCGTTCTTGACTGGTGTTGGTGGCGCACAAGACAAACTGAACATGAAGTTTGTTGATAGCCAGGGCGCAATGCTGCCAATGGTGGATATTCTCAATAAATTAAAAGGTCAGTTTGGCGACACGCTTGATGTGGCAGAAAGTGACGCATTAAAGAAAGCATTTGGCTCAGATGAGGCCGTCAGCATGATCAAGTTATTGATGGCTGATACTAACGGATTAGCAAGTAGCATTAACTCTCTTGGTAATGTGAAAGGCATGAGCAAAGCCGAGAATATGGCTGGTGCTATGACTGACCAATGGCAACGACTTGAAGCCGCATGGTTTGCGATCCGTGCCGGAGCGTTTGGGTTAATTCTTCCATCTATTAATGCTATTGCTGGTTCAATGGCCGATGGTTTTAATGTGCTGCTTGGTTGGACTCAAGAGCTTCCTGTATTAACGCAATACCTTGGTTATTTCGCCTTAACAATAGTGGCTGGTGCTGGGTTAATTGCGGCATGGAATATGGTTGTCGGTTTGGCATCTTTGATGAGTGCCGGATGGTCTAGCGCCACGTTATTACTCACAACAGTCATGAAAGGCTTTAATTTAGTGATGAGAATGGCACGTTTTGCAGCTCTTGGATTTGCGATGGCTGCAGCAGTGGCACAAGTTCCATTACTGCCCTTAATTCTTGGTATTGGTGCCGTGGTTGCGGCAGTCGGTGCGGTGATTTATTTCTGGGATGATTTAAAAGCGGCGTGGAGCGATTTTTCATTCATTGAATCTCTAGGCTCAATGGTGGATTGGTTAATTGAGAAAATTAACTTAATACCAGGCATAAATATTGGCGGTGAAAGTTCGGGCATTCCTCAAATGGATACGCTTGAATTAAGCACAGCAACACCAACGCATTACGCCTCAAAAGCAGCAGTGCCGGATTACAGTTATGGGTATCAAGCGCCAGTGACTCAAGAGGTCGCAGTTACTCCAAATGTTACAGAGCCTGTGATCCCGAAAGTGTCTGAACAAAGTGTTAACTATGGCTCTCAATATTCAGGGTTGAATACCGTACCAAGCTATCAAGGTAATGTGTATTACCAGAATCAAATACCAGTACAACCAGAGTCATCTGATCTGATTATAGGCTCGGTGGTTGCTCAGCCAGAGGTTCCAGAAGTGAATGGTATTGTTACTTATGACGGAGCTATTCCACCATTAACTGATACGGATAAGAGTAAAGAGATGTCGGCACCAATTTCAGCTTACATCGGTGGAAATGCAGAAGGTAAAGCTAATGTGTCTCAGCAATTAAAACAGATGTCTGCAGGCAGTACCGATAATAGCCGAACGCAGCATGTTGGCGATGTGTATATCACTCAAGAGCAAGCCTTTACGCCAGAAGATTTATCAGCATGGAATGAGATGAGTACCCCATGAGCCAACAATATATTGATTATTTAGTAACGGATGGCGGTTTAGATTTTGATGCAGGCCAACAGCCTATTGAAACCAGTGATCGCAATAGTATTGCCCAAGACGTAAAGCACGCCATTTTAGAAAGTGGTTTGTTACGTGAGTATCAAGCAGAGCGAAACAGAACGTTGAGAGCCGATGTATTAACTCGAATTGAAATGCTGATTGAAACGGATAAACGCATTGAGCCAGGAACGGCAGAGATTGAAGAGCAAACGGCAGAGCAATTATGGATGTTTGCTGAAACGGTAGATAACGACAATATCGAAATGGGAATGCCATTATGAGTACAAGACCACTGGTTGATTTTAAGCAAATCATTGCTGATGAAGGGATCCCAACAACAGAAGAAGCCATTGCGATTGAACTTGAAAAAGAAGTGGTCGCAGCAGGCAGTAAGGTTAGTAATGACAGCCGAATGTCACCGTTCTGGCGATTGGTTAAAGCAATTGTTATCACGCCAACGCTATGGCTTATTGAACAATTATTAGCAAGTCATGTATTACCTAATACCTTCGCAGCAACAGCAAGTAAGGGTTACCTTGATTTAAAAGCATGGGATGTGGATTTAGAGCGAAAGATGGCAACAAAAACCCGTGGTGTGGTCGAGTTCTTTAAAGAGGTAGCGGAAAATCCTATCGTGATCTTAAAAGGTACGATTATTGAAACGAGCCGAATTGAAGACAAGATTTATCGTTTAATTGTTGTAGAAGATGTGCTTATTCAAGCAAACCAAGCCAGTGGTTTTGTGTTGTGTGAAGCGCAAGAAGCCGGAGCAGGGTACAACTTACCTGCCGGGTATTACTCAATTTTACCTGTTGGGGTGTCAGGCATTACCCATGCAGTGAACCAAGCCGATTGGATCACAACACCAGGCGCAAACACGGAAGAAGATGATGAACTGGCATTACGTATCCGTAATCAATTCAGTGTTGTTGGTCGCTATCATATTGATGCTATTTATCGCTCAATGTTGGCCAGTGTTGCTGGCGTAAGAAGTGATCAGATTTACTTTCTGCATGATGCACCAAGAGGACCAGGAACAGCAAATGCTTACATCTTGCTGGATGTTGGTGAAACCCCAAGTCATTTATTAGAGCAGTTGAATAATTTTGTGATGTTCGAGGGTAACCATGGCCATGGTGATGACATTTTGTGTTTAGCCTTACCTGAAACTCAGCATTCAGTATCAGTGACTATTTGGCCGAGAGTGAACACCAGTGAAGAACGTGTTGCCGCCCTAAAGGTAGAAATAGAAAACATGATCCGAGCGGCGTTCAGAGAAAGTGATTCTTACTCGGTGGTAACCAGAACCTATCCATCATCAATGTTTTCATTCAGCCAACTCACAACAGAAATTCATACTGAATTGGCAGAAGATTTACTCAGCCTTGAGTTTTCAAACAGTGACATCGTGAGTGAATTAAATATTCCAAGGTTAAGCAACGTGGCGGTGATGAATGGATAAAACAACCAACCATGAAAACGATGCACCCGAATTACCCACTGAAAATGTACCTTGGTGGATGGATGGTAAAACCATTGCTGAAACTCTAAAAGAACCACACTTTTTAGCCAAAGGAGTAATGCAATATTGGCAGCGTCTTAAAGGGTGGTTGCTGTATCCATTAGCGCAGTTAGATCCCATGATCTGCAATGAGCGTTTACTCAGTTTATTAGCCTGGGACAGAGACATTACTCGTTTTAAAGATGAACCAACGAGTTTGTTTAGAAAGCGTGTGAAATACGCCTTTGTAAATGCCAAAGATGCAGGAGAGAAAGCCGGATTCATTCGAATATTTCAACGCTTAGGTGTTGGCATGGTTGAAGTGGATGAACGAACTCCTGATCGAGATTGGGACATTATCACCATACGATTAAGCGATTCACAGTTGTCAGAAAACTATTCACTTTTAGAGCAATTATTACAGCAATACGGCAGAACCTGCCGCCGATACGAATATCAAGTGATTAGTTTAATCCCATTAGAAATGTCGGCCTCTCCAATGGATTGGCAACATCAATACACCGTAGTGACATTAGAGGAATAAGTATGTCGCAAAGTATTATTACCTTAGCGTTTGAAACCTACAAAGCCCAACAAGAGGCGATTGCCGCCCCAATAGAGTTGAATGAATTTGTGTTGGCCTTTGTACCCAATCAAGATCCTACTCAACCGATTGATAGAAACGAAGAGTTACCGCCACAACATCAAATTGTGCATGTTGCTAATGTGACTCAAGGCGGCTTTGTGAACCCAAACGCGGTGGTGTATTCCTTAATTATGGATACACGAATTGGTGACTTTGAATTCAATTGGGTTGGTCTTCGTAATAAACAAAGTGGGGTACTTGCCTCTATTTTGCATATTCCAACGATTTCAAAATTCAAATCAGTGCCTGGTGTGCAAAACGGAAACTCAGTCACACGTTCAATTTTGATGAGCTATCAAGATGCGAAAAATGCAACAGGCATTACTGTTGATGCTTCAACCTGGCAAATTGATTTTACGGCGCGTTTGTTTGGAATGGATGAAGCAGAGCGTTTAGTTAACCTTGATGTGTTTGGCCAAGCGGCGTTCTTGGCTGATGGTTTTAAAGTGAAAAAATCAGGCAGTACTTATCTTGCAAGTATTGGTCGTGGTTATGTTGGCGGTTTACGTTGCCATTTAGATAATGAAGTAGCCATTTCAGGGGGGAGCAACTCAAGTGCTATTTATTTAGATGCGAGTTGGCAAGGGCTGCTAACAAGCCAGTGGCAAACGGTCTTTGAAATGAAAGTCAGTAAATCAGCATTAAGTGATTATGTTGATGCGGATGGGTATCAGCATTATGTCACTAAAATTGCAGACATCAACTCTGCAGGTAATGTGGTTGATACTCGTCATGTTGAAGGTTTTTCTGAGCATTTACGACACGATGAGCAAGCAACAAAAGCCCAAGCGGAGGCCATGACATCAAGCATAAACTGGATTTCTCCACTTCGTTGGAAAGAGGCTTTCTTGTCTCGGTTATCTAACTCGTTTGCTGGAACAAGAACTGAATATGCCGCGAGTGAAAAAGCGCTTAGCGATGGATTAAGAACAAAAGCAAACTCGTCACATAAACACGATGCCAGTGATGTGAACTCAGGTATTTTAGCTAAAGAGCGTCTACCCAATGCAAGTACGGCAGTCAAAGGGGCGGTGCAGCTAAACGACACGGTGACATCAACCTCAACAACACAAGCATTAACCGCAAATAAAGGGAAATCAATTTGGGATAGAGCGAATGAAGCGTTAAATGCGGCCCATGCTAAATGGACTTATGTCGTGGCATCAACCACAGTGTACGGGGCTACTAAGCTGTCTAGTGCCACTAACTCTACAAGTGAAGCTTTAGCCGCAACGTCTGGTGCATTGAAGAAAACCTACGACCTAGCGGCTAGTAAGATAACAAAGGTTCAAGGGGACTTGTGGTACTGGAAGCGTGGTGAGACAGTAACTAACTCAACTCAACTAAATGGTAAAACAAATAGCACAGCGGCAACGGGGGGTACGATTGCAGAAAGAGATAGTTCTGGTGATATTTCTACACGTTTATTTCGGTCTAGTTATCAAGATGAATCGGTTCCAAGTGGCGGTTTAGCGTTTCGTAAATCTACTTCCGATAACTCCATCCGTTTTTGTAATAACATTGCGGCGATTAGAACGTGGTTAAGTGTCTATAGTAGAGCTGAAGGTGATAGCCGCTATGTCGCCCAGTCGCGGGTAAGTAGTTCGACGACATCAACCTCAACGACTAATGTTGCCAACTCAGCCGCTGCAAAGGCTGCAATGGATAGAGCCAACGCTGCGTATAACAAAGCAGATACGAGTGGAAATAAAGTCTATACGGGTGATAATCCAAATAATATAAACTTCCCTATTGGGCACTTTATAACTGCGTGGGTGTCTTCGTATTATGGAAGAGATAAACTTAATCACAGCGTTAAGTGTTATTTAAACAATAATGGGTCCATCGGTATATATGGAACAGACTGGTACGGTCACGCGAAAGGAGCATACTTGAACGGCACTTGGGGTTATCGCGGATACACTGGTTCTCCTGGCAATGTAAACGCTGGTCTGATGCAGAGGGTTTTATAATGGAAATTACACTAATAAGCGCAACTAATTTATCTTTTGCAAATGAAGATAAAACAGCAATTTTCATGACTGTGGAAGTTGACGGAGTTGTTGAAATCACAGAGCCTGTAGAGTTTGTTGCTTCGGCATTTGATTCGATGGCTCACGGCGTTGAGTTTTACAAGCGTGCGCGTTTAGGTGAGTTCGGAACAGTTAAGCCCTACGAGCCTTATGTTCCAACTGAAGTAAATTTGCTAGAAGAAGCCAGAATGCTCTTTGAAACGGAGAAACCCGTAGCTCTACGTATTGAAGAAGATTATCGCTTAGAATTCGCTGATATTTCAGACGAACAAATGCGAGAAGTAAAAGATTACATAAGAGCGATAAAGCCTGATGCAGTAACTAGAAGCATTCCAGTTCGCCCTGAAATCATGAATCAGTATGAAAAATTAAGTGGCATCTAATGACTTGGCAAACTGCATCACATCAATGGCCTGACAGTACGCAGGCCATTCAAACTCAAAGTGAAACGGTACTCAAGCAAGTTGCTGGTAAAATGGATGAGTCAGCAAACCGAGTTGAAACCTTAGCCTCAAAGGTAGCGCTGGCGCGTCATCCATTAAGTACAGAAGCTGAAAGTTTACTTCATTTACGTGCAGAGCTAGAAAGCCTGATGTGCAAAGGGCAAATATTGTGTGTTCATCCTTATCAGTATCAAGTTGGTAATCAGGTTGAATCTGGACAGCATTTATCACCAGATACCGCCATTGAAACACTACGAGCCAAACTGTTTGATGTGAACGACAAACACAAACCAACAGGACAGCTTTATGCACTCGGTTGGATGATTGCTGAAAACTCCCTGGCTAACTTTGCCCAAGCCACTAAAGCGTTGTTTGATGTCGTTAACATTCCAGAGCTTGGCATGGTCGCAAGGCGCACCGGCAAAGAGCAAAGTTTACAAACAGATAAATTCACAAAACATAATGCGATTATTCAGCCACGCTTTAAACCAACGGCTCACATTAATCAGCAACCAATAAGAAGTGCTTTGAATTGGCAAGGTTCACAACTGGCACAACTTGAATCATTGGCAGCAGATAAAAATACACCGGCACAAAAACTGGCAGCATTAGCGCAAAAAAGAACACAACAACTGGAAGAGTGGACCGCTTCACTAAATCAACTCAAATACCGCAATATCAGTGTATTGAAATTTGAAGCACAAGGCACAACAGAGGTAATTGCCACCATGCTTAAAGAATCACAAGCACCAAGCCATGCCAACAGTTATACCTTTAGCGCACTCTTTTTAAGCACTGAGCCATTAACCTTTTTAACGGAGTTATTCGCATGACCCAACTTGCCCTTGATGCTGAGATCATTCCGCTAAAATCACCAAGAATAAATCTGAGCTTAGAATTAAAAGCCGAAGACATGAGTGGCCAAACATCAGGAACGGACGCAAGCGAGCAGGGTGATAAAGGCATGGTGCTTTCAGTCAGTGGATTAATTCCATTCAAAGAAAGTAAAACCTTAAAACGTTTGATGGTGCTATCTCGCCAAAAAGAAGACGGTAAACGCAAAATCTATCGTATTGGTAATGAGCTGGCCAAAAGCATGACCATTCGGCAGGTGCGATTCATGGGCCGAGTTACTGCCGATGAACAAGAAAACCTAATGGCATGGAAAGTGAGCTTTCAACTGCGTGAGCATTTATCAGTATCAGAAGTAAAAGAGCAACGAGAAAACGAAAAAGAGAAACAAGTTCAAACAGATAGCACAGAGAATACTGCAGCAGTGAAACCTAAAGCGCATGCGGCAGTCAGTAACACGACAGATCAATCACAACCGACTCGATTTGAAGACGCATTACTGCAAAAAGAAAGGCAACTGGCATGAAGCTAAATAAACGAATTTTCATTAACGGTGAACAAAGAAAGCTAGTATCAGAGCAAGTGATCTTAGAATTATCTGCAGGTGGCCGAGCAACGTTTGTGATTGAAGGCGAAGTAAAAGAAAGCCAATTGGTTGAACTTCAAATAGGGTATCAAGACGATTACAAAGCCTACTTTGATGGATTCATCACCAAAGCTCAACCAGCTCAAAATGGCTTTACTCGTTTTATTGCTCGTGAGCGTTCAGGGTTACTGGCTGCACGTTGGCCTATCAGTATTCAGCACCCAACCGTATCAGAAGTGATTGAACAACTCAGCTTTGAAACGGGTCTAAAGTTCGTTCTACCAGAGCAAGATTACATTTATAACCGCATTCCTAATTTCACTTCCCAGGGAACGGGTTATCAATTACTAAACAACTTAGGTCGAGCGTTTTCAATTCCTGATTTCTGTTGGTATCAACAAACTGACAGCACCATTTATTTAGGTAGCTTTGCAGATAGTCGATGGCAATCAAGACCGGTCCCATTAGAAACCGAGCTATCCAAAAAACAACGCGGCGGTGAAAGCATGACACTGGCAGTGATCCCCTCGGTTCGTCCTGGTGCCATCATCAACCAAAAACGCATTACTGAAGTGCATTTTGAAAAAGATGAAATGACACTGTATTGGAAAACGGAATCAGCAGAGAAACGGAAAATGAATTATCTGTTTCCAGAGCTGGCTGCAGGGCATCATTTACCACGCTTTGCCCGAGTGGAAGCAGTCACCGACCAATCCATAGCAGGCCATGAAAATAACCCATACCGTCCTCGTTATGCGGTTGATGTTCAATTGCTTACAGAGCATGGTGAAGTCGATTCATTAGTGCCAATTTATAAGGCCGTTCCTTTACCAACTGTGATTGGTGGTGCAGAGCAAGGGCAATTTGCCACGCCTAGTGAAGGGACTATTGTCGAGATTGCGTTTGCTTATGGTCGAAGTGATAAACCGTTTATTAGAACCATTTTAGGTGATGGTTGGTCATTGCCAGAATTAGAGCCTGATGAACAACTGCAACAGCAACGCCATGAGGTATTCAATAAAACCGATGGAGCAGGCAATACCACCAACAGCACTGACCAAATCAAACACACTCAAGCGTTTGAACATTTACATGAAGTGGATAAATACCTCGGTGATTTTGGTGTGCATGAGCTGAATGTACAACAGCACAGCAAAGAGACTATTGCAGGCCAAAAGCTCATTGAGACATTAGGCGCGTTTGAAGTGATGGCAGGTGACGATGTAACGTTAGGCTCATTATCAAACTTACACCTGGTTAATGGTGGTAACCAAACTCAAATTATCGGCCAGTTACGAGATATTGTGATCGGCCTGAATGATAAACTCAGTGTTCTTGGTGAGCGAATACATACCATTGAGAAAGGGGATACTTTAATTGTAAACGGTAAACAGACCATTACCATTTCAAAAGACCAAATCATTAATGCAATGAACATCACTCAAGATGCTAAAACGATAAAGCTAAACGGTGGAGCAGGGGTTATCACTTGTGAAAGTATCTGTCCGTTTACAGGTAAATCCCATGTGGATGGCTCAACCACTGTATTTGCAGGTAAGTAATATGGCATTAGATAAAGGCTCATTAAAAGCCAAAATAGTAAAAGAGATGCAAGGTAAAGGCATGGTGACAGAAGGTGAGTTTGCGAAAGCGGCAGATTTAGCCGAAGCCATAGCAAATGCAGTCGTTGATGAGATGACTGCAAATGCAATGGTTATTGTTGATGCTGGTAGTTCAGCTGGAAGCTACAAAGTAAGCTAATCAAGTATAAACCACACCAAGCGCTCATCATGAGCGCTTTTTTCATGCCTCGCGTTTATAACTACAACACTAACCCACAGCTACAGAAAGGAGCATCTACGTGACGGAATCCGCACTCCTCCTCCCCACCTGCGAGCTTTTTTGCGCACTTTTTTCGAAATTTTAATTTGCCGCAATTCTGAGTGGTCAGCCAAAGCGCAGAGCACACAGTAAAGCCTTTTGCGACAAAGGGTTTAAGTAACCTGAATTCTGGATAAGGCTGAACTAATTGCCCACCTAACGATCAGATCTTTCGACCAAGAATTATTTGAACGTATTTTAAAAGGTGGGCAAGATGAATAAATTAGTTGATATATTTTGTGATGTCGATGATTTTTGTTATCAATTCTTATCTCAATGGGAAAAATACCTTGTTGAGGCTAGTGAGAGAAAAAGAAAACGTCAGTCAGTAATGTCTACTAGTGAATGTATGACTATTGTCATCGCTTTTCATCAATCAAATCATAGAGATTTCAAGAACTTCTATATCGGGTTAGTTCATCAATATTGGAAAGGATACTTTCCAAATTTACTTAGCTACACTCGATTTGTGAGCAAAATGCCTAGCCTAATCGCCCCAATGTGTGCCTATTTTCAATCTATCAAAGGTAAGCCGACTGGCATTGCTTTTGTTGACTCCACGAGTCTTAAAGTATGCCATAACATTCGAATTCCTCGCCATAAAGTCTTTGATGGTGTTGCGAAAAGAGGAAAAGGTACCATGGGATGGTTTTTCGGCTTCAAACTTCATTTATTGATTAACCATCTTGGAGAAATTATTTCGCTGAAAATCACAGCTGGCAATGTAAATGATAGGACTCCTGTACCTGATTTATGCAAAGAACTCTCGGGGAAATTGTACGCTGATAAAGGGTACATAGGTAAAAAGTTGAGTGAGAGCTTAAAGAACTCTGATGTCGATTTAGTGACTACCTCGCGAAAAAACATGAAAGCAAAAGAGATAAGTGCTTTTGATAAGGCTATGTTATCAAAGAGATACATTATCGAAACGATAAATGACCAATTGAAGAATATCTCTCAAATTGAACATAGCCGTCATCGTAGCGTGACTGGTTTCATGCTAAATGTAATTTCAGGCGTTGTGGCTTATTGTTTAAAAAAACAAAAGCCACGAATTAAGCTATCAGAATGTGAATTTGAACTAATCCTCGCTTAAAGCATGTTTTATCCAGAATTCAGGTTAAGTAATAAAAAAGACCGCTAAAAATGGCTTATACAGCGCCTAATAAAATTTCAATCATTGCGTTTTTGTGCGATTAATTGCGATAATGATGATCACTAATGATCTCTTATGAAATATTAAGTTGTTGAAAATTAATGTAATCATTTGTTTTTCGTCAGTTTTTTGATGATCTCTATTGTGAAAATAAAGATCGCTATCAGCTTTGTTAATGCCTTGTTCTATAAGGGTTTATGTGTCATTTTACGAATATTTTATTTTTTCGAAAATGATCGTGCAGTTATTGCTTGAGAGTGATAGATAGAAAGAATTAAGTTAATGACAAAAACTACAATTTCGCCAGAGATAAATGAGTTATCCAATATGCATTCAAGGTAAAGGCAAATGTCCTTATTTTGTAGGCGCAAATACTCATAAAATAGAGGTGTAG
Source organism: Aliivibrio salmonicida LFI1238 (assembly GCF_000196495.1). Taxonomy (NCBI): domain Bacteria; kingdom Pseudomonadati; phylum Pseudomonadota; class Gammaproteobacteria; order Vibrionales; family Vibrionaceae; genus Aliivibrio; species Aliivibrio salmonicida. The sequence goes on from NC_011312.1 coordinate 1,144,437, forward strand.
TCATTTTGCCGACAATGACTATTTTAATTTAAGATAAATAATTGATATTAAAGGTAATAATTATGCATAATCAAGAAGATCACATTACGAATCATCCAAATAGATAACGTGTATGTCTGATAAACCAAAAACACAAAAACCTGACCGTAAAACTGCGATGCTGAATATCATCGAATTAGTGAAAGCGGATTTTCCATTTGATGCGCCAGAAGCTCAGATATGTGGTGATACGTGTGTTGGTTGTCCGCGTAAATTGATTGAATTGGTGGAAGGTGAATTATTGTATTGGGAGTCTTACGTTGAACGTGGAGAAACCCCCAATTTTTCAGAGATCGAAAGTTTTGCCAAACTGTGTAAAAACGTTCGCCGTGGCTTAGTTAGAAATGGAATTTTAGAGCCGCTACCAAGGTAACTTAGTACTATCAAAATTTAATAATTGCCCGCTATTGTTAATCGATAGCTGGGTAATATCCCTCCATGAATGTTCTTCTTTTTCTCTTCATTGTTGTTGCACGGAATACTTGTGTTTCTCTATGTAAACAAATTGTTGTCTGTTTTTAGATATTAGCGCTTGAGGCCATCTACGCATCTTAATACAATTTAACAATACATTATAAGAAACAAATAATAGAAACCAGTCAGCCAACAATAAGATAATTATTATGAAATTAGAAGCGATCGATTACACTGCTGAAAATGCAGCAGAGCTGTTTGTTAAGTCATTAAGAGAAACGGGATTTGGTGTACTGAAAAATCATCCAATTCAACAAGATCTTGTACAAAGTATTTACGATAATTGGTATTCATTCTTTAATAGTGAAGAGAAAGAAAATTTTCAGTTTAATGTAGACACGCAAGACGGTTTTTTCCCAGCCTCAGTGTCTGAAGTTGCGAAAGGTCATACAAAAAAAGACATTAAAGAATACTTCCATTACTACCCTACAGGGCAATGTCCTGCTGAATTGAAAGCACAAATTCAAGAGTATTATGATAATGCGAATACTTTAGCATCAGAATTGCTTTCTTGGGTTGAAGCGCACTCACCATCAGACGTGTCTGAGTTATTCTCTCAATCGCTTTCTAGCATGGTTGAGCAGAGTGATAAGACCTTACTTCGTATTCTTCATTACCCACCGTTAGAAGGCGATGAGGAGCTTGGTGCTATTCGTGCTGGTGCACATGAAGATATCAATTTATTAACGATACTTCCTGCCGCTAATGAACCAGGTTTGCAAGTTAAGACAAAAGAAAACGAATGGTTAGATGTGCCGTGTGATTTTGGTAATCTAATTATTAATATTGGCGATATGCTGCAAGAAGCGTCAGAAGGGTATTATCCATCAACAACACATCGCGTTGTGAACCCTGAAGGTGCTGACAAAACAAAATCTCGTATTTCATTGCCTTTGTTTTTACACCCTAAACCAGATGTGGTTTTATCTGAACGCCACACCGCAAATAGTTATTTGATGGAACGTTTACGTGAGTTGGGCGTAATTTAATTGCCCTAGTAGTTTATAAAAAGCGAGTAGCCTTGGTTACTCGCTTTTTTTGTATCTGTGTGACCTAGATTGTCTATTGATGTTTACTCTGTGGAGAGGCGCGTACATAAGTGATTTTATTTTTCTATAATGACATGAGATGAAAAATGAAGGAGTAAAGATATGGAATATCGAATCGTCAAGATAACCCCTGAACATGATAATGATATTTGTTACATCATCAAAAATGTTGGCGTTGAGTTTGGTGCGGTAGGAGAGGGTTTTGGCCCTTCAGATGATGAGGTTCTTGAAATGAGTAAGCATTATCATGAAAAGAATCGAAGCCGATATTTAATACTATTGCTGAATGGGCGAGTTGTTGGCGGTTGTGGTATTGCCCCTTTTGATAGCAGTGAAACGACCTGTGAGCTAAGAAAACTCTTTTTGTTACCAGAGGCTCGTGGGCGGGGTTTTGGTAAAACCATGGCAGATAAAATATTAAACTTTGCTAAAGAAGCGGGTTTTACTCAATGTTATTTAGATACACTTTCAAGTATGAAATCAGCCGTTAAATTGTATGAGAATTTGGGTTTTGAGCATTTACCAAAACCGATTGATGGAACGTTACATAATGGCTGTGATGTTTGGATGTTAAAAAGCTTAGTTAAAGAAAGATAGATTCGATATCTTTCTTTTATAGATAAAAGCAATCGTTTGCTTATGTTGTCTATTCATGTATTATCCGCCGCATATTTTCGTGTAACAATGTAATTCAAACAGGGTATAAATATATGAAAGGCTTTCGTTGTTGTTTTATTGCTTTAACTATGATGTTTTCATTTTCGGCAAGTGCAATGCCACAACCCATTCTTCTTCAAGGCGCAATGGATATTGAAGTTGAGTATATGGTTGCTCAATTGGAAAATAAAAAAGAAGAGACGATTGGGTCTTGGACTTTTTGGGAAGGAACAATTGACGGCTATCCAGTGGTTGTCTCAAGAACGGAAGTTGGTATTGCTAATGCTTCAGCCTCTACCGTACTTGGGATTGAAAAGTTTTCACCAAGTATGATTGTTAACCAAGGTACATCGGGTGGACATGATCCTGAATTGTATCGAGGTGATATTGTTTTAGCTGTAAAGAGTTTCAATATGGGGGCAAACCGCTCTGAGTTTTCTGAAGCGAGTGCTGGTATTCAACCTGAAAAATGGAAAAATTTTACCGTTACTATGCGTCTTAGAGAAGATAACAAGCTAGTTGAGCATGATGCATTTTACTCTGAACCAACATTAGTTGATTTTGCTTTCGAGAATGTAAGTCACCCAGGTAAAGGTAAGGTAGTGAAGGGCGTGATTGGAACTGCTGATGAATGGAATCGCGAGGTGGCGAGAATTAACTGGTTGCATAAAACATATCAAACTTCAGCTGAAGAGATGGAAAGTTCTTCTGCTGCGTTAGTTGCTAAGGCTTACAATATTCCGTTTATAGGTATTCGTATTTTGTCAAACACTGACCTACACAATCAAGATTTTGATCCTGAGACCGCAACAGTGAATCAGAAGTACGTGATTGATTTTGTGAAAAAGTGGGTTGCGAGCCAAAAATAAATTTACTTTATATAACGAAAAATCCCCAGCATTTCTGCTAGGGCTTCGAAATTGGTGGAGGGATAGGGATTTGAACCCTAGAACCGCTATTAACGGTTGCCGGTTTTCAAGACCGGTGCTTTCGACCACTCAGCCATCCCTCCAACGCCGTGAATAATAGGCGTAAGCCCTCATCATGTAAAGCATTCTTTTAAATATAAAAATCGTTCGCTCTAAATTCGATCAGATCGAGTGATTTTAAAGCGAAAATTAATGTTTTTTGTTTTATACCAACTCCAGTACTTATCTGTTTATTCTTATTTGTTAAATCACTTAAGCGCGATGCTAAGAGTTTTAATGGTAAAATAACTACTTATCAGAACGTTTACTTTGTTCTTAAGTGATTTTTCTTCGTAATAAATAGATAGCTACGTGAGTTGAGTGGTCTTATTTTAAAATCGGCCGAGCGTTTATTGCTTGAGTAGGACAATTATTACCATTATAAAGCGCTGTAAATTGTGCTAGCTGTTCTGATGATATCTCAATAGGGTTTTTCATCACTAGCCAAGTAACCCCTTCCGAACAAGGTGGGGTAGTTAATGAACCGTTGAAACGGTAATAAGCTTGATCACGAGGAAGAAGCTTCGTTAGATCTAATTGATTTTCAAGATCTACTTGCCCTGATTGTGGCATTTTAGCCCATATTTTTGTCAATTCAGAATTAGGTTTTCCTTCTTTTAGCATCACTCCAATAACGGCAAGGTTGCCATCTTTATCTGCATGGACTAAGTGCATTTCTAATGGGAATGAGTGACCCTCAATGAGGTTTTCGCTTGGGGCATGGAAATGAAGTTGTAAAAGCGTAAAGGTTTTCCCTTCAATTTGAATGGATTGCTTTGCGTCAAAATTAACTTGTACCGTATGTCCATTATTGACGACATTTTTTCCCGCTTTTGAATAGTTGAAAATAATTGGGTCTAATGTGCTCTCGATAGCGTGAGTAATATCTATCGGTGACTGGTTTACTCCTGATTGACAGGTTCCATGCCAATTTGTGGGTGCGGTTTCACCTGAGTAACTCCATTCAGAGGCAGAGACAGTGTAGCTGGTTGATAGAACCGTTAAAGCCGCTAACGTTGTAATGATTTTTTTCATGGTATTTATATAACCTTATTGTTTTAGATAATCACCGATAGGCTAATATAAATACAATTTGGTTGATAATAGTTTAAATGAAGTTTTGCAACCTACTTCCAAATATTTGAAATGTTTTGATCGTTTGTTTTATTTTTAAAACTTTTATAAAGGAAGATCGATTACACGGATATTGATGGGTTAATCGTGAAGACGTTAATAATGTTTTAGAGAATAATGGTGATGGAAAAGAGGGCGTTTGAATTGTGATTTCATAATTAGCAGATACAAAAAAGGCATCATCTTTAGACAATGCCTTCGTTGTATTGGCGGAGCGGACGGGACTCGAACCCGCGACCCCCGGCGTGACAGGCCGGTATTCTAACCAACTGAACTACCGCTCCAATTTTTTGAAACCCAGACTCTATCTGAATTTCGAAAGTGGTGGAGGGATAGGGATTTGAACCCTAGAACCGCTATTAACGGTTGCCGGTTTTCAAGACCGGTGCTTTCGACCACTCAGCCATCCCTCCAGTGCGGTGAATAATAGTAATATCCTTACTTTTTGTAAAGCATAAAATTAAAAAAAACGATTGACTGCTCTATTTTTGTGCGTTGTGCTTTATTTTTACTCATTTTGTCTTTTTTACTCTATTAATTACTCATGCTTTTATTGGCATTTTAACTATTTCGTGTGAAAAAATGAATTATAAACAGAGAGATATAAAAAATCCCTTTATGAGTAAAGGGATTTTTAGTGTATTACTTTTTCAGAATTAATGCTTTTCGCAAGCGTTAGTTCTTTGGGTGATAAAAGCGTTTTAGCTCAGAAATACCTTGCATTAATAATGATAATTTTGGTTTTTCATCACGCAGACGTTGATAATTTTCATCGTATACTTTGTAGTTACCAAATTTATCAATGACGACGGTATTTTCGTCTGTAATTAATGCAATGTTTTGTCGGTCACCAGCAAGCAACCAACTGCGATCATCATTAGGGCTAAATAAGTTTATGCCGCTACTGTAGCTTTCAGCCGGTGTTGTTGTGCTAAGAAATGACTCCATTAACGTTGGCGTTAAATCGAGATGACTTGAGCGTGTAGTGATCAGTTCAGGTTCAGCATTAGGCCAATGAATAAGCATTGGAACACGTAATTGGTATTGGCTAAAGTTTGTGTTTGAGCCCCAACTGTTACTATTTGTTTCATCAAATTCCATACCGTGATTTGATGTAATAATTACGATGGTTTTTTCCCAGTCAGGAGATTGCTTAAGTGTGTTTAATACTGCTTTAAGCTGTTGATCCGTTTTTTGAACTGCTTTACGGTAGTTAGCTTCAAAGGCATGTTGACCTGCATTTGTTGATATTGACCCTACATCATCATATTCAGACACGGCAGTCAGTTCTAAATAGCTAAACCAAGGTTGATCTGTTGTTTGTTGAGTAAACCAAGTATTCCACTGAGATATGGCTTTAGTATCACTCATCTTCTCTGGTTTTTCTGCTAACTCTCCATGAGTGAAGATAAGCTGTTTATAAAGAGAAGAGTCAAAGTCATCACCACTAAATAAACCAAAGGTATAATTACGATTATGTAATTCCGCTAATACTGGCGACGCTTTATGCGAGTTTCGGAAGTTATCAACGTAGCTGCCTGGTAATCCATAAAACAAGCCAAATAAACTGGTTGGATTATTACTGGCGCTGTAGTGATTATTATAATTTAAATTATTTTGAGCAAAGCGAGTTAGGTTTGGAGTGTCAGTATGGTTTAGCGTATCGGCTCTTAGGCTATCGACCATAATAATCTGAAGGTTATACTCTTTTTGCTTGCTTTTAAATTTGATCGGTTCAAGAGGGTATCGCATGGCTTCTGTTGCGCCACCTGTTCCTTCGTCTTCGATTTGTTTTGCTAACGCTTCACGATCAATAAAACCATGTTTCTCTAAGAATGAGCGAGCCGTCATTGGATAAGACAGTGGGAAAGTCGCGCGTTGTGCTGTTACTGGGCCATAAGCAGATGCATCTGCCCAAGTATGAATTAGGTGGCTACCAATAAAGGCAACTGAAAATAAGATGGCAAAAGGGCGACCGACTTGTTTATGGGCCAATTTACGTAGTTTGTTCCATACCCATTCAGACAGAGATAGCTGCAATAAGAAAATAACGGGTACAACAATAAATAAATATTGCCACTGGGTATTTAAGTTTGATTTATCATTATTTAGCAGCATATCCCAGACTAAGGGGGTTATGTGCAAATGAAGGTTTTGATAAGCGTAAGTATCAAGCAGTAATAAGGTCATGCCTGCAGTAGCAATGATGACACTCAACACACGCATTAATCGTTGAGATGGGGTAATAAACGTTAAGGGAAACAGAACAAGTATATAGAATCCAAAAACGAGAAAACCAAAATGACCTATCCAGTTTAAAACCAGATAGGTCTGACCGAGAAGAGTTTCAGGCCATGGTGATTGCGAAATGTAACGCGAACCAATAAGCATTGCTGCAATGATATTGAAAAAGCTGAACCAGTGGCCCCAAGTAATTAACTTGGACACTTTATCGCCGTATGTATTTCCGCTATCGACCATGTGAATTGAATTCTCGCTCTTAGTGAGTTTTTGGAATATCTAATGAGCTAAGCAGCGCTTGAGCAAATTTTTCAGCGATAATTTTACGCTGTTCTGCTGGCACTTCTTGGTTTAGTACATTAGTCGCAATGTTACCAACCAACATTAGAGATAGATCTGCAGGAGCACGATGTTTATCTAATACATCGACCATCTCTGTTAACATTTGTTCAATTTGTTTGTTGCTGTATTTCGAAGTAATAGCCATAAGTCTTTTCAGTTAATGATAGTGAAAGCGGCTTATGATAACCTACTATGTACGTCAACTAAAAACCTTTTCTATTATGAGTTTAATCCTTTCAAACGTAATTTTACATAAATTAGTAAAAAATGAGCAAGATGAGCTTGAAGTTTGTCTACGAAATCAACTTCTTGAGAATGAAGAATTTACTGAAGCCTTAGTTTCTGAGCTGCACAGAGTGTTTAATTCAAAAGCAGGTAAAGGTTTTGGTATTTTCAAGACTGAAAGTGAATTTGGTCACTGGTTAGGTTCTGTTCGTAAGAATGAAACCCCATTTTTAGAGTTTAGTAATAAATCAGCGGAAAAGCTGAAATCTGAGCTGATCAAATACCCATTTGCAGAAGAAGGTATCCTCGTTATCGCAGAGTACCAATCTTTAGCAACAGAATATTTATTTGTGGCAGTTTTGCCATCAAATGAGAGCATGAAAGTTACTGATGAGCTGAATATCAGTGCGACTGATTATCTTGATATTGCGAAAATGGATATCGCAGCGCGTATTGATTTATCAACATGGGAAACAGATTCAGACTCTAATCGGTACCTTACTTTTATTAAAGGTAGAGTGGGTCGCAAAGTATCTGACTTCTTCTTAGATTTCTTACAAGCAGATGTTGGTATGGATACGAAGGTTCAAAACCAAGTATTAATGCAAGCCGTTGAAGATTTCTGTGCTGATGAACGGTTAGAGAAAGAAGAAAAACAACAGTACCGTAAGCAAGTATATGATTACTGTAATGGTCAATTACAAGCTGGTGAAGAGTTAACGGTAAAAGAATTATCAGGTGAATTACCGACATCGGAATCTGGTTCTAATTTCTATCAATTTGCTGAAGAGCAGGGTTATGAGTTAGAAGAGTCTTTTCCTGTTGATCGTACGGCATTACGTAAGCTGACTAAGTTTGTGGGTGCTGGTGGTGGTTTGTCATTGAATTTTGATGCGATGTTATTGGGGGAGCGTGTATTTTACGATCCAGAAACCGATACATTAACCATTAAGGGCACTCCTCCTAACCTAAAAGATCAATTAACACGCCGTTTAGGTTCTTCTGAATCATAGATGGTATGTATTTGTTCATGTAATAAATGTGAAAATAGCGGTATTTTTATCGTAGATATTAACTATCTAAGTTAATTGTTTTTTACAAAATGCTACCCTATCTATTCTTAATTATAATAATTTGGCTAGGTAGGGTTGTTTATGAAACACACCTCAAAATTCTTTTCTATATTTCTATCTCTATTTGTACTTAATGGGTGTTCTTTACTGGAACTGAAAATTGAATCCCAATCGGTACCTCTAACAACCGCGGAGTTAAATACGCGTATTTTAACTCGTGCATACAGTAAGCATTTCTTTAGTGAAGTTGAATCCGCCGCAGACGAAATCTCAGCGATGTATCCGAAAGACGATACCTTGCATCAATCTTATGTCTTGTTGTGGAAAATACACGCAGAAGAGGGGCTACAACATGCAGCGTATCAAGTGTCACCGACTATATCGTTAATTGATACATGGGTCTTTGCCGCTCAAATGGAACAATTCTTTTCTGATGATGGGAAGGGTGCCGACGTGTTTGAAGGGAATATTGATTTTAAAACGAGTCAATTACTGCATATCGACATTGAGGCATTAGCAAAGAAGCTATTACCAAGTTCTGAATTTAATGAAGCAAAAGACTTTATTGCACAATTTGTTGCAGAGCATCCCTTTGATAGCGTAGCCATGAGAAGAACCCCAGCTCTAAAAGCATGGCTAGCCGATCAAAATATTGATGAGACAGAAGCGGTAGCAACGCTTGGTTCAATGCCAGAAGCGCTTGGTGATGTTTCCGATCAACTTAGTTTAGTCTCTGAGCAAACACCAAAAATCATGACATGGAAAGCGCAGCTTATCGCGATGAACAGCAATCTGAATGGTGATGACATTAATAAAACAATGGAAAGCTTACGAAACACATCGGAGTCATTCCAAGATTTTGTTAATAATAATCCAGAATACATGCAAAATTTAGCAGAACAAATGAGTTTGCAATTACAGCCATTATTGGATGATTTAGACAATAAAACAGATGATAAATTAAACCAGTTAAGTGCAGAGCGTATCGCTTTGGAAGCGATGGTAGCAAGAGAGCGCCAAGAACTGGTTAATATGGTAGAGAGAGAACGTAAAGCGATTGCAGTAATTGTCTCTCAAGAGCGTGAGAAGTTCACTCAAGATCTCGACCAAGTCTCACAAGATGTACTAACGCTTGCGATGGATAAAGTGATTGATTTGATTAAGAGCACGATCATTTATTTTATCTTGTTCATCTTGGCTATTTTCTTTGCTCCTTTAGGCTTAGGTTATTTCTTAGGGAAACGAGCGGCAGTAAAGAAAACAGTGGTATAAAAATCACAATGATGACAAATATCATGCAAAAGTAAATCAGATACAATAGACATAAAAAATGCCAGTGGTTGAGTTAACAATCACTGGCATTTTTTTATTTAAAACAGAGTCGTTCTATTTTTATTATGCAGTTTTTGTTTCTACTGCAATAACGTCATCTGTTTCGTAAGCGTGCGGGGAACTACACCTTGTCTTTTACATTCCAAGGTAAAAGTGAATCGATATCTGGCGATCCAACACATAAACGATCTAGACAATACCTAATATAATCGTAAGGGATTAATCCGTTTGCCTTTGCTGTTTCTACAATGCTGTAAAGCATTGCACTTGAATCTGCACCAGCCGTTGAACCCGAAAATAACCAGTTTTTCCGGCCGATAACAAACGGTTTAACCGCTCGCTCTGCTCGATTGTTATCAATAGATAACAATCCATCATCAATATAACGAACTAATTTATCCCATTGATTTAATGTATAGCTAATCGCCTCACCTAATTTTGTTTTAGGTGATACTCGACTAACTGCGCTATCAAGCCAATCACGGAGCTCTTTAAGTAAATCGCGGGCTTCTGTCTGCCTAGCAACATACTTGGCTTCAGGGGAAGCCTCTTTTAATAACGATTCGATCCGGTATAGCTTTTGGATTTTACTCAATACCCAATCTGCACTCCCTGTTTTCCCTTTTACTTGAACACGTTGAGCCTCAATAAATCGTCGACGTGCGTGTGCCCAACAGCCAACTAAAATCGCTTCAGTTTGTTCATAACCTTGGTAACCATCGGTATGTAAATACCCGTTATAACCTTTTAAAAAGTTAACTGGATGGTAGCCATGCCTGCTAGATTGATAATCATAAAGTACAATTCCAGGCAAAACACCAGAGCCTGGAGAATCATAGCCAGAGCAGTAGACCCACATATAACATTTTGCTTTTTCAACATCCAACACATTTACCGTTGTTTCATCACAATGCAGAGTGGGTTGTTCAAGCAAAATACGATGTAACTCGTTATTAAGAGGGGTAAATAGTACCGAGCATTTTATTAACCAATCCGCCATCGTTCGCCGTCCAATAATGATACCCCATTGCTGAAATAACGTTTCTTGACGATAAAGTGGAAGACTGTATTGAAATTTAGCCGTAATAATTTGAGCAAGTAAACTTGCGGTCGCAATCCCTTTAGGGATTGGTGACGCTGGCATTGGGGCTTGTTTAATGTCTACTGAAGTATTGTTTTTTTCACAATTTCGGCAAGCATATTTAGGACGAACATGTTGAATAACTTCCACTTTAGCTGGTACAAATTCCAACTTTTCACTGATGTCTTTACCCATCGCATGCATCTCTAGACCGCAACACTTACAAGTTTTATCTTTTATGTCGTGGATAATAACAGTACGCGGTAAGTCTTCAGGTAAGCGTTGGCGTTTTGGCTTTTGACGAGTGTAGGTAATCGTTTGTGTGTCATCATTTTCAATGATGATTTCTTCTTCTGTTTCATTGAATAAATCAAATTGAGTCGAGTCAGATTCACTGCTTTTACCAAAGCGCTGATGTTGAGCCAGTCGAAATTGCTCTAGAAGACGGTTATATTTATTTTCAAGCTGAAGCACAAGTGCTTTCAGCTCGTCAATGGTATCAGGAAGTGGTTTTATTTTATCAATCATGTAGATGACTATATAACGATAATACAGGTAATCAATCGGTTGCCTCCTATTCTTGACTGAGAATCAACTATTTAAAGGGTTGTTTGATAATGTACCGGTTGATGTCCTAAGATATCAAAACCTTGTAATAGCAGTGTCAGTTGCTGCTCTGATAATGCTAACGTATCGTTATTTATATTTCGTGGCCATTTGAAGCGGTCTTCATCTAATCGCTTGTACCATAAAGCGAATCCTGTTTTATCCCAATACAATATTTTGAGTTTATCACGAGGCTTATTGCAAAATATAAATAGAGCATCACTAAACGGTGATAGTTGCATTTCTTGCTCAACAATCACGACAAGGCCATTAATGGCCTTGCGAAAATCGACAAAATCACGATGAAGATAAATGGTGGAAACATCAGTAAATACATTCATGATTGATACCCTTTTAATAAGAGTCCTATCCAGTGAGGTTCAGTATTAGCTGGCAATGTTAATCTTTTGTTTCCATCGTGCTTTACGTGCACTAAATGTCTTTGGCAGAATATTATGGTTACGACAAAATTCAGCGGCACTAAGCTTGCTAGATTGCTGAGATTCAAATAGAGCGTGCCATTGCTCTGGTGTTCTCTTTTTATCTTTTTGCATAATTACGTTCTCGTTAAATGAAAGATCGTAAGATACGCATAATGAATTTTATTTGTTAGGTGTAGTTCCCCGCACGCTTACAGTTTTTCTAACGTTAAGCTATCTTGCCTTAGACCAATTAATAGAAGCGTTACAGATTTTTAAGGAAGAAATTGTGGAATTTGAAATCGTTAAACACAGCCAACGTTTAGCTGAAATTTGCCAACAGGCAAGTAATAAACCTTTTTTAATGCTGGATACTGAGTTCGTACGTACGAGAACTTTGTATGCACGTTTAGGTTTAATTCAAATGTTTGATGGTGAAACATTAGCATTAGTTGATCCTGTTGAAATTGATGATTTAACGCCGCTTTGGGATTTATTAAAAAACGAAAGTGTGACAAAAGTTCTTCATGCTTGTGGTGAAGATTTAGAAGTATTTCAACATTATGCTGGCTGTATGCCGACACCAATGATTGATACTCAAATTATGGCGGCATTTTTAGGCTATGGTTTGTCGACAGGCTTTGCGAAATTAGTGTCTGATTATTTAGGTGTTGATCTCGATAAAGGTGAATCTCGTACTGATTGGATGGCGCGTCCTTTATCAGATAAACAATTGGATTATGCCGCAGCCGATGTGCATTATTTATTACCATTGTTTGAGAAACTACAAGCAGAATTAGCTCAAACAGAGTGGGAAAAAGCAGCGTATCAAGAATCGTTACTTGCGGTTAAAAAACGTGAAAAACAACCTGATCCTGAGAAAGCGTATTTAGATATTAAAAATGCTTGGCAGTTAAATGGTAAGCAGTTAGCTATTTTAAAAATGGCAGCACAATGGCGATTAGAAGAAGCAAGAAAGCGCGATTTGGCGGTTAACTTTGTTGTACAAGAATTAAACTTATGGAAATTAGCTCGATTTGGACTTCGCAGTAAAGAGCAAATGCTAAAAGAAGAGTTTGATTCGAGAGAGGTTCAACGTCATGGTGGAAAACTATTGCGTTTCACATACCTTGCAGATGAGCTAAATGAAAACGAATATCCAGAAACGTTAACACGATTAATGGATTATCCGGGCTATAAGCAAATTTTTAAGTTGTTAAAAGATGAAGTAAAAGCGGCCTCTGATCAATCGGGTTTGATGCCTGAGTTTTTAGCGTCTAAAAAACAGCTTAATCAATTATTGTCTTGGAAATGGAAGAAAAACAGTCACCCTGATTTAAAACCAGACGTATTAAAAGAGTGGAGAGAAGGGCTGCTTGCTGAGCGCTTTATGGCGGTGTTAGATAAAAGCTAATCTCAATAAACAGAAACAAAAAAGGTGACTCTGATAGGTCACCTTTTTTATAGACTTTGATTAACGAAATAGTGTTTAATTATCGTCTTCTGGCAGAGTGATATTTAGCTCTAATACTGAGAGGTCTTCTTCTTTTTGTTCTAGTGAAACCGTGATCATATCAGGGCTTACGTTAACATATTTACTAATTACTTTAAGAATGTCTTCTTTAAGTTGTGGTAAATACGAAGGTGCTGGACCTCCATTCCTGCGTTCAGCAACAATGATCTGTAGCCTTTCCTTCGCTATGTTAGCAGTGGCTTTTTTTTGTGGTCTAAAAAACTCTAGCAGTGCCATGCTTAACCTCCAAATAGTCGTTTAAAGATACCTTTCTTCTCTTCTTCTAAGAAGCGGAACGAAACTTCCTTGCCTAACAGACGGTCAACTGCATCTTGGTATGCAGAGCCTGCGTTTGATTCTTCGTCAAAAATTACTGGTACACCTTTGTTTGATGCATTCAATACTGATTGGCTTTCTGGAATCACACCCAATAGAGGGATATTTAGAATTTCTTCAACATCACCCACACTTAACATTTCGCCTTGATTTACACGTGTTGGGCAATAGCGAGTTAATAATAGGTGTTGTTTTACTGGCTCTAAAGCTTCTTCTGAACGGTGAGATTTAGAGTCTAAAATACCTAAAATGCGGTCAGAATCTCGAACAGATGATACTTCAGGGTTTGTGGTAATGATGGCTTCATCCGCAAAATATAACGCCATTAATGCGCCAGCTTCAATACCTGCTGGAGAATCACAAATAATGAAATCAAAGTTCATTGCGATTAACTCATCAAGAACACGACGAACGCCTTCTTTGGTTAATGCATCTTTATCACGAGTTTGAGACGCAGGAAGGATAAATAAATTACCTACGCGCTTATCTTTAATTAATGCTTGGTTTAGCGTTGCTTCACCATTAATAACATTAACAAAATCGTAAACAACGCGACGTTCACAACCCATGATTAAATCAAGATTACGTAAGCCAATATCAAAATCAATTACCGCGGTTTTCTTGCCAGCCAGAGCAAGCCCCGATGCAATGGCAGAGCTGGAAGTAGTTTTACCTACGCCACCCTTACCAGAAGTCACAACGACAATACGTGCCATTTTATTATTCCTTTTATGTTGTGCTATAACGTTAGGGTATCGATCTTAATATGGTCTTCAACCATAGTGACCATGACATTTTGATGCCAATACTCTTTGTTAATTTGATCGCTTAGCCAATAATTTCCGGCAATGGATATCAGCTCCGCTTGTAAATTTTTGCAAAATATCTTTGCTTCTTTTTGGCCACTGGCACCGGCAATTGCTCTGCCTCTTAACGTGCCGTGAATATGTATGCTGCCATCGGCGATAACTTCGGCCCCAGGGCTTACATGATTTAAGATCACAAGGTCAGCATCCTTGGCATACACTTGTTGTCCAGAACGAATAGGGGTTCTTACCACTTTCGTTGGTTGCATATTTGCTTTTTGTGTTACTTGCTGAGGTGTAAAAGAAGTCATTACCGCAAAACCTGCAGACGTTGCCTGCGCTTGCTTTTCTTTATCTTTGCAACCAGTAATGCCAACAGGGATCATACCTGTGCGCTCTACACCTAATTTAAGGTCAACAAAATTAATTTCATTCGATACATTTTCAATATTAATGACCACTGGAGCGGAAGCAAAAAAAGAAGGCGCTTGTGCTACTTTTTGCTCAAGCATACTAAGGGCTTGAGTGATGTCATCATTAGGTAAATGTAATACTGAAAGGGTGAAATTACTGCCCTTTAAATCGGCTGTTTTTGTCATGCTCTCGGTATCTTCGCTGTTATGAATATTCAGATTTTCAGACGGTAATTTTAATACCACAAATCTGATACCATGTTATAGTCAGTTTGACCACACAGCAAGTTATCTTATTGTCTTAAGTGTACTTTCTAACAAGGCTCTCATCAAATAGACAGGAGAAGAGACTTCTGGATTGGGAGCAATATCAACTCTATCAATATTAGGTTCTAAAATGTACTGTTCGATTTATAAAAGCTCTAAAAAGCAAGGTGCTTATCTTTATATTGAGAAAAAAGATGATTTTTCTCCAGTACCTCAAGAATTGATGACAATGTTTGGTACGCCAAAAATGGTTATGGTGGTAAATTTAGAAGGCAGAAAATTAGCCTCTGTTGATATTGAAAAAGTAGAAGTTTCTTTAAAAAATGACGGCTATTTTTTACAATTACCGCCACCTCCTGAAAATTTGCTTGAGAAATACAAGCAAGATAAAGCCAAACGAAACGAGAAATAATATGAAGAAAAGATTACTGCTAGGGATAGTCAGTTTGTTAATGGCCACAAGCGTATCTGCGAATACGCCTGAAGGGGATTTCCAGGATTATATCGTTAACTTAAAAAATGAAGCGCGCGAGAATGGTATTTCAGAGCCTATTTTAGAACGAGCGTTTAAAAATGTGGCTTTTAAAGAAAAAGCGGTTAAATCTGATCGGAATCAGCCAGAAAAAAAATTAACACTAGATGAATATATTCCACGAGCAGTACCAAAGTGGAAGATAAAACAAGCGAACGATTTATATCAAAAACACCATGAAGTGCTTACTAGAATTGGCAAAGAATATGGGGTTCAACCTCGATTTATCGTCGCATTATGGGGTGTTGAAAGTAATTTTGGTAAGCTAACGGGGGGTTATAATGTGATAGAAGCATTAACTACGTTGGCTTATGATGGTCGCCGTGAAGCCTTTTTTAGAAAGCAAACAATGGCGGCATTAACCATTTTAGAACAAGGTCACATTACCCCTGAAAACATGAAAGGTTCATGGGCAGGTGCAATGGGGCAATGCCAGTTTATGCCAACGTCATTTTTGGCTTATGCTGTTGATGGCAATGATGATGGTCGTAAAGATATTTGGACGACTCATGCCGATGTGTTCGCTTCTGCGGCGAATTACTTAAAACAAGTGGGTTGGGATGATACGTATACTTGGGGTCGTCAGGTAACATTGCCTGATGCTTTTGATGCCGAAGCCCTAAAGGGACTTTCTGAAGATAAAGGAAAGTTACTCTCTGAATGGGGGGCATTAGGGGTTCGTCGTTTAAATGGAAAGTCGTTACCTAATGTTGAGTTAGAAGCATGGTTAGTGCAACCAGACGATAATGATGGTCGTGCTTACCTTGTTTATAATAACTATCAAGTGTTAATGGATTGGAATCGCTCGCATTATTTTGCATTAGCGGTGAGCCACTTGGCTGATTCTATTAAGTAAAAGATCAAGATTTAGGTAGCTGTGATCAGAGGAGTTCGTTATGAGTTTATCATTTACAACGAACTCCCCTGAAACGGGTAAGAGAGCTTGCGACCGAGCTAAAATCGGCTCTTCCTTTCTCTTAAATATCCAACGGTTTTCCTTTCAATAACCTTCTTACCCATAATCTTCCCGGATGTAGACCTTCAAGCACTGAATTAGGCAATGGGATTGGATCGCCCATTATTTGAGAAACTAAGGTTTCCGCTAATAAAGGAGCCGAGCTTAAGCCTCTAGAACCCAGCGTCAACATACAGAATAAACCTTCATAGATAGGGATCTCTTTTGCATCGCGCTGCCAATGACGCTTTTTATAAAGGTTCTTATATTCTTCCTGCATCGCTTCAAATCGAACGACATTACCAATGAAGGGCAAGTGGTCACGACTGGCGCAGCGAATACCAACACGAGCTTGGTTTGAGCTTGTATCTGCTTCTTTTGGCCATACTTCGTTAGGAATACATTTATGTAAACGCTCACCATTTTCAACTTGGTCTGATTCTTTAAATTTTAAATCTAAATCACGACGATCGTAACTCGCTCCAATACAATGAGTTTGGTATTTGGTGTTTTCTGGTGTCAAGTAACCGTCATAGCACAATACGGTGTTGAGTTTTTTCAATGATTCAGTGGTGGGAATATGACTCACTTGCCCACGAACTGCGGTCGCAGGGATATCTTTCGTTTGTTCAAAATCAGTGAAACGATGCCCATTAGCGACAATGACGGTTTGATGTGGATGTACGCTATCGCCTAATAACACATGCCATTGTTTATCATTGCTTTGTTGAAGAGAGGTTACTTCTGAATCACAGTGTAAGGTAAATAATGGGTTGGCAGCAAAATGATCAAATAACCCACGAGTGAGTTGTTTTGGGCAAAGCCATCCACCAAGAGGATAATGAACACTTTCCATGTTAATAGGTAACCCAACGTGTAGATTGGTGTCTTCTTTGTTTAATTCTGTGACTAATTCATTTGGAAAATGGGCAGTAAGCATCTTGTTGAGTTTTTTTTCTGATTTATCGTCCCATTTTAGTTGAGTTACGCCACACCAATCGTGATCAAATTCGACCTGTTCAGCGGCTTGTTCAATGAATTGACGTGCAAAAATAAACCCGGGAGCAAAAAAGCGAGAAAGTGAATTATATTTCTCATTTAATAGAGGGTAAACCGCGCCTTGTTGATTGCCTGATGCACCTTGTGCTGCTTTTTCATCTTTGCAATACACCGTCACTTTTACACCACGACGAAGCAGCGTCATAGCTAGTGCAGCACTGGCAACGCCTCCACCGATAATAGCGACATCAGTAACCTCTTTCGGAGTCGTTCGGGCATACCAAACTGCGTGATTTGCTTTTGCTTTTCGTTCCGTTAATGTGCCTGCGATCATCTCTCGTTTATGAGCGAATCCTTTGACTTTTTTCATGTCAAAGCCTGCTTCTATTAATCCTCGACGAACAAAGCCCGCAGAAGTGAATGTTGCACAAGTACAGTGTTCTTTCGCGAGGTTTGCCATATTATCGAAGAGATTTTGGTTCCACATCTCAGGGTTTTTACTTGGCGCAAAACCATCTAAGAACCATGCATCAATAATACCGTGATCATCCATCCAAATTTGAGGCATACAATCTTTTATGTCACCAAACCAGAGATCGAGTGTTATCATGCCTTCTTCTAGTACTAAACGATGGCAATCAGGAACGGCGGCAGGGTAATACTTATGTAGTTGCTCTGCGAATTCGGCCAACTCTGGCCATGCTTGGTGTGCTTTAACTAAATCAGATTTAGTGACTGGAAATTTTTCAAAGCTAACAAAATGAAGTTCTTTAAGTGGTGCATCAGGGTATTGGGCGCGAAATTCTTTAAAGCATTGCCACACGGCAAGGAAGTTTAAACCCGTCCCAAATCCCGTTTCGCCAATAACAAAACGACGTAAGTCACACTCTTGCCATCTTTGCAGGAGATGATTTTGTTGTAAAAAGACATAGCGTGTTTCTTCTAACCCATTATCATTAGAGAAATACACATCATCAAAATCATTGGAGACTGGTGTTCCAGACTCATTCCATTCTAAGACAGCATTGGTTATGTTGTTCTTTGGTATAACGTGGTTTTGTGACATAAATTTGAACCATTAAAGATAATCTACGTCGGATTTTAACGACTTATAGGAAAGCTGACCACTTTGTTGTGCTATCTTCGCTATTATCTACCAAGATTTATGACTTATTAGGAAAGAATCATGAAAAGAGCCGTAATTACAGGCATGGGCATTGTTTCAAGTATCGGTAACAATGTTGAAGAAGTATTAGAATCTCTGAAAGCGGGTAAATCAGGCATTAACTTCTCTGAGCAGTTCGCCGAAAAAGGCCTGCGCAGTAATGTTTGGGGCAATTTGAAAATGAACCCAGCGGATCACATTGATCGCAAAAAAATGCGTTTTATGGGTGATGCGGCTGCATTTGCTTACATTTCAATGGAGCAAGCAGTAGCGGATTCTGGCTTAACTGAAGATCAAGTTTCAAATGATCGTACCGGTATTGTTGCAGGTTCTGGTGGTGCATCATCACTAAACCAAGTGAATGCAGTGGATATCTTGCGTGAAAAAGGCGTTAAGCGTGTTGGACCATATATGGTTCCTCGTACAATGGCTTCTACAGTATCGGCGTGTCTTGCAACTCCGTTTAAAATTCGCGGTGTTAACTACTCAATGAGTTCTGCATGTGCAACGTCTGCGCACTGTATTGGTCACGCGGTAGAGCTTATTCAATTAGGCAAACAAGACGTAATGTTTGCTGGTGGTGGTGAAGAGCTAGATTGGTCTTTAACGATGATGTTTGATGCGATGGGCGCACTATCATCGAAATACAATGACACACCAGATAAAGCATCTCGTACGTACGATACAGACCGTGATGGTTTTGTTATCTCTGGCGGCGGCGGCATGGTTGTTATTGAAGAACTTGAACACGCATTAGCTCGTGGCGCAAAAATCTACGGTGAAGTCGTTGGTTACGGTGCAACATCAGACGGCTACGACATGGTAGCTCCGTCAGGTGAAGGCGCAGTTCGTTGTATGAAAATGGCGATGCAAAATGTAGACAGTGTTGATTACGTGAATACTCACGGTACATCAACGCCTGTTGGTGACGCGAAAGAGCTAGGCGCTATCCAAGAAGTCTTTGGTACCAATAGCCCAGCAATTTCTGCAACTAAAGCAATGACTGGTCACGCACTAGGTGCGGCGGGTGTTCATGAAGCTATTTATTCAACATTAATGTTAGAGCACGGTTTTATCGCGCCAAGCATCAATATTGAAACCTTAGATCCTGCTGCTGAAGGCCTTGATATCGTGACTGAAAAACGTGATCAAGAACTAACAACGGTAATGTCTAACAGCTTTGGCTTTGGTGGCACAAACGCAACGTTAGTAATTAAGAAATTCGAAGCATAATATTGCGCAGTGACTAACGTTTAAAATAATGAAAACCCAGCCAATTGGTTGGGTTTTTTTATGACTGTTTTTTATTGCTAGGATTAATACTTAGGTAGATAGGTGTAATCGAGCGGTGATACACTGAACCGATGAATCTAAAGGATAGATATTAAAAATATGAAAATATTGATTGATGAGAATATGCCTTATGCCGCAGAACTCTTTAGTGAACTCGGCGAAGTAATAGCTAAATCAGGAAGAACCTTGACGGCTGATGATTTAATTGACGTTGACGCGTTGATGATTCGTTCAGTCACTAAAGTGAATTCAGAATTATTGAGTAAAGCGAATAAACTGTCTTTTGTTGGTACTGCTACTGCTGGTATGGATCACGTTAACCAAGCTTTATTGAAAAATAAAGGTGTCTTTTTTACCGCGGCTCCAGGCTGTAATAAAGTAGGCGTTGCTGAATACGTATTAAGTTGTGTGATGGTATTAGCTCAGCAACATGGTTTTTCTATTTTTGATAAAACGTTCGGTATTATTGGTGCGGGCCAAGTGGGTTCATATTTAGCTCAATGTCTTGATGCGTTAAGTATTCCTTATCTATTGAATGATCCAATTAAAGAGCAAGAAGGGGACACTCGTTCTTTTGTTTCTTTAGATGAATTATTAGAAAAGTCAGATGTTATTAGTCTCCATACCCCTATTACACGTGATGGTAATTTCCCTACACATCATTTGATTGGTCAAGAGCGTTTATTAACATTGCGCCATGACCAAATATTGATCAATGCCGCTCGTGGTCCCGTGGTTGATAATGATGCGCTAAAAAATCGCCTATTAATCCAAGATGGTTTTAAAGCCGTATTGGATGTTTTTGAGTTTGAACCAGAGGTTGATATAGCGCTCTTGCCATTGCTTTCTTTTGCAACGCCGCACATTGCAGGTTATGGCTTGGAAGGTAAAGCTAGAGGAACGACCATGATATTTAATTCGTTCTGTGAGTTCTTACAACGGGAAGAGCGTGCGGATCCTCAAAATCTATTGCCTGTTGCTCCAATCCCTAATGTGACACTAAATCAGCAGTGGGATCATTCAACACTGCACAATTTGATTCAGTTAGTCTATGATGTGCGAAAAGATGATGCGGTATTTAGAAAAGAAATCTCAACAATCGGTGCGTTTGATAATATGCGTAAAGATTATTGGGATAGAAGAGAATACAGTGCAATCACTATCACGGGTAATAAAGACTGTGGTCTTACCCCGTTAAAACAACTTGGATTTACAATCGAGGAAGTCTAATGACTCAAGAATTTGATGTTGCCATTCTAGGCGCAACTGGTGCCGTTGGCGAAGCAATCATAAATGTATTACAAGAGCGCAAGTTTCCTGTACGTAATTTATATCTTCTAGCTTCAGAGCGCAGTGAAGGCAAAACAGTTCGTTTTAATGGTAAAACATTAACGGTTGAAAACGTAGAAGAGTTTGATTGGAGTCAAGTGCAGTTAGGTCTATTTTCTGCTGGTAGCGAATTGTCTGCTAAGTGGGCACCTATTGCGGCTGAATCTGGTGTTGTTGTTATCGATAACACATCACACTTCCGTTACGATCAGGACATCCCATTAGTGATTCCTGAAGTGAATCCAGAAGCATTAGCTGATTTCCGTAACCGTAACATTATTGCGAACCCTAATTGTTCAACGATTCAAATGTTAGTGGCATTAAAACCAATTCACGATGCTGTTGGTATTGATCGTATCAACGTATCTACGTATCAGTCAGTATCTGGTTCAGGTAAAGCGGGTATTGATGAGCTTGCAGGCCAAACTGCAAAACTACTCAATGGACTGCCTGCAGAAAATAAAGCATACGATAAGCAAATTGCATTTAACTGTTTGCCTCATATTGATGAGTTTATGGATAATGGCTACACCAAAGAAGAAATGAAAATGGTGTGGGAAACGCAAAAAATCTTTGCAGATGAGAGCATCACAGTAAATGCAACGTGTGTGCGTGTTCCTGTTTTTTATGGCCATGCTGAATCTGTTCATGTTGAAACTCGTGCACCAATTGATGCAGAAGAAGCGACTCGCCTACTTGAAGAAACCGATGGTATTGAAGTATTCCATGGTAATGATTACCCAACACAAGTAAGTGATGCAACTGGCAAAGATCATGTAATGGTTGCTCGTATTCGTGCTGACATTAGTCACCCTATGGGACTAAATATGTGGGTAGTTGCTGATAATGTACGTAAAGGTGCGGCAACAAATGCGGTTCAAATTGCAGAAGTATTAATTCGTGACTATTACTAATCGTCGCTATTAATTTAATGATGAAAGAGTATCTTATTCATTGATTGGTAAGTTTATTTTTCTTTCTAAAAAAGCCTTAGTGAAAACTAAGGCTTTTTTCTTCCATAAACCACACAGTTTTTGCTTAAAAATTACAGTTTTCTGATTATTATCCGATATAGTTACACCGGTATTGTTTTTCATCTTATTAAGAGGCATCTCTAGTGTCTGACGCATCTAAAAAATTCTTTAAAACGTTAACACCTTTAGCGTTATTCGTTGCATCTCAGTGTTCGGTTGCGAATGCTGCAAGTACAATTCAAATTGTTGGCCCTGATGGGAAAGATCAAACGATCAGTTCGCAGGTGGTTGATCCTACGTCATCAATCAGAACGTCGACAGTCACGACTTCTGCTTCTGTGGCTAAAGCACCGACGGCAACTAAAATTTATGGTCCAACGGGTGAAAATGAAACCCTCTGGTCTATTGCAAGTCGTGTTAATCCATCAACGACGACATCGGTACAGCAAACCTTACTTGCTATTTATCGTCTAAACCCACAAGCCTTTGAAAATAACAATATTCATGGTTTAGAGCCCAAAAGCCGTTTACGTCTACCAACGCTAGAACAAGTTCGTCGTGAAAATACGGATGATGCGAAGCAATTACTTGCCGCACATAAAAAGAAACAAACGGCACAGAAAAAAGCAGAAACTCGATCGTCGGTCGCTCCTAAAGCATCCACAGAACCTAAAGTAGATGTAAAACCAAAACTAGAGAAACCAACGTTTACTGAGAAAAAAACCGCAGTAGAAAAAACAGTAGCACCAATAATGGCAGAAAAAACAGCTGGCCTTGGTGAGTTAAAAACAGAACTTGCAACAACAGAGCAAGAGTTCTCAGCGTTACAAGAAAATAATCATCAATTACGTGTGCGATTAGCTGAAGTTCAAAATGAAGTGGATAATTTAAAAAATGAGCTAGGCAATGAAGATCGTATTCGTAATGAAGTTGAGAAATTCATTACTGAGCAAAAACAACTTGCCGTTTCTGAGAAAAAAGCAGAACCAAGTTCAATGGATAAATTGGCATCAAGCCCTGGTTTAATCGCATTACTTGCGTTAATTCCTGGTGCGTTAATCGCAGGCCTTATTGCTTTCTTCTTATCACGTCGTAAGAAAGAAGAGGAAGAAGAAGCAGAAGCAGAAGCAGAAGAGAATACGCAAACCGATCTACCGTCAGCTCTGATTATGCCTGATGACCATTTTAATATGGATGATGATATTCCAGAGATCAGCTTAGATGATGACGATGATATCTTAGGCGATCTAGATAATGATGAGTTTTTATTCGGTGACGATACGAACACGGATTCTAACGATGATTTGTTCGCTGAGTTTGAAAATGAAAACACAGATTCTCTTGATGACCCGTTTGCATCGTTAGACGATGAAGACGATTTAGATTCATTATTATCAAAAGGAGATTCGGAGTTAAGTGATTTAGATGATCTTGATAGTTTAGATGATTTGGATGACGATCTTGATATGTCAGGCAGCGCATTAACTGTTGATGCAGAAGAAAAGGCGCTTGGCTTAGAAGAAATGGAAAAAGCCCTAAACGACTTTGATAGTGACTTATTCTCTAAAAGTGATCTAGAAGCGGAGGATGATGATTTTGACTTATCATTAATTGATGATTCTGATCTATCGGCTGTAGATAAAAAATCACCAGAACTTGAAGGTAATGAAGATCTTGACGGTGGCGAATTAGACCAATCGATGCTAGATGATCTTTTCTCATCAATGGATACTGAAGAAGATGAAGAATCTGTCTTAGAACAAGGTTGGGATTTGGATGAAAAAGAAGAAACTAAAATTGTTTCTGAACCAGAAAAAAGCGGTTTAGAAGAAGACGTAGATTTCGAATCATTATTAGGTGATATGGCTGATACTGAAGACAACAGTATTGATTTTAATCTTGATGATGACACCGAAGTATTGAATAACATACTTCCTGAACAAAATGAAAAAGCGGATACAAGCCTAAATTTTGAAGATGACAGCACGGCATTGCTAGATGAAATGCTCGCTGAAGCAGATGACGACGACATTAACTTAGACATTGATGATGATAACACGTCGTTATTAGATGAAATGTTAGCTGAATCAAATGATGACGATGATTTAGAGCTTGATGATAATAGCACTGCATTATTAGATGAATTACTTGAAGAGTCAGATCACGATAGTACCGATCTTGATGATATTGAAATAGATGAAGACAGTACGGCGCTTTTAGATGAATTACTAGCTGGCGATGATAATGATGATTCTACGTTTGAATTAGATGAAAACAGTACCGATTTATTAGATGAACTAATCGGTGACGATTCTGATGAGGAAGAAGCTCTGGGAAAGAGTGGCGATGATGCTGAAGAAGGTGTAACAGTATCAGAGACGCTTTCTGAAGAAACACCGAGAGATGAAGATTGGTTAGTTGAAAGCGATGATGAAGAGGATGATATTTCTTTATTTGAACCAGAAACCGCTGTTGAGACTGAAGCGTTTGATATCGATGAAGAAGAATTACCGCTAGAATCTGAAATTCCAACAGATAATGTGCTTGAAGATGACGTTATTGAAACGTTGAATACAGATGCTGAAGAGCATGATGACGTTGAACTTGCAGAAGAGGCAGAATCAGCTTCGCAAGAGAATGACGAACTTGACGCGTTTGATATTGATGAAGAAGAGTTACCTCTAGAATCTGAAATGCCAGCAGATAATGTGCTTGAAGATGACGTTATTGAAACGTTGAATACAGATGCTGAAGAGCATGATGACGTTGAACTTGCAGAAGAGGCAGAATCAGATTCGCAAGAGAATGACGAACTTGACGCATTTGATATTGATGACGAAGAGTTACTTCTAGAGTCAGAAATGCCAACAGATAGCGAAGACCTCAACGAAAGTGCTATTAGTGATCTTCTTTCTGAACAAGAAGAACAAGAATCATTATTTGATGAGATTAATGTTGATGATGAACTTCTTTTAGATAACGAAGAACGTCCACAAGAGCAAGAGGTATCTTCTCAATTAGAAGAAACAGAGACGGCTACTGAAGAAGATGAGACGTTATCGGAACTTGATGATTTATTGGCTGATTTTGATACTGATGTAGAGATAAGTGATGAGGAAGCTGGCATTGAAACGCCAGAAATCGAAGAGCTTGTTACTGATGAAGAATCAGAGATGCCATTATCTGACATGATTTCTGAAGATGAGAACGAAGACGAAAGTGATTTTTCATTGGATGATTTTGTTGCATCAAACGCAACTGACTTTACTGATGATTCACGTGAGCATGATACTGAGCTATCTGAAACGAATAATGAAGAAGATATACTGCCTTTAGTTGATGATATAGAGAAAGAAGACCATCAATTTGATGGTTTATCAATTGAAGATGCTTTAGCTGCACTTGAAGAAGAAGATGATCTTCAAGTGACTCCTTTAACGGATGAGACGGCGGCACCTTTTAATTTTTCATCGCAAGTATCTGATGAAGAAAAAGAAGCATTAACGCATGTTGATAGTGCCGGTTTAGATATTGATAGTATGTTAGAAGATGGAGGAAGCGACTGGAGTGGTTTCTCTCTTGATGACACATCGAATGTTGACGACGCATTAGAAGATGAAGATTGGTCAGAGCAACCAAATTTAGAAAATACGCCTAATAGGGCGGATCAATTCCTAAGCATTGATGCTTTGATCGCTGAAGCTGAAAGCGGTGAAAGAACGGACATTGATGATGAAGAGTTAAACCTTGATGTTGGTTTGGATGAATTCCCTGATGTTCTAGGAAATGTAGAAGCTCATGATGTCGATATAAATAGTGATGCTCATAGTAAGCTAGACTTAGCGAAAGCTTACATTGAAATGTCCGATGATAAAGGCGCACTTGAATTATTAGAAGAGGTATTACGTTGTGATGATCCTCTGCTTAAAGTGGAAGCTGAGAAGTTGATGAAGCAACTCGATTAACTTTTACATCAACAATCTTAAAAAGGCGGTGGCAGTGAGCTCCGCCTTTTTTTATAATGGCGTATAACTGAATAAAAAGAATTGAAATCATGCGAATAGCTTTATGTATTGAGTACGATGGTGCCAGTTACCACGGTTGGCAGTCCCAAAAAGACGTAACAAGTGTTCAAGAAGAATTAGAAAAAGCCTTAATGGTCGTTGCTAATGAACCGATTGAGGTTATGTGTGCAGGTCGAACGGATGCTGGCGTACATGGAACAGGTCAAGTAGTACATTTTGATACAAATAGCGTGCGTAAATTGCCAGTGTGGATGGTAGGGGTGAATGCTAACCTACCAAAAAATATTGCGGTTCGTTGGGTTAAAGAAGTAAACGAAGATTTTCATGCTCGTTTTACTGCTACCGCGCGACGTTATCGTTATATTATTTTTAATAATCGTCAACGCCCAGCCATTTTTAGTCATGGTGTTAGTCATTATCATGAAACACTTGATGCTGATTTAATGCATGAAGCTGGCCAGTATCTACTGGGAGAGAATGATTTTACGTCTTTTAGAGCGGTTCGCTGTCAGTCACGTACCCCTTGGCGTAATTTAATACACTTAAAAGTAACGCGTCATGGCGATTTTATTGTTATTGATATTAAAGCGAATGCCTTTGTTCATCATATGGTCCGAAACATTACAGGTAGCCTAATCGAAGTGGGCAGAGGCAAGCAAAAACCTGAGTGGGTACAGTGGTTACTAGAAGCGAAAGACCGTAAGCTAGCAGGAGCAACAGCAAAAGCTGAAGGATTATATCTTATTGATGTTGATTACCCTAAAGAGTGGGATTTGCCTAGAGTTCCGTTAGGGCCTTTATTTTTACCAGATAATTGATTCAATTAATGATAAAGATTAAACCTTAAAATAGTGTAAAAAGTAGATGTGGATTCAATATTGAAAATAGGTACAACCAGTTTTTTATCTACACTGGTCATTATTTATGGTTTAATCATCGTTAATTGAATTTATTTCTCTTGCGATGGTGCGAGAGATCACTAATAGAAAAGGTCGTCCATGAGTTGGCTTGAAAAGATTTTTAATACAAGCAATATTGTTAGTTCACGTAAAGCATCTATCCCTGAAGGGGTTTGGACGAAGTGTACGTCATGTGAACAAGTGCTTTATTCAGCAGAGCTAGAGCGTAATCTAGAAGTATGCCCAAAATGTGATCATCACATGCGTATGAAAGCTCGTAAGCGCCTAGAAACATTTTTAGATGCGGAAGGTCGTGTTGAGCTTGGTCAAGAATTTGAACCAAAAGATCTTTTAAAATTTAAAGATTCAAAGCGCTATAAAGATCGTATTTCAGCAGCACAAAAATCAAGTAATGAAACCGATGCGCTTATCGTAATGCAAGGCACATTGTTAGAATTGCCTATCGTTGCTTGTGCATTTGAATTCTCCTTCATGGGGGGGTCTATGGGTTCAGTTGTCGGCGCTCGCTTTGTTAAAGCGGTTGATGCTGCGATTGAAAACAACTGTCCATTAGTGTGTTTCTCTGCAAGTGGCGGTGCTCGTATGCAAGAGGCGCTTATGTCTCTAATGCAAATGGCAAAAACAAGTGCGGCACTGGCTCGTTTATCTCGTAAAGGCCTACCATTCTTCTCTGTATTAACTGACCCTACAATGGGCGGTGTTTCTGCAAGTTTAGCAATGCTGGGTGATATTAATATCGGTGAACCTAAAGCATTAATTGGCTTTGCTGGTCGTCGTGTTATTGAGCAAACAGTACGTGAAGATTTACCTGAAGGTTTCCAACGCAGTGAATTTTTATTAGAGCACGGTGCTATTGATATGATTGTTGACCGTCGTGAAATGCGTCAACGTATTGGTGGTTTGATGGCTAAAATGACAAACCAAGCATCACCATTAGTTGTTCCTGTTGATGGTTCTGTAAAAAATTAAATCAAATGTAAATTGTCTTAGGGGGTTATTTCTTTCTTTAAATAAGTACCTTAAGTCAATATACTGTAACTACGTTCCGTCAGTGAAGTAGTTGAACAATGACAACATTTGATTCTCCGACAGCCACATCTGATTTATCAGTGTGGCTTCGTTATTTAGAAAGTATTCATACTAGTGCGATTGATTTAGGCCTTGACCGTGTTCAGCGTGTCGCACAGAGAGCAAAATTGACAAAACCTGCCCCTACAGTGATTACTGTTGCGGGAACCAATGGTAAAGGATCTACCTGTGCGTTAATGGAATCTATTTTACTCAATGCAGGTTACCGTGTTGGTGTTTATAGTTCCCCTCATCTTATTCGTTACAATGAACGTATTCGTATCAATGGTAATGATCTATCTGATTCGCTTATCTCTCAATCTTTTGCTGCTATTGAAGCGTGGCGTAAAGACACACCATTAAGCCTTTTTGAATTTGGTACCTTAGCTGCGTTATGGGCTTTTAAAGCGCATCAAGTGGATGTGCTATTGCTTGAAGTCGGTCTTGGTGGCCGTTTAGATGCAACCAATGTTGTTGATCATGATGTGTCTATTATCACAAGTTTAGCGGTTGATCATGTTGATTGGCTTGGTGATGATATTAATGTGATCGGTTTTGAAAAAGCGGGGATATTCCGTTCAGACAAACCCGCAATATGTGGTCAACCTAATCCACCATCGAGCGTTGCTGCCCATGCAGATGATATTAATGCAGATTTGCATCAAGTAGGATATCAATTTACTTATAAGGTAAATGAAGATAATAAAACATGGTCTTGGCAGAGTGGGGCATTTGACTTAACGGGTCTTCCTCTACCTAAATTACCGCTTGCTAATGCGGCAACGGCAATTATGGCGCTTGGCTGTGCTGATTTAGAATTAACGGATGTTAATATTGTCGAAGGGTTGAAAGCCGCAAGTTTACCGGGTCGTATGCAAATACTAACCCGTGATGAAGAGAGTATTGAGCCACTTATTCTTTTAGATGTCGCACATAATCCACATTCTGCTCATTATCTAGTACAACAAGTAAGACTGCGTTACCCAAATAAGAAAATTCATGCAGTAGTTGGTATGCTACATGATAAAGACATTGAATCGACAGTGAATGAGTTCACGGGTGTTGTTGATGTTTGGTATCCTGCTTCTCTTTCTGGGCCCCGTGCCGCGAAAGCAAGTGAACTTGTTGCATTTATAGAGCAAGAAACAACAGAATACAGTTCACCAGTTGAGGCATTTAAAGTTGCACTTCAACACGCTGGTGATGATGAATTAATTTTAGTTTTTGGTTCTTTCCATACGGTTGGTGAAGTATGGAATTACTGGAAACAAGGATCGTGAGGTATATGAGTGTCTAGTCCATTTCAACGACGTTTAGTTGGCACCATTATTTTGGTTGCTATTGGAGTTATTGTATTACCCGACTTATTTGATGGTAAGAAAAAATCGTATCAAGAAGAGTTTGCGAGTATTCCTATTAAACCTGAATTGTCTAAAGATGTAGAGCAATTCGCAATACAAGAACCGATTGATTTTGATGCAGAACTTCCAGGAGAACCTGTTGAAGTGACTGTTGGTAGTTCGCCGACAGAACCGGAGAAAGAAGTCCTAACCATTGTTACAAAACCCGCGTCGATTGAGGCAGAAAAAACACCTAAAATTGATTATGCTAAAAGTGCATGGGTTATCCAACTCGGTGTTTTCCGAAATGCGGATAACGCAAAAAACTTGGCTTTGAAGTTAAGAAAACAAGGTTTCCAAGCGCATACTTTTCCTAAAAACCCTAAAGAAGGCGATTTAGTTAGAGTGGCAGTAGGCCCTGATGTGTCAAAACCCGATCTAGAGAAACAGCTACCTAAACTAAAAGAAATTACGGGACTAAATGGTCAATTGCTTAAATTTGCACCACTAAACCCATAAGAAAACGTTTGCGTAGCGGATTTTTCTGTTAAAATGCGCAGCAAGAGAGAAAATATATATTATGATTTGGATCGATTTTGTCATTTTAGGCGTGATTAGCCTATCTGCTTTTATCAGTTTGATTAGAGGTTTTGTAAAAGAAGCCTTGTCATTGGTTATTTGGTTTGGTGCTTTCTTTGTTGCGAGCAACTTTTATCCAAAACTGGCGGCATATTTTACAAATATCCATGATGAAATGGTCAGAAACGGCAGTGCAATAGCTGCCTTATTTGTGGCCACCTTGATTGTCGGTGCTGTGGTTAACTATGTGGTTGCCCAGTTGGTACAGAAAACAGGGCTGTCTGGAACAGATCGAGTGTTAGGTGTCGTTTTCGGTGGATTAAGAGGGGTGCTAATTATAGCGGCTGTTCTGTTTTTTATTGATGCCTTTACCTCATTGTCAGATTCGGAGTGGTGGAAGCAATCTCAATTGATACCGCAATTCTCGGTAGTAATTGAATGGTTCTTTGATTACTTAAAAGATACATCAAGTTTTCTTCCTGGCGCTAAATAGCGCCAGTTTTTTATCAAATAAAGGACTCTAGGACATGTGCGGTATTGTTGGAATCGTAGGCGCAACACCTGTAAACCAGTTAATCTATGACGCTTTGACTGTGTTACAACATCGTGGCCAAGACGCTGCTGGTATTATTACCGTAGAAAGCAATCGTTTCCGTCTGAGAAAGGCGAACGGTTTGGTTAAAGATGTATTTGAAGCAAAACACATGCAACGCCTAAAAGGTAACGTTGGTATCGGCCATGTTCGTTATCCTACTGCAGGCAGTTCTAGTGCTTCTGAAGCTCAACCTTTCTATGTTAACTCACCATTTGGGATCACATTGGCGCACAATGGTAATCTAACCAATGCGAATGAAATCCGTGAGACCTTATTTGAACAAGAACGTCGTCATGTTAATACAACGTCAGATTCAGAAGTATTATTAAATATTTTTGCTCATCATCTTGATTCAACCACTCATTACCCTCTTACTGCTGATGACATTTTTAAAACCGTCGCTAACGTGCATGAGCAAATTCGTGGTGCGTATGCGGTAACTGCAATGATCATCGGGCATGGTATGGTTGCATTCCGTGATCCAAATGGCATTCGTCCTTTGTGTTTAGGGAAGCGTGACGTTGAAGGTCGTACCGAGTACATGGTTGCGTCTGAATCTGTTGCTTTGGATGCGGTTGGTTTTGATTTTGTTCGTGATGTCGCTCCTGGCGAAGCCATTTATGCGCCATTTGAAGGCGGATTGTATACACAACAATGTGCGCACGATCCAAAGCTGAATCCATGCATTTTCGAGTTTGTGTATTTTGCTCGTCCAGATTCTTTTATTGATAAAATTTCGGTCTATAGCGCACGTCTTGAAATGGGCAAACGCTTAGGTGATAAAATTAAACGTGAGTGGGATGATCTCGACATTGATGTGGTTATTCCGATCCCTGAAACATCGTGTGATATTGCACTAGAAATCGCTCAAATTATTAATAAACCATACCGCCAGGGGTTTGTGAAAAACCGTTATGTTGGTCGTACGTTTATTATGCCAGGTCAGCAAGAACGTAAAAAATCAGTACGTCGAAAATTGAATGCAATCCGTTCTGAATTTAAAGATAAAAATGTACTGCTAGTCGACGATTCAATTGTTCGTGGCACAACATCAGAACAAATTATCCAAATGGCTCGTGATTCGGGTGCTAAAAATGTTTACATGGTGTCAGCAGCACCTGAGATTCGTTTCCCTAACGTATACGGTATTGATATGCCGAGTGCAAACGAGTTGATTGCTCATGGTCGTGAAGTCGATGAAATCTGCCAGAAAATTGGTGCAGATGCATTAATTTTCCAAGATTTATCTGATTTAGTTGATGCGGTTGGTTGTGGTAACCGAGAAGTTGAACAATTTGAAACATCGGTATTTAATGCACACTATGTTACCGGTGATGTAGATCAAAACTACCTAGAGTACCTCGAAAGTTTACGCGGTGATGATGCTAAGCAAGAAAGCGAAGCTCAAGATGTGGCAAGTTTAGATATTTACAATGAAGGCGTTTAAATTCGTTTAGCAATGAGCGTATTTTAATTACGTTACGCCTATAAAGTTAAAAAAGCCTGTGATGTATTCACAGGCTTTTTTGTTATTTTGGAATATGATTACTAACAAAATCAATGAATAATCGTACTTTTTCAGGCTGATGATCTTTGTAGTTATAGATCATGTAAATGTCTCTAGGGTTGGCTGACCAATCTTTTAATACGCGAACTAATGAACCGTCTTCAAGGTACTTACTGATCATAATATCAGGCATTAACGTAATGCCTAAGCCATCAGAACAAGCCATGCGAATAACATTAAGCTCACTGGCTTCAAAACGACCCGCATCAGTAATCGTTACAGATTCACCCTCAATGTTAGTTAAGCGCCAGCGCATTAATGGATGGCCTTTCAATAAGCTGTGGTCATGTAATTCTTGCGCATGAGTCGGTTCAGAACGTTGCTCTAAGTAAATAGGGCTAGCGACTAAAATATCTTCTAATGAACCAATTTGGCGAGCAATAAGAGATGAGTCACGTTGTTTTCCAACTCTGAAAATAATGTCCCAATCCGTTGGGTCTAGCTGCTCAGGTTGGTTGCTCATGGTTAGGTTGATATTAATATTAGGATAAATCAGCATAAATTGATTTAAAATAGGCTGTATCATGCGTTTTGTTAAATTAGAGGGAGCCGCAATATTAAGTTTCCCAGCGGCACCACGACACTCTTCACTCAAATATTCACTGATATTAACTAAGTTAGACAGAATTGGAGAACATTCGTCATAAAATTTTTGACCAGATTCGGTGAGAGACAGTTTTCTTGCATGGCGGTTGAGAAGGCGAATATCTAAGGAATCTTCTAAGGCTTGAATGCGACGAGTAATTGTTGCAACAGGGATTAGAGTCTTTCTTGATGCTGCAGTATAGCTGCCATTATCCACTACTTGTCGAAACAAATTTAAATCATCTAACTTCATGATATTGAGATTCTCTCTGGTTTAGCGAATGTAGAATTGTAACTAAAACACTAAAGTAGGTGTTGTTATAAGTCAACTAAAGTGGAAATCTATCAGTAAAAGTCAGGTAATGATAATTTTGCGAGTAATATTGGTTAATTTATTTGTGCTCATTGAGATATCGAACTAAATTCATAAGATGAACAATAAAAAGGCGTCTTAACATTATTCGCTAATAAAACGTGCAGAGGGTAGTCGTATGTCGATAGAGCAAATAAAAGAAAAAACAAAAGAAGACAATACACCAGTCGAAGACTTATTGGTGAACAAAGACGTGTTAATTGTAGACGATGATCCCATATTCCGCTCTATGGTCAAAGCAGTTTTAGAATCTTACTCATGTAATGTTAAAGAGGCGAATAACGGCCTTGAAGGATTACAAATGCTACAGCATTCTTTGCCTGATGTTTTGTTGTGTGATTTATCTATGCCGATCTTGAATGGCCTTGAATTTGTAGAAGAGGTAGTGTTGGAATACCCAATGCTGCCAATCATTGTCATTTCGGGTACGGGAGACATGCAAGATGTAGCTAAGGTTTTAAGACTGGGAGCAAAAGATTTCTTGGTTAAACCAATCAGCAATGTATCCCTGTTAGTTAAATCATTAGTGTCGGCTTTAAAATTGAGTGAAGAAAGCAGTTTAAGAATGCAGGACTTTTCAAGTCAATGGTTCCGAACGTCTGATCTTGATAAAAGTTGCACTGAAGAATTGCATTGGCACTTAGAGCATTTGCAAAATGAACCGAACATTGGCCGAGAATTGTTATTTGAACTATTACCTGAGAGTGATGCTCAGCACGGCGAGTGGAAATTAGCGTACCGGTTATTGCAATCAACAGATGGTATGCCACTTATTTTTGATTATGAATGGTTATTGGATGGCCGTTTGTTTTTCTATCTTGTTGATTCTCAATCTGGTGGCGAGAATAGCGTCGTTTCTTGTTTACTTATACGAGCATTTTTTAATGATTTTATCCGAGATCAACATATTTCTCTGGACGTTATTTCTAAAATGGTCGAATCAATAGAGAAAGGGATGGGAACGATGGAAGAGAGCGAATCTATCTCTGCTCTTTTTGGTTATGTTGATTTTGCAGAGCAGGCGTTGTTTATTTTGTCAGCGGGTTTAGGGGCCGTATGGGAAAGCACACATTCACGTCATGTACTCCAGATCGGTGAACTCTTAACGTCTGAAAGATCCAATAATAAAGTGCAGCGCTTCCCAATTGCTAAAGCCAATAATAGCCTGTTTTTAAATTGCGTGGGTTGCAGTAGTTTTAAAATGGAATTGAATTCGTTTTAAAGGTTGATTCGTTTTTTTAAATAGAGCGATAATGGCAGTTAGTTGTATTTAAATTGTAGAGATACTTTGCTTAAATTTTCTCATAAAATCCTGTGGTTTTTCTTTGGTGGATTCTTTTTATTGTTAGGCATTATCGGTATTGTTTTGCCTTTATTGCCGACAACGCCTTTTGTTCTTCTGGCTAGTGCTTGTTTTATGCGGGCTTCTCCAAAAATCCATTTGTGGTTAATTTCACATCGCTATTTAGGCCCCCCAATTGTGGAATGGCAAAGTAAAAAAACGATTAACAAAAAGATTAAGAAGAAAGCCGTTATTATGATCGTTGGCAGCTTTGTTCTTTCTATCTGTATAGCTCCAGTAATCTGGGTTAAAGGGATTATTGCTGTGATCGGAATAGCACTCTTAATTTGGTTTTCAAAAATACCGTCGTCCTAACTTGCTCATAGTGAAGAAAGTGAATACCATTAGTCGGTTAATTTTTTAAGATACCGGCTATCGGTACAATTAGGTCTTTAAACCATGTCTACAGAAACATTAGAACTTATCAAAAATAGCATTAAATCTGTTCCTGATTATCCAAAAGCAGGCATCATGTTCCGTGATGTTACAAGCTTGATGGAAGATCCAAAAGCTTACCAAGCAACGATTCAGTTATTGGTTGAAAAGTACAAGCAAGGTGGTTTTACCAAGATCGTTGGAACTGAAGCTCGTGGTTTCTTATTTGGTGCTCCTTTGGCACTAGAATTAGGTGTTGGTTTTGTCCCAGTTCGTAAACCGGGTAAATTGCCACGTCCAACGATTGCACAAACGTATGATCTTGAATACGGAACAGATACGTTAGAAATTCACACAGACGCAATTGTTGAAGGTGATAAGGTTCTTGTTGTTGATGATTTACTTGCAACTGGCGGAACCATCGAAGCAACAGTGAAACTTATTCGCCAACTTGGTGGTGATGTTCAGCACGCTGCATTTGTTATCAACCTTCCAGAAATTGGTGGTGAAACGCGTTTAGAAGGCTTAGGTCTAAACGTGTACAGTATTTGTGAGTTTCCTGGTCACTAATTCTTCATATACACAATAAATGTAATGAGATCTCTCTATCAATGAAGATCTCATTTTTTTGCTGTGCTACGATTTAGATCTATTTTATTTTGGGCTGTATTCTATGAGCTATCAAGTTCTGGCACGTAAATGGCGACCACATCATTTTAAAGATGTTGTTGGTCAATCCCATGTGCTTACGGCGTTGGAAAACGCGCTTGACCATAATCGACTTCATCACGCTTACTTATTTAGTGGCACTCGCGGTGTGGGTAAAACTACTATTGCTCGTTTGTTCGCTAAAGGACTAAACTGTGAAGAGGGGATTACATCAACACCTTGTGGCGTGTGTTCTACCTGTAAAGAAATTGATGAAGGACGATTTGTCGATTTACTTGAGATTGATGCCGCTTCTAGAACCAAAGTAGAAGATACTCGTGATCTATTAGATAACGTTCAATATAAACCTGCGCGTGGTCGTTTTAAGGTTTATTTGATCGATGAAGTTCACATGCTATCGCGACACAGTTTCAATGCATTATTAAAAACATTGGAAGAGCCGCCAGAATACGTCAAATTCATATTAGCCACGACCGATCCACAAAAACTGCCTGTGACGATTTTATCTCGTTGCTTACAGTTTCATCTGAAACACATCAGTGTTGATCAAATTCATGCGCAATTAGATCTCGTTTTAGACAAAGAAGAAGTGTCTAAAGATGGAAGAGCGTTAGGGCTGATAGCTCATGCGGCAGATGGCAGTATGCGTGATGCATTAAGTTTGACCGATCAAGCGATTGCGTTAGGTAATGGTAATGTAACTGCTGATATTGTGTCTATGATGTTGGGTACGTTAGATACCGATCAAGCGATTCGTATTCTAGAAGCGATCAGCACAAAAAACATGCAAACGCTGATGAGCTGTATCAATGATTTAGCAGATATTGGTGTTGAGTGGGATGGGTTAGCAAAAGAAATTGCGGCACAACTGCATAAATTGGCGATGTACCAAGCGTTACCTGCAACGTTAGATAAAACTCAACCGGATGCTGAGAGAATTGAATTATTGAGTGGTCAGTTATCGCCACAAGAAGTTCAATTGTTCTACCAAATTGCATTGCAAAGCCGTAATGATTTACCTTTAGCCCCAACCGAAAAAACGGGCGTAGAGATGATGTTATTGCGTATGGTCGCATTTCGTCCTGTGCATGCTCAAGCAATAGAGGCATTACCGATTGCCGTGCCTAGCATGGAACCTGCTGCCGTAAATGTTGCACCTCAACAACCTGCGCCAGCCTCTAGAGTTCAGCAAGTTATTGCATCAGCTCCAAATGCTGAAGTGCCTGTTGCTCCTAAGCCAATGCAACCGCAAGCAGTATCTCAAACGGTGTATTCTCCGGTTTCTAATTCGCAACAATCGAGTTCAGCACCGTTAGATTCTACAGAGGCTCAACCGCCAGTATATGATGCACCACCAATGGGGGAATCATCACAATCTGATTCCGCACCAGTGCAAAATATACCTCAAGAGCCTATAGCAACCCCAAGAAGTGGGTTGTTAGGTGTGCGTAATCAATTACGTAGTGCAAAAAATAATTTATCAAATACAACCACCGGTACTAGCCCAAAAAAGGGTAGTGCGGCATCCGATAAGAAAAAAACGAGCTCAGTGTTAGAACGTATTGCTGAAAAGCAACATCTCGCTCCTCGTACTCAGGTGTCGCAACTTGGAACGTCTGTTTCTCAAGAGAAAAAGCCAGAAGAACCATACCGTTGGAAAGCCAGCCAGCCTGAAGTGAAAAAAGTAGTGAGTGATATTACTCCTACGAAATTAAAGCAGGCACTTGAACATGAAAAAACACCTGAGATGGTTCAAGAACTTGTTGATGAAACAGTAAAGCAAGATACGTGGTCTGCATTAGCGATGTCATTAGCGTTGCCTAAATTGGTACAACAACTTGTATTGAATTCTTCTTTTGAAGAACATGACGATCAGGTTTCATTGCATTTACGTTCTGCACAATCACATTTAATTAATGACAAGGCGCATGAATTGGTTAGCCAAGCGTTAAGCTCTGCTCTAAACAAAGAGATTAAATTAAACATTGATATTAGTGCAGAAGGTACAAGCCCGTTAGAGTTACGTGAGCAAATGTATCAAACTAAATTACAGACGGCATACCAGAGCTTGCAACAAGATCCTCATGTTAATTTCTTTATGCAGCGTTACGGTGCAGAAATAGATCAAGAAAGCGTGAGACCAATTTAAAGAAAGATAAGGTAAGAATGGGTTGAAATTCTACATATCATCCCCATTTTTGTAGTATTAAAGATATAAACACTAAGAGAGAATGAATATGTTCGGTGGAAAAGGCGGCATGGGCAACTTAATGAAGCAAGCCCAGCAAATGCAAGATCGCATGCAGAAAATGCAAGAAGAAATTGGAAACATGGAAATCACTGGTGAATCTGGTGCTGGCCTTGTTAAAGTAACAATCACTGGTTCTCACAGTGTTCGTCGTGTTGAAATTGATCCAAGCTTAATGGAAGAAGACGAAAAAGAAATGCTAGAAGATTTGATCGCAGCAGCGTTCAATGATGCATCTCGTCGTATTGAAGAAACACAAAAAGAAAGAATGGCGGGTGTAACTGGTGGAATGCAAATGCCACCAGGATTTAAAATGCCATTCTAATTTATCTTAATTGATAAAAACTAAGATGAATAACGCATTATTTATCTTAGGGTAATTAGGCGGCTCATAGCTGCCTTTTTCTATTTAGGAATATAAGAAATTATGCGAACCAGTGGTTTATTAGAACAATTAATGGAATCGTTACGATGCCTTCCCGGTGTTGGACCAAAATCAGCCCAGCGAATGGCATTTCATCTTCTACAGCGTAATCGACAAGGTGGTATGCAATTAGCCGATGCACTTTCTCGTGCCATGTCTGAAATTGGGCATTGTTCAGAGTGTCGAACGTTTACCGAAGAAGACACGTGTGCAATTTGTCTTAATCCTAAGCGTCAAATGAACGGTGAGCTGTGTATTGTTGAAAGCCCTGCCGATATCGTTGCAGTGGAAGCCACGGGACAATTCTCAGGTCGCTATTTTGTATTGATGGGGCATTTATCCCCATTAGACGGTATTGGCCCAAGTGATATTGGATTGGATTTACTTGACCACCGCTTAGGGCGTGGGGACATTAAAGAAGTCATTCTTGCCACAAACCCAACGGTGGAAGGTGAAGCTACGGCGCACTACATTGCGGAGATATGCCAAGAGCATCACGTGTCTGCAAGTCGTATTGCTCACGGTGTGCCAATGGGAGGTGAGTTAGAGTTAGTTGACGGTACTACGTTGTCTCATTCTATTTTGGGTCGTCAGAAGCTTTATTAGCCACTAAAAAGACACATAATTGGAGCATTCCACCACTGAGTGCTCCAAATAAATGAGCGTCTGTTGCGACACTGGCGTTAATTAGGGAAATCGTGGATGCGCTTGCTCCAAATAGTTGCTCCCAACCTATTTTAGCGAGAACGCCCAGTAAGAGAAGCCAACCAGTATAACGTTTGTGCTTAATGTCTTCGATGGCAGCCCAAACAAAGAGCCCATGCAATACGCCAGATAAACCTACGTAGCGTTCAATTGGTGAGAGAAGTAAAAGTGAACCAACCATAACACTGAGGGCAAGCAATAATCCCCACAGTTTCTTTGTATTTAGATAATCTTTAAAGATGACGCTAAAAATACATAGTGCGGCACTGTTCATCAATAAATGGGGGAGGTTAGTGTGTGTAAAGTTACCTGTAACAAGCCGCCAAAGCTCACCATTGATGATTAAACTCTTATCCCATACAAGATAGCCAGAAATTACGTTTAGTTGAGCTAGAGCAAGCACAGCTAAAATAGGTAATAGTAATTTAATCAAACAAAAGGTCCTCTGTGATTCGATTTTGCCTGCAATGCTTAAAAACAAAAAAAGC
This sequence comes from Aliivibrio salmonicida LFI1238, assembly GCF_000196495.1. Classification (NCBI taxonomy): domain Bacteria; kingdom Pseudomonadati; phylum Pseudomonadota; class Gammaproteobacteria; order Vibrionales; family Vibrionaceae; genus Aliivibrio; species Aliivibrio salmonicida. Next base: position 1,183,962 of record NC_011312.1, read on the forward strand.
CTGTATTTGTGAGTGGATAACACCAATCACAACGGATGTTGAATTAATCATACTACAGCATCCAACAGAAGCTAAGCGCCCATTAGGTACCGCGAAAATATTGTCGTTAAGTCTGGCAAATTGTCGTACGTTTATTGGTGAAAACTTTACCGAGCATAACGAGTTGCTAGATCGTAACAATAACCGACACACTCTTACCGTTTAAAAACTCGCTCGGACTCAGAAAATTTAATGTCTTTCTAGGTCGAGAATTAATCAAAAACTCTGCCTGTTTATCTCTTTTGCAGTAAGTTCTCCAATGGCCATTCTCTTTGGGAAAAAACGTCTTAGTAAACCATTGGTATTTTCATTCAAACCTCGTTGCCAAGAATGGTAAGGTTTAGCAAAATAAATGTCACAGTTCAGATGCTTAGCTATCTTAGCATGACCTGCGAACTCTCCGCCATTATCAAATGTGATTGTTTTGCAAAGCTCTTTAAAGGGCTTCATCATGCGATTTATCCCGCGAGTAACGGCCTTTTTGGATTTATTGCGTACTTTGCACGTAACTAATAGCTTAGACACTCGTTCTACCATCGTTACTAAATACCCGTCTTGACCATAAACAGTGTCACCTTCCCAGTGACCAACCTCAGATTTATCATCGACAATAGCAGGGCGTTGAGATATATCAATGCGGTTAGGAATGAGTCTTGCTCCTGCTTCTACACCTTTGCGTTGTTTGTATTTTTTGCCTTTTCGAGCAAGCATCCTTTGCCACTGCTCTCTTTTAATTGCGTTGTAAATAGTACTGCAACATATTGTATTTTCTATTTTTTCTCTACGCATTCGTCCAGATATTTGCTCTGGGCTCCAACCAAGCTGAAGATATAGGTGAATTATTTTTTTATTCTTTTGGCTGCATTTTGTGTGCTTAATCGAAAGTGTTCTTTTTTGGAAAGCGTGTTTATGCGCTTGCTCGGCAGAATAGCTTCCAGCAGGACAACGTCGTAGTTCCTTTGAAATGGAGCCATTGCTCCGTTTTAATTTTTGTCCTATTTCACGAGCAGAAATACTATGTGTATTCCACGCTTCAATCTGGTATCTTTCACCTAGTGTCAGTTGCTTATATTGGTATCCCATGGGGTTACCTTAGTTGATTGTGTGAGAGCTTGAAGCTTATAGGCAACTGACTCTCAAATCTATACCAAAGTGTGTCGGTTATTCTTGGAACCTAGGGTTAAATCAATTGTTAGCACAAGATGACTATCTTCATCAGGTGCTCTTTCTCGATAGTGAAAGTAAGGCAATTAACGGACAAAAGATAGATTCAGATCAGAAACAACGGATTATCTTATTGGATGGTACGTGGAAAAAAGCGTATAAAATGTGGCAATTATCGACCAATTTACATGGACTTCCAAAAGTTCATTTGGATACCGAGTTATCAGGTAATTATCGAGTGCGTAAGGCACCTAAAGATAATGCGTTATCAACCGCGGAAGCGGGATACCATGTTTTGAGTCAATTGGATTTAGACGGTTCGATTGTGGAAGATGGAGATAAGTTCGATTCAATTTTGATTGCGTTCGATAACATGATCGAATTTCATATTAGTCAAATGCCTGAAGGCGTTTACCAAAAGAACTACCGTTCAGAGTAGTTCTTTTGGTGGTATCAACAGATCGTTAAATTGGCACAAAGAGTTGATTATATAAACGCTGCGCATAACCGTCAGTCATACCAGCGATATAGTCGGCAATGATCCGGTGGTGGTTTGTGCCACTTTCTTTTGCTTCACGCCATTCTCTTTTATCATTTTCGGGTAATAGACGCTCTGGATCTGAATTCAGTGCGTCAAAAATTTCCATTACAATTTGTTGGCCTTTATATTCAATACGTTGCATTTCAGAATTATGAATTACGTATTGACCGACAAATTTCTTAAGAATGTTTAGAGCGTAGCTCATTGATGGGCTTAGATAAGCATTCCATTTTAGTAATTCTGATTCGAATGATTGCTCTTCTTCAAAGGTGCTTTTTTGGATGGTAATGGACGTTAATAACGCATTAACCATGCCGCCGATACCGTCTTTACGCTGATATTGCAGGCCTGAAAACAGCTTATCTCCAATGTTATTTATATGCGCTTCAAACCACTCATCCCCACATTCAGCAAGTTTGCTTGCGACTGATTCTTGCCATTGGTTACGAGTCACTATACCCATGACTATCGCGTCTTCAAGATCATGAATGCCATAAGCAATGTCATCGGCTAGTTCCATGATTGAGCAATCAATGGATTTGAAACGGGTTTTTTTATGTACTTTGTCATTTTCTTTTTGAAAGCGAAAAGTAGAGAATAACGTTTTATCGGCTTCAGATAATGGGGCGGTTATCCAATGTAGAATGCTCTCATCATCACGATAAATTCCTTTAGGCGGATGCCATTCAATGGATTTTAAGTGACGTAAGTTAGTCACATCATCCGGTCTGTATTTAGAATGAACTTGGTCAAGAAAAGCAGGGTATTTTAATACACCCATTAATGTTCTTCTTGCTAGGTTCATTCCGAAATGTTCGGTATAAGGTTCTAATTTACTCAAAATACGCAGAGTTTGTCCGTTGCCTTCAAAGCCGCCATGATTACGCATCATGTAATTTAGCGCGATTTCCCCACCGTGGCCAAAAGGCGGATGACCAATATCATGAGCGAGACAAATACTCTCCATCAAACTGGTTGAGGTTAATAAATGACGAAACTCTGGCTGCCTCAATTTCAATTGAGCCACAATACCCGTCCCAATTTGAGAGACTTCTAAAGAATGAGTAAGGCGAGTGCGATAAAAGTCATTTGCGCTGCCGGGGCCATGGACTTGAGTTTTTGCTTGCAGGCGACGAAAGGCAGCCGAGTGGAGAATACGAGCGCGATCTCGTTGAAAAACGCTGCGTTGATCATTACGACGTAACTTTTGTTCGTTACTGATGCGGTCTTCCCAATGGGGAGAAAGGGTAATATCTATCGTTTTATTCATTATTATTGTTCTCGAATTAATTATTACCCTGTGATCATTACAGACTTGGCATAAAAAGATCAATCAGTTATTTGAGAAATAGAAGCATCACATAATTGAACATTATTGTTATTTAGTCGTTTAGATACCTTGCTATAATCATGTTCTATCTGTTGAATGGAATAAGAAAAATGGATGATGTAGTTAAGTTAAAATCAGAGTTTACGCAATTTCAAGACGCTTACCAACGTAATCCTTATCCAATAAAAGAGGAGAGGTTGGGCCATTTATCGACATTGAAAGCCGCATTACTGGCAGAGCAAGTTGCGATTATTGACGCGTTAACCGCAGATTATGGGTTTCGTAGCAAATTTGATTCGACGATTTGTGATGTTATGCCAACCATTCAACACATCAATTACACCGTAAAACGTGTACCAAAATGGCTTAAACCTGAAAAACGCAAAGCGGGATTATTACTGTCACCATCAACGCTATCGATTACTTATCAGCCGCTTGGAGTTGTTGGTATTATTGTGCCGTGGAACTTTCCTATATTTTTAAGTATAGCGCCTATTGTGACGGCATTAGCGGCGGGTAATCGAGTGATGGTAAAGCTAAGTGAATATACACCAGAAACGAATCAGGTATTGCGTCGTGTATTTTCATCATTGACTGAACATATTTGCGTCATCGAAGGGGACGGAAATATAGCCGCTGAATTTTCTCAATTACCCTTTAACCATTTATTATTTACAGGCTCAACTCAAATAGGAAAGTTAGTGGCGAGTTCGGCGGCTAAAAACTTAACCCCTGTGACTCTTGAGCTTGGAGGGAAATCTCCTGTAATCATTGCGGATGATGCTGAAATAAGCACTGCTGTAGATGCCATCATGCTCGGTAAATCGATTAATGCTGGGCAGATATGTGTTGCGCCTGATTATGTCTTTATTCCGAAAGACAAAGTAGATGCGTTTATTCAGCGTTATTCTCAGCGTTTTCTACAGGCATTTCCTGAGAAAAAAGGAAAAAGAGAATACAGTCATATTATTAATCAGACTCAGTATGATCGGTTAACTCATTACAGCCAAGACGCTCAAAATAAAGGGGCAACAATTATTTCTATTGGTGAATCAAGTAATGACCAAGGACGATTATTTTTACCGCAACTGATGACGAACGTCAGTGATGAGATGTTGGTGATGCAAGAAGAGATTTTTGGTCCTATTTTACCTATCATTGGTTACGATAACGTAGATGAAGCGATCACTTATATTCAAGCGCACCCTCGTCCGCTAGCGTTATATATCATGTCGAACGATAAAGAGATGATTCAGAATATAATAAAACAGACTCACAGTGGTGGGGTCGCCGTGAATGATACTATGATGCATGTGGCGGCAGATGATGCGCCTTTTGGTGGTATTGGTGATTCTGGTTTAGGGAGTTATCACGGTATTGAAGGCTTTAAAACCTTTTCTCATGCGAAGACAATCTTACAAACGCCTAAATGGCTCCCTCGTTCAAGATTGCTATTAAAGCATAAAAAATGGATGCTGAAATTACTGAGCATCAAATTCATAAAATAGTCTGCGTTATTATAGGTTGGCAAAGGAGGGGATAGGTCGTATGATCTGATTCCCTTTTTTATCACGAATCGTTTATTTATGTCTCAACATCAACCAGTCCAAGGGGCATCTTGGATGTTAACTGCGGGCCTTGCCTTTGCTATCGTTAACAGTATTGCCCAATATTTAAGCATTAATTTTGGATTGCCTTCAACCATGGTTGCTTTGGTGCAATATGCGATTGCTTTAGTGGTTATTTTGCCTTATTTACGCACATTAGGGATCCGAAATTCACTAAGAACTGAATACTTTGGTATGCATGTTATACGTGTGTCTCTCGCCGTTGTTGGTATTCAATTGTGGCTATGGGCATTAGCCTACCCAGTGCCTATTTGGCAGGGTATTGCATTGTTAATGACATCCCCATTATTTGCGACGATAGGTTCAGGGCTTATTTTAAAAGAGAAAGTCGGTGTCGCTCGTTGGTGTGCAACATTAGCAGGCTTTGTTGGTGCAATGATCATTCTTGAACCGTGGGCTGATGATTTTACATGGGCAACATTATTACCTGTTGGAGCTGCGTTTTTTTGGGCGTGCTATTCATTAATGGTAAAGAAAATGTCATCAAAAGATTCACCATCAACCATGGTGGTGTATTTGCTGATATTGATCACGCCGTTTAATATTTTATTAGCGTTACCTGAATGGCAAGTACCCAGTGATATGACGATGTGGATGTTGTTATTTGGTGCTGGTGTCATGACGGCGTTGGCACAATGGGCTATTGTAAAAGCATATTCAGCGGCAGACGCGTCTTTTGTACAGCCTTTTGACCATGCCAAATTACCATTAAATGTCTTGGCTGGTTGGATGGTTTTTGGATGGGCTCCTCCGGGACGTTTATGGCTAGGTGCTGCGATTATTATTGCATCGGTAGCCTTTATTACGCAGTGGGAACGTAAGAAACAGACCGTAATTAAATAACATAAATACGTTTGCTGAGGTTAACAACGAGAAAAGCCGATTCAACTAACCGTATTGTTAAGTTGAACCGGCTTTTTTATGTTGATGCTAAGTCAGTTGTAAAAACTACTTCACCGCATCTTCAAGAATTGCACGAGATACATCAAGAGTAATTGCTTGGTTCTCACCTAAAGCAACCATGCCATGAGCTTCAAGTTGTTTGATGATGGTATCAATTGCTGATGCTTTATCATCACCGTGCTCTGTTAACTCAGTTGGTGAGTTTAGGCTATGGTAGAAGGTTTCAATTGCAATAATTGTACGTTCTGCTAAATCATCAGACGCTTCTAGGCCAAATACGTTTTTACCCATTTGCTCTAATTTTGCTCGTTTCGCTTCAATTTGGTTACGAAGTAAAGACGGTTGAATGATAGAAAGAGAACGAGCGTGATCAACGTGATACAGAGCCGTTAGTTCATGACCGATCATGTGTGTTGCCCAGTCATGTGGAACACCAGAACCAATTAAGCCGTTTAATGCTTGGTTAGCTGTCCACATTAGGTTTGAACGCCACTCGTTATTATCACGGTTATTGTATTGAGCGCCAAGAGTCAGTAGGTTACGAAGTAAGGTTTCAGCATAACCGTCTTGAACCATTGCACCGATTGGCATTGTTAGGTATTGCTCACAAGTATGAACCCATGCATCGACTAATCCATTGATTAATTGACGTTCAGGTAGCGTCTTCATTGAATCAGGATCAAGTACCGCAAATTTAGGCTGTACTGCTGCTGCCATGAAAGGCAGTTTTGTTTGAGTTGATTTTTGTGTAATAACTGAACCAGAGTTAGATTCAGAACCTGTCGCTGGTAGCGTTAGAATAGCCCCCAGTGGAATTGCTTCTGTCACGGTGTGTTTACCGATCAGAATATCCCAACCATTGCCATCGTATTTTGCTGCAGCGGCAACGTATTTAGAACCGTCGATAACTGAACCACCACCAACCGCCAGAATGTAATCAATCTTTTCTGCTTTTGCGATAGCAACGGCGTTATCTAATGTCTCAACCGTTGGGTTAGGCTCAACGCCTGAAAACTCAATCCAAGAGTGGTCAACTAAAGCGGCAACAACTTGGTCGTAAACGCCATTGTTCTTGATAGAGCCGCCGCCATAAATGACTAATACTTTTTTATCTTGTGGGATAGATGTTGCGATGGCAGCGATTTGACCTTGGCCAAAATGAATTTGGGTAGGATTAACATAAGAAAATTTCATTGCTGTACCTCATTGGTTCCAAAAGAAGAATGCCCTGTTTTTTACAAAGCTTATTATTTCAATAAGTGTATATTAGTCTTGAACTGTAACTTTAGAAAGGTGAATTACTGTATTTTTATTGCCTATTTCTACAATTGGCTGTATTTTTTAAAACAGAAGTAAATAGATGTGATCATAGTCTAATAAAGGAAAAATGATGAAATCTCTTGGTGATTTAATGCAAAGTTATGCCGACAGCTATGGTTTTAATGATCTTGAAGGGATCAGGGAAACGGCAGTACCCGGAGTGTGGTTTTATCGCAGTAGCAAAGGGAATCAACGGCAACCATTTGTTTACCAATCAGGGATTATTGTTATGGGGCGTGGGCATAAGCACATACATATCGGTAATCAACCTGTTCATTATGGTCCTGATGATTATTTGGTTGTTGGTGTCCCAATGCCATTAGAGTGTGAAGCCTTTCCAGAAAAAGGTGAACCATTATTGGGATTAAGTATTGATGTTGATTCGGCCTTACTGCATCGATTAGTGAGTGAATTAGAAAATGCCAATTTTCAGGTTTCAGCGCATTCTGAGCAAGACGGCTTTGGATTAATATCGGTTAAAATGGCTGATGATATGCTTGAGAGCTGTAAGCGTTTAATGCTCGCTTTACACAGTGATTTAGACACTCAAATGCTCGGAGAGTCATTACTTACTGAGATTGTTTATCGAGTGCTTACTGGTCCTGAAGGACACGTATTATTTAACCTTGCTCATCATGACAGTCAATATGCTCGTGTAGCAAAAGCCTTAAACAAAGTGCACCAATCCTACGCTGATGGGCTTACGGTTCAGAATTTGGCTGAAGAAGCGAACATGAGTGTTTCTGCGTTTCATTCGGCATTCAGAAAAGTGACACTAGAGTCACCATTGCAGTATTTAAAGAAAGTCCGTTTGAATAAAGCGAAAGAGCTTATTCAATTGGAAGGTCGAAGAGTAAATGATGCTGCTCACCTTGTAGGTTATACCAGTACATCTCAATTTAGCCGTGAGTTTAAGCGTCATTTTAATATGACGCCAAAGGGCAGTGTAGCGTAAGCATTTTATACAAAAAAATAGTCACTTATCTTGGAGTCTACAATGTCAAACAGCGTATTTATGGCAACAAGTTTAGACGGATATATTGCAGATAAGAATGGCGGTATTGATTGGTTACATACAATACCAAATCAAGATCAAAATTCGATGGGGTATGTAGAATATTTTGACCGTATTGATGCAATGGTTATGGGACGAAATACGCTTGATATGGTATTAGGTTTTGGTGTCGATTGGCCGTATTCCAAACCTGTTTTTGTATTAAGCAATACAATGACCTCCGTCCCTGCTGGTTACGAAGATAAAATTTTTTTAGTTAAAGGCCCATTAAAAGAGGTTATTAAAGGTATCAATGAGCAAGGATTTGAACATTTATACATTGATGGTGGTGTGACGATTCAAAGCTTCTTAAAAGAAGATCTGATTGATGAAATGATCATTACCACTATTCCGGTACTTTTAGGTGGTGGATCGCCTCTGTTTGGTGATTTAAACGCTCCCTTAAATTTCAAATTCGTGAAGAATGAGGTTTTTCTTAATGCCATCGTTCAGAATCATTTTGTGCGAGAGCGTTGAGTTATTTTTTTTGAATAAAAAAAAGGTCTGCAATTATGCAGACCTTCGTTTGTTTAGTACGTATTTATTATTGCTTATAAGTATGTAAGAAACGCTCTAAGCGTCCGATCGCAACTTCTAAGTCATCTACGCGAGGCAGTGTAACGATACGGAAGTGATCAGGTGTTGGCCAGTTAAAACCGGTACCTTGAACGAGTAATACTTTTTCTTTGATCAAGAAATCCAGTACGAATTTTTGGTCATCTTTAATTTTATACATCTTAGGATCAAGTTTAGGAAACAAGTACATTGCGCCCTTTGGCTTAACACAACTCACGCCTGGAATTTGTGTGATTAATTCATACGCTTTATCACGTTGCTCCAATAAACGACCACCCGGAAGCAGAAGTTCATTAATACTTTGATAACCACCCAATGCGGTTTGAATAGCATGCTGCATTGGTACGTTGGCACATAAGCGCATTGAAGCCAACATATCAAGACCTGCAATATACCCTTGAGCATGATCTTTAGGGCCATTCAAGAACATCCAGCCACCACGGAAACCACAAACACGATAAGCTTTAGATAAACCGTTAAATGTTACGGTAAGTAAATCGGGTGCTAGTGTCGCCAATGTCGTGTGAATTGCGCCGTCATAAAGAACTTTGTCATAAATTTCATCAGCAAAAATGATCAAATTGTTTTGACGAGCAATTTCGACTATTTGCAATAAGAAGTCACGGCTGTATACCGCACCGGTTGGATTGTTTGGGTTAATTAATACAATCCCTTTGGTGTTCGGTGTGATTTTCTTTTTGATGTCGTCAAGATCTGGGTACCAATCAGCACCTTCATCACATAAGTAATGAACAGGATTACCACCAGATAACGATACTGCCGCAGTCCATAAAGGATAGTCAGGAGCAGGAACCAGCATTTCGTCGCCATTGTTAAGTAACGCTTGCATTGCCATTACGATTAATTCAGAAGCCCCGTTACCGATGTACACATCTTCGACGTCAAGATCTAATAAACCACGACGTTGATAGTGTTGTACAACCGCTTTACGCGCTGAATAAATGCCTTTTGAGTCACCGTAACCTTGTGAGGTTGGTAGGTTTTTAATTACATCAACAAGGATTTCTTCAGGGGCGTCAAAACCAAACTGGGCGGGATTCCCAATGTTTAGTTTAAGAATTTTCTGCCCTTCTTCTTCCATTCTTTTAGCATGTTTAAGAACAGGACCGCGAATGTCGTAGCATACACTGCTAAGTTTTGATGACATTGCAATATTTTGCATGGTTTAACCTTGTTGATATAAAAAACGATATAAGCCCAAATTACACTATTTCTTATAGACTGAGAAACAATTTTTAGAAAAAAATCGTGTAAAAATGGCTCTTGCAGTATTTACGTCTGGAGGGTGAGGATAATTTAGATTGATTTAGCCTTCACAAAGAGACACATTTTGATACCAGTTTTATTTTTTAGACATACTATTGATGTGAATTATTTTTTATTTGCTGCACTTTTGCTAGAATCACTACATCTAACAAGGAAATAGCAAGTAATTCGGCTTGTGTATAACGGTGCCATGATGGCTGAAAACGATCAGGAGAGGTTAATTTGTCCACTTTTCAAGATGCCATTGAATCGATTCGTCATCAAATCGCACAAGCAACATCATCTCATACCATTTGTATTGACTTAGATTGGACGGTTGGTGATCAACTTATTGATTGGCTTGAAGCGCAACCGATTTACCCTAAGTTTTATTGGCAATCTCGTGATGGTGAAGAAGAAGTTGCGGTGTTAGGCCAAGTGAAGACCTTTACTGACCCAAAGGCGGCGCAACAAATATTAGCGCCTCAACAACGAGTGTGGGGCGGGCGATCGTTTGATGGGCGTACTGAACGAAACCGTCGTTGTATGTCTTCTTTTTTCTTTTTGCCTAAAGTTGAAATTACGCGTTTAAAATCATCGTGGCATTTCATGGTCAATTTGTCAGATGATAATTCTCGTTTATTGTCGACGTTAGATAAGTTAAGTGAGCAATTTACGCCATTATCTGAGTTGCATTGCCGTGTTCAACAACGGATCAATACGCCTGAAAAAGAAGATTGGTCGAACATGGTCAATAAAGCGTTGACTGCCATCTCAAATAAGCAATTTGAAAAGGTGGTATTAGCACGAAAAACAACACTAACACTTGACCAACCGTTGTCGTCTGCACAATTTTTAAAAGCGAGTCGTAAAGCCAATAGCCACAGTTTTCATTTTATGATGGCGTTGGATAGTGAACATTGTTTTATCGGTTCAACCCCTGAGCGTTTATATGTTCGTAATGGGTATGCGTTAAAAACAGAAGCGTTAGCGGGAACCATTGGTCGTGGTCATGATGAAGAAGAAGATGATCAACTTGCATCATGGTTAATCTCTGACAAGAAAAACCAATATGAAAACCGTCTTGTGGTGGATGATATTGTTAATCGCTTATCTAAATTCAGTCTTTCAATGAAGGTAGCTGAAAAATCTGAGCTGGTTAAATTACGTAAAGTTCAACATTTAAAACGTCCAATTTCAGCTGAAATTAATCAAGAATGCAGTGATTCTCAATTGCTTGATAATTTACAGCCAACAGCGGCTATTGCGGGGTTACCTCGCATGCCTGCATTGGACTTTATTATTGATAACGAACCTTTTGCTCGTGGTTGGTACAGTGGTGCCGTTGGTTTTTTAAGCCAACAACGCAGTGAGTTTTGTGTCGCGATCCGAAGCGCATTGGTTATGGGCAATAAACTTCATCTTTTTGCTGGTGCAGGTATCGTTCCTGGTTCAGAGCCAAGCAGTGAATGGGATGAATTAGATAGAAAGACATCAACGTTATGCACCTTATTAGAATCTGATATTACAATGAATCCAGAAATTACGGAGTCGCAAGTCGCATGATGCAACCAGAGCAACAAGTTATGCTAAACCAAGTTTGGGCTGAATTAATTATTGAAGAATTGGTTCGAAATGGAGTAAAGCATGTTTGTATTGCTCCGGGATCTCGCTCAACACCATTAACGCTTGCTGCCTCAGAGCATGAGAACTTATCAATTCATACGCATTTTGATGAGCGTGGATTAGGGTTTTTAGCCTTAGGTATTGCGAAAGCTTCACTGCAACCTGTTGCTGTTATTGTGACTTCGGGTACCGCCGTAGCCAATTTATTGCCTTCAGTGGTTGAATCTGGATTAACCAAAGAAAAACTTATTCTCTTAACGGCAGACCGCCCTGTTGAATTGATCGATTGCGGAGCCAATCAAGCCATTAATCAACATAATATTTTCTCTTCTCATGTGTGCCATTCTCTTTCTTTACCTTCTCCTAGTTCGAATGTACCTGCTCAATGGGTATTAAGTCGTTTGGATCAAGCTTGCTTTACTCAGAAAGAGCAAGGCGGGGCGATTCATGTGAACTGTCCTTTTCCAGAACCTTTTTATGGCAAAAAAGACGAAACCCTTTTACTCGCGTATTTAGCGCCGATTCAAGCGTGGAAAACAACAACGCTTCCTTATGTCGAACAATTAACGCCAAACTATGATGTCGCTGTATCTCCTCAATGGATGGAAGTCGCTCAAAAGAAAGGGGTCGTGATCATCGGCAAAGTGACGTTAGTTGAGGCGCAAGCGGCTGCAGACTTAGGGCGAGAGTTAGGTTGGCCTGTTTTGTCTGATCCTCAATCGGGTTATTGTTCTGAATGGGCTCATTATGATTTATGGATGCAAAACCAAGACTGTTTAGCGTTATTGGGTGATGTAGAGTGCGTGCTTCAATTTGGTGCGCGTTTGGTATCAAAGCGTCTTAGTGCGTGGTTATCTATGTACGATCAACAGTATTGGATAGTGGATATACATCCCGAGTTACTTGATTCAACGTTCCGTCAGCATACTCGTTATCATGCCTCTATTGTTGATTGGTGTTCGGCACACACAGAACGTTTACAAGGAAGAGATTGTTACTTTGATCATGCCCCATTAACGCAATGGAGTGAGTCATTAAAAGTGGCCTCTCAAAATATCTTGGCGCTTACGTGCTCAATGGTTTGTCATACTGAAACATTATCTGAATTAAGTTTTGCACTGACGGTTGGCCAAAAGGTAAATCACTGTGACTGGTTTATTGGTAACAGTTTAATTGTTCGTTTATTAGATATGGTTGGTGAGATTAATCAGCAATCCGTTTATACCAACCGTGGTGCTTCTGGTATTGATGGCTTAATGGCAACAGCAATGGGCGTTCATCTTTCGAATCAGAACCCTTTATTGTGCTTAGTGGGTGATACGTCATTGCTTTATGATTTGAATTCATTAGCATTATTAAAACAAGCGACACAGCCGATTGTTGTTGTCGTTTTAAATAATGATGGTGGTGGTATTTTTGATTTACTGCCTGTTGATGAAAAGAAAAAAGACGATTTCTATCGTATGCCTCATCACTTAGAGTTTAGCCACGCGGCTGCCATGTTTGGGTTGACCTACCATAAACCCGAAACCTTAAGCTGTGCAATATCCATGATCAATGACGGCTTAAAAGGCGGCGTTCATTTAGTTGAAATTAATACACCGTCAGGTCAAGCAGGCGAAGAATTAACACGATTATTCCAAACCATTCAACATGCCACTTTATTCTAAATTGATTGAACCCATAGAAAGCACTACACAACCTTGTGTGGTGTTTTTACATGGACTATTGGGCTCAATAAAAGAGTGGGATCAGATAGCCTCCGTCATTGCTCAATCACACCCTGTATTATTAATTGACCTTCCTGGACACGGTAAAAGTCAGTCGGTGGAATTGGAAGAGTCAACCGGGTTTGAACAAGCATGCCAGCTTATTATTGAGCAGTGTCACAGTTCTCCATATCAAGAGTTTGTGCTTGTCGGTTACTCTTTAGGAGGGCGTTTGGCGATGTATCTGAGTGCTTTTTTTCAGCTTCCTAATGACATAACCCTCCGAGGTTTGTGCGTTGAAGGAGGGAACTTTGGTTTAATCTCAAAAGAAGAAAAGCACATTCGGTGGCAAAATGACACGATGTGGGCAGAACGATTTGAACAACAACCGATTGCTGATGTTTTAGACAATTGGTACCAACAAAAGGTATTTTCTTCACTAAACCCTGAGCAAAGACAAGTTTTAGTAGCAAAGAGAAGTGATAATCTTGGACTCTCGATTGGAATGATGTTGAGATCAACCTCACTGGCTAAGCAACCATATTTGCTTAACGAGCTGCATCGTTGCACCATCCCTATGCTTTATATTTGCGGTGAAGCAGGTCAAAAATTTCAACACTTGGCTGAGCAAAGTCAATTAACGTATCAAATCATTGCTCAGGCTGGTCATAACGCTCATGTGGAACAGCCCGAACGCTTTACACATGTACTTAATACATTCTTACAACAATGGACATAACCCCATGGCAAGAACTGTTGGCATTTCAGAAGAAGAACTTTACCCTCCAGTAAATTGGACAGATTGCACTGCGCAATATGAAGACATTCAATATCATAAATCTGCAGATGGCATTGCAAAAATTACGATTGCACGTCCGCAAGTACGTAACGCATTCCGTCCTGGTACGGTTAAAGAGATGATGGATGCGCTAGCAGATGCTCGTTATGACGAGAAAGTTGGCGTTATTGTTCTAACGGGGTTAGGCGAAGAGGCTTTCTGTTCTGGTGGTGATCAGAAGATCCGTGGCGATTACGGTGGTTACCGTGATGACAGCGGCACACACCACTTAAATGTATTGGATTTCCAACGTCAAATTCGTACGTGTCCAAAACCAGTGATTGCTGCGGTTGCAGGCTACGCTGTTGGTGGTGGTCATGTACTTCATATGATGTGTGATTTAACTATCGCAGCAGAGAACGCTCAATTTGGTCAAACAGGTCCTAAAGTCGGTTCTTTTGATGGCGGTTGGGGTGCATCTTACATGGCTCGTATCGTAGGCCAGAAAAAAGCTCGGGAGATTTGGTTCTTATGTCGTTTCTATGATGCTCAAGAAGCACTAGACATGGGTTTAGTAAACACCGTCGTCCCTGTTGCTGATTTAGAGAAAGAAACGGTTCGCTGGTGTCGTGAGACGCTACAACATAGTCCAATGGCATTACGTTGTCTAAAAGCAGCATTAAATGCAGATTGTGATGGTCAAGCCGGTCTTCAAGAACTTGCTGGTAATGCAACAATGATGTTCTACATGACTGAAGAAGGTCAAGAAGGTCGTAACGCATTTAATGAAAAACGCCGCCCTGATTTCGATAAATTCCCTCGTAATCCATAAGCGACACTATCACTTATTTTGATAAGTTTGAGAGGCTCTCTGGAGTCTCTTTTTTCTTTTTATTGGTTGGAGTAACAAATGAAAACAGCCAAGATATATCAATATCAACTCCCTATGGACAGTGGAGTGATTCTTCGTGATCAACGTCTTCAACAAAGAGATGGGTTGATCATTGAATTAAGTGATGGAAAACACACTGCAAAAGGTGAGATTGCGCCTTTACCTGAATTTAGCCAAGAAAATTTAGAACAAGCACGTGAAGATTTAATCTCATTAACTCAAGCGTGGCTAAATGATGAAGTTCTGGATGTGGATGCCAATTGTCCCTCTGTTGCTTTTGGTTTTAGCATGGCGTTACTTGAGCTTGAAAATAATCTACCTGAAGTTGGTAATTATCAAGTTGCTCCTTTATGTTCTGGTGATCCAGACGATTTAGTGGTGAAGCTAAATGAGATGAGTGGTAAGAAAGTCGCGAAAATTAAAGTTGGAATGTATGAAGCGATTCGTGATGGAATGGTTGCGAATATGTTTTTAGAGTTGATCCCCGACCTCTCTTTACGTCTTGATGCTAATCGCGGTTGGACTCCTAAAAAAGCAGAGCAATTTGCGAATTATGTTAGCCCGCAATACCGTTCTCGCATTGAGTTTTTAGAAGAGCCTTGCCATAGACCAGAAGAAAGTCTTGAATTTTCTAAAGCGACGGGAATTGCCATTGCGTGGGATGAAACCGTACGTGATGAAGGTTTTGAAGTGAAAGCTCAAGATGGCGTGGCGGCAATCGTAATTAAACCGACGTTAGTTGGCTCTGTCGGTAAATGTA
Source organism: Aliivibrio salmonicida LFI1238 (assembly GCF_000196495.1). Classification (NCBI taxonomy): domain Bacteria; kingdom Pseudomonadati; phylum Pseudomonadota; class Gammaproteobacteria; order Vibrionales; family Vibrionaceae; genus Aliivibrio; species Aliivibrio salmonicida. The sequence continues at coordinate 1,199,548 of NC_011312.1, forward strand.
TTGAACTTGTTGAGCAGGCACACCTGTTAGGAATGCAAGCTGTGATCAGTTCAAGTATTGAATCAAGCTTAGCGCTAACACAACTTGCACGACTTGCTGCTTGGAAAACACCGAATACGATCCCTGGTTTAGATACCATCGATTTATTTAAAATGCAGTTAGACACACCGTGGCCTCATTGTGAGTTACCGATGCAAGCGCTGTCCGATCTCGAGGTGATATGGGAAAGTTAATTACGCCTGAATTTACAACTTGGCCGTGGGTTAAGTGGAGTGAAACACGTGAGCTTGAAATCGCATTACGAGATGGTGATACGATCTGGACATGGGCTGAAGTATCGACTCAAATAAATCGCTACGCGAACGGATTACTTCAACAAGGGGTTAAACGTGACGAAGTCGTTGTCGGTATTTCTAAGAACTGCATTGAATTAGTCTGGTTGCAACTTGCTTG